>CAWHVJ010000012.1:0-1223849 GCA_963832795.1 uncultured bacterium
GCGTTGACGACGTCATCGATCCCATGGACTCCCGCCGCTGGATCATCCAGGCGCTGAATAGCGTCCCGCAAACGGCGCCGCGGCGCGGAAAAAAGCGCCCCCACGTAGACACCTGGTAGGTCGCCCACACGTTACGAACCGGGGCGGAGCCTTCCCTTCCGTTTGTAATACGTGCTATACCGTTCCCGCTGCGAGCGAACAGCCGCCGGGGAGCAAACGGCGCCGGGCGTCTGGGAGAGCCCGCGGGCGGGAGGCGGTGCATGTCCAATCAACACCACGAAGCGTGGCTGGAGCTTCACCACGAGGTAAAGCCGCTCGCACGCGAAGCGCTGGAACTGGTCGCCCAGGGCATGAGCGACGGTGACATCGCGTTACAAATTGATATCAGCGAGCGGATCGTGAAGTGGCGCATCAACCAGTTCGTGGAACGTGAGGAGATTGTCATCACCAGCCCACGGACCCTGCCGGCATGGTGCGGCAAGCACCTCATGTGTTGCATTTTGCAAGATCCCGGGCAAGTGGCATGAAACTACTGTCAGTAGTGACAGTGACAGTGACAGAGTCGGAGGCGAGCGGCACGCTACCCGCCAACTCGCACGGAGGTGACTTGCAGTGATGCACCGGTCGAGACTCCTGTTTGCCGGAGTGGCACTCGTTGCGATTGTCGTGGGTGGGTTCTTCATCGGCCGGGCCATCAAAGGCGGCCCGGCCCGCGCTCAAGACCCGGCCGTTCAGGCGGACGGGCCTGCGCACGGCAGCCCACCGCCGGGCGACTCAACGCCGGTACCCGGAGCGACTCCCGATAAGTCGCTCCCCGACTGGTACATTCCATACCTCAACCAAGAGAGGAACGAACCCAAGTTCCAGGGACAGCTAAACGGAATCACACTAGGCGTTAGCGACGGGCCAACTCCTTCCTGCACCAAAACGATTGCGGCTGCCGACTGGGAACCTTCGATCGCCGGCACGCCGTTCGACCTTCATTTCGACTCTCTTCCAAAGCGGCTGAACCTGCACGCTGTGCCTCAGGTCGGCGTCTGCGGAGACGACGGGCGAACGATGTGGATCATCGCGCGATTCGAAGTGAGTGCCGGCGACGGGGTCAGCGGGTCGACCGGCGTTGTCCAAATCAGCCGCTGGGAATCTGTCCGTTGGTATCCGCAGAAGTTTCTCGCGACGAAGGTGTCAGCGGGAACGGTGGCGGGAAGGCCCGCGGTTTTCGCGGACGTGGGGACCTCCGGAATCGGGCAGACGGCCGTCTTCGTGGTGGATGACGAGATTCACGGGTCCACGATGGTCCTTAGCAGCAACGTGAGCCTCGACTACCTGAAGACGATCGCGGAGGCGCTGTACAAATGAGTTCCGGAACGGGCTTCAAATCTCTTGCTGCGATCGCCTTCATCTGCGGCATCGCAATGGGAGCGTGGCTTCCAAGTCACGCCAACGCAGACAGCTACGCGTACTACATCTGGGATTATCCAGGCACGAGCAGTTCTACTGCTGTCCTCACTTGCGGCTGGCATGACGTCTGTACGACTGGTACCGACGGCGTCGCTCTCGACTGGCAGAATGCCGCATCCGCCTCAGTGTACTGGCGGTCCTACAGCTCCAACACGCAGGGCATTAGCTGGGTTGGAAGGGTATATGTGGAAGACGAGTCCTCGGGGAGCTGCCATGGCACGTTCGCGGAGGTCAAGACGCCCCTGGGCACGTCATTGGAAGGCATCCGCTACGACCACACCGCGCCGTCGATTCCTGGTTCGCCCCCGACGATTTCTAGCGGGTCTTATCCAGCGTCGACGTCGTTTGTCCTAGGCAGCACCGTTAACAACGACTGCAATCAGTGGCCCGCTCATCTGCATCAAGAAGTTGGATCGAGCAACTGGACCAAGAACAGCTACTATCCGACTCGGGCAGGGTGCGACGATGACTACGGTTGCCAATCCGACAACGTGTGGTACGAAGAGCATTCGACGCGAACTTGGACGGCTAGCGGGTATTGAGCGCACCGCGCGGACCCCAAAGGCACCGCAGCGTCAGCCTGATTTCAATAACGCCCGCCGCGGTCGAACTCGACGGCCAAAGCGTTGCCGCGAACGCCGCGAACGGAGACTGGACGGCCTCGTTGGCCGGTCTGCCGCTTGAGGCCATTCGCGATCGTCTCGCCGCGACCACGCCAGAACCCGTCGCAGCGAGCTTGAGCCAGCTGGATTCGGTAGCGCGCGCCGAAGCCGTGCGCTCAATGCAGGCGAAGCCATAGTTTTGGCCGGACGCCTTCCGCCGCGCCGGGTGCGGTGGTGGGCGGCGTGGTTCTGCGGGACGCTGAACAGCGTCCCTCAGGCGGCCCCGCGCCGCGGCAAAAAGCGTCCGCACGTCGACACCTGGTAGTCGCGAGCGGGACCGGCGGACCGAAGATCGTCGATCGTGGAACTTCGTGGGCCTTCGGAGCGTCTTGAAGCGTGACGGCGGGGCTTCCACAAAAGTGAAGGCCGTGCTGGCGCGGCTTCGGTGATGTCGAGAATTTGCAGCCCTCTAACACTCGCGTCGTCATCTCGATCTACCCTGCGCTTGGGTGGAAGGGAGGTTGGGATGCAGGAATCACACGCATCATCTCATCGGCGCTGTGATCACGCGACCACGGTGAAGGTCGCGTACTCCGGCGCGTTGCCTGAACAACAGTCGCCACGCCCCATCCGCTCGACGGCGGCACCCAGACGTTCGCACGCGACAATCTCCGCCGCCGAGGCGTTCGCAAGCACAATTCCGCAGGCCCATGCTCCTGGTTTCCCGTCGTAGACGAACGGCGCGGGGATGTTCAACTCTCCGCACCACAGTTCGATGCTAGGCGCGAGCCGCGCAATTGCGCTGCCTGCCCAGCCGGGTTCATCACCCTGTCCGGAGCCATACCAGTAGAACACTCGGAAACCGTTTCGCGCGAGGCTCGCCGCGAGTTCGACGGGTGTCTGCGCCTGGAGCGACCGCCGCTCGTTGGGCAAGAAGGGATCGAGAAAGACAAGTGTGCTGCCAGGGTCGCCGCGCTCGCTCCGCGCGCGGTCGCGAATGGCTGACACACCGTCAGCGTTCACCACGTCGACATCGAGGCCCGCACCGACCTCTCGCAGACTTTGCGCGCTCTCCTCGTCGACATCGCAAAAGACGTATCGAGCGCTACGTCCCAGCACAGAGATGGCGAGGGCCGACGATCCCGGGTACGTGCCAGGCGTTGCCTCGAGCGCCCGCAGATAGCGGCATCGCGAGAGGTCCGGGTCGTCTGGCGCATGCTGCAGAAAGCGTAATGCGCCATGTTGGCGCTCTGGACTCGCGGTTAGGGGGTACGACGCCGACCCGGCGTGCGTCTCCCAATACCGCCGAGGAGGGTTGAGATGCAGCACTTCTGCCAGTGGCAGGTGTTTCCAGACGTCGCCGAGCTTCGCGAAATGACTGTTTGCCACGGGAAGATAGTAGGCGAGCGTAAGCCGGATCCGCGAGCAGTTCCGCGGCGGGCTCCTGATAAGGTGCGGCGAGGTGGCCGCCGCCACGAGATAGCATGCCACCGGCGTAAACTTGCGCCCCATGCCCACCACCCTCTCCACCCACACCGATTCCGGCGTCCGCGTCGTCACCTTCACCCGCGCGCAGGAGTACAACACCATCACGCCGGCGCTGCGCGATGAGCTCTCCGCTGCCATCACCGAGGCGGACGAAGACCCCGCCGTCCACGTCATCCTCCTCCGCGCCGAAGGCCGGGCCTTCTGCGCCGGCTACCGCCTCCAGGGGCGGAACCCCGCGACAGCGGCACGTCCGTCCGATGCGCCGGCCTGGGACTCCGTCCAGGACATGGCCATGATCGGGCGCTTCGTCGAAGCCTTCATGAAGCTCTGGTACTGCCGCAAGCCCACCATCGCCGCCGTCCAGGGGTGGTGCATCGGCGGCGGCACGGACATGGTCCTCTGCTCCGACATCATCGTCGCAGCCGATGACGCCCGCTTCGGCTACCCGCCGTCACGCGTCTGGGGCACGCCCACCACAGCGATGTGGGTCTACCGCATGGGCCTCGAAAAAGCCAAGCGCTACATGCTCACCGGCGACGAGATCCCCGCGAAGAAGGCCGCAGAGCTCGGCCTGATCCTCGAAACCGTCCCCGCCGACCAGCTCTGGGACTACACGCTGGGGCTGGCGAAGCGCATGGCACAGGTCCCCATCAACCAGCTCATCATGCTCAAAATGCTCGCGAACGAAACCGCCGAGAACATGGGCCTCGCCTCCAGCCGCCGCCTCGGCACGCTCTTCGACGGCATCGCCCGCCACACCCAGGAAGGCCTCGACTTCGTCAAAAGCATGAACGAACTCGGCCACCGCGACGCCGTCCGCCGCCGCGATGACCCCTTCGGCGACTACGGTTCCCGCCCGCGACCCTGAGTTCTGAGCCCGGGGAGCCACAGCACGGCGACCGTGAGGGAGCTGGCAACTTCCCACGCCGCTCAATGTCGGGGAGCGCGCACCGTGCTCACACAGGGTCCCCGTCGCCAACGGCACGTCGTGGCAGGATGTCATTGCCATGCTCAAAACGGCGTAGCCGGCACCGGTCCTTGTTCCGTGCCACCTGCCCCTTCTCGCTCTGAGCACATCCTGTGCAGGCTTCCTGTGTGCGCGCGTCCCTTCCTTCGCTCCCATCCTCGGCCGCCGTACCAACACGGCCGCCGTACCAACACGGTGGCCGTTCCGAACCATGGTCGAACCGCGGTGAACCGCGGTCGAACCCCACTCAAGATTCCCGCGAACCGCGTTCACGGTTCCCGCGAACCGCGTTCAAACCGCGTTCAACCGCGTTCAAACCCTGGAAAAAATCTGCCAAATGCTCACGGCGGGTCTTGCCGCTTCGGCTCATCTGGTCCCGGTCCTCGTTACGCTGCGCTTCGCGCCCGGTCGGCCATCAGCGCCGTCATCTCGTTTGCCGAGAGTGGCTTTGTGAACAGGTACCCCTGCATGGCGTCCACGCCGAGCTGCCGCAGGCTCTTCCACTGCTCCACGGTCTCGACGCCCTCAGCGACGACTTCCATGCCGAGGCTGTGGCCCATCGCGATCATCGCCGCCGTAAGTGCCGTGTCGCGCTCGTCGCGGCCCACCAGCCGGACGAACTCGCGGTCGATCTTCAGTGTCTGCACCGGCAGCACCTTGAGGTACTTGAACGACGAATACCCGGTCCCGAAGTCGTCGATGGTGATGCGCACACCCATACCCTGGAGGTGCGTCAACGCCGCCAGCGCGTAATCCGGCTCGGTGAGGAACACGCTTTCGGTCACTTCCAGCTCGAGCCACTCGGGCGCGAGCCCCGATTGAGCCAACGCTTCTTCGACCAGCTTCACGGGGTCGGCGGCTGCCTGCTTGTTGCCCGGACGACGCTGCAGCTGCCGCGCCGAGAGGTTCACCGTCACCCGCACCGGCGGCAGTCCGGCCGTCTGCCACGCCTTGTTTTGGCGGCATGCGAGGTCCAGCGTCTGCTGCCCGAGCGGCAGGATCAGGCCGGTCTGTTCTGCAAACGCGATGAACTCGGCGGGCTCGATTGACGTGCCGTCGTCGCGGTGCCAGCGGGCGAGCGCCTCCACCGCCACGATCCGGCTCGTGCCGGCGTCCACGATCGGCTGGAAGAGCAGCCCAATGTCCTCGGCCGCGAGCGCGTGCCGAAGCTGGCGCTCCATCTCCAGACGCTGCATCGCCTTCCGGTTCATGTCGGGGACGTAGAGCTGGTAGCTGTTGCGGCCGGCCTGCTTGGCCGCGTACATCGCCATGTCGGCGTTGCGCAGCATCGTCTCGAGGTCTCCCCCATCGGCCGGGAAGAGGCTGATCCCTGCGCTCCCTGTCACGAAGATCGTGTGCTCTTCGATGGGGATTGGCTCGGCAATCGCGTCGAGGATTCGCTGCACCTGGGTCGTGGCGTCCGCCTCCGCGCTCAGCCGCGGGAACAGGAAGGTGAACTCGTCGCCGCCAAATCGCGCCGCCGAGCTCGGTTCTGTAACGACCTCGCCGAGCCGCATCGCCACTGCCCGTAGAACCTGGTCTCCGACATCGTGGCCCAGCGAGTCGTTCAGCGACTTGAAGTCGTCGAGGTCGAGGAACACCACCGCCATCGACCGCTCGTCGCGCTTCGCCTCGGTGATCGCCTGCCCGAGGCGATGGTAGAAGAGCTGCCGGTTCGGTAGTCCCGTGACGGCATCATGGTTCGCCAGGTAGTGTTCGAGCTGGCGGGCGCCTTCGAGCTGCGCCAGCATGCGGTGTCGCTCGATCGCGTAGCGCATCGCCCGCTGCAACAGCGCGCTGTCGAGCGTTCCTTTGACCAGGTAGTCCTGGGCACCCTCCTGCACCGCCCGCAGCGCCAGGCTCTCGTCGTTCATCCCGGTCAGCACGACGATCGCCGTGCCGCCCGCGTGCACGCGGCAGCGGCTCAGGGTCTCCAGCCCGTGTGCGTCGGGCAGCGAGAGGTCGAGCAGGATGATGTCGAACGGCGCCATCACCAGCCGTTGCACGGCCTCGTCCAGCCGGCTCACGTGGCTCAGCACGAAGCGGTCCTCGCCCGCATCGCGAAGCATCTCCCGCAGCAACACGGCGTCGCCGGGGTTGTCTTCAACGAGCAGGATGCGGACCGGGTCGCTCATGGCTTACTCGCTCGGCAGCTTCACGATCGTCAGCCAGAAGTCCTCGACCGACTTCACGATGGAGATGAACTGGTCGAGGTCTACGGGCTTGGTCAGGTAGCAGTTCGCGTGCAGGTCGTAAGTCCGCAGGATGTCCTGCTCCGCTTCGGAGGTCGTCAGGATCACGACCGGGATCCGCTTGAGCGAGTCGTCCGCCTTCATCTCGGCGAGCACCTCACGACCGTCCTTGCGCGGCATGTTCAGGTCGAGCAGCACGATGTCGGGGCGCGTCGCGCCGGCGTATTGGCCCTCCCGTCGAAGGTAGGCCATCGCCTCGACGCCGTCGGGGACGACGTTGAGGTTGTTGCGGACCTTGCCTTCCTTGAGCGCTTCGCGCGTGAGTCGCACGTCGCCGGGGCTGTCTTCGACGAGAAGCACTTCGGCTGCTCGCCCTCCTGGGTTCGTCATCGCTGTCCTCCGATGTCCGGGATGATGAAGTGAAACGCCGAGCCTTCGCCCTTCTTCGATTCCACCCAGATCCGCCCGCCGTGGCGCTCGACGATCTTCTTGCAGATCGCCAGGCCGATGCCGGTGCCGTCGTAATCCTCTTTGCCGTGCAAGCGCTGGAAGATGACGAAGATCCGGTCGCGGTACTCCGGGTCGATGCCAATGCCGTTGTCGCGTACGACGAAGTGCCAGCGGCCGTCTTCACGCGTGGCCGAGATGTCGACGACCGGCGGAGCTTCGCCACGGTACTTCACGGCGTTGCCGATGAGGTTCTGGAAGAGCTGCTCGAACTGCGAAGAGTCGGCCATGACGGTTGGCAGGGGTCCGCTCCGGATCTCCGCGTCGCTGTCCTCAATAGCGCGCATCAGGAAGGTCCTGCACCGCTCCACGACGGCCACGCAGTCGGTCGGTTGCATCTCCTTGCCACGCGTCCCCACGCGCGAGTAGCTGAGCAGGTCGTTGATGAGATTCTGCATGCGCGTGACGCCGTCCACGGCGTAGCGGATGAACTCGTCGGCGTCGTCGTCGAGCTTGCCGCGATAGCGCCGCGCCAGCAGCTGCGTGAAGCTGGCCACCATCCGCAGCGGCTCCTGGAGGTCGTGCGACGCGACGTAGGCGAACTGCCCGAGCTCTTCGTTCGATCGGACGAGCTCTTCCATCGTGCGCTGCTGCAGATCCTCCGCCTTCTTCCTCTCGGTGATGTCCACGAAGTTGCCGAGGGAGGCTCTGCGTCCGCGGTACTCGATCGAGACGACGCTCTCCATCACCCAGCGGACTTCGCCGGCCTTGTTCACGACGCGGTACTCGTACTCGAGCGAGCGCTGGC
This sequence comes from uncultured bacterium, assembly GCA_963832795.1. Classification (GTDB taxonomy): domain Bacteria; phylum Chloroflexota; class Dehalococcoidia; order Tepidiformales; family Tepidiformaceae; genus CAWHVJ01. Next base: position 7,966 of record CAWHVJ010000012.1, read on the forward strand.
CCTTGAGCATCTCGATCGCGTTCTCCCGCACGTGCGCCCGATCGTCTGGCAACACGAGGAGCATCGGATCGGTGCCCAGCAGCTCGTCCTCGGAGTAGCCGGTGTAGCGCACGTACTGCGGGTTCACGTACTGAAGCGCGGCTTTCCTGCGCGATGTAGATTCCGATCGGCGAATGGTCCGCGAGGATGCGGAAGCGTTCTTCGGCCCGTTGCCGGTCGGTGAGGTCGCGCGAGACGATCACGGAACCGGTCACTTTCCCGGCGCCGTCGTGCGTCAGGCTGCGGTTGGCCTGCACCTTGAGCCAGTGCCCACGGGCATGCTGGAAGTAGAACTCCAGTCCCCGCACTTCCGGCTCCGCCTGCAACGCCTCGACCACACGGGCGACGTCATCCGGGTGAACCAGCTCGAGCGCGCGGACGCCGATCAGTTGCTCGGGCTCGTACCCCAGGATCGTCCGGTACGCGGCGTTGACGAACGTGAACCGGTCGTCCGCGTTCGTCAGGCAGATCAGATCCGGCGAGGTCGCAACGATCACTTCGAGAGCGTCGTGCGCCGCCTCATGGGGGGCGGCGGCGGGTACAAGGTGCAGTCGCCGCTGCGGGGCCGGCTCGGGCGAGGACATAGTGCAAGTCGCTCCGCGGATTGAGTCCCTTTCACCGAGTATCGGGAGAAACCCGCAATCGCTTGATGCCCGGCGTCCACTTTTGTGCCGGGGCGCTCGCCAGCGGCCGCCGGGGCAGGCGAAGATAGCGGCCATGTGCGGGCGCTTCACGATGACCCACGAGCAGCTCGAGATGCTCGCCGAAGACCTCGGCGTGGCGGTCGACACGCTGCCGAACATCCGCCCCCGCTACAACATCGCCCCCACCGATGAGCACTTCATCGTCCGCATGGAACGCGAGGAACGGGAGGTGCTCCCGGCGAAGTGGGGATTGCTCAACTGGTGGTCGAAGGACGCGAAGCGTGCGGCGCTACAGATCAACGCTAAGGCTGAGACGCTGGAACGGACGGCGCCGTTCAAGGAAGCGTTCGCGAAGCGCCGGTGTGTGGTGCCGGCCGATGGCTTCTTTGAATGGGTCGGACCGAAGGAAGACCGGCGCCCCATCTGGTTCCATTCGCCAGATGGCTCACTCATCTTCTTCGCCGGCCTCTACGACTACTGGCGCCCAACGCCGGACGAACGCCAGCGGACCTTCACCATCATCACCACGGCGGCCAACGAACTGGTCCAGCCGGTCCACGACCGCATGCCCGTGATCCTCTCGCGCGACGACCTGGATACGTGGATGGGGCCTGGCGTCCACCTCGACGACGCCCGCCGGCTGCTCGTGCCGGCGCCTCCCGGCGTGCTCGTCACCCGACGTGTGTCGCAGAAGGCGAACAGCGTGAAGAACGACACGCCCGACATCCTGGAGGAACAACTGGAACTGCCACTCCACTGATTTGTCCCGGAAAGCTGCGCTGACGTTAGGCAAGCGTGACAAACCTCGCCTACGGTTTACCAAGGATTTCGACCAACACATGCACCGTTTGTGAATCACCAGCGATGGCGCCCACAATCGATGCGCCACCTCGAGAGGACTCATCTCTTGTCGGACGACTCGCCCCTGACGCTGCCGACTGAACCACAGGCGCTCTTCAACGACGCCCGCGCAACGCTCGAATCCACGATGTTCGAGATAAAGCGCGTCATCGTCGGCCAGGAAGTGATGCTCGAGCGCGTGCTCGTCGCGCTCCTCGCTGGCGGCCATTTGCTGATCGAAGGCGTGCCCGGCCTCGCCAAGACGCTCACCGTCAAGACCGTCGCCGATGTCCTCGGCGGGACGTTCCAGCGCGTCCAGTTCACGCCCGACCTCGTGCCCTCCGACCTGGTGGGCACGCGCATCTATCGCCCCGGAACGGGCTCGTTCGACACAGAGCGCGGGCCGGTCTTCTGCAACATCCTGCTCGCCGACGAGATCAACCGTGCGCCCGCCAAGGTGCAGTCAGCCCTGCTCGAAGTCATGCAGGAGCGGCAGGTCACGATTGGCCTGGAGACGTTCCCCGTTCCCGACCCCTTCCTCGTCATGGCCACGCAGAACCCGATCGAGTCCGAGGGCACGTACCCGCTCCCGGAGGCGCAGGTCGACCGCTTCATGATGAAGGTGCTCGTCGACTATCCCGAGATGGGCGAAGAGATGACCGTCGTGCATCGCTCGCTCACGCCGCCGCCCGATGTGCAGCGCGTTCTCCCAATTGAAAGTCTTCACGCGTTCCAGCGGCTCACGTCCGAGGTGTATGTCGATCGCGCTGTCGCCGAATACGCCATCACATTGACGGCGGCCACGCGGCACCCGGAAGAGTTCGGCCTGCGCAAGCACTCGCCGCACATCGCGTTCGGCGCCAGCCCGCGCGGTTCGATCAACCTGGTGCACGCCGCCCGCGCCCTGGCGCTGCTCCGCGGGCGCCGCTACGCCCTTCCCCAGGACGTGCAGGACCTCGCCAAGGACGTCCTCCGCCATCGCATGGTGCTCACCTACCAGGCTCTTGCGGATAGCGTCACGCCCGACGCCATCCTCGAAGGCATCCTCGGCGCCGTCGCGCTCCCGCGCATCGACTTCTCCCGCGAAGCGAGCGCCTGATGAGCGCTACCGCGCTCCACGTGGTTCGAACGCCGGCTCAGCCGGGGCCCGGCCCGATGCCGGATGCGATCCTGCGCGCGCTCGACCTGACGATCGGGCGCCGTGTCTCTGGCTTGCTGGCGGGCGACTACCGCTCCAGCCGGCTCGGCATCGGAACCGAGTTCGCGCAACTCCGCGCCTACGAGCCCGGCGACGACGTGCGCCTGATCGACTGGAACGTCACGGCGCGTACGGCTCAGCCCCACATTCGCATCCAGATCGCCGACCGCGTGATGACCACATGGCTGATGCTCGATGCGTCCCAGTCGATGAACTTCGGCACCGCTGACCGGCGCAAGGCGGACGTCGCCGAGGGCGTGGCGGTGGCCGTCGGCCACGTGGCGACGCGGCATGGCAACGCCCTGGGCATCGTCAGCTTTGGAAACGGCGAGCCGCAGACCATGCCTCCTGCACAGGGCCGGCCCGGCATGCTTGCGCTGTTGATGTCGTTGCGCCGCGAGGCGGCCCCCGCAGGTGCGACGACGACGGTCGGTGAGGCGCTGAGCCACATGAACCTCCTGGCACAGCGTTCGAAGGTGGTGATCGTCGTCTCCGACTTCCGCGGGCCAATGGACTGGCCTGGGCCGATGACGGAGCTTGCCGGGCGAAACTCCGTCATCGCCGTGGAGATTCGAGACCCGCGGGAGCAAGAGCTGCCCGACGTCGGCGAGATTCACCTGATCGACCCGGAGAGTGGTCGGCAGCTTCGCGTTGACACTTCCCAGCGAAAGCTGCGCGAGCGCTTCGCGGCGGCGGCCGCCGAAGAACGCGCGACCGTTGCCGGCGAGATTCGCCATGCTGGCGCTCGCCACGTAGTGCTCTCGACAGACGGCGATTGGCTGCGCGGCTTCGCGTCGTTTCTCAGCCAGAAAGAAGAACGGCGATGAGCTTCGTCTCCCCCGTCGCCCTGCTCGCCCTCGTCGTGGTCCCGCTCGCGGTTGCGCTCTACCTGCTGGTGCAGCGCCGACGCCAGCGCTACGCCGTGCGGTTCACGAACCTCGACCTGCTCGCCAACGTCGTGGATGAGTCGCCTGGCTGGCGGCGCCACGTTCCGGCAGTGCTCTACCTGTTGGCGCTGACTGCTCTCGTGCTCGCGTTCGCGCGACCGCAGGCGACCGTTTCCGTCCCGAAGGAACAGGCGACGGTCATGCTGGTCACCGACATCTCCGGTTCGATGAACGCCACCGACGTCGACCCGACGCGCCTGGGCGCTGCCCAGAACTCTGCTATCCAGCTTCTCGACCGGCTGCCGAAGACCTTCCGCGTCGGGCTCATTTCGTTCTCGAACTCGGTCAACACCCTCGTCGCTCCCACGACAGACCGCAACGCTGTGAAGCAGGCGCTCCTCGGCCTTAAACCGAATGGCGGCACCGCGATGGGTGACGCTATCGCCGCGGCGCTGGTAGACCTGAAGGCGGCGGACGCGACCAATCCCGTCCCGAGCGTTGGACCCGGCACTCCCGTGCCAACTCCCACGCCCACGCCGGTTCCGGTCGATGCGAATGGCAAGCCAATCAAGCCGACGAACGTGATCGTCCTGCTGTCTGACGGTGCGAACACTCTCGGCGTCACCAAGCCGATGGACGCGGCGGACGAGGCCAAGGCAGAGAACGTGCCGATCTACACGATCGCCCTTGGCACCGATAGCGGCGTCGCCGAGGTCACGGACCAGGCGGGGCGGCTGCGCCGCGTCCCGTTCCGCCCGACCCGGAGACGCTCAAGCAGATCTCCGATGCCACCGGCGGGAAGTCGTTCCAGGCGCCGACGGCCGAAGACCTCCAGGCGGTGTACAAGGACATCGGCTCCAAGCTCGCCCACCAGGACGAAAAGCGGGAGATCGCGTACGTCTTCGCGGGCATCGGAGCGCTGCTCCTCCTTGCGGGCGCGGGCGCTTCGCTGATGTGGTTCAACCGGTTCCCGTAGGCTTTTGCTCGCGTGCGACGGGTTCTGGACCGGCCCTTTCCGCTCCGCCGCGGTTTTGCACGGAATTTACGCCAGGCCCCGTGACTGATACGTATCTGTAATCCATCCTTCCTCCACCGGCGACGTGCCGGTCGGGGGTCGTGGTGGTGGTTGAGGCGACGAAGTGGCGGCGGGCGTTCGCGACGATGGCAGTGCTGGTATTGGTCGCCGCGTGCGTTGTGGGGCGCGAGGCCCGTACCGAGGTTCCCGCGGGGCCGTCCGAGGGCGCGCTCACGTTCAAGCTTCCAGGTGGCGAGTTCCTGCGCGTCTCCTTTCTCGCGGACGCGCATTCGGCCGCCGCTGTTGCGTCGGGCGCCGACGCGGTCGCCGCATCTGTCCTCGCCGCGCAGCCCGGAGCGGTCGAGCTGGCGCCACGCGACGCTGGCTACGTCTTCGCCAACTACAAGTGGCCCGTCCCACTCCGCGACGTGGTCCTACAATCCCGCAGGCAAGCCCGATGGTCTAACCGGAGATCACGCCGCCGTTGCTGCCGCCGCCGTCCCCTGGGCGAACGCGGGCGCGGCGTTCTCCTTCGCTGAAGGGCCGCTCACCGGTGCCGGCACGGGCGCTTGCAGCACCGGCGGAGACGGCCACAACACGGTGGGCTGGGCGCCGCTTTCAGGCTCCCTGCTCGCCGTCACCTGCGCGCTCTTCACCACCTCGCCGTCTGGCCAGGCGAACGAGCTCGAGTTCGATACCCAGATCGATCCCACACGCGACTGGTCGACCGGCAGCCCGGTCCAAGTGGACCTCCAGAGCGTGCTCACCCACGAGTTCGGCCACGCACTCGGGCTCGCGCATGAGCCAGATCCTGCGGCCATGATGTACGCCGACTACACGGCCGGCGCGATCAAACGCGACCTGACCCCGGGCGACATGGCCGGTGAAGTGGCGCTTTACGGCCAGTCGGACCGGCCGGCGGCGACACCGACTCCGGCCGCCGCACCGGTATCCGTTGCTCCCCCTCCCGCGAAGCCGCAGGCGGCAACGAGGCTCCTTCCGCTCGCGCCGGGGACGAACTTCGTCACGTGGCGCGCCGCGACGTCGGTGCCGGCGGTTGCCGCCGTCTACGGCATCCAGGCGATCTACGAATTCGATGCCGCGAGCGGCACATGGCACGGGTACTTCCCCGGCGCTCCGTCGTTCCTCGACACCCTTCACACGCTCGGAGAGGGGAACTCCTACTGGATCGTCGTGACGGCCGGAGCTTCGCTCCCCGTCACGTTCACGCGCTAGCCGTCTGACCGGCCGCGGCGAAGCGGCCCAGAGCTGTCTCGATGTCCATCACGGCCACACCGGGCTGCGCCAGGACCGCCGCGAGCCAGTCCGGGCGCGCTTTCGCGGCCACGGCGATCGCCGGATCGAGGCCCGACGATTTCGCCGCGATGGCGGCGAATCCAGCGGCGTAGTCGGCGGGCCGGAGATCCGCGGCCAACTCGACGAGTGCGAACGGATCGGGCGGCGTATCTCGCTCCAGCACGCCGCGCACGACCAGCGGCCCCGGGTGCTCTCCGCCACCCGCGAGCCCGGGGCCGTCACAGAGGATCGCTCCCCGCACCAGCTTCGGCCGGGCGCCGCTCAACATCAACGCGATATACGCGCCGAGTCCCCGGCCGAGCACCGTCGCCCGGCCAAGCACGGCAAGCGCCGCGTCCGCGTCGGCCATCAGGTTCTCGGCGGTATAGCCGCCGCCGGCCGGGATCGAGGATTCTCCGTGGCCAGTGAAGTCGAGCGCGTAGACCGGTCCGGGCCAGATTGCGACATCGGCGGGCACGGCCGAAGGCGAATGCTCGCCGAGCGCATGCAGGAGCAGCAGCGGCCGGCCTTCGGCTTCGCGGAGGGTGTGAAAGGCGAGCTTCGTGCGATTGTGTGTCAGGAAGATGGTCACGCCATGAAGTCCAGGGCGAGCCGGGCGACGCGTTCGGGCTGTTCGATGTGGATGAAGTGGCCGGTGTCCTCGAACGGGATCAGCCGCGCTCCCGGTGGCAGATACGGGACGAGCGCCGTCGCATCGGTGCCCCAGCCCATCTCCTCCTCGACCGTGGCCGTCAGGCCAAGCAACGGCGCCTCAAGGTTCCGAAGGCGCTCGAGCGACCACTGGGGCGCCCACGGCCCGAATCCGCCCATGCGGATGGCCGGGTCGAGCTTCCACCGCCAACCGTCCGGGTCGCGCCGCGCACCTATGGACACCAGGTATCGCAGCCACTGGTCGGACAGTCGCGGGTTCATCCGCTTGCGGCGTTGCGCCAGCTCTTCGAGCGTCCCCGGCTTTCGCTGGCTCGAACCCGCACCGCGCCGGTAGTCCAGCCACCGCGCGAGGTTCTCCTCGCTCATGCGGTGTTGCTCGTGGTCGGAGACATCCGGGTGCGGCTCCGGCGACGGCAGCCCGTCGATCACGAGCAGCCGCGATATCCGCCGCGGAAGCGCTTCGGCGAGCTGGAGCATCATGCCGCCGCCCTTCGAATGCGCGATCACCGGCACAGGATCGGGCGTCGTCGAGTCGAGCACGGAGAGCGCGTCGCGTACGTCGGCGTCCCACGAATACAGGGCTGCGTGGTCGGAGTCGCCGTGCCCCCGGTGGTCCCAGGAGACCACGCGCCACCCCTCGCGTGCCAACAGCGGCGCGAACACGTCGAACGTCCCCGCGAAGTCTGATCCGCCGTGGACGAGGAAGAGGGGCGGGGCCTCAGGGTCACCCCACTCGCACACTGCGATGCGCACCCCGAACGAATTAACCCAGCGATGACGTTTCGGGCGCTCGGCCCCCGGGTAGTGCACGAGAGCTGGGGTCGCGATGGCTTGGTCGTTCATCGATTGAACTTAGCCGCTCGCCCCCGCTTCGCTCAATCGCTACCGCGCAACGTCGCGCCGGCCGAAGCGCCAGAACGCCACGACCACGAACAGCAGCGTCCAGGCTACGACCAGCGTGACCGCTCGCGCCGTCGGGAAGTCGCTCGTCCCGATCGCGATGCCGAACGGCCCCGTCAGCCAGCTGTCGCGCACCGGCCCGTTCGGCCGGACAATCGCCAGCGCGTTGCCGCTCAGCAGGAACTCGGGGACGTGCGCGAGCAGGCCCTTCGCGTCGGCCATGACGCCCGTGAACAGCCCTTCGAAGAAGAAGAAGCCCAGCGCGGCGCCCGCCGAGACGCTCGCCGACCGCCAGATGGTCGCGCAGAGCAGGGCCAGCGCGACGAACGGTACGACAACGAATGTCGTGCGTCCGAGCGACGCCATGGCTGTGCCCAGTCGCGCGCTGTCGAGCGTGCCGAAGGGGAGGTCGTAGAGGTGGCTAAACCAGCTGCTCCAGGCCAGCCCCACGGCGAAGGCGACGGCCATCGCGACCACCACGAAGACGAGGGCGACCGTCGCTTTCGCGGCGAGGAAGTGGCTGCGCTTCACGCCGCGGCTGAACGCGAGTTCCGCGGTTCGCCAGTCGTACTCGTTCGCCATCATCGTGGCAGTGAACACGACGCAGACGAGCGTCACGAAAATGCGGTCGAGCTGGAGACCGTAGGGAATCGCGTTCTCGAACGACATGCCGCTTCGCAGCGAAAGCCAGTGAAAGTAGCCGTGCCGCCGGCCCGGGCTGTGGCGAATCTGGATCCAGAGCAGGCCGTAGTACGCCGTCACGAGCAACGGTCCCGTCGCGAGGAGGATGTACGTCATCCGCCGGCGCACCGTCTTGAAGAGTTCAGCCCGTAGCGCAGCCAGCATGGCGGCAGTATGGCGCGGCGCCGGTTAGCTGGTGGTCAGCGCAACGACCGGGCATCCCCGGTCCGGCGCGTCACGTGTGTCGAGTCGAGGTGTTCGAGCAACGCCTGTGCGTATTTCCGGGACGTCTGTAAGAGGTCGCGTGTCTCGGCGAGCGTGATCGTGCCGTGCTCGGCGAGGTGCGCTCGCAGCGCGGCCACCATCTCGGCGTACGCGCGTGGCCCGAAATACACGCCGCCCCCGGCGTCGACCACACGGCCGATTTCGACGAGGTGGGCGACAACGTCCGGCGGCGGCATTCGGTCGATGCCTGGGCTTGCTCCGCCGTCCTCGAGAGCAGCACAAAAGGCGTCTGCCGCGGTAGCCTGCTCCGCTGTCAGTGTTGGCGCGTGGCCTGGCGGCGCAAGCAGCGCGCCATGCTCGGCGAGCGCACCCCTCGCCACCGCGCTCGATACGACGGCACCGAACAGCCCCGCGTCCAACCGAACGGCGCTCCGAACGTGTTCCCGCGCCGCCCCTGCGCGGAGCGAGTGCTCGCGAACGTAGTCTGCGACGGCGGCGCAGACGCGGCGCTCGGCATCAGCCATCCAGTCGCTCGATGCAACCTGCCGCCCGATCTTCACCGCGCCCCGCTCGCGGATGGATCGCTCGACTAGCTCGGTGGCAGCCGCGGTGTCGCACTTCAGGGCTCCCGCTATCTCCGCGATCGTCAGCGGCCCCGCCCCGAGGGCGTCCGCCAGGCGCTGCTCAGGCGTCCCGGCGAGCAGCCGCTCCAATGCATCGAGCGTCCCGCGGTGATTGCGCCGGTGGCGCGGTGGATTGACGGCGACGATGGCGCCGCCGGCGACGGTTTCGTCGCTCGCCCGGAGGACGCAACGGTCGCCGGCAAGCACCGCCACCGGCGTCTCCAACACCACCTGCGCCCAGGCTTCATCCCCCGGCCGCAACTCGGTCCGGTCGAGGAGCCGCAGGCGCGCTTCCGATTCGGCCGTTGCGCTCAGGAACGTCAGCCCGGCCCCGTCGCGGAGGCTGTGAGCCACGATCCGCGTTGCTGCCAGGTGCACGTCGACCACCCGCGCAGGTGGCATTGCTCCTGGCCGCGCGACGACCATGCCCGCGTTCGATCTCCTCGAGCCGGATCCCGCTGAGATTGACCGCGGCTCGGGTGCCTGGCTCAAGGCGGCTCGCTGTGGACTTGTGGCGCTGCAGTCCACGAACGCGCGCGCGCTTTCCTCCGGGCTGGAGCTCAACGTCCTGCCCGACCTCCAGCGATCCGTCGAGCAGCGTGCCGGTGACCACGACGCCGAAGCCCTGGACCGTGAACGCGCGGTCGATGGGGAGGCGCGGCCGCCCGAGGTCGCGCTTGGCGGGTGTGCGATCGAGCGCCTCGTCGAGCGCGAGCGCACAGCACCGGGAGCCCCGCTCGCGTCGCCGCCGACGTTCGCACGATCGGCGCGCCGGCGAAGCGGGTGGCGGCGAGCGTCTCTTCAATCTCAGCTTCCACGAGGTCGGCGTAATCCGGCTCCACGAGGTCCACCTTCGTCAGCGCAACCACGGCCGTCGGCACATCGAGCAGTTCCAGGATGGCGAGGTGCTCGCGCGTTTGCGGCATCGGTCCCTCGTCCGCGGCAACGACAAGCAACGCCACGTCCACGCCGCCCGCACCCGCGAGCATGTTCTTGATGAAGCGTTCGTGCCCCGGGACGTCAACGACACTCACCTCGCGGCCGGAGGGCAACGCGAACCAGGCGAAACCGAGGTCGATCGTGAGCCCCCGCTCCTTCTCTTCGCGAAGCCGGTCAGGGTCGATGCCGGTCAGCGCGAGCACGAGGCTCGATTTGCCGTGGTCAACGTGTCCGGCGGTTCCAATGACGTACATCCCGCAACAGCCTATCGCGCCAATACTACGGCCGGTTGGCCGCTATCAGGCCTCGAGCGCGCGCACTACACTGGCGCACGAGCCGCTTCGCTCCCCGGACGTTGCCATGGAATTCAAGTTCACCGACGAGCACAACGCGCTTCGTGCCGAGGTCAAGGCCTTCCTGCGGGAGACCGTGCCGTCGGGGCCGGGACCTTCCCGGCCCACGAGCCAGGAAAACTGGCCAGAGCAGATGGAGTTCCTGCAGAAGCTGGCCGCGAAGAACTGGGTGGCACCGGCGTGGCCGACGCAGTACGGCGGCCTTGGCTGGCCCCACATCAAGCAAATGATCTTCAGCGAAGAGCTCGCCTACGCTGGCGCGCCGGATGCCGGACGCGTCTTCAACGTCGGCATGATCGGCCCGACACTCATCGTCCATGGCACGGAGGCGCAGAAGAAAGAGCATCTTCCCCGCATCACCAGCGGGGAGGTCGTGTGGTGCCAGGGATACAGCGAACCGGGCGCCGGTAGTGATCTCGCCAGCCTGCAGACGCGAGCGGTCCGCGATGGCGACGACTACGTCGTCAACGGCCAGAAGATCTGGACCACCGGCGCGCATCATGCAGATTGGTGCTTCCTGCTGGTGCGCACCGACCCGGAGGCCCCGAAGCACAAGGGCATCTCCTTCCTCCTTGCCGACATGAAGTCGCCCGGCGTCCAGGTGCGGCCGATCGTGAACATGGCCGGCTTCCACGAGTTCAACGAAGTCTTCTTCGAAGACGTCCGCATCCCCGTCGCGAACCGCGTCGGTGAGGAGAACAACGGCTGGTACGTGGCCATGACGCTCCTCGACTTCGAGCGCTCGAACGTCGCGTCGATCGCCGCAAACCAGCGTTCGCTGGAGTTGCTGGCTGCCTACGCGCGCGAGAAGAATCCCGGCGGCGCGTACGCAGCCGTCCTCCGCCACCGGATTGCGGACATGTGGGTTGCGAACGAAACAGGGCGGCTCCTCAGCTACCGGACGGCGTGGATGCAGGAATCGGGCCGCGTGGCCAACTACGAGGCATCCGTCATCAAGGTGTTCGCCACCGAGCTGGCCGCTCGCATAACGAACGCCGGCGTCAATCTGCTCGGCCCGGCCGGCGGCCTCGAGCCCGATTCCAAGCACGTCGTCTACAACGGCATCATGGAGAAGGGCCACCTCTCGAACGTCTCGCCGATGATCTACAGCGGGTCCAGCGAGATCCAGCGCAACATCATCGCCACCCGCGGCCTCGGTCTGCCGCGCGACTGACGAACCTCTGATGAGCCTCTTCGCCGAACAGTCCGCGCGGATGCTCGCCGCCATCGCCGCAGACCTCGGCTGTGATAGTGGAGGCGTTGGCGTCGCATTCGCTTACGGTCGTTCCGCGGGCGACAACCGGACGCAATCACATCGTTGTCCGGGCGGTCGACACCGGCATGGGAACGGTCCTCAGCGTGGCGGCGCCGTTGGTCGAGTGGACTCGGGCCAACGCTCCGAAGGACGGCCACTACCGCGCCCTGCAGCCGTTCTTCCTCGCGCAACTGGCGGAGCGTGCGCGGAGTGCCGGCTTTGCCGGCGCGACAGCCGATCGTTTCTTGCTGGGGTTCGCGCTTGCGCAACTACCGGATATGCCAACGCTACCAGCCGGATTCCGGCTGCTGGAGGTCGATGCCGCGTGGATGGCACGATATCGGCCGTCGGCGACATTCGAGAACGCACTGGGTGACGAGGAGCACGAACAGATGAACAAGGTGCAGGTTGCGTTCGCGGCGCTCGATGAGGCAGGAGAGCCCGCGGCCGTCGCGGGAATCTGGTACGAACCGCACAACCGCAACGAGATCGGCGTCGAAGTCCGCCGCGAATCGCGTGGACTCGGCCTGGCCAAGGCCGTCGTCGCAGCGGCGACGGCCCACGCCCTCGCGCGCGACGCCGTTCCCTCGTATTCGTGCCCGCCGACGAATATCCGGTCCCAACGGAACGCGCTGGCCTGCGGCTTCCTTCCGCTCTACGCCACGGGCATCGTCCGGTGCCCGCCGGCGTAGCCTATCGTCGACCGCGAGGCACGGACGACGGAATCGTCCGGCAGTAACGCTAGCGAATGGCCGCGGCCTGGCGCGCCGCCTGCATCGTCGCTGCCAGCTCCGCGAGTTCGGCTGCGATCGTCGCCGGCGAGACCATCTGGCGGGAGAAGAAGTTCGCAATCTCGCCCTGCACCTGCTCCATGAGGCTCGCCAGCCGCCCGAATCCGTGAGGGAGCCCTGCGAACATGTGCATCTCCACCGGCGCGCCCGCCGCACGCATCGCCTCATACATCCGGATGCTCGCCGATGGCGGCACCACCTGGTCGGCCGACCCGTGCAGAAGGAACGTTGGCGGGAATACGGCTGAGACGTAGGAGAGCGGGCTGGCCACCCGCGCCATCTCAGGAGTGGCCGTTATCGCCCATGAGCGCATTCGCCGGCGTGCTTCCGCTGGGCCGCTCATTGCCCACGTGGAACGTCACCGGCGGATAAATCGCCGCGACGGCCGCAACCTCGCTCGACACGCCGGCATTGCCGCCAGTGCCTTCGAACTCGGGGAGATTTGGCGTTCCGGCGGCAAGGAGCGCGAGGTGTGCCCCGGCCGAATGGCCCTGGACGGCGATCTTGGTCGCGTCGATCCCCAATTCATCCGCGTTTGCGCGCATCCAGCGGATGGCGGCTTTCACATCGTGGATGTGGGCTGGCCACGGCGACTCAGGTGTGAGGCGGTACTCCCCGGCAACGCAAACGAAGCCGTGCCGCGCAAGCGTCAGCGATGCATCGCGCATGCGGCCTCGCTCGCCCATCCGCCAGCCGCCGCCGTACAGCATGAGAACGGCCGGCGCGGGCCGCACGAGATCCTCCGGCGTGTAGACGTCGCAATGCAGGTCCCGTCCTCCGCCCGACCCAAACCGCACAGCCTTCCGCTCGTTGATCCCGGTGCTCTCCGCCATGGCCTGCTCCCACTGCCGCCTTTTCGGCGGCCACGTTTGTGGGCCGTAGGATACGCCGGGTGCGGCTCCCCTTCGCTACCCGCCGTACTCCCAGCCCAGGTCGCGTTCGATCAGCATTTCGCCGACGCGGAGGATCTCACCATCGGTGACCTCTCCGATGACGACCGTGTGGTCGCCGGCGGCCACGAATTGCTGTGCATCGCAGGTGAACCAGCCGAGCGCTTTGTCGAGCACAGGGCAGCCGTTCGGGTGCACGCCATGGTCGATCTCGGCGAGCTTGTAGTTGATCACCGCTGCGGCCTCTTCCGAGCGCCCTTTGATCTTGCGGCCCTCGGCCGGCATCACGACTTTGCGGGCGATCTCCATGCCGTCCTTCTCGTGCAGCAGGTTCACGCTGAACACCTTCGTCTGCTTGATGTAGCGCAACGTGCGGGCGTCGTTCTCGATCGCGACAGCCACCAGACGCGGCCGGAACGACACCTGCATGACCCAGTCCGCCAGCATGGCGTTCATCGACCCCGCGGAGTCGACCGATCCGATCACGTGGACTCCATACGAGAGCGCGAGCAGCGCTCGCTCGATGGGCTCGAGTTCCTTGGGGTTGCCGGGAAGCGGAGAGAGGTTCGAATTCTGCACGTGGGTTCCTTTAGAACGGTTGGTTCCATGGTGCCACGCCGCCGGTAAGCCCGCAGTGAGCCGCCGCCCCGACGCCCTGTCGCCTGGGCCGCAAGACGCCATATACTGGCGCAAAGCTCACTCCCGAACGCGAGAATCGGGAACCCTCGATAGGATTGGTAACCCTTGAACCTCAAATTCCTTCGTTTTGCGGTCGTCGCAACGGCCATCGCTTCGCTTGCCCTCGTCGCGGCCGCTTGCGGCGACGATGACAGCACCGCCACGACGCCGACCACCACGGCGCCGACGACCGCGGCGTCCACCGCGGCCGGGAGCCCATCGGCCGCCGCCGCATACCCGGTCACCGTTACCGACTTCCTGGGCCGTACGGTCGAGATCAAGTCCAAGCCGAAGGCCGTTGTCGCGCTCAGTCCGACGACCGTTGAATTCGTCTACGCCGCCGGCGGCACCGTCATCGGTCGGACGACGACCGTTGACTACCCGCCCGAGGCCAAGTCGGCCACGGATGTTGGGAACGCCTACCAGCCCAACATGGAAGTCATCCTCGGTCTCAAGCCCGACCTCATCGTTGCCGACTCCGTGCTCGACGCTCAGCCGAACGTTCGCAAGCCTCTCGAGGACTCGGGCATTCCCGTCGTCTTCGCTGGCGTCGACAGCTACCAGAAGGTGCTCGATGGCCTGGCGTTGATGGGGAAGGTGTTCGACGCCGAAGCGACTACGGCGAAGGTCGCCGCCAATGTCACGAAGGCACGTGACGACGCGAAGGCCGCAATCGCCGGCAAGAACGTCACCGCCCTCGCGATGATTGCTGACCAGACGAACACCCTTTACGCCGCCAAGGACAACAGCTACGCGGGCGACATCATGAAGCAGCTCGGCATCACCAACCCCGCCGCCAGCCAGCCGGATTCCGGTCCGTTCCCTGGGTACACGTCGCTCGCGCCCGAAAAGGTCGTCCAGTACAACCCGGACTACATCTTCGCGCTCTCGCCGCAGCCTGCTCCCGCGCCGAAGCTGAGCGCAATCATCCCGCAGATTCCGCCCTTCCAGGGGCTCAAGGCCGTCACCACCCCCGGGCACCTCGTCGAAGCCCCCGTTGAGATCGTGACCTCTCCGGGGCCGCGCATCACCGAGGCGTTCCAGGCCATGGCGAAGGCAATCTCCGGCCAGAGCCAATAACATGTCCGAGATGGCGGCCCGGCACGCAGTCGAAGGAGGCGCGCTCGCGCGACGCTCCTCGGCGCGCTCGGGCCCGCCGCCCCTTGTCCTCGTCACGGGCGTCGTCGTTCTGCTGGTCGTCCTCGCCTTCGCGAGCCTGATGTATGGAGCGGTCAATCTCACACCGGCCGAAGTCTGGTCGGGCCTCACGTCCGACTCCGACGTCTTCGCGCGGAACGTCGTGTGGCAGATCCGCTACCCGCGGCTCATCGATGGCATGCTCGTCGGAGCGGCGCTGGCGGTCTCCGGAAGCCTCCTCCAGGGCGTCACGCGGAACCCCCTCGCGGACCCCACCATCCTGGGCATAACAGCGGCCGCCGGTCTTGGGAGTGCCATCGCGCTGGTCATTGACCCGACGATTCCCCAGTGGTTGCTCGCGCTCGCCTGTTGCGGCGGGGGCCTGTTTGGCGCAGGAGTGCTCTTCGTGGTCGCGTGGCGCGGCGCAATCTCCCCGGTACGCCTCGCGCTGGCGGGCGTGGCTCTCTCGGCCTTCTTTGGCGCAGCGATTGTCGCGCTCCTCTCCAGCTCCCGAACCTTCATCCAGATCAGCCTCGGCTTCCTCGCCGGGGGGCTTTACGGCTCCGAGTGGGGCGACTTCCGCGCAATGCTTCCGTACGTCATCCCCGGCTTCGCGGCCGCCATCCTGCTCGCCGGCCGGCTCAACGTCCTCGCGCTGGGTGACGACGTCGCCGCCGGCCTCGGGGTGCTCACCGACCGGACCCGCGTTGCCATCCTCGCCGTCTGCGGCGTCCTCACGGCGGCGGCAGTCGCAACCGCCGGCCTCGTGAGTTTCGTCGGACTGGTCTGCCCTCACCTGGCCCGCTTCACCGTCGGCGCGGACAACCGCTACGTCATCCCGGTCTCCGCGCTCTATGGCGCGGTGCTCGTGACCGCAGCCGATCTCGTCGCGCGCGTCGTGATTGCGCCGTCCGAGATCCCGATGGGCATCATCATCGCCGGTGTTGGCGCGCCATTCCTGCTTTACCTCGTGAAGTTCCGCGCATGAACATCTCCGTTCGCAACCTCACGCTCGCCTACGCCGGCAAAACGGTCGTCGAAAACGTCTCGTTCGATGTCGCCGCGGGCGAGATGGTCGCGATTCTCGGTCCCAACGGCAGCGGCAAGAGCACGCTGTTGCGTGGGATGTCGCGCCTCCACCGCCCTGAAAGCGGCCACGTCCTTCTCGGGGAGTCCGATATCCGCCAGATGGGCGCCCGCCAGGTCGCGCGTCAGCTGGCCATCCTGCCCCAGTCTCCGGACGGCGGCCTCGACCTCACTGTTCGCGAGCTCACCTGGCGTGGGCGCTATCCGCACCAGGGCGTTCTCCAGCGCGCGACGGCCGCCGACTACGAGGCGGTCGAATCCGCCCTTCACGCAGCCGACGTGGTGGAGCTGGCCGACCGCCCCCTGGGGAGTCTCTCGGGCGGGGAGCGTCAGCGGGCCTGGATCGCTCTCGCACTCGCGCAGGAGCCGCGGGTCCTGCTGCTGGACGAGCCCACGAGTTTCCTCGACGTCGCCCACCAGGTCGAAGTGATGCACCTGCTTCGCCGCCTCAATCGTGAAGGCATCACGATCGTCGCTGTCCTCCACGACCTGGTCCTCGCCGGCCGCTTCGCCAACCGCGTCATCGCACTGCGCAACGGAAGGGTCGAATTCGACGGTCCGCCCGCGGCGGTCCTCACTCCTGAGGCGCTCGAACGCGTCTTCAGCGTGCCGATGACCGTGCTGGCCGACCCCGACACGGGCCTGCCGATCCCGATCCCGCGGCCAGATCCCGCGTACTGCGCTCCACCCGGGCGCACTCAGCCCCCGGCGGCTACGTGAACTGGTTGAGTGCCTGGAAGATCAGCACGAGGGCCAGCGCCCCGCCGACCATGATGAATACGAGTCGCGATCCGTTCACACCGCGAGTGTAGGCTCACCGTGCGCAGGGGGCGAACAACGGGCATTTACCGTGGCGCCATCTCGCGGATCGCCTGCAGCGTCCGCTCTCGCCGCACGTTCATGTCCGGATCGAACGAGAAGAGGCTGAAGAATGCTGTGTCCACGCCGGCATCCATGTAGCGCCGAACGTGCGCGTTTCGTTCTTCCGCGGTGCCGTGCAGGATGAGGTCAGCGACGACGTTCTCCGGGATGGCCGCGACAGCGGTTTTGCGGTCGCCATTCGCCCACGCGTCCCACATCGGCGCCAGCGCGTCCCCCCGGCCCAGCCATTCGTGGAACGCGCGGTAAACCGGCACGTTCAGGTAGCCATTGATGTGCCGCCGCATCATCGTGTCGATTTCGGGGCTGGGCGGATCGATGTTCACCATCAAGCGAGCCGAAATCTCGACCTCGTCGGGGTTCCGCCCCGCGGCGGAGGCCGCTGCGCGGACGACTGATACCGATTGCCGCACGTCGTCGGCCGAGAGCCAGTTGATAATGCAGCCGTCACCGATCTCGCCGGCGAGCTTGAGCATCCCCGGACGCAGCGCCGCGATGTGGATCGGCACGCGCTCGGGTACCGGCCGGCTCAGCCTGAAGCCGTCGACGTGGATCGTCTCTCCCTTGTAGACCACGCGCTCACCGGCGAGCGCTGGCCGCAGGAACTCCGCGACCTCGCGGACGCGAGTCACCGGCTTGCGGAACTTCCCGCCGTTCCACAGCTCCACGATAGGCTGCGACCCCGAGCCGATCCCGAACTGGAACCGTCCCGGCGCGACCTCGGCGATGCCTGCGCCACTCTGGGCGAGCGTGGCCGGGCCACGGGTGTAGACGTTCGCGATGGCCGTCCCGACACGCATCTTCGTCGCGCCGCCAACGACGGCGAGCACCGAAAAACAGTCGGTGCCGTCTACTTCGAACGACCACGCGTCGGTGTAGCCGAGCCGCTCGGCTTCCCGCGCGATGTCGGCGTGTTCCGCCAGGGTGAATCCTTCCAGGGGGACGGACAGCGACCAGCGCTTCTCTCCCACGCTACTTTCCCTCCGCGTCGATAAGCGTCTGCGATTGCTCGACCATCATCGGCACGCGCCACTCGAACTCCGCGGCGCCAGGGTTCGAAGCCGACCCCTCGATGTAGTGCATATACAGTCCTTCGAGGATGACGATGAGCTTGTACTGGGCGAGCACGCGGTAGAAGAGCACGTTTTGCATCGAACGCCCGCTCCGCGCCTCGTATATCTCCGCGATCCGCTCCACGGGCGGGAACGAAGCCGCTCCCACGACACGCGGAATCGATGACACGCGCTCCTCGTAGCCCGGAGGCGCCGGCAACGGCATCCACTGGTTCATGAGGTACCCAACGTCGGCCAGGGGGTCGCCCACGGTCGCCATCTCCCAGTCGAAGATGGCGATCAGCCGCGGCTCGTTCGCTTCGAACATAACGTTGTCGAGCTTGTAATCCCCGTGGACGATGGTTGCCGCCGGCGACTGCGGGAGGTTCGCCCGCAGCCAGGCGGTGATGCGGTCCAGTCCCGGCAGGTCGCGGGTGCGCGGTCGCGTGAGGTCCCACTGCCCGCTCCAGCGGGCCAGCTGGCGCTCGAGGTAGCCGCCTTCGTGGCCCTTGATGCCCGCTTCGCGCCAGTCCACGGCGTGGAGTTCCACCAGCGCTTCCACCATCTCGCGGGTGATCGCTTCGCGGCCCTCGGGAGTGTCGTATGACGCGGGAACGGAGTCTCTCGGCACCACGCCGCGCACGCGCTTCATGAGGTAGAACGGCGCGCCGATCACGGCCGGGTCCTCGCACAGTGCCACTGGCGCCGGCACCCGCGCCTTGCCGTGGAGCGCCGCGATGAAGCGGTACTCGCGCGCGACGTCGTGTGCCGTCGGCAGCAGCGGCCCCCGCGGCGGGCGCCGCAGCACCCATTCCTCCGCTCCGCGGCTCACGTAGAACGTCTCGTTCGAGAAGCCCGCGACGTGCTTTTCGACGGTGATTGGCGCATGCGTGCCGGGGACGTTCTCGTTGACGAACCGTTCGAGCGCCGCCACGTCGATGAGGTGAGAGATGTCGGTTTCAGCCACGGTCAGCACTCCCTTCGGTGCCGGCCGAGTCTTTCGCATGCCTGCGACGGCGTCAACACGCGGCGGCTCTGATCGCCTAGAATCCCGCTTATGGATCTTTACAAGGGCACGATTGGTAAGCGCGACCGGCGAACGTTCACGGGTGCGCCGATCGCCGACGAGTCGTTGCGCAAGATCCTCCAGGCGGGCCGAATGACGCCGAGTTCCAAGAACGCGGAGCCGAACCGGTTTGTCGTGGTCCGGGACGCGGCCGGCAAACAGGCGCTCGCCGACCTCAGCCCACTGGCCCGCTGGCTGGCGAAAGCCGCCGTCATCGTGGTCTTCGTTCAGACGCAGGAGCATCCGTTCGACGCCGGCCGCTGCGCCCAGAACATGATGCTGGCCGCGTACAACGACGGCATCGGCTCATGCCCTGCGCATTTGCCCGAAGAACGGCTGCGTTCGGTTCTGGGTATTCCGGCGGACCTGTTCATCAACCGCGTCGTCGGCTTCGGGCCGATCGACCCGGAACGATCCGGGCCTCCTCCGGGTGTGGCGCGAAAACGCCTGCCGCTCGAGGAACTGGTGCACAACGAGCGCTGGTAAGCGCCCACAGTAACCAACGGGAGAAGGGACTTGAATGATTGAACTTACCGAGGAAATGAAAGCAGCCTTCGCAACTGCCTTGACCGACCGCGCCCCGGTTTTGGTTGCGTCCGCCGGGAAGACTGGCATGCCCGATATGGCGTACAAGGGCAGCTTCATGGTCTTCGATACAGACCACCTCGCCTACTGGGAGCGCGCTCACGGCACGACGCTGCAGAACATCTCAGAGAACCCGCAGGTCTGCGTGTTCTACCGCAATCCCGAGACGCGCCAGGCGTGGAAGATGTTCGGCGTCGCCGAGCTTTTCCGAGAAGGCGACACACGCCAGGCCATCATGGACCGCACGATCGAAGTCGAACTGAGCCGTGACCCGGACCGCAAGGGCATCGGCGTCCGCATCCGCGTCGATAAGGTCCTCGCGATGGGCCAGGTCATCATGGAGCGCGACTAGCGCCCGCTCACTCGACTTCGAGCACACCGCTCCGGAAGTCGATACAGATTCGCGAACCACGCAGGAAGTCGAGCCCTAATAGGCCATCCAGGCGTACGGCAGGCGGGATCTCGTGGAGCAGCACCGGGTGATTCTGGCGCTCGATGCCAAGCGCTCGCAAGCTCGTTACCAGCACCAGCCCTGCGCGCTCGAGACGCGTAACGGTCGCCATTGGAACCCAGCGCTCTACGTCGTTGCTGCCATATCCAATGGACGTCAGGACATCGGGAGCCACGACCGTGTAGGTCGAACCAGTATCTATCGCGAACTGGCGCACGACCGTGGACGACGGCCCGGTGAGACGTACCTGGACCCGCACGAGTGGTGCTCGCTCGCTGAAGCGGAACTTCACAGAGCGAAGGCCAGGTCGGGGTCCAGTTCGCCTGTGAAGAGGAGCGCGCTCGACGACAACCTCAGCTCAATCGCCCGGTCGTCCGTCTCCGATTTGTCCGCACTGTGGTGGACCAGCGTGCCCGCTCGCACCTCAAAGCCCTCGTCGAGTTCAGGATCGTCCAGCAGCACCCATTCGTCCGGGTACCGCTGTTGGATCTCCGTCCAGCTAAGCCTCTCCCTCATCGCCTAACGAGTATAGCTCGCGGCCGATCGGCGCTGCCGCCTGGAATCCGTCGACGCGACTCGCCAGCCGTCTCAATGCATCTGCCACCGCCAGCCGCCAGGCGGGCGATCCCTTCAGCGCCGCGATCAACGCTCGCCGCTCGGCCCGCAGCTCGCGCTCGGCGTTCTGCATGCGGGCAACTTCGTATGAAGCAATGAGATCGTACATCGGCGTTCCTCCCTTTCCCGCTTCTACGGAGAGAACGCGAAGCACGGATGCGGGTAACGCTTACGAGGTCAACATTCGCATGGCATATTCCATGTTCGTCTGGGCGGAGGGGGCGATGTCTTCCCAGTGCGGATCGTGGCGTTTGCCACGGCGGTGCAGCATCAGATTGAACCCTGTGATGATGCCGAACTTGTACACCGCCAGCGCCTTGAACCACCGCAGATCGCCGGCGTCAGCGCCGTACGCCTCGCGGTACATGGTCTCCAGATCGTCCGCGTGAGGCATGCCGCTTCGCTGCTCGTGCGCCCACGCCGTCGGGTCACTGAACACGCAGATCCAGCCGAGGTCGTTGAGCGTTGGGCCGATGCCACAGAGCTCCCAGTCGATCACGGCGAGCAGTTCCGCCTGCGGCGAATAGAGCAGGTTCGACCACTGAAAGTCGCCGTGATAGATGCCGATGCGCGCGTCGTGCGGGATCTTCTCCAGCAGCAACTCGCGTACGCGCGGCTGCAGCGCCAGGTACTGCGGCTCCGCCGCGCGCTCGTAGAAGCGGTCCCAGCGCGTCACGTCGAACTCGTAGCCCCAGAACTCGCCGAGGTACGACGCTCTCGCCGGGTCCACCTGGTGGATGCCGGCCAGGGCGGCCATTGCCTGCCTGGCCATCCCTGGCCGCTGCTCGTCGGTGAACTGGAGCGCGTAGTCGTCCTTCAAGGTGTCGCCCGGCAGCCGGTACTGCACGAAATACGGGTAACCGAACCACTGGGGGTCGTCGCCGGACCAGATGACCTTCGCGTGCGGCACGTTCGTGCCAGCCATCGCGTTGAGCGCGGCCACCTGCCGGAGCACATCGGCCGTGCCCTCCAGTTTCACCCCGGCCGGCGGCAGGCGCAGGAAGTAGCTCGTTCGCTCTCCCTCGCTCAACGCATCGAAGAAGTACGTGAAACCGGCGTGGCCGGGCCCCGTCGCGACGTTGGCGACCTTCGCGAAGGGGTCCTCAAGCATGGTCCGAACAAACGGGACGAGCCGTTCTTCGAGTTCCTCGAGTTCCATCGGCGCCTCCGGGAAGCTTAGATGCCGAAGTCCCAGCCGTTTCCGGCCTTGAAGCTCTGCAGGATGCGCCGCGACACCACCATCCGGTGCGACTCATCTGGACCATCGTAGATGCGTGCTCCGCGTGCGTTGCGGTACATCGCCTCGAGCGGTGTGTCCCCCGACACGCCGCGGGCGCCGTGCACCTGGATCGCGCGGTCGATGACGTCGTGGAGCACCTTCGCGCCGAAGAACTTGATGGCCGAGATCTCGACGCGCGCCTCGTCGCCCGTGTCGATCTTGGCGGCCGCGTTGAGCGTGAGCATGCGCGCCGCCTGGATCTCGACGTACGAATCCGCGATCCAGTTCTGCACGGTCTGCTTTTCGGAGAGCGTGCTGCCGTAGACCTCACGCACGAGCGAGTACTCGATCATGATCTCGAACGCCCGCTGCATCTGGCCGAGCCAGCGCATGCAGTGGTGGATGCGTCCCGGCCCGAGGCGCTTCTGCGCGATGCGGAACCCGCCTCCCGCCTCACCGAGGACGTTCGTGATCGGCACGCGCACGTCGGTGTAGCGAACTTCGCAGTGCGAACCGTCGGTCTCGCCCATGACCGGCACCGGGCGCACGATTTCGAATCCCGGCGTGTTCGCGGGCACGACGATCTGGCTCATCCGCCGGTGTGGCGGCTGGTCCAGCTCGGTGGCACACATGACGATCGCGAACGTCGCGCCCTCGCCCTGGCTCGTGAACCACTTGTGCCCGTTGATCACCCATTCGTCGCCATCGCGGATGGCTTTCGTCTGGAGGTTGGTGGGATCGGCGCCGGACACTTCCGGCTCGGTCATCGAATAGCAGGACCAGATGTCGCCGTTTACGAGCGGCTTCATGTACTTGTCCTGCAGTTCCTTCGTCCCGAACTGCCAGAGGATCTCGGCATTGCCCGAATCCGGGGCCTGGGAGCCGAACGCCATCGGCGCGACCGAGCTGCGGCCGAGGATCTCGTTCATGAAGACGTACGGCATGAAGCCGATTCCCATGCCGCCCGCCTCGGCGGGAAGGTGGGGCGCCCACATGCCCATCGCCTTCGTCTTGGCCTGGAGCTCCTTCAGCTTCTCCCGGCCGGCTTCGCTCTTGCGCGGATGGTTGTGGTGGAAGAAGCCCTCGTTCGGATAGACATCCGACTCCATGAACGCCTTCGTGCGCGTGCGGAGGCCGTCGATCTCCTCCTGGGTCAGCTTGCGGTCGGTTGCGTGAGCGTGTGGAGCGGTAGTCATCGATGACCTCGAATCTCAATCTCGATCGCAGACTCTACCCCAAATCGCCGAAGCGAGAGCGAGCACGGCCTTACCCGCGCCGTTTGGTTCGGCGTTGGCCGCGACCGTCGTGGCTACAGCAAGCGGGGCGTCGGCGACTTGCGCAGGTCGGAGAGGTCGATCACCTGCGTACTCCGGCTGGCGGCCTTGAAGAGTGCGGCCGTGGCCGGCTGGCAGGTGAAGACGAACACCTGGTTGGTTCGCGAAAGCTCTACGAACGCCCGAGCGGTCCGTTCGGCCCGTTCGGGGTCGAAGTTCACGAGGATGTCGTCCACGATCACCGGCAGACGCGCTGCTTGTTCGTTGAACTGCCGGATGAGCCCGAAGCGAAGCGCCAAATACAGCTGCTCACGCGTCCCGCGCGAAAGTTCGTCCGGCGACTTCACGTGGCGTTCGGCGTCGTGGACGCTCAAAGCTTGCTCGCCTATCTGCGCCACGATGCGCTGATAGCGTCCGCCGGTGACGGTGGTGAAGAACTCCTGGGCGTTGGCCACCACGGCCGGCTGGCGCTGTTGCTGGTACTGTTCGCGGGCTCGCTCGAGGAGCCGTTGCGCGATGGTCAACGTGGACCACCGGCGCGCGAGCGAACGCAGCTCCTCGACGAGCTCGGCACGCTGTGCGTGCAGGCGTGAAGCCTCTTCGCTGCTGTCGAGGCGCTCGATTTCGCCGTTGACGCGGCCGCGCTCGGCGTGGAGCGCCTCCCGGAGCTCGCTCACTTCCTCGGCCGCGCGAACGGCGTCGGCCAGATCCTGGTCCAGCTGGCTGGCGCTCGTCGACCGCAACTCTGCGTCCAGCGCTTCGACCCGTTCCGCGGGGCCGCACAGCCGGGACAGCGAAAGCTCGAGGTCCGCAATCCGCGCCAGGAGCTTCTGCCGTTCGGCCGCCGCCGCTGCGACCGCCCGGTACGAGTCCGCGTCGCTGACGCCGGCTGCGTGAAGCAACGCTATAAGCGCTTGCTCATCCGACGCGAAGGCAGCGCGGCGGTCGCGTAAGACTCTGGCGGCCTCCTCTGCGCGGTGCTTCGCCGTCCGGTGGTCATGCGCCGCTTTCTCTGCTTCTTCGAGCAGTTCGATCACGCGCTCGGCAGCTGGGATAAGCGACTCATTGCTTTCGATCGGAATGCCGGCCGCAGCCGCAATCGGCGCGAGCGACGCGCGGAACGATTCGATGTCCCCTCGGATCTTCTCGATCCGTTCGCGCAAACCCCGGACCTCGGCTGCTTTCCGTGCCACCTGCTCGACTCGCGTGATGAAGTCGCCTGCTGCGGCCGGGGCGAGGCTCGGCGGGAACCCCTTCTCGTCCAGCCAGCGCTCCCAGGTCGATCGGGACTCATCGTTGGCCGATTGATGTGTCACGACATCACCCGCGGCGGCGGACAGGCGTGCTTCGGCGGTCGCGACGTCGCGCGCTGCGCTCTCAACGTCTTGAGCAGCGCGTTGGCTGACGAGCGAGGCTTGCAGCGCGCTGCCGAGCGCGTCTTCAAGCTCGTCGAGGACTTGCTGCGAGACGTGGTCGACGCCGAGCGATTCGGCGCACTCAGCGAGCGCCGCGAAAGCCAAAGCCTCCTCGTCGCGCGCCGCCTGCAATCCAGACATCCCCTGCTCTGAATCGACGTCCGCACGGCGGCGCAGCGCATCCCACGCCGTGCTCCCCCCGATTGCGACCGCAGCGAGGGCTCCCACGAACAGAGCCGCTCCGCCAAGGGCGAAGCCGCCCGCCGCCGTGACGAGTGCCGCCGCGAGGCCGAGGGCCGTTCGAAGGTGCATAGCGCGCGGGCCGGGGCGAGGCCCTGCCGGGACAGCTTGCTCGAACAATTCGGCACGGTATGCCGCACGACTTGCAGCTTCGAGGCGAGCCCGCGCGACACGAATGCCCTCACGCCGTTCCTCGAACGACTCGAGCGTGGTTGTTTGTGAGGCTGCGTCCAGGCGTTGCTCGGCTGCGTCCAGGGCCCCGCGCGCGGCATCGAGGCCGCGTTCCGCCTGTCCGACCGTAGCACGCGCGTCGCGGAGGCGGTCGCTCGAATCCTTCAGCCGCTGCTCGTGCTCGCGGAGGGCGGCACGCACCTGGAACGACGTGTCGAACGCCTCCACCGCCTCGGCCGTCCAGCCTCGTCCCAGTGCCGCCACCTCGGTGGCCAGCGCCGTGTCCGCCTGGCGAAGCTCACCTGCCCGCGTGCGGAGGTCCCGCACCGAGTGCTCAGCGTCGCCCAGCTGGCGGTGGATGGCGGCGACGGCGTCGCGGTGTTGCAGGAGCTGCTGGTTAGGGGCCGGCACGGCGGCGGCCGCGGCAAGCCGTTCGGCCGCCTGCTCCGCTGCGCGCAGCTCATCAGACGCCCGCCGCGTTGTGCTTTCGAGCGCTTCGAGCCGCCCGAGCGCGTTGTCTGGCAACGCCGGCGTCGGGGGCAGCGCCTGCAGGCGCTCCCGATGGAGCCCGAGTTCCCACCAATCCGCCCAGGCTCGGCGTTGGATGTCCAGAGTCCCCCGGACTGCTGCGCACCGTTCCGATTCGAGGCGGGCCGCCTCGATTTTCGCATCGAGGGATTCACGCTCCTGCTGCAGAGCGGCGAAACGGCCGGCGTCGCCGGCGCAGGCCCGGATCGCGTTGTCGACCTGTTCGAGTTCGCGGAGTTTCTTCGAGATCTCCGGGAGGTGGCCCCGCTCCTTGAACAGCTCATTCCGCGCACGCTCGATCGACGTCAGCGCGGCCGGCAGACGTGACGCGCCCATCCCGGCAGCGTAGATGTGGCGGGCTGCCTCGCCTCGGTCGAGGATGCCGAGTTGTTGGAGTTCCTCGATGCCGAACGCGAAAACCGACTCGAATGTGTCGCGCGAGGCGTGGCCGAGGATCCGCTCAAGCTCTACCCGGTCGAGCGACTGTCCTGCACCGTCGCGAACGATGAGCGAGCGTTCTCCGAACTCGACCTCGAAGGCGCGGCCCCCGTCATCGCGCAGGCGCAGGGTGCCGCCGTGCCGGCCGCCGCGTAGTGGCGGGTAGTGCGCCTCGCGTCCTCGCGCGGGGAAGCCGAACAGTGCCGCCCGAAGGAAGGCGAGGAGCGTCGTCTTGCCCGCTTCGTTCGGTCCGCAGAAGACCGTGATGGGCGATTCGAACGGGCCGAAGTCCTGCTCAAAGAAGTGGCCGAAGCCGCTGACGGTGAACTCGTCGATGCGCATCAGGCCTCCTGTGCGAGGAGCCGGTCGAGGCACAGCGATTCCGCCGCCGCCAGTATTTCCCGGAGTTCCGCTTCACCCGGCACGGCGTCTGCCAGGTAGCGGCGCGCGCGATCGTTCAGGTACAGCGGCTGAAGGTCGTTCCTCAGGAGTGCAATGCGCTCGTCGTCGCCGACGATGTCGTCGACCAAGGTAAGCAGGTCAGCCACGAAGTCGTGGCCGGCCTTGAGTTGTTCGCGGTCGAGCGATGCCGCGGTCGCGGTTTCGACGCGCTCCACCCACGCGAACGGTGACCGGCCCGACCACGTTTCGTTGAGCTGTTCGTGGAGCTGCGTGAGCAGCCCGGGCCGCTGGAGGGTGGTGTGCATCGGCCCCCGTCCGGTAAAGCGCAGCCGGCTCGCCAGAGGCCGGTCGCCCGACTCCCCGAGCGCCGCGTCGAGCGCGCCATCGGCCGCGTCGAGCAGGTCCTGTTCGCGCTCAAGGCCGTCGATCGGGACGTCGATGCGTGCCCACCGGACAACGTCGAGCTCACGGAAGTCGAGGGCGACGGTGCCGTCGTCGTCTATATCGACCAGGTAGGCGCCGCGTGGGCCGGTCTCGTACGGGTGCCGGCCCTGCGGATTGCCGGGATAGACGACGGCCGGCCGCTGATCCCGCAGGACAGCACGTGTATGCACATGGCCGAGCGCCCAGTAGTCCATGCCCGTCGAGGCCAGGTCGTCGACCGTGCACGGCGCATAGTTCGCGTGCTCGCCGAACCCCCCGACGTTCGCGTGCAGCAGCCCGATGGCAAGGCCCGGGCCGGTGCGCGAAAACAGCGCAGCGAGATTCTCGCGCACCTCCTGCCGCGGGTAGCTGATGCCGTAGACGGTGCCGCGCTCGGGGCGGCTCGGATCGAATGGCACAGCCTCGACCGATGCGCCGAAACGGTGGCACAGCGCGGGCGCGTCCAGGTTCGCTTCCCACCCTCCAAGGTGGTCGTGGTTGCCGTGGCAGACGAACGAGCGGATGCCGGCTTCCGAGAGCCGGTTCAGCCCGACGTAGAACGCCCGCTGGGCCCGCAGGCTGCGGTCAGCGCCGTCGTAGACGTCCCCGGCCACGAGCAGCGCTTCGGCATGTTCAGCCAGGCAGAGGTCGATCAGCCGGCGGTAGGCGGCGAAGGTGGCATCCAGGAGCGCTTCGGACACGGCGGCAGGGGCCGTCGCCGAAAGCCCCACGAACGGGCTATCGAGGTGCAGGTCCGCAGCGTGAACAAATCGGATGGCCAAGCGCGCCTCTCAACTGGGAAACCGCATAAGCGGGTGATCCGAACGGTAGTCCTCGAGTCCGCGATCGGCAAGCCGCCGCTAACTCCGATGGGAGCATGTCAGTCGTCTGCGTCACCGGATGTCGCGGAGGCATGCGAAGTTCACAAAGCGGCGGACGCCGATGGGCTAGGATGCCGAGGTGCGAAAGGCGAGCGATTGGAGATAACAGCGGTTCCCTTCGGCGACGAGGCCATCTCGGCTCTCCGGGAGTCCGATCGCGCGCGCGAAGGGCGGCGACGCCCTCGCTCCGGTCACGGTCATCGTCCCATCGGCATACGCAGGGCTATCGCTGCGGCGCGCGCTCGGGCGCGACGGGCTCGTAAACGTCGGCTTCATGCCCATCGCAAGGCTGGCCGAACTCGCCGGCGCCCCGGCACTCGCTCGCGCCAACCGGCGCCCGCTGACACCCGCCATTCGCGCCGAGGCCGTCCGGCGAGCACTCTCCGCGAGGCCCGGTTTCTTCCAATCCGTTCGAGACCACGCTTCCACCGAACGCAGCCTCGACGCAACCTTCCGCGAGCTCCGCGACTGCGACGAAGCCGCGGTAGACACCCTGGAGCGGGGCAACGAGCGCCAGCAGAGCGTGGCCGCACTGTATCGGTTGTTCAGGTCACTCACGTCGAGCTACTACGACGCCAGCGATCTCGCGGACTCCGCGTCCCGGGCGGTGCGCGATGGGGGCGCGGAGCTGCGCGACATCGGCCACGTGATCGTGTTCTTGCCGCGCCAGTTGAGCGCGGCACAGGCGTCACTTGTGTCGGCGTTCTCCTCGACGGGAGGCGCCACGGTGCTGCTCGGAATCGCCGGCGACCGCCAGGCGGATGGCGAAACGGCGCTCCTTGCGCACCGCCTTGGTGGCGAATTCGCGGTGCCCGCTGTGCGCGCTTCCTTCGATTGCGATCGAACGCGAATCGTGACCGCGACGGACCCCGACGAAGAGCTGCGTGCTGTCGTGCGACAGATAAGCGCGGCGGTCGAACGCGGCACCCCGCTGCATCGCATCGGCATTCTCTACCGGGCGCAGGAGCCGTATACGACCCTCATCCACGAGCGTTTGCTCGCGGCCGAAATCCCGCACCATGGCCCCGGAACCACAACCCTCGCGGAGAGCATCGCCGGCCGGGCGCTGCTCGCGATGTTGCGCCTCCCGCTCCACGACTTTCGCCGCGACGAGGTGCTCGACTGGCTTACGTCGGCGCCCGTGCGCGAGACGGAAGGCGGAGGTCCGGCGCCGGCCCAACGCTGGGACGTGCTCTCGCGGGCGGCCGGCGTAACCGCCGGCGACGTGGCGTGGGGACCGCGGCTTGAAGGGCATGCCCGTTCGCTGGAAGACCGTGCCACGGACATCCGCTCGGGGGCGCGCGACGAAGACGAGCCATGGCGCGCGGTGCGCCTCGATGAGGACGCCGCCTCGACAAGGAGCCTGCGCGATTTCGTGGCCGGCTTGCGAACGGACCTTTCCGCGCAGCGGACGACCTACGCCGGCTACGCCGACTGGACGCTCCAGCTGCTTGGACGCTACCTCGGCAAACGGCTGTGGGAACCGAACGCCCGCGCAGACGCCGGCTCTGTTGAGCGGGAGCACTGGGACGTCGAAAACGACTATCTCGACGACATCCGCGATGTCGTCCAGGGGCTGGCTGGTCTCGACACCGCGTTCGAGGCGCCATCCGGCGCCATCACGCTCGCGGTATTCGTGCGGGCGCTGGAGTCGGCGCTCTCCGCCAGGGGTTCGCGCCTGGGGCCGTTCGGCGACGGCGTGTTCGTCGGACCACTCGCGGTCGCGGTGGGGATGTCGTTCGACATCGTCTTCGTCGTCGGCATGGTCGAGGGCCAGATGCCGCCGGTGGGCCGCGAAGATCCGCTCCTCCCCGACACGGAACGGCGCGCAGTCGATGCCGCGATGCCGTTGCGGGCCGGCCGCCGCGCGCAGGAGCGGCGCGATTGGCTTGCCGCCCTGGCAGGAGCCCATCGGCGTGTACTCCTCTTTCCCCGGGCCGACCTTCGATCGCAGTCCCAGAACCTCCCGACGCGGTGGCTGCTCGAGGCGGCGGGCGATCTCGCCGGCCGCACGACATCGCTCTCGGCGGCCGCGTTTCTCGAGATGTTGGACGGCGAACCGGCACCGGAACGCGCCGCCTGGCTCACGCCCGTTGTGTCATTCACGTCGGCCGTGACCAATAGCGAGAACCCCGGCACGGAACAGGAGTACAACCTGCGGGCGCTCGCGCGAACGCCGGACCCCACCAGCCCACTTCCTGGTACGCGAAGATCGCACGCTCCGTGACGGCATCGCGGCCATCTGCGCGCGCGCCGGTCTCAGATGGACGGAGTGGGACGGCATGCTCGAGGCTGATGCCGCACGGGCGCCGTCGATCGAGCACGTTGCCTCGCCCACCGGGCTCGAGGGCTGGGCGAAGTGCCCGGCCTCGTACTTCTTCAAGTCCGTGCTCCGCGTGGCGGAGACGGAGAAGCCGGAGGAAACGCTGGACATCGACGCCGCCGAGCGCGGGACCCTCATCCACGACGTCCTGCAGGAGTTCTTCGCTGGCGGTGGGGCGTTCGGTTCCGCTGCCGTGGCTCCTCGGCTCACGGACGATCAGCCGTGGACGCCAGCCGAGCGCGCTCACTTGCGAGCGCTCACGCTCAAGTACTGCGACCGCGCGGAGGCGGCAGGCAAGACGGGGCGACCAGTGCTGTGGGGCATTCGCCGAAAGTCCATCCTCCGCGAGATGGATCTCTTCCTCACGAAGGAGCAGGAGCGTCGCGCAGAGAAGGGTCTCCGCTTCAGCGCCGCGGAACTGGCCTTCGGCACCCCCGGGGCGTTGCCGGCACTGGAAGTCCCGCTTGGCGATGGCAGGGTGGTCGCGTTCCGCGGACGAATCGACCGCCTCGACCGAACCGCCGACGGACAACGCGTGGGCGTGGTCGACTACAAGACCGGCGGCTCCTCCCGTTACAAGAAGATGGACGCCGACGCCGTTTTGGCTGGCCAACTGCTGCAGCTGCCCGTGTATGGGCTCGTGGCCGAGCGCGAGTCGCCGGGTGCGGTTGTCTCGACCGACTACTGGTTCATCAGCGAGCGCGAGAAGTTCGAAACAAAGGGCTACGACCTGACCGCCGATGTGAAGGCGCGGTTCACCGACGTGGTCCGCACGATCGCCACGGAGATCGAAACCGGGACCTTCCCGGCACGCCCGGGCGAGTTCAACGGCTTCCGCAAGACGCAGGAGAACTGCATCTACTGCCCCTACGACAACCTCTGTTTCCGTGACCGCGACCGCGCGTGGCGGCGCAAGCGAGATGACCACGGCGATCGCCGAGTACGTTGCGCTCGCCGGCGAAGTGCAGAGCGCCGATGCCTGACACCGTCCCCGCCGACCACGAAGCCCGCGACGCGATAGCGACGCGCCTCGACGAGACCCTGTTCGTCGAAGCCGGCGCCGGCACCGGCAAGACCACCGCGCTGGTCGAGCGCATCGTCGCGCTCGTCCGCAGCGGGGTGTCGCTGCACAACGTGGCCGCCATCACCTTCACGGAGAAGGCAGCCGCGGAGCTGAAGGACCGGCTCCGCGAACGGCTCGAAGCGGTTGCGGCGTCCACACAGCGTGCCGCCGTAGACCGTGAACGCTGCGCTGCAGCCGTCGACGAACTCGACGGCGCCGCGATTCAGACGCTGCACAGCTTCGCCCAGCGCATCCTCTCGCAGCACCCGGTCGAGGCCGGGCTCCCGCCGCTCTTCGAAGTTCGCGATGAGATCGAAGCGGCGCTCGCCTTCGAAGAACGCTGGGAAGGATTCCTCAATGCGATCCTTGGGGAGACGTCCACGGACCTGCCCATCGAACGCGCCGTGGAGCTCGGCCTGGACGTCCGCAAGCTGAAAGCGGTCGCTGAGTCGCTGCAGGAACGGTGGGATCGACTGCGGGGGCCGGGTGTGCTCTTCGCAGGCGAAGGCGTCGTCTCCATGGATGTTGATCCCATCGTCGCTGGCCTCGAAGAAGCGACGGCCGCCCTGGAGAGCTGCGCAAACGTAGATTGCGAAGACCTGTTGGAGCGCCATCTTGAGGACACGCTGCTCCCGTATCTCGCGCGTCTGAAGGCGCAGGACGGACGACGGCGGCCGTATCGCAGTCCTTGTCGACGGGACGCTCATGCGGCCTAAGGCGAAGGGCCCTCAAGGTCTTGGCAGGGCCGAACACTGGCGAAATCCCGACAAAGAGCGAGGTTTACGCCGCGATCACAGGCGGCCGACGATGCCCGCGAAGCACAGTTCTCCACGACCTCCGCATGCACTGCATCGGACCGATCCTCGAGGCGCTGAGGGCGGAGGTCCTCGCCTACGCCGACGAACGTCGCAAAAACGGCACCCTCGAGTTCCAGGACCTGCTCATCCTCGCGCGCGACGTTCTCGCCTCGCAGCCGGGCGTGCGCGCCCAGCTGAGCGAGCGCTACAACCGCATCCTTGTCGACGAGTTCCAGGACACCGATCCGGTCCAGATCGAGATAGCGACCCTGCTTGCCTCATCCGGCGCGGTCTGCGCGTGGGATCTCGCCGATGTCGCTCCCGGCCGATTGTTCTTCGTCGGCGACCCAAAGCAATCCATTTACCGCTTCCGCGGCGCAGACATCGACCTCTATCGGCGGGCGGCCGCGCGGTTCGGTGAACGCTCACCCCAGCTCACTGTGAACTTCCGCTCGACGCCTTCGATTCTGCAGTGGGTCAACGACGTCTTTGGCACAGTCTTCCGGCTCGATTCCGAACAGGTCGACTACGTCGACCTCGCACCGTCGCCCCGTCCAGCCGGCCGTGAGGTGGCCGTGCGGTTCTTTGGGCACGCTCACAAGGACACCGACCGATGGAAGCCCACGGCGCGCCGGGTGCGGCTCGACGAGGCGCCGGACATCGCCGCCGCCATCCACGCCATCAAGAACGACCGGTGGAAGGTCCGCGACACCTCCGGGCGGCTGCGCCCCGCGCGCTACAACGACATCACCATCCTGCTTCCCGCCCGCACCACGCTCCCGGGGATCGAACAGGCGCTGGAAGAGGCCGACATCCCCTTCCGCGTCGAGAGCCAGTCGTTGCTCTATGCGACCCAGGAAGTCCGCGACCTCACGGCGGTGCTCGGCGCCATCGATGACCCGACCGACGAGGTGGCAGTTGTCGCGGCCCTCCGCTCGCCTGCGTTCGCGTGCAGCGACCGGATGCTCGAGCGCTTCGCCAACGCCGGCGGGCGCTGGGACTACCGTCGCCCGCTGCCCGAGGGCATCGATGTCCACGATCCCGTCGTCGAGGCGCTCGCGCGCCTGCGCCGCCTCCACGATCAGCGCTGGTTCCTGACGGTGAGCGCGATGGTGGAAACCGTGGCGCGAGAATGCCGCCTCTTCGAAGTGGCGGTCGCTCACCGGCGTCCACGTGAAACGTGGCAGCGGCTTCGGTTCGTGCAGGAGCGTGGCCGCGCGTTCATGGAGGCCGGCGGAACGACGCTCCGCCAGTTCGTCGCGTGGCTGCGGCGCCAGGCGGAAACCGACGCCCGCGTCGTCGAGTCCGTCGTGCCGGAGCCTGACGACGACGCCGTCCGCATCATGACCGTCCACGCGGCGAAGGGCCTCGAGTTCCCCATCGTCCTGCTCGCCGGCCTGAACACAGAGCCGTTCAAGCGCCACCCGGCCGTCATCTGGGACGAGAGCGGCAAGCCCCAGGTGCGCGTCGGAAACAAGGACGCAGGCTTCGAGTCACCGGGGTACGAAGCCGCCCGGGGCCGTGAGCAGAACATGGATCGGCTGGAGAAGGACCGCCTCCTCTACGTCGCCGCCACGCGTGCCCGCGACCATCTCGTCCTCAGCCTTCACCACAAGGAGACGACCCCGGGGAGCGAGAACGAAAGCCAGGCGCAGCGGTTGTTCCGCCTCTGCACCCAGCTTGAGATGACACCCTGGAAGCCCGTGCTGTCCTCCCAGCCCCGCTTCCCGGAGCTGAAGCCCACCGATCCCGGACGACACGCCCGCGCGGCGCGACACCTGGCGCGACGAGCGCCGAACCGCCATCGCGAAAGCTCGCCGCGCTCCGATCTTCGCCGCCACCGGCCTGAAGAAGGGCGTGCAGGATGAGAAGCCGGAGGTCGCCGAGGAGGATGCCCCATGGCGTCGCGGCCGCTCGGGCACTTCGATCGGCCGTGCGGTCCACGCGGTGCTCCAGAGTATCGACCTCGCCGATCCGGAGCCGCTCCTCTCGGCGACGGTTCGCGCCCAGGCAACGGCCGAGGGCGTCAGCGGGCGCCAGCAGGAGATCGAGTCGCTCGTGCGCTCGGCCGTAGCCTCGGAGGCCGTCCGCGAGGCCGTGGGCACCGGCCGCTACTGGCGCGAGGTCTACGTCGCCTCACCCGTCGCGGGAAGCGAGGCGGGTGCGGGCATCGAAGGGTTCATCGACCTCCTCTACGAGACCGCCGATGGGGACCTCGTCGTCGTCGACTACAAGACCGACGCCGTTCGAACCGACGAGGAGATCGACAAAGCAATGGCGGGCTACCGGCCACAGGCCGCCGCCTACGCCCTCTCTCTGCAGACGACGCTGAAGCGGCCGATCGCACGCTGCGTGTTCGTATTCGCCCAGCGCGCCGGCCCCGCGAAGGAACGCGTCGTGCCGGACCTCGATGCCGCTATCGCCGAGATTCCCGGTCTCATCGCGAAGCTCGCGGAGACCGCTTCCTAGCGCAGCCGCTCCGGGATCCGCTCGAACTGCAGGATGTGCTCGAATGTCTGGCGCTCCCGGATGATCTCCGGGCGGCCGTCGTTGATGAGCACTTCGGCCGCGAGTCGGCGCGTGTTGTAGTTCGACGACATCGTTGCGCCGTACGCCCCCGCGTCGTGGATCACGAGGTAGTCGCCCGTGCGCGCCTCCGGCAGCCGCCGCGTGACCACCACGCCGCCCTCTTCCTGCGTGAACACGTCGCCCGATTCGCACAGCGGCCCGCCGACGATTACGTCGTGCGCCTCCGTGATCTCGCGGCCGTCGGCGGGCGCGATCGAGATCTCGTGGTACGAGCCGTACATCGCCGGGCGGACGAGCGTGTCGAAGCCCGCGTCGACCAGGTAGAACGTGTTCGCGCCCATCTGCTTGACGGCCTTGATGCGCGTGACCAGGTACCCGGCCTCTGCCACGAGATATCGCCCCGGCTCGACTTCCAGGGTGACGTCGTGCCCGACGATGTCCTCGATCGTGCGGCGGGCGCGGTCCCAGAGCCCGAAGTACGCGCCGACGTCGATCCGCGGCTGTTCGTGGTGATACGGGATGGGCAACCCGCCACCCGCACTGATCACTTCCAGTTGCGGTCCCATCTCCGACGCCGCCTTCACCATCGCGTCGCACACCGTCGCCAGGTGCTCGAAGTCCGTCCCCGACCCGATGTGCATGTGGAGCCCGTGGACGTTGACGCCCGCCTCCTTGCCGAGGCGCAGGCACTCCTGCAGCTCGGTATACCAGATGCCGTGCTTGGAAAGCTCGCCGCCCGTGTTCGTCTTCCGCGAATGGCCGTGCCCGAAGCCCGGGTTGATGCGCAGCGTGACGTCCGCGCCCGGGTAGAACGCGCCGAGCTGCGTGATCATCTCCGGCGAACCCACGTTCACCGGGATGCGGTGCTCGGCGATGAGCGCGATGGCGTCGTCATCGAAGACGTCGGCGGTGTAGACGATGCCCGGCGGGCTTCCCTCGGCCGTGTAGCCTGCCCGCAGCGCGCGCAGGATCTCGCCCGCCGAGACCGCATCGACCACCACGCCGTGCCGCCGCATCAGCGCCAGGATG
Source organism: uncultured bacterium (assembly GCA_963832795.1). Lineage (GTDB taxonomy): Bacteria > Chloroflexota > Dehalococcoidia > Tepidiformales > Tepidiformaceae > CAWHVJ01. Next base: position 43,495 of record CAWHVJ010000012.1, read on the forward strand.
GCGATGTTCGAACACGCCTTCTGCGCGAACCGCACGACCGGGAACTGCTGCACCTCGGCGATGCGCTGCTCGATCGTCGCCTGGTCGTACACGAACGTCGGCGTGCCATACGCCGCGCCGAGCTCCGTCACCGGCACCCCGGCGATGTGGCTGAGGACGTTCTCCATGGGGGAATGGTAAGAGGTGGGAGGGGTGTGCGCTCAGGTCCGGAGTTCAGCACGGCGCGCCGCCGGGACCGCGGTCCGGGACGTCGCCGGATGGCTTTTCCACCGTGAGCGGCTTGCCCACGTCCGAGAAGTCGAACGTGAAGCCGCGGTGGCCGGCGTTGTCCGGCTGGTCGCCGAAGACAATCGTCACCAGTTCGTACGTCTTCGGCTCCATCTGGATCAGCGAGCGCCCAAGCCCGTCCACTGTCGCATCCGCCACGAGCCGGTTGTCGGCCTCGATGAACTTCGGGTCCTGCACCGTCGTCAGCACATGGCTCGCCGTCAGCAGGAACGGCTTGAGCACGTCGGCACCGCCGCCCGGCACCCGCGCCCAGGTGTCGCACGTCCCGCGCTTGAAGAACGTCTGCCCGTCGACGTATCGGATGTCGTAGTAGGAGTCCTCGCCCGTGCGCCGCAGCCGTGCCACCGCCGACTTGCCGTCTTTCCCGACCTGCACCGTGCCGCTATCGCTTCCGCCCCATTGGGGCAGCAGGAAGTTCGATGCCGTCACGGTGATCGTGTATCCGGCGGCGAGCGTCTGTTCCGTCCGCTGCAGGGCGTCGGCCGGAGTTACCGTCCCGGTGGCGGTGGTGCCAGCAATGCTCGAAGCGCCCGGCGTCGGCGTCCTCTTCGAAGACGACTTGCCCGAGCCGCACGCCGCGGACACGAGCAACACGGCGACGGCGGCAAGGACGGCCAGAATCCACGCAGTTCGACGCATACGACCCCGGGTTCGAGAGATGCCCGAAGCCTATCACTCGGCACCGAGGTATTTGCGGAAAGGGCTGGATCCGCGACTCCCGGTATGATTGTATACAATCATCCTATCGCTCAACGGAGCCTCGCTACCATGACTGCTTCCTGGCTCAAACTCGCCAATCCTTCAGCTCACGACTCCCTCGACGGGCCCGACTTTTACCGCGACGCCTTCCCCTACGTTCTCCCGCCGATGGTCCAGTTCGAAGCTGAACCCGTACCGCTCGACCCGCCGGAGCGCATCTGGGTCACCGACACGACGTTCCGCGACGGCCAGCAGAGCCGCGCGCCGTACACGGTCGAACAGATCTCGCGGCTCTACGAAATGATGCACCGGCTGGGCGGGCCGAACGGCATGATTCGCCAGTCCGAATTCTTCCTGTATACAAAGAAGGACCGCGAGGCTGTCGCGCGCTGCCAGGATTACGGCTTTGAGTTCCCTCAGGTGACCGGCTGGATTCGCGCCACCATGGCCGACTACCAGCTCGTCCGTGACGCCGGCCTCAAGGAGACCGGCATCCTCACGTCCATCTCCGACTACCACATCTTCAAGAAGCTCGGCTCGACCCGCGAGAAGGTCATCGCCGGCTACCTGGACGTCGTCGACGCAGCCCTGGCCGACGGTGTCACGCCGCGCTGCCACGTCGAAGACAGTACGCGCGCCGACTTCTACCACGTCGTCCTGCCCTTCGTTCGTGCGCTTATGGAGCGCGGCCGCCAGGCCGGCATCCAGGTCAAGGTGCGCTTCCCGGACACCATGGGCGTCGGCGTCAGCGACCCGCACGTTGCCCTCCCGCGCGGCATTCCCCGCCTCGTCCACGCTCTCAAGACGGAAGGCGGCGTGCCCTCCGAGGCGCTCGAGTACCACGGCCAGAATGACCTGAACGCAATCATCCCGAACGCCGTCGCCGCCTGGCTTTACGGCGCGAGCTCGAACAACGGCACGCTCCTCGGCATTGGCGAGCGCAGCGGCAACACGCCAATCGAGGCGCTCATCTTCTGGCTCATCGGCCTCACCGGCGAAACCCACGGCATCGACACGACCGTGATCACCGAGATCGCCGACTACTACCGCTCCATCGGCGAAACCGTCGACCAGCGCCTCCCGTTCGTGGGCAGCAACTTCAACGTCACTCGCGCGGGCATCCACGCCGACGGCATGATCAAGGACGAAGAGATCTACAACCCGTTCGACACAACGCGGCTGCTGAACCGCGAGCCCGGCGTGGCCATCACCGATAAGAGCGGCGCCGCCGGACTGCTCATGTGGATGCGCCACCACCGTCCCGCCGAAGCGGCCGGGCTCGACAAGCGCGACTCGCGCGTCACGCGTCTCCTCGAACTCGTCATGGCGCAGTACGACGACGGCCGCGTCATCGCGCTCCCCGACGAAGAGGTCCATGCGATGGTGGACGAGGTGTTCGGGGCGGTGCCGGTGGGGTAGGCCACGTCAGGGTCCGCCCTCATCGTCGGGGAGAAGCGTGAACGAGCCGCCCTGCAGCGGCTCGATCGCGCGGAAGTGGCGGTGGTCGAAGGTCACGACGCGCCGCGTACGGTACCGTTCGGCGAGGACTACGATTGATAGGTCAGCGAGTCCGGGGCGGAGGCTGCCGTATCGGTCGTGCAGTGCCAGCACGGTCGCGTAGTCTTCGGGCTCAAGGCAGCCGACGTGAAGGTTCCCGGTCGCAAGGTCGGATAAGAATGCCCTGGCGGCGGCAGGCGGAAAGCGGGTGGACAAGAAATAGTCGACCTCGGCCGTCACAGGAGCCGGAACGATGATGTCACCGGGATACGTGCGTAGCAGCGTTTCTATTCGGCCCCTGTCCGGGTCGTCTCGGTCGTTCAGTGCGATCAGCGGAGCTGCATCGACGATGAGCGTCACGGCTGTGGGTTGCGGGGTACGCGACGCCGAGCCGTTCGAGGCGCCACAGAGGACGAGACTCCCTCGTCTTCCGAGACGGGCGTGTAGGTTCGTTGCGGTGGCTCTGGTCCCCGACGGCCGGGCCGGCTGTCACCGTCCCCGCCGAACCCCTTCAGGAACTCGTCTTCGGGCAACGGCCGAATGCCCCGCCCGTCACCGGCGAACCGAGCGGTCATCGCGAATTCGCGCGGACGCCTCACCGCGTCGTACGCGGCGATCGCTTCGCGCAGCACGGTCGCCTGCGAAACGCCTTCGCGTTCTGCGATGCGACGCAGCCGCTCGCGGTCCTGCTCCGAGAGATAGACGCTCGTCTTCTTCACAGACGTAGGGTACCACGTAGGGCACGCGCAGAAGTCGTTACTTCGCGAAGAACGCCGCGTTCAGCGCCTCGTATTCCGCCCACTTCTCCGGCAGGTCGTAGTTCGAAAAGATCGCCTCGACCGGGCACACCAGCTCGCACGCCCGGCAGTCGATGCACCGCGCCGGATCGATGTAGAACATGTTCGCCTCGTCGGTCGTCTGGATGCAGTCCACGGGGCAGACGTCGACACACGCCCCGTCCTTCACATCGATGCAGGGCTCGGCAATCACATACGGCATGCGGCGATTGTACGGCGATGGCGCGTTGCGCGGGTCAGGCCGGACAGTCCGGCGGCGGGCCACCGGCCGCCGCCGTGGGGGACTCGCCGCCGTGCAGGATGGCGACCGGGACGTTCGACCAGTACACCGGGTAGTTCGCGATGAATCCCCCGTCACCAGAGCGGTAGACGCTGAATCCGGTTGCGTATCGCCTGCCGAGACCATCCGTACCGCAGACCGTGAGCAGCCAGCCGGGGTCCTTGTCATCCGGGATTGGCTGCGACGCCATGATGGTTGGCGGGCTGGCCGGTTCACTTCCATCACCGGCATTCCGGAGGAAGCCCTCGCAGCTCGTCGGCGGCGCACCGAGGTCGGTGCACAGTTTCTCCGGATGGCCGTCCTGAACGAACGCGACCGCCTGGTCCAGGGCCCCCACCGCATCCGCCTCCGTGACCGGCGCCGGCGCCGAGGACCCCGAGCACGCCAGCGCGGCGCAAAGGCCAGCGGAGCTGGCCAATGCGCTGAGGGCCGAGGGCAAGTTGTCAATTCGCAGGTTCTGTCGCCCCCGCCGCGCGTCGCGCCGATTCCGCGCGGGCCCGCGAAACCAGGTCGGTGACTGAAATGTCGGGTACCAGGTAGCCGTGAGCCACACCACCCGAAACCCTGTAGCCCTGGATGAGCCCCCAGTTGTCCGGTTCGAGCTTTGTGCCGGGCGGCGGCTTCACGACGAAAGCCACAATCGTGTCGCCCTTCGCGACACCCTCCATACCGCTCTCGGCCTCGAACGACATGCCATCGAGGGTCCCGCCAGGGATGGCGATGTGCACCTCAGCTGGCGGGCTGCCATGGAAACTCTCCGCGACACGTACCACCGCCGTGTGATAGATGACGAACGGTTCTCGCGGCACGACTCCGGGCGGCAGATCCAGTGGAGGGAGACCGTCAAACGTGACCATCTCCGCCTTCCCAACGCTGACGACGGTTCCGCGGATCCCGGCGTCGGCCAGGTACACCGCTCCCTCGGGCGAAACCGCGAGCGGGTAGGCGCTTCCAGTGACGACGACGGGCTCGGCCGTGTTGCCTCCATCGTCTCCTGCACCCGTCCGGTCCAAAACGGCTGAAGTTGCGATCAGGCCGGCGAGGCCGCCGCCGATTCCGAGGAGGAAGAGCATCCTGATGCTGCGTCGTTTGAAAATCATCTGTGTCCCAATCCTCGCACCACTGTTGGGCGTTATCATTTCATTCCCGCCTGAAACGCGATCTCCTTCTACCAATGGTACAGCGCCTCTATCCCGGCGAGGTCATCTGAAGTGAGATACCACTTCGCGACGCCGTTGGGGCACATGACGGCCTCATAGTGCGAAGGCGGGCACGGGTGGCCCAGGAACATCCAGTGGCCCATCTCGTGGGTGGTGACGGTGCGGACATCGGCGCTATGGGTGCTCAGGTTCATGTACTGCGTTGTGTTCCAACTCCATGTGGAGTTCAACAGCGTCGCCGCCGCCACGACCGTCGATCCGTTGTAGTACGTCCAAGTGAGTGCCGGGTACATATTGTCGAAGGGCGCCAGCGCGACGTAGGCCTCGTACGGCCCCGTCGGAGAGCTGTCGTAGTAGATATAGAGCGGCGTTGGGGTGTTGTACCAGGTCTGCGCCGATGCCGTAATCGCATCGTGTTTTGCGCCGGTCCACCCGGTGGAGTCGTGATAGTGGATGGTCGCCGGTGACCAGTGTCCGCCGCAGATTCCGCTGCCCGGGTCACAAAGGGTGTACGCCGACGTCGTCAGCGAGTGGCCGCCGAGCGCGGCTATCGAGCCGAGCACGACGGCCGCCAAGAATGTTGTGATGCCGTTGCGCAACGCTGTCCCTCCCGGATCGGTGGTTCGGAAGGGACTGTAGGTGAAGGCAAATGCCCATGTTGATCACCAACCGCTCACTAATTGATTGTTTTCAATCATTTCGAACGCGCCCGCGGCACAGCAGGTTCGATGCCGCTCCCCCCACAGCCGCAGGCCGTCGGCGGTGGGCTCCAGCTCCGTCACGTCGAACACCGTCTGCGCGGCCTTCGTCCGCACCCGGCGCACCGTAGGCTCACTACACCTGAAACGGTCCGCCATCTGCGCCGCATTCCAGCCGAGATACATCCCGGCGATCACCATCTGATCATGCCGCGCAAGAAACCGGACGTGCCGCTCGTCAATGACCCGTAGTTCGTCGTGTGGTTGCAGGCTCAAACGCTCACCTCCGCTCCACGCGCCCGGTTCCCAGCGCCCGGCGCGCCGCGTACGGGCGTTGTAGCACGCGTACACGGGCATCGCAAGACACGGAACGTAAAACCGGCGCCGCTCCTCGCGGCCCCCGCGATGCTCAGCGGCCGGGCAACTTGCGGCCTCTCGCCCGGCGACGGCTCGCCGCCCGCCGTCCACACGATGAGGTCCAGGTTGCCGGTGTCCACTCCGGCGCGCGCGAGCTCCCACGCGAGTTCCGAGCGGTGCTGCGCGGAATGGCCGAGCGCCTGCGTCACCAGCACGTGCATGGGGAACTCCCGCCGAAACCACGGCACGAGGAACGGTCGCTCCTGCGCCGCTTCGCCGAGATCTTCGACCACCTCCAACATTGCTGCGCTTGTCTCCGAGGCATAGGTGACGATCGCATCCAGGCTGGATGGTACCTCCGGCCACTTCGGCGTTCCGCGAAGCACGTCGAGGAACGACCGCTCCGTCCCATGCTGGTGCTGCAGGCGGTCGAGGAGCGGGGCGCCGTCGTACCCGGCGACATCCAGAACAGCGGGGTTGGTCGCGAAAGCATCGAGCACGGCGCGGTTCGCCCACGCGTTGTATCGGACAAGGCCGGGTAGCAGGTACACGAGAACTCCGACGCGGCTGGATTCGCCCTGCTCACCCGTCCGTGAGCGGATGCGTTGGTTGATCCTACCCCGTGACGCGTTCGACGGGCTCGTGTCCGTCATCCGGTTGGCCCGCTGGTGGCGTATCCTCTTTCTATGACGACAGAGAAGGCGTCGCGCCGCACTAAGGCGGACTCCGTTTATGACGCGCTCCAGGCAGGCATTCTTTCCGGCCGTATCGCCCCCGGCGAGCATCTCCGCCAGGAGGAGGTCGCGGCGCAGTGGGGTGTCTCCCAGACGCCGGTGCGCGAAGCCTTCCGGCGTCTCGAAAGCGAAGGCCTCGTGGAACATGCCCCCAACCGCGGCATCGTGGTCCGCGGCATTCCCTGGGCGCCGCCTGCTGCACCGCTCGACGTCCTCGCGCGGCGCTGGGACGAGCTCATTCGGGACCCCGAGTCCGTCCCCGGCAGCGACTTTCCGTAGCACCGCGACCAAAGTGGACTTCGCCCCGCTCAAGACACAAAGAGAGAGGAGGCCCATGCGGGCCCCCTCTCTTTGTTGCTGTCCCGTCTGGCGGGAGTTAGACCTTCGCCTGCTCCGTCGGGACCATCGTGTAGCCCTTCGGGGCAGCCACGAGCTTGTCGGCCGGCGTCTTGATGGCGTGGATGAAGCCGGGGATGGCGAGCAGCAGCATCAGTGCGCCGATGGCGAAGCAGACGTTGCCCGCCAGTGCGGCCTTCTCGCCGAAGACGCTGAAGCCGTAGCTGGTCAGCAGCAGACCACGCAGGGTCTCGCCTGTCTGGGCGGTGGTGCGCAGCGAGGTCGCGCTGTCGAGCTTCTTCTGGGCGTCGGCGGCGGCAGCGGTGTCGCCCTTGGCCTTGTCGGCGGCCACTTCGGCCGAGAGGTTCGTGCGGATTGCGCCGAGGGTGGCGTAGGTCTCACCGGGGAAGCCGGCGGTCGTCGCGGCCGTCTCCAGGTGCAGGGCGATGTAGAAGTTGGCGTAGCACTCGGCCATCTTGCCGGTGGTCATGAGCTGCCCGCCGTATTCGCTCAGGCAGGCCGAGCCCGGCTGCCAGTTCTTCTCTTCGTCGCTGAGCTTGTCGGCGGCGGTGAAGGTGATCTTCTGCTGGCTGAGCTGATCCTTCACGTAGGTATGGGCAAAGTTCGCCTGGTCGGCGAGGACAAAGCCCAGAACGAGCAGAAGGATGCCGAGAATGGCGCCTCCCCCTGCAAAGACGAAATCGAGGGTCCTTCGTGACATGTGACTACTACTCCTTGGTTGGTCTTCCTGTACACATAGTCACCCTGTACGTCGGACCAGCCAGCGGACCAATGGCGCAACTTCGGCGGTCAAACGGCCCCCGTCGTTCCGGCCCGGCACCTGTGGCGCCCGCGACCGTCGCTGTCGCCGTTAGTAGTGGAGCGCTCGCGGCAACGATTTCGCCTCGCTGACCCACCGCCCCACGTCTTCGGCCGATGGCAGCTCGGGCACGAGAATCTTCTCGTCATTCACCGCTGCGAGGCGCGCGTGGAGGTTCTCGGGGTTGCGTTGGGCCAGCTCCGGCACCGTGTCGACGCCGGCGGCCTCCAGCAGGTCGGCGTACTCGTCTCCGAGCCCGGTGACGCGCGCAAGATCCGCGCGGTTCGCCCAGTTCAACACCTGCTCCATGGTGAGGTCCGCTTTGGACACGAGGTTCGCGCGCCCGTTTGGCGTCGCGGCGGCAGCCAGCAGGTCTTCCTGCGTCTTGATTCCAAACGAAGCGAGCTTGTCGGCGTGGAATGTGCCGATCCCTTCGATATTGATCAGCTCCGCCATCGAACCCTCCAATGAGTGTGCGGGCGCGCCGGGCCCCGCGAGCCGTTCATCGTCCGCGCACAATCTCGCGAATCGCTGCTGATCGCAACCTCGATCCGCGCGGCGCTACTGCGGCCTCGGCGTCGGGCGTTCCACCAGCGGCCGCTCGTCGATCGTGAGCTGCAACGGCACCGTCGTTGGCAGAAGGCAGTCCGTGTCCGAGCACGCCTGGAACGAAACGCTCACGTCGACCGTGAGCGGCCCCGCGTCGACCGTCATGAATGTGAGCGGGAGAGAAACCGTCACCGGACCCTCGTACACCACGAACTGCTCGTCCAGGCCGGCGATTTGAAATGGACGCGCCTCGGGGAACGTCGCCTCGCCGATCGCCACCCGCTCGATCGGCGCGACGGAGACCTCGAGCGGATAGTAGCCTTCCGGTATCGGCTTGCCGTAGACGTGCAGCCCCGGCGGGATGTCGAGCTCGACCGCGAGCCAGATCCGTTGCCCCCACGCGTAACTGTCGTTGTCGAGGCTCGCCGTGACGGCGATGCCCGCCTCGCCGCTCTTCGCCGCCGTGATGGCGCCGTGGCGCTGCATGCCGAGCAGGTGCGCGAGTACCCCCGCGCCAGTGTCCCGCTCGCGATAACTGGGATAGAAGTGCTTGCTCCGAATTGTCCCGTCCGCGTTGAGCACGAACGTCCCGGGGTGGGGGATCCCCGCGACCGCGGGCGCCGCGTCCTCATTGAGCAGACCCAGGTCGCGAATGACGACGCTACCCTCGTCCGAGAGCAGCGGGTAGGTGATTCCGTGTTTGGCTGCAAAGCCCGAAAGCACGTCCACCGCGTCATAGCTCACTGCATAGAGCGCGTAACCAGCTTCGTCGAGCTCCTGCCGGATCGCCTGCAGCTCCACGAGCTGCGTCTTACAGAACGGTCACCAGCGTGCGCTGCGATAAAACACGACGAGCGCCGGGCGCCCGGCGCGGTCGCTGTGCAGATTGACGACGGCTCCCGAAGCGTCGACGAGCACAACGTCCGGGAATGCACTCCCGATGGCAGGACCGAGCTCTGCGAAGTCAACGTCCGGCATGGCGTCCTCCCAACGCGGTGAGCGCGCCGCTGCATCAAGGCACGAAAAAGCCGCGGGTGCAAGATGTGGAGCGGACACGACCTTGCGACTCACGCGGCACGGGCGAGTATCGCACGTCCAGGGTATATAAACGGTCTACTTCGAGACGTCTCCGCACCTCGCGCGGTGTCAGTTGTGAAAAGCGGCCAAACGGAGAAGAAATTCCGAGCCAACCGACCGCAGTGATCCGGCGTAGGCCGCGTGATGCTTGATGTACGGGGAGCGAACCGTCCAGACCACTCCAGGATCGCGCCATGAACTGCGCCCATCTCTTCCTTCCCTGGTATCAGCTCACCGCGCCCGAGATCGCGCACCCCGGCTGGGTTCGCGTGTGCAGCCGGTGCCACGGCATGGAATATCGCCGTGGCTCCGACCAACGCCCCCCGGACGATGACCATCGCGTTTCCGGCCATCTCATCACGCTCGCCTGAGAACCGGGCCACAAGGGGAAGCATCTTCGCCCCGATCGGCCGCGGCAGATTGCAGAGCAGCGGAGCAAGCTCAAGGCGAACGGTCGATCATGGTTGCGCAGGAGGGCCCCGCTGAATGCGGGGTTCTCCTTTTCGTAAACCGCTGAGCAGCGTGCTGGTCGCGAACCGCTGGCGCGGCGCCCGATGGAGTACATTCGGAGCGGGCGCCTGGCGCCGTTCCGACGTACTCGAAGCCGGCGGTGTAGGGGCGCACCCGCGAGGTCGTCCATGCCCAACTGTGCGTCGACATCCCGTGGCGCGGTTCCGGCGTCCATAGAAGAAGTGGAGAAGCTCCTCCACGTCGGCGCCGACGGCCTCACTTCAGAGCACGTCGAGCGGACTCGCGAACGGGCCGGCTACAACGAGCTCCCTGTCCAGGAGAGCCACCTTCTCCTCAAGCTCGCCTCCTACTTCTGGGGGCCGATCCCATGGATGATCGAAGCAGCCGTGGCGCTCTCGCTGGCGGCGCGGCACTGGGCGGATCTCGCCATCATCTCGTCGCTCCTGTTCATCAACGCCGCCGTCGGATTCTGGGAGGAATACCAGGCCGGGAACGCCATCGCTGCACTTCGCGGGCGGCTCGCCCTCCAGGCTCGCGTCCGACGCGACGGCGCCTGGGCCCCGATCCCGGCCCGCGAGCTCGTTCCCGGTGACCTGGTACGGGTGCGGCTCGGCGATATCGTACCGGCCGACGCCATGGTGGCTACCGATGCGGACGTCGAAGCAGACGAGAGTGCCCTCACTGGCGAGTCACTGCCCGTCAGCCATCGCCTGAACGGCATGCTCTATTCCGGCTCCATCGTCCGCCGCGGAGAGGCAGATGCGCTCGTCTATGCGACGGGTGCCGGCACGTTCTTCGGTAAGACGGCCGAACTGGTGGCCTCGGCCCACTCTGTCAGCCACTTCCAGCGGGCTGTGCTGCGCGTCGGCAACTACCTCATCGCGCTCGATGGTGTCATGGTGGCGCTCATCCTCGCCGCAGCCTTCATCCGCGACAACAACTTCACCACCACGCTGGAATTCGCCCTCGTCCTGACCGTCGCCGCTATCCCCGTGGCGATGCCGGTCGTGCTGACCGTCACGATGGCCGTCGGCGCGAGAACGCTCGCCGTCCGGGAAGCCATCGTGAGCCGCCTCGCTGCGATTGAGGAACTCGCCGGCATGGACATCCTCTGCACGGACAAGACCGGCACCCTCACCATGAACCACCTGTCGCTCGGCGAACCGTTCGCCGCTTCCGGGGTGACGTCCGACGAAGTCATTCATGCGGCGGTGCTTTGCTCTCGCCGGGAAGACACGGACCCCATCGACGATGCCATCCTCGCCTCCGCGTCGGCGGAGGAGGCTACGGTGCTCGCGTTCCAGCCCTTCGACCCGGTGCATAAGCGCACGGAGGCCACGGTCGCCGATGGCTCTGGCGGCCAGTTTCGCGTCACGAAAGGTGCGCCACAGGTGATTCTCGCCCTCAGTGCGGACGCCGCCGTCACCGCAGCGGCGGATGCAGCCATCGATGGCTTCGCGCGGCGGGGGTATCGGTCGTTGGGCGTCGCGCGTACGTTGCCGGACGGATCTTGGCGCTTTCTCGGCATCCTTCCGCTCTACGATCCTCCGCGGACAGACAGCGCGGAGACCATCGTTGCCGCCCGGGCGATGGGCGTCGACGTAAAGATGGTCACCGGCGACCAGCTCCCGATCGCCCGCGAGATAGCCTTCCAGGTGGGGCTCAAGTCGAACATCGTCGACGCGACCGAGATCCCCGAAGCAGACGGTGAGTCGCCCGAGAGCGACGCACTGATCGAACGCACTGAGGGCTTCGCGCAGGTCTACCCCGAGCACAAGTTCCGCATCGTGCAGGCGCTCCAGCGGCGGGGCCACATCGTCGGGATGACCGGCGATGGCGTGAACGACGCACCCGCGCTGAAGCAGGCCGACGCCGGCATCGCCGTCTCAGGGGCGACCGACGCCGCCCGCGATGCCGCCGACATCGTGCTGCTTTCCGCCGGGCTCTCGGTCATCATCGACGCCATCCGCGAGAGTCGCCGCATCTTCCGCCGGATGAACAGCTACGCCATCTACCGCATCGCCGAGACGATTCGCGTGCTGCTGTTCATGACGGCGTCGATCCTCGTCTTCGACTTCTTCCCCGTCACGGCTGTCATGATCGTTCTCATCGCGCTGCTCAACGACGGCGCGATTCTCTCGATCGCCTACGATCGCGCGGCGCCGAGGGACCGCCCGGAACGCTGGGACATGCGATCCGTGCTCGCCGTGGCCACCGTGCTCGGGGCCATCGGCGTGGTCGCCTCATTCACGCTCTTCGCGCTGGGCGACAAGGTCTTCGAACTCGACCGCGACAAGCTGCAAACGCTGATGTACCTCAAGCTCTCCGTGGCGGGCCACCTCACCATCTTCGTCACCCGCACGCGTGGACCGTTCTGGAGCAGCCGACCGTCGCGTATCCTCCTCGTCGCCGTGCTGGCCACACAGGCCCTCGCCACAGTGATCGCAGTGTATGGAATCCTCATGACGCCGCTCGGCTGGGGCTGGGCTGCCTTCGTTTGGGGCTACGCCCTCGCGTGGTTCCTGCTCAACGACCGCATCAAGATGGCAGCATACTGGGCCATCGATCGCATCCGCGGCCGCCGTGGACCGCAACCGGTCGAGCCCGCCGCCGCCCCGGCGTGAGCGCTATCCCACCCCGAAGAACCTGAAGAGCTCCGGGTACTTGTTGAGGCTTGCCCCGCCGTCGATGTAGAGCGTCTGGCCGCTCATCAACGCGGATTCGTCGGAGGCGAGGTACAGGGCCAGCCCCGCTACGTCGGCCGGCTCTCCGGCGCGTCCCACCGGCGCCTCGTGGACGAAGGCGTCCTCCAGGCCGGGGATCGCCGTCATGCCGGCCGTTGCCGGCGTGTGGATGAGTCCCGGCCCGATGGCGTTGACGCGAATCCCACGCCGCCCGAGTTCCAGCGCCGCCACCTTCGTCAGCATCGCAACCCCCGCTTTCGCGGAACAGTAGGCGGCGAAGCCTTCCGTCGGCTGAATCGCGTTGAGGCTGGCGATGTTCACGATGCTGCCCCCGCCACCGGCGATCATCTGGCGCGCCTCGTGCTTGATGGAAAGGAACGTCCCTGTCAACGAGATGCCGATGACGCGGTCCCAGTCTGCGGCGGGATAATCCTGGATCGGCGAAAAGCCTCCCACGCCTGCGTTGTTTACCGCGACATCCAGCTTGCCGAAGCGCCGCACGGCCTGCGCAACCATCCGCTCGACGGCGGCCTCGTCGCGAACATCGACGCTGGCGCCGTCGACATAATTGTGACCCAGGGCGGCGATGACCGCCGCCACGCCGTCACTGTCGGGGTCGCCGATGACGACCCGCGCTCCCTCGTCCACAAACCGCTCGACGATGCCCTTGCCGATGCCACTGGCCCCGCCCGTGACGATGGCGACCTTGCCGTCGAGCCTGCCCACGTCGCTCAGGCGCTCAGTTTCGCGCGGAAGAATTGGAGCGTCTTTTCCCACGCGTCCGCTGCGGCCGACGGGTTGTACTGCGGCTCGGGGTGCTCGTCGTTGAAGAACGCATGCTGCGTGTTGGGGTAGCGGACGAATTCGTAATCGATGTTGCGAGCCTTCAACTCGGCCTCGTAGCCCGGCACGTTCGGGTTCACGAAGTCATCGTGCTCGGCCCACACGCCGAGCACGGGCGCTGTGAGCGTGGCCCACTCGTAATTGACGGCCGGGTGCCCGCCGTAGAAGTCCGCGCACGCTCCCACCTTGTTCCCGTTGTGGCAGGCCGCGAACAGGCTGAGCGCACCACCCATGCAGAACCCGATCGTCGCCACCGGGCCGTTGGTCAGGTCGTTCAGGTAGTTGATCGCCCCGCTAAGGTCCTTGCCCGCCTGTGGGATGTTCAGCGCCATCAACATTTTCCCGGCCTCATCCGGTTCCGCCGTGACCGTGCCGTGGTACATGTCCGGCGCGAGCGCGACGAAGCCCTCTTCCGCGAACCGGTCGGCGATGCCCTTGATGTTGTCGTTCAGCCCCCACCACTCCTGGATGACGATGACGCCCTTGCCGCTGCCGCTTGCGGGCTTCGCCAGGTAACCGGATGCGGTGCCGCCGTTTGCTGCGAAACTGACCATTTCTCCCACGAGAAGACTCCTTGAGGACGGCCGAAGGGTCGTCGGAAATGCGGGCGTAGCGTAGCAGGTGAGCGGGTGGGCTTGTCAGTTCGCCGCCGGAACCGTCTCGCGTGCGTGGATCGACGCGAGAAAGGCACGTGTCTCCCGGTCGTTGCGGAGCGTCACAATGCGCTTACCGCGGGCACCGGCCAGCAAGGCCAGCGTCGCCGGGCGATGCCGCTTCGGATAGTTCCAGATCCACCTGTAGAAGTCCCAGTCCCAGCCTTCGGGGCAACCCTTAGCGAGGTCCGGCCGGTTGTCGGTGCCGTGGTACTTCGCAAGCCGCTTGAGTGCGCCCCAAAGACATCGGTAACGATTGAAGTCCATGAACACCACGGTGTCGGCGCGCGCCAGCCGGATGCCCAGCGTTCCACCGAAGTTGCCGTCGAGAATCCAGCGATCTGCCGCGGCGAGTTCCGCCACTCGCTTTCGCCAGGCGTCGTCGTCTGGCTCGGCCCAGCCCGGCAGCCAGTGTTCCACGTCGAGGTGAATGACGGGCAGCCCGAGCTTCGCCCCAAGCGCACGCGCGAGCGTGGATTTGCCCGCCCCGCCGGGTCCGATGATCATCACACGTTCCATCTGCCCGTCCGTCAGGCGTCGGAAGCGGCAGGCGTGCTGTAGCGGAAGTCGCAGAACGCCGCTCCCTGCATCCGCGTTTGCGTGCGGTCGAAATCGAGGTTGGGGGCCATCCCCTCGAACGACGCGAAGTCGCGGTTGCATGAGAGCAGGAAGCCGAGGTCCCTCGCTCCCAGTTCCTCGTACATCTCCACGAACTTGCACCGCGTGACGTTGAAGCCAAAGCGGGCCTCGTCCTGCTCGACCACATCGACGATGAGGGAGCCCTCTTTCAGCACACCGTTCACGAACCGGTCAGCTACCTGCTGCACGGTCGGCTCCGGCATCTCGGCGCGGTTCGCGGCGCCCTGCCCTCGCGCTATTTCGCGGATCGTCCTGCCCACGATCTCGTTCACGCGTTCCTCGCCGAACTCCGCCTGCATGGCGCGGATCATGGGAACCAGTACCCCGGCTTCGATTCGGCGGCGTTCGAGGAGCGTGAGTTCGGCCATGGCTGTTCCGTCCTTAAGCGCGACCGGTCAGGTCGCGAATTGCAGTTCCAGGAGCGCGAGCTGCAGTTCCTCGCGCACGAACGGATCTTGTTCGATCGCCAGCGCCGCCTCAAGCCCGGGCGCCTTGCCGAGCCCATGGCGCAGCCGGAGATGCGCAATCGCCCAGGCTGCGTGTCCGCGTACGAGCGCGGATTGGTCGAACAGCGCCCGCTGCAGGGCCGGCAGGTCGTCGCTCGTCCCGACATTCCCGAGCGCGATGCAGACGTTGCGCAGGAAGCCGTCACGCTTGGCCCGCAGGATCGGTCGGCCCTGGAAGCGGGCCCGAAACGCCTCGTCGTCCAATTCGAGAAGTGGGGCGAGCTCCGGCCGGGCCGCCTCCTCGTCTCGCGCGGCCAGTTCAGGCGATCCGTTCGCGTTGTGCCTGCCCACCGGGCACGATTCCAGGCAATCGTCGCACCCGAAGATCCAGTCGCCGAACCTCGAGCGCAGTTCCCGGGGTATCGGTCCACGGTTCTCGATCGTGTGGTAGCTGATGCAGAGCCGCGAGTCGAGCACGTTGCCCTCAGCCGAAATGGCGTTGGTCGGGCAGGCGACGATGCAGCGCGTGCAGGACCCGCACGTCTTCTTGAGCGCCTCGTCCGGCACGAGTTCGATGTCCGTCGCGATCGCGCCAAGCATCACCCACGGCCCGAACCCGGGCACCAGCAACATGGTCGACTTCCCCAGCCAACCCATTCCCGCCGCTGCCGCCAGTGGCCGCTCGAGCAGCGGCCCGTAGTCGACCGTTGGGCGCGCGCTCCCGCCCAATTCCTCGCGGATAACCCGCGCCATGCGCCGCAGCTTCTTCTCGAAGACGCGGTGGTAGTCGCGTCCCTGCGCGTATCGCGCCACCCGACCGCGCGACGCCCCAGTCTCCGCGGAGCGATCAGTCGCTGCGGGCGCCCCGTATGGCAGACCGACCAGCACCACCGATCGGGCGCCGGCCAGGAAGGTCCGTGGGTCGGTGGCGCGCTCCAGCCACTCGTCCGTGATCCAGTCCATGCCGTCGAGCAGGCCCTGCGCCCACCGCTCGTGCGCCGCCTCGGCCACCTCGCGGATCGGGGCCGCGTTGGCGAAGCGCACGAACGGGAATCCCTCTGCCGCGGCCAGTTCACGGATTCGCGCGCCAGGATCGGCTGTCATCTCGCTCACACGCCGACGTCGATCAGGTTCGCCTGGATACGTGCCCTCGATGAATCGGTCCCAGCGCAGACGCGAGCGCCCTCGGCGCGAACCAATCGGCCGACGCTGCGATCTCGGCGACGCTCCACCATCGATACTCCGGCATCAAGTCCCGCTCCATCGTGGTTTGGTTCGTGAGGACGACCTCCGGAGCGTTCACGCGGGCGACATAGAAGCGCTCATGTTGCTCGATGACGTAGTCGAGCCACAGGTTCGTGTGCGAGCGCGTCCAAACGCACGGGCTGAGCACCGCGCCGGAGCCCGGTCTCCTCCCAGAGCTCCCGCGCTGCGGCCTCTTCGTGCGTCTCGCCCGGTTCGAGCCCGCCACCCGGCGGGATCCAGACTTCCCGCAGCACCCCGTCGGCGGGCGTGTAGCGGAAGAGGAACAGCAGCACCCGCGATCGGTCGTCGATGACCAGGACGCGTGCGGCATGCCGGACGACGGTGCGTCGTTGCCCGGCTTCTGCCTGTTCGCTCGTCATGCGACCAGCGTACCGCAGCCGCTCCGGGCTGCGGGCGCCTAAAACTGAAGCTCGATGCGGCGAAACCGCTCCAGGTACCGGCCGTCCTCTGACTTCCAGCTCTCCCGCGCGAAGTTGACGAAGTCCTCGTTCCCACCGAACTGGGTGACGTGCGCCATCAGCGCATGGATCTTCATGTCCACGCGCTGGCTGATGTCGACGTCGAAGTTGGGCTGGTTCGTGCTCCACAGCAGCACTTCGCGCACCTTGTGTGGCTCCAGGCCTTCGGCCAGGTGCTCGGGGAAGTTCAGGTGGTCGCGCGCTGTCGGGTAGACCGCATCGAGTGCCGCTGTCCCTGCCGCTCGATGGTCCGGGTGGTTGATGAAGCTATCGCGGATGATGATGTCCGTGGGGTCGTGCGTCAGTACCGTGTGCGGACGCAGCATGCGGATGTGTCTGACGAGCTGTTCGAGGAAACGCCGGTCGTAGACGAGCTCACCGTCTTCGTTGTCGAGGAAGTACGCGTCGCGCGCGCCCATTCGCCGGCACGCTTCCCGCTGCTCTTCCCGCCGCAGAGCGATCAACCGCTCGCGGAGCATCTCGCGGTCGGCCGTTCCCTTGGCGCCGTTCGTGCAGACCAGGAAATAGACGTCCCAGCCGCGCTCGGCGAGATCCGCCGTGTAGCCAGCGCAGCCAAAGTCGCCGTCGTCGGGGTGCGCGGCGATAACGAGCGCGACACGCTCGCCCGGTGACGTCGATTCGGCCTTGTCGGTCATAAGCTGGCTACCAATCGTGCACGGGACGCCCGAGCTCCTGCAAGCCGTGACAGTGTTCGGAACAGATTTGACGATAACCCGCTCGCCTTGTTAATGTTGCGGCGAACATTCGTTCGGAGGCCGCCTAACGTGAAAGAACTCGCCGGGAAGCAACAGCAGATCCTGGAGTTCCTGCGGACGTTTATCGAGGACAAGGATTACCCGCCGAGTATTCGCGACATCCAGGAAGGCTGCGGCATCAGCAGCACGTCCGTTGTCGACTACAACCTCCGAAAGCTCGAAGAGAAGAATTACATCCGGCGCGACCGCGAAGTTTCGCGTGGCATAGAGATCCTTGGCTCCCGCGGGCGCCGGCCACGCATCGTCGAAGTCCCGGTTCTCGGCACCATCGCCGCCGGGCAGCCGATCCCCGTCCCGACCAGCGAACGCTGGAGCAACGACACCGAGGACACCGTCTCCGTCACCGAGGACATGGTGAAGGGCCGCCCCAACGTCTTTGCGCTGCGCGTCAAGGGCACCTCGATGATCGAGGACCTCATCGACGACGGCGACATCGTCTTCCTTGAGCCGGCACGCGCGGCTAACGACGGGGAGAAGGTGGCGGTCTGGCTCAAGGACCGCGGCGAGGTCACCCTGAAGCGCTTTTACCATGAGGGCAACCGCGTGCGACTCCAGCCCGCCAACAGTACGATGAAGCCGATCTACACCACGCCCGACAACGTAGAAATCCAGGGCAGGTTCATTTCGTCGCTACGCCCGAGCGACTAGCGAGCTCCATCCGACACGTGTTCGCGGGGCCGCCACCGGCCCCGTTTCTCTTCCTGGATTGAGATGACTGCTCCGAGCATCAGCGTCCGCAACCTCACCATCCGCTACCGGACGAAAGAGTCGACCGTCTACGCGGTCGAAAATGTCTCCTTCGAGCTTCCCCCGGGCAAGGTGCTGGCGCTGGTCGGTGAATCCGGAGCCGGGAAAACAACGGCGGCGATGTCGGTGCTCCGTCTGCTGCCGCAAGAAGCCGAGGTGCTCTCCGGCGAGGTCCTCTTCGAAGGCGAAGACCTTCTCGCTATGGACGAGCGCGCGCTTCGCACCGTGCGCGGCCGGCGTATCGCGATGATCTTCCAGGACCCGGTAGCGGGTCTGAACCCCGTGCTCAGCATCGGCAGCCAGGTGGCGGAGATGCTCACGAGCCACCAGCGTCTCGGGAAGAAGGATGCCCAGCGGGCCGCGCTACAGATCCTCAAGGATGTCGGTCTCTCCGACCCTGAGCGCGTGGCCAAAGCGTACCCGTTTCAGCTCTCCGGCGGCATGTGCCAGCGTGTCATGATCGGCATCGCGACCGCGCTCAATCCCTCCGTCATCATCGCTGACGAACCAACGAGCGCTCTCGACGTCACCATCCAGGCGCAGATCCTGCACCAGCTCGCGGAGATGCGGTCCGAACGAGGCACCGCGATCCTCCTCATCACCCACGACTTCGGTGTGGTCGCTCAGCTCGCGGACGACGTGGCGGTGATGTACGGCGGCCGTATCGTCGAGCAAGGCAACGTGATGGAGATGCTCCGGGCTCCGCTCCATCCTTATACTCATGCGCTGCTGGCGACGCTGCCACGCGTCGATGGCGGCCACGGGCACCTGCCGGCGATCCCCGGCCATCCCCCGGAGCTTGGCGAACCGTCGGACCACTGCCCGTTCCTCCCCCGCTGCACGAAGGCGCTGACCGTCTGCCGCACCGACGCGCCACCCCCGCTCGAGATGGACGCCGAGGGCCGCCACCCGGTCGCCTGCTACAACCCGGTGTGGCGCGTGGACTGACTACTGCCAGAGCATCGTCGCGCGCGCTGCGTCCTGCTCGCGCGCGCTCTTGGCCGCCCAATCTTCGAGGAACCCCTGTGGCAGCACCGCCCGCGCCGCGGGCCAGCTCAGCGGATCGCCTCCCTGGAGCTCGGCGCGGTCCTGCACCGCACAAAGGAACGCCGTGGAATCGCCGAGGTGGTAGGACCGGATGAGCGCCGCGCGCAGGTATCCGACTCCGGCATCGAAAATGGGGTCTCCCTCAGGCGTTTCGCTGAAGTCGATGCCTTCAAGCTTGGACGCGTCACGACCGCTCTGTAGGCCGAGGGGTCGCAGAAGTCCTGCCTGCGACTGCGACAGCACCGTGATCGCCATCGTGCCGCTCTCGCTCACGAGCTCCGTCGTGTAGTTCGTGTTGGAAAGTACCACCAGCAAGCGTGGTCGCTCGGGCACGATGGACGCCCCGAAGACCGAAACGCAGATCTGCGCGTTGGGACCCCGGCTGCCGTGACTCCCGACCGCACAGAGCGGCGCCCAGAAGTGGGAGAGCAGTTCTGCCATCTCGGCTCACTCTACGCGATGCACATTCCGTCATCGACAATCAGCGAGCGAGCGGGGACAATCTGCCCATGCCCGATTGCCTCTTCTGCCGTATGGCAGCCGGCGAAGTGCCCGTCGAAAAGATCGCTCAAAACGAGCACGCCTTCGCCATTCGCGATATCAATCCCCGCGCACCCGTCCACGCGCTCGTCATCCCCAAGACCCACGTTGCCACCGCCCGCGAGTTCGAATGGACTCACGGCGATCTGCTCGCGGGAATGTTCATGCTTTCCCGCGACGTGGCGAAACTCGAAGGCGTCGCCGACGGCGGCTACCGGCTGGCGTTCAACGTTGGCGACAACGCCGGTATGACCATCCCCCATCTGCACCTGCACCTTCTCGGCGGCCGCAAGCTCGGGCCGGAGGGCTGACGCCTTCCGTTCGAAATGAGCCAGCGGATACGGCACCAAATTGAGGCGCTCCAGCGCGAGTTCGTGTCGCGGCCCGCAGGTCTCCGCCGCCATGTGGAGCGCGTCCTGGTCGAGGCGCTTGACCTCGCCCGCCGCTTCGATGTCGACGGCGACCGCGTCGAGCTCGCTGTCTGGGGCCACGATCTCTTTCGCGCGCATGCGCCGGCCGAACTGCTCGCGCTGGCCCGCGAGGCCGGAGTGCCCATCGCTCCCGAGGATGAGGCGGAACCGGTGCTCCTGCACGGACCCATCGCGGCCGTCGTCCTGCGCGAACGCTTCGCCGTCACGGATGATGACGCGATCGCAGCCGTCCGCGACCACACGCTCGGGCTCGCCGAGATGCCGATCATTGCCAAGGTCATCCTCATCGCCGACAAGGTCGAGGAGCGGAAGCGCCGCCGCACGCCTGCCATGTCCGGGATTCGCCGCCTCGCCCGCCGCGATCTCGATACGGCGCTGCTCTGCTGGGCCGACTGGAAGTGGATAGAGGAACGCGAGCACGAGTGGAACAGCCACCCCGTGCACTGGGCCGCCCGTACGGCCTGGGTCCGCGAGCACCACGTAGATATGGCACTGCCGCCGCGTGAGCCGGCAGTGCCCGTAAGATCTCTAGGGAATCTTCAGCTCCTGCCCTACCTGGATGGCGAGGCATGAGGCGTCGGTGAGGTTGTTCGCGTCTTCCAGCGCCTTCAGCGTCACGCCGTGCGCGTCGGCAATCGCACCGCACGTGTCGCCCGATTGCACCACGTACGTCTTCGCGCCGCCAGGCGTCGTCGAGGCCTTCGGGGTAGTGTTCGCGGTCTGGCTTGCGCCCGGAGTCTGGTTGGCGCCGGGCGTCTGGTTCGCACCCGGTGTTTGCCCCGCAGGCTGCGTCGACTGCCCACCCTGCGCCGCCTGCGTCTTCTGGGCCGTCGTCGTTCGCACCTGGTCCGCGGGCGAGATCGAATTCCCGCTGCCGTTGTCCACGAGCTGGTTCACGGCGAATGCAAGCCCGATCACCACGAGTGCGAGCGCGAAGAGCCCGATCGTCGCAACCGGCATGCTCACTCCCCCCGAGCGCGGGCGCGGGCCGATGGCTCCGGCATTCGGTCGTCGAGCGCCGCTGCGCGGGGTCTGCGCGCCGCCAGGCCGCGGGCCACGCACCGGCTGCGCTTCTCCCGGGGCGGGTGGCCGCGTCGCCGTTTGCGTCGCCCCCGGCCGCGGCATGCGTGGCGCCGGTGCGGCTGTTGCGGCCGCCGCGGCAGCTGGTGCGGCCGCGCCCGGTACGCCCTCGCCGAGGTAGACCGGGCAGCTCACATGGTTGGCGCCGAGGCAGTACGTCTCCTGGTGCCCCGTCGCGATGCGCGTCGGGTTTGGCAGCCGGTAGCAGCGATGCGCTTCGGTCGCGTACGTGGCGTGCGAGTCGGCGTCATCGGCCAACCCCAGGTACGGGCACACGGCCCCGTATTCCTCTTGGCCAGGTTGCAAGGTCACAAGCGCTCCTGTCCCCAGAGCTGACGCATCGGAAGCCCGAGCGCCTGACGCCCCCGAATACGCAGGAGCGCCTGGTTCGCCACCAACGGTATGGTGGCACGCGAAATCGGGTCGGGCAATGCGCCTATTAAGGCCGGAGGTGCGATGCAACGGCGGGAATTAAAGAAGCCGCCCCATCGGGACGGCTTCGCAGTTGCGGCGGGCAGCCTCGCCGCCGCACGACGTCAGGATGCGTGGCCCGATCTGCTCGGGCCACGCCCCCAACTGCGACGGGGAGGACAATGTCGCCTGGCTGCCTTTGGTCAGGAGGCTGCCTACCAGCACATTCGACCGTGCGCGGGTGCGAGGGCAGGTTGCGCGGCCGGGCGAATGGGTAGCAATCCGGTGCAGGTCGCATAACGGCTATGCCGCGGGCCAGTCACGCGCATTCCGCAGCCGCACCCCGGAGGCGTGCAGCGTCGAATCCCAGGCGCCCCGCAGTGCCGTGAGGGAGGACATCAGACGCAACTCCACGTCGGCCTCCCGGAGCGCGTCGAGTAAATCACCCACGGCCTCGACGCTCCTCGGCACGACCGTTTGCTCGCTCAGCCACGTTCCGGGACTGGCATTCTCGCCGTCCAGCCGCCGAAACGGCGTCGAATCGAACGTATAACGGTAGAGCGCGGCCGAACGCATTCGTTCGAGCCACTCCCATTCAATAGCCGCGATATACGTGGCCTTGCTCGCTCCGAACCAGCGCTGCAGGTCGGCGTCCGTCGTGCCCGGCAGCCGCCACAACATGATTCGCGGGCAATCGCGCGGGAAGTAGTAAAGGGGCGAGTGCCAGCCGTCGATCGCCCATACCACGCGCGCCTCGGCAGGAACCGGCGCCAAGGAGCCCGGCAATCCCGGTGCGCGGGCCGGGGGTTGCCGCGGCACAAATGCGCGAATATCCGGTTCTTCGCTGTAGTGAAACAAGTCCATGGCGGCGAAAATACTGGCGAACCGCCCGGCTACGCAGAAGCGGCGTTTGTTGACTGTGGTGCCCCTTATGGTACTCTTCTCGTTCGGCGCTTATTGACTGGCCCGCTTTTAAAGTCGGCAGGTCGCGAAGCTGAGTGCTTGAAGACGGTCCCGCGTCAGAATCGAGACACGGGGCGCTGTTCACGAACAGGCTTTTCGGCCTGTTTTCGTGCCCGAAATTCCATACCACAGGCGAGCTTCCCTTCGGAGGCAGTGCCTCCATGTCGGGATCCGTCCCGCAGCACCGAAACCAGAGGGGACGCAGGAATGCCGACCATCAACCAACTGGTCCGAAAGGGCCGCACGCCGAAAGGCAAGAAGTCCGGCGCTCCGGCGCTGCTGTTCAGCTTTAACTCCCACACGGGCCGCTTGCGCCGTCTGGAAGGGAAGGGCTCCCCGCAGAAGCGTGGTGTCTGCACCCAGGTTCGAACGCAGACGCCAAAGAAACCGAACTCCGCGCTCCGCAAGGTTGCGCGCGTGCGCCTCACGAACGGCATCGAAGTCACGGCCTACATCCCCGGTGAGGGCCATAGCCTCCAGGAGCACTCGGTGGTTCTTGTGCGCGGTGGGCGCGTGAAGGACCTCCCGGGCGTTCGCTACCACATCGTTCGCGGCGCCCTCGACGCAACCGGCGTCAACAACCGCAAGCAGGGACGCAGCAAGTACGGCACTCGTAAGAATGCCCAGCCGGCAGGCCGCCGCTAGCCGCGCGCGTCCAACCTACGGAATAACACGGAGTCTGACGCATGGCGCGACGCAACCGACCTGAAAAGCGACCTATCCCGCCCGATGCCCGTTACACCAACGTGCAGGTGCAGGTGCTGATCAACAAGTTGATGACGCGCGGCAAAAAGAGCACGTCGGAACGCGTCGTGTACGGCGCGTTCGATCGCATCCAGGGCCAGACCGGCCGCGACCCGCTGGACGTCTTCCAGCAGGCCGTTCGCAACACGACGCCGGTCCTTGAA
The DNA here is from genome assembly GCA_963832795.1 of uncultured bacterium. Classification (GTDB taxonomy): domain Bacteria; phylum Chloroflexota; class Dehalococcoidia; order Tepidiformales; family Tepidiformaceae; genus CAWHVJ01. The sequence continues at coordinate 67,150 of CAWHVJ010000012.1, forward strand.
GTGAAGCCCCGCCGCGTTGGCGGCGCCACCTACCAGGTGCCGGTTGAGATCCGGCCGGACCGCCGGCTCGCGCTTTCCATGCGCTGGCTGCTCGGTTCCGCACGCAGCCGTGGCGGCCGTTCCATGTCGGAACGCCTCGCCGCGGAACTCCTTGATGCGGCCAACAACACCGGCGCCGCCATCAAGAAGCGTGACGATACGCATCGCATGGCCGAGGCCAACCGGGCCTTCGTCCACTACCGCTGGTAAGCCGGTTTAGGAAGTCACAGGAGCCTCATGCCTCGCGCAACTGACATCGAACGCATCCGGAACATCGGGATCATTGCCCACATCGATGCGGGCAAGACGACCGTGACCGAACGCGTCCTCTTTTATACCGGCCGAACCTACAAGATCGGCGAAGTCCACGAGGGCAGCGCCACCATGGACTGGATGGAGCAGGAGCGGGAGCGCGGCATCACCATTACCTCCGCCGCCACTACCGCCGAGTGGAACGAACACTCCATCAACATCATCGACACCCCCGGCCACGTGGACTTCACCGCCGAGGTGGAGCGAAGTCTTCGTGTCCTGGACGGTGGCGTTGTCTGCTTCGACTCCGTCGCCGGCGTCGAACCTCAGTCCGAAACCGTGTGGCGCCAGGCCGACCGCTACGGCGTTCCCCGCATCTGCTTCGTCAACAAGATGGACCGCGTCGGCGCGGACTTCCAGCGCACGATCGACATGATGGTCGACCGGCTTGGCGCGAACCCCGTGCCGATCCAGATCCCGGTCGGCGTCGAGTCCGAGTTCGACGGCTGCATCGACCTGGTCGAGATGTGCTGGTGGTTCTTCGCCGGAGACAAGGGCGACAAGCCCGAGCGCCGCGACATCCCCGCCAACATGCTCGAGGCCGCCGCGGCCGCTCGCGAGAAACTCGTCGAGGGCATCGGCAACGTCGACGACCAGATCGCCATCAGCTATCTCGAAGGCCATGAGATCAACGCCCACGAGCTGAAGACGGCGATTCGGCGGGCGACGCTGGCGAGCCTCTGCACCCCCGTGCTCTGCGGCTCGGCCCTCAAGAACAAGGGTGTCCAGCTGCTCCTCGACGCCGTCGTTGACTACCTGCCCAGCCCGATTGACATCCCGCCGGTGAAGGGCACGGATCCCAAGCACGGTGGCGAGGTGGAGCGCAAGGCGAGCGACAGCGAGCCACTCAGCGCGATTGCCTTCAAAATTGTCACCGACCCGTACGTCGGGCGCCTGGCGTACTTCCGCGTCTACAGCGGGGTCCTCAAGGCCGGCGAGAACATCTACAACTCGACCAAGGGTGAGCGCGAGCGCATCGGCCGCGTTCTGCGAATGCATGCCAACCAGCGCGAAGAGGTCGATGCGATCTACGCGGGTGGTATCGCTGCCGCTGTCGGTCTCAAGAAGACGTTCACCGGCGACACCCTCTGTGATCAGGATCACCCGGTCGTGCTGGAGAACATCCAGTTCCCGGAGCCGGTAATCCGCGTGGCTCTCGAGCCGAAGAGCAAGGACGACCAGGACAAGATGGGCGACTCGCTCATGAAGATGAGCGAAGAGGACCCCACCTTTCACTGGACCTTCGACGAAGAGAGCGGCCAGACGCTCATCTCCGGCATGGGCGAACTGCACCTCGAGGTCATCGTCGACCGCATGCTGCGCGAGCACAAAGTGGCCGCCAACGTCGGTCGCCCACAGGTGAGCTACCGCGAGGCGATCACGAAGAAAGCCGTCGCCGAGGGCCGGTTCGTGCGCCAGAGCGGTGGCCGCGGCCAGTACGGTGTCGTCGAGCTCGAAATCGAGCCGCTCGAACGCGGCGCCGGCTTCCAGTTCGAGAACAAGGTCGTCGGTGGCTCGGTCCCGAAGGAATACGTCGGGCCTGTCATGCAGGGTGCGAAGGAAGCGCTGCAGGGCGGCGTCCTCGCCGGCTATCCGGTGCTCGACGTGAAAGTCACGCTCCTCGATGGCTCGACCCACCCGGTCGACTCCTCCGAAATGGCGTTCAAGAACGCTGGCTCGATCGGGGTCAAGGAAGCCGCCAGGAAGGCGGGCATCGTCATCCTCGAACCGATCATGAAGGTCGAAGTACGGGCGCCGGAGGATTACTTCGGCGCCGTTGTCGGTGACATCAACAGCCGTCGCGGCATGGTGATGGGCACCGAGTCGATGGGAAAGACGCAGATCGTCCACGCCATGGTCCCGCTCGCCGAGACCTTTGGCTACTCGACCGATCTCCGTTCGCTCTCACAGGGCCGCGCGAGCTACAGCATGGAATTCGCGCAGTACGAAGAAGTTCCGAAAAATATCGCCGCCACGCTCATGAAGCAGGCGGTCGGCTAACTCACGCAGGACTAAAGGAAGGGCACAAAGCGATGGCGAAGGCGAAATTTGAGCGGACGAAGCCGCACGTAAACGTCGGGACGATCGGGCACGTCGACCACGGGAAGACGACCCTGACGGCGGCGATCACCAAAGTGCTGGCGCTGAAAGGCGAGGCGCAGTTCCGCGCGTTCGACTCGATCGACAACGCGCCGGAAGAGCGCGCACGCGGCATCACCATCGCGATTGCGCACGTGGAGTACGAGACGGACGCGCGCCACTACGCGCACGTCGACTGCCCGGGCCACGCCGACTACATCAAGAACATGATCACGGGCGCCGCCCAGATGGACGGCGGCATCCTCGTGGTGGCCGCGCCTGACGGCCCGATGCCGCAGACGCGCGAGCACGTCCTCCTCGCCCGGCAGGTGGAAGTGCCGGCGCTGGTCGTCTTCCTGAACAAGGTCGACATGATGGAAGACGAAGAGCTCCTCGAGCTCGTCGAGCTGGAGCTGCGCGAGCTGCTTTCCAGCCAGAACTTCCCCGGCGACGAGATCCCGATCATCCGCGGGAGCGGGCTGAAGGCGCTGGAGTCGACCTCGACGGACCCGGACGCACCGGAATACAAGTGCATCTGGGAGCTGATGAACGCGGTGGACACGTACATCCCGACGCCGGAGCGGCCGCTGGACAAGCCGTTCCTGATGCCGGTGGAGGACGTCTTCGGGATCAAGGGCCGCGGCACGGTCGTGACCGGCCGGATCGAGCGCGGCATCGTGAAGACGGGCGACGAGATCGAGATCCTGGGGATCACGGAGACGCGCAAGACGACGGTCACGGGCGTCGAGATGTTCAAGAAGCTGCTGGACGAAGGGCAGGCGGGCGACAACGTTGGCTGCCTGTTGCGCGGCATTGAGCGCGACGACGTGCAGCGCGGCCAGGTGCTGGCCAAGCCGGGGTCGATCAAGCCGCACACGCAGTTCTCGGCGCAGGTGTACATCCTGAGCAAGGAAGAGGGCGGGCGGCACACGCCGTTCTTCAACGGCTACCGGCCGCAGTTCTACCTGCGCACGACGGACGTGACGGGTTCGATCAAGCTGCCCGAAGGGGTGGAGATGATCATGCCCGGGGACAACGTCACGATGAACGTCGAGCTGATACAGCCGGTGGCGGTGGAAGAAGGTCTGCGCTTCGCGATTCGCGAAGGCGGCCGCACCGTCGGCGCCGGCGTCGTCACCAAGATCACCGCCTAAGGCACACAGGAAGAGATAAGAGGGACGACGCATGGCTCGCCAACAGATACGGATCAAGTTGAAGGCGTACGACCACCGGCTGCTCGACCAGTCGGCCCGACAGATTGTCGAGGCCGCCGAGCGGACCGGTGCGGCCGTCGCCGGACCTGTGCCGCTCCCCACCTCCATCGACAAGTACTGCGTGCTCAAGGGCCCGCACATTCACAAGGATGCGCGCGAGCAGTTCGAAATCCGCACCCACAAGCGGCTCATCGACATCATGGAGCCGACATCCAAGACCGTGGACACGCTTATGCGGCTGCAACTGCCGAGCGGCGTGGACATCGAGATCAAGCTGTAACGCCATGACCATCGAAGGACTCCTCGGCCGCAAGCTCGGCACCCTGCAGGTGTTCGACGACAAGGGGCGCCTCCGCGGTGCGACCGCGGTGGAAGTTGGCCCCTGCTTTGTCACCCACATCCGCACGCCCGAAAGCGACGGCTATAGCGCCATTCAGATCGGCTTCCAGGACGACAAGCGCATGAACAAGCCGGAGGCCGGCCATCTCAAGGCCGCCGGCAACCTCAAGCTTCGCCACCTGGCCGAATTCCGCACCGACGGTTCCGGCAGTTACAGCCTTGGCGACCGCCTCGGCGCCGAGCTCTTCACGCCCGGCGAAAAGGTCGATGTAACCGCTACCTCCAAGGGCCGCGGGTTCCAGGGTGGCGTTCGCCGCCACAACTTCAGCGGCGGCCCGAAGACGCACGGCCAGAGCGACCGCCACCGCGCCCCGGGCTCCATTGGCTCAGGCACGACGCCGGGTCGCGTCTACAAGGGAACGCGCATGGCCGGCCACATGGGCGCCGTCCGCACCACCGTCCGCAATCTCGAGGTCATCGCGCGGAACGACGACCGCGGTGTCATCTTCGTGGGCGGCTCGGTACCAGGCCCGATCGGCGCTGTCGTCCGCGTGCGCAGCGCGAGGAGGGTCTCCAAGTGAAGCTGACCGTCTATGACACGACCGGTAAGGCGCTTCGCCAGATAGACGCGGCCGACGAGGTCTTTGGCATCGAGCCCAACCGTCCGGTGCTCCACCAGGCGTACGTCGCCCAGATGGGCAACCGTCGCGGCGGCAACGCCAGCACGCTGCGCCGCGGCGAGGTCGAAGGCTCGACCTTCAAGACGCGCAAGCAGAAGGGTCTCGGGCGTTCGCGGCAGGGCGGCATTCGCGCTTCGCATCACGTCGGCGGCGGCGTCGCCCACGGACCGCGACCCCACAGCTTTGCCAAAGACCTGCCCCGCCAGATGCGGCGGCTCGCCTTGCGCTCCGCGCTCAGCAGCCACGCCGCCGGCGGCTCGCTCGTCGTCGTCGAAGGGCTCGCGCCGGAAGAGGTCAAGACGAGGACTGTCCAGGCTGCCCTCGATGCGCTGCGGATCGACCGCCGCGTGCTCGTCGTCACCGGCGAACACGAGCCGGGACTCCAGCGCGCCGGTAGCAACATCGAAATCGTCAAGGTGGTTCCCGCTTCGAACCTCGGCGTCGTCGACGTCGTAAATGCGCACAAGCTCGTCATGTCCGAAGAAGCCGTCCGCAAGTGCGAGGCGCTCTGGGGCGGCGCCAACCTGAAGCCGGCGCGCGGCCGGCGTGTCGCGGAGGCCGTGTAATGCCGAAGGAACTGCACCCCTACGGCGTGCTCCTGCGTCCCATCATCACTGAGAAGACGACCGTCCTCACGGGCCTCGATCAGTACGTCTTCGAAGTTGACCTGCGCGCCAACAAGAACCAGATCAAGGAAGCCGTCCAGCTCGCCTTCAACGTCCACGTCAAGGACGTGAACACGATGAAGATGAAGGGCAAGGCGAAGCGCTTCGGGCGCAAGGTCACCAATCGGCCAGACTGGAAAAAGGCGATCGTCACGCTCGTGCCGGGCGAGAAGATCGACCTCTTCGAGGGGATTTAGCCATGCCCATCAAGCAGTTCAAGCCGACTTCCCCGGGACGCCGCAACGCCAGCGGCCAGACGTTCTCCGAGATCACGAAGAGCCGCCCTGAAAAGTCGCTCACCGAATCCCTCAGGAAGAAGGCAGCAGGCCGCAACAACCAGGGCCGGATCACCGTCCGCAACCGCGGCGGCGGCGCCCGCCGGCTCTACCGCATCATCGACTGGAAGCGTCAGAAGGCCGGCGTCCCCGCTCGCGTTATCGCCATCGAATACGACCCCAATCGCACGGCGCGCATCGCGCTTCTCCAGTACGCCGATGGCGAGAAGCGCTACATTCTCGCGCCGAACGGCCTTGCCGTGGGCGCGACGCTGCTCAGCGGCCCGACGGCTGAAGTGCGCGTCGGCAACACGCTCCCGCTCGGCAGCATGCCTACCGGTACGCAGGTCCACAACATCGAGATGACGCCCGGCCGCGGTGGCCAGATGGTTCGCAGCGCCGGCGTTTCTGCCCAGTTGATGGCGAAGGAAGGCGACTACGCACTGCTTCGCCTCCCCAGCGGTGAGATGCGCCGGGTGCGCATCGAGTGCGTCGCCACCGTCGGCCAGGTGGGCAACGTCGAACACTCGCTCGTCAAGCTCGGCAAGGCCGGGCGCACGCGCCACCGTGGCCGCCGGCCCGAAGTGCGCGGCTCCGTCATGAACCCCCGCGACCATCCGCACGGCGGCGGCGAAGGCCGTGCGCCAATCGGTATGCCGGGACCGAAGACCCCGTGGGGCAAGCCGACCCTCGGCTACCGCACCCGCAGCAACAAGCGCACCGACAAGTTCATTGCGCGTCGGCGAACGAAGTAGGAGTAGGCGATGTCACGTTCAATCAAGAAGGGCCCCTACGTCCACCCGTCGCTGATAAAGCAGGTGGCGATGATGCGGAACGCGCAGAGCCGTTCCGTCATCAAGACGTGGTCGCGCGCTTCCACCATCCTGCCGGACATGATCGGCATGACCTTCGGTGTCCACGACGGGCGACGCCACGTGCCGGTGTTCGTCACCGAGAACATGGTCGGCCACAAGCTCGGCGAGTTCGCGCTCACGCGCACCTTCCGCGGCCACGTCTCCAAGAGCGACCGCCAGAGCAAGGTGAGGCGCTGACGTGGAAGTGAAAGCAACTGCGACCGGTCTCGGCGCCCCGCCGCGCAAGATCCGGCTGATCCTCGAGCGTCTTCCCGGCCTCACGGTCGACCAGGCGCTCGCGCTCCTGCGCTACGTGACCTCGCCACATGCAAAGTCTGTCTCCAAGGTCGTGCTTTCCGCCGCATCCAACGCGGAGAACAACTTCGACATGGACGTCGATGACCTCGTCATCAAGCGGGCCTATGCGGACGAAGGCCCCACGCAACGACGATTCCGGCCGCGCTCGCGAGGCCGTGTCAGCCCGATCCTCAAGCGGTCGAGCCACGTCACCATCATTCTCGACGAGCGGGAGGGCTAGTTTGGGACAGAAAGTACATCCGCACGGCTTCCGGCTCGGCATCATTTACGACTGGGAGTCCAAGTGGTTCGCGGAGAAGGATTACACCACCCGCCTCCACCAGGACCTCGAGCTGCGCCGCTTCGTCTTGAACGAGCTGCCCGACGCGGCCATCAGCCACGTCGAGATCGACCGCAACGCGAACATGGTGACCATCACCATTCACACCGCGAAGCCGGGCATCGTCATCGGCCGCGGCGGCACCAAGGTCGAAGAGCTTCGCAATACGCTCGAACGCTTCAGCGGCGGCCGCGTTCGCGTCAACATCCAGGAGATTCGCACACCGGAGCTTGACGCCTACCTGGTGGCACGCTCCGTCGCCGACCAGCTCGAACGCCGCGTGGCCTTCCGCCGCGCCGTCAAGCAGGCCGTCCAGCGCACCATGCAGCGCGGCGCGCTCGGTGTACGTGTGGCCGTCGCGGGCCGCCTCGGCGGCGCCGAGATGTCTCGCCGCGAGTCGGACACGCAGGGCCGCGTCCCTCGCCACACCCTCCGCGCCAACATCGACTACGGCATCGCCGAAGCGCACACGACCTTCGGTCGTATCGGCGTCAAGTGCTGGATCTACAAGGGCGACATTATCCCCGAAAAGGGCGACGGCAACCGCCGCACCGTCGAGGAGGAGATCCCCGAGCCGGTCGCCCCGGTGGCCCCCGTCGCCCCGCCACCCGCCGAAGTCGGTGGGCCGGCACACACGCCGATCACGATGGAGCAGCAGCAGGCTGTCCAGCGCGGCGCCGACGAGGGAGGCGCGTAATGCTGCAACCCCGTCGCGTAAAGCATCGCAAGCAGCACCGCGGCCGCCGCAGTGGCGAAGCGCTGACGGGCAACTTCGTTGCCTTCGGCGAATTCGGTCTGCAGGCGCAAGGTGCTGCCTGGATCGATTCCCGCCACATCGAGAGCGCCCGCCGCGCCATGACCCACGAAATGAAGCGCGGTGGCAAGGTGTGGATTCGCATCTTCCCGGACAAGCCGGTCACGGCGAAGCCTGCCGAGACCCGCATGGGTTCCGGCAAAGGTGCGCCGGACCGCTGGGTGGCGGTGGTCAAGCCTAACCGCATCATGTTCGAAGTCGCCGGCGTGCCCGAGCCGGTCGCGCGCGAGGCCCTTCGCCTCGCCGCACACAAATTGCCAGTGCCCACGAAGATCGTGGTGCGCGAAGAAACGGTGGTCTAACGATGGCCAAGCAGAAAGCCGAGGAGTTCCGTCGCCTCGACGAGGCACGCCTCGATGAACAGATCAACGAAGCCTACCGGGCGATGTTCACGCTGCGCTTCCAACACGCCAGCCGCCAGCTGGAGAACTACCGGGAGTTGCGCAACGCCCGCCGCAAGATTGCCAGGCTGCGCACCGTGAAACGCGAGCGACAGCTCGCCGCTCTCCTGGGCGTGGAGGAGTAACCATGGGTCTGCAGCGAGTCATCCAGGGCACCGTCGTCTCGGACAAGATGGATAAGACCATCGTTGTCACTGTCGAGCGCAGGAAGAAGCATCCGCTCTACCACAAGGTCATGTCCGTCACCGAGCGATACAAGGCGCACGACGAGGACAACACCTGCAAGCTCGGCGATGTCGTGCGCATCGGCGAGTGCCGCCCGATGTCGAAGGACAAGCGCTGGCGGGTGCTCGAAATCGTCACGCGCGGCGACGTCGCCGACGTCGCGCCCGAATCTATCGGCCGCGAAATCGAGCAAACGGCGCAGGTGGCGCCAAAGTCGGAGGTCCAGGAGTGATTCAGCAGGAGACCCGGCTGAAGGTCGCCGATAACTCCGGCGCTCGTTCGCTCCTCTGCATCCGCGTGCTCGGTGGCAGCCGGCGTCGCTACGCGCGCCCCGGCGACATCATCGTCGCCAGCGTTAAGGTCGCGCAGCCGAACTCCAACGTGAAGAAGGGCGATGTCGTCAAAGCCGTCGTCGTTCGCGTGACCAAGGAATACGGGCGTGCCGACGGCTCCTACATCCGCTTCGACGAGAACGCCGCCGTGCTTCTCGCCAGTGATGGTGAGAACCCCCGTGGCACGCGCATCTTCGGGCCCGTCGCCCGCGAGTTGCGCGACCGCAACTTCATGAAAATCGTTTCGCTCGCGCCGGAGGTGCTCTGATGCCCGCGAAGATCAAGCGCGGCGACCGCGTCGTCGTCATTGCCGGGAAGGACCGCGGCAAGCAGGGGACCGTGCGCGCCGTCGTCACCAAGCACGACCGCGTGCTCGTGGAAGGCGTGAACATGATCAAGCGCCACCAGCGTGCCCGCAGCCAGAACCAGGCATCCGCCATCATTGAGCGCGAGGCGCCGATTCACGTCAGCAACGTCATGCTCATCGACCCGAACAACAACCAGCCGACGCGCGTGACTTTTCGCCGCCGCGAAGACGGCACGCTCGTTCGCGTCGGAAAGCGCAGCGGGGAGGACATCGAATGACGACTGCAACCGCAACGCTCCCGCGCATGCGCGAGAAGTACGAAGCCGAGGCGTTCACCGCCCTCCGCGAGCAGTTCAAATACGAGAACGTGATGCAGGTGCCGCGCATCACGAAGATCACCGTGAACATCGGTCTGGGCGAGGCCCTCACCGATGCCAACGCACTCGACAAGGCGGCGGATGATGTGGCCGCGATCACAGGGCAGAAGCCCGTGATTACCCGGGCTCGCCGCTCGATCGCGAACTTTCGCTTGCGCGAAGGCAACCCCATCGGCGTGGCCGTGACACTTCGCGGCGCCCATATGTGGGAGTTCCTCGACCGCCTCGTCAGTGCCGCGCTCCCCCGCATCCGCGATTTCCAGGGACTCAACCCCAACGCCTTCGATGGCCGGGGAAACTACAGCCTGGGCATCCGCGAACAGCTCATCTTCCCGGAGATCGACTACGACAAGGTCGATAAGGTCCGCGGAATGCAGGTGACGATCGTCACATCGGCAAAGACAGACGAAGAAGGCCGCAAGCTCCTCGAGTTGATGGGCCTGCCCTTCCGGAAGAATTAGGAGGCCGCCCATGGCATCAAAAGGCATCGTCAATCGCGACCAGCGCCGTCGCGAGCTGAACGCCAAGTACTCGGCCCGCCGGGCCGAGATCAAGCGCGAGCTGCACAAGTCGTGGGACGACCCCCGAAAGGTCGATGAGCTCTATGCGGAGCTGCGCAGGATGCCGCTCAACAGCAGCCCCACGCGCATCCACAACCGCGACATGATCAACGGCCGGCCCAAGGGCTACATCCGCAAGTTCGGTCTCTCGCGCATCACCTTCCGCGAACTTGCACATCGGGGGCTTCTGCCCGGAGTAACCAAATCCAGCTGGTAAGTGCCAGAGCGCAAACGCCAGAGGGGAAGTAATAATGAGTGTTAGTGATCCCATCGCCGATATGCTCACGCGCATCCGCAACGCCGTAGGTTCGCGGCACGATGCCGTGCTCATCCCGGCTTCGAAGGTGAAAGTCGCCATAGCCCAGGTCCTCAAGGACGAGGGCTTCATTCGCGATTACGCAGTTGTGCCCGAAGAGGGCCGCCCGCAACCGAACCTGAAGGTCGAGCTGAGCTATGGCGGCCGCCGTCAGCCGATTCTCACGGGGCTGCAGCGCGTCAGTAAGCCGGGTCTCCGAGTCTACGTTCAGCGCCGCGAGATTCCTCGCGTCTACGGCGGTCTCGGTATCGCCATCATTTCGACGCCGAAAGGCATCATGTCGGGGCAGGAGGCCCGTCGCCAGGAAGTTGGCGGCGAGCTTCTCTGTTACGTCTGGTAGGAGGGCCCCATGTCACGCATCGGCCGCCAGCCCATCAGCGTCCCCAGCAACGTCCAGGTCACGATCAATGACGACAACAGCGTCACGGTGAAAGGCCCGAAGGGCGAGCTCGCTCGCCAGTTCCCGCCCACCATGCAGCTCAACCGTGAAGACGGCACCATCACGGTCGCCCGCCCCAACGACGAGGGTAAGCAGCGTGCCCTGCACGGCCTCTCGCGGTCGCTGTTGAATAACATGGTGGTCGGCGTCACCACCGGTTTCACCAAGACGCTCGAGGTCCAGGGTGTCGGCTACCGCGCTCAGCTCCAGGGCACGAACCTGCAACTGGCGCTTGGCTTTTCGCATCCGGTGATGGTGTCGCCGCCCGAGGGCATCACGTTTGCGGTCGAAGGGCCGCGTGTGCTCGTCCAGGGTATCGATAAGGAACGCGTTGGCCAGGTTGCGGCCAACATCCGCAAGCTCCGTCCGCCGGAGCCGTACAAGGGCAAGGGCATTCGCTATACCGGCGAACGGGTCCGCCGCAAGGCTGGCAAGGCCGGAAAGGTGGGCAAGTAAATGAGCACAACGACCAGCGTTCTCGCACGCCAGCGGCGCCACACGCGCGTGCGCAAGCACGTCTCCGGCACGCCCGAACGTCCACGCCTGAACGTCTTCCGCAGCTCCACCCACATCTACGCGCAGGTGATCGACGATGTGGCCGGCCGCACACTCGCCGCGGCCAGCGACCTCGATAAGGACCTCGCCGCGGCGATCAAGGGTAAGAACAAGACCGAGCGCGCCTCGGCGGTGGGCAAAGCCATCGCAGAGCGCGCAAAAGCCAACGGTGTATCGCTCGTCGTCTTCGACCGAGGCGGATACAAGTACCACGGCCGCGTCCAGGCGCTGGCCGCCGCCGCTCGCGAAGCGGGACTGGGGTTCTAGATGCCAGAAAATCGCTACGACCGGGACCAGGGCGGCGACGAGCTCACCGAAAAGGTCATCTACATCAACCGCGTCGCCAAGGTCGTCAAGGGTGGCCGCCGCTTCAGCTTTAGCGCGCTCATCGTCGTTGGTGATGGCCACGGGAGCGTCGGTATCGGCCTGGGTAAGGCCAATGAAGTGCCCGAGGCCATCCGCAAGGGTGCGACCCTTGCCCGGCGCAACATGATCCGCATCCCCATGAAGGGCGGCACGATCGCCCACCCGCTCCTCGCTCGCTACAGCGCGGCCCGGGTGATGTTCAAGCCTGCAAGCCACGGCACCGGCGTCATTGCAGGTGGCGCTGTGCGTGCCATCATGGAAGCCGCAGGTGTCACCGACGTCCTCGCAAAGTCGCTCGGCAGCCGCAACCCGATCAATGTGGCACGTGCGACCATCGAGGGCCTGAGCACGTTGCGCGATCCCGAAGGAGCACGCGAACGGCGCCTTGCCGTCGCACGGGGGGATAGCTGATGGCCACCATCTTCGTCACCTACAAGAAGAGCGCGATCGGCTATCGCCAGGACCAGAAGGACACCATCCGCAAGATGGGCCTCCGCCGGCTGCACCAGACCGTGGAGCTCGAAGACACGCCCGCAGCTCGCGGAATGGTCAACAAGGTTTCCCACCTCGTTGAGGTGAGTGAAGAGGTATCGCAATGAGCATCGGTGCAGAGGAACTCCGCCCGGCTCGCGGCGCGACCCACGCCCGAAAGCGCGTCGGCCGCGGCAATGGCAGCGGCCACGGCACGTATTCGGGCCGCGGTCTCAAGGGGCAGAAGTCGCGCAGCGGCAAGAAGGCTCCCTACGACGCGTTCGAAGGCGGCCAGTTCCCGTCGTCCCGTAAGTACCACAGCCTCCGCGGCTTCAACAACAAGTGGCGCGTCGAATACCAGCCGGTCAACCTGGCCGCGCTTGAGCGCTTCGATTCCGGCGCCACCGTCGATCCCGATGCACTCGTCGCCGCGGGCATTCTCAAGCACCTCCGCGAGCCCGTGAAGGTACTCGGCCAGGGCGACCTCTCGAAGAAGCTCAACGTCTCCGCGCACCGCTTCAGCGAGTCCGCGAAAGCCAAGATCGAAGCCGCGGGCGGAACGGCCACCCTCATCGGTCCCGACGCCGAAGGCACGAAGGAAAGCTAATGACGGCACAACCGGCATCACGACCCCGCCTGCTGCAGGCGATGGTGGACGCCTTCCGGCAGGAAGACGTGCGGCGGAAGCTCATCTTCACGCTCGCCATGCTCGTGGTGTTCCGCTTTGTCGCCCACGTCCCCGTCCCGAACGTCGACCGCACGGCCCTGGCGAACGCTTTCTCCGGCAACGCCCTGCTCGACTTCCTGAGCATCTTCTCCGGTGGCGCGCTCCAGAACCTGAGCGTCGCGGCGCTCGGTGTGTACCCGTACATCACCGCCTCGATCATCATGCAGATCATGACGCCGCTCGTTCCGCGGCTGCGCGCCATGCAGGACGAGGGCGAACAGGGCCGTCGCCAGAAAGAGCTCTGGACACACTGGCTCTCGGTGCCGATGGCGTTCGTCCAGGGCTACGGACAGATCCTCTTCATCAACCAGCAGGGCGGGGACGTCATCAGGGACTTCGGCTTCCAGAACGACGTGCTCGGCACTTTTGCGACGCTCTTCACGCTTGCGGCCGGCACGATGTTCCTGGTCTGGATCGGCGAGCTCATCACTGAGAACGGCATCGGTAACGGCGTGTCCGTCATCATCTTCGGCGGCATCGTCTCGCGCCTGCCCGGGCTCATCCCGAACATCTCGACCGCGTCGATTATCGCGACGCTCTCCATTCTCTTCTTCGCCTTCGGCCTGATCTTCGTCGTCGTCTACTTCCAGGAAGCGACCCGTCGCGTCCCGGTGCAATACGCTCGCTCGGCCTTCCGGGGTGGCCGGATGTATAGACAGCAAGGGCAGAGCCATATCCCCTTACGCGTGAACATGGCGGGCATGATCCCGCTCATCTTCGCCTTCTCAATCATGATCCTGCCCGCGACCGTGGCGTCCTACTTCACCACGTCCGGCGGATGGGTGCAGTCCGTGGCCGACTGGTTCGTGAACCAGTTCCAGGGCAACCGCGGCGGTACCGGCACCGGCTGGTACTGGGTGATCGTCTTCCTCTTAGTGGTGATCTTCACCTTCTTCTACACGATGGTGCAGTACCAGCAGCAGCAGATGGCGAAGAACCTCCAGCGCCAGGGAGCCTTCATCCCGGGCATCCGGCCCGGCCCACCGACTGAGGCCTACCTGATGCGCGTGGTCACCAGGATCACGTGGGCCGGCGCCTTCTTCCTGGGCTTCGTCGCCATCCTCCCGTTCTTCATCGGTCTCATCACCGACGTGAAGGCGCTCACCATCTCCAGCACCGGCTTCCTCATCGTCGTGGCCGTAGTGCTCGACACGATGAAACAGCTCGAAGCGCAGCTCTTGATGCGCAACTACGAGGGGTTCATTCGCTAAGTGTTCATCGTTCTGCTTGGCCCACCAGGCGCCGGAAAAGGCACCCAGGCGCAGCGCATCGCCGCTGCCACGAAGCTGCTGCACATCTCCACCGGCGACATGTTTCGCGAAAACGTCAAGAACGGTACCGAGCTCGGCGTGCTCGCCAACAGCTACATGTCGAAGGGTGAACTCGTTCCAGACGACGTGACAATCCGCATGCTCCTCGAGCGCATCGGTCGTCCCGATGCGGCCGAAGGCGCAATGTTCGACGGGTTCCCACGAAACGTCGTCCAGGCCGCCGCGCTCGACACCGCGCTCGCCGAACGGAATGCGAAAATCGACCGCGCGCTCTACATCTTCGTCGAGGACGACGAGCTCATCGCCCGGCTCGGCGGCCGCTGGATCTGCCGCGACTGCGGCACGCTCTACCACGAGCGTAATGACCCACCGAAGAAGGCCGGTACCTGCGACAAGTGCGGCGGCGAGCTCTATCAGCGCGAAGACGACCGGCCCGAAGTTGTCCGCACCCGCCTCGAAAAGCAGAAGCCGCCCGCCGACCTCATCGACCACTACCGCAAGGCGGGCGTGCTCAAAGAGATTGACGGCCAGCGCTCTCTCGACGAGGTAACGAGTGCCCTCCTGGAGGCCATCGGCTAACGATGGCGGTGAAGCTGAAGTCAGAAGACGAACTGAAGATCATGCGCGAGGCCGGGCGGATCGTTGGGCAGACGCTCGAGAAGATCCGCGCCATGATCAAGCCTGGCCTGAACATCCTCGCGATCGAATCGTTCGTCGCCGATGAGTTCAACCGCCTGGGCGTCACGTCTCCTTTTCTTCACTACTCGCCTGCGCCGAAGTACCCTCCCTACCCGTCGAACATCTGCATCAGCATCAACGACCAGCTCGTCCACGGGATCCCGCGCGATCGCACGCTCAAGGAGGGCGACGTCGTCACGTTCGACCTCGGTGCGACCTATCGAGGGTACGTCGGCGACGCGGCGATCACGGTGGGGGTTGGCAACATAACCCCCGCGGCTGCAAACTTAATGAGAGTGACTGAAGATTCGCTCTGGGCGGGTATTCGAGCGGCGCGATGCGGACGACACCTCAATGACGTCCGCGGAGCGATCGAAGACACAATCCGGCCGTACGGATACGGTATCGTGAAGGGCTACGGCGGGCACGGCGTCGGCCGAAGCATGCACGAGGAGCCGCACGTCGAGAACTTTCGCCAGCGTTCGAAGGGCATTCCCCTCCACAACGGCCTGGTGATTGCCCTCGAACCGATGGTGACACTTGGTAATCCAGATGTTACAGAAGGCTCCGACGGCTGGACTGTAAGGACGAAAGACGGTAGCTTATGCTGTCATTTCGAGCATACGATAGCAATCCGCGAGGGTCGTGAGGCCGAAGTCCTCACACTCCCCTAGGTAGCTGCGCGAAAGAAGGGTGTATGGCAAAGAAGGACGCGATTGAAGTCGAAGGGGTCGTAACAGAGCCACTGCCGAACGCAATGTTCAAGGTGGAGCTGGCCAACGGGCACGAAGTGCTCGCGCATGTGAGCGGCAAGATCCGCATGAACTTCATCAAAATCCTTCCCGGGGACCGCGTGCTGGTAGAGCTTTCGCCCTACGACCTCACACGCGGGCGAATCACGTACCGCTTCAAGTAACCCCGCCGCCCGCCATCTCAGGAGAATCATGAAGGTCCGAGCATCCGTTAAGCCACGCTGCGACAAGTGCAAGATCATCCGTCGGCACGGTCGCGTCATGGTGATCTGCGAAAATCCGAAGCACAAACAGCGGCAGGGATAGGTACATGGCACGTATCTCAGGAGTCGATATCCCCAACGATAAGCGCGCAGAAGTCGCGCTCACCTATATCTATGGGATCGGCCTTACTCGCTCCAAGGAGATCCTGGCCAATACCGGTGTCAGCCCTGACACCCATGGCCGCGACCTCACCGACGACGAAGTCATCAAGATCCGCGACTACATCGATAAGCACTTCATCGTCGAGGGCGACCTGCGCCGCGAAGTGCGTCAGAACATCGGGCGGCTCGTCGAGATCAACTGCTATCGCGGGCAGCGCCATCGCCGGAACCTCCCGGTTCACGGCCAGCGCACCCGCACCAATGCGCGCCAGAAGCGCGGCGCGCGCAAGACCGTTGCCGGCAAGCGCCGCGCGGGCAAGAAGTAAGAGGGGCTGACCAGGCATGGCCGATGCAAAACGAGGAGCTGCTGGCCGCCGCGTGAAGCGGCGCGAGCGCAAGTCCATCCCGCGCGGGAAGGCGTTCATCAAGAGCACCTTCAATAACACGCTGGTCACGCTCACCGACCCCAACGGGAACGTGATCTCGTGGGCCAGCGCCGGCGGCTCCGGCTTCAAGGGCTCGCGCAAGGGCACGCCCTTCGCAGCGCAGCTCGCCGGGGAGAACGCTGCCCGCCGCGCGATGGAGCACGGTCTGCAGATGGTCGAAGTCTATGTCCGCGGAGCAGGAAGCGGCCGCGAGGCCGCCATCCGCTCCCTCCAGGCCTCCGGCCTCACCGTCACCGCCATTCGCGACGTGACGCCCATCCCCCACAACGGCTGCCGCGCCCCCAAGCGTCGGCGGGTCTAGGAGTTAGAGAACCGCTTTTATGGCACGTTACACAGGACCCGTCTGCCGCCTCTGCCGCCGCCACGGCGAAAAGCTCTTCCTCAAGGGCGAGCGCTGCTTCACGCCCAAGTGCAGCTTCGATCGGCGTCCCAATCCGCCAGGCCCCCGGCCGGCCCGCCGCCGCAAAATCAGCGACCGCGGCCTCCAGCTTCGCGAGAAGCAGCGCGCCCGCGTGACCTACGGTGTCCTCGAAAAGCAGTTCGTTCGCTACTACAAGGAAGCTATCCGCCGTCCCGGCGTCTCCGGCGAGAACCTTGTCCGACTCCTCGAGACGCGTCTCGATAACGTCGTCTACCGCATCGGCTTCGCCGATTCCCGCAGCCAGGCCCGCCAGATCGTCCGCCACGGCATCATCGCCGTGAACGGCCGCAAGCTTGACGTGCCCTCGGCCCACCTCAAGGAAGGCGACGTCGTCACGTTCACGCCCCGTGGTATCCGCAGCGAGTACTACAAGATCGTCCAGGAGACGCTCAAGTCCAAGAACCCGCCGTCGTGGTTGAGCCTCGATGTCGCCGCCATGAGCGGCCGCATGCTCGCGGCTCCCACCGTCGCGCACGGCGAAACCCATCTCTTCAACGAGAACATCATCATCGAATTCTACTCGCGCTAATCGCGCGTTCACGGTCCGAACCCCTAGCAGTTGAGGCACGCACAAGCATGATGGATTCCCTGGAGTTGATCGGACAGACCCCCGAAGAGGTGGTCCCGCAGCTCACTGTCGACGAAGAAACAGAACAATACGCACGGCTGATCGCGGAGCCGTTGGAGTCGGGCTACGGCATCACGCTGGGCAACGCCCTGCGTCGCGTGCTCCTCAGCTCTCTCGAAGGCGCCGCCGTCACCTCCGTCCGCATCGACCAGGTCGAGCACGAGTTCTCGACCATCGCCGGGATGCAGGAAGACACGACCGAATTCCTGCTCAACGTGAAGGAAGTGCGCCTCCGCGCCCTCAGCAATCGGAGCGGCACTCTGGCCCTCGATGTCGAAGGCCCTGGTGAGATCCGCGCAGGAGACATCCAGGTCCCGGCCGACTTCGAGATCGCCAACCCCGATCTCCACCTCGCCAACCTCGACAGCAACAAGGCGCGCCTGAACGTTGAGCTCCACGCTCAGCTCGGCAAGGGCTACGTCCCCGCCGGCAGCGTCGAAGGCATGCCCATCGGCGTCATTCCGGTCGATGCCGTCTTCACCCCTGTCCGCAAGGTGAACTACCGCGTCGAAAAGACGCGCGTCGGCCAGTCAACGAACTACGACCGCCTTGTGCTCGAAGTCTGGACTGACGGCACCATTGGCGCCGTCGACGCCGTCGGCCAGAGCGCCGACATCCTCATGGACCAGTTCTCGCTCTTCAGCGCGATGGGCCGCCCGGACGTGCCGATGCTCGGCGCCGGTTCGACCCCCGGCGCATCCCCGAGCGGGGTCGGGATGCTGATGCCGCCCGACCGCTACAACACCCCCATCGAGGACCTCTCACTGTCCGTTCGCGCCTACAACTGCCTCAAGCGCAGTGGGCTCATGACGGTCGGCCAGGTGCTCGAGAAGAGCGAGGACGAGCTCCTCGCGCTCCGCAACTTCGGGCGCAAGTCCTACGACGAATTGCGCGACCGGCTCATCGAGCTCGGCTACGTCGACGGCGAGGCCGAGGGCCTCGTGCCCATCACCGATGCGCCCAAGGGCGCACCACCCGCCGCCGCCCGCGGCGCTGTCCCTGGCCGCCGGCCGGTGCGCACGAGCGCCGTCATCCTCGACGACGAGGACGAAGAAGAAAACCTGAGCGCCCTCGGCAAGGCGTTGAAAGAAGCACTCTTGAAGGACGGGAGCGCTGATGATCTCCATCGGCGCCGACGACGAGGACTAGCAATGCGACACCGTGTAGCCGGCCGCCATCTCGGCCGTGAGACCAGCCATCGCCTCTCGCTTTACCGCAACCTGGTCACCGACCTCCTGCGGTATGAGCGCATCACCACGACGGAGGCCAAGGCCAAGGAAATCCGGCCCATGGCGGAGAAGATCATCACGCTCGGACGGCGCGGTGATCTGCATGCCCGCCGGCAGGCTATGCGGTTCGTCTACGACACCCACGTCGTGAAGAAGGTCTTCGACGAGATCGGCCCTCGCATGGCCAGCCGCCCCGGCGGCTACCTGCGTATCACCGGCCTCGAGCCCCGCAAGGGCGACGGGGCCCGCATGGCCGCCATCGAGCTCGTCGACTTCGTCGACGCGCCCGCCACGCCGCGCCCGGCGCGGGTCACTGCCGCGCCATCGGCCCCGTCCGCAAGGACCGAGACAATCGCGCCCGCGGCCCCGACTGACGAGGCGGAGATGACCGAGCAGGAGCAGGACGAGGCTGTCGCAGAAGCCGAAGCCGAGCTCGGCGCCGAGGCGATGGTCGCCGAGGAAGCGGTAGAAGAAGCCGAGGCCGTCGCGGAAGCCGAAGCAGCAGCCGAAGGGGACGAGGAGGCGCCGGCCTAGGCCGTGCCTGCACTGGGCGAGGTGACGGCGAAGCGGTTCTCCGCCACCGTCAGCTACGACGGGACCCGTTTTGTTGGCTCTCAACGCCAACCCAACGGCAGGACCGTCCAGGGAGAACTGGAAACCGCGGCGGCGGCCCTCTTCGGAGAGCCCACCCGCGTGGAGCTGGCCGGACGCACCGATTCGGGCGTCCATGCCAGGGGCCAGGTCGCAGCCCTGTCCGCGGAAACGCGGCTGGATGCGGCAACCGTCGGGAGGGCGCTCAACGCCCACCTGCCGGACGATGTGGCAGTCCGCGCCGTGCGCGAGACCACGCCCGGGTTCGACCCGAGGCGCTGGGCGCGTCGACGCTGGTACCGCTACACCGTGCACAACGGCGAAGCGCGCGACCCGCTCACCCGCGGCCGCGCCTGGCACGTCGAGGGCAGCCTCGACACCCGGGCGATGCTGCAGGCGGCCGAGGCGCTCACCGGAACGCGCGATTTCATCGCATGTTCCGGCCAACTGGAGGAAGGACGCACCTCGGTGCGTACCGTCTTCAAGGCGGGTTGGACCTGTGAGGGAACAACCCTCGCGTTCGACATCGAAGCAGACGCGTTTCTGCCGCAGATGGTTCGCCGGCTCACCGGCGCGCTTGTGCGGCTCGGGCGCGGATCGCAAACCGTGGAGGAATTCGTCCGCCTGCTGGAACAGGCAGAACCCGGCGCAATAGGGCCAACCGCCCCGCCCCATGGGCTCTGCCTCGAACGTGTGTGGTACGAAGAGGGATACCGGCAATGAACACGACCGTTCGCATCAAGGCGTCGCAAATCTACAAGGACTGGCACGTCATCGACGCCGCCGGCCGGCCTCTCGGCCGCGTCGCCAGCGAAGCTGCCATCCTCCTTCGCGGCAAGCACAAGCCGACCTACGAGCCCCATCTCGACGACGGCGACTTCGTCATCGTTATCAACGCGGGCCAGGTGAAAGTCACGGGTCGAAAAGCCGAGCAGATCAAGTATCACCGGCACTCGGGCTACCCGGGCGGTTTGCGCACGCGCACCTTCGTGGAGGAATTCACGCGGTACCCGGAGCGCGTCATCGAGCGCGCGGTCTGGGGCATGCTCCCCGGCGGTACCCTTGGCGAGGCCATGCTCAAGCACCTGAAGGTGTACAAAGGCGCGCACCATCCGCACCAGTCGCAGATCACCGGCTCCGAGCGAGCCCGCGCCGCCCGCGCCGAGGCCCTCGCGGCCTCGATCGGCGCGCCGATGCGTCCCGCGCGGCTCCGCAAGCTCAGCGTGCCCGTCGTCGTCGAAGCCGCCCAGCCGAAGCCCGCGCCAGCGGCAGAAAAGCCCGAGCCCAAGCCGAAGCGGGGCAAGGCCGCGCCGACCGAGGCCACCGTCGCCGCGACCGAAGCGGCCGCCGAGGCCGTTGAAGCGACGAGCGGCGTCGTCACCACGACCGGCGCAACCCCGGCGGAAGCGGCCGTGGCGGCCGAGAAGAAGCCGCGCCGCTCGAAGGCCGCAGCCGAATCGGCTGCAACTGCCGAAGCACCCGCCGGCGAGGCGACAGCCGAAGCCCCAAAGCCCCGCACCCGCCGCAAGGCCGCTGAGCCTGCCGCGGACGCGTCCGACGCAACCCCAAAGCCGGCTCGCAAGCGCGCCGCACCCAAGACCGAGGAGTAACCAATGGCTGACCAGCAGTACTTTTACGGAACCGGGCGCCGCAAGACCGCCGTCGCGCGCGTGCGCCTCTACCCAGGCAACGGCGCCATCGTCATTAACGGCAAGCCTCTCGAAGAGGTCTTCAGCCGCGACACACACCGCGCAGAAGTCACCTCGCCGCTGCGCCGCCTTCCTGGCGCGCCAAAGTTCAGCGCCCAGATCAAGTGCGAGGGCGGCGGCATCACCGGTTGGTCGGGAGCCATCCAGATGGGCATCGCTCGTGCGCTCGTCGCTTCCGACCCTTCCCTCAAGCCCAGCCTCAAGCGCGGCGAGAACCTCCTCACACGCGACCCACGCATGAAGGAGCGCAAGAAGGCCGGCCTGAAGCGCGCCCGAAAGGCTCCGCAGTTCACCAAGCGCTAAGCGCACCGGTCAGTCCGAATCGCAAAGGCGGGTCTTTCCCAGGAGAGACCCGCCTTTCGTTCACCCACCGTTCACGCGGGTGTCACGGCCCGGCGATACAGCGGGCCGCTGTGCCGTGCCGATCTCTACGGTGTGCGCCTGGGGAGAGCAAACATCATCCTGATCGCGTGCGGTCTGGCTACTGCCGGCGTCATCTACATGGGGACGCAGCACGGCTCCGCCGCCACGTACCACGATGCCGCCACCGACGGCATCGCTTCGGCTACCCCTACTGCCACCCGCACCGCGGTGCGCCGAACGCCCACACCCACGCCCTCGCCCAGCCCGACTCCAGTCACGATCACCCTCGGCCAGCTCCGCAACCTTCCCCGCGTCAGTGCCCCACCGCCGCCCGTTAGCCCGCCGCTCCCGGGCGGAAACGCCGCCACCAGCACACCCACTGCGACCACGCCGGGCACGGCGACTGAGACACCTGCGACTTCCCCAACGCCGACCGGCACGCCGGCGCCGGGCACCCCCACGCCCGCGAGGCCCACGCCAAACCCGGGCACGCCTCCGAGCGAAGGTCCAGCGACCACGCCCACGCCGTCCGGCCTTTTGCCGTGGCAGGTCACGCCGCCCGCCCTGCCCCCGGCGTGGCCCGGGCCTGAACGCCCCGTTCGCTATCCACCGCCAACCGAGACGCACTGACACATCCCGTTGTAGGCTGGATTCACACAGTGAAGTGTGTGAGGTGATGTGTGGCCACGAATCTTGATATCCCGGCCGACCTCATCACCGAGGCGCAGCGCGTCGGTCACCACAAGACCAAGAAGGCTGCGGTCACGGCTGCCCTCGAGGAGTACGTCCGACGCCGCCGCCAGCTGAAGATCTTCGATCTCGTGGGCAAGGTCGACTACTACGACGACTACGACCCGAAAGAGTTTCGGCAGCGGGGCCGCAAGCGGATCCTTCCCGAGTGAGGGTCCTTGCCGACACGACCGTCTGGTCGTTGGCACTTCGACGACGCCGTGACCGGATCTCGACCGCCGAGGAGCGGTTGGTGGCGATTTGGGATGATGCAGTCCGCCGCGGCGAGGCCGTGCTGATAGGGCCTATTCGGCAGGAGACGCTGAGTGGTGTGCGCACAGCCGATGCATTCGCCCGTTTGCGTGACGCGTTGCGAGCCTTCACCGACGAGCCTTTGCTCCGCGAGGATTTCGAACGCGCGGCTGAGGTGATGAACGCCTGCATGAGACAGGGAATCCAGGGTTCGCCAACCGACTTCCTCGTCTGCGCCGTTGCGCTTCGCCTCGACGTGCCCGTGCTCACCGCCGATCGGGACTTCGCACGCTACGCCGGCGTCGTCCCGGTTCGGACGGCCTGACGCCGCAATCCATACACCCGCGCTATGGCCATATGGGCCAGCTCAAGCCCGATTCATCTGGATCGCCACCTTGCAGAAGCGTAATGTTCAATACGATCGGCAGTCGGACGCAAAGCTAGCTGACAGGGGCGTCCACCGGGCGTAGGTCGCGGGAAGCATCTCCCGCAGAAGGCAAACCAGCAAAAGCCATGGGTATCCTCATTGTGGGCGCGGTCGTGCTGGCCGTGTTCCTTTTCCTTGTCATCGCCGGGCACATGCTCGTCAATATCGGCGGGCAACAGGTCGGCATACTCGAACGCCGCTACCTCGGCAAGAGCCTTCCGGAGGGCCGCGTCATCGCCATGAAAGGCGAGATCGGCATCCAGGCTCGCGTCCTTCCGCCAGGGCTGCACTTCCTCCCGCCCTTCCTCTACACCGTCAAGAAAGACGCCATGATCCTGATCGAAGACGACCAGGTCGGGCTCGTGCAGTCGATTGACGGCACCGCGCTCGACCCCGGCCGCATCTTCGCGCGCCACGTCGACGGCCACGACACCTTCCAGGATGGCCAGCGGTTCCTCGCCAACGGCGGCCAAAAAGGCCCTCAGGTCGACATCCTCCCGCCGGGCAAGTACCGCATCAACTCCTACCTCTTCCGCATCCGCATCGAAGAGGCGCTGATTGTCGCGCAGGGCCAGGTCGGGCTCGTCTCCGCGCGTGACGGCGAGCCGATGGAGCCGGGCCGGCTGCTCGCCCGTAAGACCGATGGGCACACCGCCTTCCAGGACGGTGAGGCTTTCGTCCGCAACGGCGGCCAGCGCGGCCCGCAGATCGAGCTCATCTTCCCCGGCCGCTACCGCATCAACACCGAGCTCTTCAACGTCGAAGTCCGCCCCGCCACGATCGTCAAGGCCAACCAGGTCGGCCTCGTCACAGCTCGTGACGGCGCGCCCCTCCCGCCGGATGAACTCGTCGCAACCAGCGTGCCCGGCCACAACGACTTCCAGGACTCGTCTGCGTTCCTCAAGAGCGGCGGCCAGCGCGGGCCGCAGTTCGACCTGCTCAAGCCTGGCACCTACTACATCAACCCCATGATGTTCGAAGTTGCTGTCGACGAGGTGGCCGTGGTCGAGCGGGGCGAAGTCGCCGTGCTCGTCTCCAACGTTGGCAAGCAGCCCGACCAGCTCCCCGAAGAGGACCGGCTCAAGGCCGGCCAGGAAGTCTATGTTGTCCCCGCCGGCTACAGGGGCATCCAGTCCGAAGTTGCCGGCCCCGGCGTCTACTACCTGAACCGCTGGGCGTTCATCGCCTACATCGTCCCCACCACGAACCTCACCATCGACTGGGCCGTCGACGGCGTCTCGAACGACGACAGCACTGGCCCGGCTGTCCCGGCGGGCCAGATTAACCGCCTGCAGCTCTTCAACCCGCTCACGGTCGTCAGCCGCGACGGCTTCGAGATGAGCGTCAGCGTCAAGGTCGTCATTCGCGTTCGTCCCGACCAGGCGCCGCTGATGGTCGCGAAGATCGGCTCGATCGAAAACCTCATCGACCACGTCATCCACCCGATGATCGATTCTTCCTTCCGTAACCAGGCCTCGTCGTCCGGCGCCATGAACTTCATGCAGGACCGCGCCGACGAGCAGCTGAAGGCCGAAGACCGAGCCCGCGACGAGCTGGAGAAGTACCACGTCGAGTGCGTCTCAGTCCTCATCTCGCAGATCGTTCTCCCACAGGAGCTCATGTCCATTCAGACGCGGCGCGTGATCGCAGCCCAGCAACAGGAGATGTTCGTCGAGCAGCAGAAGGCGGAGCACGAGCGCATCGCCACCGAGAACACCCGCGCCCAGGCCGACAAGCAGATCGAGCTCGTCTCGGCCCAGATCGGCGTGCAGATCGCCGAGCAGACCAAGCAGAAGACCATCGTCGAGGCCGAGGGCCGCGCCCGCGCGGTCGAAGTCGAAGGCGAAGCCGAGGGCACGCGCATCCTCGCCGTTGGCACCGCCACCGCGGAGGCCTACGAGAAGCAGGTCGCCGCGGTCGGCCAGGCGAACCTCGCCGGCATCGAAGTGACCAAGGCCATCTCCGCCGCGGGGCTCAAGATCACGCCGGACATCGCCGTCAGCGGCGACGGCGCCGGAGGCGGGAGCGTCTTCTCCGCCTTCATCGCGCAACTCCTCCAGCAGAACCGCAACGGCTCGAGCAATGGCTCCACGACCGACGGCAACGCCCCGTAACCACGGCAAGGTGTCTCGGGTCATCCCGCCACGGCTGGATGACCCGGGAGCTGAGTGAGGTGGCCATTTGGCCAACAACACCGTCCATCGACACGGGCTCGGGCCCGTCTCCACCGTCGTGGTGCATGGCGGACCCGGCGCAGCTGGGGAGATGTGCCCGGTCGCCGAGGAGCTGGCCACGAGGATGGGGGTGCTGGAACCGTGGCAGGCGGCACTGTCCGTCGACGGACAGGTCATCGAACTTGCCGCGAGCATCGCCGCACATGCGAACTGGCCGGTTAGCCTCATAGGCCATTCTTGGGGGGCGTGGCTTGTCTTACTGACCGCCGCTGCCCGACCCGAACTGGTCCAGAACGTCCTTATTGTCAGCAGCGGCGTGTTCGACGACGCGTATGTCCCGCTGATGCGTCAACGCCGACGGAAGCGGCTGGGCCCCGAGCTCGGTGACGAGTACGAGGAGTTGGTGAATCGGCTCGACGGCGCTACCGCGGTGGAAAGCGATCGCATGCTCTCCCGGCTCGGAGAGCTGTCTGCCATCGCCGATGCGTTCGATCCCATTCCTCCTCCGGCCTGGGCTGCGCCGGCCGCAGGGCAGGGTGCTATCTACGGGGCCGTGTGGCCGCAAGCTGCGGCGATGCGTTCAAATGGTGAGTTGCTGTCACGCGTGGCGGCCGTGCGGTGTCCTGTTATTGGGATCCATGGCCGCAACGACACGTCGCCACCTGAGGGCGTCGAGCGGCCGCTGGGCGAAGTGCTGGGTGACTTCCGCTTCACGGTACTGGACAATTGCGGTCACACGCCGTGGCTGGAACGACAGGCGCGCGACCGGTTCTTCGAACTGCTCTTCCGCGAGGTCGCGTCGCCTACTTCCTGATCCCGAAGAGCGGGTGGCACGCGGCTGTTGCGCACCCGTTGCGTTGCGCCGCGCGGCACAACTCGCACTTCGCAACGTGATGAATTCCCTAAACGGCTGATGATCGGAGCAGGCCCAGATGCCCTCGACCGAAGACGTTGGCGCGGCCGCCGATGACCTGAGCCTGGACGAGATCCCGTTCAGCGAGCTGCGGACGGTGCTTGCTGCGCTCAGGGATGGCGTCCGCGAGGTCCTGGGCGAGAATCTCGTCGGCCTTTATCTCCAGGGATCGTTCGCGTTAGGCGATGGCGATGCCTACAGCGACCTTGACTTCGTCGTCGTAACGCACGAGGACGTTGATAGCGTGGTCGAGAGGGCGTTGAACGAGATGCACGGCAGGCTCCACGACCGGCCCGAGACCTGGGCGCAGCACCTCGAGGGTTCGTACGCGCCGCTCCCCGTGATCCGGCGGCCTCCCGGGGCGCCGGACGCCCCGCAGTTCGCCCGGCCCCACGGATGGCGCGACCCCTCCATCGCGGGTGGTCCCCCGGCGCGGGGTTATCCATTCCTGTTCCTCGGGAACGGCACTCGCACACTGGTACGTTCCGAGCACGACGATACCAATGTCGTGCGATGGATCCTGCGCGAACACGGCATCGCACTCCATGGGCCGCCCGCCGCCGACCTGATCGACCCGGTGGAGCCGGCCGCGCTGGCGGCCGATGTGCGGCAGACGGCGACTTCGTTCGGGAACGCGCTCCTCAGCGGTGAACTGACGCTCGAACCGCTCCACCTGCAGTGCTTCACTGTGCTCTTCTACTGCCGCGTCTTGCAGTCGCTTGCCACCGGCCGCATCCCGTCCAAGCCGGAGGCGATGCGCTGGGCGTTCGCTGAGCTCGGACCGCGCTGGGCGCCGCTCATCGAGGATGCGTGGCAGCGTCGCGCCGACTATCCGCGGGGACGGGGCGCACCCGTTCTCCACGAGGCTCTGCACCCATCTGACGCGGCCGTCGCGGAGACGCTGGCGTTCGTGCGGTTCGCGCTCGACCGGATGGGGCTCGGCGGATAAGGCCCGACGTCGTCATTTGGTGATCCGGAAGATCGGGTGCTCCGGCGCAATCTCCAGCAGCTTCTCGTCCGGCACGTCGGCGCTCTCAAGGCCGAAGAACTGCTTGGTCTCCCATGCCCAGTTCTTTAGGTAGGCCCGCAGGATCGGCACCTTCGTCTCGTCGTTCGCGACCTCTTCCACCCGCACCGTCTCGGACTTCCGGCCGAGCTTCAGAACGCCCTCATGGCTCACGCGGATGTTCCGCACCCATTGCGTCTCGCCTCGCGGCGCCACCAGGTAGCGCTCGCCCTCGAAGTCCAGCGGGTTCACCGGCGTGCTCCGCCACTCCCCGGTCTTTCGCCCGCGCACCGACAGCGTCCGCGAGCCCTTCATGCTAATCCCGAGCACCATTGCGCCCTGCACAAGCGGGTTGAAGACGTGCTGGGTGAAAAAGTTGGGCTTCTGGTACGTCGCAGTTGTCATCGTAGAACCTCCTTGGATGACTTACACCGTAAGACTATGATTCCGGCTCGTCAAGACTTATAGTGTTAGGTATGCCACATCCCGCCCGCCTCTCCCACGACCAAATCCTTCGAACCGCGAGAACACTCCTCGAAGTGCACGGCCCGGACGGGCTCACAATGCGCGCTCTCGCCCGCGACCTCAGCGTCAGCGCTCCGTCCCTCTACTTCCACGTCGAGAGCCGCGAGGACCTGCTTTCGCAGCTCATCGGGATGGGCCTCCAGGAGTTCGGCGCAATCATGCGCAAAGCTGCCACTGCCCCCGGCACCCCCCGCGACCGCGTCCGCGAACTCGCCGACGCCTACATCGCCTTCGCCGAGGCGAACCCGCAGCTCTTCGGCCTCATTTTCGGTCCCTGCTTCGACGACGCGCGCTATCCCACCCAGGCTGCGGACGAGGCCGCCGTCCCGGTCCGCGCCGTTGCCGCCGAAATCGTCGGCGAAGAGCGTGCGATGTTTTTGGCCGAGGGCCTCTGGGCGCTTGCCCACGGCTACACGATGCTCCGCCTCGCCGACCAGTTCCGTCTCAACCCGGACCATCGCGCCGGCTTCGACCTCGCCCTGGGTCTCCTCCTCGACGGCGCCCGGCTTGCCGCGCCCTCGCCAGCGCACTAACGTCGCGCCGTGCCGCACACTATTCGCCGCGCCACCCCGGCTGATGCCGCAGCCCTCGCCGCGCTTCGCTACGACTTTCGCGCCGCCGTGAACCCGCCCGTCGAGGGAGAGGATGTCTTCGTCCAGCGTTGCGCCGCCTGGATGCGGCCGCGGCTCGTCGCCGACGGCCCGTGGTTCTGCTGGCTGCTCGAGTGCGCCGGTGTTCCGGCGGGCCAAATCTGGCTGCAGCTGATCGAGAAGCTCCCCAACCCCGCCCCCGAGCTGGAGCGCCATGGCTACATAACGAACGTCTACGTCGCACCCGAAGCCCGGGGTCAGGGCGCCGGCGAAGCCCTGCTGGAGACGGCCCTCGCGCACTGCCGCAGCGCCGGCGTCGATTCCGTGATTCTCTGGCCCACAGAACGTAGCCGAACTCTCTATGCGCGCCACGGCTTTGCCGTGCGCGACGATCTGATGGAGGTCCTGTTGGACGACAAGCGGCACATCTGACACGCGTTCGGGCGGGCCGCGAGTTCCCTCCCTGGTTGATGTACGCTCTAGTACGCATCGTGGTGAACGCAACAACTCTCTACCCCGAAGTCGTGCCCGGCGACGGCCTGGTCCTTCGTCCGTGGGATGCGTTTCTGGTCGACCAGATGGCGAACTGGGGCGAGCGCGGCTTTCCCTACCACGCCTTCGACATGGGCTACCTGCGCGATCCGATGCGCGCCGCGAATGCCCTCCTCTGGGCATACGACGAGAGCCCGCACCTCCACTTCGTCGCTGTCGAAGGCGAGACGGCGGTCGGACGTCTCTCGGTCAACCTCAAGGATGTCTCCGGCCTCTACATCTGGGCCGTCCACGTTCCCCCTGAACACGAGGGCCGCGGCGTCTGCCGGCGAATGTTGGCCGCGCTCATGGAATGGCTCGAACCCGATTACCCCGACCGCGACTTCGTCCTCAGCTCGAACACCTTCGCCGAGCACGCCCACCGCGCCTATCGCGCCCTCGGCTTCGAGATTATCGAAACGCGCTGGCACTTCGACCGCGAAATCGCAGAGACGCTCTGGAAGGTCTCCCCCGCGCAGCGCGAGCCTATCAGCCGCCACATTCGCTTCCACAACGGCCGCTGGGAAGTGCGCACCTACGTCCTCAAGCGCAAGCGCGGCACAACGATGCACCTCGATAGTCCGAATCGCCGCCGCTAACGCTCGCCCGTGAGACCGTACGCGCGACGCGCCTACCCGATCCCCAGCCGCCGATCGTTCTCGCGCCACGCGACGTCGTTGAGCGCCATCAGCCCGCCGGCGACAAGCGAGTGGCCGCCGAGCAGCACGGGCACCGGCGCCTTCGCGGCCCCCTCGGTGAAGCGTCGCAGGAACTCGTCGTCGATCGCGTCCCACGCGAGCATGTCGCTCTGGAAACGATCCTCGCGCGATGGCGAAATGCCCATGTGCGCCTCGATCACACGCGTATCCAGCACCACTGCGTCGCCCAGGAGCGCCAGCCGCTCGAAGAACCGCTGCACGCCCACCTCCTCCAGCAGAAACCCCAGCGCCGAATGCGCCTGGTAGCCGGCCGGAGCGGTCGCCAGTCCCCGCTCCTCGCTGAACATCCGCACCCGGCAGGCTGTCTCCCGCTCCAGGTACTGCCACGTCACGCTCCCTACCCGCCCGGCGACTACCAGTTCCGCGGTACGGTCGCACAGCAGCGGCATCACCCCCCGGTACCGGTCCGCGATGCCGGACGCTGGCCCCGTCGCCGCCGCCAGCTCGGGGTCGAGCCCCTCCGTCAGTGCCAGCACGGCGAGGTCCGAAGGCGTGTCCAGGTCGAACTGCGTGGCTGTCGTTCGCGGCAAGACCACCGACGCCAGGCCGGCGTCGTCGCGCAGCCGCCGTGGCAACACGTTGTCGCGCGCAACCGGTGTCACCTCGAAGATCGCCTCGCCCGGCGACCACGCCGTCAGGTCCGCCGAGAAGAAGTTATTGGTGACGAACCGGCCGTCGCGCGAATCAAGCTGCTCCACGATGAGCTGGAACTCAGGCACCCCGAGCAACGGAACCGATCCCGACCCCATGACCGCCGGCTTCTGTAGGCCGTACCGCCGCACCAGCCCGCGCAGCCGCTCCCCGAAGTCGAACGCCTCCCCGGGGCTGTCCGCGTCGACGAGGACATTCGGTGGCACGGGCGAAAACAGCTCCGGGCTGTCCGTCGCGATAATCACCGCTTCGAACCCGCTCGCCAACGCGCTCCGCGCCGTCCCCAGCGCCGCCGCCACCCGGGCCCGCGCCAGCATCCGCTCCGCCACCTTTTCCCCCGTCGCACCGTGGAAGATCAGCAGCACTGGCCGTTCGAACGTCACCACGAAAAGCGTACGCGGCCCAACGCTAACTGGCTCGACCAACGGCGAGTCGCATGCGCCGACTCGTCGCTGTTGGCCAGCCCCACGGCCGCGCGGCGACCTTCCGCTCAGGCGGCCGCTACGGTCGACCGTGCGCCCAGCCCCTCGCTGCTCCGCACCGAGACCGCGATCGCCACGCAAATCGCCCAGGCGAAGATGGCCCAGCCCGGAAGAAACGCGATGCCGCCCAGGAGCACGGCCGCGCACAGCAGCCCCACCAGCGCAAGCCACCTCGGCAGCGCTCCGTTCGCGAGGGCGCTCACGGAAACGGTCGCCACGAAAGCCGCCCCGCACAGTGCGGCCCCAATGAACCACAGTTCGAACCCGAACGCGCCGATCCGCGCGACGTCGGGGCTGACAGGCGTCGTTTCAACGCCGGACCGAATGCTGATCGCCGCGATGCCCATCGCAACGCCGGCTGCGATCTGCAGGCCCGTGAACGCACCGGCCGCTATCCGCGCCATATCCAGGACGAAGTCGCTGGCGCCGGCGGCGCGGAGCCGCCGCACCAACCCGGTCGCGAACAGCATGAACGCGAGGCCGCCCGCGCACATCAAGTACAGCCCGCTGACGGTCATCGTTCGATGCCCGCTATCCGAAAGCCACTCGGCTGTGTCTGCGTTCGTGCTATTCCCCACAGCCAGCCCGTTGAGCATCAAGGCAATGCTCACAGCCGTCATTGCCGCGAACAGCACGCCACCGATCGCGATCGCGCGGTCATTCCACATGGTTCAACCTCCAACGAGTTGGCGGAAGTATTTACATGTAGAGGTAAATTGTCAATACGTCATGCGGAGCGCTTCGATGCGTTGCGCTCGCCGCACCCCGGCTATGCCCGCGACCACCGCTGCGACCGGCCCAACGAACGTCCAGTAGAGCGTCCACGCCATCACCAGGCTCCCGACACCGATGAGCAGTGGTCCGGCGAACCGGTGCGTCGCCAGGTGGAGCCCAAGCCACATCGCGCCCGCCCCCACGATGCTCGCGATGGACAGCATTGTGAACGCCTCGCCCAGGAGGCTGGCCTGCGTCGATGCGAAACTTCCCGCCACGATGACCGCTGAGATGAACGCCATCGTCAGCCAGGGCAGTGGCGGGCTCTCGCCCGTCGCCGCGACCCGCTCTCCCTCTCGGCCCGCTTCATACCGCCACACCACGTCCGCCAGCATCCCGCGCACCATGCGTGACGTAATCTGCCGCCCAATCACCGCCGAGCCTGTCCCTTCCGCCCGGAACTCCAGCTCGTGCTCGTAGACGTCGCTCGCGATCTCGTCCCGGCGGTCGCGCTTCTGTGCATCGGTCAGCCCGGCCGTGTAAACCACCACCCAGGCGCGGTTAGCGTGTCGCGCGAGCTCGAGCGCCGTCGTCACGTCGTCGCCAATCGGGCGCCAGGCGTCGAGGGCGCCGGCTGGTTGGCGGCGGCGGTCCCCACGGCCGTCAGGCGGTAGAACCGGCGCCGGGGGCGGCGTTCGGCTGCTGCCTCCAGTGGGTCTTCCCAGGTGCTCTCCAGTAGCCCGGCCTTCTCCATCCGCTCGAGCACCCGGTACAGGTTGCCGTACGCGATCAGGTCCTTCGCGCCGCTCCCCTCGCGCATCTCGTGCGCGATGAGGAACCCGTGAAACTGCCCGACCCCCCGCGCCGCCAGCGTCGCCGCCGCGACCAGCAACTCGCGCTCAATCGGCAGAACCGTCCCGGGCTTCCTGCGCATCGCCCGAGTATAGCGCGGCCGGTCTCGCGGGTAGGGAAACCTGCACCACGTGGGCGGTAGACTCGCCCCATGCCGCGAAAGCACGTGCTGCTAGCGGGCTGCTAGCGTGTCCTCGCCTTGGGCCGGTCGATCAGGGAAGCGAGGGAGAGGAGTCGCCGATAAGGTAGCGCGGTCCGTTGCCGCGCTGCGCAGCCCGATCGTGCGGATTGAAGAGTGCGCAGCGTTCGAGCGAGAGACAGCCGCAGCCGATGCAGGAGGACAACTCATTGCGAAGCCGTTCCAGGGCGGCAATCCGGGCGTCAAGGTGTTCCCGCCAGCCGGCTGCCAGGCGTTCCCAGTCATCCCCGGTCAGCGCCTGGTCCTGTGCGAGGCCGGTCATCACTGAGCGGATCTCCTCCAGGCTGATGCCGAGATCCCGCGCCACCCGAACGACCGCGACGCGCCTGAGCATGGAGCGACGAAAGCGTCGCTGATTCCCTGGCGTGCGCTCTGAGTGAATCAGCCCGAGCGACTCGTAGAAGCGCAGAGCCGACGGGGCCACGCCGCTCCGGCTGGCCAACTCGCTGATGGCGATCCTCGGCTCGGACTCGGCCATAAACCTCTCCGCGATTGACTGTTGACTTCAAGCGTACTTGAAGTTGTAGCGTCATGGCAGCAGTCCATTTCCGGGAGGTGGAGTAATGGCCATACAGCCAGCGAGCAGTGAACTCGTGGACGTCGGATCCCTGGAGAGTCTCCGTGAGCGCGGGGTTCGCGTGGTCTCCGCGGGAGGACGGGCGGTCGCCGTGTTCTACCACGACGGCAAGGTGTTCGCCGTCGACAACCGGTGTCCACACATGGGCTTTCCGCTCAGCCGGGGGACCGTGCGCGACGGAATCCTCACCTGCCACTGGCACCACGCGAAGTTCGACCTCGCCGGCGGATGCACGTTCGATCCATTCGCGGACGACGTGGCGTCGTTCCAGGTCGAGGTGCGCGACGGCGAAATCTGGCTTGATCCTCGTCCGCGTGAGGAGGAGCCTCGGTCTCACTGGACGCGAAAGCTCGACGAGGGGCTGGAGCAGAACCTTCGCCTGGTGCTGGCGAAGGCGGTCATCGGGCTCGATGCGGCGCGGGCGACAGGAGACATCGTGGAACGCGCGGCGCTGTTTGCGCTCCGCAACCGTGCGCGGGGCTGGGGTGACGGGCTCTCGATTCTCACGGCGATGGCGAACGTCCAGCCACACCTGGCGGCGGCGGATCGGCCGCGGGCGCTCTATCACGGCGTCATCAACGTGGCGCGCAACGTCGCGGGCCAACCGCCCGACTTCGACCTGGCACCGCTCGAGACGAGCGAGGAGCGCCCGGAGGTGTATCGAAACTGGTTTCGCCGGTTCATCGAGACTCGCAGCGAGGACGCTGCCGAGCGCTGCCTGCGCACGGCCATCGATAGCGGCCTGGATTCGCGCCAGCTTGCCGACATGGTATTCGCGGCCTGCACCGATCACCTGTTCCTCGACACGGGGCACGCGCTCGACTTTGCGAACAAGGCGTGCGAACTGCTCGACCATATCGGCTGGGACCACGCCCAGGAAGTGTTGCCGAGTCTCATCCCCGGGATGGCCTCAGCCCAGCGAATGGAGGAGACGTCTGCATGGCAACACCCGGTGAACCTGCCGCGCCTAATCCGAGAGGCGAACGAGGCGCTGGACTCAGCGCTGGCGACGGGCGGGGAGCGAATCGAGAACTGGGACGGCCACAGGAGCCTGGCCGAGGCTATCCTCGACAAGGAGCCGGCCGAGTCCCTGAGTGCGATAGTGTCGGCCGCCCGAGCGGGGGTCCGACTGGTCGATTTGTCCGCCGCAGTTGCCTATGCAGCAGCCCGAAGGCCGGTCCACTTCCACATCTCCAACGAGTTCGATGACTGGAATACGGTGCACCACACGTTCACGTACACGAACGCGGTGGACCAGGCGATGCGACGTTCCCCCTCCCGGGAGCTCGCACGAGGCATCCTCGACGGGGCGATGTCGGTCTACCTTGAACGCTTCCTCAATGTGCCCCGGCAACCAGTGCCTCCGCCAAGCGGGCGCGCTCGGACTCCTGACGACGTCCTCTCTGAGTTCGATCGGCAGCAGCGGGTGGACGAGACCGCACAGACCGTGGTGGACCTGTTGGCCGCGGGCAAAGCCGAGGAGGTGATCGAGACGCTCGGACACGCGCTCCTGCGCGAGGATGCCGGCTTCCACCAGTTCCAGATCTATGAGGCGGCGCTCCGCCAATATGGGAACTTCCGCGGGCGGCCAGAAGGTGACGAGATCCTCATCGGAGCTGCCCGCTTCCTCACGGCACATGCGCCAACGGTGCGGGCGTCGGGCCAGACGTACGAGATCGCCGAGAGGCTCCATCGCGGCGAAGCGTTGTATGGCGACGACCCAGAGGAGGACTGACTCGCGGGTAGGGAAACCTGCACCACGTCGGCGGTAGACTCGCCACATGCCACGCAAGCCCTCCGGGCGCCCGCCCGGCCGCCCGGCCTATCCGGAGATGCTCACCCCCGCCGAGCAGCGCGTCCTCGACTTCGTTCGCGAAGGCATGCAGAACGCGGAGATCGGCGTCCGCCTCGGCATCAGCCCGGACGCCGTGAAGTACCACATCTCCAACATGCTCGGGAAGCTCGGCCTCTCAAGCCGCCACGAGTTGGCAGAGTGGCAACCACCCCATCCGGGCCGCGTTTCCCGCTGGTGGGCGGCGACGCCGTTTACTGTGGAAATCCGCCGGCGCGCTGATCGGTGCCGCAGTGCTCGTGTCCGGCGGCCTCTACCTCTTCGCGCCGGCTGCCCAGGGCGAAGACCTCTTCAACGACGGCGTCATCTCCATGGGCTACGACGGCTCGCTCGCCGACGGCGCCTCCACAGAGCCCGACGTCTCCGGCGACGGCCGCTACGTCGCCTTCACATCCGAGGCCACGAACCTGGTGCCCGGCGACACCAACGGCGTCGCGGACGTCTTCGTCTTCGACCGTGTCACCCGCAAGACGTTACGGGTGTCGGTCACCTCGGATGGCGAGCAGGCGAACGGCGCCTCCCGCCATCCGTCGATCTCCGCCGATGGCCGCTACGTGGCATTCGAATCAGATGCGACGAACCTCGGGCCACCGCCGGCGGGGCTGATGTTCGCAGATAGGGCGAAATTGGAAGCTGCGTACGGATCGCGTCATCCGGGCGTTCCCGCTGTTTCAGCGGACCAACGGGGTCTGGTGATAGAGCGGATTACCGCCATCCCGACACGGGTCTACTTGCGCGACGTTCGGACGGGGACCACGACCGAAGTCTCGGTTTCGTCCAGCGGCGAGGTGGCAAACCTCGAGGCGCACGGTCCCTGGATCTCCGCGGATGGCCGCTACGTCGCCTATACATCGATGGCCACGAACCTGGTCCCGGGTGACGAAAACCTGGGCGAATTCGGCGGAGGCATCGATTGGTGGACAAGCGTCGGGCCACTGGCCCCGCTGGGCGGCACCGACGGCTTCCTGTACGACGTCGCGGCGCGGTCGACGAGCCGCATCTCGGTCAGCGCATTGGGCGCCGAGCTGTTTGGCGATTCGGCGGTTCAGGGGATCTCGGATGACGGGAGTCGGGTCCTCTTCATCTCCGATGCCGCCAACGTCACTCTCGGCCAAGCTCGGCCGGTGAGGGAACTCCCCAACGACCCGTCGACGCTGCCGGGAGAGTCGCCCGCGACGCAGGTGCCTCTCCCGTTGCCCTATGTCCGCGACAGTCGACGCGACAGCACCGTGCCGGTTGGGGTCCCTCCGGACATCGTCCAGTATGAGCAGCCTCGCTTGACGGGTGATGGCCTTGGGGTGCTCATGCAAACTACGACGGTGCCGGGCGGTGCCCTCTCGGGCCTCGAAACGTTCAAGCTCTATCTGTTTCGCATCGGGAACTCCTCGGTTGAAACCCTGCAAAGTCCGGCGCCTGCTCAGCCGCCAGGCTGCTCGGGGGATGTGAGCCGCGACGGCTCGGAGATCGCCCTGTGCACCTGGGGCCTCGGCTCGACCGGCCTGGTTCTGCGGGATGTGGTCCGGGGCAGCGGCGTGACGTTGTTCGGCTATTCCCGTGCAATCACGCGCGACTACACCCGGTGGACAGATCCTTCGATCTCAGCGGACGCCTCGGTGGTCGCGTTCCTCGTCGGTGGCCCCAGCGTCACCTCCGGCAGCCAGACGTCGGACGTCTACCTTGTCGCCCGCTAGCCCCGCGACATTCCATGTCGCCACCCGCACCTATCGTCATAACCTGTGGACCGGATGAAGAACGCGTGCAGGTTTCGCCCACGCGACGATAACGCGTTGAGCCACTACCATATCTGTTCTACGTTCCCTCCCGGATGTCCCGGCGGGCACGTTTGCCCCGCCGCAAACCCGGCCGGGCCATCCCCATTCCGTTGAGGTCCACCATGAAGGTCGTCTTTTTCGAAGACGTTGAAGGCACTGCGCAGGTCGGCGACGTGAAGGAAGTCAAGAACGGCTTCGCTCGCAACTTCCTCCTGCCCCGCGGGCTCGCCGGCCCCTCCAACAAGGACAACCTTCAGCGCGCGAACTCGCTCGCCCAGAAGGAAGCTCGCCGCCAGGAAAAGCTCGACAGCGAGGCCCACAAGATCACCGGCAAGATCGAGAGCTACACGGTCACCCTCGAGGCCCGCGTCGGCGAAACCGGCCGACTCTTCGGCTCCATCACCAACCGTGACATCGCCGAAAAGCTCAACGCCTCCACCGGCCTCAGCATCGATGCGCACACCATCCTCCTCCCGGAGCCCATTCGCGAGATCGGCCAGCGCACCGTGACCATCAAGTTCACGCGCAACGTCTCCCAGGACATCACCGTCGATGTGGTGCCGGACGAGGCGTCCAAGCCGGTCGTGGCCAAGCTCCTCGCCGAGCGCGAGGCGGAAGCCGCTGCGCTCGCGAAGGCCCAGGCGGAAGCCGCCGCCAACGCTGCTGCCGCCGCCGAAGCCGAAGCGGACGACGAAGCCGCCGAATCCGAAGAAGCCGAATAGCCGCGAAAGGAGGGCCCGGGACCGGATCTACTGCCTGACGCTTTCCGTTCCCTCCTTCGCACATGACTCTCGCACCCTTCGAACGTCTGCCCCCGCACGACATCGAGGCCGAAGAGGCGGTGATCGCCGCCTTGATGGTCGATACCGAGGCGATCCTCGCTGTCCATCCCATCCTCAAACCCCACGACTTCTTCCGCGAGAAGAACGGCTGGGTCTATGAAGCTTGCGTCGGCCTCTGGAACCGCGACGAGGCCATCAACCAGATCACGGTTGCCCACGAGCTCGCTCAGAAGGAGCGCCTCGAAGACGTCGGCGGCCAGACCTACCTCGCCGACACCATCCGCAACCTTCCCACGAGCCTCGGCGTCGAGTTCTACGCCCGCATCGTCAAGCGTGATGCCACCTACCGCGGGCTGATCCACGCCGCCACCGGCATCATGCAGATGGCTTACGAGGCCCCTGCCGAGGTCGAGCAGGTCTTCTCCCGCGCCGAAGACCTCCTTCAGCGACTCCGCGGCGGCGAAAACTTCCGCGACTTCGTCCACATCCGCCAGCTGCTCAGCGCCTACCTCGACGAAGACGCCGAGGAGATGGAGCGCCAGCAGCTCTCCGCCATCCGCACCGGCTACAACGACCTCGATCTGCTCCTCGGCGGGCTCAAGCGCTCCGACCTCGTCATCATCGGTGCCCGCCCGAGCGTCGGTAAGTCGAGCTTCGCCCTCGGCATCGCCCGCAACGCCGCCGTCGTCCAACGCGCGAACGTCGCCTTCTTCTCGCTCGAAATGTCCGGCGAACAGCTCGCCGTGCGCCTCCTCTCGGCCGAATCCGGCGTCGATGGCAGCCGCCTCCGCCTCGGCCAGAACACCGAGCTCGAAGAGCGTCGCATCGTCGCCGCCTCCGGCCGCCTCTCGGAAGCCAACATCTGGTTCGACGACTCGCCCATCCTTACCGCCGCCGAGCTCCGCGCTAAGGCTCGCCGCCTCGCCAGCGAAGCCCGCGGCCTCGACCTCATCGTCATCGACTACCTCCAGCTCATGCAGGGCGAGGGCAACAACTACGGGCGCGAAAACCGCGTCCAGGAGATCAGCTACATCTCCCGCACCCTCAAGGGCCTCGCGCGCGAGCTCGATGTCCCCATCGTCGCCCTTGCCCAGCTCTCCCGCGCAATCGAAAACCGCCATCCGCGCACGCCGATGCTCTCCGACCTGCGCGATTCCGGCTCCATCGAACAGGACGCCGACATCGTCATGTTCCTCAGCCGCGAGGAGATGTACGTCACTCCCGAGCAGTGGGCCGAACAGCACCCGGACCTGCCGGAGAGCGCCTACCCCCGCGGCGTGGCCCAGGTGAGCGTCGCCAAGCACCGCAATGGCCCGACCGGCAACATCGAGCTCCGCTTCCGCGACCGCCTCGCCAAGTTCGAGGACTGGGTACTCCGCACGGACGACGACGAGTGAGCGTCGAACGCTTCGGCGGGTTTCCCGCTATCGGCAAGGCAACCGTCGTCCCGAACGCGTTCTTCGGCCTCATCCTGCCGCTCATGAAATCGCCTGCGGCCTTGCTCGCCTTCATGTGGGTCTCGAAGGTCACGCAGGAAGCGAAAGGCGACGAGCGCTTCGCCAGCGGTGACCAGCTCTGGGTGCACCACGGCGTCGCGCCCTCGTTCGAACACATCGGAGGCGGCCGCGACGGCCTCGCCGCCGGGCTGAACGAGTGCGTGGATCTCGGCGCCCTCCTCTCCGTGACGGTCGCCGGGCACGGCGGCGAAGAGGACCTCTTCTTCGTCAACAACCCCGCCTCGCGGCGCACCATCGCCCGCGCGCGGGCCGGCGAGATCCGCCTCATCCCCGAGAAGGTGGTCGTCCCCACCGCCCGCCCCGAGGCGCGGCCCAGCATCTTCCGCCTCTACGAAGAGCACATCGGCACCATCACGCCGATGGTTGGCGACCGTCTCCTCGAAGCCGAGGAACTCTATCCGGCGAGCTGGATCGAAGAGGCATTCCGCGAGGCAGCCGAGCTCAACGCTCGCAACTGGCGCTATATCGAACGCATACTTGCTCACTGGGCCGAGGAGGGCCGCGGGAATGAAACGGCTGGACGAGATCCTCTCCAAGAGCAGAAGCAGCGCTTCCTCGGAGGCAATCTCGGGCACATCGTCCGCTATCGCTGAGGACGCCGTTGCCGCCGAAGGCGACCCCGGCTGCACGCTCTGCGGTGGCGCCGGCTTCGTCCGCCGCGACCGTCCCGTCGACCATCCGCGCTTTGGCAAGGCGGAGCCCTGTGACTGCGTCCTCGACGAGGCCGCCGATGTGCGCCGCAACCGCCTCGAGCGCATCAGCAACCTCGGCTCCCTGACCCGCTTCACCTTCGACACCCTCGTCGCCGCCGGTCGCAGCGGCGAAAGCGACTGGTTCCGTACTGCCTACGAAACGGCGAAAGGCTATGCCGTGGAGCCGTCAGGCTGGCTCGTCTTCAGCGGCAGTAGCGGCAGCGGCAAGACGCACCTCGCCGCCGCCATCGCCAACGACCGCATCGCCCGCGGCGAGCCCGTGCTCTTCATGGTCGTCCCCGACCTCCTCGACCACCTCCGCGCCAGCTACGACGCCACCGAGGAAGAGATGGGCTACGACCAGCTCTTCGACCAGGTGCGCAACGCCCCGCTCCTCATCCTCGACGACATCGATGCCGCGTCCGGTACGCCGTGGGCGCGCGAAAAGCTCTTCCAGGTGGTCAATCACCGCTACAACGCCACGCTCCCGACGGTCTTTACAGCGTCCCAGCGCCCGCAGCAGCTCGAAGACCGTCTCGCCACCCGCCTCTGCGACGAAGCCTTCTCGCGCGTCCTCATGCTCGAAGGCTCCGCCGGTGGTGGCTATCAGCAGGTCGGGCGGAATGACGCGCGATCGCCTCGCCGAGATGCAGTTCCGCGACTTCGACGTGCGCGCCCCAGGGGTCCAGCCGGAAGAGCGCGCCTCGCTCGACAGCGCATTCCGTGCCGCCATGGCGTTCGCCGATGAGCCGCGTGGGTGGCTCACCCTCCAGGGCGCCAACGGCTGCGGCAAGACGCACCTCGCCGCAGCGATCGCCAACCGCGCCCTCGCCAACGGTTCGAGCGTCTTCTTCGCCGTCGTCCCCGACCTGCTCGACCACCTCCGCGCCTCATTCGCCCCCGGTAGCGAGGTCGGCTACGACGAGCTGTTCGAGACCGTGCGCAACGTTGACCTTCTCGTGCTCGACGACCTCGGCGCCCAGGCAACGACGCAGTGGGCGCAGGAGAAGCTCTACCAGGTCGTGAACTACCGCACCGTCTCGGGGCTGCCCACCGTCGTGACCACCGACCAGCCGCTGGAGCAGATCCAGGCTGCACATCCGCGCATCGTTGCCCGCATCGCCGATCCGCACGCGGGTTCGGTCATCGTCATCCTCGCGGGCCACTATCGGCTGGGCCACAGTTTGGCCCCCGTAGCCCGGCAGGGTCGCGGCGGCCGCCGCTACGACGCTCGATGAACATCCGTATCGCCGTCAGCATCCTGGTCATCGGCATCATCGCCGACGCGGCGATGGTGGTCTTTCTGATCGTCTCCGGCGGCGTTGCCGTCAATCCGCCCTCCGAACAACAGGAGAATCATCCGGCGACCTACGGCCTTGTCGACGCGAATACCGATGCCACGGTGCAGGCGGCGAAAGATCGCCTCACCGCGCTCGCACAGGGAACGACCGTCGCGACGCCGCCCGCGTCGCGGAGCGCTACGCCGGCGTCGGCCCTGACGCCTGTCGCCGTCGGTCAATCGTTGGAAGTGGATGGCGTCCGCTACACCGTGAACAGCATCGCCGATCCGGAACCGCCCGGCTTCTTCGAACCAGCGCCCGGCAAGCGCTTCGTCGCCGTTGAGCTGACGATCGAGGCGCTCTCACAGCCCACCGTCTACGGCATCTCCTTCATCGACGTCCGTGCCTCGGACGGCAAAGACTACGGCTGGACCAACGGAAACAACGCCCCGAGCCTCACCGGCGGCACCCTGGAACCAGGCCAGAGCGCCCACGGCTGGGTGACGCTCAACGTGCCCGCAGGCGCCGTCATCTCCGGGGTTGTCGCCGCTCTGCCGACAAAGCCCCCGGTTCTCATCGCGACCGTCCCGCACTAAAGGCGAAAGCGGTCGCGACCCGTTCGAACCCTAGTGAAGCAGCGAATCCCGCACGGTCGATGACTTCAGCGACTCCGGCACGCTCGCCCGGAACTCGTTGTGGTCGTACGGGCGGTCCATCTTGTACGCGCCCAGATCGCTCTCGGCGACGGTCAGGTCACAGCGCTCGGCGCTGCATTCCTTGACCAGCGTGTTCTCGAGCCAGTAGTCGAACTGCTTCGGTGCGTCCACCAGGAACGCGCTGGGCTCGATCTTCTTGACCTTCCCGAGTTCACGCCCATCGGTCGTGACCACGGTTGCTCCAACTACGATTTCTGCTGCCATGTGTGAATCCCCTGTCGTGATTTCGCGCATCTTACTCGTCGCCGAGCGATGGTGAACCCTAATCGTCTGCCGTCTCCGTCCTCGGACCGCTACGGCGCCGCTTCCGTGGCCGGCTCCGGCACGCCTTCCGCTTCCTCTCCCTGCGCCCGCCACTTGAGGTAGCCCCAGGTGCCCCACGTTGCGGCGAGATACGCCACGATGATGAGCATCCCACTGATGGACTTGTGGCTCGTTACAAAGTCGACGTATGACTGTTCCGCATTGAACAGGATCTGCATGAAGAGCAGCGCGGTCGGCACGAAGAGGGCCAGCCACGCCCAGCGATTCCACTTCCAGATCGTCCAGCCGTCCAGGAACTCGAGCGGCATGAGGCTGAACAGCAGCCCCTCCAGGCAGACGAAGAACACCGATGTCGCTGTCGCATCGGGAAGGGCCGTCCACAGGCTCGGCGAGGACGTGTAGAGGTCGTGGAGCGGGATCACCAGCAACCACGCCGCGATGCTAATTCCGAGCGTGATTGCCGCGATCCGGGCTGACGCCTTCCCCCGCTGCGCCTGCGAGTACCCTTCATGTTCGAACAGAACCGCCGCCGCGATGAATCCGACGACGATTCCCGGGTGCAGACCGCCCAGGCGCGAAATGACCACCGACACGATCGCGATCAGGATGCTCGCCGGGAACAGCTTGACGCCCGCGCCGACGCCGAAGCTGCGTCGGTAGAGCCATGCCTTCCCGCCTTCATAGGCAAGCGCGAGTACTCCCTGGCTAATGACGAGGCTGATGAAGAGCGTAAGCGTGGCCTCGTTGAACCCGAAGCCGGGGTCGAGCAGGCTGTAGATGAGGCCTGTGCCGATCAGCAGGCATATCGGTGCCAAAGCCTGGTCGAGCCAGGTACGCCCGGGGATCAGCCTCGCCCATGCCGC
This sequence comes from uncultured bacterium, assembly GCA_963832795.1. Taxonomy (GTDB): domain Bacteria; phylum Chloroflexota; class Dehalococcoidia; order Tepidiformales; family Tepidiformaceae; genus CAWHVJ01. Next base: position 109,666 of record CAWHVJ010000012.1, read on the forward strand.
GCCAATCGCCTTCAACGAGGATCGCACGCGCTGAAGTGGCGAACCGAGTAGCGGGGGCACCGGAATGGAGCGCACGCTCCAATCGGCGAGCGTTTCTTCCAGCGCCTCGTTGAATACGGAGGCTCCCGCGAGGAGCAATATCACGAGCGCGACAGTCGCGAGCAGGTTCGTCGTAACGACGCCTGAGCCGCCCGCGAACACATCGCCGGCCAGGTTGATGTTGTCGAGCACAGCCGGCAGTGGTCCCGCCGCCTGCACAACGTTCGCGACCTTCCAGTCCAAGAGAAGTGCCCTGGCGGGGTCAATCGACTGTCCTGTCGGCAACCAGACGCGGTACACCGTGTCGCCGGCGGCGGTATGCACCTGCACGAAGAACGCGGTGCCTGGCTTCGGTTGAATCGTAGTCAGGTCGAATGCGGTAGACGGCGGATCGCCGGCCTTGTCGGGCGAATCAGCATCCACCGGCGGCGTGAAGTGCACGCCGTCTCCGGCCGTCAACCCTCCGCCGCTCCATGTGAGGTTGAGTCCCGGCGGCCCGATGACGCCGCCCCCGAAGTCATAGCCGGAGCCGGTCGGCAACACCACCCGGGTGAACCCGCTCGCCGGCGCCGGCGGCCCGATTGGCGTGGGCGAAGGACTCGGCGCAGTGGTGGCCATTGGGCTCTTCGTCGGCGTTGGCGAAGGTGTCGGCGATGGTGTCGCCGTAGGCGTCTTCGTCGGTGTCGCAACCGCTCCGAGCACCACGTCGATGGGTGTTGGGGTCGGCGTTTGCGCTGGTAGTTCAGGCGGGGCCGGCGGTGGGAATGCCGGCGCCTTCGTCGGTGACGCCTTCGGCGTTGGGGTGGCGGTGGGCGACGGCGTCGGTGTCGGCGCCGGTGGCTGCACGAAGTTCCCGAAGTCCGGGATCGGCGTCGGGGTTGGAATCGGTGTATTGGTCGGAGTCGCCGTGGGGGTGTTCGTTGGCGTCGGCGTGTTGGTCGGTGTGGGCGTGCTCGTCGGGGTCGCCGTCGCCGTCGCGGTCGCGGTCGGCGTGTTCGTCGGAGTGTCGGTGGCCGTCGCTGTCGCGGTGTTTGTCGGCGGCGGCGTCGGAGTCGGGGTCGGCGCCGCATGGATGAGGAAGTCCGCATGGCCGATGTCCTGGCAATCCGAACCATGCCCAATCCGCTCAACCGACGCCGTCGCCGTGCCCACCCCGCTCACCCGGTAACAGCCGTCGTCGTACACGCCGTTCAGCAGGGGGCCGCTGTGTCCCCAACCGCCGTCCCCTCCCTCGTTGTCGGAGTTGTTGAACGAGTTGCGCCCCGACTTGATACAGACGGCCGTGATGGTGCCCGTCTCCGTGTGGTACGAGACGAAATGACCGTCTGGGGATGTCACCGTTACCGACGTGGCGGTGTGGCAGTCGTCCGGGGAGCCGTTTCCGGCGCCTTCCGCGGGCGACACACGCAACAAAGCGATGCCGATGGCACCGCCTACTAATCCCATAGCCAGTAACGACACGAGTGCCGGCCATGCCGGTCGTCGCGCAGGAGTCACCCGGTTCCCCCTTGGTCGCAGACGCGGAATTGTAAACGGGCACCCCCTTACGGGTGTTAATGAGGAGTATGAAGAGTGTATGAAACGGGTTCGTGTCCGAGACCGGCTCGGCAGGGACCCTGGCGGCGCGTTCGTTAACGTTCCGCTCACAAACTGTCCCGCGTTCCGAACCCGCCAGGGTTCGGCCAGGAGGGACGTCGCTCGATGGCATCAGAGGTTCTTGGTCTGACCCAGGCGCAGTGGGAAGCTCTCAGGGCAGGCCCCGCGCACATCTTCGCGCTCGTCGCAGGCGCCGACTCTCACGCCGACCAGCGCGAGTGGACGGCGTTTTCCGAGGCAGTCGCTGCCGCTGTCCAACATGAGGACGACCTTGTCCGGACCGTCATGGCGGCGCTCGCCGACGAACTCCAGTCCCTGGTCGTAGTGCAGGGCGGGCACGAAGTCGCCCTCGAGGGCCTTCGCCAGGTGCGAGAGAGCGCTGCCGGGCTGCCGGGCGCCGGCGAGGTCTACCGCCTGACGCTGTTCGAGCTGGGCATCACCATCGCGGAATCCTCTGGTGGCCAGCTCACCCGCGCATTCGTCAAGGGCGAGGGCATCGGCTGGGTGCGCGCCTCCGGGACCAGCGCCATGGAACACGAACGCCTCCAGGCCGCCGCGGAGGCGCTGGGACTCGCTTAGTTGCCCGTCCCCTCCAGGGCCGATTCGTCCTTCTCGAGAAGTCCCTCGAGTGTGCGCACGAGCGGGGCCACGTCCAGGGCGAGCGGCATGTACGCGGACGCTCCGTGGGCCAGGTAGTCGGTTTCGTCTTTCGCTCGAGGCACCAGGCCCAGGACGACAACCGACTGGCCTTCGGCCACAAATTCGTCGCACAGATCGAGCGGAATGCCCCGCACCGTGCCTACTACGACCGCGGACCCGCCGCTAACAGGCGGGCGGCCCTCGACTAGCGCAACGGTGTCGCCAAACTCCACTTCGAGCCGCCTCCGCAGGAGGTGGCCGATTTCCTTCCGCATGAAGAGAAGGTAGATGGTGCGATTCGGCTTCGAACGCAATTGGACAGGCTCGTTGCTGTCCCAGGGAGCTGCTTCCCGCCTGCCTGGGACGGATACCGGAAGCGTACCAGCCGCGACAGACTCAGTCGCCGGCCGGCGTAGACTCGCGGCCATGCCCTACCGCCACGTTCTCTGGGATTGGAACGGCACCCTCCTCGACGACCTCGACGTCGTCATCGCCGCCATGAATGAGTTGCTGTCGCGTCGTGGGCTCCCCGTGCTCACCGCTGAGCGGTATCGCGAGGTCTTCGATTTCCCCGTGCGCCGCTATTACGAAGCTGTCGGGCTCGACCTCGCGGTCGAACCGTTCCCCGTCCTGGCGGCCGAGTGGGTGGCCGCCTTTGGCGACCGCTGGCGCGACGCCCGCCTCCACGTCGGCGTCAGCGGAAGCGCTCGCAGCGGTCGAGGCACTCGATCTCCACCAGTCAGTGCTGTCGGCTGCGGAGCGCAACCTCTTGTCCGAACAGGCCGAATACTTCGGCGTCGCTCGGAGCTTCCGCAGCCTCGTCGGCATCGACGACCATCACGCCGAGAGCAAGGTGGCGCAGGGCCGCCAGTGGATGGCAGCCGAACGCGCCGCGCCGAACGAAGTGCTCCTCATCGGTGATACCACCCACGATGTCGAGGTGGCGGTCGACCTCGGCATCGATGCGGTTCTCGTCGCGTCAGGACATCAGTCGCGCGAGCGGCTCCTGCGCACCGGCGTGCCGGTCTATGCCACGGTCACTGAGGCGATCACCGCGCTCTCCGGCACTGAGCGTTCCGCGGGCCCCGAAATCATGCGGCGACGGTAGGGCGAACCCTCATGTCGGCGGCGCATCGCCCGATTATCCCAGCGTAGGGCGGGAATTCTCTGGTCGCCGAGGTCATCAATGCAGGGAACTGTCAGGGGGCAATGGCCACGACTCGAAGAGATTGTGGCGTCGCCGAGACTTCCCACCCTGCCCACCGTTGCCGTCCGCATCATCGAGCTCATGCAGCAGCCCGATGTCAGCATCGACGACCTCTCTGCAGTGATCTCCAACGACCCCGCGCTCACGGCGAAGTTCCTGCAGACGGCAAACTCCAGCTTCTATGCCCGTCCGCGCCACGCCACCAGGGTTCGTGACGCGATCATGGTGCTTGGCCTGCGTGCCGCGAAGCCACTGGCCCTCGGCTTCTCCCTCGTCGCCCAGATGCGCAATCACAATGCCGGCGAATTCGACTACAACGAGTTCTGGACGCGCTCGCTCTACACCGCGGCGCTCTCGCGTACGATCGCCAGTTCACGGCGCGTCGCGGAGCCCGACGAGGCCTTCCTTGCCGGCCTCCTTCACGGTCTCGGCATCGTCGCCCTCGCCCGCGTCATCGGCCCCTTCTACGACGCGCTCCTTCGCGAATCAGGCGACAGTCGTGACCGCCAGGCCGAACTCGAACGCAAGTACTTCGGGTACGACCACACATCGGTTGGCTTCGCCCTCGCCGAGTCCTGGTGCCTGCCCCCTGCGGCGACCGCCGCCGTCCGGTGGTACCTCGATCCGTCGGGCGCTTCGTCCGACCTGCAGCCGCTCGTCCGCTGCGTCGCGGCCGGATCCGCCGGCGCGCGCGTGTTCGTGGGCGCCAATTCCGGCGCCGGGCTCGCCGACTTCCGATCCGTTTGCGAAGACTGGTTCCAATCCTCTCCGGAGGATGTCGAGCTGTTCCTCTCCCGCGCCCACTCCGAGGTTGTCGCGATGGGTGGTCTCCTCGACCTGCCCAAGCTCGACGCCGCGAGCATCGGTGAGATCCTCGCCAACGCGAACGAAGCCCTCGAGCGTCTCACCGTCGCCGCCATCCGGGAGGCAGCCGCCCTCGAACGCCGCAACGTCGACCTCAGCGCTGAAGCCTCGACGGATGCCCTCACCGGCGTCGCTACGCGGCGCTACCTCGACGCCTTTCTCGACGAGGCGATGCAGGCTGCGCAGCGTCGGAACGAAAGCCTCGGACTGCTCTTCCTCGACCTTGATCACTTCAAGCAGCTCAACGACACATACGGGCACCAGGTGGGCGATATCGCGCTCCAGGCCGTCGCCGCTGCCATCAAACGGGTTGTTCGCGAATCCGACTTTGTTGGGCGCTTCGGCGGCGAGGAGTTCGTGATCGTCTGCCCGGGCGCGAACCTCATCGGCGCCACTGGCCTTGCCCGGCGCATCCGCGAGGCCATCGCAGCCACTCCCATCGATGACGGCAACGGCGGCTCTCTAACCGTCACAGCCAGCATCGGCGTCGCCGCGTGCACGCCCCAGTCTTCGCCGTCGGCGTCCGCGCTCGTTTCGCTCGCCGACCGTGGCTGCTACGCGGCGAAGGCCGCAGGGCGAAACACCGTCCGCATCGGCCAGGACGTCCGCCCCGAGCTCGCCGCTTCTTGAGCCGCTACGTTGCTGATCCAAACAGCGCGAGCTGCTCGGGTGCGGGCGGCGGCTGCAGCGGCCGCTCGCGTCGATCAGCGATCGCATAGCGCGCCTCCAGTTCCCGGAACGTCTCGTAGATCGGCTCCGACTCGCGTTTCGCCAGGTAGACCTTCTCGTACAGCTCCTCGTACGACGGCAACAGTGCGGGCCAGTCGCGCGCAAGCGCATCGAGGAAGTACTCGCGCGTGCCGGGCTTTAGGTTCAGCGTGGCGCACCACATGTGGGTCGCGCCCGCGTCTCGCGCAGCTTTCACCACGGCTTCGATGCTCTCGGGCGAATCCGAGATGCCGGGGAGCACGGGCGCCACGCTCACACCCGCTTTGATGCCGGCCCGAACCAGTTCAGTAAGCGCGCGCAGTCGCTGCCGCGGCGGCGCCGTCCCGGGCTCGGTCTTCCGCCACACCTCCGTGTCCAGCGTCGGGATGGAGAAGTTCACGTTCACGTCGGCTCGCCGTGCAGCCTCGGCGAGCACATCGACGTCGCGCACGATCATCGGCCCGCGCGTGATCAGGTTGATCGGTGTTCGCGCCGCTCCCAGCGCCTCCAGGCAGCGCCGAGTCAGGCGATACATGCCCTCCGCCGGCTGATAGGGATCAGTCGCCGCGCCAACCGTGACCGTTTCCCGCTTCCAGGTCCGCCGCGCCAGTTCCATCCGCAAGACGTCCGCGACGTTCGTTTTCACGCGGATCGACGTCCCGTAACGCGCGTCCCATGGCCGGTCGGCGCGCAGCTCGAACCCGCGCACGTAGCAGAACGTGCATCGGTGCGCACACCCCATGTACGGGTTTAGCGACCAGCTGAAGTGCATCCCCTTCACCCGGTTCAATGCGACCTTGCACGGCTCCTCGCGATACTCCACGCGCATGGGATCCAGCCTGCACCGGGACGGTGGAACAAATCCAAGCCCCGGATGTCACTTCAAGCGAAGCGAAGAAATCCCAGACCGTCTGCGTCGCATCCAGCGCTTGGGAAGGCGTGCCTTGCAGTGGGTTCAGCTTGTTCGGCGCCGACCCCGGCCACGGGTGGTCCGCGCCCGCGATCACGATGTACCGCATCACCGCTCCATCGCGGCAGCCGCTCCACTCGCTCGTCGTCAGTGGCCCGTCCGTCCTTACCGTCGGCGGCTGCGAGCAAGCCATCCCGTCGGCCCAGCGCTGCAGCGTCGTCGCCATCGACGTGAACGGCACGCCGGCAATCGAACGCGGACCCTGCCCTCCATCGATAGGGTGGTTCTGGTCCGCGTCGCCATGGATCGCCAGCAACGACACTCCCCGCGACGGATTACAGGATGGCACCTCCAGCGAGCCGGCCACCGGCGCGATCGCCTTCACCAGGTCGGCACGCTCGCAGCCAAAGCGCAGCGCCATGATCGCCCCGTTCGAATGCCCGGTCATGAACACGCGGCCCGGGTCGACCGGCAGCCGCTTTTCCAGGTCGCCGATCAGCGCCGCGAGGAAACCAACGTCGTCGACCTTCGTCCGAGACGCGAACCCGCAACAGCCGCCGCCGTTCCACGTGTTCCGCAAGCCATCCGGGAACACCGCGACGAAGTGTTCGGCTTCCGCCGTCTTCTCGAACTGCGAGTTGGACGCGAACTGGTCGCCGGAGCCCAGCCCGCCGTGCAGCCCCACCACCATGGGCCACCCGGCCGCCGGCGGCGTTCCGGACGGGATGAACAGCCGGTATGTCCGCTCCTCGCCACCGAAAGCGAGCTTCCCATGCGAAACGCCCGCGACCGGGAGCGATGACGGATTGGCGCTGGTGGTGGCCGACGCGGCTTCCGTCGGCGCGGCTGTGGTTTCTGGCGTACCCGCGGCTGCGGTGGTCGTGTCGCCGGCGGAGGTTGCCCCTCCAGCCGTTGGACTGCCGCCGCTGTCGTGCTTGCCGGCAGCCGGCGAGAACAACGGCAAGGGCGACGACGACGAGAACGATGACTACGACTCGCATGCCTTGATGATCGGCAGAACATGTGTCAAACCAGCGACGGGCATCAAAGTTCACCGGGTAGGGTAAATCGCCCGCCGACGGCGTACGCTTGTCGCATGCTCGGTAGAAGCGGCCGGCGCGGGCGGCCAGCGCACCCCGACGTCCTTACCCCCGCGGAGTGGCGCGTCCTCGAACACCTCCGCGAAGGCAGGACCAACGCTGAGATCGCCGTCCGTCTCGGCATTAGCCCCGACGGCGTCAAGTTCCACGTCTCCAACATGCTCGCCAAGCTCAACCTCCCCGACCGCCAGGCGTTGGCGAAATGGGACGGCATCGAGGGCGCGACAGCGCAGTCGGGCCGCCGATCCTGGCTCGGCGCACTGTGGGCGAGCCTGCCCGGCGCTGGCGCCGTCAAGGCGGCCGTCGCAGTGGTCGGGGTAGCCGTGGCCGGGCGGCGTGCTCGCGACCGCAGTCGCGCTCCTCTCCGGCGACAGCGGTGCAAGCGCGATCCCCGACGTGCATGCGACACTCAAAGTCACCAGCTTTGAGATCGAAGCATCGACCTATTTGGACCCGCGTGTGCCGGGCCAGCCCAATCAGCCCGACCTCCAATCCTCCACCACGCGCCTCTGGTGGGCTAAGGGCACGGGTGGTCGCGTGGAGGGACAGTTGCTCACTCCACTCTCCTTCAACAGCGCCAGCGTCGCGAACGCACAGGGCGTGTACAGCTGGCACATCGATCCCGACGGCACCCTGAGCGGCGGGGAAGAGTTGCCGTACCAGCCGACGGACTTCATCGCGCAAATCGGTCAGACTCGGTCCAACGATGATTCGCTTCAACAGGCCGCTGCCATGCGGAGCGGAGGCGGTGAAGCGCGGCTGGTGGGCGAAGACACCATAGCCGGCCGCCCTGCTTACCGGGTTGAAGTCTCGCCCGGGACGTGCCCCGGGTCCGCCCCGCTGGCCGACGGCGACAAGACGTTCTGGTTCGACAAAGAAACGCTCGTTCTGCTTGGGTCGGAAATGCATGCACGCGATGGCCGGCTCGTCCAGCGCACCGAGGTTACGCGTATCTCGTACAACGAGGCCATCGACCCGGCGGTCTTCGAAACGCCCGCCGGACTCACATTCGCTCCTCCAAGCTCACCCATCGTCTCGCTTCCACAGTCACCGAACAACGGGGCCAGCGCGTGTCTGACCCCAGCTTCCGGGCTCGCCAGCGGCCTCGCGACCGGCCAATCGACGATCGCCGTCGGGCACGGCAGCCTCCAAACCGTGACCGACGCCACAGCCTCAGCCGTCGCCACGGTCGCCAGCCCCTAGACGGCCGCGACCGCCTCACCCTCCACCACTGACTCCCCGTTCTGGTTCACCGTGACGACTTTGATCGTCGCCAGGCCGTCTTCGACCTTCGTCACTTCGCCCTTCGCCGTCAGCGTGTCGCCCGGCCAGACCTGCTTCGTGAACCGCACGCCGTACTTCTTCAGCGCCGTCGGCCCCACCCAGTCCGTCAACATCCGCCCGGTCAGCCCCATCGACAGCATCCCGTGCGCGAACACCGACGGGTAACCCGCCAGGTTCTTCGCCGCCGTGTCGTCATGGTGCAGCGGGTTGAAGTCGCCGCTCGCCCCGGCGTACTTCACGATGTGCGTGCGGTTGACGTTCTCGATCACGACCGCTTCGTGCTTATCTCCAACTTTCAGTGCCATCGTTCGCCTCCTACTGGTCCACCGCGCGTTCGGTCTGCACGCCCACGGACGTCGCCGTCACGCATAGCACGCCGTCCTGGTTGCGGTACTCGCTCACCGACTCGCTGAACAGCAGCTTGCCGCCGCGCCGCCCTTCCTTCTCCCAGCGGTTCCCCGGCTTCGTCGTCACCGTAAGCACGTCGCCCGCATGGATGGGATGGTGATACTCGTAGTGCTGCTCCGCGTGCAGCCCGCGGCCAAGACCGCCGCCGCCACCGCCCGGCGCGTCGCCACGATGTGCCGGCGGCGCGCCCTTGCGCGGCCGCGTGATGTCCAGCGGGTAGTCGGGCTGGTAGTGCGCGCTGCTCTGCACGAACGTCGGCGGGACCACCTGCCCGCCCACCGCCTTTGCCTCGGGCGAATCCGGGTCTACGAACGCCGGATTGATGTCCAACAGCGACCGCGCGAAGAGCATGACTTGTGTCCGGTCCACCGGGAATTCGAAGCCGTCCGCCATCTGCGTCTCCTCATGCAACGAAGTCCCCGGATCCTAAGCGTCCGGGCTCCACCGCCGCAAACAGCAGCCCGCGTCTGACCGCCTGTCTGCAAGCTCGTACGCCTTGGTGCCTTGGTGCCTTGGTGCGTTGGTGTGCTGGTGATCTGGTGGCGGTGCGGGTGTACGATGGAGCCATGGCACGGCTCACCATCACGCTCTCCGACGAACGCCACCGGCAGCTCAAAATGCGCGCCGCGTACGAAAACACGACCATCGGCACGCTCATCGAGGAGGCGTTGAGGGACGCTGAGCACCAACAGCGACGCAACGCCTTAGAGATGCTGGAGAAGGCACGGCGGAACGCGGCCCGGGCCACGGCCGGGATGAGCGACGAAGACATCGAGCAGTGGGCGGTCCGAGAAGTACGCACCTACCGGAATGAGCAGGCGGCGGAGCGGAGCAGCCATCGTGCGGGTCGTTCTTGACACGAACGTTCTCGTAAGCGCGAGCCTCACGCAGCAGATTGAAGCTCCACCATACCGGGTGGTGGCGGCGGTGCTCGAGGGCGTCGTCGAGGGGGTCGTTTCCGCAGCGCTCGCCGAAGAGTACCGGGCCGTCCTTCAACGCCGGGAGGTCCGGGACCGGAGCCAACTTTCCCAGCACGAGGTGGACGAACTATTGGCGGCGCTTGTCTCGGCGGGGACAATCATCGAGGCCACACCCTCCAGCCTCGCGGCGCCGGACCCGACCGATCAGCACCTCTGGGACTTGCTCGATGAGGCTGAGGACGCCGTTCTTGTCACCGGAGATGCGTCGCTGCTGCGCAGCCGCCACTTCCCGGGCCGAGTTTTCTCACCTCGCGACTTCATCGACCGCTACCTGGCCTCCGCCTGATTCTCCGCTGCTTTCGCCTGCCCGGGAATCGTCACGCCGGTCTGCTTCAGCCGCTCCTTGTTCCGCTCCAGGAACTCGGCCCACCACGGCCCGAACTTCGACTCCGGCAGCCCGCCGTCCGCCCGCAGCGCCAGCAATCGGTCCAGCTCCGCGTTGACCGCTGCCCGCAATTCGTCCATCGATCCGTTGTTCTTGTAGACCCAGTCCGCGCCCGGCGCCCGGATGGCAAGCGGTATCATCGACTTGAGCCGCTGGTCCGCCTCTTCTCCGCTCATCCCACGCGTCTCGATCAGCCGCTGCCGCGCGATGTCGTCGTCCACACCTATCAGCCACGTCTGGTCGCACCAGCGGGCGTAGCCCGGCTCCATCAGGTTCACGGCCTCCATCACGCAGATCTGGTCGTCGCCGAGGTCCGCCCGCCAGCCATCGATCACGCCCTTGATCGCCTCGGTGATCGAGCCCATCGCCCGCGTCAGCTTGTTCATCTCCTCGGGCTTCCCGAACACTTTGGCGCCCAGGATCTTCCGGTCGACATAACCATCCGGCCCCACGACCTCCCGCCCGAACGCCTCCACCACGCGGTCGAACCCCGGCGTCCCCGGGTCGTACAGCCTGTGCACCAGCTTGTCAGCGTCGCAGTGGTGCGCTCCCCGCTCCACCAGCAACTGCCCCACCGTCGACTTCCCGGCGGCAATCGTCCCGGCTAATCCAATGACGAGCGGGGAGGACTTAGGACTCAGGACTCGGGACTCAGTCATTTCACACCTCGCTGTTCATCTCTCTGCCGCTGAACCGCCGTGCGTAGCGCCGAAACGAGTCGGGCTACCTCGTTTGCCGCGCCGTCGAGCGACGCGAACTGGGCTTCCGTGATGTAGCCAATGTCCAGCGCCAGGTAGAGCTGAGAACGAACTTCGGCGCAGGAGCCCTTCGCGATCGACAGGTATTGATGGAACTCTCCGCGGCTTCCTCGTTCGAACCCTTCGGCCAGGTTGAACATTATGGACGACGCCGCCCGCTGAATTTGGCTCGCCAGGCCAAAATCACGCGCGAACTTCCCGCTCTGGCTCACTTCGTAGATTTGGCGGGCCAGGACCCGGGACTTCTGCCAGGCGACGAGATCTTCAAACCGATTCACTTTCGCCACGCTCCACTCCTGAGTCCCGAGTCCTCGGCCCTGAGTCCTTCAGCGGCACCGCCGCTACGGCCGCTCGTTCGACATGATGATCGTTCCGCTCGCGCCGAACATGCCTCCGACACCGTGAGCGATGCTGATCTTCGCGCCCTTCACCTGCGCCGGCGCGATGCCCCGCATCTGCCGGACACTCTCCTGCAGCGCGTACATGCCGTACATGCCGGAGTGTGAGTAGCTCAGGCCGCCGCCGTTGGTGTTCAGCGGCAGCTTGCCGCCTTCACGCGTGTTGCCGTCCCAGATGAACTGGGCAGCCTCACCGCGCCCGACGAACCCGAGGTCCTCGAGGCCGTACAGCGGCAGGTGCGCGAACGCGTCGTAGATCATCAGGTGGTCCACGTCGTCGTGCGAAATCCCCGCCTCGCCGAACGCCTTCTTCCCCGACACCACGAACGCCCGCGACGACGTGAAGTCTTCCATCTGGCTGATGATCGGCGTCTCCACGCTCTCGCCCGTGCCGAGGATGTAGACGGGCTTCGTCGGGAAGTCCTTCGCGCGGTCGGCCGACGTCATGATCAGCGCGCCCGCGCCGTCCGTCACCAGGCAGCACTCCAGCAGGTGGAACGGGTACGCGATCATGCGCGAGTTCAACACGTCGTCCACCGTGATCGGCTCTTTCATCACGGCGTTGGGATTGCGCATCGCGTACTCGCGCTGAACGACCGCCACCATCGCCAGCTGCTCTTCCGTGACCCCGTACTTCTTCATGTACCGAAGCACGGGAATCGTGAACATCGTCGGCGGTCCCGCCGGCCCTGCCCACCCTTCGAACTGACCGTTCATCCCGGATCGCGCGAAACCGAACCCACCACGCCCGATGCCGGAGCGCCCGCTCTCTCCGTGCGTGATGAGGACGGTCGTGCACAGCCCCGACTCGATCGCCGCCGCCGCATGGCGCACGTGCAGCATGAACGAGCAGCCGCCGACCGACGTCCCGTCGACCCACGTCGGCGTAATCCCGAGGTACCACGCCGTCTCGTTCGGGCTCTGGCCGGCCGTCGCCACACCATCGATGTCCGACGGCTTCAGCCCGACCTCTTTCATCGCTCCGATTGCCACATCGGCATGCAGCTGGAGCTGCGACGTGTTTGGCCAGCGGCCTTCCGGGCTGACCTTCTCGTACGCTCCGACGATAGCAACGCTTCCTGGCTTCACCATGGCTTAGGCCCCCTTCGCCGGCCGCCAGAGGGGCAGCGTCACATCGTCGTTCACCTTGTACGGCGCAATCTCGAGCGGCATGTCGAGTTGCAGCGCCTCTGGTGTCTGCGGGCAGTCGATGATGTTCGTCATCATCTTCGGGCCCTCGTCCAGCTCAACCACCGCGATCGCGAACGGCGCCTCGTATCCCGGAGGCGGCCGGTGGCTGATGACGTAGCTGAGGAGCTTCCCGCGTCCGCTCGCCTGGAACCACTCGACCTCGGAGAACGGGTCCGCGGGGTCGAACGGCCGTGGCGGGAAGTAGACGTGGCCCGTCTTCTTGTTGCGCTGGATCATGAGTTTGCCTTCCTTCAACCCGTCCCAGTAGGGCTGGGTCTCAGGCGTGGCCTGTGGGAGCGACTTCGAATAGTCGTGCAACGGAACCTGCCTTCGTTATGGAGTCCGGTCCCGAGGCACACGAATGCCCCCGGCTTCCGGCTCAGTTCTGCACTCACATATCTACCGTGCGCGTGAAGGTCGGGCAAGTTTAGGACGCCGCGAAATATATGTGCGTCCGCATGGCGCCCCTCACGCCCCGTACAACAGCTCCCGCAAATCAATCGCCAGGTTCGTCCCGTCGAGCAGCATGTGCCGCGGGTTGAACCCCTCCGCCCGCACCGCGATGCGCAGGTCCTCCGGGTCGAGGTCCGCCGGGATCGCGATCCCGGCGTTCCCGGATGCGTCCGTCGTCGTCCGCGCCACGCGCCCGTCCTTGTGGTCGCTGACGATAATCTCCGCCCCGCCGATCGGCGGATTTTCGCCGCTCACGTCGGCGTCGTTGTCCACCACCGCGATCTGCGCCGTCCGCCCGTCATGCGCGACGGTGATCTGCACCGCCACGTCCCGCAGGTAGATCAGCGGCTCCGTCGTCACCGCCGCCATCCCATCGCGCTCCGGGATCCGCGCCGGGTTGGCGCGCATCCCGATGTCCTGCTGCGCCATCCCGTGGTCCGTCGTGACGACGAACAGCGTCGAGTCGAACAGCCCGCGCTCATCCATATCCGCGAGGATGTGCCCGATGCGCACGTCCGTCTCGTCCAGTGCGACCCGCGCGCCCTCGTGGTGCGGACCGTAGTCATGCGCAGCGGAGTCCGGCTGGCTGAACTCGTGGAACATGAACTTCGGCACCGGGTGGCTCCCGTCGCGCAGCAGCTGCCGAGCCTGACCCAGCGCACGGTTATCGATCTGCCCCATCAGCTTGTGGCCTTGCTCCTCGAGCTCGTTGAACCACCGCGGGCTGATCCCGCCCTCCGTCTCCTTCGTCAGCATGATCAGCTCGCCCCGGTCGCCCACGAGCCGCCGTTCCAACGACGCGTGGTCTGCCCCGCGTGTGCACGGCTCGTTGACCGACGCCACCAGCGCCCCGCCCATCGCTCCGTCCCACTCCCCATACACCCGATGGAACGCCTCGTAGAGCGTCTCCACGTCGTCGTTCAGGAACCGGGCGGTGTCGAACTGCATCCCCTGCGGCGAAACCGTCTCCCGTCGATCACGCAGGTAGTACGTCGGGTTCACGATGTCGTGGTGTCCGCTCCAGCACCCCGTCCCGATCGCGTTGTGGCTCGGCCACGTGATGCTCGGGAAGTTCGTGATGCTCCCCCAGCGAAGCATCGCCCCGCCCTCTATCAGCCGGCGCAGGTTCGGGATGCTCTCCGGCTCCGTGTCCAGCCGGTGCACGCAACTCCGGGTGCGATTGCCCGTCGAGCAGCAGGATGTAGACGCGCTCCGGCACCTCCCCCGACCCGTCCAGCACCTCGTCGAGCGGCTCGCCGTCCTGCCGCCGAAGGTACACGTCGGGCTCGTGCCCGCGTTCGCTGCTCGTCCGCCCGGTGCTGTCGCGTCCGTCGATGAGCGGCCAGCCCAGCAGCTTTGCGATCGTCGGCGCGATGTCGATTTGTCGCGGCAGCCCTTCGACACGCTCGCCGCGCTTCACCCCCGGCCCGCTGAACACCAGCGGCGAACGCGATTGGATCACGTCCAGCGCGCCGTGCTGTCCCGGCTGGCGGCCGTAGGCGTAGCTCTTCGGGTTCACCGCGAGGTCGGGCGCGTTCGGGCTGTCGAACAGCTGCGAGAGCCGCTCGTACGCATAGGGGTACGTCAACTTCTCGGGCTCGACGAACGGGCTCTCGGCGTTCCGGCCTGCCGCCAGCTCCTCCGCCAGCGTCGAAAGCGCACGCGGGTCCTGCCGTGCCAGCGGATTCTCCCCGGCTGTCTCGACGATCTCATACGAGAACCCGCCCTCGTCGTACCGGCGAATCCACGCCACCATCCCCCGCAGCGCCCACGCCTCGTACACGGTTACGCCGTCCTCGCCCATCCGGCAGGTCGCCACGAAGTCGGTCCAGGCCTTGCCGTCGTCGCTCGTCAGCAGCTTCGCGATGGCCAGGTTCCCGGATTCCTCCTGGTTCTGATCGAGGCCCTGGCCTCCCGGACGTTCCGGCCCGACGGCGTGTCGTGTTACTGCGGTGGCTGGCATGGGCTTGCTTCCTGCGTGGAATGCCGGAATCGTAGCACCGGCCCGGCCGCGAATCGCCGTCACCCGTTAACGCTGCGCTCGCAGCCCCCGCTGCCGCCACCCGCACGCTGCGATTGTCCCCACCGCGGCCGTCGTCAGCAGCACTGTGTCGCCCAGCCCGCCCATTTCTCCCGCTGCCACCCGCAACACGATCTCCACCACGCCCCACACCGCTGCCGGCCACGCCACCAACGCGAAGAACCAGTACGCCTGCGCCCTCACGCGGCCGCACCCCTGGGATACTCGCGCTCGACGAGTTTGATGAACTCCTGCCCGAGGTCCGGGTCGAATTGCGTACCCCGGCCCGCCACAATCTCGGCGATGGCTTGCTCTATCGTCAGCCCTTTGCGATACGGCCGGTCGGTCGTCATGGCGCTGTACGCGTCGCAGAGGCTGAAGATCCGGGTCGGGAGGCTGATTTCGGCCGCGCGCAGCTGTCCCGGATACCCTTCGCCATCGAAGCGCTCGTGGTGGTGCCGCACGAGTTCCACCACCGTGTCGTAGTCCGTCACCGCGGCTGCGATCGCAGCGCCGATGACCGGGTGGTCTTCCATCGCCCGCCGTTCCCCGGGCGTCAGCGGGCCTGGCTTCCTCAGGATCTCGTCCGGCACCACGATCTTCCCGAGGTCATGGATCGGACCCCCGATCGTGATCGCGCTCATCTGCTCGTCCGTCAGGCCGATTTGCCGTGCCAGCTTCACCGCAAGATGCGTCGCGTGGTCGCTGTGGAAGCGCGTGTAGCTGTCCCGCCGGTCGATCGCTTTCACAAGGTTTCGTAGCGACTTCAGGTTCGTGATTTTCAGCAGCGCCTCCGGCGCGGCCGCGTCTTCGTCGTTTCCTCCCATCAACAGCGACGTCGACCCCGCCTTGTCCAGGTACATGTGTTCTTCAGCCTCAGCGATCAGATCGCGCGGCGTCTCATACCCACGGAAGCGCGCGATGCCGCAGCTTATCCGCGTCGGCAGCGTCACGTGCGAACCGTTCATCACTTCGATGTGCGAAACGGCCGTGCGCACGCGCTCGATCACTTCTCGCGCCTCGTCCTCCGTCGCATCAGGGAACACGACCACGAACTCGTCTCCGCCAAAACGTGCGAACGCGGCTGGCTCTGTGATCTGCGCGTTCAGCGCATGAACCACGCGCTTCAAAACATGGTCGCCCTGCTCGTGGCCGACGAAGTCGTTCAGCAGCTTGAAGTTGTCGATGTCGAGGTACGCCACCACCAGCGGACGGTTATCCCGGACCGAGGTGTTCACGGCGTCCACGATGAATTCGTCGATGAACCGCCGGTTCGGGCATCCCGTGAGCGCGTCGGTGTACGCCAGCTGGCGGTATGCCGCCGCCTGCTCGGCTTCCAGCCGCCGCCCCCGGTTGTCGACGGCCTTGTTCAGCATGTGCCACAGGATGTCCGCGTCGAACGGCTTGCCCAGGAAGTCGTCGGCCCCCGATTTCATCGAACGGACCGCCACGTCCACGTCCACGAATCCGGTGATCGCCACGATGCCGCTCGCGGGCGCCAACGTGCGGGCGCGCGCGATCACGTCCAGCCCGGACATGTCCGGCAGGCTGATGTCGGATGCGATCGCGTCAAAGGTGTGTGCCGAAAGCTCCGCCAGCGCCGCGCGGCCCGACCGCACTACCGTTACCTCGTCGGTGTATTGGCCCAGTACGAGCTGGATCAGACGGCCCAACGCCGGGTCGTCTTCGATCACGAGGACGCGTAGCGGCGTCCGCCCGGCGCGAGTCGCAACAGGTTCCATCGAATTGGTTATCGGCTTTGAACCCACCTATCGAGAGGGATGTAGCGTCCGGAGCTGCCGCAATACAGGTCACCGCATCCCCGGATCAGGGTCAGCCGCCGACGTATGCCGCGAGGTGCTCGCCTGTCAGCGTGGACCGGCCGGAAACGAGGTCCGCGGGTGTTCCTTCGAACACGATCCGTCCGCCGTCGTGTCCCGCGCCCGGGCCGAGGTCGATGATCCAGTCCGCGTGTGCCATCACTGCCTGGTGGTGTTCGATCACGATCACGGACTTCCCCGAGTCCACCAGGCGATCGAGCAGACCCAGCATCTGCGCGACGTCGGCCAAATGCAGCCCCGTGGTCGGCTCGTCGAGCACGTAGACGCCGCCCTTCTCGCCCATGTGCGTCGCCAGCTTCAGCCGCTGCCGCTCGCCCCCCGACAGCGTGGTCAGCGGCTGGCCCAGGCTGAGGTACCCAAGCCCGACATCGGCGAGCCGTCCGAGAATGGCGTGTGCGGCCGGAGTGTGTGCTTCGCCTGCGCCGAAGAACTGCAGGGCCTCGGTCACCGGCATCGCCAGCACTTCCGCGATATTGCGCCCGCCGAGCCGATACTCCAACACCGCTGCCTGGAAACGTTTTCCTTCACATTCCTCGCACGTGGTCGCCACCCCGGCCATCATCGCCAGATCCGTGTAGATCACACCGGCGCCGTTGCACGTCGGGCAGGCGCCTTCGGAGTTGGCGCTGAACAGCGCCGGCTTCACGCCGTTGGCCTTGGCGAACGCGCTCCGGATCGGATCGAGCAGCCCCGTGTAGGTCGCCGGGTTGCTCCGCCGCGACCCGCGGATCGCCGTCTGGTCCACCGAGACGACCCCGTCCCGGCCCGAAACCGAGCCGTGGATGAGCGAGCTTTTGCCTGAGCCCGCCACCCCGGTCACGACCACCAGCACTCCCAGCGGGATGTCCACATCGACGTGCCGCAGGTTGTTTGTGTCGGCCCCACGCACCTCGAGCGTCCCCTCCGGCTTTCGCACCGATTCCTTGAGCGCCGCGCGGTCGTCGAGGTGCCGGCCGGTGACCGTCGCACTGGCCCGGAGCCCCTCTACAGTGCCCTCGAAGACCACCTCGCCGCCCGCGGCGCCCGCGCCGGGACCAAGGTCGACGACGTGGTCGGCGATCGCGATCGCCTCGGGCTTGTGCTCCACGACCAGCACCGTGTTGCCCTTGTCCCGCAGCTGAAGCAGCAGTTCGTTCATCCGCTGGATGTCGTGTGGGTGCAGGCCGATCGTCGGTTCGTCGAAGACATAAGTCACGTCCGTCAGGGACGAGCCGAGATGACGGATCATCTTCGTCCGCTGTGCTTCCCCGCCCGAGAGCGTCCCCGAAGGGCGGTCGAGGCTCAGGTAGCCCAGCCCGATTTCACCGAACGATTCCAGCGTTTCTCCCAGCGCCGTCAGCAGCGGCGCCGCCGACGGCGCCTCAACGCTGCGCACCCACGCGGCGAGATCGCTGATCTGCATCGCGCTTGCCTCGGCGATATTGATCCCGGCGATCTTCGAGGACCGGGGGCCTTCGCTCAGTCGCGTGCCTCCGCAGTCGGGACAGGTGCTGAAGGTAACGGCCCGTTCCACGAACGCCCGGATGTGCGGCTGCATCGCGTCGACATCCTTGGAAAGCATCGACTTCTGGATCTTCGGGACGAGACCCTCGTACGTCAGGTTGATGCCGTCGACCTTGATCTTCGTCGGCTCCTTGTAGAGCAGGTCGTGGAGTTCCTTCTTGCTGTACTTGCCGATCGGCTTCTCAGGATCGAAGAACCCGGATCCCTTGAAGATGCGGCCGTACCAGCCATCCATGCTGTAGCCGGGAACCGTGATCGCCCCTTCGGTCAGCGACTTGCTCTCGTCGTAAACGGCCGCAAGGTCGAAGTCGGTCACCGATCCCATGCCCTCGCAGCGCGGGCACATCCCCCCCAGGTACACCGCGTCCCGCACGACCTTGCGTTCACCCCTGCCCTTCTCGACGGACATCGCCCCGCTCGCCCGCCGTGTGGGCACGTTGAACGAGAACGCCGTCGGCGGCCCGACGTGCGGTTGGCCCAGCCGGCTGAAGAGGATGCGAAGCATGGCGTTGGCGTCCGTCGCCGTCCCCACCGTGGACCGCGAATTCGCTCCCATTCGCTCCTGGTCGACGATGATCGCGGTGGTCAAGCCTTCCATCACGTCGACGTCGGGACGTGCCAATGTCGGCATGAAACCCTGGACGAACGCACTGTACGTCTCGTTGATCAGCCGCTGCGACTCCGCTGCGATCGTGCCGAACACGAGCGAACTCTTGCCGGACCCTGAGACGCCGGTGAACACCGTCAGCCGACGTTTCGGGATCTCGACGCTCACGTTCTTCAGGTTGTTGACGCGCGCGCCGTGAACCCGGATTAGCTCGTGGCTATCCGCCATCCGCTCCGCCGGCTGCCTGCCCGTTTTCGTCGCTGTGCTCATCGTGCCTCCGGTCTGCGGGACCCGCGCTAGCCTTGCCAGGTCAGCTGCGTCAACTGGATGAGATTCCCGCAGCCATCGTTCAGCATGGCAATGGTAGAACCCGTCACCTTTGTGGGCGGCATGGTGAATTGCCCGCCGCGCGCACTAATCCGCGCGTGGTCGGCCTCCACGTCGTCGGTGGAGAACATCGCGCCCGGCTGGCCCTGCTCGAACATCGCCTGCTGGTACGCCTTCGCAGCCGGGTTGTCGTTGAGTGCCAGCTGTAGCTCCGCGCCGTCCGGCTCTTCAGCGGATGCCACCGTCAGCCAGCGAAACGGTCCCTGGCTGAAATCAGCCTTCTTCACAAAACCGAGGACGTCCGTGTAAAAGCGCAGCGCCTTCTCCTGGTCGTCCACGTAGATTCTTGTCAGCCTGATCTTCACGTCGAATCTCCTCTTGATGAATGCGGTCGGGCCGCTCTCTAACCCTATGACGAAGCCCGCGCGCCGAATGTGACCGTTACGCGAGGTGGGCCGGCGGTTCTTCGATCAGAAGTACGCCTCGACGGGGCGGATCTCGACTGCGCCGCCCAACCGAGCCTGCGGAATCCGTCCGGCCAGCGCGACCGCCGCCTCCACATTTTCCGCCTCGAACACGAACGCGCCGCCGATGCCTTCCGGCCAGGTAAGGTCCAAGCCTGCTTTGCGTCTTGCCGTCGCGCACCTCCACCGTCGTCGCCTTCCCGGGTGCGATGGTTGGAAGCCGCATCGTGATTCCCTCCGTCTTGTTGAGTTCCGCGTAGTCGGCGTAAATCGACTTCTGCTCCGCTTCCGGCAGTGCATTCCACGCGGCCGAACCGGGTAGCGGGAAATTACCGTGATAGATGACCAGTACGAATTGCATGTCGTTCTCCTTCACCCCCATGACGTACGGCGTCGCGCGAATGTGACCGGGCCGTTCAGAGCAGCCGGGGCGCCGGCTGCCTGGGTGGGCCCCTGGGCACGCTCGGTTCGCCTGGCTGTGAACGCGGCGCTCTTCTGTCACATTCACCGCGCCTCCACCGTCAACCCTGTGACGAACTATTACGGAGAATGGGAACGATGGACGACACATGGCTGGCCGAGCGCTTCGAAACCGACCGCACCCGGTTGCAGGGCGTCGCCTATCGCCTTCTCGGCTCGGCCACCGAGGCGGACGACGCCGTCCAGGAGGCCTGGCTCCGCCTCAGCCGCGCCGATACCACTGCGGTCGAGAACCTCAGCGGCTGGCTTACCACCGTCGTCGCCCGCGTCTGCCTGGACATGCTCCGCTCCCGCCGCGCACGGCGCGAAGAACCCCTCGCCGCGGACGGCGAGTCCATTCCCGATGCCACCGATCCCGAGCGCGAGGCCATGCTGGCGGAATCAGTGGGCATGGCGATGACCGCGGTGCTTCAGCAGCTCGCGCCGGCCGAGCGCGTCGCGTTCGTCCTCCACGATGTCTTCGGCGTCTCCTTCGACGAGATCGCGGAGATCGTCGGCCGCTCGCCTGTCGCCGCGCGCCAGCTCGCCAGCCGCGGCCGGCGGCGCGTGCAGGGCGCCTCCGCTGATGGTCGTGCGGCCGACATCGCGCGCCGCCGCGACGTCGTCGAGGCGTTCTTCAGGGCTTCCCGCTCCGGCGACTTCGAGGCGCTCCTCGCCGTGCTCGATCCGAACGTCGCCCTTCGACCCGACGCCGCCGCCCTCCGCATGGGCGCGCGGAACGGGTGGATCACCTCTGAGATCCGCGGCGCAGACGCCGTTGCCCGTCAGTTCGCCGGCCAGGCACAGGCCGCGCAGATCGCACTCATCGATGGCGCCCCCGGTGGCGTATGGGCGACTGGTGGCATTCCCCGCGTGGTCTTCGCCTTCACCATCCGTGAGGGCAAGGTCGTCGAAATCGAACTGGCCGCCGACGCTGAACGACTCAGCAACCTCGACATCGAGATCTTGTCGTAATCGTCGTCGGCCGCCCCGCCTACCGGCCAGGCGTGCCGCACCGGCCTTGCGGCTGGCCGCCCTAAGGAACCTTGACCCAGATCCGCTCGGCCACCTGCGTCCCCATCACCACCGAGCGGCCGTCCAGGCGCGCTGTCACCGTGCCCCGGTACGGCGCCACCGCTTCGAGGCTGACTTGCTCGCCCGGCCGAATGCCCTCTTCGTCGAAGAACTGCAGCAGCTGCTCGTCCTCCTCGAACACCCGGTCGATCTCCACGACTTCGCCCTGCGCCACGTCCGCAAGCGTTCGCATCGACAGCTTCCGCGGCGCTCCAGGTCCCGGGATGGGGTAGCCGAAGGGGCTGCGCGTCGGCCGTCCGAGCGTCTCGAACAACTGCGGCTCCGTGATGTCCGAAAGCCCGTGCTCCAGCAGGTGTGCCTCTTCGTACGCGCGCCACCACGGCACCTTCAGTACGTCCGTGATCAGGCACTCCGCCAGCCGGTGCCGGCGCACCATCTGTTCCGCGCGCCGCAGCCCTTCGATTGTCAGGTGAATCACTTTCCGCCCGTCGACCGTCACCAGGTTGTCCCGCTGCAGCCGCTTCAGCATCCCGGCCACCGATGGCGGCGTCACGTCCAGCCGATCGGCAAGGCGCACCGCGATCACGTCCTGCCCCTCGTCGTGGTGCAGGCGGTAAATCGTCGTCAGGTAGTCGTCGCTCGCGACGTTCGAGACTTGCTTGGGCATCGCTGCGCACCAGCGTGCCACGCCCCGGCACTGGTGACCATCCGCCGGGCCGTGCAGACGCCCTCCGCGCGGGCGCAAAAGCGAACTACGCCGCTTTTCGTTCCTGCGCCGGAAACTCGATGACGTTCGTCGCTCGAACTCGCGGGCTGGCGCTGAGCCACGCTGCGACGCAGGGCGTGAGCCCCTCGTTGACCTCGCAGCAGCTTTCGCAGCGGCTCGCTCGCACCTTCGCCTCGTACGGACACGCATCCTTCAGTCGCGTCATGACATCGACCTCCCCGTCGTTATCTAAGGTATCGGCAGGGGCTGCCGGGTGGATGAGTGGTGACGGGGGCGCTCACATTACGATTCGCAAACAGCATTGTTCCCGCGCGCTTACCAGCCGGTAGATAAGCCGCTTTCCCGCGCGCATACTGCGGGGGTAGACTATGCGGGCTATTGACGCCGAGGAGTGCACACGTTGGCTGCTAATCCCCTGACCGAATCCGGACTCGACCTTTCCTGGCTCAACCTCTACGACGATGCCGCCAGTGCGACGCCTGGCAAGAAGGGCCTCACTCTCAAGGAAATCAACTCCGGCCGCTATGGCGACCTCGCCCGCGGCGCCGGCGATATGACGTACCGCATGCGCGGTGCGGTCCCGCGCCCTGGCGCCCAGCGCTTCGGGCCGACCTACATGTCCAAGTCGGATGTCTGGTCCGAAAACTGCACGATGCTCTACGAAGAGGCCACCCAGCGCCAGTGGTCCTCCGCGCGCGACATCCCCTGGGACACCCTCGAGCCCCTGCCGGACGAGATCGAGCGCGCAATGTGCCAGCTCTGCACCATGCTGACCGAAGTCGAGTTCATCGCCGGCGACGTCCCCGGACAGTGGATGCCGTTCGTCAGCTCCCAGGACTTCGAAGCCGGCCTCTTCCTCATGTCCCAGATCATGGACGAAGCCCGCCACACCGACGTCTTCCGCAAGCGCGCCCTCGCCAACGGCGGCGGCCTCCTCGCCCAGGGCGCCGGCCTCGGCCTCCGCACCCTGCTCGAAGCCCGCGACTTCACCGAGATGTCCGTCCTCATGCACGTCCAGGCCGAAGGCTTCGTCCAGTCCATGTTCCGCATGGGCGAGCTCATCGGCCAGACCGACGCCGACAAGCGCATCTTCCGCATGAGCGCGCAGGACGAGTCACGCCACCTCGCCTTCGGCGTCATGCACCTCAAGTACGTCCTCGATACCGAGCCGGAGCGCCGCGAGGAGATCCACCACTACCTCGACAAGGCCGAAGGCGATGCTGCCGGCGGCGGTTCCGGTGACGTGACCTTCCCGCCCGTCTTCGAATCGCTCTGCATCCTCCTTGGCGGCGGCATCGACAAGTTCGATGAGGGCGTCCAGAAGTTCCTGCTGCTCCGCAAGCGCCAGATCAACGAATACGTCCACCGGCTCACCGTCGCTGGTCTTGGCGATCGTCGCCAGCGCCTCGGGCCGCTGATGGCGCAGTTCGTCGACCCCGAATAGACGTTCCACCGAAGGCCCGCGTGCGTTTCGTCGCGGGCCTTGCCCTGTTCTCAACACTCCTACCGAGGTGACCCATGTCCACAGGTGAAGCTCTCGCCAACGCACAGGCCGCACAGGCCCCCGCGGTCGAAATCCCCCAGGAGGCCCGCGACAAGGCCCGCGAACTGAAGTGGGAAGACGGCCTCATCGAGCTCGCCCTCTCCAAGGGTCACTCGCTCCAGGAAGTCTGGCAGGCGCTTCGTGGCGGCGTCGATGGCGAGATGGCCAAGCAGTTCCTCGCTGGCGGCCAGATCAACCGCCCCGAGTTCAAGTGGATGACCGCCCCCACTGAGTGGGGCATCCGCGTCCGCGCGAGCGACCCGGAGATCGGCCTCACCATCGGTGACCTCAACGTGGGCACATACGGCGACATCCCCGACATCTGGACGAACCGCTCAGAAATCGCTCGCGGCTCCTACCCCAACCCCATCGTCGAAGACATGGGCTACACCATTTTCGATAAGGGCCTCATCTGGGCCGATTGCGTCGTCCCCCTTTACGAGGTCGCCATCCGCGACCGCTGGGTCTCCGCCACCGACCTCCGCTGGGCCAGCCTCGAAGCGCTCCCGGATGATGTCGAAAAAGCCGTCTGCCAGTTCCTTACCGAACAGAGCGACCGCGCCTACTTCACCGGTGCCCTTTGGAGCGGGTGGCTCCCCCAGATCAGCTATGGCTATCACGAGCTGAAGTTCTTCCTCAGCACCGTCATCTACGACCTCGCCCGCCATAGCGAAGCGTTCCGCAAGCGTGCCCTCGCCAACGGCGGCGGGCTCGGCCTCCAGGCCCCGACGGACTTCTCCCGCGCCGCCAAGGAAGCCCGCTCCTTCCCCGAGCTTGCAGCCGTCCTCTTCGTCCAGGACAGCGTCCTCCTCACTCTCTTCAAGAACGGCGACAAGATCGCCCAGAACCAGCTCGAGCGCGACATGTACGCTCTCGTCGCGCGCGACCGCGAGCGCATGATGCAGTACCACATCGACCGGCTGAAGCACATGCTCTTCAAGTTCCCCGACCGTCGCGAAGAGCAGGATCTCTACTTCGGCAAGGCCGAGGGCCGCATGGCCAAGGACTGGGCCGACCCCGTCGTCTCCGAGCCCCTCGCCATTCTCCTCGGCGGCGGCCGCGACAAGATCGAGGCGGGCCAGGCGAAGCTCAAGGAACTCCGCAAGCTCCAGGTTCAAACCTACCTGGACGACCTCCAGAAGGCCACGTTCGTCCGCAAGGGCCTCAACGGCCGCTTCCGCGAGATGCTCGAAGCCTGAGGCTGGTTACGAATGGCGCAAAAACGGGCTCCCCGCAAGGGGAGCCCGTTTCGCTGTTCGCCGTTTCCGGCGCCTAAGCACGGCTGAGCGCCAGCCGCAACCGCGCGACGATGCTCTGCCGCTCGTCGGCGTCGCGTTCGCGCTGGGCCCGCCGCTCTGCGAGAAGCAGCGGGAGCTCCCGTGCGTACTCCGCGGAACGGCGCAGCCATTCCGGCTCTACCGCTCCGGGCACGATCACGTGCTGGTTCACGATCACCGGGAAGTCTTCCGGGTGGATACCAATCAGGCTATGCATGGTGGTTCTCCTTTCAAGAGATGAGGTTCGACTGGAACTTCGCGCTTCTCACGCTTCATCCGTGCGAGAAGCCGAAGCTGTTCGGCGCGCCCGTAGAGACGTGCCGAATCATGGCTAAGAGAGACAAGAGTGCGTCCACTTCCTCCGCGAAGTGCGAACTCGGTGGAATGCACGAGAGTGAAGTCCAACACTGTGGGTTCCTTTCCTGCTGGTGCGTTCTATCTGGCGCACGAGCGTACGCAGCGGCTATACGCGCGACATTCGCTCGTTTTCGGTATCGGTAGAAACTGGGTATGGCCTACTGGCTGCTGCAGCCCTGGCAGCGGGTCAGGTGATGGGCATCCAGTAGAAATAAAAAGGCCGTACCGCTGAGCGGTACGGCGTCAATGCCGTCCTGCCTTCAGCAGGTCTAAGCGAATGACGTCTTCCCGCGCGCGGTGACTCGAGGCGTGAATGCGATGTTCATCTTCGACTCCTTCCCGGCGTTCATGTCGTACAACGACTGTACGTGTGAAAAGGTTAACGAACAATCCGTCATTTGAGAGGAGCCAATTCCGCTCGCAATCGGGAACCACAGGGGAGCCAGTCCTGCTCTGTGATCCAGGTCACACTGACTGCGCTGACCGGCCATTGCCGATAGTCTCGCTACAATGCCGTTCGTGCGCCGCCGGGTCATCGTTGCCTCCGTCGCCCTATTGCTCGTCGCGTCGGCCGGCGGATGGCTCCTCGTGCCCGGCCGTCAAGCCGCCGCAACAGCCTCGCCGTCGTATGCCGCGCAGCTCCGCTACATCGGTCGCGACACCGCCACAGGCATGCCCGCCTCCGTGGATGACC
The DNA here is from genome assembly GCA_963832795.1 of uncultured bacterium. Classification (GTDB taxonomy): domain Bacteria; phylum Chloroflexota; class Dehalococcoidia; order Tepidiformales; family Tepidiformaceae; genus CAWHVJ01. The sequence goes on from CAWHVJ010000012.1 coordinate 135,440, forward strand.
GCTTCATCGCACAGGTCCAACACGACATCGAGCGCTACGGCAAGGATGCTCGCGAACCGGTTCCACCGCCGCCTGCCACCGGCGTCGATGTCGCCAGCCTGACGGTGCCGAAACTCGGCATCGACCACGCTCCCGTGCGCCGCTACGGCCTCGATGCCTACGGCCGCCTCGACGTCCCGCAGGACACCTCGACCATCGGCTGGAACCCTGCCTACAGCGACCTCCCCGGCCAGGACGGCTCCACCTTCTTCGCCGCCCACGTTGAGTTCGGCGGCCAGCCGGGCATCTTCAACCAGCTCCACACGCTTCAGCCTGGCGACCTCGTCACCGTCGCCCTCAGCGACGGCTCCACCTACAGCTACCGCGTCACTTCGGAAGTCGATTATCCGCTCGCCGCCATCGACATGGGCGCCATCCTCCGCGGCCGCGAAGGCACCGAAAGCATCACCCTCATGACCTGCAGCGGTCCCTCAGGCGAAGACTACCCCTTCCGCACGGTCGTCCTCGCCGAACGCGTCCCCTGAGGCGCCATCAACGCAAGAACGTGCGGCCGTCCTCTCGCCTCGTTCTCCCAGCACCTCGCCCGCACCGACCGTCACCCGTCCTAAAGCCGCTCGCCACGCAAAGCCGCAGAGCGTGCCATCCACCTCTCCGACCTCCTCGTCACCCATGCCACCCTTCACCCATGCCACGGGCCGCCGACCTCTCCAATCACCCGCGCTCGCACCGCCTGCCACACGGCGCCGCACGGTTCCGGCGAACCGCGCTCACGGTTCCCACGAACCGCGTTCACGGTTCCCACGAACCGCGTTCGAACCGTGCTCAACCGCGTTCGAACCGTGAAAAAAAACGGCGCCGACAGTCAGTGGCCGTTCTCACCACCGCCAACTTCCGTTACCACCGCGTGTCCTGCTCGTTACCCTTGTGACGTGGACGAAGCAGCGCTCATCACCAAGGCCCGTTCCGATCCCGACGCCTTCGCGCGGCTTTACGACCGGACGGCCCCGGAGGTCTACCGGTTCGCGTATTCATTGACACGCGAGCACGCTCGCGCCGAGGACGTCACCTCCGAGACCTACCGCCGCGCGCTCTCACAACTGGACCGCTACACCGACCAGGGTCGCCCTTTCGCCGCCTGGCTGTTCACCATCGCCCGCAACCTCGTCCGCGACCACGCGCGCAAGGCCGGTCGCGAACTGCCGCTGCTCGACCACGACAGGCCGGACGACTCAATGCCCGGCGAGGGCCTGCTCCGCCACGAGCGTCGCGTGGCGGTGCGCCGCGCGCTCCAGCGGCTTCCCGAAGTCCAGCGCAGGGTCATGGTTCTCCGCTACGGCCGCGAGCTCTCCTGCGCCGAGGTCGCCGTCGAGCTGGGCCGCACGGAAGCGGCGGTCAAGCAATTGTCCTATCGCGCAGCCTGCAGCCTGCGCAGGTTCCTGGAGGAGGATGGCTATGCCCACGGACTCGATTGACATGGACGAGCTCGCCGAGTTCGCGCTCGCCAGTATCGGCGATGACCTCCAGGCGGAAGCGGACCCAGCGTTCCTCGCCAGCCTTCGCCGCGAAACGCGCGGCACGCTCTCCCGCACGGTGCACGAACTCCACTGGTTCGACATGGAACTCGACGTCGGGACGATTCGCCTCGTCCACGACGGTGACCTCGTCCATCTCGTGACCAACGACGCCGAGCGCTTCGAGGAGCTCGCCGACCGCACGCTCGGATTCGAGCCCGGCCATGGCCCCAACGCGAACGTCGAACGGAACGTGCGCAAGGTCCTCGCCGGCCATGCCCGCGGCTCCAGCGTTGCTTACCTGGCGGGGCTGCCGCCGTTCCAGAAGGGCGTGCTCGAAGCGACCGCTTCCATCCCGCGTGGCGAAGTGCGTCCCTACAACTGGGTCGCCCGGCAGGCCGGCGCTCCGAACGCCGTCCGCGCGGCTGGCACCGCGCTCGGCCACAATCCCGTCCCCTTCGTGGTCCCCTGCCACCGCGTCGTCCGGGCCGACTGGCAGCTCGGTCAGTATTCCGCCGGCGGGCCTGGCGTGAAGGACCGCATCCTTCGCTGGGAAGGCGTCGACATGGACCGCTTTAGCCTGCTGCCGCCGCATGCACGCTTCGTCGGCGACCGGACTGAGATGTCGTTTTGCCTGCCGGCATGCGGCGGCATCCTCGAACAACCGCTCTCGAGGCTCATCTTTTTCCACACCGCCGGCGAGGCCGAAGCGGAGGGCTTCCATGCGTGCGGCTGGTGCCAACCGGTTTGATCTCGTGGCCCGTGCAAAATCTTGCCGCGAAATCGGAGCCTGCGGTACGCTGGAACGCGCGGCGCATTCGTCTAGCGGCCCAGGACATCGCCCTCTCAAGGCGGAGATCAGGGGTTCGAATCCCCTATGCGCTACCAGAACCACAGGCGAGCAGGGCCCTAAGCCCTGCTCGTTTTGCGTTCTTCGTAATATCTGATTGCCGACCGAGACCGATCCTGGAGGGCACAGATGCCGTTCGTCGATGAGGAGACCGCAAAAGCCTACCGGGCCGCGTGGGAAGCCTGGTTCCGCCAGGTTGAGCACCTCAACCGCGTCTTCCTTGAAGGCGAACAGATCGGTCCGGAACAGCTCAAGGGGCTCCTCACACGCGAGGCGAAACGCAAGGACGAGTACGATGCCGCTCGACTCAAGTTGCTCGGACTCGATGATTCGGTTTTCCCCGGCGGCACCGGCGAGAACCCATTCCGCTGACCCCGCCTTTGTCGGTGCGCCCGCTATTATGAACACGCACACCCGGAACTGGAGTCGAATCCGCGGATGACCGCGCAGACGATGTTTGGCCGAACCTGGGGATCACGGCGCACGCTCTACGCGCTGTTCGTGGTGCTTGCCCTGATCCCCGTGCTCGCGTTCGCCATCGGCCCTCTCCACGGCGACAGCTTCTCTCTCGATGGCCCTGCGGGGCCGCTCCTCGCGTTCTCGGCCGGCGTCCTCTCCTTCGTCTCTCCGTGCGTCCTGCCGCTCGTCCCCATCTATCTGACTCATCTCTCGGGCGCTTCTGTTCAGAACGGCCGCATCGTCGCCGACCGCCGTGTCACGTTCACCCACGCGCTCGTCTTCGTCGGCGCCTTCTCGCTCATCTTCATCGCCCTCGGCACGACGGCCGGCCTCCTCGGCTCATACTTCCTCCAGGACAATCAGCGCGACCTCACAGAGATCGCCGGCATCATCCTCGTCGTCATGGGCATCCTGCTCATCCCACCGCGCGGCAGTCGCGACCCGCTTCGCTCGGCGCTCCTTCTTCTCGCCCTCACAGCCGTCTACGCCTTCCTCGCCGACGCCGCCAGCCTCCAGGGCGACCGCGCGCGGCTCATCGAGCTCGGCGGCGTCCTCACCCTCATCTGGCTGCGATTCGCCGGCTACCTCAACCTCTCGCTCTTCTCCCGCACGTTCGAAGTCAACCTGGGCCAGAACCGCAGCGTCGGCTACACGAAGTCTGCCCTCGTCGGCGGCGCATTCGCCCTCGGCTGGACCCCTTGCATTGGCCCTATCCTCGGCAGCATTTACACGCTCGCCGCCACGTCTGGCGAAGCGCTCCGCGGCACCTACTTGCTCGTCGCCTACTCCGTCGGGCTGAGCGTTCCGTTCCTCATCGCCGGGCTCATGCTGTCGGACATCACGCCAGTCCTCCGCAGGCTGCAGAAGTACAGCGGTTTCGTCGAAGTTGCCAGCGGCGTGATGATCGTCGGCCTCGGCGTGCTCCTCGTGACCGGCCGCCTGGCGGGCCTCAGCAGCTACTTCGGCTTTGCCGACTTCAACGGCGGCCTCTAGCGGTCGTCACCGGTCGCTCGAACGAGCGGGTGCATGCTACGCTGGCTGCCGCGGCGCGTTCGTCTAGAGGCCCAGGACGCCGCCCTTTCAAGGCGGAGATCGGGGGTTCGAATCCCCCACGCGCTACCATGTTGCTCTGCCGATCGAGGAGAGCCGACCGTGTCTGTTGGGCGCAATCTGGCGGACCACGGCCCTCAATCGGATCTCCTGGCACCTTCGCTGGCTCCCGCACCCCGGCTGTTCGATGTCGTGCGCGAGTGGGGCCGCGTCGGCTGCATCGGCTTCGGCGGCCCCCCGACCCACATCACCCTCTTCCGTAAGCTCTGCGTCCAGCAGAAGAACTGGATTGCCGCCGAAGAGTTCGAAGACGCCATCGCGGCCTGCAACCTGCTGCCCGGCCCTGCCTCGACCCAGCTCTCTATCTACTGTGCCTGGAGACTGCGGGGCGCCTGGGGCGCCATCCTCGGCGGCTTGGCCTTCATCCTTCCCGGCCTCGGTCTTATCCTCGCCCTCGCCGCGCTCTTTCTCGCTGGCTCTCCGCCAGTCTGGGTGCGAGGAGCAGGCGCTGGCGCCGGTGCCGCCGTCGCGGCCGTCGCCGTCAACGCCGCTATGCTTCTCCTCCCGAGCAGCTGGCAGCGCGGCCGCGCATACGGTCCGCTGCGCTGGCTTGTGTACGTTGCCGCCGGGGCCGCTGCCGCAGCCACCATCGGTCCGTGGCTCGTCCTGGTCCTGCTCGCCTGCGGTGTCGCCGAGGTGCTGGTCCGCGGCATCGGTCCGTTTGGCGTCGGCGCCGCGGGCTTCGTTCCCGCGCCGCTCTTTGCGGTCGCCTTCGCGGGCGGCGGCGGTTTGCTTTCGGTGGCGTGGGTCGGCTTCAAGGTCGGCGCCCTCTCGTACGGCGGCGGCTTTGTCATCATCCCGCTCATGCAGACCGACGCCGTCGACCACTATCACTGGCTCACCGGCCTGCAATTCCTGAACGCCGTCGCGCTCGGACAAATCACCCCCGGGCCGGTCACGCAGACGGTCGCCGTGGTCGGGTACGGCGCGGCGGGAGCAGGCGGCGGGCTACTCGCTGCCGCGGCGGCGTTCTCACCCTCCTTCGCCTTCATCCTCGCCGGCGGCCGGCACTTCCATCGCCTCCGTGGCAATGCTCGCGCCCGGGCCTTCTTCGAAGGCGCCGGGCCGTGCGCCATCGGAGCCATCCTCGGCTCAGCCGTCTCGCTCGCGCGCGCCCTCGACGAGCCATGGCAGTTCGCTGTCCTCGCCGGTGCGGGCGTGGTGTTGCTGCTTCTGAGGCGAGGGGTTGTGCCGACACTGCTCTTGGCAGGCGTCGCCGGGGTCATCATCGCTTCGCTGGGCGGCCCGCTTCCCGCTTAGCCGTCTTGATCCGGTGATCATCACCTTGAGGTGCGCCCGCTGCCCGGGTGGGTAAAGAGATTCCGTCAGCCTTGTGACACCTCCCGCCCGGCGCGTACGCGGAACTGTGCTACGGTGAATGAAGAGCGCACGCCAAAGCGTGCCGCCGGGCGTTCCTCAGGCTGTGTTGCGAATGCGGTAGTTGAGGTGTTCCCGATGAGGGCCTTGCCTCGCTTACCCAAACCACAACATGGAGACCTACTACCCTGCTAACCCTTAACTCGAAGGTCGGCGGCCAGCCATCCGGCGGCCGTACCACCTCCAAATCCTTGCCGCAGCCCGCTGCCGCTGGCTTCGCACTGCTCGGCATTTCCCCACAGCTCGTCATGGCGCTCGCCGCCGGCGGCATCAATGAACCGTTTCCGGTGCAGTCACTGACCATCCCGGACGCGCTATCCGGACGCGACATCTGCGGCAAGGCCCGCACCGGCTCGGGGAAGACCCTCGCCTTCGGCCTGCCGCTCATCGAGCGCATCGGGAAGAGCCAGCCGCGTCTGCCTCGCGCCGTCGTGCTCGTCCCTACCCGGGAGCTCGCAGCCCAGGTCGTCGCCGAGCTGGCGCCGCTCGCCGCCGTGAAGCGCGTCCGCGTGTGCGCCGTCTACGGCGGCATGTCGCTCAATCGCCAGGCCGACCGTCTGCGCGCCGGCGTCGACATCGTCGTCGCCACGCCCGGCCGCCTCCACGATCTCATGCAGCGCAACGCCGTCTCTCTCGACGATGTCACCGCGGTGGTCATCGATGAGGCCGACCAGATGGCCGATCTCGGCTTCCTGCCGCAGGTCGAGCGCATCCTCAGCCAGGTCCCCGGTCAGCATCAGACGCTGCTCTTTTCGGCGACACTCGATGGCGCGGTCGATCAGCTCGTGAAGCGATACCAGACCGATCCTGTCTACCACGAAGTCGTCACCGAGCCCGAGAGCGTTCCCACGATGCTCCATCGGTTTATTGCCGTCGCCGAAGGCGACAAGGTGCGCGTAGCCGCCGACATTGCCTCCGGCCCCGGCCGCACGTTGCTCTTCGTTCGCACGCAGCGCGGCGCTGAGCGACTGGTGAGGCTCCTCGACCAGGAAGGCCTCGCCGCTGGCGCAATCCACGGCGGCCTCAGCCAGCCGAAGCGCGAACGCGCGCTCGCAGCCTTTTCGCGCGGCAGCATGCCCGTCCTTGTTGCGACCAACATCGCCGCCCGGGGCATCCATGTGGATGGCGTTGACATCGTCGTGCACCACGACCCGCCCGAGGACACAAAGACGTACCTGCACCGCTCAGGCCGCACGGCACGAGCCGGCGCCTCCGGGCTCGTGGTGACGCTCGTCTCCCCCGAGCAGGCCCGCGACGTCAACGTCCTTCGCCGTGAGGCGGGAGTGCGCGAAGCGGTCGTGCCGATGAACCCCGGCGACGCGCGCCTCCGTGACCTTGCAGCCTGGGAACCGCCCCTCGACGACCACGCAGCGACCCAGGAGCCCCGGATGGGCGCGCGCCCACACAATGGGCGTCCATGGCATGCCAACCGCGAACCAGGCGCCACGCAGACACGTCGCGCCCCTCGCGGTTACGCCGGCAGGCGCCCGGCTGCGAACGGATCCGCGCATATGGAGCGTCGCCCCGACGGTATCAGCGATGCCGACTTCCGGCCGTCAGGCCCGCGCCGACCCGCCACTCCCGGCGGCGGCTGGGGTACGCGCGGCCGCCGCTAGTCCTCGTCGAGCACGTCGCCCGCGGGACGCATTGGTGCAACTTGTGTACCCTGTCGGCCAGCGCAGCGTGTGCGCCCGGGAGTCGCTGGCATGAAGTACAGGTTGCTCTGGGCGACCGCGCTCATCGGTGTGATCGTCCAGTCGCTGTTGGCGATCCGCGAAGGAGTCTTTTCCATCACGGACGCTGGCAGTGCGGTAGTCATCGCGGGGCTTGCGATCACGTCGGCGAGCATCCTCGCGGCCGCCATGCTCTGGCTCCATGAGAACAGCGTCGGTACCGGGCGTCCGGTGGCGCTGGTTCGCTTCGCGTCGCTGGCGCTCGTTGGCCTCGGCACGATCGCCGCCCTCACCTTCGCTTCGCTTGCCGACTCCGGCGACGAGCCCTCTGCGGGTGCCGCGCTCGCCCTCCCGCCCGTGTCGGATACGTCGCTGACGTTCGTCGACACTACCGGCGGAACCACCGCAGAAACGCACGTCCACACAACGACCGAGGGCGATCCGAGCGTGTCCGGCGAAGGCGCCGGACACGTGCACGGGACCGAGGTCCCGGTGACGGATGAGCAGCTCGCGCGCGGCCGCCAAGCTCGTGGCCGATCTCAAGGTCGATACGGCGAAGTACGCCGACATCCAGGACGGCATGCGCGCCGGCTACGTCCAGCTCACACAGGATCTGCCCGGGATCGCCGCCCACTTCGTGAATCCCGCCTATCTCGCCGACGGCCACATGCTCGACCCGGAGCGCCCGGAGTTCTTGCTGTACACCAAGCGCCTCGACGGGAACTGGCGCCTGGTTGGGGTCATGTTCTACCAGGAGGCGAGCACCGACGTCGCACCGTCGTTCTTTGGGCCGCTCGATGCGTGGCACCGCCACGAGAACCTGTGTTTCGTTGGGCCGAACGTTCGTGTGGCGACCGACCAGGCGGATTGCCGCGGCGGGTTGTTCGTCAAGGAGACCGCCTGGCAGCTCCACGTCTGGGTTGTCCCGAGCGACAACGGTGTCTTTGCCCACGACCTCGCAAGCATCAACCCGGGAGCGTTTCCCGGCGCCGCCCGGCCGGCGGTCCAGGATCTGGCCCGCGTTCCCTGATCGTCACCGTTCGTCCACCCGTTTGCCCATGCATTTTGCGGTGCGATTACCAAACCCGCCCCGGCGTTTCATATGATGGCTCTACGCTACGGAGCAAGGAGTTCGGGTATGGCGCAGACACTCTCCCCCGCCATCGCAGCTCACATTCGTGCCAGCCGGTACGCTCAGCGTGAGCGCCCTGCTGCGTCCATCCCGGCCCGGATAAGCGCTCGGCGCCTGGCGGCGAGCGCACCACCACCCGCGCGAGCAAAGGCCCCGGCCACGCTCGCCTTGCTCCTCGCCCTCCGGGGCTAACAGGACCGGCTTCGACTTCCTACCTCTCTCCAGTCGACCAGCCGAAACCGAAGAAGCCCGCTCTGGCCAGCGGGCTTCTTTGCTGTGCGCCCCTGTAGTAGCCTCAGCCGCTCGCCAGCCGCAGGCTTTCGCCAACACTGAGCTGCCCGGCGTCCAGGTGGATCCATCGGGCCCCGAGGTTGCGGGTGCCGCGTCCTTCGAGCCCAAGCTGGCGCTCGACCATGCTGATCACGCCGCCGTGCGTCACCGCGACAATGCACATCTCGGCCGTCGCGCTCTCCAGCAGCGCATTGACGCTTGCCATCACCCGTTCTCGAAGGATTTCGTCGCCCTCGCCACCCGGTGGAGCATCGATTTCGCGATTGCGCCAGCGCTGCATAAGCCCAGGCCAGCGTGCTTCGATGTCCGGCGCCTGGAGGCCCGCCCATTCGCCAACGTTCCGCTCGCGCAAGCCCGCCTCGCGTTGAACTTCGCGCAAGCCCAACCCGTCGGCCAGGATCTGGGCCGTCTGCAATGCCCGGGCGAGATCTGAGCTGGCTACTACCCTGGCTGCAACGCCGTCCGGGAGTGCTGTCTTGAGGGTGCTCGCGGCCGCCTTCGCCTGCGCTTCGCCGACAGGCGAGAGTGGCACGTCAGCCCAGCCCTGCCATCGAGACTCCGCGTTCCATGCCGTCTCGCCATGCCGGACCAGGAGCAGGCGGCGCATCGCCTATGCGGGAACGGGCACGCCCAGCTTCACCGCCGGGATCGCATCGCCCACAAAGAGCTGCGCCACGGCGCCGCCCTGCAGGAGGCTCGACATGTACACGGCTCCCTCGGGAACACGGTCGGTGATGCAGGCCGGCGCCGAAATCGTCACGCTGGCACCGCCGCTGATCTCGATGATGTCGTTGTCGCTGATCCCGAGCCGCGCGGCGTCCTCTTCGCTCACCTGGATGTGGTCATAGCGGTGCAGCTTCTCGGCTTCGGGATGTCGCAAAGCCGCTGCGTCCTCGGCCGTGTAGAGGTCGCGCCCGGTAATCACGCGGATTCCGGCGCCAGCGCTCAGCGCCGGCACGGGTACTGCCTTGGCCGTTGGACTCGTGGGCACAGCCAGTCGCACGCCGTCACCGATCAACAGGTCGTGAGCCGGCTGGTATGCCGCGTTCTCCTTCGCGATCTGACCGAGCGCTGCGTCCGGCGTAGCAGGCGCTTCCACACCGAGCGCGCCTGCGAGCGCGTAGAGCGCATCGAAGCAGCGGACGGCGTCGCCTTCGGGTTGCACGGCCGCCGCCAGCCGCTGCACGCGGAAATCACCCTGCGTGTATGTCCCCACAGAGGCGTACGCGCGCCCCTCGGCGATGACCACCGATGCCGCCGTGGCCGTGCCGCTCATTACGTTGTCGAGCACGACGACGGTGCCGATTCCCGCAAGCGCCTCGGCTGCGCCGGGAAGCCGCATGGTCGGATCGTCGCGAACCACGAGGAGGCCCGCCAGCCCGTCGAGGGGCTTCGAGGCCCCCGATGCCGCAACGCCAACGTCCAGCAATCCATAGATGTTCACTTCGGGTGGAAGCACAACGAGATTGTTCGAAGCCTCTCCGCCGAATAACGCGATTGCCAGGTTCGCTGCGCCTCCGGCCATCGCCCCGGCAATCGCCGGGCTCACGGGGTTCGGCGCGCACACGACGAGCGTCTCGTCCTTCGCCGCCTCGCGGAGCAGCGCGGCAGCGTCCGCAATGGCGCCGTCAGCCGTGCCACCGGTCAGCGCGTCCGCCAGTGCCGCCGCCGCTATCCCCTCTTCGCCGCCGGCCGGCCGAATCCATGTCGCGGCGAAGTCGACCAGTTCGCTGCGGAGCGCGCCGATCACGACCAGCTTCGCTTTACCGTTCACAACCGCGTCCTTGATGCGAACGCTGGCGATGTTGTGGCTCTCTTCGAGGTCGTCGGCGACCACCACGATCGTCTTCGCCTTCGCCAGTCGCGTCATGTCCGCGGCCATGCGCCAGGTACCAAGCCTCGCCTCGAGCGCCGTCTTCGTCGCCCGAACGACCGGGCCGAGGCTCGAATCGGCCGTGCCCTTGAATGACTGCGCGATGAGCCTGGCAACAAAGGCCTCTTCGTTCGTGACTGTCCCGCCTACCAGCACGCCGACCTTCCCGGTGCTCGCAGCGGCCTTCAGCGCCCTGGCTGCTTCGGCGATGGCGTCGTCGAAAGACGACGGCACCTGCACCTGGCCGCGGCGAATGAAGTGTTTGCCCAGCCGCTCCCGCGGCTTCAACGAGTCGTAGTGGTAGCGGCCGCGAACGCAGATCTGGTCGCCGTTTACAGGATTGCCCGTCCCCGGCCGAACAATCACACCGCGGCCATCTTTCGAACCGAGCCGGATGCTGCAGCCGATCGCGCAGGAATCGCAGGTCGTCGTCGTCCAGCGATCCGGTTTCGCGACCCACTTGTTCGGGTGTTCCATCAGCGCCGCCGTGGGGCAGACGTCGATGCAGGCGCCGCTGAAGTCGCAATTGCTCTCGTCGATCGTTCCGCCGGCGCCAAACGCAATCTGCGTCGTGAAGCCCTTGCCGGAGAGCGTGATCGCGCTCGTGTGGCGCTTCTCCTCGCACGCCCGCTGGCAGCGCGTGCAGATGATGCACATCTGCGGGTCGAACTCCATGAAGGGATTCGCGCGGTCCGCTGGCGGCTGCGGCGCCTGGTAGAACGACCGCTCCTCGCCGACCCAGGGCTCGTAGCCCGACATCCCGACCATTTCGCAGGTGGCCTGCAGTTCGCAGCGGTAGTTCTTGGAGCACGTCAGGCAGCGGTGGGTCACAACGTCGTCGCGAAGGCAGATGTCGCCCGGGTGGCAGTGCTCGCGGCGATGGCAGGTGAGGCAGCGGTCGCTGTGGTTCGCGAGGATGATGGAGACGACCGCCTTGCGCGCGTCCTTCACCTCGTCCGAGTTGGTGGTGACCTTCATCCCGTCCTGCACGACGGCTGTGCAGCTCAGCTGCAGCCCGGGAGGGCCCTCGATGTCCACGAGGCATGACCGGCAGCCCGCGTACGGCTTGAGTCCGTCGATGTAGCAGAGGCTGGAGACGTAAAACCCGTTGTTCTTGAGGACTTCGACAAGGGGTGCGCCGGCAGGCGCGTCGATGACCTGGCCGTCAACCGTGAGAGAAACCATGTTGCCTACAGACGGTGGAAGTCGGCGTCGGGAGCCGGCGCTGTCATTCCGTTGGGATACGTGTTGTCGTGGGTGCGGAGGTGCTCCTGCGCCACCTGCGTGAGCTTGTGCTTGTCGCGGTACATCTCGTCGAACTGGTACACCGCGTCGTCCATCGGGCCACCCGGCTGGATGGCCTCGTACGGGCAGGCCTCGGTGCACAGTCCGCAGTACATGCAGATCCGAAAGTCGATCTCGTAGCGATCGATGTTTCGCCGCCCCTCAGCGTCCTGGCTGGTCGCCACGAGGATGCACCCGTCGGGGCATGCCTGGGCGCAGGTGCTGCAACCGGTGCAGCGCTCCTCAAACCACAGCAGGTTCGTGCGTGCGTAAACCGGAACCGTGCGGGATTGCTCCGGGTACTGGATGGTCGCGGGAGGGCGGAACATGCTGCGGAGCGTGAGCCCCATGCCCTTCGCAATGCCCTTGCCGTATGCCATCTATCCCCCGTCGCGAGCGCCGAAATTCGGCCCGCTCCACTGCTCGACAAGTCTAACAAGGGGGTTTTGTGATTACAAACACGAACGGTCCGCCGAGGACGATCGCGAGCCCGAAACACAGCCTTGCTCGTGCTCGGTAGAATGATATAGCCATGGCCAGTCACGACGGCGTCTTCCTCCCTCCACCCAACGTCGAGCTCCCGCCTCCACCGCCTCCCCACGCGCAGTCTGGCGGCGAGCCGCACGACCGCATCGTCCTAACGAATTCCGCAAGCGCCGCGAACTATGTGTGGACGCTCGAGCCGGAGGGCGCCCCGAACGAGCGCGTCCTTCCGAAGGCTGACGAGCAAGAAGAAGACTAGCGTTCAGCTATCAGTTCCGACGCACCCAGACCCGCCGGATCATCACGGTCTCGCTCACCGCGACGGTCTCCGGGGGGCGAACCACGGCGGGCGTGGGAGCCGGGCTCTTCGCCACTGCTTTCGGTCGCACGACGTTCGACACCTGGCGCTTCGCTTCGCCGGCCAGCAGCTTCCCTGCGATGTTCACGCCGATCTGCAATGCCGTGCCGATGGCCAGCGCCGTGGCGGCTTTCTTCACCGGCGCGGGCAGCGGCGCTCGGGTTCGCTCAGAGCGAGCCGGGAGCGACCGGGGCGCCTGCACGACGTGGGTCTCCCGCAGCGCCGCCACATACATCCCGCACTGGCGGCAATAGTTGTCAGCTTCCGTGTATGAAGCTCCGCAGTCGGGACATTCGCGCTGTTGCTCAGTCATGTCGGGCATTATAGCCGCACCGGTCGTGCTGGCCGCCAGCACGCACTACCCCGGCACTCCCTCGGCTGACACCATCGCTTCGACGCGATCCGTGAGGTCGACGGGCGTCGACGGCGGGGTCGCAAGCCGGCGTTCCGCGATTGCTCGCAGCGTTTCCACAAGGAACGGCCGCTCACGACGCACTCCCCGGGCACGAATGTCGGCGTAGAGCGCCGTCGCCTGCGCTTCCGATATCGAAGACGGCGCGGCAGGCATCTCCTCCCAGAGCGCATGGTTCGCGTCATCCTGGATGGAGTACCGGCAGAAGCTGACGGTTGGGCCGCGGTCCACGTCGCCCGTCACCAGGTTCATCATGCAGCCCGACTCCGCGGCGCGCTGCCGCATGAGTTCTGCGATCACCTCCTGGTACGTGCCGATGGGGCCGTCCGGGAGCGCCGGGTGGTCGTTGATGAACGTGAATCGACTGAACAGGGGCTCCGTCGCGATCAGCATGTAGCCGAACATCACGCCCAGTTCGAAGTCGTACGTCGCGAGCCGTGCAGCCACCGTTTCGTCGTATTCCGTTCGCCATGCTGGGAGCGGCTCGCCCGGCTTCGAGAGCTTCCCACCGCGCTCTTTGCGGAACCGGACCGACGAAAGGGTCTCGACCGGGACGCGCGCTTTCCTCGCCAGCGCGATCAGCCCGTCCGTCGCCTCCGACTCGCCGGGGTCCCGGTTGACGAACACGACCTCGATGCGGACGGGTAGCCCGTCGGCGATTGCCTTCAGCGTGTACTCCAGCGCCCCGTACGACCCGGGCCCGCGTCCCGTGGTGAGCCAGGCAATGCCGAGAGCTTCCGTCATCGCGGCGTCCTTGGGATCGAGGTGCGTGTGCGTTCACGGCTCATCGTCGCTCCACGGTCCCTCATCGTCGTCGCCGTACTCCGCCACCTCGCGAAGCTGCATCTCGTCCTGGTCGAGCCGTCCCTGCAACGTTTTCACCTGGAGTTCGGCGCTTTCCAGCAGCTTCCGAAGCTGGTCGACGAGCGCCGCGCCTTCTTCGTACAGGCGCACCGACTGGTCGAGCGGCAGGTTTCCCTGCTCGAGCCGCTGCGCCTTTTCTTCGAGCGCGGCGTAGAGCTGCTCGAAGGTCGGCTCAGCCAACGCCGCGCTCCCTGCTTCCGCGCATGTGCCCACGACTGTCCCTCCGCATCAGCTCACCTCCGCCCAGAAGGCGCCATCGCCGACCGACACGGACAACCTGTCGCCGCCCTTCACGCGCTTCACGCTGTTTACCACCGGGTTCTTGCCGCCCTGCTTTTGCACGATGGCGAACCCGCGCGCCAGCGTCGCGTACGGGTTGAGCCCGTTGATGCGCGCGCTCACGTGCTCGAACCGCGCCCGATCTGATGCGCAACGCCGCTCGAGCGCTGTTTGCATCTCCCGAAGGACTGTGGCGACATCTCGCGCCCTGGCGGCGGTATCGGGCATAGCCGTCTGCAGCCGCCGGAGGGCCGCGTCCAGGGCGTTCGCCTGCTCTGCCAGCGTCTCTCGCGCCCGCCCGCACATCGCCCGGTCGATGCTCCGCAACACGCGCTGGAGCTGTACTACGTCCGGGCTGCTCCGTTCGGCCGCCGCGCTCGGCGTTGCGGCGCGCAGGTCCGCCACAAGATCGGCGATCGTTTCGTCGGTTTCGTGTCCCACCCCGGACACCACCGGCGCGGGGAACGCGAATATCGCCCGCGCGACGCGCTCATCGTTGAATGCCCACAGGTCCTCGAGACTGCCGCCGCCGCGTGCCACGATCGCGAGGTCCAGCCCCGGCTCTCGGGCGAGGTCGCGCAGAGCGGCCGCGATTTCGGCCGGCGCGTTCGGCCCCTGCACGGTCGCGGGAGACACCACCAGCGTCGCCAGCGGCCATCGGTGCGTGAGCACTTTGCGGATGTCCTGCAGAGCGCGCGCCCGTCGGCGACGTCACGACGCCGATGCAGCGTGGAAACCGCGGCAGCGGGCGTTTTCGCGCCGGGTCGAACAGGCCCTCGTTCCCGAGCCGCTCCTTCAACTCCTCGTATTTCGCCGCCAGCAGCCCGATGCCCTCAGGACGGATGAAGTCCGGCTTGAACTGCAACTCGCCTCGCTGCACGTAGACGGCTACGCGCCCGTGCGCCAGCACGCGGTCGCCTTCCGCAAGCTGAAGGCCAGGAAGGTCATCCCGGAACAGCACCGACCGGATAACGGACCGCTCGTCCTTGAGCGAAAAATAGCGATGACCCGACGATGCCCGGCTGTAGTTCGAGACCTCGGCCTGGACCCACAGGTCGCTGAAGAACTCATGGTTCTCGATGACATCGCGCAGCAGCCCAACGAGCTGCGAGACCGTCAGGGCATGTGGCAACCTACTGCACCCGTTCGATGTATGCCCCGGAGTCCGTGTTCACGCGGAT
Source organism: uncultured bacterium (assembly GCA_963832795.1). Classification (GTDB taxonomy): domain Bacteria; phylum Chloroflexota; class Dehalococcoidia; order Tepidiformales; family Tepidiformaceae; genus CAWHVJ01. The sequence goes on from CAWHVJ010000012.1 coordinate 150,577, forward strand.
CTTCGTGCCGGCCTCGATGAACAGCGGCACGTTCACGACAAGGCCCGTCTCCGTCGTGGCCGGCTTCGTCCCGCCCGTCGCCGTGTCTCCCTTGAAACCCGGGTCTGTTTCGGTGATGGTCAGTTCCACCGTCATCGGCAATTCCACCCCGATAACTTCGTCGCCGTAGAGCACCAGCTCACACAGGTCGTTCTCTTTCAGGTACTTGTTCGCATCGCCGACTTTGTCGACGCCCACGGGGATCTGCTCGAACGTCTCGGTGTTCATGAAGTAGTAGAACTGGTCGTCGCTGTACAGGTACTGCATCTCGCGCCGCTCGACGTGGGCGCGCGTGAACTTCGTCCCCGACTGCACGGTGTGCTCAATCGTTCCGCCGTTGCGCACGTCGCGGAGCTTCATCCGGACCTGCGCCGAGCCGCGCCCGGTCTTGATGTGGTTGTAGTCGAGGATCGAATAGAGCTTGCCATCCATCTCGATAGTGGCGCCCTTCTTCAGCTCTGCCGTCGAAATCATGCGGTCACACTCCTGCGGGTGTCAGTTTGCTTGCGTGGCTGAGGACTCGCGCGCGGCCGTTTTCCAGCACGACGATATCTTCGATGCGCACCCCGCCCCATCCGGGGAGGTAGATGCCTGGCTCAATGGTAAACACCATTCCCTCTTCGAGGACATCTTCGGAGCTGAGGCCGAGGTACGGCGCCTCATGCACCTGTAATCCGACGCCGTGGCCCAGCCCGTGCCCGAAGCGGTCGCCGTACCCGTGTCGCTCGATCACGTCGGCAGCCAGCTTGTGTGCCTCGACTCCGCTCATCCCGGGCCGCACGCCTTCGATCGCCGCACGCTGCGCCTCGTAGACGATGTCGTAGATCTTGCGGAACTCATCGTCGGGTGTTCCGAGTACCACCGTTCGCGTCAGGTCGCTGCAGTACCCCCGGTACTCGGCGCCCATGTCGATCACGATCGGCCGATTGGCGCCGATCGGCTCGGCCCGCGGATGCGCGTGGGGCATTGCCCCCCATGGCCCTCCGGCGACGATGGTCTCGAACGAAATCCGCTCGCCCCCGCCCGCTACGACGTTCCGTGCGAACGTTTCGGCCACTTCGATCTCCGTCATGCCGGGGTCCAGTTCGACCGAGAGTGCCTCGAACGCCGCGTCGGCGATGTCGATCGCCCGCTGCAGAAGCGCCAGCTCCTCCGCGTCCTTGCGGCGGCGGAGCGTCTCGATGATGAGCGGAGCCGGCACGGGCTCCGGCCGTTCTCCAGGTTCCATGCCCGCGATCCGTTCCTGCAGGTTCACCCATCCCGCAAGGCTCATGTCGTTGCGCGAGACGCCGAGCCTCTTTCCGCCGAGCTTTGCCTCGCGCAGGAAGTTCGGATACCACTCTTTCGAGCTCCCCAGCGCCTTGAAGACTTCGAAGCCTCGCGGCACGCATTCGCGCTCTGCCTGCTCGGTGTAGCGGAAGTCGGCCGCGAACAACGCACGCTCCATGGTCACAAGCGCGATGCCGGTTGAGCCGGTGAATCCGCTCACGTACTTCCGATTGTCGGCGTGCCGCCCGAAGCCGTCATCGACAGGTACCGAGACGAGCAGCGCGTCGAGCTCAGCCTCCGCCAGTGCGGAGCGGATGCGTTCGAGTCGGTCGGACATTGCGTGGGTCTCCGGGCGACGCTATCGCCCCGTTTGCGTGGCGCCCTGCAGGTGGTCGAGAAGGAGGTTCGTAGCAGCAGTGTACCCCGCCCGTCCAAGGCCGGTCACCTGTCCCAGGCAGACCGGCGCGATCATCGAGGTGTGACGAAACCCCTCCCGCGCATGTGTGTTCGAGATATGCACCTCCACGACCGGGATGGCGATCGCCTCGATCGCGTCGCGCAGGGCTACGGACGTATGCGTGAACGCGCCGGCGTTCATCACGACGCCCTGCGCCAGCTTGCGGCGCTCGTGCAGGAAGTCGATGAGCGCGCCCTCGTGGTTGCTCTGAAAGCAGAGCACGCTCGCTCCGCGCGCGTTGGCGGCGGCCGCCACGTCGGCCTCGATGTCGAGGAGCGTCGTGGTGCCGTACACCTCCGGCTTCCGTTCCCCGAGCAGGTTCAGGTTCGGCCCGTGGACCAACAGGATGGTGGTGCTGGTGCTTGCCACCGACGGAGTATTGCGCAGGTGGCCCTTTGCCTGCGACCGGCGCAAAATCCCGCCTCATGCGACCGGGACCGAACGACGCCCTGAGCGGCAAGGTTGCCCTCGTCACGGGAGCATCCCGCGGGGTTGGTGCACGCATCGCCGAACTCCTCGGCGAGCGCCACGCCACTGTTGCTGTGAACTACCGCAACAAGCAGCGCCGCGCCGACGAGGTCGCCGAGGCGGTCCGCGCCGCCGGCGGTGAGGCGCTCCCGGTCCGCGCCGACATCACGCTCGCCCTGGATCTCGACGCCATGTTCGGCACGATTCGTGAGCGCTTCGGCCGCCTCGATTTGCTCTTCCTCAACGCCAGCGGCGGGCTCGAAAAGGACATGCCCGCCGACTACGCGATGCGCCTCAACCGCGACGCCCAATTCGCCCTCGTCGACGGGGCGCTGCCGCTCATGCCGGCCGGCTCGCGCGTCGTTTTCATCACCAGCCACATGGCGCACTTCTACGGCAAGGAGCCGTCGCTGGACGTCTACGAGCCCGTCGCGCGTTCCAAACGCGAAGGGGAGGATGCGCTCCGAGACCGCATCCCTGCCCTGGCGGCCGTCGGCGTCGGCTTCGTCGTGGTCAGCGGCGATCTCATCGACGGGACGACCACTCCGAAGCTCATGCAGCGTCTTCGCCCGGGCATCATCGATGCGCGCCGCGAACAGGCTGGCTGGCTCCCCACCATCGACGACTTCGCCCGCGCCATCGTCGAGGCCGCCACGGATCCTGAGCTCGCATCCGGTGCGACGGTCTACGTGGGCGAGACGGAGTAGCGCGCCGCCTTAGCTGAAGGCTCCTCGTCGGCCCGCGCAGTGGGAGAGCCCGCGGCAATCGTCGCGAAGCGGCCAGGTTGGCGCCGCGTCTTGCGCGCGGCGCCAACCTGGCCACCGGTGCCGCCGCTACCGTGCCGCTTCTGGGCGCTTCCTCCGCGCGGCCGCCTTTTGCGCCAGCGTCGTTACCGAAAGCACGATCAGCGCCAGCGCGCCGGCCAGCCCGCCGAACCAGCCGATGTAGCCGATGACGCCGTAGACGCCGCTGTCCGCATCCTTCATTGCCGGGATTCCCGAAATGGCGAAGAGGATCACATCCAGTGCGAAGACGCCTGCTATCAATTTGTACCGGTTCATTCGAACACCTCCGAAAGTTGATGACAGCAACGTAGGCGTCGCGCAGCCGCCACCGCGTCAACGTCTGGCTTGAATTGCTCGTCCCGTGCGTTGATCCCTCACGGCGCCTGTCTCCACCCCGGAGTGGATGCAGCACCCACCCTACGGTGGGTGCTCACCGGCGCCCGCAGGAGCAAACTGGTCCCGTGCACTCCAGGGTTTCCGCGAAGGCGTTCGACTTGCTGATCGTCGCAGCCATCGCGGCGCTTGCCGTGGGGGAAATCTGGTCAGAGACTCTCACCCCGTACGCCGCCAGCATCCCGCTTGGACTCGTGCAGGCTGGCGCCCTCGCCTGGCGACGCACCGCGCCGCTGGCCGCCCTCGCCGTTGCTCTCGGCGCACTCATCGCCCAGACCGCCGCCGGCGTCTCCTTCCACACGCCCGTCTACCCGATCGTCGTCGGCCTCGTCGCGCTCTACTCACTGGGTCAGTACGCCGCATGGAAGCCGGCACTGCTCGGCCTCGCGGGCGCGTTCATCGGCCTCTTCATCGCGATCCTCTTCGCCGAATCCAATGGCGAGCCCTACGCCGGTTCCGATCTTGGCTTCATTGCCTTCCTCATGGCCGCGCCCTGGCTCGTTGGTCGAACGCTGCACGGCCGCACTCGCGAGGTCACCCGGCTCACCGAACAAACCCGCGAGCTTGAACGCCAACGGCAGGCCGCCATCCAGGAGGAACGCGCTCGCATCGCCCGGGAGTTGCACGACGTCATCGCCCACTCGCTCAGCGTGATGGTCGTGCAGGCCGGCGCCGCCGAAGCCGTCACCGGGCACGCTCCCGAGCGCGCCACGGCCTCGCTCCGCGCCGTCCAGGAAACGGGTCGCCAGGCGCTTTCCGATATGGCGCGCTTGCTGGGCATCCTCCGCCACGGCGGGGAGGAACTCGGCCTCCAACCCCAGCCCGGGACCGCGGATCTTGCCCACCTCGTCGACCAGACGCGCGATGCGGGCGTCCCCGTCGTGCTGACGGTAGAGGGCCCCGTTCGCCCGCTGCCGGCAGCCGTCGAACTCTCCGCCTACCGCATCGTGCAGGAGGCGCTCACCAACGTCCGCAAACACGCGGGGGGTGCGTGCGCCAGCGTCCGTCTTCGCTATGGCCCGGTTGCCCTCGAACTCGAAGTGACGGACGATGGCGCCGGTGGCCACAAGGGCTTGGGCGGCGGTCATGGCCTCATCGGCATGGGCGAACGCGCGCAGCTCTTTGGAGGGAATCTTGAGGCCGGCCCGCTGCCCGGCGGAGGGTTCCGGGTGCGCGCAATTCTCCCGTTGGAAAGCCCCGGCACATGACGCGCGTCATCATCGCCGACAATCAGGCGCTCGTCCGCGGCGGCCTCCGCATGATCCTCGAAGCCGAAGGAGACCTCGAAGTCGTCGCCGAAGTCCAAGACGGGCGGCAGGCCGTCTCCAGCACGCGCGAACTCCTCCCCGATATCGTCCTCATGGACGTCCGCATGCCCGTCGTCGACGGCCTCGCCGCGACGCGCCAGATCGTGGCCGAAGGGCTCCCTTCACGCGTCCTCGTGCTTACCACATTTGATAGCGACGAGGTCGTCTATGAGGCGCTGCGGGCGGGTGCCAGCGGTTTCCTGCTAAAGACCGCGCCGCCGGCCATGCTTGGAGCTGCCGTCCGCACCGTGGCCGCCGGCGACGCACTCCTCGCCCCGAGCGTCACGCGCCGGCTGATCGAGGACTTCGTGGGACGTCCGCGCGCCGCCGCTCCTCATCCAGCGCTGGACGAACTCACCCAACGGGAGCGGGAGGTCCTTGAGATCATCGGCCGCGGCCTATCCAACCGCGAAATCGCCGACCGGCTCGTGGTCAGTGAGGCGACGGTGAAGACTCACGTGAACCGCGTTTTCGCGAAGCTCCAGCTCAGAGACCGCACACAGGCAGTCATCTTCGCGTACGAAAGTGGCCTGGTTCGACCCGGCCAGCACCCGTCCGGCTCCGACGCGTAGCCCGCTCCCTACCCCACCTTCCGGCTGGCCCTGCGTGCCCGCGGGCTCTCAAGCGCCTGCTCGGCGAGTTTCTCCCACGCCGCCGCGCTGACCTGTGCCTGCCGGGCCTGGCTCACGTGGGTGTAGATCTGCGTCGTGTTGGCCGAACTGTGGCCCAACAGGTCCTGGACGATGCGCAGGTCGGCGCCGCCGTCGAGGAGGTGCGTTGCGAATGAATGCCGAAGCAGGTGGGGGTGGACGTCCTCAGCGATCCCGGCCCGCACTGCATAGCGCTTAATCGACGTCTGCACCGACCGCGCCGTCAGTCGCGCGCCCGAGCGATTCAAGAACAGCGCGTGCTCGTCTCGCGCCCGCGACTGGAGGGCGAGCGCGGGCCGTCCGTCGGCGAGGTACGCCTCCAGCGCGTCCATCGCCGGCTGCCCGAAGAGCACGACCCGCTCTTTGGCGCCTTTCCCATGGACGATGGCCGCAGCTTCGTCGAGGTCGACCTGGCGCACGTCCAGCCCGACAAGCTCAGAGATGCGGAGACCGCCTCCATAAAGCAGCTCGAGCATCGCCCGATCCCGGAGCCCGGCCGGCTTCGAACAGTCGGGCGCGGCGATGAGCGCCGTCAGCACATGCTGGTTGAGCACCTTCGGCAGCCGTTTCGGGCGCTTCGGCAGAGCGATGCCGTAGAGCAGGTCGCGTTCGGTCGCGCCTTCGCGCAACAGGTACTTGTAGAAGCCGTGGACCGTACTCGTCCGCCGCGTGATCGACGCCGCCACGATGCCGCTCTCGCGGAGCTCGCCCAGGTACTGCCGGAAGATCTGACGCGTGACCGTCAGCGGCTCGAAACCCCGCTCGCCGCACCAGTGCAGGAAGCCCCCGATGTCTGTCCGGTAGTTCCGAATCGTGTACGCCGACCGGTTCCCGAGTCCGCCCAACTCGCGGAGGTACGCCTCCAGGTAACGCCTCGGCCGTCTTGTGGCTCGGAACACTCGTCATAATCGCGAGCATACGGTGAAGGCAGGCAATGCGAAACGGGCTACTTCGCCGCCTGCTCCGTTCGCAGCCTCGGCGCCATTCCCGTGGAGATGGCGATCCGGTTCCACGTGTTGATCTGCGCGATCGCGAGCACCAAATCCGCCAGCTCTTTGTCGTCGAACTGCTCGGCGGCCTCGTCCCAGACCTCAGGGCCCACGTGGTGCTCAGACACCAGCGTGATTGCCTCGGTCAGCGCCAGTGCCGCCCGCTCCCGCTCACTGAAGAACGGCGACTCTCGCCACGCGGCCAGCGTGTCGAGCCGCTGTTGGCTCTCGCCCAACGTGCGTGCGTCATGGTTGTGCAGATCGAGGCAGTATGCGCACCCGTTGATCTGCGACGCCCGGATCTTCACGAGTTCGTGCAGGTCTCGGTTCCACATTCGCCTGGACATACTCGTGCAGTGCGCTCACCGCCCGGTAGCCTTCCGGCGCCACCTTGCCAAGCATCATTCGCGCCATCGCCGTCACCTCGCTTCGTCGTTGAAGAATAAGACGACTGACCGTGGAACGCTGTGACAGCCTCAGCCTTGCTGTTTAGCTCGCCTTTCGCGCGCGGGCGTTCTCCCGCCGCTTCGCGAAGGCCGCCTTCCCGCGCGCGCTTCGCTCCAGCAGCTTCTCGTTGGCGAGTCGACGGGTCTCTGCGTCTCGTGGCGGCGCCATCTTCCCCGGATTCCAGGCTGTTCGTCGTGTAGCTGCAGTACGGGTAGTTCCAGCACGCGTAGAACACGCCCCGGCCCTTCACCCGGGCCTGCTTTTCCACGAGTTGCCCGGTCTCCGGTTCCTCTGGGCAGGGCACACCCACGGGCACGCCAGAGCGGAAGTCGCACTTTCCCGTTTCGCGCTGCACGCAGTCGATGTACGCCCCGTACGGCCCTGATTTTTGGACCGTCGCGGAGCCACACTTCGGGCAGGCGTAGCTCGTTTCTGTCGGCGGGGCGACGAAGACCGGCTGGCCATCTTCGCCCATCGGCAGCGAGTTCGTGCACTCCGGGTAGCGCGGGCAGGCGAAGAACTTGCCGTTGCGGCCCCACTTGAGCACCAGGTTCGCCTCGCCGCACACATTGCAGAGGATGTCCGTCTGCTCCTGCAGCTTGCTGGCACTGCCCTCGGCTTTGTCGAGCTTCTCTTTGAACTCGGGCCAGAACTCCCGCAGCACGCTCACGTACTGACGTTCGCCCTCCGCAACCTGGTCCAGTTCTTCTTCCATCTCTCCCGTGAACGGTACCGCCACGTACTCGGGCATGTGCTGCTCCAGTAGGTCGTTCACGAGGAACCCGAGTTCCTGCGGCACGAGCTGCCGGCCCTGCTTCGTCACGTAGTCCCGCTTCTGGACTGTCTGGACGATCGTTGCGTAGGTGCTCGGGCGTCCGATGCCTTCTTCTTCCAGCGCCCGCACGAGCGATGCTTCGGTGTATCGCGGTGGTGGCTCGGTGAAGTGCTGACGCGGCTCGACGCTGTCACGCCGCAGCGCTTCGCCCTCGGCGAGCTCCGGCAAGGCGGCTTCAGCGTCCGCCTCGCCATCGTTCCCATCGTTGGCGTCATGGCCGTAAACGGCGAGATGCCCGGGGAACACGAGGTGCTGCGCCGACGCGCGGAACGTGCCTCGCAACGTCGTGCCCTTCCTTCGCTTCGATCTCCACGGCAACCGTGTCGAAGCGGGCATCGGCCATCTGGCTGGCCATGAACCGCTGCCAGATGAGCGTGTAGACGCGCATCTGGTCCGCGTTGAGCACTCCGCGCAGCGTCTCCGGCGCGCGCTGTGCGCTTGTGGGCCGGATCGCCTCATGCGCCTCCTGGGCTCCCTTCGAGCGCGTGGTGTAGGTCTTCGGACGCGCGGGAACGTAGTCGTCCCCGTAGCGGCCGACGATATAGCGCCGCGCTTCGGTCCGTGCCTCTTCCGAGATGTTCAGCGAGTCCGTGCGCATGTAGGTGATCAGTCCGGAGTCGCCGCCGATGCCCTCGTAGAGCTCCTGCGCCGTACTCATGGCGCGCGCGGCGCTCATGTTCAGCCGGTTCACGGCAGCCTGCTGGAATGTGCTGGTGGTGAACGGCGCCGCCGCTGCTCGCGTTCGCGACCCCTTCTTCACGCTGCCAACGGAGAAATCCGATCGTGTCAGCGCCTCCACCAGTTCGAGCGCCGTGACGTTGTCGCGGATCGCCGGGCCGGCGTCACGGAACGGCGGCTTGAGCGACGTTCCGCGAGCAGCCGCCGGGAACGATGCCAGCTCCGCCTCGAACACGCGGTCGCCCTTCGCCAGCCGGGCGTGGATAGTCCAGTACTCCACCGCTGTGAAGTTCTGGATGTCGCGTTCGCGCTTCACGATCAGGTGGAGGGCCACGCTCTGTACGCGACCGGCGCTCGCGCCGCGGCTCACCTTCTTCTGGACGAACCACGTCAGCGGAAATCCGATCAACCGGTCCAGGACGCGACGCGCCTGCTGGGCGTCCACCAGGTCCATGTCCAGCCGGCCCGGCGCTTTGCGAGCGTGGGCGTCCGTCGCTGGTTGGTTAGCCGCCTCGGCGAACGCCGCCTCGATTGCGGGCTTCGTGATCTCGTGGAAGACCACCCGCCGGGTCTTTTCCTCCGGGATTCCTGCCGCCTCGCGGATGTGCCAGGCGATTGCTTCGCCCTCGCGGTCCGGGTCGGTCGAGAGGTAGATGTTCGTCGCGGTCTTCGCTGCCTCAGCGATGTCGTGGATCACGCCGCTCTTGTCCACGCCGCGCTTCTTGTCCTTCACCACCACGTACTTCGGCTTGAAGCTCTCGAAGTCCTCGACCCCGTATCCGTAGTTCGGCAGGTCGCGCACGTGGCCGACCGACGCGATCACCGCGTAGTCCGAGCCAAGGATGTTCCCAACCGTCCGCGCCTTCGCGGGCGATTCCACAATCACGAGGTTGCGCGGATGCGAGCCGTTTGGCCGCGCAGTTGCCACCGGCGGGGCCGCCTGGGGCCTCCGCTTGTCGCTCCGCCCTTCGGCGCTCCGTGTTCGGCGCGCCGGCTTTGTTGTCGTTGTTGTTGCCAAGCTGTTTCTTACCTTCGCCGAATAGGTCATCGGCGTACCTGAGTCGAGAGTAGAGAGGCTATCGAGCGTCTGTCCAGCGGTAGCGGCTCTTCGAGCCGCACCTGCGCGCGCATGCGAGGGTCCCGGTCAAGCTCGCGTATACGTCATCGGGCTCGTCTGCCGGACGATGCCCCTCAGTTCCATGATCTGGAGCGTGCTGCTTACTTCCGCAACCGGCAAGCCGGTGGCCCGCGCGATCTCGTCGATGTGCAACGGCTGTTCGTACAGCAACTGCAGCAGCGGCGGGTCGTTCGGCGCCGGCCGGGCGGACGCCTTGGGTGCGTCGGCGTGTTCGGGCGCGGGGACACCCTGGTTTCGCGGCAGCGGCATCTGCGCGCCGGCACTCACCAGGTTCAGCTCCTCAAGCAGCTGGTCGGGCGTGGCCACCAGCTTCGCCGTGTTTTCCCGGATGAGCTGGTTTGTCGCCCAGCTCTGCCGCGAAAAGATGCTTCCCGGTATGGCGAACACGTCGCGGCCCTGGTTGAACGCCCAGTTCGCCGTGTGCAGGGCACCGCTCCCTTCTCCGGCCTCTACCAGCAACGTCGCCCTCGCGAGACCCGAGAGGATGCGGTTGCGCCGCGGAAAGTAGTCTCGCCGCGCCGGGATGCCCACGGGGTACTCGCTCACGAGGCAGCCGTTCTCGAGGATGCGGTCGGCAAGGCTCGCGTTCTCCCGGGGATAGACCTGGTCGATGCCGCCAGCGAGCACGCCAACCGTGGGTGCTCCGTTCTCCAACGCCACGCGGTGGGCGATGGCGTCGACGCCGCGGGCGAGCCCGCTCACGATTGCCACGCCGGCCGTCGCGAGCGCTGCACAGAAGTACTCCGCCGCCTGGCGCCCGTACGGCGTCACGTGACGCGTGCCGACCACCGCGATCGCAAGGTCGAACTGCGGAGCGAGCGAACCGCGTGTGAAGATCACCGGCGGGCTTTGCGGAATGTCCTTCAGCGACGCCGGGTAGTCGGCATCGAGCCATGTGTACGCCCGCGCCCCATGCCGCTCCATTTGCGACACCTCCCGGTCGGCGTCGAAGCCGGCTCGGGCCTTCAGAAGGGCGCGCAGGTACTGTGCGTCGAGGCCCGCGCTCGCCAGCTGATCGGCGTCGGCGTTCCATGCCGCGCCGATGGTCCCGAACCGTGCGAGCAGGAGGGAGAAGTTGGTGCTCCCGAGGCCCGCTCGTCGCAACGCAAGCCAGTAGGGCAGTTCTGAATCGTCGCTCATCGTCCGCAGACTATACGGCGGGCTGACGCTCCCACCGAATCAGTGGGCCGCGCTCTCCGCTTCGGCCTCTCGGAGACGGGCCACACGCAGCCGCCGAACGCGCCGCCCGGCCATGCTGAGGACGCGCAGATTCAGACCGCGGACGTCAACCTCGTCGCCGACCGAGGGCAGGCGGCCGAGTTCGTGGATCAGGAACCCGCCGACCGTATCGAAGTCCTCGGATTCCACCTCCGCGCCGAACAGATCGCGCAACACGTCGGTGCTGGTCCCGGCGTCGAGTACGACCTCGTCCTCGGAGATGACCTCCATCGCCGGGCGGGCCACGTCATATTCGTCCTCGATTTCGCCAACGATCTCTTCCAGGAGGTCTTCGATCGTCACCAGTCCAGCGGTTCCGCCGTATTCGTCCACCACGATCGCCATGTGCTGGCGGCTTCCCTGCATCTCCGTCAGCAGTGCATCCAGCTTCTTCGATTCCGGAATGAACACCGCCTCGCGCAGCATCTCCGAAAGCTTTCGTTCCCGGCTTCCGTTCGTCACCGCCCGGAGCAGATCCTTCGCATACACAATGCCGACGATGTCGTCGATGTTCTCGCGATACACCGGTATCCGGCTGAAGCCGCGCTCGTTCACGATAGCTGCGACTTCCGATACGCCGTCATCGACATCAGCCGCCGCCATGTCGATGCGCGGCACCATGATCTCGCGCGCCGTCTTGTCTTCCAGGGCGATGATGCCGCGGATCATGCGTCGCTCCTGTTCTTCCACTCCGCCCGCCGCCTCCTCCCGCTCCACCAGCGCGAGGATGTCAAGGTCCGATCGGGGCGTCACCGCACGCAACGAGCGCGCTATGAGCCGCGCCGGGAGGCTGAGGATGAACGCGGGTGCCGCGAATACCATGCTCGCGAGCCGTACGACGTAGCCGAGCTGAAGTGCCGCATATTCCGGCTGCCGGGCCACGATCAACCCGACGGTCATCTCGACCAGGGCCGCGCACAGCCCGCCGATGAGCCCAAAGCCGAACGTTCCGGCAAACGCGGCGTATTCTCGTGCGCCCAGGTAGGCGAACAGCGCCACCACCACCGCCTCGAAGAACACGCGTGCGGTGGTCAGCGATCCCAACAGCCGCGCCGGCTGGCCGACCGAGCTCGCGATCCGTTGCGCGCGCGGATCGCCCCTCGCGGCAAGCGCCTGGATACGGACGTCGTTCGCGCGTTCGAGCGCTGTCTCCGCCGCCGCGACCGCCGCGAGCAGGAGCCCCCCAATGACGATGCAAACTGTGACGATGACGACGGTCATATCCACGTCAGTCGCCGAGGGGCTTGCGGGGAAGCGGCCGCGCCGGCACGCCCGCGACGCGCTCGCCGGCGGGCACGTCGCGGTTCACCACCGCCCCCGAAGCGGTGTATGCGCCGTCCCCAAGGGATACTGGCGCGATCAAGAGCGTGTCGCTTCCAATGAACACGCGCCGCCCGATCGTCGTCCGGTGCTTCCGTTCGCCGTCGTAGTTGCAGGTGATAGAGCCCGCCCCGATGTTCGTTTCGTCGCCAACATCCGCGTCGCCCATGTAGCCAAAGTGGTGCATCTTGACGCGTGAGCCGAGCACCGAGTTCTTGATTTCGGCGTAGTTGTGGACCTCGCAATCGTCGCCAATTACCGCATTGCCGCGGATGTGTGAGAACGGGCCTACAGTCACACGGTTGCCGACGCGCGAATCCTCAACGACCGATGACTGCACGCGGCAATCATCCCCGATCAGCGCGTTCGCCAGCGTCGTGCCAGGCCCAATCACGCTGTTCGCGCCCACGCTGGTCGTGCCCGAGAGGTAGCAGTTAGGAAGCAGCGTCACATCACGGCCGAGCACCACCGCAGCGTCGAGGTAGGTCGTCGAGGGGTCCGCAATCGTCACTCCGGCGAGCATGTGCCGCTCGACGATCCGCCTGCGCATGATCGCTTCCGCCTCGGCGAGCTTCACGCGATCGTCACACCCGAGGATGGATTCAAAGTCCGTCTCGACGGGCACGGCGGGAACGCGGTCGTTATATGCGAGCTGCAGTAGCGCGGTCAGGTAGAACTCGCCCTTGGCGCTCTTTTCAATCTTCCGAACGTTGTCCCAGAGCCACGGGCCGGGGAATACGTACTGGCCAGCGTTGATTTCGGCCGGTCCCGGCGTGCCCGCGTAGTCGTCTGCTTCGACCACCCGCTCAACATCGCCCCTGGCGTCCCGAGCTACCCGTCCCAGCTTCCCTGGGTCGCCCGTATGCGCCGTCGCGAAGGCGGCACGACCCGCGGTCTCGCTTCTCGTCAGGAGTTCCGCCAGCAGCCAGGGGGTGACGAGCGGGGTATCGCCGTTGAGCACCATCACCGACGAGCATCCGGCCAGCGTCCCCTCGCAACGCCGGACGGCGTCAGCTGTTCCGAGTAGCTCCGTTTGCTCCACAAAATCTATGTCATCCGCCCCGAGCGCTTGCCGGACCTGTCCTGACCCGTGCCCAACCACGACAGCGATTCGGGACGGGGACAGCGACCGCGCCGCGTCCAACACATGCGCTGCCATGGCTTTGCCGGCCACCGGGTGGAGCACCTTGGGGAGTGCCGACTTCATCCGGGTGCCTTCGCCCGCCGCAAGGACGATCACTCCGAGGCTGCGATCACTCATCGCGCCACCGGCGGCGTTGCGGGGTAACGTCTGGGAGGTTCGGCGTCTTTGCGCATAATGGATGCCACGTGCATCCGCAATTCATGCTAGGGAGCGCCTGAAAACGCTGTCAAGCAATTCGAGCATCCGCGCGCCAATCCTCGACACTCATCTACACGCCTTCGTAGCATCAACGCCAACACATGACAAATCCGCCGCGCACCTCCGACGAAATTCGCGCCGCCTTCCTCTCGTTCTTCCAGGAACGCGGCCACCTCCTGCTCCCTCCGTGGCCGCTCGTGCCCATCGGCGACCCAACCTCGCTCTTCACCAGCGCGGGCATGCAGCAGTTCAAACCCCAGTTCATGGGCGAACAGCCTCCCGCTGCACCGCGTGTGACGAGCGTCCAGCGCTGCTTCCGTACCACCGACATCGAGGCCGTTGGGGACTACACGCACTGCACCGCCTTCGAAATGCTCGGCAATTTCAGCTTCGGTGACTACTTCAAGCGCGAGGCTGTTCAGTTCGCCTGGGAGCTCCTCACCCGCGTTTACGAAATACCGGCCGAACGTCTCCACGCCACCATTTTCCTGACCGACGATGAGACGTACACGTACTGGCGCGAAGTCGGCCTGCCCGACAACCACATCCACCGCCGCGACGAGGAACTGAACTACTGGTTTAGCTTCCCTCACGAGACCCCGGGTGCCAGCGGTCCGTGCGGGCCCGACAGCGAGATTTACTTCGACTTCCACCCGGAACTGGGCGACGAGCACGCCCAGCTCCGTCTGGACGCCGATGGCGAACCTGTAGGCGGCGTCGGCTACGACGATGAGCGCTTCGTCGAAATCTGGAACCTCGTGTTCATGCAGCTCTACCAGCACCCGGACGGTTCCCGCACCGACCTCCCGGCCCGCAACATCGACACGGGCAGCGGTCTGGAACGGGTTGCCTGCGTTCTCCAGGGCGTGCGCTCCGTCTTCGAGACCGACATCTTCCGCCCGATCCTCGAGGCGGCAGCGTCGGTCATGGGCGTCTCCTACGAGACGGCGTCGGCGGACCAGCAATACGTGATACGCGCCATGTCCGAGCACTGCCGCGCCGCCACACTCCTGGTCGGTGACGGCGTCGTTCCGAGCAACGAAGGGCGCGGGTACGTGCTTCGGCGCGTGGTCCGGCGCGCGGTGTACCTCGCCCGCCGCTCCGGCGTCTCCGAGCTCTTCACGGCTCGGCTCGCGGACGCGGCGGTCTCCAAGCTGCAGGTGGGCTATCCCCATCTCGTCGAGCAGTCCGACTTCATCAAGCGCGCCCTCAGCATCGAAGAAGAGCGCTTCGTCCGAACGCTTGCCGCTGGCTCACATCGCCTCGAGACGCTCCTCGCCCGGCTCGAAGATTCCGGCGCCCATCAGCTGCCCGGCGACGAGGCATTCCTCCTCTACGACACTTTTGGGATGCCCCTCGAGCTGACCCGCGAGATCGCCTCGCGCGCAGGCTTCACGCTCGACGACGCCGGCTTCGAAGCGGCCCTCGCGGCCCAGCGCGCGATGTCGCGCAAGCAGGGAACGTTCCTCAAGGGGGAGGTTTCCCCGGCACTCCAGTCCCTCGGAGCCGAGCACAGCGCCTTCGTCGGCTACGGCCACACTGAGTCAGACGCACGCATTGTCGCGATCCTGCAATCCAACTCGCTGGTGGATATCTCCTCCGAGGGCAACGCCTGCGAGATCATCCTCGACGCAACCCCCTTCTACCCGGAAGGCGGCGGGCAGATGGGCGACCGGGGGAACATTCGCACTCCTTCCGGCGTCTTTACGGTGGAAGACACTCAGGCGGCCGGCGGCGCCATCGTGCACCGTGGCCACGTTAGCGAAGGCGCAATTCGGATACATGAGTCCGCACAGGCGACAGTCGACATGCAGTGGCGCGCAGGTGCTGCCCGGAACCACACCGGCACGCACCTGCTCCATGCTGCGCTGCGCTCGGTGCTTGGCACCCATGTCCGCCAGCAAGGCTCGCTCGTCAGCCCGGACCGTCTCCGCTTCGACTTCACA
The DNA here is from genome assembly GCA_963832795.1 of uncultured bacterium. GTDB lineage: Bacteria > Chloroflexota > Dehalococcoidia > Tepidiformales > Tepidiformaceae > CAWHVJ01. Next base: position 165,858 of record CAWHVJ010000012.1, read on the forward strand.
CATCTTGAGCAGACCCCTCGCTCGGCCCTCATCGAGGCCGAACAACTGGCGAACGAAAAGGTCCGCCACGACCTGGAAGTCTCATGGCGAACGACGGGCTATCGCGAGGCCGTGGCTGCCGGCGCACTCGCCTTCTTCGGCGACAAGTACGGCAACGAAGTGCGCGTCGTCGAAATCCGCGACGATGGCGCGCCTTTCAGCGCCGAGCTCTGTGGGGGCACACACGTACATCACACCGGCGAGATTGGCTTCGTCCACATCCTGCGCGAAAGCGCGGTGGCTGCCGGCACGCGGCGCATCGAAGCGGTCACCGGCCGTGCTGCCGAGCAGTACCTGCTCGATCAGCAAGAGCGCCTCTACCGCCTGGCTGAGCGCCTTTCCACTACGCCCGCCGACATCGAAGAGCGGCTCGACGGGCTCCAGGCGGAACTCGACCGCCTTCGCAAGCAGAACGAACAGCTCCAGCGGCTCCAGGGCTCTGCCGTCGCTGAGGGCCTCGTGGAGTCCGCGACATCCGTCGCCGGCGCCCACCTCGTCGTCGCGCACGTCGCCGTCTCCACACGAGACGCCCTCAAGGATGTCGCCGACCGCGTCCGCGCGAAGGTGCCCTCCTCCCTCGTCGTCCTCGCCGCTCAGATCGATGGCCGATCGGCGCTTCTCGCCGCAGCCACGCCCGACCTCGTCGCACAGGGCGTGCATGCAGGACAGCGTTGTTGGGCGAAGTCGCTAGGGCAGCCGGCGGCAAGGGTGGCGGCCGGCCGGACATTGGCGAGGGCGCCGCGACGGATGCTTCCCAGCTCGGCGCAGCCATGGACGCCGCGGCTCGCATCGGCGCCGCCGCTCTGGAGGCCCGAAAGCAGTAAGCTGACATTCATCGCAGCGGAGGTGAGCCGGTGACGGTCGAACCACCCGGAGCGGTCGACGATCAAGATGGCGACGCCGAAGCCGGCGACGACGCCAGCCTGGCGAGTGTCGTCCTCATCGATCGCCGGGAAGACATCGCAGGCATTTGCGGCCGCGTAGACACGGCCCCGACGTTCGCCGTCGTGCTTCACGTCCCCCGCGGCAACCGTCAGCTCAGCACCGAACTCGGCATGCGCCGCCTTCAACGCCACGTGGAGGACAGCGGCAAAGTCATCGCTGTCGCTACCGGGAATGCCGCGCTCGCCGCGCGGGCCCGCCAGGTTGGCATCCCCGTAGCCCGCAAGCCCGAGCACGTCCGTTGGGACTCCGGAGGGCGGCGCGTCATGCGCGTCGGCCACAGCACGTGGCGTCTGCCCGTCCTCGGGCGCTACGTCCAGGTCGCCGTGCTCCTCGCCGTCGCACTGTTCTTCCTGGTCGCCGCCGCCACGGTCGCCCCGTCCGCCACGCTCACTGTCTATCCCGCAAGCGAAACCGTCTCTCGCACCGTCACGCTCACCGCCTCGCCGGACGCCGCCGCAATCGACTTCGATTCGCTGACCGTTCCGTCCACCAAGGTCAGCGCGCAACAACGCATGACGCTCGCGCAAAAGACAACCGGAACGGTATCTGTCGGCACCGTCCCCGCCAAAGCCACGCTGCGGATCACAAACCCGACGGCCAGCGACATGGACGTGCCAGCAAGCGCGGTCGTGATCGGCGGCACCGCCGCCGACCCCGTCCAGTTCGCGCTCGACAACGGCGTCACGGTGCCCGCGGGTGGAAGCGTGTCCGTGCCCGCCACTGCCCTTCGTCTCGGGGGCGCGGGCAACCTCGGCCCGAACCTCATCAGCGCATGGGCCGATCCGAAGTACAAGGCGCTCGCGGTGGCGAATCCGGCCGCTTCGGCCGGGGGCCAGAACGAAGACCGCCCCGCCATCGCCGCCGGCGACCTCGTCGCCATCCGCGACCTCGCCAACCAGCTGCAGAAGTCGGACACCGTCAAGGACATCCTGGCGAGTTCCCGTCCGCACGATGCAGTGTTCCTCACCACCGCCGAGACGAAGGTCGACTTCCCCGACCCGGCGCCCTCCGCAGGCACTCCGGCCGACATCATCCTGATGAACGTCGACGTGACCGTGACGGCCTACGCCGTGCTCGAGGATACCCTCGACAAGGTCGCTAGCCACCTGCTCTCCGCCGACCAGGGGTCTGGCCAGCTCCTGCAGGGCACTATCACCGCCACCGAAACCGGCGCACGCCAGGTCGATGCTTCGACCGGCACAATCCGTACCGAAGTCAACATTCGGGGGCAATTCGTGCGGGACATCTCTGCCGACAAGCTCAAGGACGCAGTCAAGGGCAAGTCGCCCGACGACGCCCGGTCGACCCTCAACACCATGTATGGTATCCAAGACGCAAACGTGAGTTTGTCTCCGGGCTGGGCTCCGTGGCTCCCGCGGTTCAGCTTCCGGATCGGCGTCGATTTGAAGAACAAGCCCGCCGACGACTCGACTAAAGGCGCCACCTCCGATGACGCAGCCCAAGCAAGTACCGGACAGCCCACGGCGGCCGCCGCGACTGCTCGCCCTTGACCCCGGTGAGCGCCGTATTGGCGTCTCAATCGGCGATGAACTCGGCCTCTACGCTCACCCCCGCCCCGCCATCAAAGTGCGCGGGACGGACGCCACCGTCGCGGCCGTGGCGCGCATCATCTCGGACGACCACATCGACGAAGTGATCGTCGGCCGCCCCCTTTCGATGTCCGGGGGCGAGTCCGAGCAGACGCGGCGTGCGGACCGCTTCGCCGAGTCGCTGCGAGCCCGTGTCACTATCCCGGTCTCCCGCTGGGACGAACGCCTCTCGTCGGTCCAGGCCGCGCGCTCGGTAACCGGGAGCCATCGCCAGCGCTCCGGCGACCTCGACTCCGCCGCAGCCAGCGTCGTCCTTCAGTCCGTGCTCGATGCCCGCCGTTCGAATGCGGAGCGCAGATGACGTCTCTCGGGTTGTCCCGGCTCGCGGTCGTCGGCATCCTTGTGGCCGTCCTCGCCACACTCGCCGCGAGCTATGCCATCGCCCGTACTCCTTCCGACGTGCTTGGTGGCGAGGTCCTTTCGCCGCGGCAGACCGCTTCTCCAGGTACGACCGTGAGCTACAGCCTGCCCTCCGGCCGCTCGGCCGGGGATGTGGGAAAAGACCTCCAGCGCCTCGGCGTCATCCGCTCCTCCACGGAATTTCAGATGCTCGTGAGCCTCATGGGCGTCCAGGACCGGCTGAGCGCCGGTGACTACACGCTCAAGACGGGGTCGTCGACGGCGAGCGTCGTCGACCAGATCACGGTCAAGGACGCCGTCGCCGTCCGCAAGGTGACGTTCCCTGAGGGCATTCGCGTCGAGGAGATGGCCGTTCTTGCCGAAAAAGCAGGCTTCGGCTCCCGCGAGGCGTTCATGACTGCTGTCGAGAGTGCCGTCATTCCGCCGGAGATCGCTGCAATGCTGCCCCCGGCGGGCACGGTCCCCGAGCCACGCCTGCAGGGCTTCCTCTTCCCGGACACGTACATCCTCCCGGCCACGAGCACACCCCGAGACCTCGTCCAGCTCATGCTCAAGACGTTCCTGCTTCGCTTCACTCCGGCGCTCCGTGCCGAAGCACAGTCCCACGGCCTGACGCCGTATCAGGCCGTGACGCTGGCGTCCATCGTCGAGCGCGAAGCAGCCCTCGCATCTGAGCGTCCGCTGATTGCGGGCGTCTTCTACAACCGGCTCGCCGCCGGCGACCTCATCGGCGCTGATTCCACCACCCAGTTCGCCGTCGCTCTCGACCCGGCGAGCGTCGCCGCCTACGGCTACTGGAAAACGGATCTGACACTGGAGGACGTCCAGAACCCCTCGCCCTATAACACCCGCGCGGTGGCCGGGCTGCCGCCGGGTCCCATCACGAACCCCGGCCTGGCATCGATCCAGGCTGTTGCGGAACCCACCGACACGAAGTACTACTACTTCGTCGCCAACGCCAAGCTGGGCGACGGCTCCCATGTCTTCTCCGAGACGCAAGACGAGCAGGACCGCAACACCGCCGAGTACGGCTCCCCATGACGCGGCTCGCAGGCATCATCGGCCACCCCGTCGCGCACTCTCTCTCCCCCTCGTTCCAGTCCGCCGCTTTCAAAGCGTGCGGGATCGACGTTGCCTACGAGCTCTGGGATACATCGCCTGAAGCCCTTGCCGGCCGCGTCGTCTCACTCGCGGGAGAAGCGTTCCTCGGCGCCAACGTGACCATTCCCTACAAGGAGTCCGTCATCCCGCTCCTCGACGAACTCGGCGGCCAGAGTGCCGCGGTGGGCGCGGTCAACACGGTCGTGAACCGTGGAGGGAGGCTCTTCGGATTCAACACCGATGGCCCCGGTTTCGTCGCGGCCCTTCGCAACGAGGCCACCTTCGAGCCGGAATCCAAATCCTTCCTGCTCGTTGGCGCCGGGGGCGCCGCACGCGGCATCGCGTTCGCACTGCTTGAATCGCGCGTGCGCTCGCTCACCATCGCCAATCGCTCCCTGGCTCGCGCTGAACGGCTGCGCGACCAGCTCGCGGCCACGGCGCCCGTGACAGTCGTCGGTCTCGATGCTTCCATCGGGGAGTACGATTGTGTCGTGAATTGCACATCGGTCGGGATGTCCGGTGGCCCGGCCCCCGCTGACGTTCCTTTGCCGCTCGACGGCGCACGCGAGGGCGCGCTCGTGGTCGACATTGTCTATGCCCCGGAGGACACCCCCTTCCTGCGCGCCGCTCGCGACCGCGGTCTGCCCACGCTCGGGGGCCTTCCGATGCTTATCTACCAGGGAGCCCTGGCATTCGAACTCTGGACCGGCGTGCGCGCACCGGTTGACGTCATGTTCGAGGCCGCTCGCAAAGAGCTCTCCGCTCGCCATGGAAAGCTCCCGTGATCGTACTCGGGAGCATCGTGGTGCTCGCCATCTTCCTTTTCGTCGGCTGGGCCGTCTCGACCGAGATGTTCCAGCATCGCGCCTGGCGCCGCCGCGTCGAATCGGGTGACGTCGACATCGTCGGCGCGCTCATCGAAGAGGCGCTCGGCTCGTGGCGCAGGGCACGGCCGCCGAAGGGCACACCGGCCAACGTCTGGGCCGGCGTACAGGGCGTCCAACTCGTCGCCGTAGGACCGGATTCGGCTACCCTCTCCGCCTCGGCCGAGCCCGAGTTCAGGAGCGAGGACGGCGCACGCGTTCAGGTCGCGTCCGCACTCGACGCTGCTATCGCCACCGCCGCGAGAGTCGTCGACATGATGATGTACGATGTCCCCAACCTTCGCCTCGGCACGGTCCGGGTCGACATGTACTCCACCTTCACAGGGACGAACGGCGCACCCGTGCAGCAACCCATCCTTTCGACCACTGCCGACCGCGCCGTTGCCGACTCGCTCACATGGGAAGCGCTCACTCCTGAGGAGATCCTCGGCCGCTTCGAGACCACGTTCGAACGTGCACCGTCGGGGCAGCCGCAGGCAATCGCTCTGCCACCGGTAGAGGGCTCGCGGCCCCGCCCTGTCGACGAGGCCGCCGCCGATTTCGCCGCCGAACAGAACCAGCAGCGGGGTGCGGGCTGATGGGTCAGTTCCGCATGCTCACCGCCGGCGAAAGCCACGGCAAGGGCCTGACGATGATTATCGAAGGCCTTCCCGCCGGCCTTGCGCTCTCTGAAGACGACATCGCACCCGATCTCGCGCGCCGCCAGGGCGGCTACGGCCGTGGCGGTCGTATGAAGATCGAGAAGGACCACGCCGAGATCATGGGCGGCGTCCGGCACGGACTCACCCTCGGCTCCCCTGTCGCGCTCTGGATCGAGAACCGCGACTGGGTCAACTGGACCGTCAAGATGTCGGTCGAACCGGTCGACACCGAAGTCGACATCGAACGTGTCACCCGCATGAGACCCGGCCACGCCGACCTCCCGGGCGCTATCAAGTACGGCTTCGACGACGTCCGCAACGTCCTCGAACGGGCCAGCGCCCGTGAAACCGCTGCCCGTGTCGCCGTTGGCGCCGTTGCTAAGCGTCTGCTGGCCGAGTTCGGCGTGACGTTCCGGAGCCACACGCTCGCCATCGGCGGCGTCCGCGCCGACGTGCCCGAATCTATCGACTGGGACGCAGTCGAAGCGGACCCCGTGCGCTCCGCCGACGCGTCTGCTGGCCAGGCGATGGTCGACGCCATCAACGCCGCCAAGCCCGACGGAGATACGGTTGGGGGCGAAGTCGAGGTCCGCGTTGCGGGCATCCCACTCGGCCTCGGCAGCCATGTTCACTGGGATCGCAAGCTCGACGGCCGCATCGCCCAGGCGATTTGCAGCATCAACGCCTTCAAGGCGGTCGGCTTCGGCGTCGGCTTCGATGGAACCAACATGCGCGGCTCGCAGGTCCACGACGTGATCCTCCCCGCTGAAAAATGGGCCGGTCACCCGTGGACGCACGCCACCAACAACCACGGCGGCATCGAAGGCGGCATCAGCACGGGCGAAGAGATCGTCGTGAGAGCGGCCGTCAAGCCTATCCCGACCCTCGCCCACCCCCTGCCGTCGGTCGATCTTGATACCGGCGAGGAGGTCCTCGCTCACTACGAGCGCAGCGACGTCTGTGTTGTCCCTGCCGCCGGCGTTGTCGCCGAAGCAATGGTGGCCATCGTCCTTGCCGACGCCTGGCTGGAGAAGTTCGGGGGCGACTCGCTGCCGGAGACGCGTGCCAACTACGAACACTACATGGCGTCCATGAGCCCCCGCGCCCGGCGCGACTAGGATGCATCCGGCTGGAGTGAACCCGCTCGCATGAGTGCAAAGCTCATCTTCCTCGTTGGCCTCTCCGGCGCCGGGAAATCGACCGTGGGCAAGCTGCTGGCGGAGAAGCTCGTCTGGGCATTCGCCGATAGCGACGCCGAAGTGGAGGCCGAAGCGGGCCGTTCGATTCCCGAACTCTTCCGAGATGAAGGCGAAGCGAGCTTCCGTGACCGCGAAGCCGCGGCGCTCGCCGCGCTCTGCGAGCGCCAGCCCATCGTCGTTGCCACCGGTGGCGGCGCGCCCACCCACGACGCAAGCCGTGCCATCATCGACCACGGGTTCTCCGTCTGGCTCTCGATCTCGCCGGAGGAGGCCGCCGAGCGCCTCCGGGCCGACCCGGCCACCCCGACGCGGCCGCTGCTGGAGGGCGACCTCGAGGGTAAGCTCCGCTCTCTCCTCGATGCTCGCGGCGACATCTACCGGAACGCCGACGCTGCCATCGACGTCAGCGGGCTGTCCCCCGAGCAGGCGGCTGCCGAGATCTTCCACCTCTTCGAAGAATGGCGCGCGGCGCCCCGGGGCGGCGACCGCGAGGGCGAAGGACGGAACCATGGAAGTCCCAACGGCGCCCCATCGCTGTCCGTCGCAGCCACAGTCCGCACGGTAACGGAGCACTACCCGGTCATCGTCCAGGACGGAGCGCTTGAGCACCTCGGCGAGGCCTGCCGCTTCGCGGGCCTCTCCGGACGCGCATTCGTCGTCACCGATGACGCCGTCGGGCCGCTGTTTTCCGACCGCGCCCTCAAGGCACTGCGGGCCGCTGGCTACGTCGCCGACACCACCCAGATCCCCGCCGGCGAGGGGCACAAGACGCTCGCCACCGTCGCCGCTCTCTACGATTGGCTTATCGCATCCCGGGTCGAGCGAGGCGACTTCGTGGTCTGCCTTGGCGGCGGCGTCGTCACGGACCTTGCCGGATTTGCGGCCGCGACCTGTCTCCGTGGGATCCCGTTCGTCCACGTCCCGACATCCCTGCTCGGAATGGTCGACGCCGCCATCGGCGGGAAGACCGGCGTCGACCATTCGCGCGGCAAGAACCTCATCGGTGCGTTCGCCCAACCGAAGGCCGTCGTCATCGATCCGCGCCTGCTCACGTCGCTCCCGGAACGGCACCTCAGGAACGGCTGGGCCGAAGTCATCAAGCACGGTTTCATCCTCGACGAGGACCTCACGCGCGAGCTCGAAGCAGTTGCCGGCGAGCCGGCTGCCATGATGTCCGCACGCCTCATCGCACGCAGCGTCGCCATCAAGGCCGAAATCGTCTCGGAGGACGAGCGCGAAGCCGGTCGACGCACGCTCCTGAACTACGGCCACACCGTCGGTCACGCCATCGAAGCCGTCACCGGATTCCACGACGTCCTGCACGGCGAGGCGGTCGCCCTTGGCATGCGCGTGGCAGGCATCATCGCCGGCGAACTCGGGCTGCTCTCTGCCGATGACTTCGAACGCCAGCAGCGGTTGATCCGCGCGGCCGGGCTCCCGGAATCGCTCCCACATGTGAACGTCGATGCCGTCCTCGACGCCACGCTGCTCGACAAGAAAGTGCGCGACGGCGACATCACTTGGGTTTTGCTCGACGGCATCGGCCACGCGGTCACCCGGAGCGGTGTCCCCGCCCCGCTCGTGCGGACCGCCGTCGAGACCGTGCTGCGGTAGTGTTCGCCTTCCACCTGACGTCTCAAGACCTGAATCCCGTGGCGCCGCGCACGGGGGTCGTTTCCACGGCGCGCGGCGATATCCACACCCCGGCCTTCATGCCGGTCGGCACTCTCGCCACAGTGAAAGCGCTGCTTCCCGAGGAAGTCGCCGCGACTGGGGCCGAGATCCAGCTCGTCAACGCGTACCACCTCTACCTGCGTCCCGGTCACGACCTCATCCAGCGGTTGGGGGGTGTCCAACGCTTCATGGACTGGCATCTGCCGGTCCTGTCCGACAGCGGCGGCTTCCAGGTCTTCAGCCTCGCCCGCCTCGGAAAGGTCGACGAAGCGGGCGTTCGCTTCCGTTCGCACATCGATGGCTCGGAGCACTTCTACACTCCCGAGCTCGCCATGGAGGTCCAGCGGGCCCTCGGCGTCGACATCGCGATGCCCCTCGACCACGTTCTGCCCGGCCAGTCCGACCACGACGCTGCCGAAGATGCGGCGCAGCGCACGCTTCGCTGGTACGAACGCTCTCGCGAGGCAGCCGGCCCGCTCACCACCTTTGCCATCGTCCAGGGCGGCATTCACCCCGACCTCCGGCAGTGGCACGCCCGCGAGCTTGCCGCGCTCCATGCGCCCGGATACTCGATCGGCGGCCTATCGGTTGGCGAAGGCAAGGACGAAATGTGGCAGATGACCGAGGTGGTCGCCGCCGAACTCCCGGTCGACGCGCCGCGCTACCTCATGGGCGTGGGCAGCCCCGAGGACCTGGTCAACGCCGTTCTCCGCGGCGTCGACATGTTCGACTGCGTCCTGCCGACGCGCCTCGGCCGCAACGGCTCGCTCTTCACCGACGACGGCCGCGCCAACATTCGCAACGCTCGCTACCGGGAGGATCCCGGACCCATTGACCCGGCGTGCGACTGCCTCATGTGCCGTCGATTCAGCATGGCCTATGTCCACCACCTCTTCCGCAACGAAGAGTTGCTCGGCTACCGCCTGGCCAGCATTCACAACATTCGCTACCTCGTGCGTCTCACGGAGCGACTCCGCCAGACCATCGGGGCCGGCACGGTTCGGGAGTTCGCCACGGAATTCCTCGCCCGCTATCGTCCGGCCAGCGACGAGGTTCGCGCCGAACAGAAGGCGAAGTGGCTGGCGCAGTCCGGCTTCGAGACGGAGCCCTGAGCGCCCCGCTCAGCAGTCGGACAACTGTTTCGGTATCCCGAGCAGCCTATCGAGCGTCACAGGTGTCAGTCCCTTCGCCTTCAGCCCGTCCAGGATCTTCGGCAGCGCCTGCAGGATCACCGAGCGATCCGCCCCAATGTTCCCGTCGCTGCCGTCGTGCAGAAGGATGATCGATCCAGGTTGCACCTTTGAGAGGATGCCCGCCGCCACCACGTTTGGATCCGTCTCCACCCAGTCCATCGCCGAATCGTCCCACGTGACCAGCGTCATTCCGTGGTCGTCGACGATGTGCGACATGAATGGTGTATGGGTTCCATGCGGGGGCCGGAACACCGAAGGGCACACCCCGACCGCTTCCTTGAACGCCTTCTGGGTCTGTTCGAGCTCCGGATAGCTCGGATCGAGATAGCTGACTGCTCCGTGGTAGTACGAGTGGTTGCCGACCATGTGACCTCGGTCGATGAGCGCCCGGGTGACGTCGGGCTGCTGCACCACCGCCTTCCCGACCTCGAAAAACGTGCCCCGTGCTCCATGCGCCTCGAGGATGCCCGCGATCTCCAGCGTGAACGGTGGGTTCGGGCCATCGTCGAACGTGATCGCGACTTCGTTCCCGCTCCGCGGACCGTGGCTGGTCAGCGAACCGAACCACGTCACCGTCGGCGCCGTCGACCCGACCCAGAACACAGCGAAGAGCCCGTACGCGGCGACCCCCGCGGCAACCGACTCGGATAGGAGTCTCCGCCGCTTACCAGGCCCTGGGTTCAGGAGCCCCCAGCCGCCCGCCACGATGGCAAGAACGGCGACCCCAAGACACGCCCCTCCGGCACCAGCCCCGGCCCAGAGCACCACGACGATCGCAGCACCGAAACCCGCACCCGCGGCCGTGTACGGGGCTCGATCGAACCTGCGTGGCACCAGTGGCCCTGTCGAAAGCCCGAGCAACGCGGCAACAACGAAGCCGGAGCCCGGATACGACGCGGAATGCATCAGGAACGCAGCCGCCACAACACCGGCCGTAGCCACCACCAGCGTTGCCGGGCTCCTCCCGGCATACCGCCACGTCAACAGCGCTGCCGCGCACGCGAGCGCCAGGGCCAATACCGTGATCAACACGCTGGCATGAACGGGTGCCCCCGCGAGCACGAGCGGGAGCAGGAGCCCCCCCGCGGCCGCCCCGCCGACGCTCTCACGAACCAACGGAAGCACTCCGCCACGCCACGTCCCCGCGTCCCCGGGCATTTCCGCGAGGCCTCTCATGCTGGCAGAGTGTCCGCTGATGGTGCTCAGGATCAAGCCGGCCCGTAAAGACTGGCCCGAGTGGACAGTGCTCGGACTCGTGCTCGTCGCCTGGACCGTCGGTTGCGCGGCTGTTCTGTCCCACAGCCTCTTCGTCACCAACGACTCGATCAGCAACTACGCCCACGTCTGGTACGTCGCACACGTCTTCTGGGACGGGGGCGGCATTCCGTTTCATTTCCCCGAGATTGGCCACGGCGACGCTCTCGCCTTCCCGTACGCTTTCGTCCCCTGGTTTTCGGCGGCGCTGCTGAGACCGATCTTTGGCGATTGGATTGTGACGCTCTGGCTCGTCGTGGGCGCCGCTGGCGTCACCGCCGGCGCGTTCTGGGCGTTTCCCGAAATTCGCAAGCCCCTCGCCCTCGCCCTTTTCCTCGCGAACCCCATGCTCGTCGAGGCGGTGCTGCTGGGGCAGCTCCCCTTCCTCTGGGCCACGGCGTTCTGGTTCGTCGCCGTTGGGATGTGGCGTGGGGAACGCGTTGCCTGGGCGGTTGTGTTCGCCGCGCTGGCGCAGGCCAGCCATCCTGCCGTCCTGCTTCCGCTCGCGGGCCTTACGGTCCTCGTCCGACTCCCGTTCGAAGCGAACTGGCGACGACTCTTCGTCGCCTATAGCCTCTCGGTCCTTCTTGCCGTCCCTGCCATCGCACTGGTGTTCATCTCGCCCGTCGTCGAAGACAGCACGTTCGTCTCGCTCATGGGGAACTTCTTCGGCACGATCTCGCTGCGCGCATTCGTGGTCTACGCGCCGTTCGAAATCATCCTCCTCCTCCGGCTGTTTCCCAGGAGAACGCTGTTCGTCGCGTTCGCCGCAGTCCTCTCCCTGAACGTTGTCCTCGTCCCTATCCGCCACACCGGCTACGCGTGGCATGCACTCACGCGCTCCCCCGATACCACGCTGCTCGCGTTCGTCGATTCCAACGTCTTCGACAAGGGGGCAACATACCGCGTCCTGCGCGTGGCGGACGGCAAGGTCGGGATGTACCAGCTTCTCCAGCATGGCGCTCGGCTAGACTCCGAGTTCTTCCCCGAGAGCATCGACCGCCGCAGTTGGCCGGCCGCCCCGGACTACCGCGACTTCCTCGACCGTAGAGATGTCGACTACGTGCTCATCTACCGCGCATACGACGCGCGCTACCACACGAACGAGCATGCTCTGCTGGACGAGCTCGCCACGGGGCCGTGCGTCTCACGGGTCCTCTCAGAGCCCGACTTCGACGTCTACCGCATCGATCGCACGTGCCACTAACCGCCATCATCGACATTGTCCACTGCACACTCGACAATCGTTTCACATGGCCAGTGCCACCGACCGCCGACCGGTCCGCATTCTCGCCGTCGACGACAATCCCGAAATCCTGTCGATCCTCCAGCGTGGCCTCCAGCGACGCGGCTACGAGGTCGTCGCCTGCGGCGATGGCGAGTCGGCGATGAAGTCGCTCTCCCGCGACCTGCCCGATCTCGTCGTGCTCGACCTGCTCCTGCCCGACGTCGACGGCATCGACCTCTGCTATCAGATGCAGGAGGCGGCCGACGTTCCGGTCATCATGCTGACCTCGCGCGATGGCGTCAGTGACCGCGTGGAGGGTCTCCGTGCGGGCGCTGACGACTACGTCGTCAAGCCGTTCGCGATGGAAGAGCTGGCCGCGCGCATTGAGGCCGTCCTACGGCGTCGGCCCGTCCTCCCAACGACCATCAGCTACGAGGACCTCGCGATCGACGTCGGCGCCCACCTCGTCACCCGCGCCGGCACGCCGGTCCCGCTCACGCCGAAGGAGTTCACGCTCCTGGAGGTGATGGCGCGCAAGCCAAACCGCGTCTTCACCCGCGAGAACCTGACTTCGTTGCTCTGGCCGACGAACGAATCCGTCGACGACAATCTGCTCGACGCCCACGCTACGAACCTGCGCCAGAAGCTTGAAGCAAATGGCGGTCGTCGCCTCATCCAGACCGTGCGGGGGATTGGCTTCGTCCTCCGATGAAGCTGCGTGCGCCCGAACGGCTCGCCACCCGCCTGAGCGTCTCGTTTGTGCTCCTCTTCGTTGTCACCTTTGCGGCGGTAGGGGCAGTCACCCTCTACTACACACAGCGAACGTTCCAAACGACCATCGACGACAACCTCGACGCTCTCGCGCAGTCGGTCGATGAGCGACTCGCGCTGCCTTCGTCGGATTCACAGCAGGTGATCGACGACCTTTCCTCGGCTGCCCAGTTCATCGCCCTATTTGACGCTCACGGCGATCTCATCGAGCGCTCGCAGAACTCCACCGCGGCCTTCTCCAACACGACCGGCACTCAACTGCGCGGCCCGCTGAGCGAGGCTATCCAGTTCCGCACCATCAACGCCGGAAAGACGAAGCTCCGCACGATCCGCTACCCGGTCGTGCAGGACGGCGTTGTCACCGGCTACATCGTCGTTGCGAGCCCCATTCCGGAGGTCGACGACGCCATCCAGAGTCTTGCGGTCCTCATCGTCGTCGCCGGAGCCGTGGGTATGAGCGTCGCCGTGGTGGGCATCGTCTGGCTGTCGCTGCGTGAGGCCCGCCCTCTCAAAGAGCTCACCGACGACGTGGGAGCCACCGCAGCCAGCGGCTTCGAGCTCGATGTCCCACGCTCGCGCGAAGGGAGCGTCGAAGCCCGCCAGCTCAGGGAAGCGTTCGCCAACCTGGTCGAAGAACAACGCGCGATGATCGACCGCGAACGGGCGTTCTTCGCAGATTCCTCTCACGTCCTGCGGACTCCGCTCGCGGTGCTCCAGGGCGACATCGAACAGCTCGAACAGGGCGTCTACGGCAAAGAGCGACTGGAGGTGGTCGCCCAGGCACGAAACTCGCTAGGAACCATGTCCCGCACCGTCAACGGCCTGCTCCTCCTCGCCCGCGAGCACGAAGCAGCGCCCGGATCCACGTGGGAAGTGGTGGAGATGGCCGACGTGCTCCATCGCATCGTCGGCGAGGCACGCGTGGCGGCTCCAAACCTCGAACTCACGGCCGAGGCCTCGCCGCCGCTAGAAGTCGCCGGCGACCCCCACCAGCTCCAGGATCTCTTCAGCGCGCTGATTGAAAATGCCTGTCACTACACGCCGGCGGCGGGAACAGTCGAAGTCGTCGCCACGCGAACCTCCGAGGACAACCTCGAAGTCGAAGTCCGTGACAGCGGCATCGGACTGTCTGAGGAAGACGCGGCCCACGTGATGCAACGGTTCTACCGCGGCTCCACTGCCCGCAAGATGTTCCCCGGAGGCTCGGGACTCGGCCTCGCCATCGCCGATCGCATCGCCCGCCTGCACGGCGGCGAGCTCAAACTCGCACCCCGGCCAGGTGGCGGGACGATCGCCACGGTTAAGTTGCCGCTCATCGGTTGAGCCGCTTCACGCAAACTTCAGGTTCACTTGGGTCGCCGTTGCAACACCTCTGAAACACTTCGGACGTCGCGAGCGCCGCTGGCAGCTCGCGCCAAAATCCCGAGCGTGAGGTGTCAATGCGCGTCCCTGCTGCTTCCATCGTCTTCAGCGACGAAGACATCAAGGAAGCTCTCTCCATGATCGAATCGAGCCTGCGGAGCGGTCAGCTGACCCTCGGCAAGTACGGCCAGGCCTTCGAAGAAGCCTTCGCCGGGCGCTGCGGTCGCAAGCACGCCATAGCCGTCAATAGCGGCACAAGCGCGATCGAGATCGTCCTCCGGGCGCTCGACGTCGAAGGCAAGGAAGTTATCGTCCCCGACAACACCTTCTTCGCCACCGCCGCCGCAGTCGCGCACGCTGGGGCCACTCCCGTACTGGCCGACACCGACCGCGAGACCCTCGCGATCAGCGTCGACGACGTGCTCGCCCGGCTCACACCGAAGACCGCGGGCGTCGTCATCGTCCACATCGGCGGCATCGTCAGCCCGGAACTGCCGCGCCTCCAGGCCGAGCTCAAGGCTCGCAACCTCTTCCTGGTGTGCGATGCGGCCCACGCCCACGGTGCGACGTTGGGCGGGCGAGACGCCTCCGACTGGGGCGTCGCCTCGACCTACTCGTTTTATCCGACGAAGGTCATGACCTCTGGCGAGGGGGGCATGATCGTGACCGATGACGACCGCATCGCCGAGGAAGCCCGTATCTACCGCGACCAGGGCAAGGCCGGCTTCACGAGCAATTTCCATACCCGCCTCGGCGCAAACTGGCGCCTCAGCGAACCGCACGCCGCCATCGGCCTCGTCCAGCTCAAGCGGCTGGACGACTTCATCGCCCATCGCCGCGAAGTGGCGTCGGCATATGCCGAAACGGCAAAGCGCCTCGGCATCCTTTCGTTGCCGGCCGCCCAGCAGCTCGACCAGAGCAACTTCTATAAGTTCGTGGCCTACCTGCCAGATGGCGTCGACCGCAAGGAGCTCAAGCAGCAGATGCGCGAGCGCTTCGAGGTCGGCCTCAGCGGCGAGGTCTACGAGCTCCCGCTCCACGCTCAGCCCATCTTCGAGCAGTTCCGGCGCGGCGAATACCCCGGCGCCGATTTCGCGTGCGCCCGCCAGATCTGCCCGCCTGTCAGCGCCCGCATGACGCCCGACGACGCCCGCTACGTCATCGAAAGTTTGGCCCAACTCATTCCCGCAGGAGTTTCCGCATGAACGTCGCAGTAACCGGTGGTTCCGGCTTCATTGGAAGCCACGTCGTCGACAAGCTGGTCGAGGCCGGACATTCGGTCCGCGTCCTGGACGGCACGCAGCCTCACCGCAGCGATGTCCAGTGGCAGCCGGTCGACATCACACGCCTGTCCCAGGTGATTGGCGCCCTCAACGGCTGCGATGCCGTCTTCCATCTCGCTGCGATGGCGAACGTGAACGACATCGCTCGCATGCCGGCTGAGTCCGTTGACCTCAACATCATGGGAACGGCGACGATCCTCGAAGCCGCCCGCATGGCCGGGAACATGCATTTCGTGTTGGCTTCCACCGTCTGGGTGTACGAGGCCTCCGACGGCACCGAGGTCGACGAATCGACGCCACTCAAGCCCGAAGGCGTCAGCCACCTCTACATGGCGGAGAAGATCAGCAGCGAAATGCTCGCCGTCTCCTACGGCAAGCTCTACAACTTCCCCACGACGGTTCTCCGCTACGGCATTCCCTACGGTCCCCGCATGCGCGAAGAGCTCGTCATGCCCATCTTCATCAAGAAAGCCGTCAACGGCGAACCGCTGACGGTCGCCGGCGACGGCCTCCAGTACCGGAATTTCATCTACGTCGAAGATCTGGCTGATGCCCACGTCCGCGTCCTCGATGAGTCGGCCACCGGCATCTTCAACCTCGAAGGGCCGCGTGAGGTTGCCATCATCGAGCTCGCAGAAGCGGTCAACCGCGCAGTGCCCACGAGTGCCGGGATCGTCCGCACCGAGGCCCGCGGTGGCGACTACAAGGGTCGCGTCGTGTCCCGCCAGCGCGCGAAAGACGTTCTCGGCTGGGAGCCCGTTACTGAGTTCGACTCCGGCTTCGAGCGCACGCTCAACTGGTTCCTCGCCAAGTGGTCGGAACAACTCGTAACGGCCTAGCTCGAACACCGGCAGAACATGCGGACGCGTCGGCCCGGGTTTCCCGGCCGGCGCGTATCGCTGTCATGCCCGCATACAACGAGGCGGCCACGATCGAGGCCGTGCTCGACGACCTCTATCCCCGCATCGACCGTGTCATCATCGTCGATGACGGTTCCCGCGACGCGACGCCGGAAATCACCGACCGCTGGGCCGCCGACCGGCCGAAAGCGACAGTCATCCACTTCCCCCAGAACCGGGGCCTCTCGGCCGCGCTCCGCGCCGGCTGGGAGGAGGTACGTGCGATGCTCGCCCGTGGCGACATCTCGCCGCACGATGTCGCTTTCTCCATTGACGCCGATGGCCAGCACGAACCCGCTGCCCTCGACGGCATGATCGACCACCTCGTCGCCACCGACTCAGTCTGCGTTATCGGCAAGCGCGACATGGGCTACCACAGCCCCTACAAGAAGTTCGGCAACGCCGTCATGACCTGGATCGGCCGCATATCCGGCGGACACCGCTTCGAGGACATTGAGAGCGGCTACCGCGTCTTTCGCGTCGGTCCCCTCCTCGAAGCGCAGGAGTACTACGAGGGCTACAAGTACAGCGAAACCGTCGAGGTCGCGGTTCTCCTCACCCGTCTGGGCTACCGGGTGGACAACACCTACACCATCAACATTCCCGTTGCCCGCACGCGCACGCGCCTCTACGACGCCGCCGTTGATGCCGTGTGCATGCCTCTCGCCTGGTACCGCCTTGCATGCTGGAAGGACGCACCGAAGGCCGCGCGCGGCTGGTGGCTGCTGATCTTCCCTGCGGCGGTCATCGTCGCGTGGGCCGCCGTGCTGCTCGTCATGCTGTTCCACCCCTTCTACCTCGGCGACGACAGCGCCCACTCCTACGCGCACGTCTGGTACCTCTCGGAGGCGCTCTTCACCCACCACCAGTGGCCGTGGCACGTCGCCCAGCTCGAGAACGGCGACGCCGTGATGTTCCCGTACGGCATCATGCCGTGGCTTCCATCCGCGCTCCTCTACCCCGTCTTCGGCGACTGGATCGTGACGTTCTCCATGGTGGCGGGCTTCGTCTTGATGCTCGTCGCAATGACCCGATTCCGCCCGGCGATGCGCAATCCCGTCCTGCTGGGCATCTTTCTCCTCAACCCGCTGCTCTGGAATGGCGTCACACAGTTCCAACTGACGACCGTCTGGTCGTTTGCGTTCTTCTTCTTCGGTGCCGCCCAGTTCGAGCGTGAACACCGCTTACGGGCCGTGGCGCTATTCGCCGTCGCCGTCGCGGCGCACCCGATGATGGGTTCCTGCGCACTGGGCGTGTACCTCGTCTGGGAGGCGGTTCGAACGCGCGCTGTCCCCGTCCGTCTGCTGTTGACGTCGGCCGCCGCTGCCGTACTCGCGTCGCCTTTCATCTGGCTCTTCCTCAGCACGCCGGCACTTGCCGACGTCAGCCAACTCCGCCTCGCTCTCAGCACCGCGGACAACCTCCGCCGGCTCTCTATCGTGCTCCTCGCACTCGCCCTTCCGCCGCTCACCGCCTACGTCTACGGCGCGCGACGATGGCTGCCGCTCGCTGGCGCCGCCGCGACGGTCGGCGCGCTCGCGTTCATCCCGCCATCCGGCCTCTGGGAACGCAGCCAGCCGCGCTTCGCTGACTACCTCGCGGCGCATCCCATAGACCCCACGGCCTCCTATCGCGTTGCCGTCAAGAACAACCACGAAGATGGCATGGTCGAATTCATGAAGGCGGGCGCAACGCTCTCCAACGAGTTTTTCACCGAGAGCGAACAGCGCCGTTCGTGGCCGAACGCCGACGCCTACCTCTGCTTCCTCGCCACGAAAGGCGTCGACCGCGTCGTTATCAGCGGCGAATACCCGGCGGCGCTCCGCGCTAACGAAACCGGAATGCTCGAACGGCTGCAGCAGGCCGGTTACGCTGAACAGGAATTCAGGGGTGCTGATGGCACAGTCGCCTATACCGTCCGGCCGCCCGCTTCGGCGCGACGCAACGCTCTCAGTGAGTGCCATATCTAGCACCGCCGGGGATCTTGTTCGCTCGCCCCTTCGGAACCTGCTCGCCGTCGTTTTCACGATCGACTGCATGACGGCGCTCGTCGTCATCGCCTTCAGTAACAGCTATCTCATCGATACTCGCCATTCGCCGCCGGCCTATCCCGCCTATGCCCTCGGCATCTATGGGTTCGTGAAACTGGTGACGGCGCCCATCGGCGGCTGGTTGCTCGATCGCGTCCGCGCTGGACTTGTCGTTGCCTTCGTCGTCTCCGTCGAAATGCTCGGCTTCGCGGTCATCCTCGCGACCGGGACCGCCGGGGGCTTCCTCTTCGGCGTGGCGCTCCTTTCCGCCGGCATCGCGATGGCCTGGCTCGTCGTTTTCCACGCCCTTGGCGATGCAATCGATGCCGACGTTCGCGCGTCGGCCACGGCCTATGTGGGTCTCACCTCGACGGCGGCCACCGGCGCCGGCTTCGCCATCGCCGCGGTCGTTGGGGAAACGCCCTACTGGGCGGCGGCCTTCGTGGCCGGGATCGTGCTGGCTGCGGTCTCCAGCTTCGTTCTCTGGCAGCTGTATCCGCCCGGCCGCACCGTCGGACGCACCCTGTCAGACGCCGACAGCCCTGACCCCGCTGTGGCCGTCGATCGCCGTCGCCAGTTCATCGCAGGACTGGTCATCTTCGCCCACTTCACGGCGGTCACAGGCACGCTCGCCGCGTTCGGACCCTTTGTCCTGCGCACACTCGATCTCACGCTCCTTCGTGCCGGAGTGCTTCTCCTCCCCGCCGGCGTAGTTGCTGCCTCGGCGATGGTGATCGCCGGGAAGAAGTCCACCCATGGCAACCGTCTCCGCGAGGTCGCCCTTCTCTACGCCATCTGCGCCGTCAGCGTGCTCCTCGAGTCCGCCGTTCACCACATTTGGCTCTTCGCGCTCATCGCGATACCGCTTGGGCTCGCTTTCGCCGGCGCGCAGCCGCTACTCAACGCAAGCCTGCTCGACGTTTCCCAGGCCGCCGACCGCACCGGGACCGTCCTCGGATGGCTGTTCTTCGCGGAGGGCCTCGGCAGTGTCGTTGGGCCGGTCGTGGTTGGCGTCGCCATCTCCGTTGCCGGCGTCCGCGCCGGCGTCGTCACGCTAAGCATTGTCGATAGCGTCGTCGTCTACCTCGCCGTCGTCGGCGCCCGCACTACCCGCCTGTAGCCATCTCCGTCTCAAGGTCCTTCAGCGCTTCCCGCTCCGCGCGCTGGGCCTCGCGGGGACCGGGCATGAGCAAGCTGGCCGCGATGCACACCGCGCCCACCGCCGTGACGACCAGGAACAACGGCCGGAACTCGCTCTCGCCCGGATGCGCGCTCAGCAGAGCGGCAATGAGCGCCGTCCCGGAAACCGATCCCACGTAGCGCATCATCGAGAGCGTCCCGGCCGCCGAGCCAGCCATCTCGCCCGGCCATGCCTTCAGTGCCGCCGATTGCTGTGCTGCCTGGGAGAGCCCCAGTCCCGCTCCCATGAACACCAGCGGAATCGCGAGCACCGGGAGCGGCGCATGGTGGAGGACTCCCCACAACCCGCCCGCGCTCGCCGCCAGTGCGATGGATCCCGCGACGATCATCGCCCTCGATCCCACGCGGTCCGAATACCGCCCGGCTACCGGCGAAACGGCGACGATAGCCACGCTCATGCTGAACAGCAGAACGCCAATCACAGCATCGCCCACGCCCCGGGCGTCGGCGAGGTAGATCGGCATGGCAATCAGCGTGGTGTACATAACAAGATTGGAGAGCGACACGGTCGCGGCGGCCGCGGCGTAGCTACGACGCGTGAACAGCCGCAGGTCGACGACGCCCGACCCACGCAGCTTGTAGCGCGCCGCATAGACGCCCGCCGAAACCGGGAGAAGCGCCACCGACGCCACCACGAGCGCCTCGCTCCCGATGCGTCGCGAGCTCCCGAGGATGGCCATCCCCAGGAAGACGCCCGCCAGTGCCAGCAGCGAGACCGCATCGACCTGGATAGAACGCCGTCCGCGGCCGTGGTCGGCGGGGACCGCCCACACGAGCACGAAGGCGAGCAATGCCAGCGGAACGTTCATCATGAACAGCCATCGCCATGATCCGGTGACGAGCAGAACTGCCCCGGCCACCGGGCCCAGCGCGGCGCCGAACGACACCGCAGCTCCGTTCATCCCCAGCGCCCAGCCGAGCCGCTCGCCCGGCGTCCGCTTGCGCAGGTACGCGATCGCGGTCGGCATCACCATCGCCGCCGACACGCCCTGGAGCGCGCGCATCACCAGCAGCAGCGGGTATGTCCCGGCCACAGCCGCCGCTACGGACGACGCGAACAGTAATCCCAGACCCGTGAGTATCACTTGCCGGCACCCGAACGCATCGCCCAGGCGCCCTCCCACGGGCTGCGCCACCGCCACGGAGACCAGGTAGCCGGAGACCAGCCAGGTGGCGGCCCCAACGCTCACGCCGAAGCTCGTTCGAATATCCGGCAGCGCAACCGCGAGCATGCTCGAATTCAATGGCGCTAGGAAGCTCGCCGCCGCCATTGCGCACAGAATCAACACCCCGGGGCCATCCTCGGGTGTTGACGGTCCGCTCTCGACGCGCGAAAGTGCCGCATTCATTCCGCGTATGTTAACGCGTTGTGATCAGCTGGCGTCGAAACGACGTATGAGCGGTCGAATGTCTCCGGAGGTAACCCACCGATGACCGCTCCATCCATGCCCGGCCCCGCCCCGATCCCGGTCTCACCCGACTTCCCGATTACGTGGGACTCGCCCGAGCTGGCCACGCTACCGTTCCAGCAGGATCGCCAGCACTCGCCCAACCCGATGACGCCGCTCTCGGCCTGGTTTGCCCAAAACGGCTTCAGCGTTGGGGCCAGCCGCGCGCTCGCCTCCTACGACGTTCCAATGGCGTTCACCGTCGGCCACTTCAACTATTACTACTACATGGCTATTGCGCCCACCGTTCCCCCGGAAGCGATGGCGGAGTACGAGCCACGCATCCAGGCGAAGCTCATGCCGGCCGTGATGCAATTCCGCGCCCGCTGGGAGCAGGAATGGCTCCCCGAACTGCAGCGCACGTGGGACGACTGGGCGAAGTTCGACCTCGGGTCGGCCTCGCTGCCACGCTTGCTGGAACGCCTCGACGAGTGCCAGGCCGTCTTCCAGAGGATCTGGCAGATCCACTTCGAGCTGCTGGTGCCGGCTTTCGTCGGCTTCAGCGAGTTTCGTGGCCTCTACGGCCAGATCTTCCCGGACGCCGGCGACCTCGCCGCGTATCGGCTTCTCCAGGGCTTCGATAACAAGAGCCTCGAAGCCGACCGCGCGTTTTGGGCGCTCAGCCGCCAGGTTGCCGCGGCTCCGGCGCTCAAGGCGCTCTTCGAAAGCACGCCCGTCGACGAGATCGGCGCTGCCCTGCCCGTGACCGCAGGCGGACCAGAGTTTCTCGAGGCGATGGCACCCGTGCTCGACCGCTGGGGCCGTCGTAGCGACACGGTCCAGGAGATGGCCGACCCGAGCTGGCTCGAAAACCCCCGACCCCTCTTCCTGGCGATCAGGGCCTTCCTCGAAAGGGGTGAGGACCCGCAACACCAGCACGAAGAGATGGTTGCTGCGCGCGAAGCGGCCGTCGCCGAAGCCCGGCAGAAGCTCGCCGGCCAACCGCCGGAACTGGCCGGCCAGTTCGAAGCACTGCTCTTCGCCGCCCAGAGCTGCTCCTTCCTGCAGGAAGACCACAACCACTGGATCGACCAGCGTGGGCTTCACGAAGTGCGCCAGGTATGCCTCGCCGTCGGCCAACGCCTCGCCGAGGTTGGAAAACTCGCATCCGTCGACGACGTATTTCTGTTCAGCCTGCCCGAACTCAAGGAGCTGGCCGCGGGAACGGCCAGCGGCACCGAAACCGCCCGAACGCGGCGCGCCGAGATGCAGCGCTGGGCGGCCGTCACACCACCACCCATGGTCGGGACCGACTACGGCCCACCGCCCGACAACCCGATCACCCGCGCCATCGGCCGCATGTTTGGGGCTCCACCCCCTGCGAGCGACGAAACCGTGATCCGTGGGAATCCCGGCAGTTCGGGCAAGATCCGGGGAATCGCCCGCGTCATCAACACCATCGACGACGCCGACCGGCTCGGCGTGGGCGAGATACTCGTCGCCCCCACCACGTCGCCTCCATGGACGCCGCTCTTCGGCATCGCCTCCGCAGTGGTCACCGACACGGGCGGCCCACTCAGCCACTGCGCCGTCGTTTGCCGCGAATATGGGATCCCGGGCGTAGTCGGAACGAAGGTTGGAACGGCGAGAATTCGCGACGGCCAGACGATCGAGGTAGACGGCGACGCAGGAACTGTGCAACTCTACTAAGGAACAGGATGAGGACCGGGCCCCTGCGGGGGTCCGCTCGTCGCACGAGTCTGAGCGGCGTTGGCAGGACTCCCCGGTCGGTTGACACGCCTTCCGGAACCCGCTAATCTTCTCGTTCGGGCCTTGAAAGAGGCCGACGCACTTTAACAACTGGATAGCGGACGAATAGAGAACGTTTGGGAACCCGTTAAACGGTAACTAAGCCAGTTTTCGAACTGGTTGGTAATGTTTTTTCGGAGAGTTTGATCCTGGCTCAGGACAAACGCTGGCGGAATGTATTAGGCATGCAAGTCGCACGAGCCTTCGGGCTAGTGGCGGACGGGTGAGTAACACGTGGGTAACCTGCCTCGTAGTGGGGAATAACTCGCCGAAAGGCGAGCTAATACCGCATAACACCCCCGGTGAGATTCCGGGCGGTAAAAGCTCCGGCGCTACGAGAGGGGCCCGCGGCCGATTAGCTTGTTGGTGGGGTAATAGCCTACCAAGGCGACGATCGGTAGCTGGTCTGAGAGGATGGTCAGCCACACGGGGACTGAGATACGGCCCCGACTCCTACGGGAGGCAGCAGCTAAGAATCTTGCGCAATGGGCGAAAGCCTGACGCAGCAATTCCGCGTGGGGGACGAAGGCCCTCGGGTCGTAAACCCCTTTTGCGAGGGAAGAAGTTCTGACGGTACCTCGCGAATAAGACACGGCTAACTACGTGCCAGCAGCCGCGGTAATACGTAGGTGTCGAGCGTTGTCCGGATTTATTGGGCGTAAAGCGCCCGCAGGCGGCTTGACAAGTTCGAGGTGAAATCTCCCGGCTCAACTGGGAGGGTGCCTCGAAAACTGTTAGGCTTGAGTCATGGAGAGGGATGTGGAATTCCCGGTGTAGTGGTGAAATGCGTAGATATCGGGAGGAACACCAGTGGCGAAGGCGGCATCCTGGCCATGTACTGACGCTCAGGGGCGAAAGCGTGGGGAGCAAACCGGATTAGATACCCGGGTAGTCCACGCCGTAAACGATGAGTACTAGGTGTAGGGGGTATCGACCCCCTCTGTGCCGAAGCTAACGCGATAAGTACTCCGCCTGGGGACTACGGCCGCAAGGCTAAAACTCAAAGGAATTGACGGGGGCCCGCACAAGCAGCGGAGCGTGTGGTTTAATTCGATGATACGCGAAGAACCTCACCCAGGTTTGACATGCATGTGGTACTGATGTGAAAGCTGAGGGACCCTTCGGGGAGCATGCACAGGTGTTGCACGGCCGTCGTCAGCTCGTGCCGTGAGGTGTTGGGTTAAGTCCCGCAACGAGCGCAACCCCTGTCGCCAGTTGTATTTTTCTGGCGAGACTGCCGAGAAAACCTCGGAGGAAGGAGGGGACGATGTCAGGTCAGCGTGGCCCTTACGCCTGGGGCTACACACACGCTACAATGGGCAGTACAACGGGTCGCGAAACCGCGAGGTGGAGCTAATCCCATCAAAGCTGTCCCCAGTTCGGATTGCAGGCTGAAACCCGCCTGCATGAAGCCGGAGTTGCTAGTAACCGCAGGTCAGCATTACTGCGGTGAATACGTTCCCGGGCCTTGTACACACCGCCCGTCACGTCATGAAAGTTGGTAACACCTGAAGCCGGTGGGCTAACCGCAAGGAGGCAGCCGTCGAGGGTGGGACCAGCGATTGGGACGAAGTCGTAACAAGGTAGCCGTAGCGGAAGCTGCGGCTGGATCACCTCCTTTCTAGGGAGTATCGCCCTTCGCATCAAATCCCCCGCGCAGCGGTGCGCAAGGGACGCGGTGGGCGCTTACCCAGGTCGGTCGGACCCGGAGCAATCCGTGGCCCGTCAAAACCAATCGGCACCCCAACGGCCGTCTAACGTCCGCTATCCAGCTCTTAAAGTGCACCGGCCGCCCGATGGGCCATTAGCTCAGCTGGTTAGAGCGCAGTCCTGATAAGACTGAGGTCTCTGGTTCGAGTCCAGAATGGCCCACCACCAACCTGGACCGAACGCCCGGCCGGCAACTTGGCCCCTATCGACGGCCATGGCATAATGATTCACCCGGGAGGGGCCGTAGCTTAGTTGGGAGAGCGCCGCCTTTGCACGGCGGAGGTCAGGAGTTCGAATCTCCTCGGCTCCACCAACTGGAACAGCCCGCCCAGGTGGCGAATAGAACGAAACAGGGGACTACCGCGATAGCAGGCATCGAAGCGTAGACCGCACCTCCCGCAACGGGCCGTAAACCGGTCTGCGGCGCAGGCCGGTTTTCTTTTGCCATCGCGGCCACCCGCCAGGCCCCGCTTCACACTCGGCCACTGCCCCAATCGGCAGCGGCCGGCGGCGAAGCCGGAAACCCACCAGGCAACTGTTGGGACGCACCTTAAAAACTGAAAAGCGAAAAGAAACTGCATCGTTTCGAGATACCGACATGTCTCGAAACAGGGCAATTCATGATTGCGAGTCTTTAGTGTAGGTCAAGCTACTTAGGGCGCGCGGTGGATGCCTTGGTATCAGAGGCCGATGAAGGACGTGGTAAGGCTGCGATAAGCTCCGTCTAGCTGCCAAACAAGCTTAAGCGGAGGTCTCCGAATGGGGTAACCCAGCCCGGTAAAACCGGGCTACTCCGGACTGAACACATAGGTCCGGTAGAGGGCACCGGGGGAACTGAAACATCTAAGTACCCCGAGGAAAAGAGATTATTCCCCTAGTAGCGGCGAGCGAACGGGGAGAAGCCCAAACCGTTGAGGTTCGCCTCGGCGGGGTTGTAGGGCCTGGCATTGTGGAGTTACCAATCGCACGGTTAGGAGAACGGCCCTGGAACGGCCGGCCAAAGAGGGTGAGAGCCCCGTAAACGAAAACTGCTGCGACTTCCGCCAGGTACCTGAGTACCACGGGACACGTGAAACCCCGTGGGAATCTGGGGAGACCACTTCCCAAGGCTAAATACCTCTGATGACCGATAGTGAACCAGTACCGTGAGGGAAAGGTGAAAAGTACCCCGGGAGGGGAGTGAAAGAGATCCTGAAACCGCGTGCCTACGTGCAGTCGGAGCTCGATTTATCGGGTGACGGCGTGCCTATTGAAGAATGAGCCGGTGAGTTACTCTACGTGGCAAGGTTAAGCAAGGTGACTTGTGGAGCCGTAGCGAAAGCGAGTCCGAATAGGGCGATTGAGTCGCGTGGAGTAGACGCGAAACCTGGTGATCTACCCATGGGCAGCGTGAAGTCCAGGTAAAACTGGATGGAGGCGCGAACCTTCTAACGTTGCAAAGTTATTGGATGACCTGTGGGTAGCGGTGAAATGCCAAGCGAACCAGGAGATAGCTCGTTCTCCCCGAAATGCATTTAGGTGCAGCGTCACGTGGTCTCCATCGGAGGTAGGGCTCTGAATGGGCTAGGGGGCTTACCGCTTACCAAACCCAATCAAACCGCGAATGCCGTTGGACAGAACGTGGCAGTGAGACAGTGGGGGCTAAGCTTCATTGTCGAAAGGGAAACAGCCCAGACCACCAGCTAAGGTCCCGAAGTCCATGCTCAGTGTGAAAGGATGTTGAATCGCAAAGACAGCCAGGAGGTTGGCTCAGAAGCAGCCACCCTTTAAAGAGTGCGTAATAGCTCACTGGTCGAGTGGTTCTGCGCCGACAATTCAACGGGGCTAAGCATGGCACCGAAGCTGTGGGTCAGCCGCTTAGGCGGCTGGCGGTAGGGGAGCGTTTGCTTCAGCTGTGAAGGGGAAGCCGTGAGGCACCCTGGAGCGAAGCGAAGTGAGAATGCCGGCATGAGTAGCGTAAGGTGCGTGAGAACCGCACCCCCCGTATACCTGAGGTTTCCTACGGAAGGTTAATCCGCGTAGGGTTAGTCGGGCCTAAGCCGAGGCCGAAAGGCGTAGGCGATGGACAGCTGGTTAGTATTCCAGCACCGCGATGGTAGCGTTTGATGCAGAGGCGGGACCCAGGAGGGTAGATTCCGCGGGCCTATTGGACATGGTCCGTTCCTGGCTTGTAGGCGTCTGATTGGAGGTAAATCCCCAGTCAGGTTAAGCAGAGGGGCTGGGAGAAGTGGAGACATTGTCAAAGCGACGGAGTTGAGCCCACGCTGGCGAGAAAAGCGTCGCTGCTAGTTACCAATGCGCCCGTACCGCAAACCGACACTGGTAGGTGATGGTGAGAACCATAAGGGGATCGGGAGAACCTTCGTTAAGGAACTCGGCAAATTAGATCCGTAACTTCGGGAGAAGGATCGCCCTCGGCTGTGTAGCACCTCGCGTGCCAAGCAGAAGGGGGCCGCAGTGAGCAGGCCCAGGCGACTGTTTATCAAAATCACAGGTCTCTGCAAAAGCGAAAGCTGACGTATAGGGGCTGACGCCTGCCCAGTGCCGGAAGGTTAAGAGGAGAGGTTCACGCCTTGAATTGAAGCCCCGGTGAACGGCGGCCGTAACTATAACGGTCCTAAGGTAGCGAAATTCCTTGTCGGGTAAGTTCCGACCCGCACGAAAGGCGTAACGATCTGGGCACTGTCTCAACGAAGGACCCGGCGAAATTGAATTGACCGTGAAGATGCGGTTGTCCCGTGGCAGGACAAAAAGACCCCGTGGAGCTTTACTGCAGTTTGGCACTGGGAGTGGGCCTGGGATGCGTAGGATAGGTGGGAGGCGTTGAAGCCGGGCTCTCGGGCTCGGTGGAGCCAACCTTGAAATACCACCCTTCCTTGGTCTGCTTTCTAACTCGTGAGCAAGCATGAGGACAGTGTCTGACGGGCAGTTTGACTGGGGCGGTCGCCTCCTAAAATGTAACGGAGGCGCACAAAGGTCCCCTCAGGGTGGATGGAAATCACCCGCTGAGTGCATTGGCATAAGGGGGCTTGACTGTGAGACCTACAAGTCGAGCAGGGGCGAAAGCCGGTCAAAGTGATCCTACGGTACCGAGTGGAAGGGCCGTGGCTTAACGGATATAAGCTACCCCGGGGATAACAGGCTTATCTTGCCCAAGCGTCCACAGCGACGGCAAGGTTTGGCACCTCGATGTCGGCTCGTCGCATCCTGGGGCTGGAGTAGGTCCCAAGGGTTGGGCTGTTCGCCCATTAAAGCGGTACGCGAGCTGGGTTCAGAACGTCGTGAGACAGTTCGGTCTCTATCCGCCATGGGCGCAGGAGATTTGAGAGGCGTTGCCCCTAGTACGAGAGGACCGGGGTGAACGGACCGCTGGTGTGCGGGTTGTTCCGCCAGGAGCATTGCCCGGTAGCCATGTCCGGATCGGATAAGCGCTGAAAGCATCTAAGTGCGAAGCCGACCTCAAGATGAGATCTCCCACCTCGCAAGAGGGTAAGACCACAGGAAGACTACCTGTTTGATAGGCGCCAGGTGTAAGCACAGTAATGTGTTCAGCTGAGGCGTACTAATGGTCGAGGGCTTGACCTACATTGAAGACTCTCCTTCATTGTTTGCCCGCAGTTTCTTTCGCTTTTCAGTCGCTAAGGTGACAGCTTCGCCGCCCCGTCGCGGGGTGGAGCAGTGGTAGCTCGTCGGGCTCATAACCCGAAGGCCGGGGGTTCGAATCCCTCCCCCGCTACCAAGAATTGAATGTGAGAGGCCCCCAGCAATGGGGGCCTCTCGGTGTCTCTGCAAATGGCGCCCTAATGAGCCTGGTCAGTCGGGACGTGTCTTGGGCCGCTGGCCGGCTCGTCCATGAGCGTGTCGAAGCGCGTCGCGGCCGCCTCCTGAAGACCTGGAGCGACGTGCGAGTAGATGTCGAGCGTCGTCGAAATCGTCGCGTGGCCCAGGCGCTCCTGAACGATCTTCGGGTGCACGCCTTGCTTCAGGAGCAAGCTCGCGTGCGTGTGCCTGGCGTCGTGCAGGCGAACATCGGAAAACCCGGTCTTCTTGGCGAGCTTGGCCCAAGCGTGGGTAATCGTGTCGGGCGGGAGGGGCGAGCCGTCGATCGAGCGAAGCGGCCGCAATAGGCTGTCGCCGGCTAAGGAGCCGAGCCTTCAACCTAGGCCGTGGCATCGCGGCGATGCCACGGCGACCGCTAGACCAACTGCGCCATGATCCCAGCCTTCGTGCGCCGCAGTTCCTTGGCGTGACGTTCCACGGTGGCGCGCCTGTCGGCCGGTAGTGTGGCCGCGATGGCCTCGAGCGATTCGACGATGTGCTGGAGGGTGGCGGCGACTTCGGTAGCGAGCCTATCGGTGTTCATGCTCGAAAGCGTCAGCCGTTGTCGCGATAAGTCCTAGCGGGCGATGTCACAAGCAAGAGCACGCGAGCCCCCATGCGCTTGTATCAGCCCGCCCACGCGGACTTCGTTTCGCCCGTAGAATCCCCAAATCTGATGTTCGGGAGTGACGACCGATGACTAAGCAGGTTTGGGGATTCATCACAGCGCGTACGATACCGGTGCTGGTGTTGGTCGCAATCTCGGCGGCCGCCGTCAGCGTGGCATTCGTCGGTCTTGCGCTTGCCGACGGCGCAACCCCGTCCCTCATCCATGCGTGCGTTGATAAGCACGGTAATCCGCGCATCGTCGAGTCAGACTCAGACTGCAAATCGAACGAGAGTGCACTCGACTGGGGTAGCCACGGGCCGCAAGGAGTCCCTGGGCCGCCGGGACAGAGTGTCCCGGCGAACGTATTGTTGACCAGCTCCATTCCCGACTGTTCGGTGACCACCGTGGAGGTGGCCTGTGCCTCGAAGGACCTTCCTCCAGGCACTTGGTTGGTCAGCTACCGCGCCGTGTGGCAGTTGAACGCGCTGACGTTTCCCAACACGACTTGCGCTCTCTTCGCGGATGGCGTTCCCATCGACACCGACTCGGGCGGTACCGTGTCGGGGGGGTTGGTAGTCACGATGACTGGAATCGCCTCCTCGACCTCGACCCAAACCATCGAGGTTCGATGCCTTCAGACCAGGGCCGGCACTAACGTATTGATTCTTCAGCGCCTCACTGCGCTAGAAGCGAATGCGACAGAATGGTGATCGGCCGCGCGGCTTCGGTTCTGGTTTTTGCGTGATCGATGATGTGGAGCGCATAGCGCGCCTCACCGGGGCCATGCCCTCCGAAGTGCGCAAGGAGCTTGCCGGAGCCGTCCGCCGCAGCGAGCCCGACGCGCGCGAGGTCTACGGCATCGTCAAGGGCTAGCGCATGGTCGGACGCGCAGCGGAGCGCCGTGGCGTCTCACGTTGGAGCGCCGCCCGCAGCCGTGGGAACGTGCCGGTGGACGGGCTGGACGGGCTGGACGGCCTGGGCGGACGGAGCTGGGTCGGCCATGCTGCTAATACTCCGGCTCAGTATCGGTTCGCCCAAAGCAACCGTCGGGGGTCGGCGCACGAAGAGATTAGCGCGCGCTCCTGTCGCTCGCGGGGAGTTGCCGGCCGCGTCTGGAGTGGGGAGCATCTCCATGCCGGCCGCTTGCAGGGCAGCTCCGACCCGCCGCCGGAACGCTGAGCCATGCCCACACCTCGACCTCAAGCTTCTCCAGCCGATCGAGGAGAGCCGGGTGGAGATTGCTCCTGTGGTTGGCGAGCAGGTACAGCAAGAGCCGCAGCTCGGCGGCCAGCAGCACCCTCGTCGCCGCCACAGCTTCGCCAGGATCGGGCAACCCACCAGACACTGCTCTGGCCTCATCGCCGGTCACCCGCAGAAGCCGCTCGAGTTGGAACATCCCGGTCTGCGATGCGCGCTCCCCACGGCCTACAGAGCAAGCGAGCTCAAGCCGAACCGCGGACACGGCTGCCACCGTCAGCCCGCCACGTCGTGCGATGTCCGCTGCCACGCCGGGCACGCTACCACATCATGGCGCGAGCTCCGTAACTCGACGTCACGCCTGTCTTGGAACACCACCGAAATGGCAGTGGTGCACTACTGCTGCACGAGGCCGAGCCGGTTCCCTTCTGGGTCCAAGATCGCTGCGAACGTTGCGCCGCCGGGTGTGTCCACCGGCTGGCGGAGCACCTTGGCACCGAGTCCCTGCGCCTTTGCGATCGTTTGCCCAAGCTCGCGCACCTGGACAAATAGGGTCACACCGGTGTGAGCGCCGTTGCGCATCGTCCCGATCGGCCCTGGTAAGGGACCGCCCACGCCGGCAGCGATCCGGATCACGTCGCCGTCCGTCATGGTCCAGTTGAACAGTTCGCGGTAGAAGGCTGAAAGCGTCCCGGGATCCTTCGCGGTGATCTCCCAGGCCACCACAGGTCGAGCCCAATCCGGCTCTGCCATCGATCACTCCTTCCGTTGGCGCCCGTCTTCGAGGGTCGGGGCGGATTGTAGCCTGCTAAGCACGACGCGGCGCGTTCGCCTCCCGCCTAGGACTAACCGCGCGCTCCACCAGCCTCAGACGCCGTGTCGCGACGATGAAGCGATAGGGTTAGGCGGCGCGGCCAACGCGTGCCGCTATCCGATCAACAGCCCCAGTTCGGCGCACGCCACTACGTGGCTTCGGACCGTGGTGGGGTCTAAGCGAAGAGCTTCAGCAACCATTTCGAGAGTGTGTTCACCGTCAAGGAGCGGCAGAATGGCCTGGCGTTGCGCGTCAAGACGCAACGTCTGGTGGTAGAGATTGACCGCGCGACCTGTCGCCGCCTTGTACCGCGCCCACGGGCTGGCGACCGGTCGTTCGATGACTTCGAACGCCGCTGCGGGTTCTTCGACGTGAAACTGAACGAGTCCGGTGCCGAACGCTGCGAACAGGACCTCCGCAAGGGGCGCTGGCGTCGTGCTCCACGTTGCGTTCGAACTCTGCGACGCCGCCGGGGACAACCTCTCGTCGCCGGCCCTGACGGTCACTGCTGTAGCGCTCGATGGCGGTGCTGTGCCGGCCATGCCTCCGCGCTCCGATGGGACCTTTCTCCTCTCGGGTGGGCACTACTCGTACACGTTCCACCTCCCGAAGTCACTGGCGGCTGGCACCCACCACTTACAGCTGTCCGTCATCGGAGAGCCGACCATCCGCATCCTCGACTTCGACGTGCGTAAGGACGCCGTGGCGGGCGACTGTGCCACGAGTGTCCGGGGACTTGGGGCCCGCACACGATCGAACAATCGTGTCGCACGCTGACCGGCGTGGCTAGCTGCCCCCAGCACACTCGGAGTAGGCCAACGTCGGAATCGCCACACAGTCGTTACGGCTCGCAATTGAATCGGCATCACGGACCGCTCTAGATTCCACAGTGCGCGAGGAAGCGTCACCTTCACGAGGAGATTGCGCGTGACCGGAAACGAACCACATGAGACGAAGAACCTCGACAGGTACGGCAACGCGGCGCTGCCATGGAGCCGAGCGCTCACCGCCCTGGTTGATTCGCCTGGCGGACCCGAAGTGACCTGGTTCCTCGGCGTAACCAACCCGGACGGGTCGCCGCACGCTGCCGGCGTCGGTGCTCTCTGGTCGGAAGGGGAGTTCTACTTCGTGAGCGGCCCAACGACGCGCAAGTCGAAGGCTTTGGCCAAACAACCGGCTGCTACCTTGAGCGGTCGGATGGCTGGCATCGATTTAGTCTTCGAGGGAACCAGCCGGCGCATCACGGACCGCTCGACGCTCGAACGTGTCGTGCGGCTCTACCAGCAGCAAGGCTGGCCGGCAGAGGTCGCGCACGACGCGCTCACAGCGCCCTATAGCGCCCCGAGCGCGGGGCCGCCGCCGTGGTATCTCTACCGCCTCGACTATCGCGCGGTGTTCGGGGTCGCCACCGTCGAACCAGCCGGCGCGACGCGATGGCGGTTCAGCGACTAGCGAAGAAGCCGCCCACCTGGGCGGCTACGATGGGCAACGTGGCGAGTGTTTAACGGCACAGGCGACGTTCGACGCGTTCTTGGCTCCCGTACCGCTCCGCCTGGCCTTCGACGATGAAGACGTCATCGGCGGTCAAGCCGTCCCCGTAACCGTCGACCGCTGGGCAGCCCTCCTCGTGCGGCTCGGTGATGCGGTGGTCGCACTCGCAGGACTCGTCTCCGCCGAGGTCCTCGCGCATGCAGACGCCGTGGATGCCGTTCTCGAAGGGCCAGCCCTCCTGGCTCATGATGCGCACTTCGGCTTCCGGCCGGCAGTCGCGAAGCATGGGCGTGTACGGTCTTTGGCTGTTCATAGCGGCCTGACGACACTATCAGCGGATTGTGTCGACAGGCTCATCCCGAAGTGCTCAAGCCCCTGCCAGGTCTGACGGCCCCATCGGCCCGGTGCGAGACCACCTCGGCGAAGGAGCGAGTATCGTTCGCGCTACGGAATCTCGTTCTTTGGGGTGCCACATGTCGGCTTCGGGTCTTCAGCTTCGTTCACTCATCACTCACGAAGGCGTGCTGGAGCTTTCGCTTACCGAGGTGCCGACTCCTGAACCGGGGCCAACCGAGGTGGTCGTGCGGATCGAGGCAGCACCGATCAACCCATCGGACATGGGTTTGCTCTTCGGCGGAGCGGACATGGCAGCCGCCGAGGCATCGGGCACGGCGGACCGCCCGGTGGTCCGGGCAAAGCTCACTCCGCCGGTGATGGCGGCGATGGCAGGCCGCGTCGGCCAGTCCATGCCGGCGGGCAACGAAGGCGGCGGGGTCGTCATCGCCGCTGGCGACTCTCCGGAAGCGAAGGCCCTTGTTGGCCGGACGGTCGGCGTTCTGGGCGGAGCGATGTATTCCCAGTTTCGCACCCTGCCGGCGAGCCAGGTGTTGCCGCTCCCTCCGGGCACGACACCAAGGGAAGGGGCGGCGTGCTTCGTGAATCCGCTCACAGCGCTGGGGATGATTGAGACGATGAAGCTCGAAGGCCACTCGGCGCTGGTGCACACGGCGGCCGCTTCGAATCTGGGCCAGATGCTCCAGAAAGCGTGTATTGCCGACGGCGTGGCCCTGGTGAACGTCGTGCGCAAGGCGGACCAGGAGGTCAGCTTGAGGGACATCGGCGCTAAGTACGTCGTGAACTCCAGCGCGGAGTCGTTCATGGACGACCTGGTCGACGCCGTGGCCGAAACGAACGCAACGCTCGGGTTCGACGCAACGGGCGGCGGGCGGCTGGCTGGCCAGCTGTTGGCGGCGATGGAGCAGGCGCAGGTGCGGAAGATGGGCGAGTTCAGCCGTTACGGCTCAACGGTGCACAAGCAGGTCTACATCTATGGCGGCCTGGACCGGGGCCCGACGGAGTTCGTGCGGGCGTTCGGGATGTCCTGGGGGCTCGGCGGTTGGCTGCTCACGCCCTTCCTGCAGCGCATAGGGCCGGCCGCGGCGCAAGCGCTGCGCGACCGTGTTGCGCGAGAAGTGAAGACGACATTCGCAAGCCACTACACGAAAGAGGTGTCCTTGCGTGGGGCGCTGACGCTGGAGGCCATCGAGGTCTACGGGAAGCAGGCGACGGGCGAGAAGTACTTGGTGAACCCGCAGCTATAACGGAGTAGGCGGAGGCGGCCTTGCGACGGTCCCTCACCGCCCGTGAAGAACCGACGTGGGATCAACATCTGGCAGGGTCGAGATCGGTGTTCCAGTCGAAGGGTCGATTGACGAGGACGACGCGGTACGAGTAGGCGCGCAGTACGGCACCGGGTAGGTGAGCGGGATTTTCCAGTTAGAGGACGGGCGGGAACTTGCCGGCCGCGAGGACGTTCCCCCGGTTGATTGACGTGAGCACCGTTCCCACGACCGCTGCTGTTGGCGCAGAGATACGGACATTCGCCGGACGATACCGCCAGCACTCGGAGTCCGCAGGAGGAGCCGGTCTACTTGTGCTTGGTTTTTGGCTGCTTTGCAGGCAGCTGCGGCTCGCATGTCGACGAAGAGCATGGGCGCCAACTCACTCATCTCGGCCTCCCGTAGGTTCCAACACAGACTTGGCTTGCCTCGCCATTCGTCTTGTAGAGATTTGTGCGGCTCTGGCCCCGGCCCCGTTCTCCGCGACCACTCGGCGCGGTTACGCTTCTGGCATGGCCCAAGTGTCGGCGCCGGTCCGCCTGTCCGATCGCGTTGCTGCCTTATCGCGTTTCCGCTTCGCTGCCCTCCTCGGCGCCGGACTGGTCGCCGCC
This sequence comes from uncultured bacterium, assembly GCA_963832795.1. GTDB lineage: Bacteria > Chloroflexota > Dehalococcoidia > Tepidiformales > Tepidiformaceae > CAWHVJ01. The sequence goes on from CAWHVJ010000012.1 coordinate 200,599, forward strand.
CTCGCGATCGCCGCGCGGATCCCCTTCCTCGCCTTCAAGAGCGGCGACTATAGGTTCCACCTCGAGCTCTGGTCGGAATACATCCAGAGCCACGGTCTCGCCGCCATCTTGCGCGTCGATTACGCCGACTACACGCCACCGTACGTCTATCTCCTCGCCGCCGCGCTCCGTCTGGGACTCTCCCCGCTGGTCGCCGTTAAGGCGCTCTCTTTGCTGTTCGATGCCGCGCTCATTCTGCCGGTCGCCGGGCTCCTGAACGCGTCCGGACTCCCCCGCTGGCGCGTCCTTGCGGGCGTTGCGATGGTGCTGCTCGCCCCGACCGTCGTCCTGAACAGCGCGATGTGGGGCCAATGCGATGCCCTCTACGCCGTTTTCATCCTCGCGTCGCTCTACTTCCTCACCGTGAACCGGCCGTATCTGGCGATGTCCGCCATTGGCATCGGCCTGACCATCAAGCTCCAGACCCTGTTCATTTTGCCCGTCGCCACGGCCTACACGCTGCGCGGCCGCATCCCGCTGGCAGCGTGGCTCGTGGGAGTCCCCATCTTCCTCGCCGTCATCGCCCCGCCATGGTTGGCCGGCCGTCCGTTCATGGAGGTCGCCCTTATCTACCGAGAGCAGGCCGCCACTTACAACCAGACCACGCTTAACGCTCCTTCGTTCTTCGCCTGGCTGCCGAACCTCCCCGCCTACGGGGCGGTGTTCGCCCTCTCCGCGCTGGGCATCATCGGCGTCGCCGTGCTCGCTCTTGCCCGTTTCGCGCCCTCTGCTGGCGCGCGACAGATCGTGCCAGTCGGCCTGTTCATGCTGTTGCTCTGCCCCTTCGTCTTGCCACATATGCACGACAGGTACTTCTACCCCGCCGATGTGCTGTCGGTGGTCTACGCCGTCCAGCAGCCGCGCCGGTGGTTCCTGCCCGTTGCCATCATCTCAGCGTCGGTGATCAGCTACATCCCCTTCCTCTGGGGCGAAACGCCGGTGCCGATCAGCGTTGGCGCGGCGCTCATTGTGGTCGCACTCGCCGTTACTGCTTTCGACGTGGCGCGGCTCGCCAGCTGGCGCACCCCGTTCGCGCTCCGGCCCTCTCTTGTTCACGCTCGCAGCGATGCGCCGGAACAGCACGCCGCCCCGTCCCCCACGCATGCCGTGCAAGCCGTTCAGGAGCTGCCCGAATGAGGGCTCCGTGCGCCTGTTGGACCGCTTTCGCCTCTACAGCCACGACGACCTCGCACGAGTGCGCGAGACGTCTCGCGACACCTGGCAGCTCGTCATCAATACGGCGACGACCGTCCTGACGTTCCTGGCGGTATTCCTCATTCAGAACACTCAGAACCGTGACGCCCGCGCCATCCCCGCCGGGGCGATCTACGACTCAGGGGACATCTTCGGCGATCCGCATCTCCGGGAACGTGAGATGGTCCAGTTGGTCGACCACCCGACGCGGGGCCCGGTGGAGATTCTGGCGAATCCGATTCGCATCGACCATCAGCCGAGCAAATTGGCGCCGGCGCCGCTCCTGGGGGCGGACACCGCGGACATACTTCGGTCCGAACTGGGAATGGGTGACGAAGACCTCCGCGCTCTCCGCGACGCGTGCGTTATCTGAGCCAACGCTCGCTACATCGACCGCCACGAACCTTCGTTGGTGCGCGCATTACGAAACCGCCGCGACAGAAGTTGTCGCGGCGGCGCCGTGAGTGCGTGGAGTGAACCGACGCGAGTTAGGCATCGCGTCGGAGGAAGGCGAGATAGGCGAGGGCCGTGGCCCCGACCAGCCAGGCGGCGGCGATAAGGGCGCCGATGGTGGGGTCACTGAAGGCGGGCGAGTGCTCTATGTGGCCAACGGTCACACTGTCGATGCCATTGCTGGGCAAGAAGCAGAGGATGTGCTGCCGCCACCACATCGGAACGATGGCGCCGAAGATTTGGGGGAGCCAGAGCAGCCCGAGGACGGTGGCGATTGCGCCGGCACTGCTTCGCAGGATGACCCCCAGGGCCAGGCCGATCAGGGGGAAGAAGGCCATCGCGACACCCAGGCCGAAGACCATCCGCTGGGCGTCACCGTCGGTGAGGGAGGCTGTCGGCCGGTCGTAGGCGCCGAGCACGGCCTGCCCGACGAGGAACATCGCGACGGTGGTGATCACTCCGATTACGACGAGCGTTGCGCCGACGAGGAGGACTTTGGCGAAAAAGACGCGGCTGCGATTCGGCGTAGCCGCGAGGGTGAGGCGAATCATGCCGTTCGGGTACTCACGGCTCGAAGCGAGCGCCCCGAACACTGAGAAGATAATGATCGCGAAGACGTTGCCCGCCATCGAAGTCGTGATCGGGCTGAAGTCCTTGCTCCAATCCCCTCCCGCGCTGCCTACGGCGACAGCAACAAGGGCGGTGGTGGCGACCGAGAGCAGTACGCCTAGGGCGACGGTGATGTGTGTGGAGCGCAGCGAGATGAGCTTGGACCACTCGGACGAGAGCGTGTCCAGGAATCCGGCGGTGCGAGGCGAGGCGCTCGTCGAGAGCGAGGTGGTGGTAATCACCGTTGCAGAGGTCATTTCAGTTCTCCAGTTCTTTTCGTGTTTGGGGTCGTTATGGCTCAGGCAGCGCTCGCGCGGGATGCTCCCTGGTATTCCTGGCTACCCTCGGTCAGTTCCATGAAGGCGACTTCGAGGCTCGCTCGTCGAGGCGAAAGTTCGTGCAGCTCGCAACGGTGGTCCGCAGCGAGCTTGCCAACGAGCGAGGCCTCGACACCGGTGATGATGAGGGCGTCTTCGTCCGTGCCGATGGTCGCCCCGGCCCGCTGCAGGATGGGCGCGAAGCGGGCGGCATCCGGCGAGACCACGCGGATGTGGCTGCTTGTGCTGCGTTGCGTGAACTCTTCGATGCTCGTATCGGCGATCAGTCGGCCGCGGCCGATGACGATGATGTGGTCGGCGGTCGCTTCCATCTCGCTCATCAGGTGGCTGCTGAGGAGGATGGTGCGGCCTTCTTCGGCGAGGCACTGCAGGAAGCTACGAATCCAGCGGATGCCCTCGGGGTCCAGGCCGTTCACCGGCTCGTCGAAGATGAGCGTCTGTGGGTCGCCGAGCAAAGCTGCAGCGATGCCGAGACGCTGGTACATGCCGAGTGAGAACCCGCCGAGGCGCCGACGCGAGACGTCGGTCAGGCCAACGAGGTCGAGGACTTCATCGACGCGGCCCTGCGCGATGCCGCCGGCTCGGGCCAGCCAACTCAGATGCTGCCGAGCCGAATGCCCACCGTTCGCGGCTTTGGCATCGAGGAGGGCGCCAATTTCGCGCATCGGGCCGCTCACACTGCGGAACGAGCGGCCGTTCACCGTGACATGGCCGCTGGTCGGGGCGTCGAGGCCGAGGATCATGCGCATGGTGGTGGTCTTGCCGGCGCCGTTCGGGCCGAGGAAGCCGGTGACGACTCCCGGCTTCACAGCAAACGACAAATCGTCTACGGCGACGGTGTTGCCGTACCGCTTGGTGACTTCGTTGACTTCGATCATGGTCTTTCCCTTTCGTGTCTGGGTGGCTCAAAGCCGTTGGATGGAGAGGATGGGAATGCCCAGGTCTCTTAGCGATCCGAGCAGGCCGTGCAGCGCTGCTTGGTCAACGAGCGGGCCGGTGAGGGTAGTGGTGCCGTCGTCGTTAAGCTCGAGGGCGAGCTCTTCGAGGCGGGCGGCCCATCGCGGGCTGAGATGTCCCTGCAGGCGGACCTGGTACACCGGTGCTGTCGCGCAGTGGTGGTCCGGACCTGCCGTTCTCGTCATCTGGTTCCCTCCGTGGAGTGTTCCGCGTTGCCGCGGTGGCAATGCCTACTCTGGAGGTCGGAGAGCAGCGCCCCATCGACCGGAAGGTGCAATTTGAGGGTGTAGAGCGAGGGTGTAGGCTGAGCCGCCGAAGCTAGAGGAGCTTCAGCTCGGTGGCCCGCGCGACGGCCGCCGTGCGGGTGCCGACATCGAGCTTCCCGTAGACGTTGGCGATGTGACGCTTGACGGTCGGGAGACTGATAACGAGGTGGTCGGCGATTGCCTGGTTCTGCATGCCGACCGCGACGAGGCGCAGGATCTCGAGTTCGCGCGGTGTAAGTGATTCGGCGAGACCTTCGCCGCGTGGCGGTGACGGGTGGGGCAGATTCGAGTCATCACTGCCGCCGAACGCCACCAGCAGCCGTCGAGCGTAGTCAGCGCCGATACGCTGCGCGACAGCGCGGCGCAACAGGTCGCGCATCGTCGGCCCTTCTTCTATGAACGTCCGGATGTAGCCCTCGGGGGCGGCGAGACCCATGGCTCGCTCAAGGTGGCCCAGCGCGCCGTCCAGGTCCCCGGACGCGTGCGTCGCGAGGGCCAGAAGTATCGATGTTTCGATTACCGCCCCCGTCCGCCCTCCTGCTTCCGCCGATTCCCGCAATCGCTCCAGGAGTCCAGTCGCCTCACCAAGAAGGTCGGCATCGCCCTCCGCCCTGTAGCGGGCGATGAGAACCCGGGCGAGCGTGATGTGGTGATACTCCCGCGGGTACTCCAGCTGGTCCGATGCATTGAGCCGTTCGCTTTCCACCCAGCCCACGGCCTCCTGGTGCCGACCGGCGGCGAGGAAGAGTCGAGCTCTCCAAGCACCGACCGGTCGCGTATTGGGCACCGAACCGCGCAGGTAGAGCGCATCGGCCTCGTCGAGCATCGCAAGGGCTGCGACCCATTCGCCTTTCGCCTGGTGGAGGCGGGCGCGCGCCACGCAGTGGCGATATTCCGTGCGCGGCGGTCCTGCGGCGATGTTTAGGGCCTCCGCGTGGCGAAGATGCTCGCTCGCCCCGACGAGGTCGTTGTATTCGCAGAAGAGGTCGCAGAGGCCAAAGTGCAGATTGGCTGCAGCCGGGACCGCTGGTCCGCCCCGCGCCATCGCCTTCTCAAGGGAACGCTCGTAACGCTTGCGCGCGTCCTTCAGCAGCCCCCGCGCTTTCAGGAGGTCGCCATGGGCGAACGCCGAGGTAACGGCGAGAACGCTGTCATCCGCGCGTTCGAAAGCGTCGAGGCCCACGGCGTGGGCGGGCACGGCAGCTATAAGGTCACCTCTGACCCAGTGGGCCAGGCTGAGGAGGGCCGCTCCGGTCGCGCGCCAGTGGTCGTAGTCGTCGGGAGTGAGAAGGCTTAGAGCTCGGGTTGCGTGCTGAACCGTGGCATCGGCGTCGCCAGCGGCCATCGAGAGGTATCCGCGGCCGAGCGAGATGCGTGATTCGAGCCGAGCGCGGAGTGTGTCGTCTGCGATTGCCGATTCGCGCAACGACCGCTCGGCGTCGTGGAGGGCAGCAGCCGAGGCGTCCAGATCGCCAAAACCCTGAAACGCTAGGCCAGCGTAAGCACAGAGTTCGGGCATGGACCGAACAATGTCCTTCGGCAGCAAACGAAGCCACTCAACGAGCTTTGTCGGCTGGTGGTGACGGACTGTCGTCTCTGCTTCGAGTTCCACCAGTTGCGCCGCTCGTACGAAATCTCCGCCAGCCAGGGCGCTGCGAATCGCGTCCGCGGGCTGACCGTTGCGTTCGTACCAATGGCTCGCCCGGAGGTGCAACGCCGGGACGAGTTCAGGTGCCTCATCATCCAGGTGTAGGCGCAGCACATCGGCGAAGAGGTGGTGATATCGGTACCACTGACGCCGGTCATCGAGCGGGACCAGAAAGAGGTTAGCGCGCTCCAGGATTTCCAGAATGGCTTTGCCGTTGGTATCTCCCGTGACCGCATCGCACAACGGTGCCCGCAAACGGTCGAGGACCGAAGTGCGCACGAGGAATGTCCTCACGTCCTCGGGCTGACGTCGCAGCACTTCCTCCACGAGGTAATCGACGATATACCTGTTGTTGCCGGTGAACGCAGCGATGAACCCGGCAACGTCTTCTCGCCCCTGCATCGAGAGGGCCGCGAGTTGGAGCGCCGCAATCCAACCCTCGGTGCGCGATTCGAGCGCCGCGACATCTTCCGCCGCCAGTTCGAGGCCCATAGTAGTGCGGAGAAACGCTGCGGCCTCATCGGGTATGAACCGCAAGTCGGCCGCCCGAATCTCGGCCAGTTGTCCGCGGGCACGAAGGGTGGAGAGGCCAAGTGGCGGGTCGGCACGGCTGGCGATCACGACGTGCAGGTTCGGTGGCAAGTGCTCTAACAGGAACGCCAGACCGGCGTGGACGGGCTCGGCCTCCACAACGTGGTAGTCGTCGAGCACGAGAACCAGTTCCGTAGAGAGCGCGGCCACCTCATTGAGCAATGTTGCGAGCAAGCTCTCGATAGGCGGGAGCAGCTGCGCCGCCTCCATAGTGGCAACCGCGTGCGCGCCCACCCCGGCGTCACTCCGCTGCAACGCCCGGAAGAAGTACGTCCAAAAGGTCGAGGGAGTGTTGTCGCTCCGATCGAGCGAGAGCCACGCTAGCGGCCGTTCTTCGCCCGCCAGGTATTCAGCCAGCAGCGTGGTCTTGCCGAATCCCGCCGGAGCACTAACGAGTGTGAGCTTCGATTGAGTGCTGGACGTGAGGCGGGCGGTCAGCCGAGGGCGCGACACCTGGCCAGCGCGCCACCGCGGAGCAAAGAACTTCGTGGCCAGAATGGGAGCAGTCGCCGAGTCGGACATCCGGTATGAGTGTACCCGGCACGCTCGACGGTCGTTCGGAGTTCGCAGCGGTCACAGAACTAGACATCGTGGCCGCTAGGTGCCGATCAAGAGAGCCCTCCTTGACGGATGACCGTGAGTCCAGGGTCTGCCGGCCCATCTATGCGGCGATAGGTCGATCCAATAGACGGTCCAGGTGCAGAGCGACAGCTTCCCGCCCGTGGCCCCGGCCGAGTCTGCCAAGGCCCAAGAAAGGGCCCCAGTCTTCTTGCGCCGATTCAGGCTTTCCGGTGATCGTGACGGCCGGTGCGTCCGAATGCCCTGTGCGGGCACCACCGACGCTTCGAACAGACCGTGGTGCAGATGACCGTGGCACGAACCACCACTGCATCCAATCAAGCCGAGCGCCGTTCATTGGTTGGCGCGGCGGCTCAGAGCGGGCGCGGTGATGGAGCTCAGAGCACCCATTGTCCCCGTTGTAAGAGTTCCGCAACTTCCAAGTCGGCCGTTGTGAATGCTGGCGTCCGCATCGCTGAACGAACACTTCTTACACGGAGGTTCGTATGCGACTCACCAATCAACACGCGACGACTTCGGCGACGGAGGAGTCGTTACTTCTCGGCCGACCGATTGCGGTGGTGGAACCGGCATGTGCTCGCGCCTGGCGGCTGTCGCTCCCGGGTGGCGCGACGGTGCTGTACTTGACCCGAGCGCGCGCCATCGAAGAAGCGATGGAGTGGGGCAATCGTTCGAACGGTTTCTTGTTCCTGCGGAGCGCAACACGCGCTCTGACCATCAACTTCAAACCGGGCGGGCCGTATGTCGTTGAATTCGGGGGCCAACCAGCCTTAAGCGCGGCCTGCACGATGAGCGATAGCGTCGGAGCTAGGGCCGAGCCTCGCGCTCCATCGCGGCAATAATCCGGTTCACAGAAGTCGCCCCAGCAGACGTCACAAAGCGCTCGTAGATCCCACGTGCGCTGACCGAACTGGCCGCAGATACAACACCCCGGACCCAGCACCAGCTGGTCCCGGAGATACACCCGCCAGAGGAGCTGGTTCATGTCACTCGCTCTCAATTCGTGCATCGAGCGACGGTAAGCGGCGCGACATAAGGGGCAAGGGAGTCGGGAGAAAGCGTGCTCCAGTCTGCCGTTCGCATATCAGCCGCAGGCTAGCCTCCTAACGATGCGCCCCGGCTCAGGCGTGCTCTGCCCGCCTCCATGAGCCAACTCCCACGAGCACCGCGGCGGGTCTCGAAGTCGTTCCGGTCGTAGCGGATCACGTTCTCGTCGACGACCACCGTCCCGATCGTTCCCGACTGGTGCCCGACCGGCGCCAGGAGCATCGCGGAAAAGAGATGTACGCCGGGCTGCCAGGGCGCCTTGCCCTCGTCCCAGTCCACCTCGGCCAGCTCCACGGACCAGACGTAGTCGCCAACCCGGTCGGCAGTGATCGCAATCGCCTCCCGCGTCCCGGGTGTCAGGCAGGTCACGTAGAGGCCGTAGTACCACTCGACCTTGCCGAGCTTGCCGTGCTCAACCAGCCCGGGTGGGAACGTGCCATCACTGTGGGTCAGCGAGATCAGCAGGCGGTTCGGCTGTCGTCCGATCACCGAGCCGGCGTTGTCGCCAGACCAGGCGTTGAGCCAGATACCCATGAGAACACTCCGTGTTGAGGTGGCCGGAGCCTACCAGATGACAGAGGCCCGCCGGTCGCCCGACGGTGACCGGTCCCGTGTTGGTAACGATTTCGCTACCACGTGGCTGGGCCGGACGGCAGCATGGGCCGACGGCAGGACGGGCGGCGTTCGTGCGCGGCTGACCTCTCGGGGCCGCGGCGAGGCGTGCTGCATCGTGCTCGGTGCCTTGCGCCACGGATCGCCCGGGAACCTTCACAGGACGGCACGTCAGGGACAACGCCGTCGCCGTTCGGGCCCGACCGCGGCCAGCCGTGCGCTACCGCGGCGGTGGCGCTCGGTCGGCCTACCGGCGACGATCTGCCGGGCTCCTTGAGCCGGAGTGAGGTTGAGATGACTCTGTCCCTTCGACGCGCAACGCAAGCGGACATCGACACTGCGGCGAAAACACTTGCCAACGCCTTCGCTGATTACGAGTGGTTGCGCTGGACGGTTGATGCGAAAGACCACGAGAGGCGGATCGAGGGGCTGCAGCGCCTCTGGCTGACGCACGTCGGCGTGCCTTTTGGCCTTGTCTGGCTCCTTGAGGACGGAGGAGCAAGACCGGTGTCGGTCGCGAGCTGGGACGTGCCGGGATTCCAGCCGGCGCGCGATGTGCTCGCCGCTATGGCGCCGCGCGTGGCAAACCTGCAGGGGGATCGCCAACACCACGCTGAAATCGCCGAAGCAATCGTCGTCCGACTGCGGCCTGCGACGCCTCACTACTACCTCGGCGCGGTGGGCACCCTCAGCGATCGTCAGCGACGCAGCTACGGGAGCATGGTGCTGGAGCCGGTGCTAACGAGGGCGGCAGAGGAAGGGATGGACTGCTACCTCGAGACGTCGTCGCCGGGGAATGTGGCGTTCTATGAGCGGTTGGGCTTCGTCGTTCTGGGCGAAGCTTCAGTCCCACCGGACGGACCCCACATTTGGGGAATGATTCGGCCTGGACGGCCCGAGCTGGTGATCGACGGCCGCGCCACGCTCGAACGGCGTTGAGCGTGCCTGCGGATGGTGCGCGAGCGGCCCTGGACCCGTCAGGTACGAGGTCGATTCAGTCCGTGGCCAACGCCGGCGGTTCTAGAAGGCATCCGTTCCGTGAACCGCCTGGTCCTTGCTGAACACCTTGCCAAGTTCGCTGCCGATGGCGCCCGGTACGAACTTCTGCATGAACTTGCCGGACATCCCCGGGAACACTTCGGTCATGCATTTGTCCTTCAAAGCCCCGCGGTCACTGGAGTTGTGCCAGGCGGCGATGTCCTGCGTTACGGTCGTGATCGTCTCGCCATCTTCTGAGGTGACCTTGTACTGCACCTGGGCCGGGAGCCGGCCGAGAATGGCGGAGGTCGACTTTCCGCCATCGTTTCCCTGGTTGATCACCGAGAGTATCGAATCACGTGACATGTTCGCCGTGACCGCTGAATGTTCGACACCCTTAGCGCTCGCCGCGTTGAACATGGAATCGTCGCCGTACACCTTAAACACCTGTGCGCCGTCGCCCGAGAGCACGTCCAGGCCGTTCTTGCAGAAGGTGTCGTGCAGGGCGTTCGTCGCTTTCTGAATGAAGCCGCTGTTCATGAATTCGAAGTAGTCACCGTAGGTGACCGACTTGGCCATGGTCTGGTAGTCGCTGTCGTCTCCGGGAACGGCAGCCTTGTCCGCCGTGGCGGCAGACCCTCGACTCTTGGCGAGCGCCGCTTCGAACTTTGCCTTGTTCTGTTTCTTCGGGATGTAGTCCTCCCGAAGAATGAAGGCCGTATCGCCAAAGTGCGTAAACCGGGCGCCAGCAATCTGGGCGGCGCCGGCGCCCATGTAGGAACCACGGGTTTCTACGGACTCGCCCGTGCGGATAACGCCGTCATGGATCAGGTTGAGGAGTGCGCGCTCGAGTTCCGCCTGCGCGAGCGGTTGCCCACCCCCGAGAAGCTCGGCGCCGCTGCGCTCCCGTGATTCGTCCGCATCGTTTAGGAGCAGAGTCTGCCACCACTCAATGACCTGACGCTCAGGCGAGCCTGGTGTGCGAAGCGAAGCCGGGACCTGCAGACCGAGGGCATCGAAGCGTTCTTCCCACGTGCCGGACATGTTTTCCACCGACTGGGGATTGCGGGGAGCTGCCCCGCCCACAGTCCCGCCCTTGACGCGGCTCTTGTCGTACTGCATGGCATCGGCCAGACCGGGCTGCCGGTACGCCATCTGCTGCACCTTCCGCCAGTTCTTGTCCTTGAAGTAGTCCCATTCGGAACTCTTGTCGATGAATTCGACGTACCACTGCATGATCTGCGTCTTGTTGAGCATGTGCCCAGAGGCATAGGAGTCCTGGAGATAGTGGTCCCCGAAGCCGTTATTTAGGATGGCCTCATTGGCGAAATCCCCTGCTTGCGAATCGAGGGGTCCGCGCTGACTCGGCGGCACGGCAAGAGCTGCTTGCCGCGCGCCGTAGGCATCCAGCGCGGCCGCTAGCCCCTTGTCATGGTAGTCAGCCCACGCGTGCCAGCTCTCGGGGACAAAGTGGCAGGCATTACGGGCGAGGGTGACGCCGTACTTGTTCGTTGCTCCCCGCGCACCCGTTCCCTGACCGAGCAAGGGCTTATCGCCCGCAAGCAAGTCGGCCTGCCCCTTCACACCACTGATGAAGTCGGGTTTGGCGGCGCCGGAGAAGCTCGCAGAGCCCAGCTTCCCAGCCTTGTAGAACGCCCGGGCGTCGACAACCGACTGGCTGCCTTTCTCTGAGGAAGTCAGGCTGTCCTCGAGCTTCGTATAGATCTCCTTCAGCCGAAGGTACGATTCCTTGCGCACGCTCTGCACAATCTGGCGTCGCTGCTTGGGATTCGCCGTTTTCATCGTGTCGAGGTCGCCATAGAAGTCGGCGAGCGTGTTGAGCTCGCCGTACGTGACGATCATTGACTTCTCGTCGTTCGCCGCCGGCAGTTTGACGAGCAGCACTTCAAAGGCGGGGTCCTTACCCACCTCCTTCAAGGAATCGTCGGCGCCGGTCTTGACGGGCGGTTCGTCCTGCCAGTCTTTGAGGCGCTTCATCTCCTGGGCGAGGCTATGCATGACGCCACCCTTCGTGACCAGCATGCGCTGCTCTCCCTGCGGGGTGGAAAGGGAGATAGCCTCCATGCCCACTTCTTTGTCTCGAGTGCCCTTCGTAAAGCGACTCCCACCTTTGAGGGCCGTTTGGTCGATCAGGTTCTGCCAGGTGCCGATCATGGAAAGCTTCATCGGGTCCGCGTCGCCCAACAGTTTGTGTTCCCAAGATGAGTGGCGTTGGATGTCGTGGTTCGAGTCGCCCGACCGTTGTGCGCTGACGACCCTCCCCGGGGAGTCATCGGACGACGCGGGCGACGCGGCTCTGAGGCTCGGGATCTGCAGGAGCTGCACCACCGACGAAGGGCCGTCGGCCCTCGCAGCGGGGCCAGGCCCAGCGACGAGGATTCGAGGATCCGGCTCAGATGACCGCGCCAACATGCGGCCGACGGCGCGGTTGCCGATGGTCGACTGCAGGCCGGCCAGATCGGCCGGGGTTCCAGACCGTGTCCACCCGCTGAGCAAGGCCTGCGGGACCTTATCCCCCGATACATGGCCCGGCGCCACTACCCGACGATCCAGCGGCTCGGACGGGGTGGGAGACGTGTTGTGCTGAGACAACTAGCACCTCCTGTGCCAGCCTTGGACATATCTGTCCGGATACTACACGCTTGGCTCGGCGACCAGATTGCCTCGGAGTCAACCTGGACGCGGGCCGAATCCGCACACGGCCGTCACGAGTCATCGTCAAAGAGCACGCGCGACTGCCGTCGATGCGCCGTCGCCATACTGCGGAATTTGCACGTTCCGCACCCGGGGCTTAGACAATTGGCCCGGGCAAACGTCAATAGGCTATACCTGGTGACGCGACTCGAGCAGAACGATCGGCGCACCTGCCGGTCAGCTTCGTCCGCGCGGCACTCGCCGCGGCTGACCTGCAAGAGGGATGAGATCGTGCCTTCACGTTGGTGAAACGGCGCGGCCGGGCCGGGAAAGGCACAACCGGGTGACGCTCCAAGTAGTCTCACGAAGAGGGGATGGCCTCGAGGAGCAGCTCGCATGGCAGGAATCCCCTTCCGCAACCAACGGCTCACGGCTGTGCTCGGTGGCGACGCGGTTTTCGCCCTGGGCAGCGATACCAGGGAGGCGGCCCAGCGGCATCAAATCGGCAGGCTCGCATCGGACATCGCGTTCCGCCTGGTCTTTTCGCTTTTCCCGGGGCTGCTTGCGCTTCTGTGGATGTTGCACGCGATCCACGCGGGCGGCCTCGTCAAGGACCTGCTGGACTTGATCTCCACCCTGATGCCTTCGGCTGCCCAGAAGCCGCTTCGGGACCAACTCGTGGAAGCGCCAGGCGCGCACGCCCAGGGAACGTTTGCGTGGACTGCGCTGCTCTCGTTCGTGGTCGCGCTCAGTTCCGTGGCCTCGGCCTTCCGTGCGGTCGCGCACGCGCTGAATGTCATCTCCGAGGTACCGGAACGCCGCTCCCGGTTCCGTCTCTTCGCCGTGTCGTTTGTTGCGGCCATCACGCTCGGGCTGCTGGTCATCACCGCCATTATCGCCGCGGTCTCTGGACGACGGTTGGCCGCGGACGTGGGAAACCACAGCATCGCCATCGCGGGCACCTGGACGGTTATCGCCTGGGCCGTGCTGGCCGTGGTGTTCTGGGCGACGGTCGCCCTTACGTATGCGTTTGGTTCGTCGTTGCAGCGAGGCTTCCGCTGGGCCTCGGCCGGCTCGGGCCTGGCAACGCTGGTGTGGGTGCTCTACACGGGGCTCTTCGCGCTCTACGTCAATCTCCTGTCCAAACCCGAGGAAACATATGGTGCGCTCGCTGGCATCGCCATCACGATGCTGTATGTCTACGCCACGGCGTTCATCGTGCTTCTTGGTTACCAGGTCGACTGCCTCATCGAACTGCGTAGCGCACAATGAGCGCCGGCGGCCGCAGGATGCCGACGGCTCGTCTCAGCCTGGCGCAGCCGGTCGAAAGCCGGCGTCAGCCTCTTGTCGGAACCGTATTCCCGACCAACGCAGTCGGCTAGGAGCCGATAGTCTGGGTGCATGTCCGAGTCAACCTTGAAGGTAACGGCGGCCCCTGTGCACCGAAAGTCGGACGTTGACCTGCAACAAGCGTGAGAGCAGCAGAAAGCTCTCATTCACCGGTTTCGGCGAGCGCGGCGCACACGCTGAGACGATGCAGGACCGTTTGCGGCACCTTGGGAGGCGGGTGGGAGGGCTCGTTCGCCACTCCGGCGAGGCGGAGGGCCGCCCGCCCTCCCGCGCCCGGCACCGGCTGGTCGTGGCATCGCTCATTGTCCTGAGCTTTGGCACAGGGGCCCTTGCCCTGGGAATCGGCGTTTTGTGGGCTGCCTACACTTCGTACGTCCAAGAGTACGTCCCGATCGAACGGAAGATCGCGCAGCAGAGCGTCGGTCTCACCGAGGTGTACGACCGCAATGGAGCGGAAGGCGGACAACTGCTCGGCATGCTGACCAACCTCAATGCGCCATTGCTTCAGCCGGTCGCTCTGACGGACATCTCGCCCTACCTGGTAGCAGCGACGGTATCCACAGAAGACAACACGTTTTACTCGAATCCGGGCGTGGATATAAAGGGGATCGTTCGTGCCGCCTGGGACAACTTCCGTGGGGGTGGCGTGGGCAGCGGGACCGGTGGGTCCTCGATCACCCAGCAACTCGTGAAGAACGTCTACCTCACCGACGATTGCGAGATTGTGAATGGCATGCGCGAGTGTGTGGCACCTCGGACCATCTCGAGGAAGCTGAAGGAGATTGCCTTTGCCTTCCGCGTGGGCGACTCGTATTCCAAGGAACAGATCCTCACGTGGTACCTGAATTCCATCTCCTACGCGGGCCGCTACGTCGGCGTTGAAGCCGCGGCTCAGGGGTACTTCCACAAGCCCGCGGCGGAGCTAACGCTCGCCGAGTCGGCGATGTTGGCAGGGATGCCGGCCGCGCCGACGCTGTATAACCCCCGGCTGAACTGTGCCATGGGGGACGACGGGAACTGCCTCGTCGATGACCAGGGCCGCACCGTTGTGACTGGCGCTGCCAAAGACCGGCAGCAACAGGTGCTGGAGCTCATGGTGCAACACCACCGTGTATCGGCTGAGGAAGCGCAGGCCGCCAGCGGCGAAGTTCTTCACGTTTATCCCGCCAGCAATGAGCTGCTTGCCCCCGCCTGGATCGACGACCAGGTCGAACCCCGGCTCGTTCGCATGTGCGAAGCGGGACTGCTGCCCCGGACTCCCGGTACGAGCAATTGCAGCGACAGTGTTCACAGTGGCGCTTACCGCGTCACCAGCAGCCTCGACCTGGCCGAGACGGCGCGCGCCACGGAACTGGCGAAGCAGTTCATCGCCGATGGGCTCAAGGCCGGTTGCGATTGCCACGACGCCGCCATCGCCACAATCGACCCGGCGTCGGGCGAGGTCAGGGTGTACGTGCCCACGGTGGATCAGACCAACACGTCCGACCGGCGCGTCGCGGGCGACATCGACGAACTCACGGAAATCAACCAGCCCGGGTCGTCGTTCAAACCGGCGGTCTACCTGGCGTGGATGGACGGGCTCAACAAGGCGCCGTTGAGCACCCTCTGGGACACAAGTCCGATGCCTATCCTGGACAAGCCGGCCAACGCGGACGACCAGGTGACGATCGTCAACTCGCGTGCCGGTGGCGGAGGGGAGGGGCTGATCACGGCGAGAGCCGCGCTCGGTGGGTCGCAGAACGTGGGCGCGTTCCGGGCCGCGCAGGAAGCCGGGATCGACAACGTCATCTCGATGGCCAAGAAGCTCGGGATCACAACGCTTGACCAGGGCTTCGATCCGACCTTCCGCTCGGCGTCGGGAGTCGACTATGGGCCCGCGATCGCGACCGGCGGCGCGAACGTGAGGGCGATCGACATGGCGTACATGAACGCCACCATCGCCAACATGGGTGCGATGGTGGGTGTGCCCACGCTCGCGCGAACCGCCGACCTGGCGGTGCTTCGACGCGTGAGCGGTAGCGACAGTAGCGACGCCCGGCGGCTACGGCTGGACTTCGCTCGCGGCAACGTCCGCCTTCCAGGCACGCGGCCATTAGACCCGGTGGTCGTGCTTCGGGTGCAGGCGGCCGATGGGCGGGTTCTCTACGACGCGAGCGCAGATCGCCAGCGCGTCCAGGTCGTCAATGCCGGATCCGTGTGGCTGCTGCATTCCATCATGTCGGACTGCACCGCGCGGTTCATCATCTGGCAGTGTGGCAGCAGCAACGACGATACGTCGCTCGATTTCTACGCTGACGGTGCTAAAGTGCCAGGCGGCGTGAAGACCGGAACCCAACAAGGGCCTGCCAGCGCGAGCGACACATTGGCCACCTGGATGAACGGCTACACCCGCTACGCAGCGACCGCGGTCTGGGTTGGGAAACGCCGACAAATCCCTGGTCCGCGATGGGTCGTCCGCGAACTTCGCGTCGGCCGACACCACCATCAGACTCTTCAAGAACTGGATGGGCCGATACCACGAGGACCTGAAGGCCGCGGGGATCTTCAGCTCGCCAGCGGGCTTCGATGATTTGCGGCCGACGAACGTGGTGTTCAAACCGTTCCAGACGGCGACGACCGAACGCGGCGCCGCGGGGGGCTGTTCTCAGTATCTGCCCGGCTGGCAGCGCACCGACGTCGACTACAAGGGCGGTGACTGCCAGGGCAAAGGCTGTGTCGCGCTCCCCGCCTTCAGGGCAGACCTCGCCGTTGCGCTCGCGAAGGCACGAGGCATCCCCGCCTGCACTGCCGGCGGCGTGTTGGCCGCGGCGACGACGCCGTCCGTAACGGCGACAGCTACTGGTTCGGCCACAGCCATCCCATCGGTGTCGGCATCCCCAACAGCGTCAACGCCGACACCGACAAGTGGTACGACGCCAGGCGCGTCACCGTCCCCCATGCCGACCGCCACGGCGACTGCCGCCGCGACGTCCGCCGCCACGCCGATGACTACGGAGACGCCCACTGCAGCCGGTGGGTAACGCCCCTTCCGAATTGCGTCATCTTCGCATGCACGCCGTGTGGGCACGCGCCTCGGCCCTCGTTGTGCCGCCAGGACGGGCGCGATAACTGTAATGCGGACGATACGTCGTGTAGAGGCCAACCGTCTGAATTGAAATGCCGGCGTGGGAATATTTCGCGATGCCACGCATCGCGTGGACTAATGTCCGGATGCTGCCAGTTGGATTCTGAACGCACAGCGACGCTTACGCCGCCCGCGGCCACGGCGACCATGCCGTTAGACGGTGACATCATCATCGCGAACGCGCCGGACCCGGTATTCGTCTCCGACCTGGCGGGGAAGATCCTGAAAGCCAACGAAGCGGTGTTCGCGCTCCTTGGCTTCCGTCCCGACGAGCTGATCGAGCAATCGCTGTCGAGCATCATTTCGCCCGAAGAAACGCGCGAGTTCATGGCGGCGCTCGACGAGGTCGTGGACCACGGCGTGACGCGGAATGCAGTCTTGAACCCGCGCAGCGCCTCGGGGGAGATCATTCCAACCACGTTGAACGCATCGGCGCTGCGGGATGCCGACGGCACCGTGATCGGTGCCATTGGCATTCTCCGAGACATGCGCGAGCTCGACAAAGTGAGGGCCTTCGCGGCTGGCCTCATCGAGAACGCGCCGGATCCGATGTTCGTCTCAGACCTGGAGGGAAAGATCACTCTGGCGAACGACGCCGTGTCGCAACTGCTGGGCTTCCGCACCGACGAAGTCGTTGAGCAATCGGTCTCGCGGTTCATCAGCCCCGAGGAAACGCGGCAATTCACAGCGGCCCTCCGAGAGGTCGTCGAAAAGGGCGTCATCCGCAATGTGCAGCTGAGCCCTCGAACCTTCTCGGGGGAAGTGATCCCCACGAGCCTCAACGCCTCAGCGCTCCGTGACTCGGACGGGAGCGTAATTGGGGCGATCGGGATTCTCCGCGATATGCGCGAGCTGGATAAGGCCAGGGCCTACGCCGAGAGCCTTATCAAGAACGCGCCCGATCCGGTCTTCGTCTCTGACCTCGAGGGGAAGATCATCGAGGCCAATGATGCGGTGTTCGCATTGCTCGGCTTTCGTCCAGACGAACTCATGGAGCAGTCACTCTCCCGCATTATCTCTCCGGAGGAGACGCGTGAGTTCCTCGCCGCCTTACGCGAGGTGGTCGAGCGCGAGCAGGACACCCAGAGCGGTGGAGCGGGGCACGCCGCCCGCAAACAGCGCGCCCAGGCCGACGAACGTGGCGTCAGCCGCAACGTCATCCTCAACCCCACGACGGCGAGCGGCGAAGTAATCCCGACCAGCTTGAACGCCTCTGCCCTTCGTGACGCGGACGGTAAGGTGGTGGGCGCAATCGGCATCCTGCGCGACATGCGGGAGCTGGATAAGGCGCGAGCCTACGCAGAGAGCCTAATCAAAAACGCCCCCGACCCCGTCTTCGTTTCTGACCTCGAAGGCAAGATCACGCTGGCAAACGACGCGGTTTCCCAACTCCTCGGATTCCGGACCGACGAGGTACTGGAGCAATCGGTGTCGCGCTTCATCAGCCCGGAAGAGACGAGGGAGTTCACCGCGGCACTGCGCGAGGTCGTCGAGAAGGGCGTCACGCGAAACGTGTTGCTGAATCCGAAAAGCGCATCTGGCGAAATCATCCCCACGACGCTGAACGCTTCGGCGCTTCGGGATACGGATGGCAGGGTGATCGGCGCTATCGGGATCCTGCGCGACATGCGAGAGATCGACAAGGCGCGAGCCTACGCGGAAAGCCTCATCAAGAACGCCCCGGACCCGGTGTTTGTTTCGGACCTGGAGGGCAAGATCACGCTGGCGAACGACGCGGTCTCGCAACTGCTCGGCTTCCGTACCGACGAAGTGGTGGAGCAATCAGTATCGCGCTTCATCAGCGCAGAAGAGACGCGACAGTTCACGGCGGCGCTCCGGGAAGTGGTGGAGCGCGGCGTGACGCGCAACGCCAGCCTCAACCCGCGGAGCGCCTCCGGCGAAGTCATCCCCACAACCCTGAACGCGTCGGCTCTGCGGGACCCTGACGGTAGAGTCATCGGCGCGATCGGCATCCTGCGCGACATGCGCTCGTATGAACGGGCGGTCCGGGACCTCGAGCAATCCAAGGGAGAGCTGCAGGAGAAGATCCTCGACCTGGAGAAATTCGAGGAGGTCGTCGTGGGGCGTGAACTGAAGATGATCGCTCTTGAGAAGGAACTGGAGAACACGCGGCGGAACCTGCAGCAAGCTCTTCGAGGTGGGGACGCCGATGGCCACCGCAGCGCCTGACGTCGGGGTATGTGAGGAGCAGGGCGAGGGCAGCGAAATTGACGCGCTGCGGGCCCACATCGAGGAGCTGGAGCAGCGCGTGCACCGGGGCGAGCAGAGGCGGCGAGCCATGGTGCACATCATGGACGACCTGGCGCGCACCAACAGGCGGCTAAGCGACCAGCGCCGCGCGATGCTCCACATCCTGAGCGACTACGAACAGGATCGAAAGCGGCTCGCAGCCCAGGCCGTTCGCCTCGACAACTCCCGACGCGCCCTGCTGCATATCCTCCAGGATTCCCACCGGTCCAATCTCAAACTGGAAAACAGCCGCAAGGCCATGATTCACATCATGGGAGACCTCGCCGAGACGAGCGCAGAGGTACGCGCCCGGGAGCAAGACCTGCGGGACAAGCAGGAGCAATTGGTGCAGGCAGGCAAGCTCGCCACGTTGGGTGAGCTCACGACCGGTGTGGCTCATGAATTGAACAACCCCCTGAACAACATCGCGCTCTTCGTGGGGAACGCCATCGACCAGATCGATCTCGGGGTCGCTGATGCGGAACAGTTGCTCGTTGATCTCCGCAAGGCGTCTGAGCAGGTGCTGAAAGCGACCCAGATTATCTCGCACCTCCGCACTTTCGGCCGCGCGGCCGTTATCAGCGCCGAACCTGTGTCGATAAACAGCGTTGCTCGCGACGCCCTGTCGCTCATGCACGAGCAGCTTCGCTTGCGCCAGATCGAGGTTGCGCTTCAACTGAGCGATGACGATCCGAAGGTACTGGGCAGTGCCATTCAACTGGAGCAGGTGTTCATCAATCTCTTGAGCAACGCCCGTGATGCCCTGGCCGAGAGCGCCGAGAAGAGAGTAACGGTACAAACCACGGTCGAAGATGGCGTCGTCAACGTGACGTTAGAGGACACAGGCCCAGGGATTCCCGAGGGGTATGAGCAACGGATCTTCGACCCGTTCTTTACCACGAAGGAAGTCGGCAAAGGTACGGGCTTAGGACTGTCGATTACGTACGGAATCATCAAGGAGCATAGGGGAGACATCAGTGTCTCCAGCACTGACAGTGGTGCGAGATTTACGCTCGCTATCCCTGCCTTCTTCAATCCGCAGCCTGCTGGTGTTAGCACGTGAGCAGCAGGGCACGTGTCTTGCTGGTAGACGACGACCCGGCGTTGCTTGACGCATTACCCGCAGCTATTCGACTGCGCATGCCGAATATCGATGTGGAAACATGCGACTCTGCCTTCGAGGCGCTGGGACGTATCCGGGATGTCGCGTTCGATGCGATCGTGACCGACATAAAAATGCCCGGTATGGATGGCTTGTCGTTACTCGCCGCGGTGCAAGAGCGGCAACCGGACACGCCGACACTGCTGATAAGTGGTCATGGCGAGCATGATCTCACCATCCGGGCTTTACGCGGTGGCGCCTATGACTTCATCCAGAAGCCCATCGATCGAGAGTATTTCGTCGCCGCTCTGAGCCGGGCGCTGGATCTGCGTGGACTGCGTCGCCAGCTCGAGGAACAGCGGAGGCTGTTGGAGCTCCATGCCACCGAGCTGGAAGCGACCGTCGAGAAGCGAACTCGCGAACTCGTCAAGGCGACTGAGGCCAAAGACGAGTTCCTCGGAATGATTTCGCACGAGATGCGAACGCCGCTCACTGTGCTGAACGGGGGGGTCCACCTGCTGCGCCGCAGGAGTCTCGACAGGGCCGAGATGGAGAGCGTTTTGCGAGACATGGAGCGGGAGGGAGCGCGGCTGCTGAGAATCATCGAGGACCTGTTGGCGCTGGCTCATGCCAGCCTCCGGGAAGAAGCCGGCCGCGAGCCTCTCTCGGTGCCGGCGCTGCTGAAATCGATCGTAGCCAGCCTGGAATCGCGGACCGAACGACCGATTCTTCTCGAACTCGGGGACGGTTTGCCCTTCGTCGAGGGGGACGCTGGATACGTCGAGCGGGTGCTCGAGAACCTTGTCTCGAATTGCGTCAAATACGCCGCCCCGAACGAGCCAATCATCATCCGGGCCGCGCATGAACGAGCCCTCCAACTATCGATCACCGTGTGCGACCGGGGTGAGGTGGTGGCGCCTGCTGTGGCTGAGCGATTGTTTGACCGCTTTTACCGAGCGCGAACGACGGCGGATAAGGCGCAGGGGGCCGGCATTGGATTGACAGTCTGCCGCCGGCTGGTCGAGGCACTGGGAGGCGAGATCTGGGCACGACCGCGCGACGGCGGCGGACTTGAGGTCACGTTCACCCTCCCGGTGCTCGAAGACAGCACTCTGGAGGCCGGCGACGCCCCCGCGCTGTATGAGGCTGTTCTGCCTTCAATCACCGTGCTTGATTCGGCCGCGGCGCGCCTCTAGCTGTAGTGCGCTTGTCTTACTAAAACAGATAGCTGCAAGCCGGATCAGCCATCTACTCCCTTCGCCTGCGTTGGCGTCCGCATCCAGCGCGTGCTCGTCGACAACGCCATGGACTACGCCTACCGACGCCCGTGCACCTCGGAAGCTGAACGTCTCGCCGCACTCCCGCCCTTCCTTGCCGACTAGAACTTCGTCCGACCTCCCACTGCCTTGGCAACCAGCTACCGGCCTCCCGCCTGTAGATAACGCTCGTGTGATCAACACCTAGCCGACAGGAAGAGGAACCCTGGGCTTCCTCGCACGTGGGAGGTCTCGTACGTGCAACAAGGAGCACGTGCGCGCGGCCGACGTTAATGCTTCGTGTGACACGCACGAACCTCGTATGGGGTGGAAGAGAAGAACAGCCATGTTGTCGACGGGCTCCGCGCCGGTCCGCCTCGACCGCGGCCAGCTGGACGATGAAGCAATGCTGACGATCCTGTTCCTTTGCCTGGTTGGTATCAGGCGTTATTCGGAGGCACCGATTTGTAAACCGATAGGCCAAGGTCGTCGCAGATCCTTCGTCCGTCAGCCCATATCGTCACCCGCTCGGTATGGACAGCCAAGTCATCCGAGCACGCCCGAAAAGGCACCTCGCTCGGCTGGATGGTGAAACCGACGTCGAAGGGGCGGGGTAGCGGGGAGTGAACCGCGGCCGAAACGCCCTTCTCGTCGACGAGGACGCGGACAAGCACTGGATGGTCATGAGGGTTCCGGAACCGGAGGTCCCGGTACGCGAACTCGATCGCGGCGTCGCGGCCGAGTTGGAAATAGCGTGCTTCGCCATAGGAATCCACGCTGTGGCACCAGCGCTCGACGATGTCCATTCCGCTCAGAAGCGCCGCGTTGTAGAGCGCGGTCGAGAGGAGGCAGATCGCGCCGCCCACTTCTTGGACAAGTTCGCCGCCCTTGAGCGCCGCCGCGGCAGCGTACCCCTGCCGACGTGAGGGCTTCGGTGCAAGCCTCCAGACCGAGTACGTCTCCCTCGGCTGGACAACGACGCCGTCAAGGTAGGAAGCGAGAATCGACTGGTTTCGACGCTTCGCCTGTGCAAGGTGCTCTTGACCGGGATAGTCAATGAAATCGCGGCGGTATTCGGCCCAAAGGTATGGGAAATCTATGGTCGTGGTGTCGGCCCGCGAGAATACGACCGCGGCGCGCCGATCGCGGAAGTCCCGCCGAGCAGCCCTGACCCGGATACGGAGCGCGAGCGGAACAGTCCGTCGGACCATGCGCCTGAACACATTCTCTAAACGCCGCCCGCAGCCGGATAGTTCCATTCGAGACTCGCCCACCGTCGTTCGGCTAACGCTGCTCTCAGCCGCGCAGGAGGCCGACCGTTAAAGCGTGAACGAGCTTCGTCACCGCCTCGTGGCCGAGTACGCAGACATCTGCAGCATGGTCGTTGACGCGATCGTAAACCCGGCCCACCACGATCTTCTCGGAGGCGGCGGGCTGGACGGCATGATCCATGACACCGCCGGGCCTGAGCTGCTTGCGGCGTGCAGACTCCTCGGCGGCTGCGACGTGGGCGACGCGAAAGCGACCCCCGGATTCCGACTACCAGCGCGATGGGTCATTCACACAGTCGGGCCGATTTGGCGCGGCGGAAGTGACGGCGAGGACGAGAAGCTGGCCTCTTGCTATCGCCGTTGCCTGGAGGAGGCTGCTGCGCTCGGCGCGGAGAGCCTCGCGTTCCCGGGGATCTCGACAGGACTCCACGGTTTTCCGGTCGACCGCGCGGCGTCCATTGCCGTCACCGAGGTCCGGCGGTTGCTGGGCCGGTCATCTGCGACTCTCAAAGTCGCGTTTGCCTGCTTCGACAACGCCAGCATTACGGCCTACGAGCGGCTTCTCGGAATATAACGCGACCGTTCGCGGTGTTGGGTTGTTGATCTCGTGACCTATTCGGCCACGACTATTGCCGCGCGTTGCACCATCGCGCCGATTTCTTCGTCGCTCACTCCCGCTTCCGATAGAACCTCACGCGTGTGCCGGCCCAGGGTCGGCGAAGCGGAACCAATCGCGAGCGGCGTCGCTGAGAAGGCGACAGGCGGGCCGACAACCGTGACGCCGCCCAGAGCCTCGTGTTCAAGTCGGACGAGGAAGTCATTGGCGAGCACCTGCTCGTCGTCAAGCAGTTCCTCTCGAAGACGCATAGGCGCGCATGGGATGCCAGCTGCCGAAAGCTTGAGATACCAGTTCTGCGTCGTATCGGTCTGAAGCACGGCCTCCACCTGGCGGAGGAGCCCTTCGGTGTAACCCCGAGCGTCTTCGGGCATCCAGCCGGGCTCCGTTGTCCAACGGTCCTCGAAGCCCACGATCTCCATCATTTTCAGCCGTAGCGGCCGCGGCATGGCGGCGACGGAGATCATGCCGTCCTTCGTGCGCAGGAAACCGTAGTAGACGCGCACGACCGCATGGGGCTGAAGTTCTTCCCGCTTGGCGACCACCTCAGACCATGACTCGCCTTCCGCGAAGGCGGTTTTCAAGTACTCAACGAACTCGTGCCGCCAACCGTCGATGACATCGACGTGGTTCACGTGGTTGTTCTGGAGGACAAGCGCTGCCTGCAGAAGCGCAACATCGAGTCGCTGGCCGCGGCCGGTTCGCTCTCTCGCATAGAGGGCGGTCGAAACGCCCCATGCTAGAAGCATGCCCGCCATGTAGTCGATGATCGGGTCGGGCGGACTCAGCGGACCATCAGGAGTGATGTTCAGGAGCCCGGAGTACGCGGCGAGCACGACGTCCATACCGGCCTGTTCGGCCATCGGACCTCTGCGTCCGTAAGCGGTGTTTTCGGCGTAGATGAGGCGAGAATTCTCGACGGAAAGGCTCTCGTAATCGAGGCCGTGTCTGGACGCCTGACCGGGCCGAAAGTTGGCAACGATGACGTCGGCACGGACCGCGAGCCGCCGAACCGCCGACCGGACTGCCTCGTCCGAGAGGTCGACCGCCAGCGAACGCTTTCCGCGATTCTTGTTCAGAAACTGCCGTCCTTCGCCCGGGATGATGGCGCCGTTGCGTCGCGTCTCGTCTCCATCGAGAGGCTCCACCTTGATGACATCCGCGCCGCCATCCGCCAGGAGCTGGCCACAGTACGGGGCGGCGATAAACCGTCCGAACTCGATGACTCGAAGGCCTTCAAACGGACCTGGCACGTGTTCCACCTCGCTCTACTGGTGGCTCGAAGGCGCGGGAGTCGCCGTCGGTCCAGCACAGTGAGATGACGAATTCCCGGAATGTGCGTACCACGTTGGACTCCCACCCCCGGTCCCGGGAGACCAGGTAGAAGCCTCGCCGGGGTGGCGAGGCGAGTTCAAACGTGGCCAGTCTCGGGTCCTCGCTATCCACGCAGTACTTGGAGACGATAGCCACGCCACCACCGTCGCGCACGGCGCGTTTCATGCCCTCGAGTGCCCCGACGTTCAAACGTGACTTCGGCTGCACGCCAGCTGCCGCGAACCATCCATTGATGAGGGCCTGGATGGGCGCCACCCGAGCCACGGACGGATCGGAGCCGCCGAAGTGGATAAAAGGCTCCTTAGCCAGGTCCCCGGGCGTTACCCGGCGCCCTGCCGTACTGAGCCGGTGGCCCGCCGGAGCGATCCCCACGAGCGTGTCCGAGAGGAACTGCACTTTGTCCACGCCGGGCTTCGGCGTTTCGTCACTGTGGAGGCCGAGGTCGTAGCTCCTATCCGACACCCCCGCGTCTACCTCGTCGTTCGTGCCTGTCGCGCGCACGCGTATGTGGATCCCCGGATGAAGACGTTGAAACGCCACGGCGATCGTCGGAAGGATGAACTCCGCGGCGGTAGTGCCCGCGGCAACGCGGAGTTGGCCCTGTCCCAGCGAGATGTCGTCCCTCAGGTACCGTACTAGGTCCTTCTCATCGTCTGAAGCCCGCCGCGCGTATTGGTAGACGACGCGGCCATGTTCGGTGAGCACCACCCGCTTGCCGTGCTGTTCCACGAGCTTTGTGTGCAGCTCGGACTCCAGCTTCCGGACGTGCTGATGTACTCCCGGTTGGGAGAGCGATAGTGCGGCGGCGGCCTTCGTGTAGCTTTCGTGTTCGGCCACGGCGAGAAAGCAGAGGAGTGCCCGCGAGTTCAGTTCCACCGGCGAATCATCGCTGTGATTGATGAATTGCGCAAAAGCAATATGCAGGCAGCCAGCCAACGCGACAGTATTCTGGCATCGCTCTATTCGAGATCATAAGCATACACGTTGATAATCATCACTATCATCATCTTGCATTAGCGAATCCGGCGTCCGTATGCTCCCTAACCGACGAGGAGACGTCCAGTATGCCCCTTCCCCTCGAAGGCTTTCGCATCATCGACTGTTCGACCGTTCTCGCCGGCCCGCTCGCAGCTACCCACCTGGGTGACTTCGGAGCCGACGTCATCAAGGTCGAACTTCCACAGCGAATCACGCCGCCTCCGCGAGCCACGCGCCTGCACGAAGAGCGAAACAAGCGGTCCATTACCATCGACTTGCGTATGCCCGCTGGTCAGGAGCTCTTGCTCAAACTGGTCGCTGGAGCGGACGCGCTCATCGAGAACTTCCGCCCGGGCACGTTCGAGAAATGGAATCTGGCTCCTGCGCGACTCCTCGAGCTCAATCCTCGGCTCATCATCCACCGGCTGAGTGCCTTCGGTCAGACCGGCCCATGGCGTTCGCTGGGCGGCTATGACCGGCAAGCGCAGGCGATTTCTGGCGCGACGTACGTCACCGGGTTCCCCGATTCCGAGCCCGTGCGCAGTGGATTCGCCACCGCAGACTACATGGCGGGGATTTGGGGCGCGTTCAGCATCGTTCTCGCGGCGTACTGGCGCGACGCGCGCGGCGGCACCGGCCAGGTATCGGATTTGGCATTGTTTGAGCCGATCCTTCGCGCCTGTGAAGGGTCGATTACGGAATACAGCATGAGCGGGAGGGTCCGCGAACGGAGCGGAAATTCGAATCCGGGCGTTGTTCCGGCGGCGAACTTCAGAACCCTCGACGGCGTCACGGTCGCCATCAACGCCAACAACGACCGCCAATGGGCACGACTTGCGCGGCTCATCGGGCGACCGGAGCTCGCCGAGGCCCCCGAATACCAGATGCCGAACCGCGTCAACCACGCGGACGAGGTCTATCCCATGATCGCCGCTTGGGTTGCCCAGAAAAACGTCCGCGACGTGGAAGCAGCCATGCTCGACGCTGGCGTTCCCTGCGCACCGGTGCTGAACACCCAGCAGGTGTTCGAACACCCCATGATCCGTGGTCGTGGGGCGATCGTAAACGTCCCGTGGGAGGGCCGCGAGCTCGCCATGGTCGACGTACTCCCGCGGTTGTCTGAGTCTCCGGGCAGGATTAGAAGCGCGGCGCCGAGGCCCGGTCAGCACACGCGGGAAATCCTGCAGGAGCTCGGCCTGGCTGATCGCGAGATTCAAGAGCTCATCAACGGAGGAGTGATCGCTCCTCTAGAGGAAGAAGCGGCGCACTAAGGTCCCGGCATTGCCGAGGCTCAGGAGGGGAATATGGATTCGCAACGAATTTGGTCAGGGTCACCGCGATTGGGGAGGCGCGCCTTCTTGCGCGGTGCATCGGTCGTCGGAACCGGTGCGGTAGCCGTAGGTCTGGTTGGATGCGGGGACGACGACAGCGGAGGTGCTACCAGCACCGTTCCGAGTGGTACAACGGCTGGCGCGAGCCCTTCGGCGACGGAAAAACCGAAGAGCGGAGGGACGCTGAGGGGCGCTCAGACCGCCGACCTCAACATGTCCACCGGCTATCCATTCGTTGGGCTGGCCGAGAACCCGTACATCAACGCGCTGCCCGTCGAAACGCCGATTCGCTATCGCGGCAACCTCGAGCCAGAACTGCTGCTGGCTGACCGTTTCGAGTTCAACTCCGACCGCAGCGGTTTGGTCATCACGCTGAAACCTGGGCTGGAGTTCCATAACGGGGCACCCGTCACGGCCGACGACCTCGTCTTCGGGATCCGACTGATACAGGACCCGAAGTCGTACGGCGTGACCGGCAGCTTTCAGACGACTGCCTTCGCGAAGGCCATCACCGACATCAAGATCAACAGCAAGACCGAGGCCCAGTTCACGTTCGACAAGCCCCGCGTGAACATGGCCGACTTCTTCACCCAGCTCAATGTCATTCACGCAGCCTCCTACGATGACATCAAGAGCGGCAAGGCGATCCCCGGCACTGGCCCGTTCATGTTCAAGACGTGGACTCCGGGCCAGGTCCTGACGTTCGAAAAGAACCCGAATTGGCACGGGACCGCCAAGTTCGGTGGCCCCTACCTCGATGGAGTGGAGGTGAAGTTCTTCGGTGACCAGGACGCGATGGGTCTCGCCTACGAGGCGGGAGAACTCGACAACGTCCTCGGACCGCTGGCGTCGCTCGCCAAGCAGCACCAGGACCTCGTGCACCTCACGCCCAAGACCGGGCTTACGTACATGGGCATCAATGTCACGCACCCGGCCCTCACCGACGCGCGCGTGCGCCAGGCTGTGTTCCTCGCCATCGACAAAACGCGAATCGTCAACGAACTCAACGAAGGGTTCGGCGCCGTCACGTCTCAGCCCTGGCCATCCTCATCGCCGGCGTTCGACCCCGCGCTTGAGGGCGCGCATTACGACCCGGACCAGGCTAAGAAACTGCTCAGCCAGGCGGGCTTTACTCAGTCAGAGCCGATCCCGTTCGATCACCGGACGACCCAGAGCTACGTCAACCTTGCGTCGCTGATTCAGCAGAACCTGAAGGACGTTGGAATCG
This sequence comes from uncultured bacterium, assembly GCA_963832795.1. Lineage (GTDB taxonomy): Bacteria > Chloroflexota > Dehalococcoidia > Tepidiformales > Tepidiformaceae > CAWHVJ01. The sequence continues at coordinate 228,406 of CAWHVJ010000012.1, forward strand.
AGGTGAAGCTCATTCCATCAGATCCCACCGCGTTCCTCGGGATCTTGCGCGCACGGCAATTCAAGGGGTTCTGGACGACGACGCACTCCTTCTCCAACATGACGCCACTGACGAATTTCCAGCAGACCTTCCCGTACCAGCAGCCGAATATGAGTTACTACGATCCGCCGGCCTACCTCGACATCGTGGCCAAGCTGGAGAACCTCGATCCCCTCAGCGATGCCGCCAAAGCACAGTACAAGCGGTTCAATGATCTCTGGATCAACGACCCGTTCCTCGTACCATTGGCGGGCAGCGAGACGCCGCAACTCGTCTCGAAGAACGTTCGCGGATACGGGGAGTACCTTGTGTCGCCGGCTAACCAGGTCGTGTTCTCCGACGTCTGGATGGCCTAGACCCGCCGTGCGCCGGCGACGTCCACGTGCCCGACCCGGAATGGGCGAATGATCGGCTACCTGACCGGCAGGCTCGCGCAGGCACTTCCTGTCCTGGTCCTCGCGAGCATTGCCGTATTCCTTGTCCTGCGCCTGGTTCCCGGCGACCCCGCGGACGCGATCGCCGGCGAGGACGCCTCGCCGGCACAGGTCGAAGCGATCCGCGATCAACTGGGCTTGAACGACCCGCTACCGGTCCAGTACGGGCGTTGGATCGGCGACCTCGTCCGCGGGGACATGGGGACATCTACCCGTACCGGCGTCTCGGTAGGGCGGCTATTGAAGCTTTCATTGCCTCCCACGTTGGAGCTGGCCATCGCTTCCTACGTAATCGCCATCGCTATCGGGATACCGCTCGGGACGATCGCCGGGGTCCGTCCGCGTTCAGCGTGGGACTGGTTGTTGTCTGTCTATACGGTTGGAACGCTCGGGATACCACACTTTCTCCTCGGCGTTCTGCTCCTTTGGGTGTTCGCTGTTCAACTGGGGTGGTTCCCTGCCAGCGGTCGCGTTGCATTCACCCAGGACCCGGTCGAGTCGATTCGCTACCTCGTGCTCCCCGCGTTCGCGCTCGGGAGCGGGCTTGCTGCAGTGCTCGCGAGGTACACCCGTACGACCGTCCAAGAAGCGATGGGGCAGGACTACATTCGCACCGCGCGTGCAAAAGGGCTCTCCGGCCGAGATGTGGTCGTGCAACACGCCCTCCGCAACTCACTTATCCCGATCGTGACGATCGTTGCCCTGCAGGTCGGACAGATCCTCGCAGGGGCGGTGGTTATCGAACGTGTTTTCACACGGCCCGGCCTCGGTCGGCTGGTGGTTGACGCAATTCTCAATCGCGACTACCTGGTCGTTCAGAGCACGCTCATCATTCTTGTCGTGATTTTCGTAGCTGTGAATCTCGTGGCCGACGTCATGTACGGACTTCTCGATCCGAGGGTTCGCCATCGATGAGTGAGACCGTTGCAGTCCAGCTGGAGTACCGAAGCAGGCGCGAGCGACTGGTCCGAGAGTCCATGTTCTGGGGCAGCATGGATCGGCTGTTGCGGAATCCTCAGGGTTTGCTGGGGCTCATCGTTCTTCTCGTTCTTCTCGGCGCAGCCATATTCGCGCCGCTGATCACATGGCATGATCCGAACATCCAGGACGCCTCGGCGCGTTTCCTCGCGCCGAGCTGGGATCACCCGTTCGGGACCGACGAGCTGCGCCGCGACCTTTATTCGCGCACCGTCTACGGGCTCCGCGTTTCGTTACTGATCAGCCTCCTGGCCGTCGCAGTCGGCTCTTCCGTCGGAATCGCCGTCGGTTTCCTCTCCGGCTATCTCTCGGGCTGGGTCGACACCGTCACCATGCGAATCGTTGACGCGCTCCTGGCCTTCCCTGGCCTTCTCGCTGCACTTGCCATCGTCACGATCCTTGGGCCCGGTGTGCGGAACGTCGGGATCGCGATCGCATTCTTCTCGGTTCCATCCTTCGCTCGCCTCTCAAGAGCTCAGATGCTCAGCGAACGCAATCGCGACTATGTTCTCGCGGCTCAGGCCCTCGGCGCAGGCGCCTTACGCGTCGTGTTCGGTCACATCGCTCGCAACGCAATCGCACCGTTGTTGACTCAGATTGCGCTATTCATGGCCGCCGCTGTAATCCTCTCCGCTTCGCTCAGCTTTCTGGGGCTAGGAGAGAAGCCGCCCGAGGCGTCGTTGGGAGGACTGATCAACAGCTCGAAGAGCAATCTCCAGACGGCCTGGTGGTATGCGGTCTTCCCTGGAGCAACGCTCGCAGCACTACTGCTTTCGCTGAACCTCCTCGCTGACGCGATCAATGAGGCCATCAACCCATTCGCGCGACGCCGCGCCTAACTCACGTTCGGAGGCAACCTGTTGCGGTTTCGATTCACTCCGGACCAAGAGGAGTTCCGCGAAGATGTCCGCCGATTCCTGGGGACGACGCTAACTCCCGAATTCTGGCGTCACCAACGGGCGCATCGGCTGCCTGGATGGTCGCCTGAGTTTTCCGCTGCGGTCGCCCAACGGGGATGGCTCGCAGTGTCGTGGCCGGTTGAGTACGGGGGACTGGGGCTCGGGGCGATTCAGCAGTCCATCTACATGGAGGAAATGGCGTACGCGGGCGCGCCCCAAGAACACCACAGGCGCGCCATTCAGCAGGTTGGCCCGTCCATCATCCTGTTCGGAACTGACGAGCAGAAAGCCGAGTACCTTCCCAAGATCGCGAACGCCGAGATTAGCTTCGCCATGGGGCTGTCGGAGCCCAACGCTGGCTCCGACCTCGCCAACGTTGAGACCACCGCCGTCCGAGATGGCGACGAGTACGTGATCAACGGCGTGAAGCGCTACACCAGTGGCGCCCACTACTCTGACTACCTTTGGTGCGTCGCACGCACCGACCCCGACGCCCCAAAGCATCGAGGCATCTCGATGATCGCAGTCCCTCTGCCTTCGGAGGGTGTGGAGGTGCGTCCCCTCCTGGACCTCCATGGCGACCACCACTTCAACTACGTCTATCTGGCGGATGTGAGAGTCCCGGTTTCCAACCGCGTCGGTGAAGAGAACCGGGGCTGGTATGTCAACGCGCAGACGATGGACTTCGAACGTTCCGGGGGAGCGCACATCGGTTCGAGCCGGCGCCTCGTCGATAGCGCCCTCCGATGGGTACAGGAACATCCGCACGTCCGACTCCGTGACTCCGACCGGCTCGCGCTCGCCGAACTGGCGAGCGCCTCTCAGGTCGCCTGGCTGCTCGGCTATCGCGTTGCCTGGATGCGGGAACAGGGATTGTTTCCCAACCACGAGGCATCCATGGTCAAGCTGCTCACGGCAACCATCCGCCAGGCCGTGCCGAACCTCATGGTGCACATACAGGGCGCGGTCGGGCTCTTGGACACCACAGACCCATCGGAGGACTTGTGGGGGCCTGACTACCTGGATTCGGCGTCAGCCACCGTGGGCCAGGGGACGAGCGAGATCCAGCGGAACGTGATCGCGACCCGGGGGCTTGGCCTGCCGCGAGGCTGAGCGCACCGGCGGCAGGAACTATTAGGAAGCACGTGGCGATGGAGGTGTCATGGGCGTCTCAGCAGAGAACTGCAGCGAAACGATCCGACAGTACGACTTGCAAGGCTGGCATCGCACCGCTACCGATGTAGACACGGACTCGGCGCACTGGCTTCGCGATCGGGTGGCCGCTCTCGGCATCGAGGCTGAGGAGGTTGGCTTCGACTTCCGGCGAGTGGATCCGGGCCCCACTTCGGTTGAGGTCAATGGCCGTTCTTTTCGCGCGGTCGCGTTGCCCGACTCGGTTCTCCCGGCACGGGGAACAGTCATCGAAGGGTGTGCCGCCGCCCCAGGGACGCCGGGAACGATTGGAGTTCTCCGCATCGATCAGCACAGAAATGAGCAGGACCTGATCGCCGCCCGGAGCATGGACCACCGGGCACTGGTGGTTGCGGTTGAGGGCGACGAAGGCGGAGTCACGTTGCTCAACGCATGGCGGTTCGCGAACCCGTACGGTCCGCCCGTGCTCCAGGTACCCCAGGATGCGTGGCGTCAACTGGAAGAAGCACGGTCACAAGGCGACACGATCCGCATTGAATGTGGCGCCGGACGGGTTGCCACCCGGGCAATCAACATAGTCGCCACGGTGAAGGGGCGGGAGCCAGGCGTGGCGCCCCTGGCGGTGCTGACGCCTCGGAGCGGTTGGTGGCACTGCGCCGGGGAGCGCGGGGGAGGTATCGCCCTATGGCTCGAGCTGATCAGGCACTTACGGCTGGAGCAGCCGCGGCGCGACGTCCTGTTCCTTGCCACCACGGCCCACGAACTAGGCTACCTCGGGATTCGCCGCTTGCTCGAACGCGAGGCGCCGCTGGCTACCCGGCCGTTGGTGTGGGTCCACCTTGGTGCGAACATTGGGGCCGCGGGCGCAGGACTCGTGGTGCGAAGCTGCGATGAGGCATTGCTACAGCGTGCGCGGGACACAGCCACAGTCGTCCCGGCACTCGAAGCACGATTTCAGGCCTCAGCTCCCGCCGTGGGGGAAGCGTCCGTGCTGGCGGAATTTGGAGGGACATGGCTCTCGCTCATCGGCGCGGGATACCCGCTGTTCCACTCCACGAACGACCGCTGGCCGGGGAGCTTAGACCGTGATGCGATGGTCGCGGCTGGAGATCTCGCGCTCCAATTTCTTCGCTCATTGGACGAACACAGTTGATGCCGAGCGAAATGGAATGTGCAATGCAATCTCGGCTGTGTCGTGGCCGCGACGTCAGCGTCCGTTGAACGCGGACGTCGCTTCTCCAGGAACGCCGGGCCGGGTGGCCGTCGAACATCCGGACTTGAAGTTCGTGGTCGACCACCTCCGCATCAAGCTTGCCCCCAACAATCTGAGCGTCTCGGACGAACTGGCGGACGTCTGCGACCGCGCGAAGCTTCCAAACGTCGCCGTCAATGCGGGTGACGTCGCAGTGGTTGTAGGGGCCGTGTAGGTACGCTGACCCGCACGAACACACCCGGCGGATGTCCCGAGTCTCCCCGACCGACGGGAACCTTCTCACGACCCGAGGACCCTCAACGGCATCGCGATCGACCCAACGAAGGACACCGGCAACGGCCTCGACGCCTGCCCAGGAACCGGTCTGACGATCCCGTCCGCGGTTCCAGAGATCGAACGCCTCGTCTTCGGCACTGGCCCGCTGCAGATTGACCCGGCGCGGGTACCAACCGGCGCCACCCGTATCAGTGCTCCCGATGTCTTTCTCTGTAAGGGGGAAGTGTTCTCCGCAGCGGACTACTTCATCCTCGCTCCCGGCACCGCCAATGCGAATCCGGGCGGGGGTGGGTTGGATATCACCAGACTGTCGCGACTCGACGTCGTCCGTTTTTCCGCTCCCGCGTCGAGCTGGTCCGCGACGACAATCGGCGGCCAGCCAGCTGTGACAGCGCTCGTGACCCTTCCCACTGGCGCCATTTCGTGCTTCACCGCCGTGGTGGATCACTCAACGGGCCACGCGACGTTCGTGTTCGCCCACGCCGCTGCGAACAAATCGCTGTGTGAGACCGTCGCCATGCCGAGGTCATTCGCTCTCTCGCCGTCAACTAGAGTTCGGTTCGGCACAACGTCCACGCTGGCCGTAGTGGGATACCCTTATGCGCCGTCGGTGAAATGACGCCGAAATCTATCGGTAGGGCCACTTCGCGCTATCGACGCCGGCCCGGGATGTACCGACCGCGTGATTCAACAGCTGGCGCAACTCGCAGCCCTCGCGGCCGTTCCTCAGGCCGAGCTCGCTCCCCGGCACGTCGCACTTGCCTGCGAAACGCTGTGCGCCTCCCTCGCCGCCGATTCCGTCTATGTTCTCCAGGCCGGCGATCCCCACTTCATCCGCATCGGCGACCCCGGTGACCCCACCGCCTACGAGATCAAGCAACGGGGATACGGCCTCGTTTGGCGCGCCCTGGCCGCGCGCCCTGAACTCGCCGCCGGGCTTTTCACCGTGACCGACCGCCTCGTCGATAGTCCGGCGCCACTCGGCGCCGGGGTCCCCTGCACCCACGTCGCCATGATCTTGCCCGCGCACGACAGTCGCTCAGAGATGCTCGTCGCGCGCGGCCCATGGCCTGACGGGCTAACGCAAGGAGCGATCGACCTGCTCGTGGCGGCTCGCCCAGCGCTGGCGACGCTCGTGGCGAACGTCCTCGACCGGGACCAACAGGCTCGTCAGCGCGACCAGCTCAGCGCCGTCGGGCAGGTCGCCGAGGCCATCAGTCAGTCCTCAGACCCGGCGACGGCCCTGCAGGCGATCTGCACCTCCCTCGCCAGCGCCTCCGGGTTCGACTGGGTCAACCTCTACGTTCTCGATTCCGAATGCCGCACCGTAACCGAGTCGGCCATGAACGTGGCCCGGTACTCGAACACCACGACGGCGACACTCGGCGCGCGCGGCGCCGCCGGCACCGACCTCGATCGTCGCGTCGCTTCGCTCGCCCGGCTGCTTGTGAAAGAGAACCGCCCGGACCTTCTCCACGATGTCCTCGGAACCCCGCCACAGAATGAATTCGAAGAGCGTCTCCAGAAATACTACGAACGCGCTCACATCACCTCCATGGCGTCGTTCCCTATGGTGGTCCACGGCAACCTCCGTGGCATGATCACCTACTCGTCGTCAACCAGGCGGACGTTCGACCCGGCGGAGGTCGAATTGCTTTCGGCCCTCGTGTCGCAGGCGGCCAACGCTGTGGAATCGGTCCGCCTGAACCGCGAGCTTCGCGTCACTACCCAGCGACTCCAGGGCATCCTGGCCAATGCACCGGTGCTCATCAGCGTTCTCGACCGCGATGGCGTCATCACTCTCTGTGAAGGCACAGCCTTTCCCGACGACGACGTCACCGCTGCTGTCGGGCGCTCGGTTTACGAGCTTGTCCCGGCCAAGGCGGCCGAGCAACTGCGCCGATACATCGACGAGGCCCTCAACGGAGGGAGCGCAACGGCCGTCCAGCGCCACCGAGACCGCTACTACGAGATCCGCTACGGCGCCCTTCGCGACGACCAGGCGCAGTCGGACGGCGTGATTTCCGTCGCCCTCGACGTGACCGAGCAGCACCGCGCGCAGCGCGCCCTGCGACGCCTCAATGCTGAACTGGAATCGGCCCGTGCCGCGGCGCTCGAGCTCGCCGAACAGGCGAAGCTCGCGGAAACGCGCTTCAGCGTCCTCTTCGAGCAAGCACCGGCGATGTACGTCGTCACCCGCGCTGACGGCCGTCACCAGACGATCATCAACTGCAACGAGCTGTTCCTCCGCACCCTGGGCTACAGCCGCGCCGAGGTCATCGGCCGGAGTCTGTCCGAATTCGACACCGCCACCAGCCCGGTCCAAGGCGCCCCCGTCACGCACGCTGAGGACGCCGACGAGCGAGTGCTCATCGCCCGCAACGGGGAGTTTGTCGCCGTGCTGCGCAGCTCCACGCCCGACGTCGATGCCGCCGGGGATGTTGTCGGCTCGAGAGTCATGTACGCCGACATCCGAGACCGCCGGGCCTTGCAGGAGCAGTTGGCTCACCAGGCATTCCACGATCCGCTCACCGACTTGCCGAACCGTGCCCTTTTCCTCGATCGGCTCGCTCATGCCGTGGCGAAGAACGCGCCCCGCCGAGTTCTCACTGCCGTCGCCCTCCTGGACCTCGACGACTTCAAGCTCGTCAACGACACACTCGGCCACGCCCGCGGCGACGAGCTGCTCATCAACGTGACGCAACGCCTCCGTGCCTACTGCATGCCCGGCGATACTGTCGCTCGGCTGGGTGGGGATGAGTTCACGGTCCTCATCGACGAACCAGGAACGGAGCGAGAAGCTCTGTCGCGCATTCACTCACTGCTGCAGGTCTTCGAGTCACCATTCATGCTCGGCGGCCGCGAGCTCTTCATCACGGCCAGCGTCGGCCTCGTAATCGAACACAATCCGGACCTCTCGGCAGATGACCTCGTCCGTAGGGCCGACCTGGCAATGTACGAGGCAAAGCGCCTCGGCAAGGGTGCCGTCCAGGTCTTCAACGACTCGCTCCAGAACCGCGTGACCAACCGCTTCGACGCCGAAGCCGACCTCCGCCGCGGCCTCGAAAACAACGAATTCGTGACCTACTACCAGCCCATCATCGATCTCAACTCTCACGAGGTCGTAGGCCTCGAAGCCCTCGCGCGCTGGAATCACCCTGCACGCGGCACGCTTCTACCCGCCGAATTCATCGAGTTGGCCGAATCGTCCGGGATGATCGCGGCACTGGGCGTCCAGGTGCTCCGCATGGCCGTCACCGACGCGCGCGACTGGCTGGCACGTTGGGATCTGCACGACGACTTCCGCGTCGCGGTGAACCTCTCGGTCCGACAGCTCGAACGCCCGAACATCGTCAACGAGATCCTCGAGGTCCTCACCGACGTCGGGATCGAGCCGCATCATCTTGAGCTCGAGGTCACCGAGACATCGATGATGGCCGACGGCGAGGCGGCGGTTGCCAAGCTCCACCGCCTCCGGGAGGCCGGTGTTCGCATCGCCATCGACGACTTCGGCACCGGCTACTCTTCGCTCAGCTACCTCAAGCGCCTGCCTGTCGACACGGTCAAGATCGATCGTTCCTTCGTTGCCGGTATCGCCACCGACGCCAGCGATGCCGCTATCGTCCAGGCCGTGGTCGCCTTCGCCGGCTGCATCGGGCTCACCGTCATCGTCGAGGGTGTCGAGAGCGTGCACCAGGCGGACCAGGTGCGTCGCATGGGTTGCGACCGAGCCCAGGGCTACTACTTCGCGCGCCCTATGACGCTCGGAGAGTGTGCTCGCGTTCCTGCCCGCCGCCGCCGATGCCGCCTGACCCATCGCTGCGCTGGCGATCCTCGGCGCGCCCGCGTACCGTCAACTCCGGCGGCTATCACCGCGAGGAGACGAGTGTGACGACCACCGATCTGAATCTTTCCCGCCTCATCGTTGAGCAATCCCCGGATGCCATCATCTTCGCCGGAACCGATGGCGTCATCCAGCAGTGGAATGCCGCCGCGGCCGCCATGTTTGGTTTCGCCGCGGAGGAGGCCATCGGCAAGGACCTCAACATCATCATCCCGGAGCAGTTCCGCGATCAGCACTGGACCGGATACGACCGCGCGCTGGCTGCAGGCGACACCAAGTACCGCGGCCAATCGCTGCCCACGCGCGCCAACAAGGCCTCGGGCGAGACGTTCTACGTGGAGCTCGGCTTTGCGATCGTCCACGACGATTCCGGCGCCGTTATCGGCGCGCTGGCTCACGCCCGCGAAATCACCGAACGCTTCGAACGCGACCGGGCCATCCGCCGGGAAGTCCGTGAGCTCAAAGAGCAGATCGCAGCGCTGCAGAGCAAGCCGCCCCAGGAATAAGCATCCCCAGGGCGGCCTCATGGTTACGCCAGCAGCTCCGCCGGCTTCAGATCGAACTCCTTGATCATGTCCACGGCATACGTGATTCGTCCGGAAAGCTTCGAGGCGTCGCCGTAGGAGAGACGTAGGCACGCCTCCGCCATGTGCTCCACGGGCGTCACCATATCCTTGTTGGCCTCGGTCACGAGTCCGTGATGCATCACGCCCGGTGTTGCCACGAGACCTGGCGAGATCACGTTCACGCCGATGTTGTCGCTGTAAGTCTCCGACGCCAGGCCGGTCGTGAACCGCTCGAGTGCTGCCTTGCACATCCCGTAGACGGTCCCGCCGCGTCCCCCGGCTGCCAGCGCCGGGTGCAGGGCCGCGTGCGAAGAGATGTTCAAGATCCAGCCGGACTTCCGCTCGCGCATCTTCGGCAGCACGAGCTGTGCCAGGTGGAATGGGCCGTAGACCTGCACTTCGAACATCAGCTTGAAGCGCTTCTCAGGGAACGTGTCCACTGGGATGAAGTACGTGATCGCCGCGTTGTTTACGAGGATGTCCACCGGGCCGTACGTGTCCTCGGTAGCCTTGATGAGCCCCTCGCGGTCGGCCTCTTCGGAAAGGTCGCACCGCACGGCGGTGGCCTGTCCTCCCGCCTTCCGAATCCGGTCGACCACGCTGTTGATGCTGCCGGGCAGCATGTGGTCGCCCTCCTCCACCGTCCGCGCTGAGACGATGACCTTCGCGCCCTCCATCGCGTAGCGGATCGCGATGGCCTCGCCGATCCCGCGGGACGCGCCCGTTACGACGGCCACCTTCCCGGCGAGTACCCCGTCTTTGTTCACAGATGCCATTTGTCTTTCCTTCCTTCAATCATTCCGTGGTTTCGTGCCGCGACGGACCTATCGCCGCCGCAGCCAGTGCTGGTTCTAGTGGAACTGGGGGTCGCGCTTCTCCACGAACGCGCGCCCCGCCTCCGCAAACGCCCCGCTCCGGGCCGCCTGCCCGAAGATCTCGTCCTCAGCCTGGAGAACGGCACGCAGGTTGTCGTTCGCCGCGTTCGCCTGGATGAGCCGCTTCGCCCACCGCACGTGCGACGTCGGGTTGAACGCGATCTCGTCGGCGAGCGCCACCGCCGTATCGAGCAGCTGCTCCTGCGGGACGACACGGTTCACCACGCCCATACGGAGCGCCTCCTGCGCATCGAAGATCCGGCCCGTCAGCGCCATTTCCGCCGCGTTCCCCAGCCCCGCAATCTGCGGGAGCAGGTACGTCGACCCCAGCTCCGGCGTGAGCCCGATGCGCACGAATCGCATCGACACGCGCGCGTTCTCGGACGCGATCCGGATGTCGCAGCAGAGCGTAAGCGTGAATCCCACTCCGATGGCTGCGCCGTTGATAGCCGCGATCAGCGGCTTCGACCGCTGCATGAACATCGTCAGCGGCTCGTGCTCGACGACCCTTCGCGGAGCCTCGCCGTCGGCCGGGCGTTCCCGCCGCAGGTCGGCGCCGGAGCAGAACCCGCGTCCGGCCCCGGTGATCACGATGGCGCCGATACCATCGTCGTTGTTGCACTCCTCGATGTGCTCCGAGACAAGCCGCGCCATATCCGGCGACCAGGCGTTGAGCCGTTCCGGTCGGTTGAGCGTGATCACGCCGACGCGCCCACGCCGTTCCAGCGTTGCGTGCGCTGGCGGTTCTTCTGTCATGCTGAGGACTCCTCTTGGACTTTGCAGGCCGGATTCTACGCGCCGCGCCGATCGTCCGCTCTCGCCATAATGACCGTTAACCCGCCGACGCCCTAAGCTACCGCGCATGCCCCCGCCGCTGGTCATCGGACACGCCTGCGCCGCGGGCGAAGCACCGGCGAACACGCTCGCCGGTGTTCGCGCCTGCCTCGACGCCGGCGCCGACGCCATGGAGATCGACGTCCAGCTGTGCGCCGACGGCGTCCCGGTCCTCATGCACGACGAGACGGTCGACCGCACGACGAACCTTTCCGGCCCGGTCCGGAGCCTGTCGCTCGCTGCCCTCCGGGCCGCCGACGCCGGCGATGGCGAGCCGGTTCCAACCCTCGATCAGGTGCTCCGTCTCGTCGCCGGCCGACTCACCGTGATGTGCGAGCTAAAAGCAACGCCCGGCGAATCCTCCTACGACCAGCGGCTCGTAGATTCCGTGCTCGACGTAATCGAGCGGAACGACGCCCGAACCTGGACGGCAATTCACTCGTTCAACGCGGACATGGTCCAACGCGCCCGGAACACCGAGACGCGTGTCTCGGCGACCATCATCTCCGGCGACGTTCACGGCGATGAAGTCGACCGTCTCCTCGGCGCCCTATTGAAGCGGAACGGCCAGGCGCTCTCGATCCACCACGCCTGCATCGACCGCGCTCTCGTCATCAAGGCCAAGCGTCGACAGGTCACCGTCTGGACCTGGACCCCGGACACGGAGCCGGATTGGCAGCGCCTCATCGCCGCCGGAGTCGACGGAATCATCACCAACTATCCGCATAAACTCCAGGCGTATCTCGCTCGCTAGCGGGCCGACGGGTCGCCCTACCAGCTTCCCCCGCCTCCGCCCCCACCGCCGCCGCCACTCGATCCGCCGCCGCCAGATCCGCCTGAAGAGCTCGGGCTGCTGGAGATGTTGCTCGACACGCTCGATGAGAAGCTCTGCAGCCCGGACGCGAACGCCGCCACCTGGAACGGATGCGTCGACGTGTACCACGATCTCGTCGACTCGTTGACCTGATCGTCGAGTCCCTCGAACGCCTTCGCCCACTTGTTGACGCACCCGAACACGATCGCGAACGGCAGGTAGCGCTCGAAGATGTTCTTCTGCTCGTTGAATTCCTGCCGCCGCGTCTCAGCGGTGGAGATGTACAGCCGGAATCCCAACACCCGGCGCAGCGCTTCACTCCCCACCGCTGTGCGCCGCGCCATCGCCCGCGACAAGATCAGCAGCGCCACGGCTGCGACCGCGATCGGAGCGAAGATCAGGGCCCGCCCGAAGAAATAGCCACAGAAGAAGCACATCGCCGGCGCAACGAGCAGAACGCCGATGGACGCCGTGAGCCACAGCCCGCGCGTTTTTTCCGGCTTCTCGTCAAACCACTTCCGGCCCATCGCGTCGTCGTAGAGCGCCGACTTCACCTTCTCCAGCCGCGCCACGAACTTGTCCTTTAGGCCGGACATCTTCACGCTCCGCCCCGACTCGAATAGCCCGCTCAACAGCGACTGCTCGTACGGCAAGAGTTCCGCCGTGTCCTTGTCCTGCCGATCCAGCTGCCAGTCGGTATGGCCTAGCAGCCCCTCTTTCGGTATCTCCGTGATGTGCAGATACCCGCGCACGGCGAGATCGACGATCGTCGCCGTGACGTCCAGCGTGTCCGCCCGCTCGTCCAGGATCAGCCCCATCTCCGCGGGCCGAAGCTCGTCGGGCGGCAGAAACTCCACCACGATGTCCTTCTTTTCGAAAAGCGGCTGCGAGTGTTCGTCCGGGTCGTTGGTGAGGTAGTAGAGCGACTTGTACGTCCGGTCGCGGCCGTGCCGATACCACGCCAGCCAGAGCAGCGCGATCGAACCTATCGCCACCACGAGGGCGCCCCCGATCTCCAGCGCATCGAACGTGAAGAAGTCAGAGACGGTGGTCATGGTTGGCTGCGGCGCGTTGCCGCTCATCCCGGGCCGCTTATTGATGTACGGCGGCTCGATGCTCACCAGCCCCTTCTGCCACCGTGCGACCACCGTGACGCCTTCCGCGAACGCAAGCGGCCCCGTGGCCCGATACGTAACGGTGGAGCCATCGGCCTTGGCGTCGCAGGGGTCGGTCGAGCCCGCCGGCCCCTGGTAGCAGTGAAGTTCCGGCGTGGCCCCCGCCGGAAGGTGCAGCGTGAGCGTGAACGCGTCGATCGAATGCGCTGCCCACTCGAGCCCCGTCGCATTCCAGTACAACTCGTCGCCGGACGCGTAGGCATCAAGGGCCCCATGCACGGTGTAGGCGATGTGGTACCACTGTTTCCCGCTCACGGTGACGCCCGGGTCGCCAATCCGGATTCGCTCGGCGAGGTTGTTGTCCGAGTTCATGAGCAGCCACTCTCGTGGCTTCCCGTTCTGGTCCGCCACGCTCGTCAACGTCATCGCATACGAGCGGTAGTCCCCAGACTTGCAGGGCGTAAGGCGTGGCTCGTCACCCGCGGGGGCGTCGATGCAATAAACCCAGTCGTTCAAATCCCGGAAGATGCCGTGGTGTTCCTGCGAACCGAAGTCGACCTGGATGTCCTCCACGACATCGACGCTGCCATTGGCGTTCACCGTGTAGTCGGCCGCGAACGACGGGATCGTCCAGCCCTCATCGTTGGTCGCGCGCGCGTTCCCGTGGCCCAACGCTGCCGCAGCGACGACGACGATCGCGAGCAGGGCCGCGGCACGAATCATGCCGACATTCTACGGTTGGCGACCCTCTGGTCACGGCTACGCGGAGACAAGTCAATTCGCGCCGTTTATGATCGCAGCGAGACTCCGCCTCCCGCCGGCACCATTCGTTGGAGCGGCGGGTCACCACTTGTCCAGGAACATGCATGGAACCATTTGACTACCTTGCGCCCGGCTCAGTCGCCGAAGTCTACGCAGCCCTCGGCAACGGCAAGAGCACGCTCATGCTTGCCGGCGGTACCGACGTCATCGTCCAGCTGCGAGAAGGCCGCCGCCACTGCGACCAGCTCATCGATCTCAAGCACATCCCCGATCTCGTGTCGCACCGCTTCGCCGCTGACGGCACGCTCGAAATCGGCGCTGCCGCGCCGCTGGCTGAACTCTACGAGGACCCGGAAGTTCTTCGCCGCTTGCCCGCCCTGGTCGATGCCGCATCGATCATCGGCGGCACGGCCATCCAGTCCCGGGCAAGCCTCGGCGGCAACCTGTGCAATGCCAGCCCCGCCGCCGACTCGTCGCCCGCGCTGATGGCACTCGGGGCACGGCTATCCATCGGCTCCGCATCAGGCACGCGGGAAATCCCCGTCGAGGAGTTCTTCCTCGGCCCGGGCCGCAGTGCGCTCCAGCCCAACGAGATGCTTCTCCAGGTGAAGATACCGCCCCAGCCCCCACATTCCGGCGCCTTCTATCACCGCTTCATCCCGCGCAACGAGATGGACATCGCCGTCGCCAGCGCTGGCGTCCGCCTCACGCTTAACGCGGACCATGACAGCATTGAGGACGCCCGCCTCGCGCTCGGCGCCGTTGCCGCCACGCCGCTGATGGTCGACATCAGCGCCATCGTCGGCAAGGCGCCCAACGCCGAGACCTTCGCCATCGCCGGCGAAGCCGCGGCAAATGCGGCCGCCCCTATCGACGACATGCGTGGCAGCATCTTCCAGCGGAAGAAGCTCGCCAGCGTCCTCACCGTCCGCGCCCTCGAAGCGGCGCTCAGCCGAGCCACGGAGGCCCGTTAGCCCATGCGACGCACCCAGGTCCAAACACGCCTCAACGGCGTCGACGTCGATTTCCTCTGCGAATCACGCCAGAGTCTGCTCGAAGTCCTTCGTGACGAAATCGGCCTCACCGGCACTAAGGAAGGCTGTAACAACGGCAACTGCGGCGCCTGCAGCGTCATCATGAACGGACGCGTCGTCAACGCCTGCTGCGTCCTCGGCGTCGAAGCGGAAGGTGCCGACGTCACGACCATCGAAGGCGTCGCCGATGGCGATCACCTCCATCCTCTTCAGCAGGCGTTCCTCAACGAAGCCGCCCTCCAGTGTGGAATCTGCACCCCGGGCTTCATCATGGCCTCGAAGGCTCTGCTGGATAAGGAGCCTCACCCCGACGAACACCGCATTCGCTTCTGGCTCGCGGGCAACCTCTGCCGCTGCACCGGCTACGACAAGATCGTCAAGGCCGTCCTCTCCGCGACCAACGAACTCCAGGAGGCAAAGTAACAGTGACTACCGTCGAAAAGCCTGGCTATAACGTCATCGGTACCCGTCCTGTCCGCCCCGATGGCGTCGAAAAGGTCACCGGTAAAGCCCAGTACGGCGCCGACATCCGCCTGCCCAACATGATCTTCGGGAAGGTGCTGCGCAGCCCCCACGCCCATGCGCGCATCCTTTCGCTCGATACCAGCGCCGCCGAGGCCTATCCCGGAGTCCTGGCCGTCATCACGCATCGGGACCTCCCCACCGCCGAAGACAAGATGGAGGAGCTCGGCGAGAGCGCCATCAACGTCAAGGAAGCCAGCGACAACGTCCTCGCGTCGGACAAGGCTCTCTATCGCGGCCACGCCATCGCCGCCGTCGCCGCCGCCAATCCTCACGTCGCCGAAGAAGCGCTGGCGAAGATCAAGGTCGAATACGAAGTTCTGCCGCCTGTCCTGGATGTCCGGGACGCCATGCGCGAAGACGCGCCGCTCCTGAGCGAAACCCGCTACACGAAGTCGATGCGCGGCGGAAAGAGCGACAAGCCCAGCAACATCGCCGCCACCAACACCTTCAAAGGTGGCGACGTCGATGCCGCGTTCGAAGAGGCGGACGCCATCGTCGAGCGCGAGTTCACCACGAAGATGGTCCACCAGGGCTATATCGAACCCCAGGTGTCCACCGCCAGCTGGAACGCTGACGGCACCATCACCATCTGGACCAGCACCCAGGGCTCCTTCGCCGTCCGCGCCCTCACCGCCGAACTGCTCCGCCACCCCGTCTCGAACATCCGCGTCATTCCCATGGAGATCGGCGGCGGTTTCGGCGGCAAGCTCCCCATCTACCTCGACCCCGTGGCCGCTCTCCTCTCCAAGAAGAGTGGTCGCCCCGTCAAGGTCCAGATGAGCCGCACCGACGTCTTCGAAGGGACCGGGCCGACCAGCGGCAGCTACATCAAGGTCAAGATGGGCGTGAAGGGCGACCGCATCACCGCCGTCAAGGCGATGCTCGCTTACGAAGCCGGGGCCTATCCCGGCTCCTCCGTCGGCGCCGGCGCCATGTGCATGCTCTCGCCGTACAACGTCGAGAACTTCGAGATCGACACGTACGACGTCGTCGTGAACAAGCCGAAGACCGCCGCCTACCGCGCCCCCGGCGCGCCCGCGGCCGGCTTCGCCACGGAAAGCGTTGTCGACGAACTCTGCCGCAAGCTCAACATCGACCCGCTCGAGTTCCGCAAGACGAACGCCTCTCACCAGGACACGCGCAACGTGATGGGCGTCCCGTTCCCGCGCATCGGCAACGAAGAGACGCTCGATGCAGCGATCAACTCGCCGCACTACAAGTCACCCATCGAGGGCCCGAACCGCGGACGCGGCGTCGCCTCTGGCTTCTGGTTCAACGGCGGCATGCAGTCCAGCGTCGTCGCAGCCGTCAACCCGGATGGCACCGTCAATCTCATCGAAGGCTCCACCGACATCGGCGGCACTCGCGCCTCGCTGGCCATGCAGCTGGCAGAGACGCTCGGCGTGCCCTTCGAAGCCGTCCGCCCATCAGTCGTGGACACCGACTCCATCGGCCACAACGACGTCACCGGGCGGCAGCCGCACAACCTTCGCCAGCGGCATGGCCGTCTTCGAGGCGGGCATGGACATCCGCCGCCAGATGATCACCCGGGCCTCGAAGCTCTGGGGCTGCAGCGAAGACGACGTCGAATACGCCGAAGGCAAGCTCACCTGCAAGGCCGACTCCACGAAGGAGCTCACCTTCAAGGAGATGGCCGGGCAGCAGCCACGCACGGGCGGCCCGATCGTCGGCAAGGCCTCGCTCGTCGCGCGCGGCGCCGGTGGCGCCTTCGCCACCCACATCGTCGACGTCGAGGTCGACCCCGAGACCGGCAAGGTCACCATCCTCCGCTACACCGCCGCACAGGACGTCGGCACCGCGATACATCCGGCTTACGTCGAGGGACAGATCCAGGGCGGCGTCGTCCAGGGCATCGGCTGGGCGCTCAACGAGGAGTACTTCTACGACGACAGCGGTCGCATGGTGAACTCGAGCTATCTCGACTACCGCATGCCAACCGCGCTGGATGTTCCCAACATCGACACCATCATCGTCGAGGTGCCCAACCCCGGGCACCCGTACGGCGTGCGCGGCGTCGGTGAGGTGCCGATCGTGCCGCCGCTCGCGGCTATCGCCAACGCCATCTACGACGCCACCGGCCATCGCTTCACCGCGCTGCCGATGTCGCCGCGGGCAGTCGTCGAGGCGCTCAGCGGCGTCGAGTAGGCTTCGCCGGTGGGAGTGACGTACGTAGACGCGACTGTCCAGGGAGAGCGCGGCCAACAGGCCGCCGTGCGCTTCCTCGTCGACGGTGGCGCCACGTACTCGCTCCTGCCCCACGACGTCTGGAAAGCGCTCGGACTGGAGCCGTCCCGCACCGTCGACACCGTCCTCGCCGACGGCACGGTCGTCGGTCGTGGCGTGGCCGAGTGCCTCTTCATCATGGCGGAAGGCCGGGCTCACTCCCCCGTGTTTCTCGGGGAGCCCGGCGATACCGCTCTCCTTGGCGCGGTCACACTGGAGAACCTGGGCCTCGTGTTGAACCCATTCACGCGGACGCTCCATCCCATGCGGATGCTCCTCGCCTGACATGGCCCGCGTGTTGGTGCCCGCAAGCTCAGCGGCGTCGGGTAAGATCGTCGCCATGGGCATTACTTACGTGGCGGGCACCGTCAGCGGGCCTGCCGGCGACGCGCGGCTCGACTTCCTCGTCGACAGCGGTGCGCAGTACACGCTGCTTCCGCGGGAGGCGTGGCAGTCCGTTGGGGTCGTCGCCAGTCGCAAGCAGCGGTTCCGCCTCGCTGACGGCACGCTGATGGAGCGCGACATCGGCACCTGCACCGTCCGACTCGAAGGCCTGGGCGAGACCCCGACGCCGGTGATCCTCGGCGAGGCCGGCGACGTGGCGCTGCTCGGCGCCGTCACCCTCGAGGAGCTCGGACTCGTGCTCAACCCGTTCAGCCGCACGCTTCACCCGGCAGACCTGCTCCTCGCCTGATATGGCCCGCGTGATCGTGCCCGCCACCTTGCGCGACCTCTGTGCGGGCGCCGCCCGGCTCGACGTGCCCGCCGCGACCGTCGGCGACCTGCTGCGCGAGCTCGACCGGCGCTGCCCGGCTTCTACGACCGCGTCGTCGAAGACGGGCGCGTGCGGCCCGAGCTGATGTTCGCGATGGACGGCGAGGTCATCCCGCTTGCGCTGCACGACACGCTGGCCGCGGACGCCGAGCTCGCCATCGTCCCGGCCATCGCGGGCGGTTAACCCGGCGGCGGTTCGCCCAGCCTCACCCAGAAGATGAGGTCGAAGTCGGGCACGCGGTGGCCCGCCGCGTTCAGGAACGCCGCCGCCTCGCCGCGGTACTGCTGGGAGTGCGTCAGCGTCTGCAGCAGCGCGAGCAAGGCTCCGTCGGTGAAGTGCCGCCCGGACGAGTTCGTGTACGAGAACGTGCGCGCGAGGGACGCGTCATCGGCGGTGGTGGCGATGGCCGACATGCGCTCGACGGCCTCGTCGCGCCAGGCGCGGGTTTGGGCGAAGTCCACCGGACCCCAGAGCGGCACGTTCGGGCTGGGATGGCCAGCGATGCGCCGCAGCCACGTGATCTCCGTCTCGTAGATGTGCTGGTAGGCGGCCAGCGCCGGCGCGGGTTCGCCGCCGGCAGCTTCGAGCACACCGCCCACCACCGCGTTCGCCCACACGTCCCAGCGTGCGAGCCGCCGGACCTCGTCGGCCAGGCCCATCGTGCCGTTAGCCGCGCGGGAGGCCGAGGCCTCGCGTGGCGATGATGTTCCGCTGGATCTCGCTCGTGCCAGCGGCGATGGTCGCCGGGACGGTCGCCATGTACTCCTGCGAGGCGTGCAGCCCGGCGTCCGCTTCGAGGCCTTCCTCGCGTCGGTACTGCCCGCGCATCCCGCTGAGGTGCATCTTCGTCCAGGCGATGCGCTGCGAGAGCTCGGAGCCGTACATCTTGCACATGCTCGCTTCCATGTTCGGCACGCCGCCCTTGGCCTGGATCGAGATCACGACGAACGACAGCAGTTCGCAGATGCCCGTTTCCACGGCGCGGTCCGCGACTTCGAGGCGGTAGGCCGGCGACACCGGCTCGCCGGCGGCCGCGCGCGCCCGGACGTACTTGCCGAGCTTCGCGACGTTCTTGCCGGCGTTGATGGCGCGGGCGATGTTCGAGCGTTCGAAGTCGAGCGTCGTGGTGCCGACGTACCAGCCGCGGTTCTCTTCGCCGATGCGGTTGCGCACGGGCACGCGCACGTCTTCGAAGAACACTTCGTTGAAGACGTGGCCGTTCGCCATGTTGATGAGCGGGCGGACCGTCACGCCGGGCGACTTCATGTCGAGCAGGAGGTAGCTGATGCCGCGGTGCTTCGGCGCGTCCGGGTCGGTGCGCGTGAGCACGAACATCCAGTCGGCGCGGTGCGCGCCGGAGGTCCAGATCTTCTGGCCGTTGACGACGTAGTCGTCGCCGTCGCGGACGGCGCGGGTCTGCAGGCTGGCGAGGTCGCTGCCGGAGCCGGGCTCGCTGAAGCCCTGGCACCACGCCACTTCGCCGCGCAGCATCGGCGGCAGGTGCTCAAGCTTCTGCTCTTCGGTGCCGTGAAGCATGATGGTCGGGCCGACGAGGTTCAGCATCTGCCGGCTCGTGGGCGCACCGACGGTGTGCAGCTCCTGGTTGAGGACGAACTGTTCGAGCACGGAGAGGTCGGCGCCGCCGTACTTCTTCGGCCAGGCCGCCGCCAGCCAGCCGTTCTCGGCGAGCTTATCCAGCCACTTCGAGACCTTCGCCTGGTTTCCGCCGCCCTCCATCATCGCCATCTCGTCGCCCTCGGGCTCCGTTTCCCAGTTCGTCTTGACGAAGTCGCGAACGGTGGAGCGCCAGGTGGCGAGTTCCGGGGTGTCGTTGAAACGCATAGAAGTGCCTCGATTTGGGGGGTTTGTGAGGCGATTCTACAACTCCCGGGAGCACCCAGGCCGCCGCGGCCGGGACTCCGCATAAGGTCGGGCCGGATGGCGGCGAGCTGTCGGGCGCCTCGCGGGCCATTCCGAGGCCACCAACTTCGGCCGCGCCGCCGTTGCATTTCGCGATCACCGGCGCCGCCGGACCGCCCGCGGTTGCGACACTCGAAACGAACTCACAATTGATTGGAGGCACGCCATGCGCAGCCGTTTCGCGGTCCTGGGTCACCCCATGCACCCGATGCTGGTCGGCCTGCCCATTGGGCTGGTCGCCTGGACGCTCGTCGCCGACGTCGTGTACCTGCTCCGTGACCACGACCAGATGTGGTACAACATCGCGTTCTGGACGGGCTTCGCGGCGTGGACGTCGGCCTTCGTCGCGGCGCTGCCGGGCATCGGCGACTTCTTCACGATGGCGCGCAAGACCCAGTCCGCCGGGATGGCGGCCGCCCACGGCGCGCTGAACACGGCCATCCTCGCGGCATACGTGATCGCATGGGTGGCGATGCTGGACAACAACGCCACGTCGGGCGGCTCGCTCACCATCGTCGTGGCGCTCCATTCGCTGGGCACGGGCATGTTGTTGCTCTCCGGCTGGCTGGGCGGCGAACTGGTGTTCCGTCACCACCTGGCGATGATCCCGGAGAACGCGCAGGTCGAAGAAGCGGAGCACGCCCGGCACGAGATGCGCGGGCCAATCTCCGAACGGAAGCCCGAAGCGCGCTGAGCGAGGGCGGCCCTCACCCCCGGCCGCTCTCCCGACTTCGCGGGAGAGCGGAGAACGACGGCCTGGCGTCGCGGCCTCCTGGCATGACGAGCCGGGATGGGGGAGGGGTGCGAAAAATAAATCCAGCACTTGAAGTGGTGATTTGAATCTGCGGGGCGGCGGGTTGAAGTGGTGCCGAAGTGGCCGGGGACTGGTGTCGAAGTGGTATCGAGCTGGTACCAGGTGCGCTAGTTCGGTGGGTTTCACGCCCGACGCGGGCATTACGGACTGTGGTGTCGAGGCGGGCGTCGTGGCGCGGCATGGGGCGAGGGTGGCATGGCGGGCGGGACAGCGCCAAGGGGCTGCCGACGCTGCCATCAACCCCGGCCCTTCTCCCGACGAGCGGGAGAAGGGAGGGTTGGCCCGTGGGCGGTTGTGGGGTGCCCTCGGCGAGTTGGCGTAGCCGGGCGCGGGGCCGTCATCCCCGGAGCTTCTCCCGACGAACGGGAGAAGGGAGCGTTGGCGCGAGCGCGGTTGGTGGGTGCTCAGCGAGTTGGCGTAGCCCAACGGCGGGCCCTCATCCCCGGCCCTTCTCCCGACGAGCGGGAGAAGGGAGAGTTGAAGCGTGGGCGGGCACGACAGCCCGAGCGCGCACCGACGCCAGCTCTGTTGCAGTTGAAACCGCTCGCATCCGCGCTACAATCCGCGACACCTCGATCGACGGATGAGCGGCGGTCGGCTGAGAGGGAGCGCCCGCACCATGTCCATCTTCCGCAAGGCCAAGGACAAGCTCGAACAGGCGCAAGCGAGCCGTCGCGAAGCGTCGGCTCAGCGGCAGGCGTACACCAGCGCCGTCATGCAGCTTGCCGAGCCCAACGCAGACATTCCCGCGATCCTTGCGGCACTCCCCGGCGATGCTGCGCTGAACGAGAAGGACCGCGAGAAGCTTCATGGCACCGCGTTCCTTTCCATTGCCAACGCCATGCTCGAAGACGATGTCCTCGATCAGACGGAGGAGAAGAACCTATTGGCGGCGGGCAACACCCTCGGCGTAACCCAAGAACGGCTCCATCAGGAGTTTCCGAACCTCCTCGAGCGGCTTGTCATCGCAAGGGTCAACGACGGACGGCTCCCGGTCATCGACGCAGCCGACGTGCGACTACCACTGAAGAGCGGCGAGGTCGTACACCTAACCACCGGTGCCGCGCTGATGAAGTGGCAGGCTGTGAAGGAGTGGCACGGCGGCAGCCACGGCTTCTCGTTCAGGATTACGAAGGGCGTCTACTACCGAACTGGCCAGACACGTGGTCGCATTGTGACGACCGGTCAGCAGCTGGCTACCGAGGATACCGGGATTCTCACCGTCACAAGCCGCCGTGCGGTCTTCAGCGGCGCCAAGAGGGCCTTGGAGTTCGATTACCGCAGACTGCTCGACGTCGAGGTCTTTACTGACGGCATCAAGCTCGCCGTCTCCAACCGCCAGAACCCGAGCCTGCTGCACACCGACGCATCCGGTGATGTCGTGGCCGCAGTGCTCAACGCTGCAGCGGGGAATGCCACGTAGCGCGGCGTAATTCGAATGCGCGCGGGCTGTCGCCCGGCCGGTAACGCCAGTCTCTCAGGATAGCTCGGTTGGCACTACGCCTGCGCTTGGAGCGCGGTCCCGATAGGACGTTCAACAGTTGGAGTTGGGCGACTTGGTCCTGCGGTAGCCCCACGCGGCATTCAACGCTGCCTCCGACGGGTAGCTCAAAAGGTTGGCCTGGCTGAGGGACTTCACTTCGGGATCGAGGTCGCAGTAATACCGGGTTGCGTTGCTCGCTGACGATGTGTACCAGGTGTGTCCGTCGGTCTGAGGCGCCTGCGTCGGAGGAAGCGGAGTTGGGGGAACTGCCGTGGGGGCGGCCGGCACGGCAGTCGGCGGTGCAGGGGTCGGCGCAGCGGGAGCTGGTGAAGTCGGTGTCACTGTCGCCTTCGCGGCGGGACTGGTCGCCGGAGAGACCGCAGTCGTTGGCGGTGGCGTGGCCGGTACCGCTCTGGGCGTCGGCGAGGCGCCTGCTCCCGCCGTGCTCTTTGTGGTCGCGGTCGGTTGCGGCGTCGTCGCTGAGCCCGTGGGTGTCGGGGTGGACGGCGCGTCCGCGGCAACCGGAGCTCGCTGGTCGTCTTTCGATCCGCCGCCCGCGGCGCCGATGGCGATGAACAGCACCAATAAAGCACCTGCGATGGCAGGCCCCTTCACCTTCCATTTCAGCGACCAGAACCACCGAAAGAACCGCGCGAGCAGACGCCCGATCCCCCGCATCATTTTGTCGAACCATCGGTAGTCTTTGCGTTGCGGTGCTTGCTGCGTCATGGCCGCTCTCCTTCGCTCGATTACTGAGTGTCGTGAGTTTACGTCGCATGCGAGCGATCGCAAGGGAGTATGGGTCGAGGACGGGTACCAGTTCTCACGGCCCCACGTCGGGGCGGAAGGCGGTA
The DNA here is from genome assembly GCA_963832795.1 of uncultured bacterium. Taxonomy (GTDB): domain Bacteria; phylum Chloroflexota; class Dehalococcoidia; order Tepidiformales; family Tepidiformaceae; genus CAWHVJ01. The sequence continues at coordinate 251,856 of CAWHVJ010000012.1, forward strand.
GCGGCCCTTACCCGCCGCCACCGCACAGCGCCACCCGCCCCTCCGCCCTAACCCCTCGCCGTGGCACGCTCGCGCCATGCCCGCGCGTCTCGCCCTCCATTCGCCTCGCCCAGCGCCGCCGCCGTCCGCGCCGCGCGACGCGCCGGACGCACAACGTCGCGTCATGGCCGCGCGGCCCGCGGCGCCTGCCGAACTACTCTAGCCGGTGCTAGCAGGGCGCTAGCTGCGTGCCCAGTTGCGCTGTAGTTCGTTGCTACTTCAGGTCGCCGGTTTCAGGTTCGGATGGCTGGTTCAACTAGCGAAAAAAAATTGTGCGACCCCCCACTACCCGCTTCCGTCATGCGCCGGACGGGCCGTTCGCTCGGGCGCTCAGCGCGCGGTCTGGCTACCTGGCCATGGTTCCTGGTGCAGAAGTGATGAGCGCTCCGGGCGTTTTACGGTTCGGTCCAGCGCAGGCCGCTCCCTGGCAGTCGCGGTACTGACTCGATGGGCCGGCTCTGACGTGGGCGCGTCGACGCCGACCCCTCGACCCCTCGACGTTTCGACCCCTCGACCCCTCGCTCAGCACGACGCGACGGACCGCTTACTTACGTGCGCGGCTCAATCGTTCGAGGCGTCGGCTCGCTCGGGTGCTCGTTCGCTCGGGTGCTCGTTCGTTCGGGCGCTCGACCGGCCGGCTACGGGGTGCGGGAGAGCGCTTCGCGGACGAGGCGGTCCGGGTGGCCGTCGAATGGGAAGAGGCGGCGGCGGACGAGGCGGAGGGCGATGCCGATGCCCATGTGGGCGGCGCGGCGCGCCTCGGGGGAGTAGCCCATGGTCTCGGAGCGCTCGGCGAAGACCTCCTGGTCGCGGACGTAGTAGGTGAGGTCCGGGTGCACGATCACGTCGAGGTCGAGATCGACGAAGTCGACGAGGGTCCCGCGCTGGACGGCGGGGAAGGCGGCGTCGCACTTGGCTTCGCTGCTCCATGCGCCGCTTTCGTCGAAGGTGAAGAGGATGGTCAGGGGGCGGGCCACGTTCAGGTAGTGGATGGCGTAGCGCGGCTGCTGCAGCCGATGGCTCGGCGGCTCGCGCTTCTGGTGGCGTTCGGCGTCGTGGAGGGCGACGAGCCAGTCGCTGGCGGGGGACTCCAGCAGGTCGCCGTCCCACTCGGACTTGATGGAGCCGTCGAACTTGAGCTTGCGGACGGTGACCACGGTTACGCGCGCTTGGCGCCCCAGCTTTCCCAGTACGTGACGTCCTCGACGGGCCTGCGGAAGCCGGAGCCGAACTTGCCGCGCGGCCAGCCGACGGGGATGAGCGCGGCGGTCTCGACGGAGTCGGGGATGCCGAGGAGCTTGCGGATGTCGTCCTGGTGGGCGCGGTGGACGGTGGTGAGGGCGGTGCCGAGGCCGAGGGCGCGGGCGGCGAGCATCAGGTTCTGGACGGCGGGGTAGATGCTGGAGCCGGCGGTGATGTCGCGGCCGCCGGTGAGCGAGCAGGCGAGGATGAGGACGGGCACTTCGTGCATGTGCTCGGCGAGGTAGGTGGCGCTGCGCATGACGCGCTCGTTGCTGGCTGCTTCTTCGGCCGGGAGGTTCGCGCCGGCGCCGTACCCGGACGCTATCGCTTGTTGCCACTGCTCGTTGTACCACTCCTGGATCTGCTTCTTCTTCGCGGCGTCGGTGATGACGAGCCAGCGCCAGCCCTGGCGGTTGCCGCCGCTGGGGGCGCGCGTGGCCGCCCAGATGATCTTCTTGATGTGGTCTTCGGAGACCGCGTCGGGCTTGAGGCGGCGCATAGCGCGCTGGGTTCCGATGACTTCGAAGAAGCCGGGTTCGATGACGGTGGGTTCGGGCATTGGGGTGACTCCGATGGGCTAGGTGGGGCGATCTTACGGTAGTCCGGGACGACGGCGTCGGCGGCGACGAAGGAGGGCTACGACGGGTGGGCTGAACGGACCGGCGGCTATCCCGTAGAATCCCGGGCCATGGGACCGCTGCCGTTGGAAGGCGTTCGCGTGTGCGACCTGACGTGGATCATCGCGGGGCCGACGGCGACGCGCGTGCTGGCCGACTTCGGCGCCGAAGTGATCCGCGTGGAACACGAGCAGGCGCTGGACTCGATCCGGCTCGGCCGGCCGATCGTCGGGGACAGTCCGACGCTGAACAACTCGGGGTTCTTCAACTACTTCAACCGCAACAAGAAGAGCATGCTGCTGAACGCGCGGCACCCGGAGGGGATGGCGCTGCTGCGACGGCTGATCGCGGCGAGCGACGTGGTGGTGGAGAACTTCTCGAGCGGGGTGCTGGAGTCGTGGGGGCTGGGCTACGACGAGCTGAAGGAGATCCGGCCGGACATCATCTACTGCTCGATCTCGGGATTCGGGCACAGCGGCCGCGACAAGGCGTTCACGACGTGGGGTCCGACGGCGCAGGCGCTGAGCGGGCTGACGTTCATGTCCGGCCTGCCGGGGAAGCCGCCTGCCGGGTGGGGCTACAGCTACATGGACCACACGGCGGGGTACTACGGCGCGATCGCGATCATGATGGCGCTGCACCACCGGAACGTGACCGGCGAGGGGCAGCAGATCGACATCTCGCAGGTCGAGGCGGGGATCATCCTCGGCGGGCCGGCGGTGCTCGACTTCACGGTGAATGGGCGGCCGTGGCGGCGGGAGGGTATGCCGCCCGGCAACCGTGCGTGGCAGCCGGCGGTGGCTCCGCACAACACGTATGCATGCCGGGGCGAGGACCGCTGGATTGCCATCGCCGTTACGAACGACGCTGAGTGGCAGGCGCTGGTGCGGGCGATGGACGAGCCGTCGTGGGCGGCGGACACGCGCTTCGGAACAGTGGAGGGCCGGCTGCAGTTCCAGGACGAACTCGACGAACGCATCGCGGCGTGGACGGCGGAGCAGGAGGACTACGCGCTGATGGCGCTGTTGCAGGCGGCGGGCGTGCGGGCGGCTGCGTGTCAGAAGGCGAGCGACCGGTTCGAGCGCGACCCACAACTGGCGGCGCGCGGGTGGTGGCACCATCTGTCGCACCCGGAGCTGGGGAATTGCGACTACGACGGCATCGCGCCGCAGCTTTCGCTTACGCCCGGCGCCATGCAAGCAGCGTCGCCGCTGCTGGGGCAGCACACGGATGAGGTGCTGCGAGACGTGCTGGGCATCGAGGACGACGCGATCACCGACCTGCGCGCGAGCGGGGTGCTCATGTGAGCGGGCCGCTGTCGGGGCTGCGGGTGGTCGAGTTTTGCGACGAGCTGGGACAGCTGGCGGGCAAGCTGCTGGCGGACATGGGCGCGGACGTCGTGAAGGTGGAGCCCGCGGCCGGGTCTTCGGCGCGAGCAGTTGGGCCGTTCGTGAACGACGTGGCCGGCCCGAATCGCTCGCTGAACTTCTGGTATCACAACACGAACAAGCGCTCGATCGTGCTGGACGTGGAGACGTCGGAAGCAGCGAAGAAGATGGCGTCGCGTCTGGTCGACGGGGCGGACATCGTCCTCGAAGACCGTGCGCCGGGATGGATGGGTACGCAGGGTCTCGGGTACGCAGACGCCGCGAAACGCAACACAGGGCTGATCTGGTGTTCCATCACGCCGTTCGGACAGGACGGGCCGTGGTCGCAGTACCGGGTGACGGACATGGTGGCGCTCGCGGCGGGTGGGCCGATGAACATGAACGGCTACGATCCCGAGGATGCTCCCGGGGCGCCGCCGATCCGCGGCCACGGAGACCAGGGGTACAACACCGCCTGCCACTTCGCCGTGCACGGGATTCTCGCGGCGCTGCTGTACCGGGACCGAAGCGGCGTGGGGCAGTACATCGATTGCTCGATGCACGAGGCGTTGAGCTGCACGACCGAGGTGGGGATGCCGTACTGGCTCTACCAGCGGAAGGACGTCATCCGGCAGACGTCGCGGCACGCGTCGGCGCAGCGGACGGAGCCGTGGCTGCATGCGGCGAACGACGGGCGCTACAACCTGATCTTCGGCGTGGCCCGCGACAATGGCACGTGGAAGCGGCTGAAGGAGTGGTTCCAGAAAGACGGCTACGGGATGCAGTTCGACGAGTCGCGATTCGACACGCCGCAGGCGCGGCAGCCGGGCCGGGGATCGCCGGAGGCGGCTGAGGTGATGGCGGAAGTGGGCCGCTTCATCGCCGGGCACACGGCGGACGAGGTGTACCGTGGTGGCCAGTCAATCGGGAACGCGTGGGGGATCGTGCGTTCGCCGGAAGAGACGCTGGCCGACCCGCATCTGCACGATCGCGGGTTCTTCGTGGGAGCAACCGGGCAAGACGTCGAGCGGCCGGCGATGATGCCGGGAGCGCCGTACATCTTCAGCGCGACGCCGTGGGAGTTGCGGCGTCCGGCGCCGAAGCTAGGCGAACACACAGCGGAGATCCTCGCGGACCTGGAGTGACGGCGGCCGCGTAAAGCGTCGAGAGAACTGAAATGCCAAGCTTCATCCCAGCGAAACAGCGGAGTAACTCGCACGGGGCATGCTGTTGGTAGCCAGTACGTCCCACCTTCCCCTCCGGGACGCGCGCTAGGGTGGTGAGCCGCCACGCTGTCCCGGCGGCTCACCACTCGCCCTTTCGCCGCGACTAGAGAGAGCGCGCGAAACGGGGCTTGTTTGTGCGGCTTTCGATTCACCGCTCCCGCGCGGTTGTGGCCGGTCTGCCTGATGGAGCAGCTGCGCAGTCCTAGCGGTGCGGCTGTTCGTGCAACACCGGCCGACATGCTCGCCGCCCGACGGGGCTTTCGGTCAATGCTGCATAATTTGGCTCGCTCGGAGCAGGAGAGGGGAACGTCTATGCCAGCTACTTTGCGCGCCAAACGGGTGGTCGTGATCGGGGGCACGTCCGGAATTGGCCTGGCGGTTGCCAGGGCTGCAAGCGATGACGGGGCGACGGTGATTGTTGGGTCCAGCAATGGTGCGAACGTCGACGCGGCAGTTCGACGCTTGCCGGAAGGCGCTAGCGGCGGAGTAATCGACGTCACGAACGAGTCCGATGTAGCCGCGTTCTTCGGGCGCATTGGTCATTTCGACCACCTGGTGTTCACGGCGGGAGATTGGGGCGCCGGACCTGGCGTCGGTGGATCACCCGACGACTGGGACATCGCAGGAGCTGGCGCCGTCTTCGCGGTTCGATTTTGGGGAGCCCTTGCCGCGGTCAAGCACGGCCTTGGGTCCATCTCCGAGGACGGGTCGATCACGCTCACTGATGGGGTGGTGGCGCATCGTCCCCGCAAGGGGGCGCCGATCTCGACCGCGATGGCTGGCGGCATCGAACATCTCGCCCGGAGCCTCGCGGTCGAGATCGCGCCGATCCGCGTCAACGCTGTCTGCCCTGGGATTATCCTCACGGAAGTGTGGGGCAGCTCCTCGGAGGAGCAGGTTCTACAGATGACGCGAAGGCAACCTCTTCCTCGCGGCGGCGACCCTGCGGAAGTCGCCGAAGCGTACCTGTATCTCATGCGTGCCACGTACACCACGGGACAGGTATTGATCGTGGATGGTGGTCGGACGCTGACGTGAAGCGCCTCCACCGGTCGCGGTCCATGACTCCGGCGGGAATTGCCGCCGAGGATGTGCCGCAGCTCTTCGATCGGCTTCGTTCGCGGCGAGCGACCACGCCCGCGGGAGAACGGCGGCACCGGGCTCGGCTGACCACCGCAAGAGCGTTGGTCAGAGCCTGCGGTGACCGCATCCGAGTGGCACAGGTCGGAGCTCCGCCAGGCTGTCCGGTTCGCCGATCAACGACTCCGCAAGGCTGCCTCCGGCCACGAAGGCTTGCCGTTATGCAAGCTGAGAACGACCGCAAGGTACGTTGGAATCGATGCCGGACAGCGCGGTGGCTTTCGGAGCCCAGGCGGCGAGTTGGGGGCCGATGTCCGGATGGGCGGCGGCAGCCAGTACGTTTCTCGTCGCGGGCGTCGCCCTCCTGGTCGCGATGGGGGCCTTCGACTCCTTCCGCAGTCCGCGGCTCCGGCCCACTTTCCACCGGGCCGAACCCTGGTGCCGGCAGACTGACGCCGGCGGTGGCGAACGGTTGCTTTGGGTGCGCATTGGCGTGGAAAACTGTGGTGCTCGACCGGCCCGTGGCTGCGTCGGCGAGGTGACACGGCTGGTCACGGACGGCGTTCAGCGTGTCGACATCGACCCGGTACAACTGCGCTGGGCGGGGTTCCCGCGCTCGCGGGCGTACGAGCCGATCGACCTCCGCCGCAGTCAGCAAGGCTTCCTCAATGTCCTGCTGCTGGACAAGCCGAAGCGCTGGCAGCTCCTCACATTCGAAGACGAAGACTTCGATCCCGGCTTCGCACCCGAGTTGTCCCCCGGGAACGAGCATCTCGTCACCGTCACCGTGTTCGGGGATAACGTGAAACCTGTCTCGACGACGCTTCGCGTCTCTGTCGGTGTGGGCGACGAGCCACCCACGCTCGAGCTTGTCCAACCAGCGCGCCGTCGGAGCGTCGCGGCGCTGCGGCTGCGCTAGGGATCGGCCGCGCGCGGCCGTTTAGGCGCGCGACCGCAGCCCGTAGATCGAAGTGTGCTCGATGGAGTGCGCACGTAGTGCCGTTCAAGTCCTTGATGATGACATCGAACACGACGTACTTGTCGCCGTTTCGTTCGAACGTACGCTTAATCTCGCCGGATACGGTGACCTCCTCACCGGCATCAGGGCACCGCGTGACGAACATGTGCGAGGCAGTATGAACGCCGGCTTCATAGTGGAACGTGCCGTGAATGAGCCTTCCGTATGCGCCGAGGAACATCCCGGGCGGGACGGTCAACGTCTCCCCACGGAAGTACGGTTCGGAGGGCTCACCGCTGCGAGCGAGGTACTGATCGATCGCTGCTCGGCCGTACGTGATGGAATACGGGTTGAGTGGTGTGCCCGGGGCGGCGGTCGCCTCGTTCATCTCCGGTAGCTGCACGGCCTGGCTCCTTGGCGACTGATTTGTGGGACTACAGCTGGCACTTCGCTTCGGCGAATGCCGCGACGGTCCCTTCATCGTCGGTGACTTTCAGTTCAACGGTCACACGCTGTCCGTTCGCGTCTGATGGGCCATCGACAACGACGCCGGAGATGGTGACATCGGCGCCTTCGTAGACGGGGCGGCGGAGCCGGCCGTTGAATTCCGATCCCGCCTGCCACGCCGCGCCGTACGTGATCTGCATGAGCCGGCTCATATAGCCGAGAACGGTAACTCCCGGAACGAGGCCGCCGCGGTAGCCCATCTCGCGCGCCTTGGCGTCGTCGTGAATGCTTCCCTTTGAATCCGCGGCACTGTTGACGGGGCGCAGCGTGATAGGCAAAAGTTCCGAACCGACCATCGTGGGAGACGTCATGGTGACTCCTTCGCCTCGCGTCGATTGCCTTGCCACGTGGGTGGGCCCATCGTGCGAAGGCGGTACTTTCGAGTCAAGAGCCGTCTGACTGAAGACAGGGCGCACGGCGAACGCGGCTCCCGCATCCTGGCCAGTGCCTCCCAGGGGCGATACGCCTGACACCCGAGGAGCGTGGAAATGAACGACGCACCACTCGCCGGAATCCGAGTCCTTGCCCTGGAGCAAGCCGTGGCTCTGCCCGTTGGCACGCGCCACCTCGCCGACATGGGCGCGGACGTGATACGCGTGCAATCGCACGTTCGGAGTCCGCGAAGCTCGGCGGAAATCGATCTCACCCGGAACAAGCGCCAGTTAGCGCTGGACCTCTCGGTGCCTGGCGCGGCAGAGGCGTTTCTGCGGGTGGCGGCGCAATGCGACGTCGTCGCGCACAACTTCACGCCTCGGGTCGTGCGTCGGTTTGGCATCGCGTATGAAGACGTACGGCAGGTTAACCCGGACGTCATTTACGTATCGCTCACGGGATTTGGGACCACCGGGCAGTGGGGCGAGCGGCCCCTCTTCGGCCCCGGGGCGGAGGCCGTTTCGGGTCACAACATGCTGATTGGCGAACCGGACAGCTGGCCCGGGCGACCCGGAACGATCGTGTACGCGGACTCCACCTGTGGCCTCAATGCGGCTTTCGCCGTTGTCGCTGCGTTGGACCGCCGAGAGCGGACGGGCGAGGGCCAATACATCGACATCTCGCTGTATGAGACCTCGGTCGCCCAGCTCGGGCCTGTTATGGCAGAAGCGCAGCTGGGAGCCATCCCGACGCGCGTCGGTAATGCCGACGTGAACTTCGCCATCCACGGCGTCTTCCAATGTGCAGGACACGATCGTCATGTCGCCGTGGCCATCCGCGCGGAACAGTTGGCGGCTGCGTGCCGAGTCCTTGGACTCGCGGAAGGCTGCGACCGAGCGGCGGTCGCCGTGGCAGTGAGCGAGATGTCCGCTGAGAAGGCGGCTGAACTCCTGCAGTCGCAGGGAATCGCCGCGCACATAGTCGCTGACGCCTGCGACCTCAGCAGCGATGCGCAGTTGTGGTCGCGCGGCTTCTTGGGCATCGTCGAGCGCGTGTCTCCCGGCGTTGAGCCCGGCCGCTACCCACACATCGGACCTGCCTGGGGCGGCGGGCCGGCGGTACCAATGGAAGAAGCGCGGCCCATTGGCGCGGATAGCAGGCAAGTACTGACGGAGCTTGGCGGCTGTTCGAGTGCGGAGGTGGATGCGCTGATTGCCTCCGGCGCGACTTCGGAAGCGTCGCCGGAGGACGTGGCCGTGGGCCGCGCGGTCGATGGAGCGCTCCGTATCGAGCGAGGCGAACTCTCGAGGCTCGACGCACAACACGACGGCTGGCGGCGACAGGCGGCCGCATGGGCGCAGCCGTGACGGAGCCCCGCCCACGGGCTCTCGATCTGAGCACCGGTGTCGCCGGCAGCTATGCCGCGCGGCTTCTTGCCGATGTTGGTTGGGACGTCGTGAAGTCTGAGCCCGTTGGCGGGGACCCGTTTCGGATCGCGCGATCGCGCTGGGGAGGAGGCGCCGGCGGCGCATTCGCGTTTGCGAATTCCGGCAAGCGAAGTGCCATCGTCGCGTTCCACGACCTGGTGCGTCTTGCCGCAGTAGCCGACGTGGTGATCGGTGACTTCAGCCCGGCCGGGCTCGCGGCCGCCCAACTTCCGCTGGACGCCTTCGACCGGCTCACGCCTCGCCAGGCGATTACATCGGTGTCCGCGTTCGGTCTGACAGGCCCGAAGGCAGCCTGGGCATCGACCGAGCTCATAGCACAGGCGGCGAGCGGAATGATGTTCCTCACCGGTGAGTACGACCAGCCCCCGATGCAACTTCCGCCGTACCAAGGCGAAGTGATCGCGGGGGTAGCGGCCGCCACGGCCACACTGCTGGCCATCCGCAGTTCGCGCGCCGATGGAGCGTTGCACCGCCGTGACGTCTCGATCGTCGAAGCGCTCGCCGAACACACCACGACCCAGGTCAGCGATTACGTCTACCGTGGCGCTGTTGCGCGACGCGAGGCGCGGGTCAAGGGTGGGCTGCGAATGGTGCCGGCGAGCGACACCTTCGTGTACTGCGCGCCGGGCGCTGTCGCGTCGATGCGGATGGACGGCGTGGCCGAACTGCTGGATCAACCGCGACTGGCAGAGGAGCGGTTTCAGACCGCCGAGGGCCGCATGCAGAACTACGACGAGTTCCTCGAACTGTTCGTCCCGCCGTTCCGCGAAAGGACCGCGCAGGAATGGTTCGAACGCGCCGAAGCGCTGCACATGACGTTTGCGCTGGTCCAGTCAGTGGACGACCTCTTCGCCTGTCCACAACTCGATGCGCGACATCTCCTTCGATCGGAGCCGCTGCCCGGCGGCGGGGATATCAAGTTCCCAGGCCGCCCCTATCAAGTCGAACCGGACCCCCATGAGACCGCGCGTCCGTTTCCTCCAACACCAGGCGCCGATACCGCTGAAGTGATCGCCGAGTGGCTCAATTAGGAGAAAGGTTGGAATCCGCAGATGACCGAAGCCAGGAACAAGAGGGTCCAGAACCGTTTCACGGCGTGGATGGAGAATCCGAACGATCCCACGTTGCGAAACGCGATTCATGCGGCCGATGGCGCCCGGCAGTACGGCTACAAAGCGGCTCTTGTCGGCGGCGTCACCGTCTATGGCTGGTGCGTCCCCTCCATTCTCGAAGCCGTGGGCGAGTCGTGGCTGGACACCGGTTGGGCGGAGTTGAACTTCCGCCGCCCCACATATCCAGACGACGAGATGACGGTCACGGCGATCGACGACTCAGGAACATGGACGCTGACCGCGGACAAAAGCGGTGGCGAAACATGCATCCGCGGTCAATTTGGCCTTGGGCTCGCCCCCTGGCTCGATACAATCACCCGCTCGTCGAGGCTCGAAGCGGACGAACAACCGAGCGAGCGCGAATGGCTCACACTCGAGAACGCGCCTATCGGCAAAGACCTGCTGACACTTCCCATCGCGATTTCAGCGGACGAAGCCCGCAGCCTCGCAGTCAAGCCGCTGAGGGCTACCGAGGCCGTTTTCACCGGGGAACGCCCTCTGCTTCAACCCAGCACTATCGCGCGACAGATGATGAACTTGCTTTCGTATTCGTTCGACTACGGCAGGCCGTCGATTCACGTCAGTAGCCATCTCCAGTACCTGGCACGCATCGAGGCTGGACAGGATCTGCGGCTTACGGGCCACTTCGTGAACGCCTACGCCCAGAAGGGCCACCACTACGCCCAGTTCGACGGGACATTGCTGGACGCCGATGGCAATGAGCTCGCCCGCATGCGCCACACCAATATCTTCAAGGTCGCCAGGCGAGAGACGTAGTCGTCCGCGGGAGTCGTGGCTCAGGACGATTTGTTCGGCGTAGCGGCCGTTCCAGAGCGATGAGGCCGTGGTGACTACCGCGGGCACGCGGTCATAGTTCGGCGAGGTTGATGATTGTTGCGTCTCGGGTGGCGGGGGTGAGTTCGAGGATGGCCACGGTGCCGAGCCTGACTTGCTGCTTGATGAGGCTGGGGCTGCCGGGGTTGACGAAGAGGACCCCGGCATGGGTTTCAACCATGGCTTCGTGGGTGTAGCCGAAGACGACAACGTCGACGGGCTTCCCGAAGATCGCGTGCAACGCATCGGGGAGCGATTCGCGGGCTGGGAAATACCTGCCGATCGAGCCGGGCAGGACGTCGTCGCCGAGGCTTCTCAGGATCAACTCGTGCACCATGCCGATGGTGTGGCCCTCGACCTGGATCAATTCCATGCCCCCGTTCCTCGTGAGGCCCTCTCCCGTGCCCTCCAGCCACGATTCAGTGGCCCTCACCGGCGCGATGCGCGCCAGCCATTCGAGGCAGGAAGGCACGTTCGCATGCCCGGCGTGGAGGATGAGGTCGACGCCCGCGAAGGCGCGCACTACCTGGGCCGGGGGCTCCGGTCCCGACGAAGGAATGTGCGTGTCGGAGATTAGCCCGATCTTCACGATGCGAGCATGGCGAGGGCCAGGATGGTCCTACCCATCGACTTCAAGCCATGCGAGCCACGGTTCAGCCACGCCCTCGTGGTCCCAGAGGAACTCGAAGCCGGCCTTCTCGGCGAGCTGCTGGTCGAGATCGCGGTCGCCGATGTGGAGGTACTTGACCGCCTCGAAGCGTGTCCGTATTTCCGGGAGCATGTGCTTTGCCGCGACGAAATCGACCTTGATGTCGCAGGCTTCCCAGAGCGTCCGCTGAGCGGAGGGGAAACGGTCGGAGCAGCTGCCGATGAGGAAGCCCATCTCCTGCGCGCGCCGGACCATCTCGACGGTGATCCCGCCCGGAGGATCGCCGAACTCGAGCGTGCCATCGATGTCGAAGCTGATCAGAAAGGCCATTGTTCTCCCGCCGGTGTGATTCAGCCCGCGAAGCTGCCCTAGTCGGCCGAGGCCGACCAGACGAGTGCGTCGCAGTAATTTGGCACGTGGGCACCGGAGATGCCTATCTCGGCCTTGCGGCTGATCTGCGATGGCGACCGGCCCTGGATCTGGAGGATGCAATCGCGGTGGTTCCACCAGCGGGTGCGTCCGTTGCCGTTGTTGCCGCCACTGGGCGAGACGGGATTCGGCCCCTCAATGCTGATGTCGGTCTGGTAGAGGTCGAGTGCGTAGCCGCGCTTCTCGCCCCGGGCGGCGAAGCGCAGCCCCTCCAGGTGGAACTGGTGAAAGAGCGTGAAGCCGTCATACATGTTCTCGAAGGTGACATCTTCGGGGCCGATCCCGGCTCCTTCGTAGAGCATCCGTCCCATTTTGTCCGTGGCTCGTTCCCACTCGGCGAGCGTGGGAACGACGCCCTGAAGTTCTGGTCTCGTTTGCGCGTGGTTGAGGATGTAGACCGGCTTCTGCTTGTGGTGCGTGGCGAGCTCAGGGGTGGTGAAGATGACGGCGAGGGCGGCCTGGATGGGCAGGTCGTTGTCGTAGATGTTGGCGGGCTTGGCGATCCAGCGGCCGGAGAGATAGTCGTCGACGGTGATCATCTCGGGCCGGTGTTGGGTGTAATAGCCGTCCGGGTTCATTAGCCCGTTACGACGCTCTTCGACGATGAACGGGGCCATCATCTCGTGGCGTTTGCCGTACTTGTTGCAGTACTCCTCGAAGACCATCGCGGTCGTAGCACAGGCGGGCATTCCCCAGATGCCGCCATATTTGCCGGGACCGGACGACGTGTTGAGAGCGGCGGCGCCCTGGCCGACGTAGTAGCGGCCGGCGAGGTTGTGCCAGCCCCTGACGACGAGGCAGGTGGTCGCGAGACCACGAGCGACGGCTTCGGCGGCGGTCGTGAACGCCACGGACATGCAGACGGGGCCGTTCATCTTGAACTGGACGTTCTTCAACTCCGGCATGTTCAGCAGCAACCAGTCGATGTCGCCGCGGGTGATGCCTGCCTGGGGATAGTCGACCATCTTGAAGACTGCGTCCCAGCCTTCGGGGGCGGGAGTGTTCGGATTGTTCGAAACGCCGGTGGTGGACTCCGGCGTGAGGACGATGCCATCGATTTCGTCGGGCGCGATGCCCGCGTCCTCGATGGCCTTGCGAATCGCCATGATCGTCAGGGCACCCATGCTCGTCTCGGGCCGCTCATCCCACCGGCGCGCCGTGGGGGAGGTGCCGACGCCGGTCGCGACAACCTTTCCGCGGCCCTCCCAGATACCAAGGCCTTCCCGGTTTCGGTGCCAGGAATGCGGGGCGATTGGAATCGGCATAGTTCGGTCTATCTCCTGGTATGTCGAGATGGGTCGGCGGTCACAACTCGCTAACCGACCAGCCGCCACTCGGGGACCTTTTGGCCCGTCGCGGGGGTCGCTTCGAAGACGACCTCGACCGCCGCTCCGATGGGAACCTGGTCGACCGGCACGCCGGGGAGGTGGGAGAGCATGGTCAGTTCCGGCTCCTCATCGAGGGAGATCGTGGCCACGTTGAATGGTTGGTCGGGGATCAGCGTCGAGACGGGACTGTCGTAGACGACGACACGGCTGTGAATGCGGCCGCGTCCGCTCACGGGCTGCCACGTCAGGTTCGGATTCCCGCAGCGTGGGCACATGGCTCGCGGCGGGAACTGGTAGCGATTGCAGGCGGCACAGTGCTGCAGCACGAGGCGGTCTTCGTTGCAGGCTTCGTAGAACGGCCTGTCGAGGTCGTTGGGGACTGGCGATTGTTTCCGCAAACTGCAACACCTCGTGGATGCGAGGCCGCAGCCTGCCAGAGCGGGTGGTTGAGCACTCGCCGCGGCCGGGCCGCCGCCGTTCGCGGCAGTCTACCGCGGATCGCCGGAGCGCGGCTCCAGGTGCCGTTGATGTTGAGCGCCGGCCGGAATTCGCGCCGGTGGCGTCCGAAAAGTGAAGGTTTAGGCGCGGACATGACAGGATGCGCCATCGTGGTTAGCATCGAGGGGTGGCGACATGTGTTGTTCATGCGCGCGACAACTGAATGTCACGCGCGAGAGCAACAATGCTCGATGGGGGTGACACCACGATGACAGCAACGGTCCGGTATCCTCGGGCGGCTTCGGTGTACGAACTCATGCGAACGCATCCCTCGGCGCGGGAGCGGCTTTCTGCCGCGGGCGTCACGCGGGACTACCTCGATTACCGGCTCCCGGAAGCGGCGCGTGCGCTCGGGATCCAGGTGGAGCGGCTCACAGAAATCGTGGAGCCTGCGGCGAGCGGCCGTTAGGGGCTTTCGCAAGGAGCGGGCGCGCCCCCAGAAGCTAGCCCGCACCCGCTGCCTGTTCGGCTCTGACAATGGAGCGGGTGTGACCGTAGACTTTGCTCGCGTTCGCTCGCGGCTGGGATTCGCGGTTCGAGCGTGTGGCGTGGCATCGCACGTCACGTCGGCTCCCTTGGACGGCCGCCGTACTGACCGGGGGGTGGCGTAGGGCAGAGGTAAGGGCGTCTGGGACCGTAGACTTTGCTCGCGTTCGCTCGCGGCTGGGATTCGCGATGCGGGCGGGTGCCGCGTCGGATCGAGGGAACCTGGGGCACTCCTGCGGTGTAGTTGTAGCAACGCACCTCGGGAGGTTTCAGCATGACAGGTGTCCCGGCCACCGCCGTTCGCAGCACCAGGTTTCCGCTCGTCGTCATGGCGCTCGCCGCCTCCGTTCTGTTGGCGGGTCTCGGCGGCCTGGCGACTTTCGGGCAATCGCCCTCCGCCCGCCTCGCCGTCCCGTCCAACGAAGCGGCCGGCCCGACCGGCGTCATCACCTACGAAATTGGGAAGGACCAAGTAGTGTCGGTGACGGCGGCGGGTCGACGTCTCCTGGCCGCGCGGAGCGTCGCCCCTCGCCCAACCAGAAGCGATGAGCGCTGGGTCTCGCCCGATGGCCGGACGACCGTCAGCGCCGAGCGCACGGAAAGCGGCGTGTTCCTGACGAGCAGCGGCTCGGCGCCCGGCATGCAGGCATGGATCGCGGGTCCGGATTCGCCCGCACTTGTGGATGGAGGCAAGGGGCCGGCCGCCGCTGTGAAAGGTGTGCCGCTCGTCGTCTCGTGGTCGCCCGACTCGGAGGTCGTCGCCTACGGGAGCCTGACCGGCGAGCCGTTCTTCCTCAACGTGGCGAGCCCGGCGCACCTCGATTCGGCCCGTGGCTTCAGCCTGTCCGGGGGCTACGTGGGCGAACTCACATGGTCGCCCAACGGCCGATACCTCGGCATCTCGACGTACACGATGGACCGAAAACACCACACAACGTTCATCTTCGACCGCGAAACCAATTCCGTGACGCGCCTCATCGATGGGTGCCACATCAACTGGTCGCCGGAGAGCCAGTACGTCGTCGTCCACCGCGACCCCGAGCCCGAGCCGGGGACGTGGGTAGTGGCCGTGGACGGCAGCCAGCGGTATGCGCTGAGCGACGATCCGACGTCGTTCCCGCAGGCGTGGGAGGCGAGCTGATTCGCGGAATGGAACCGCAGACCAAGGTCCGGTGTAAAACACGTGGGTGCGCGACGGATGGGACGAAACGGCAGCGATCGCGGCGGCGCGTGCGGGCGACCGGGCGGCGTTCTGCGGCCTTGTGGAGCACCACCAGGAGGTGGCGTTCCGGGCGGCATTCCTGATCGTCCGGGATGCCGGGGCGGCGGAAGACGTGGCGCAAGAGGCGTTCGTCCGCGCCTACCGATCGCTTCATCGCTTCCGCGCCG
The DNA here is from genome assembly GCA_963832795.1 of uncultured bacterium. Taxonomy (GTDB): domain Bacteria; phylum Chloroflexota; class Dehalococcoidia; order Tepidiformales; family Tepidiformaceae; genus CAWHVJ01. Next base: position 267,437 of record CAWHVJ010000012.1, read on the forward strand.
GTGAGCCGTTCCGGCCATGGTTGCTGCGCATTGTTACGAACCTTGCGTTGAACGATGTCCGTGCGAGGGGGCGCCGGGAGGGGCTGCTGGCGCGGTTCCGACGCGATTCACACGACGAGCCGCCTGCTGACGCGCGCCTTCTCGAAGGAGAGCAGCGGGACCTGCTGGTCCACGCCATCAACGAACTCGCCGACGACGATCGCCTCGTGCTCTACCTCCGCTATTTCCTGGAACTGCCCGAACGCGAAATCGCCACGGTCATCAACCGACGGGTGGGGACCGTTAAGTCGCGCCTGAGCCGGGCGAGTACCCGGCTCCGCTCGGTCATCGAGCAGCGGTATCCCTCCCTGAAGCCGGCCGGGACGGGCGCGGAGGTGCGCGATGCCTGAGCACATGCCGGGTTGGGAGCAGCGACTCCTGGCGACCGCCGCGGAGCAGGCGGAGGTCCCGGATACTCCGGACATCGTCTCCACCGTTCGAGACCGCATCGCCGCTGAGCCGCCCGGGCAGACGGCGTTGCGCCCAAGGGTCGTCCGTGTCGTCGCCGCTGCCGTTGTCGTGATGGTCGTCCTGGCGCTTACCGTGGCCGCTTCGCGGGACGTCCGCGACGCCGTGGCGGACTTCCTGGGCCTCGGCGTGCAGGGCGAGGTGATCGAACGACTCCCCACGCCGCAGCGCGGTGAGGCTCCGACACCGCTCCCGACGCCCCAGAACCTCCAGGCGTTCGCGACGCCCGTTTCGGCCGGGGAGGCTTCGCGTGCGCTGGGCTTTTCACCCGAGGAGCCAGCAGGCGCTGGAGATCCGGTGCAGGTCTACCTCGTTAGCTACTCAGGGGTCCAGGTCGCGGTTCTCCACTACGCCACCTTCGACCTCTGGGAGGAGAACACAGGCATCTTCGAGAAGTCGATCGGATTCGTGGGCAAAGGACTCCCCGAACAGACCGTGCTCGAACAGCTGACGGTCAACGGGCGGCCCGCGTATTGGATTCGTGGCGGCGCGCACCTCGTCAGGTTCGTTGGCGCCGACGGTACGGTGGTCGCCGGATCGCAGCGGACCGTCCTCACGGACACGCTTGTCTGGCGTGGGGCGCAGATTAACTACCGGCTCGAGGGCGACCTGGACCGCGACGCGGCGCTGAAGATGGCGGAGTCGTTGCCGTGACGCCGGAGGCGACGGAGCGGTCGTGCGTCGTCTGTCGAACGCCCGTTCGCTACACTTGAGATGTGGCGTCGCAAGAAGAAACGAATGGCCGACGGTTGCGGAACCCCGCGCGCGGGGCGGCGCTGGGGTCGTCCACCATCTCCGAGAAGATCCGCAAGCAGCTAGCGGCGCTCCCGGCACGGCCCGGCGTGTACATCATGCGCAACGCCAAGGGCGAGGTGATCTACGTCGGCAAGGCGGCGAAGTTGAAGGACCGCGTGCGGTCGTACTTCGGTTCGCCGCACATGATGGAGCCGAAGACACGCGCGCTGCGCGGGCAGATCGAGGACTTCGAGTACATCGTGGTGGGGAACGCCGGCGAGGCGCTCATCCTCGAGGCGACGCTCATCAAGCGACACCAGCCGTTCTTCAACATTCGCCTGAAGGACGACAAGCGGTATCCGTACCTGAAGGTAGACATCCAGAATCCGTGGCCGCGGGTGTACATCACGCGTCGCATCGAGAAGGACGGCGCGCGGTATTTCGGGCCGTACGCGAGCGCCGGGTCGGTGCGGGCGACGCTGGACCTGACGAAGAAGCTGTTCCCGTGGCGTTCGTGCACGAAGGAGATCACGGGCCGCGACCCGCGGCCGTGCCTGGACTACTACATCAAGCGGTGCATTGCGCCGTGCACGAGCTACTGCACGAAGGAGGAGTACGACGAGGTCATCGAGCAGGTGCTGCTCTTCCTGGAAGGGAAGTCGGACGACGTGCTGCGGCGGCTGACGAAGCAGATGGAGGCGGCGGCGGAGCGGATGGAGTTCGAGCGCGCGGCGATGCTGAGGGACCAGCTGCGGGCGATCGAACGGACGGTCGAGCGGCAGATGGTCTCGACGACGAAGAAGGAGGACCTGGACGTCTACGGCATGGCGCGGAACGGCGACCAGGCGTGCGTGCAGGTGTTCTTCGTGCGGGGCACGCAGATGATCGGGCGGGACACGTTCGTGGTGGAAGGCACCAGCGGCGAAACGGATGCGGCGGTGCTGGGGAGCTTCCTGCAGCAGTACTACGAGGGTGCGCAGTACATCCCGAAGCTGGTGGTGGTGCCGGCCGAGCCGGATGACAGCGAGGCACTCGAGGCGATGCTGACGACGAAACGGGCGGCGAACGTGGAGATCCGGCTGCCGGAGCGTGGGGAGAAGAAGCGGCTGGTGGAGCTGGCAAGCGAAAACGCCAAAGAGGCGTTGGACATGATGCGTGTGCGGTGGCTGGCGGACGCGAACAAGACCGAGCAGGCACTGGAGCAGCTGCGTGAAGAGCTGGCGTTGCCGGAGATTCCGCGCCGGATCGAGTGCTACGACAACTCCAACATCCAGGGGACGAGCCCGGTTTCGAGCATGGTCGTGTTCGTCGACGGCAAGCCTGCGCCCAACCAGTACCGGCGTTTCCGGGTGAAGACGGTGGTCGGGGCGGACGACTTCGCGACGATGCAGGAGATCATGCGACGGCGGTTTCGGCGGGCGGCGCCAAACGGCGCGGCGCGGGCGATCGCAAACGGTGCTGTCTCGGCGGGGGCGGAGATGGACCGGGCGGCGGCTGTTCTTGCCGCGGAGGAGCGGCCGGCAAGTGCCGCGGGCGACGCGTGGGACCTGCCGGACCTGGTGATTATCGATGGCGGCAAGGGCCAGCTCGCGGCGGCCGTAGGGGCGATGCGGGAACTGGGCGTGTACGAGATCCCGGCAGTGGGGCTGGCGAAGCGCTTCGAAGAGCTGTTCGTGCCGGACGAGAGCGAGCCGATCGTGTTGCCGCGCGGGTCGGAGGCGCTGTACCTGGTGCAGCGGCTGCGGGACGAGGCGCACCGCTTCGCGATTACGTTCCATCGGCAGGTGCGTGCGAAGAGCTCGATCCAGAGCGCGCTCGACACGATTCCCGGTGTGGGGCCGAAGCGAAAGAAGGCGCTGCTCAAGAAGTTCGGAAGCGTGAAGGCGATTCGGGAGGCGGAGTGGAGGAGATCGCCAGCACGGTGGGGTTCACGAAAGCGCTGGCGGAGAAGGTCAAGGAAGGCGTCTGAGGGCGGGGCCGTGGCGAATGGGACGAAGATGCGGTTCCTGGCGCTGGGGGACTCCTACACCATCGGCGAGGGCGTGGCCGAGGACGAGCGCTGGCCGGTGCAGCTGGCGCGGCTGTTGCGGGACGACGGGTTCGATGTAGACGAGCCGGAGATCATCGCGCAGACGGGGTGGACGACGGACGAGCTCGATGCAGGGATCGATGCCGCGGCGCCCACGGGGCCGTTTGAGCTGGTGTCGCTGTTGATCGGCGTAAACAACCAGTACCGCGGGCGGCCCGTGGAGGAGTACCGCGGTGAGTTCGGGGCTTTGCTTGGCCGGGCGGCGGCGCTGGCTGGCGGAAGTGCGGCAAGGGTGCTCGTGTTGTCCGTCCCCGACTGGGGCGTGACGCCGTTCGCCGAAGGGCGGGACCGGGGCGCCATCGCGACGGAGATCGACGCGTTCAATGCGGTGAACCGCGCGGAGTGCGAGGCGGGCGGGGCGCGATACGTGGACGTGACGCCGATATCGCGGCTGGCGGCCGGCGAAGCGTCGCTGCTGGCGGAGGACCGCTTACACCCGTCCGGGGAGATGTATCGGCGGTGGGCGGAGGCTGCCTTGCCGGCGGCGCGCGCCGCGCTTGGGGCGTGGGCCGGGTTAGGCGAGCGGCTTGCCGCATTCGGTGCAGAATTTCGCGCCGGGCGCTGCCTTGGCGCCACATTCACCGCAGAACGCGGCGACGGCTGCAACGGCGACGGGCGTTCCGCAGCCGGGGCAGAACTTTTTGCCCATGGTGGCCGCACCACAAGAGGGACACTTTGCCGCGACCTCCTTGCCGCGCTCGCTCATGCGGACGTTCTCTTCGAGGAACGTGTCGTTCGTAACCTGTGTTTCGACGAACTGGGCGCGAACGCGGGTCTCCACTTCTTCGGCGACGGGTGCGCATTGCTTGCACATGTTCGCGGTCTTGTTCCAGCAGACCTCTTCGCAGAGCCAGCTCCCGCAGGTGCGGCACTGCTTGAACAGTGGCTTGATCTCTTTGACCGCTTCTCGAAGGGCGCCGTCGTGCTGCTTGCCGCCCACGGCTTTCTGGACTTCGTAGGCGGAATCGGCGCCCCGGCCGATGGAGCTGCCGATGAAGCTGGACGCTCCGCGGAGGAAGCCGCCGGCGACGCCCAGCTTGTTGGACTGGTAGCTACTCATGTAGCCGTTGCCGCAGCGTTCGCAGTTGAACCGGAACTGGAAGCCCATGTCGGTTGAGAGATCGTCGTAGTTGCCGGTGAATTCGATAGGAGTAGACGCCACGGAGCCCCTCGGATGATGTGGTCGAATCCGATGATACCGAGCAACGCGGGGTGGTCCAGCCAGAGGTAGTGCAACGCGCCTGAGATATGTGCAGCGGGCTCATACGCGCGGCGGCAGGCGAGTGCGGTTATCGTGAATGCGCACCCTCAGCGGTGCTGGCGGGCGCCAGGCACGAGCAATCGGAGCCGAGGTTCAACCCGTAGGCACCGCTGAGGGTGCTTTTGCGGTCAACCCTCTACGACATCGGAGGAACACCCGGTGGCGGCGAGGAAGATGAACTCGAGCGGATTGAGATGGCCAGCGGCGTGGATGTGGGCTTCGCCCTTCGGGATCCAGACGACCATGCCCGGCCGCAGACGATGGGTCTCGGTCGGGGTGCTGACGGTGCCCTCGCCGCCGGTGACGATGATGTACTGGTCGGAATCGTGCGTGTGGAGCACCGACGTGGTGCCAGGTTCATAGCGGCCCTTGGACAGGTGGTTGTTGCCGAGAACCTTGTCGAAAAGGGGCGTAAGTGTCGCGTTTCCGAGGATGAAGGGGCGGGCGGTAGGAAGCGGTGGTTGGCGGCGCGAGGTGTAGGTGCTGGTAGCACGTTGGAGCCGCAAGTCGAGGTCATCGCGGCCGAGTGCGACGATGTACGTGGAATCGCTTTCAACAGAGACTTGTTCTACTAACACGTGACCTCCGGTGGGCGGGCAAAGGGCCCGGCGCAGATGCGCCATTATGCGCCGATGGCGTGCCGTGCACAGGGCTGGTGTGGCACGGGCCATCGCCTTTTCGGCGCCGAGACGGTGTTATCTGTAAACGTTCGGCGACAGGTGAAGAGAAACCATCGACGATCGTTCGGCGATGGCCTACTGTTGATTCGGGAGCTCACGATGCCAGACAAGATGGAACGCGAAATCGAGGAGATCCTCGCCAAGCTGGACACGGAGAGCCCGCGGAGCGGTGCGGAGAAGGCGCCTGTTTCGATCATGTCTCGGCGCAAGCGCCCCGCGGGGCCGTCGCGAGCGAAGCGCGTGGGGAGTTCGTTTCACGTAAGCCTGGCGCCGACCACGCTGCTGTTTCTCGGCGCCGGGGTGATGCTCGCAGGGCTCGTCCTTTCGGCGTTCTACTCGCCGCTCATCTGGGCGGCGTTCGCGGGCGTTGTGATGTTCCTGCTGGCGTTTGTGTGGTCGTTCCGGCGGACGCCGCGCGTGGCCGGTGGGGGCGGGAGTGGAGCGCCGCAGGGCCATTACTGGCGCGACAGGTACATCGAGTACCAGCCGACTTCGCCGGGCATCGGCGACCGGATCAAGCGGCGCTTCCGGAAATAACCGGACCGGGCGGCTGAGCGGATGACAGCGGCTTTACGAGGGTGATGCGAAGCTTCGGGGGATGATTCCGCAGCGGGTTAGCGTTTGCGTCGGCGTTCTCTGCGTCGCCGCGGCATTTTGTGCCTGTTCCAGCAGTAGTTCGAGCGGCGCATTGCCGTCGAACGCGGCAACGGCTTCGGCAACGACGGTGACGGCCGGCCCCGCGAGCGCCGTCGGCAAGGCGAACCACGATGGCGCCCGGGCGATGGAGCACGTCGTCCACCTGGCGTCGGACATTGGCCCGCGCGTGGCGGGGTCCGCGGCCGAACAGGCTGCGGCGCGGTACATCGCCGACCAGTTTCGCAGCGACGGCTACGACGTGCAGACGATGGACTTCACGTTCGAAGGCGACCGGTTCAAGCCGGCGAGCGTCGCGGTGGACGGAACGACCTATGAAGCAACGACGGCTGCCAACAGCGGTGCAGGGACGGTCAGCGGGACCGCTGTCTTCGTGGGGCTGGGCGACATCGGCGGAATTGGGGGCCGTTCGCTCGTGGGGAAGGTCGCGATTGCGGACCGCGGAGTGGTGACGTTCAGCGAGAAGGCGAGCAACGCGGCGAATGCCGGGGCGATTGCGCTGGTAATCGTGAACAACCAGGCGGGCGGAGTTAGCGCGACACTCTCGACGACTGCGAGCATCCCGGTCGTCGGGGCGAGTGGGGACAACGCCGCGGCACTGCACGCGGCGGCGCAGTCGGGAGCGACGGTGACCGTGACAGCGAATCCCGGCGGGCAGACGCTCGCGCACAACGTGATTGCGCGTCCGTCGCCGGGCGCGACGTGCGCGGTGCTGGTGGGCGGGCACTACGACACCGTGGTGTCCGCGCCGGGCGCGAACGACAACGCCAGCGGGACCGCGAACGCGCTCGAACTGGCGCGGGCGTTCGCGGCGGACGGCGTGGACGATGGGCTGTGCTTCGCGGCGTTCAGCGGCGAAGAATCAGGGTTGTTCGGCAGCAAAGCGTTGGCGGCAAAGATGCAGGCAGACGGCGATCTGCCGAAGTTGATGGTCAACCTGGATGTGACGGGGATCGGCGACCAGGTGGACGTGATTGGCGACCGGGGGTTTGTGACGCAGGCGCTCGAGCTTGCGCGACAGCTCGGGATCCCGGCGCAGGAATCGGAGCTCCCGCCGAACACCGGCAGCGACCACCTGAGCTTCCAGCAGGTGGGCGTGCCCGTGCTGTACTTCGAATCCGGGGAGTTCGCGACAATCCACTCGCCGCTGGATGTGGCCGGCGACGTCCAGGAAGCCGAACTCGACCGGATCGGCGACCTGGCGTTCGCAGCGATCACAGAGCTGCTGCCGCAGGTTGCCCACCGCTGAGGGCGCACCTAGCATGGCTGCAATGACGAGACGACTGGCGATGGCGCTGGTAGCGATATTGGTGGTCGCCGCGATGGGCGCCGCATGCAAGGGGAACTCGACCGACCCGAACGCGGGGAAGGGACAGCGGATCACCGACCCGGCGCGGGTGCCGAGCTCGACGCCGATCCAGAACCCCATCCTCTTCCAGATCCGTGGCGACGGCGTGGTGAACTACTCGGGTGGGCCGCCGACGACGGTTGCCCAAGGCACGGCCACGCCCGCGGCGCCAACGAAGTACACCGTAAAGAGCGGAGACACCTGCGGTTCGATCGCCACCGCGAAAGGGATCACGACCGACGCTCTGTTGAAAGTGAACCGCGCGATCGATGCCAACTGTTCGAACCTGCACGCGGGCGACATCCTGAACATCCCGTCGTCGTCGGGAACGGGGACGGGAACGAGTTCTGGCGGAACGGTGACTCCCGGCGGGAAGACATACACAGTGGTTAGCGGGGACACATGCGGTTCGATCGCGGCGGGCTACGGGATCGAGACGACCGCGTTGATTGCGGCGAACGGAATCGACTCGGGGTGCCTGAACCTCAAGGTCGGGCAAGTGCTGACAATCCCGGGGCAGTAGCGGCCTGCGGCCGTGTTCGGTGGCTTCGCGTACAATCCGCGGCACACCTCAACCCGGGAGCCGAACGATGGCCTACGAAGCGATCCTGTATGACGTCAACGAGGGCGTCGCGACCATCACGCTGAACAAGCCCGAGCGACTGAACGCCTTCGATGACAAGATGCTGGACGAGTGGTCGGACGCGATTAACGCGGCGGACCGGGATCGCGACGTGCGGGTGGTCATCATCACGGGCGCCGGGCGCGGCTTCTGCAGCGGGATGAACGTGGCGGCGGAGGCTGGTGGCAGCGGGGTGCTGCGCACGGAGGCGACGGTTGCCGTCCGGCGCCACAGCCTGCGCAACCGGGTGCATCCGATTCCGCGTGCGCTGATCCAGATGGAGAAGCCCTACATCGCGGCGATCAACGGGGCCGCGGCGGGCGCGGGAATGGACATGGCGAGCATGGCGGACGTGCGCTTCGCGAGCAGCACAGCGCGTGTCGGGATGACGTACGTGCGGATGGGGCTGATACCGGGCGACGGAGGGACGTACACGCTGCCGCGGATCGTGGGCACGCAGAAGGCGCTCGACATGATCTGGACGGGCAAGATGATCACCGCGCAGGAGATGCTGGACGCCGGGCTACGTGCTGGCGGTGTACGAGCCGGACGAGCTGATGCCGAAGGTGACGGAGTACGCGCGGCAGATCGCGCGCGGACCGGCGACGGCGGTGCAGCTCTCGAAGAAGCTCGTCTACCGGTCCGCGAACATCGCGTTCGACGAGCACCTGGACATGGCGCAGATGGCGATGTTCATCGCGCAATCCACGGAAGATGCGCGGGAGGGCCCGCGGGCGTTCGTGGAGAAGCGCGAGCCGCAGTTCAAGGGGCACTAGAGCGAGGTTCGAGGACTGAGGACTGAGGACTGAGGACTGAGTGGGGCGCCAGGAGAGGTTCGAGGACTGAGGACTGAGGACTGAGTGGCCCAGCGGCGGCTTCGGCGTCAGGCGTGCGTTGGGCGGATGCAGGCGTTCGGCTATTCGACCACCGTCCTCTGCGGAGTGGTACTGAGGCGTGCGCCGTGAGCTCAACGGAATTACCGGATCGTGCCCATCAGCCGGCGGCGAGCGCGGCGCGGAGGGCGGCGACGGATTCCGCAACGGTGCCTTCGGCGTTGAAGACGCTGCTGCCGCAGACGAGCACCGACGCGCCGGCCGCGGCGCACTGTGGCGGCGTTCGACGCCTTGACGCCGCCATCGATTTCCAGGTCGGCGGTGGAGCCGGTGGCGTCGAGGAGGGCGCGGATGCGGCGCACCTTGTCGAGTTGGGCCGGGATCATCTGCTGGCCGCCCCAGCCAGGGTTGATGGTCATGACCATCACCTGGTCGACGTCCGGCACGGATTCTTCGATCGCTACGGCGGGAGTCCCGGGATTGATGCAGACGCCGGCGCGACAGCCGAGCTTGTGGATGGAATCGATGGTGCGGTTGATGTGGGGCGACGCTTCGATGTGCACGTTGATGGTCTGGGCGGTCTCGGCGAACGACGCAATCAACCGCTCGGGCTCGACGGTCATGAGGTGGATATCGAAGGGGAGGTTCGTGACTTTGCGGAGGGAATCGACGAGCACGGCGCCGAAGGTGATGTTCGGCACGAAGCGGCCATCCATGACGTCGAGATGGAGCATGTCAACGCCGGCGGCCTCGGCGGCGCGCACCTCATCGGCGAGGCGGCCGAAGTCGGCGGTGAGGATGGAGGGCGCGAGCTTCACGGTTCGCATGGAGCGATTCTAACGCGCGGCCGTTTCAACGTTTATACTCCTCTGCGTAGGCGCCTAAGCAATTATGCCCGTCAGAATCGTCACCGACTCCACGTGCGACCTTCCGAAGGATCTCGTGCGCGCCTACGGGATCACGGTTGTGCCGTTGACGGTGTTCTTCGACGACGAAGCGCTGCTCGATGGTGTCGACATCGACGCCACAGCGTTTTACGAGCGGCTGAGAAGCTCGAAGACGATGCCGCGCACGAGCCAGCCATCGGTCGAGTTGTTCCGGGTGGCGTACGAGGAACTGGGGCAGGAGACCGACGAGATCGTTTCGATCCACATCTCGTCCAAGCTGTCTGGCACGTTGAACGCCGCGTCGGTCGCGCGCGAGGACGTGTCGCATGACACGCACATCGAACTGATCGATTCGTACAACGTGAGCGTCGGGCTTGGCCTGATCGTGATGGAAGCGGCGGGTGTGGCGAACGCGGGCGGGAAGGTGCAGGACGTTGTGGCCGCTGCGCGGCGCGCGATGGACCGAACGAAGGTGTGCGTGGTGGTCGACACACTGGAATACCTGCAGCGCGGTGGGCGAATTGGACGGGCGAGGTCGTTGCTGGGGTCGGTACTGAGCATCAAGCCGATCCTGCAGGTTGAAGGCGGCGAAGTGGCGCCGATGGAGCGCGTGCGGACGCGCGCGAAGGCGCTGGAGCGGCTGTACGAGATCGGCATCTCGCAGGGGCGAGCGAAGATGATGTTCGTAGCCTGTGGCGGTAACGACGATGAGGCGGACGCATTCATCGAACGGCTGCGGCCGGCGCTGCCACACACGGACATCGCGCGGGCGCAGCTGGGGCCGATCGTTGGCGTGTACACGGGTCCTAACGCGATCGGAATCGCGTCGCTGGAGCGCGAGTAGGGTGGCGTCGGTGGTGGAGGCGGAACGGATCCAGCGAGTGTTCGAGAAGGAACTCGAGCGCGGGTGCGACAACCAGCTGGTCATCGGCGGCCTCGATCGGATGCTCATCCAGATGTCGGAGGATGGCGTACTGGCGGAGCATCGTGCACTGGCGTCGCGAGTGCGCGAGCTGCCGGCGGGCGGGTACCGCGGCCTGGATGCGGAGGCGCGGGCGGCGTGGGTGAAGGGGACGATCGCGGCGCTGGCCGGGCCGGTTGCTCGGCGGACCTCGGAGACAGCAGCGGCGAGTGGACCGGTGCGCCGGCAGGCGGCGCCCAGGCATCGGCGGCAGGCGACTATCGGCGATGTTGATGCGGGTACGGAGCCGGTGAGCCGGGCGAGCGGAGGAACGCTGGACGTGGGATCACCGCTGACGCGGCTGCCGGGTATCGGGGCGGCGGCCGCCGAGCGGTGGTCGAAGCTGGGGGTGGAGACCGCCGGGGACGCGGTGTTCTTCTTCCCGCGACGGTTCAACGACTTCACGGACATGCGAAAGATCGCGGAGTTGCAGCCTTCGAACGCGCCGCAGACCGTGATCGCGACGGTGTTCACGGCGAGCGAGATCCGCTTTGGACGACGGGTGCGCGGGACGCAGGCCGTGGTGACGGACGGGTCGGGGATGCTGAAAGCGGTGTGGTGGAACATGCCGTACGTCGCGCGGGCGCTGAAGGAAGGCGAGCAGTTCGTCTTCTCCGGGAAGGTGCGGAACTACCGGGGGCGAATCCAGCTGGAAAACCCGGAGTACGAGCCGTTCGACACGGAGCTGATGCACACCGGGCGGTTCATCCCGGTGTACCCGGCGACGCAGGGGCTCGGGCAGCGAACGATTCGGCGGGCCGTGAAGGCGGCGGTCGACGGGCTGGCGTCGCGGGTGCCAGACCCGGTGCCGGGCTGGCTGGGCAAGGAGCAGGGGCTGTCGCCAGTCGCGGAGGCGATTCAGACGTACCACTACCCCGCTTCGTATGGCGAGGCCGAGCAGGCACGGCAACGACTGGCGGTGGGCGAGTTCCTGGCGATCCAGATCGCGGTGCTGATGCGGCGGGCGGAATGGCAGCAGGGGGCGACGGCGCCGACGGTGTCGCTGGGGGAGCAGCGCGAGCCGTTCCTGCAATCGTTGCCGTTCGGATTGACCGGTTCGCAGGAGAAGGTCCTGGCGGAAATTGAACGCGACATCCTCGGGCCGCATCCGATGCTGCGGTTGCTGCAGGGAGACGTGGGCAGCGGGAAAACGGTCGTCGCGTTCGCGGCGATGCTCGCGGCGGTGCGCTCCGGCTACCAGGCGGCCATGATGGCGCCCACGGAAATCCTCGCGGAGCAGCACTATCGTTCGCTGATGAAGCTGCTGGGAGGCGAGGAAGTGGCTGCGCTCGACGGGATGGTCGGCGCGGGGGCGCTGGGACGGCCGCTGCGGGCGCTGCTGCTGACGGGATCGCTCACGGCGAAGCAGAAGGAGCAGATCCGGAGCGGCGTTGAGCACGGTGGCGCCGACATCGTGATCGGCACACATGCGTTGCTGGAGGATGACGTGATGATGCCCCGGCTGGCGCTGGCCGTGGTGGACGAGCAGCACCGGTTCGGCGTGATGCAGCGGGTGAAGCTGCGGCAGAAGGGGCTGAACCCGCACCTGCTGGTGATGACGGCGACGCCGATCCCGCGGACGCTGGCGCTGACGGTGTACGGGGATCTCGAGGTCTCGACGATCGACGAGATGCCGCCGGGGCGAGTGCCCATCCGGACGCGCTGGTATGCACCGAACGAGCGCGACGACGCGTATACGTTCCTGCGTAAGCGGCTTGATGCGGGCGAACAGGCCTTCGTCATCTGCCCGCTGGTAGAGGAGTCGGAGACGCTGGACGTGCGGTCGGCGGAGCAGGAGTTCGAACACCTGCAGAACGGTCCGCTGCGCGATTACCGGCTGGCGCTGCTGCACGGAAGGATGAGCGGGAAGCAGAAGGACGAGATCATGGGGCGGTTCGCGCGAAACGAGGCACAGGTGCTGGTCTCGACGAGCGTGATCGAGGTCGGTATCGACGTGCCGAACGCGACGGTGATCGTGATCGAGGGGGCGGAGCGCTTCGGATTGAGCCAGCTGCACCAGTTCCGTGGGCGGGTTGGGCGGTCGGCGATGCAGAGCTATTGCCTGCTGTTCAGCAGTGAGGAAGATCCCGGGCCGGAGGCGCGGGAGCGTCTGCAGGCGATGACTGAAACGACGGACGGGTTCAAACTCGCTGAGGTGGACCTGGCGATGCGTGGGGAAGGCGAGACGTGGGGACGTGTGCAAAGCGGGGCGAATACGATGCTCCGCGTGGCGCGGCTAACCGATCGTGACATCCTGTATCGTGCGCGCGAAATGGCAGCGCGCGTCCTGGAACGAGACCCGATGCTGCAGCGACCGGAGCACTGGCCGCTGGCGGCGGCGGTGAAGCCGTTCCTGGAGCGGGCGACGGAAGCGAACTAACTCCATGGCGCTGATGCGCGACACGGCCGAGTTCGACCTCGACGTCGCGGCCACGCCGTTGCTGCGATGGCGCCAACTCGTTCGCGTTGCGCCGCTGGCTCTCGCGCTGATTGGCGCGACGGTGATGTACTGGCCGGCGCTGACATCAGGATTCGTGGCCGACGACTACATCTACCTGAACGCGGCGAAGTCGCTGAGCATGGCTCACTACGCTCGAGTGTCGCTGGTGCCGAACAGCCACGATGCCGTGCTGACGTTCACGTCGGACTTCTGGCGGCCGCTGTTCTTCATGTCATTCAAGGCGATGCAGCCTGCGTTCGGCGACCACGTTGTCTATTACCATTTGATCAACCTGGCGATTCACTTTACAGGCATCGGGCTGATCTGGACGCTGGCGCGACGTCTCACGGGGCGGTGGGAGGCGGCCGGCATCTCCGCGGTGGTGTTCGCCGTGCATCCCGCCGGGTTCGATTCGGTGTCGTGGGTGTCGTCGGTGAACAGCGCTGCCTTGCCGCTGGGCATCGGAGCGTGGCTGGCGCTCATCAGCGCGGTCGAGCGCGAGCCCGGCCGCACCGACTGGCGGTGGATTGCGGCGTCCGTGGGACTGGTCGCGCTGGCGCTCGGGTTCCGAGAGACGGCTGTGGTCTTCCTTGGGGGCATGATGCTCTGGTACGGGCTGGTGTTCGCCAGGCCGAAGCTGCGCGAGCCGCGGAGCTACATCGTCGTCGCTCCCTACGCGGTTCTCGTCGTCGCGTACTACCTCGTACGAACGCGGTTTCTCACAGAGCCCGCCGCGAATGCGGCGGCGTACCACTTTGGATCGCAGGTGCCCGACCAGGCGTGGTACTACCTGAAGCTTGGCCTGTTCCCGTTCAAGGATTCGTCGGTGGGCTGGCACCTGGCGTTGGAACGGCTTGGAGCCGGCCTGATCCTGGCTGGCATTCCCGTGGCCCTGATCTTCCGGCGGTGGCTGCTGGCGGTGATGCTCATCGGGGTCGTCGGCGCGGTCGTGCCGTATTCGGCGCTGACGCTTGGAGTCACGGCGCGGTACTTCTACTTCCCATCTGCTTTTCTCGCGTTGGCGCTCGGTGTACTGAGCGCGGACGGGATCGACGCTGCTCACAAGGTGGCTTCGCCGCGACTTGTCGGGGCGGCAGGCGCCGCGTGCGTAGTGGTGATCCTGGGGGTTGGAACCTATGTCGGGCAGAGCCGCGTTGATGACTGGGTGGCGCGGGAGCCGGATGTACACCAGACCTGGGTGGACCAGCTCCATGCCAAGTTCCCTACGCTGCCAGCGGGAGGCACGCTCTACACGACAAACACGCCGTTACTGCTGGCGTTGTTCGACAACCTGGTGCTGGGTCCGACGGTGAGCTACTACTACCCGCAGGTGGGTAAGACGGTGCGGTTCGACCCGGCGGACTTCCTGAGCGTGGAAGCGAAGCTGGGACCGAACGACCGCGTGTTCGTGTACGACACGCCGAAGTAGCGTCTAACGCGGAGAGGCGGCGCCGCGGCCGCGATGGGCGGGAACGTGGACACGGGGCAAGCGGGCGGCGAGCGCGGGCCATGCCGGGCTGCTTGCCGCGAGAGCGGCCAGCGCGGTGGTCGACCAGAGCCAGATCGGGACGGGCGTGAGCCAGCGATAGCGCACCATAGCCGATGACGCGTCGAAGTAGCTGAACGCGCCGAAATAGACTCCGCCGAACCAGTAGTACACGACGAAGACGGTGAGAGCCGTGAGGGCAAGGTAGGTGGCGGAGGCGAGGCGGGGCAGGCCGAGGAGAACGAACGGGAGAGCCCAGACCAGGTAGTGGTAGCCCCAGCCAGGGGTGAAGACGTAGAACGCGAGGACGACCGTTGCGGCGGCGGTTGAGAGCGGCTGACGGAGCGAGATGATGGTGGCTGCCCCAGTGCCGAGGATGAGAATGGCCATGCGATGGGTGTCGGCCCAGTCGCGGAGGGCGGCGGCGTTGAGGACGTCTTTGTTGGCGAGCTTGGAGAGTGCGAGTGGGTACCCGTAGACGCCGCGGAAGCCGTTGTACTGGCGGGCGGCGTCGATCGCTTCGTTCGGGGAGGTGCCGGTGATGGCGGCATAGAGGGCGAGGCCGGCGAGTGGTGCGATGGCGGCGCAGGCGACGAAGATGCCGCGGGACGTCCAGTTCCTGAGCTGCCAGGCGGCGATGGGCAGAAGCATCAGCGGCCAGGTCTTGGCGAGGACGGCGGCGCCGAAGAGAAGGCCGGCGATGACAGCGGTGCGGCGGGCGGAAGGCCGCGAGCGGAGAGGGAGGAGCGCGGCAAGGACGAGGAGGAGCGGGATGCTATCGAACTGGCCGTGGATGGAAACGACGGTGATCGAGAGCGGGTTGAAGACGTACGCGGCGGCTGCCCAGTTCGCTCGCCGGGGCGAGAGGTAGGGACCTCGCCAGGCGAGGATGAGCAGTGGGATGGCCGCGTCCGCGGCGATCGCGGGCAGCTTCACGAGAAGCGTGAAGGGGGCGGCGGCGTTGGACGCCAACCACGATGCGGCGCCGCTGATGTAAAGCTGCGCCGGGAGGTATGGATAGCGGTCCGGTTGGGAGTAGACGTCCTCGCCAGAACGGACCATGTGGCCCACGATGCGGAAGGAATCGAGATCCCAGTTGACGAAGGCTTCCGGGGAGAGCTTGAGGGCCACGGCGGGAACGAGGCGTACGACGAACGCCGCCGCGAAGATGGCGACGGGCAGCGCGGCCCGACGCTCGCCGAGCCAGCGGTCGAGGAGCGCAGGGCGGACGACGCAGAGCGCGGCGGTGGCGCCGGCACAGAGACCGAGCCACGCGAGCGTGAAGAGGGTGGCCGAGTCGGCGCCCATTGCCTGGGACCGTAGGCGGCGGGCTGCGCCGGAAGCATAAACAGGGCCGGGCACAGTACTGCCAGAGCATCGCGTAGGATTCTCAGATGGCACGGATGCAACGCGGATACCGCTGTCGTGAATGCGGTTGGGAGACAGTGGCGTACGCCGGGCGATGCGGAGAGTGCCAGGCGTGGAACACGCTGGAGCAGTTCGCGCAGTCGACGCGCGGCCCTGCGGCGCGTGTCGCACGCGGAGCGGCGCCCCCGGCAGGCAGGACGGTGCCGCTCGCGGCGGTGGCGGATGACGACGGCGTACGGGCGCAGACCGGCATCGAGGAGTTCGATCGGGTGCTCGGCGGTGGGCTCGTGCCGGGGTCCCTCGTGCTGGTCGGTGGAGATCCGGGCATCGGGAAGTCGACATTGATGTTGCAGGCCGCTGCGGAGCTCGTGGCGAGGGGGCGGACGGTGGCGTACGTGTGCGGGGAGGAGTCGCCGCGGCAGGTAAAGCTCCGGGCGGGCCGCCTTGGGATAAGCGGCGACGGCGTGACGCTGGTGCCGGAGACCAGCCTCGATTCGGCACTGGCGGCGGTGGAAGGTATCGGCGCCGATGTTGCGATCATCGATTCGATCCAGTCCGTGTACGTGGAAGGGCTGGAGACGCGGGTGGGCGGGCCGGCGCAGCTAGCGGAAGCCGGTGCCCGGCTGGTCGGGTGGGCGAAAGGGAACGGCGTGGCGACGCTGGTCACCGGGCACGTGACCAAGGGCGGGGAGATCGCCGGGCCGCGGCTGCTTGAGCACCTCGTCGATGTTGTGCTGTATTTCGAGAGCGGCGAGGGCGGCACGTTGCGCGTGCTGCGGGCCGTGAAGAACCGCTTCGGAGCGACGGACGAGGTGGGCGTGTTCGAGATGACCGGATCAGGGCTGCGGAGCGTTGAGAACCCGAGTGCGGCATTCCTGGAGGCGAGAGATGCTGGTGCGTCGGGCTGCGCGGTGACGGCCGTGGTGGAAGGGTCGCGGCCGCTGGTGGTGGAGGTGCAGGCACTGGCGGTGGCTTCGCAGCTCTCGACGCCGCGGCGGATAGCGTCCGGGCTGGAGGCTGCCCGGCTCCACCTGCTGCTGGCGGTCCTGGCGCGCCGCGGCGGGATGAACGCGAGCGGCATGGACGTTGTGACGACGGTCTCGGGCGGGCTCAGGCTGCGCGATCCATCGGCGGACCTCGCGGTCGTCGCGGCACTGGCGTCGGCCATCGTGGACGTGCCTTTGCCGCGCGAGACGGCGTTTCTCGGGGAAGTCGCTCTTTCCGGGGCTGTACGGCCGGCGCAGCAGGCGCCGCGGCGGCTGGCCGAACTGGCGCGGATGGGCTTCCGGCGTTGCGTAGCGCCAACGGCGACGGGCGGCGCGGAAGGGATCGAGGTCGTGCCGGTGCGAAGCGTGGTGGAGGCGCTGCGGGCGGTGCTGCCGGGGCGGTGACGCGGGTCAGGTCTGCCGGTAGGCGCGGTGCCGCATGATGATACTCTGGAGGATGCCGAGGGCGATGAAGAGCGTGAGGAGGGAGCTGCCTCCCTGGCTTACAAAGGGCAGCGGGATGCCGGTCACGGGGAAGAGGCTGAGATTCACGGCAACGTTGATGAACATCTGCATGAGAATGAGCACGACGATGCCCACCGCCACAAGCTGACCGGCGGTATCACCTGCTATCTGGGCCGCGCGGATACCGCGCATGAGTAAGAGCCCGAAAAGCGCGAAGAGCCCGATGGCGCCGACGAAGCCAAGCTCCTCGCCGAGGACGCTGAAGATAAAGTCCTTGGTGGGGACCTTGAGGTAGCCGAACTTGGTCTGTTCGCCGTGCGTAAGGCCCTTCCCGAACATCTGGCCGGAGCCGACGGCGATCTCGGACTGGATGTTGTTGTAGCCGGCGCCGAGGCCACCCTGGTCGGCGTAGGGGTCGACGAGCACGGAGATGCGCTCGACCTGGTAGTCGGCGACGAAGAAGGTCCAGAGGAATGGGAGGATGGCCAGGAAGAGGGCGCCCATGATGAGGAGGTGGCTGCGATTGGCGCCGGCGATGATGACGACGCCGAGCCAGATGGAGATGAAAACGATGCTCGTGCCGAGGTCCGGCTCGATGAAGATCAGCCCGGCAGCGGGAGCCACGATGGCGAGGGAGAGGAGGAGCGTGCGAAGGTCCTTGGCGTCTCCGCCGTGCTCGCTGAAGAAGCGTGCGAGGGCGAGGATGGTGGCGAGCTTGGCGAACTCGGAGGGCTGCACCTGGATGGGTCCGAGGTCGAACCAGCGCTTCGAGCCATAGGCGTCATGGCCGATGCCGAGGATGGCGACGAGCGAGATGAGGCCGATGGCATAGAGAACCCACGCGTAGTGGGTGAGGTAGTGGTAATCGAGGCGGGAGACGAGCAGCATCGCGCCGAAGCCGAGGACGGCGAAGACGGCCTGCTTGGCGACGGGATTGGAGAAGCTGCCGATTGGGCCCGTGTAGGTCGGCTTCGAGCCGCTGTAGATGAGGAGAAGCCCGAGCACGACGAGCGCCGTCGCGGCAAGCACGATGAGGTAGTCGAAGCGGTCCCAACCGCGGAAGACGCTGCCGCGGCGGGCGCCGTAGCCGAGGGTGCTCACGGAGTCACGTTCTTGAAGAAGTAGTCGAAGATGCGGCCGGCGACGGGTGCGGCCTTGTCGCCGCCGACGCCGAGGTCGTAGTAGACGGTGACGACGATCTCAGGGTCGTTGTAGGGCGCGAAGCCGGTGAACCATGCGTGCTGGAGCTTGACGCCGTCTTCGAAGAACTCGGCGGTGCCCGTCTTGCCCGCGACGTCGGCGCTGGTAGTTTCCTCGATGCGGTGGGCGGCGCCGAGCGGGTCGGTGACGCCGAGGCGCATGCCCTGGCGGATCTCGTCGAGGTGGGTCGCGGTGACGGGCACCTGCTTGAATTGCGTGGGGATCGTGCGGACGACCTGGCCGTCGGGGGAAAGGACTTCGTCGGCGATGTGTGGGGTGAGCAGCTTGCCGCCGTTCGCGACGGCGGCGGTCATGCGGGCGATCTGCATGGGCGTGGCGGTCACATCGCCCTGGCCGATGCTCATGTTGCACGTGTCGCCGTAATACCAGGAGCGGTCGGAGTCGTTGTAATCGGGTCCGGCGTAGTGCTCTTTCTTCCACGCAGGGCTGGGGATGCGGCCGAACGACTCGTCGGGGAGATCGATGCCAGTGGGCCCGCCGAGGCCATAGTTTCGTGCCATGGTGCCGAGGATGACGGCGCCTCTGCCGAAGTCGCGGTCGAGGCCGGTGACTTTGCCAAGGATGCCGCAGGAGATCATGTTGAAGTAGATGTTGGAGGAGTAGGCGAGGCCCTTGTAGAGGTTGATGCCGGGGCCCTGGGCGCGCCAGTCGATGAGGAACTCCTCGTTGCCGAGCTCGTCCTTGTAGGGCATGCGTGCGCTCGGGATGTCGATGCTCGTGTTCGGGGTGATGTTGCCGTTCTCGAGCGCGGCTGAGGCCGTGATCAACTTAAAGGTCGAGCCGGGAGCGGCGGCAGCCGTGGCGTGGTTCACCAGTGGCGTGCCGGCGGTGTCGTTGGCCAATGCGGTGTACTCGGCTTCGTGGGCGTTGGTGTCGGCGAGGATGTTGGGGTCGAAATCAGGGACGGAGACCATCGCGTAGATGGCGCCGGTCTTAACATTCATGACGACGGCTGCGGCGTTGCGGGCGTGCCATGTCGCGTCGTCGAGCGTCTCCTGGAGGAGGTCGGCGACGTAGTTCTGGAGGCCGGCGTCGATGGCCAGCTTCACGGTGTTACCGGGGACGGGGTCTTTCGTCTTCAACGTGTTGATCGGGTGACCCTGGGCGTCCTGCTCGTTGGCGGTGAAGCCCACCTGCCCGCGGAGGTCGTTCTCGTAGCTCTTTTCGAGGCCGGCGATACCGATGGGCTCGTTGAGGTCGTAGCCGAGGTCGGCGTATTGCTGGCGGTTTTCGGCGCGCTGGGGGCCGATGTAGCCGAGGATGTCGGCGAAAGAGGGGCCGGCGGTGTAGTTGCGGCCGGGGGTGATGGTGAGCTGGACGCCGGGCATGTCGGCGGCGGCCTCGTCGAGCATCTGGGCCTGTTCGGAGGTGAGGTGCTGCTGGCCGAAATTGATGGCGATGTAGTCGGTCTTGTTGGCGAAGGCGGCTTTCACCTTGACCTGGATATCGAGGGCAGGAATGCCCGTGATCTTTTCGACCTGCTGGTAGATGGCATTGCGGGAGTCTTCGGACTCGGGCAGGAGCTCGGGGACGATCGTGGTCGTGTAAATGGGCACGTTCTGGACGAGCGGATCGCCGTTGCGATCGAGGATCTCACCGCGCGTCGGCAGGATGTTGTCCTGACGGATGTGGTTCTCGTGGGAGCGCTGGGCGTAGTCGGCGCCATTGATGAGCTGCATGTAGACGAGGCGGACGACAAGGATCATGAAGAGTCCAAGCACGGCAACGCGGAGGATATTGAGGTTGCCGTGGGGCCGGTTGCGGCTACCGCCGCCAGGTGCCCTGAAGCCTTCGTCCAGGATGCTCATAAGCTAGAAGCCGCCTCGCTGAAGAGCCATGCGATGGCCTTCCAATCCTATAAGGCGTAATGGAAGGTAGGCGACTGTCAGTAAAGCAATGTCTAAGAAGAGGCCTGGAAGCAGGAGCCGGGCAATGAGTGTGACGACGGGAAGGCTGGCTCCCTGGAGAACCGCGACCATGGCGAGGAGGAGGCGAAGCCACAGTCCAGTCGCGGCCCCGGTGACCAGCGTGCGGGCGAAGCGGTTCAGCGGAAGTGACGACTCCTCGAGGATGGCGGCGAGCGGCAGCAGGGGCAGATAGGCGATGAGCAGCACTCCGGGGGAGCGGTCGGAGGCGAAGCCGAGGCAGATAGCTACGAAGGGGATGCCGAGCATCGCGGCGTACGGACCGGCGTAGGCGGTGACAACGACGAGGGTCACCAGCGGGATATCGGGCACGGCCGCGGAGATGGGAAAGAGCGGCGCTACCGTGACCTCAGCGAGCGCGGCCGTGAAAAACAGCAGGGCGATCAGGAGCGCTTTCACGGCGCCTCGAGATCGATGCGCTGCGGCGTGAAGCTGATGTTCACGAGGACGGTGGTGGTCGTCGAAAGGCGGACCTTCGGTTCGACGGTGACATGCCGGAAGAGGTCCTGGGCACTGCCGGTCACTTCGCTGACGCTGCCGATGGGGATGCCCGGGGGATAGTTGCCGCCGAGGCCGGACGTCACGACGACGTCGCCGACCTTGATGTCGGCTTGAGACAGATCGAAGGAGAGGCCGCGGTTGGCGGTGCCGTGGACGGTGCCCTCGGCCTTCGTCTCCAGGATCTCGGCGTTAACGGCGCTGCGGCTGTCGGTGATGAGGCGGACGAAGGAGACATCGGACTTCACGGTGGTGACGGTGCCCATGAGGGTGCCCTGAGCGGAGAGGACGACCATCCCGGTCTTGATGCCGGAGCTGGAGCCCTTGTTGATGCTGACGACGTCGGTGAAGGCGAGGGCGTCGTGGGCGACGACGCTAGCGGCGACCTTGGTATCGGCGCCGGTTTGCTGGATGCCGAGGGCGTTTTTGAATTCCTCGACCTGCTGGGCGTCCTGCTGGAGTTGGGTGACCTTGTTGCGGAGGTCCTCGTTTTCGATGCGGAGGCGGGCGTTTTCGTCCTGGAGGTCGTTGATGCTGCCGGCATCGGAGAGGAAGGCTGCGACGGGGCTAAAGGCGCCAGAGAGGACGTTTTCGAAAGGGGAGGCGGTCTTGAGGAAGATCGCCTGGAAGGGGCCGAGCAGTCCTGTCTGGCCCATGATTCCGAGCAGGAAGGCGAAGCCGATCATAGCTCCGACCCAGTACGTGTAGCGCGAGAAGATGAGCATAGGCGTTACCACTGGCGCCGGCGTGGGGCCGCGCCAAGAACGCTAGCGGCCCCCCCGGCGGGAGGCGAGCTGCGATTGAACTTTGTTGAGGAGGATCGTTTCTTCGAGGACTTCGCCGGCGCCGCGGACGACGCAGAGGAGAGGATCTTCGGCGACATAGACGGGGAAACGGGTCTCCTGGCTGAGACGGCGATCGAGGCCGCGGAGCATGGCGCCGCCACCCGCGAGGGCGATGCCGTGGGCCATAAGGTCGCTGACGAGTTCGGGGGGAGTGACCTCGATCGACGAGCGGACGGCCTCGACGATCGCGCTGATGGAGCCGGCGAGTGCGTCGCGGATTTCGACGGTGCTCACTTCGACGGCTTTGGGGAGCCCCGTGGCGAGGTCGCGGCCACGAAGGTCGACGGTCTCTTCGGGGTCGAGGGGCGCGGCGGAGCCGGCCATCTTCTTTATCTCCTCGGCGGTGCGTTCGCCGATGAGGAGGTTATGGACCTGGCGGGCGTAGGCGATGATGTCCTGGTCCATCTCGTCGCCGGCGACGCGGATGGAGGTGCTGACGACCATGCCGCCGAGGGAGATGACGGCGACCTCGGTGGTGCCGCCGCCGATGTCGACGATCATGCAGCCGGCGGCTTCCATGACGGGCAGCCCGGCGCCGATGGCGGCCGCCATCGGCTCTTCGATGAGGTAGCAGCTGCGCGCGCCGGCGTTGAGGGCGGCGTCGTGGACGGCGCGCTTTTCGACCTCGGTGACGCCGCTGGGGATGCCGACGACGACGCGCGGCTGGGCGAGAAAGCTCCGGTCGTGAACGGCGCGAATGAAGTAGCTGAGCATCTTCTCGGTGACTTCGAAGTCGGAGATGACGCCGTCGCGGAGGGGGCGAACTGCGATGATACTGGCAGGCGTGCGGCCGACCATGCGCTTGGCTTCGGCGCCGATAGCGAGGATCTTTTTGGAGCCGCGATCGATGGCGACGACGGACGGTTCGTCGATCACGATGCCGCGGCCCTTGACCATCACGAGCGTGTTCGCGGTGCCAAGGTCGATGGCGATGTCATGCGACAGGAAGCCGAACAGGCTCGAAAGCGGATTAAAGAGTGCCAAGTACCAGGCCCTGCCCTGAAATGGGCGCACGCAACGGGCGGTCACGCGACTGATCCATTATAGGGTGCATGACCGAGTGTGCGACCGTGCGAGTTTTTCGCGCTTTGAATGAGCGGATGCGACTTTCCTGAGCGCTTAAACTCCGACTTTCCGAATCTGGCTGTGCGACGCCGCGAAGAAAGGCGCCGGACTACTCCGCCGGCGTCTGCACGGCGAGTTGGCCATCAAGCACCGCAGGGCCATCCTCCGTGAGCCGGAGGAAGGTCGCCTCATCGATGGTGCGGACGCCGAGTTGCTGGGCTTTGGCGAGCTTGGAGCCAGCGTCTTCGCCGACCACCAGCGCGGTCGTCGCCTTGCTGACGGAGCTTCCGACTTTCCCGCCGAGTTCGCGGATGAGGTCCTCAGCCTGGTTCCGGGAGATTCCCTCGAGGCGGCCGGTGACGACGATCGTGAGACCGTCGAGCAAGCCGCTCGTGGCCTCGCGCGGTGTTTCGCGGGGGTCGATGCCGCTCGCGATGAGGCGCTGGACGAGGTCACGGTTGTGGTCTCGGGAGGCCCAGGCAGCGATGCTTTCGGCGACGACCGGGCCGATGCCTTCGACTTCCTGGAGTGCTTCGAGAGGCGCGTCGAGGACGGCCTGGAGTCCGCCAAAGCTGGCGGCGAGGAGCCGTGCGGTCTCGTAGCCCACGTGTCGAATTCCGAGCGCGAAGAGAACATTCGTGAGCGGGCGTTGCTTGCTTGCTTCGATGCCGGCGAGGAGGTTCTGGGCGACCTTGCTGATGGCGGTCTCGCCGGCCCGCGCCTTCTTCTGGAAATCGGGCACTGCGCCGAGCGTCTCCTCGCTGAGGGCGTAGATGTCGGCGGCGTCGTGGACGAGCCCGCGCTCGTAGAGCGTGTAGGCCATCTTCTCGCCGAGGCCCTCGATATCCATCGCGCCCGCGCGAGGCGAAATGCTCGATGAGGCGGACCTGCTGGGCGGGGCAGGAGGTGTTCGTGCAGTACGTCGCGGCTTCCGCGGGGTCGCGGGAGACAGGCTCGCCGCAGGACGGGCAGACGGCTGGCATGGCGAACTCGCGCTCGTCGCCGGTGCGGAGGCTGGTGACCGGGGCGACGACCTGCGGGATCACCTCGCCGGCACGCTGGACGATGACGGTGTCGCCGATGCGAATGTCCTTGCGGTGGATGTCGCCCTCGTTGTGGAGGGTGGCCATGCTGACGTTCGCGCCGCCAACGACGACGGTCTGGAGGATGGCGAACGGGGTGAGGACGCCGGTGCGCCCGACGTTGACGGCGATGTCGCGCAGCTTCGTGGTGCGCTGCTGGGCCGGGAACTTGAACGCCGTGGCCCAACGCGGCTCGCGGCCGACCACGCCGAGCCGTTCCCAATCGCGCACGTCGTCGACCTTGAGCACGACGCCATCGATGTCGTAGTCGAGGCGCTCGCGCTGGTTGCCCCACCATTGGATGCGTCGATAGGCGGCGTCCATGGATTCGTGGCGCTGAATCTGGGGGTTGACGCGGAAGCCCATGTCGCCCAGCCAGGCGAGGATCTCGTGCTGGCTCTGCGGGTGGGCACCGTCGCACCAGCCGAGCTGGTACACGAAGATCTCGAGCGGGCGTCCGGCGGTGACGGACGGGTCCTTCTGGCGCACGGCGCCGGCGGCAGCGTTACGGGGGTTCGCGTAGAGGGAGAGGGGCTTGCGGCCCTCGCGTTCCCGTTCTTCGTTCTCCTCGCCGATCGCCGCGTTCATCGCTTCGAAACCGCTCTTCGTCATGTAGACCTCGCCGCGGACTTCGAAGCGCTCGGGGAACGAGCCGTTGAGCGTCTGCGGAATAGAGCCGATCGTGCGGAGGTTGGCGGTGACGTTCTCGCCCTGGCGTCCGTCGCCGCGGGTAGCGCCCTGAACGAAGCGCCCGTTCTCGTAGACCATGGCCATTGCGAGGCCATCGATTTTCGGCTCGCTGACGAGCGAGAAGCGGTCGCCGATGCGGTCGGTTACGCGGCGCTGCCAGGCGGTGAGGTCGTCGAGGCTGAAGGAGTTGCCAAGGCTGAGGAGCGGCTGGCGGTGGACGACAACGTCGAACGTGGGGAGGGGCGCTGCGCCGACTTTCTGCGTCGGGGAATCCGGCGTGATGAGCTCGGGGTATTCGCGCTCGATGGCACGAAGCTCGTTGAGGAGCGCGTCGTAATCGGCGTCCGAGATCTCCGGCGCATCCTCCTGATAGTACTTCGCGTTGTGGTAGTTGATCTGAGAGCGGAGCTCTTCGCTGCGGAGGCGGGCGTCGTACTGCGATTCCTGGGCCATGGCCGTCAAAGTATCGGGCGCGAGGGCTGGGGCGGCTACCGCCCGTGATACACTTGGGACAGCTGTGAGCCAACCAATTGTGGTGATTGACTACGACGCAGGGAACCTGCGGAGCGTTGCGCGGGCCATCGCGCATGTCGACGTCGCGCCGGTGGTTTCGGCTGATCCGGGCGACATCGATGCCGCGGTGGGGATCGTGTTGCCGGGTGTCGGGGCGGCGGCGGACACGATGGCGAAGTTGCGCGCGCGAAACCTGGTGGAGCCACTTCGTGACTACATCGCGGCGGGCCGGCCGTTCCTCGGGGTGTGCATGGGCCTGCAGGCGCTGTTCGAACGTTCCGAAGAAGGCGGCAACCAGGAGTGCCTCGGAATATTGCCGGGCGAGATACAGCGATTCCCCACGGGCGAAGGGCGGAAGGTGCCGCACATGGGCTGGAACACCGTGGAGTGGGTGCGGGAGCATCCCGTCGTCGAGGGCATCCCGAGCGGGAGCGCGTTCTACTTCGTCCACAGCTTCTATCCGCATGTCCCGGACGAATCGCTGCACCTGGGGATGACCGAGTATGGGGTCGTGTTCCCGAGCGTGGTGGCCCGTAGCAACATTGTAGCTACACAGTTCCATCCCGAAAAAAGCAGCGATTACGGACTGCTGCTGTACAAGAACTTCGCGCGATGGGCGCGGGCGGGAGCGGGCGTGGATGGAGTGCCTGCCGGAGCGCTGCGCTGACATTCGAGGTCATCCCGGCGATCGACCTGCGCGGCGGGAAATGCGTGCGTTTATTCCAGGGTGACTACGAGCGAGAGACGACGTATTCGGATGATCCGGTGGCGATGGCGAAGCGCTGGGAGTCGTTGGGTGCGCCGCGTTTGCACGTTGTGGACCTGGACGGCGCGAAAGCCGGCGCGCCGGCAAATCAACGCGTGATGGCGGCGATCTGCGCGGCGGTGGCGGTCCCGGTGGAAGTGTCTGGCGGGATTCGGGACGTCGGCTCGGTCGAGGCGGCGTTTGCGTATGGGGCGAGTCGCGTCCAGCTGGGGAGCGCGGCCGTGCGAGACCCGGCGCTCGTGAGGGAGGCGCTATCGCGGTTCGGCGAGGGGATCGTCGTCTCGATCGATTGCCGGGACGGCGAGGTGCGGACGGACGGGTGGATCGGGCGGACCGGTGTGACGGTGTTCGAACTCGCGAAGGCGATGGTCGAGGCGGGGGTGGCGCGGATCATGGTTACCGACATCGGGCGGGACAGCACGCTGACGGAGCCGAACTTCGAGCTGCTGGAGCGGCTCGTTCGGGAGCTGCCGATCCCGGTGGTCGCGTCCGGCGGGGTGGCGACGATCGAGGACCTGCGGAAGCTGGCTGCCATCGGCTGCGAAGGGGCGATCGTGGGGAAGGCGCTGTACGAGGGAACGGTGGACCTGCGGGAGGCGCTGGAGGCGGTTGGGGATTAGCGGTGTCGACGGCGTCGACATTCGGGGCGGGGCCATCGACAATCGAACAATGTTGATGCGACGGATCATTCCTTGCTTCGATGTGGACCGCGGGCGCGTGGTGAAGGGAATCTCGTTCGTTGAGCTCCGGGATGCGGGCGATCCGGTGGAGCTGGCGAAGGTCTACGACCGCGAGGGCGCGGACGAGCTCGTGTTCCTGGACATCACGGCGTCGTCGGAGGACCGGTCGACGGTGTACGACATGGTGGCTGCGACGGCCGACCAGGTGTTCATCCCGTTCACCATTGGCGGCGGGATCCGCAGCGTGAGCGACATGAAGATCATGCTGGAGCTTGGCGCCGAGAAGGTGAGCATCAACACTTCCGCGATCCAGAACCCGGACCTGATCAACGAGGGGGCGTACCGGTTCGGCAGCCAGTGCGTGGTGGTTGCGATCGATGCGCGACGCGTGCCGGGGAAGCGTGGGCAATGGGAAGTGTTCACGCACGGGGGGCGCAACCCGGCCGGGCTCGACGCGTTGGCGTGGGCGAAGGAGGCGGTGGAGCGCGGCGCGGGGGAATTGCTGGTGACGAGCATGGACACCGACGGCCACCTCAAGGGCTACGACAACGCGATGCTGCGGGCGATCAGCGACTCGGTGACGGTGCCGGTGGTCGCGTCGGGTGGGGCGGGCGGTCCACAGCACATGCTGGAGGCGTTCACAGAAGGGCACGCGGATGCCGTCCTTGCGGCGAGCATTTTCCACTTCGGCACGTACTCAATCCGGCAGGTGAAGGAATACCTAGCCGCGCACGGCGTACCCGTGCGGCTGCCACAGGAATCGCCGGCGTGAGCGAGGCAGACGTCCTTTCGTTCGATGATGCGGGGCTGATCCCGGCCGTCGTGCAGGACGCGGACAGCGGGCAGGTGCTGGTGCTGGCGTGGATGAACCGCGAGGCGATCGCGCGAACGTACGCTTCGGGGACGGGTGACGTTCTGGAGCCGTAGCCGCGGAGAGATCTGGGAGAAGGGCGCGACGAGCGGCAACGTGCTGGAGTTCGTGGAGATGTACAAGAACTGCGAGGCGAACTCGCTGCTAGTGAAGGCGCGGCCCACGGGACCGACCTGCCACACCGGGAACGCGTCGTGCTACTACCGGGGGGTCGATGTCGCCGCGGACCTGCCGGAGCCCGCGTAGTGTCGACGTGGGCGGAGCTCGCGGCGGCAGAGCCTGAGCTGGCTGCTCGGGTGCGGGAGCGGCTGGATGGGCGCGTGTCGTACCTCGCGACGGTGCGTGGGGACGGTTCGCCACGCGTGCACCCGGTGACGCCGATCGTGGCTTCGAGGGAGCTCTACGTTTTCATGGAGCCCGATTCGCCGAAGGGGCGCGATTTGCGGCGGGACGGGCGGTACGCGCTGCATGCCGGCGTCGAGGACGCAAACGGCGGGAGCGGAGAGTGCGTGGTGCGCGGGATGGCGCGGTTCGTCGATGCGACGGGTGAACGGACAGCGGCGGTGGAGGCGTCGAGCTACGCGCCGGCGGAGCGCTATGTGCTCTTTGCGCTGTCCGTGGACGAAGTGATGCTGACCACGTACGGGGATGCAGGGCCGGAACGTGTGCGATGGCGGCGAGACAGCGCGCGGGATTGAAGGCGTCGCCCGGCCGTTTGCAGGGCCGTATGCTCGTGGAGTGACGAAACCGGACTACACGAACCTCGAGCTGCCGCCGCCGCCGGAGCATCGACCGTACATTCTCCTCAATATGGTGATGTCGACGGACGGCAAGGTGGTCATCGAAGGCACCGAGCAGGGCATCGGGTCGAAGGTTGACCACCGGCTGATGCGGGAGATCCGCGTGAACGCGGACATCGTGATGAACGGCGCGAACACGTTGCGTGCGAGCGGGACGTCGTCGCGTCTGAACGACGAAGCGCTGGAGGTGATGCGGCGGCAGCGGGGGAAGCCGACGAGCCCAATCGCGGCGGTGATGTCGCGGTCGGGGGATTTGCCGCTGGACAAGATGTTCTTCCGGTCGCGGGAATTCGACGCGATCATCTACGCCGCGCCGGAGATGCCGGCGGAGAAGGTAGCTGCGATTGCGGCCACCGGGCGGACGGTGCACGTGCTGGCGCCGACGGCAAACGACATCCTGGAGATGCTGCGGCACATGCGGCTGGAACTGGGCGCTGAAGTGCTGTTATGCGAGGGCGGGCCTGACATGAACGCCCAGCTCTTCGCGCTGGACGTGGTGGATGAGTACTTCGTGACCCTGGGGCCGGTGGTAATCGGCGGGAAGAACACGCTGACCGCCGTTGAAGGGCCGCGGGCGTTCTCGCGGGACGAGGTGCGGCACGTGGAGCTGGTGTCAGCTGTGCCAAACCCCGATACGAGTGAGGTATACCTGCGTTACCGGGTGCGGCACCACTAGAACGTGCGTTCTAGGTTTGCTAAAATCTCCAAGCGCGCTCTTCGGGTCATCCGTAAACTGGATTGAGAGAGCGGCGCGACTGGCGGAAGCCAGAATCCACGAGAGAACACCACCTCCGCCCATGCCGGTTGATCACATCCTCGTCCGCGGCGCGCGGGAACATAACCTGAAGAACGTCGACGTCAGCATCCCGCGGGACAAGCTGGTCGTGATCACGGGTCTGTCGGGCTCGGGGAAGTCGTCGCTGGCGTTCGACACGATCTACGCCGAGGGGCAGCGCCGGTACGTGGAGTCGTTGTCAGCGTACGCGCGGCAGTTCCTCGGGCTCATGGAGAAGCCGGACGTAGACCACATCGACGGGCTCTCGCCGGCGATCTCGATCGACCAGAAGTCGACCTCGAACAATCCGCGGTCGACGGTGGGCACGGTCACGGAGATCTACGACTACATGCGCCTGCTGTGGGCGCGAGCGGGGCGGCCGCACTGCCCGAAATGCGGCCGGCCGATCGAGCGGCAGACTGTGCAGCAGATTGTCGATGCGACGCTTGCGTACCCGGCCGGTTCGCGACTGCTCCTGCTGGCGCCGGTGACGCGGGCGAAGAAGGGCGAACACACCGGCATCCTGGACGAGGCTCGACGCGCCGGGTTCGTGCGCGTGCGCATCAACAGCGAGGTACGCGACCTCGACGAAGAGATCGTGCTGGACAAGAAGAAGCGGCATGACATCGATGTCGTCGTCGATCGGCTGATCGTGCCGGAACCCGGGAGCGACGCGACGGCGACCAGCCGGATCGCGGACTCGGTGGAGACCGCGCTAAAGGTCGGTTCGGGCGTGATGCACGTCGCGCTGGCGGGGGTGAAGGCGGGAGACCCGGAGACCGAGCGCGTGTTCTCCGAGCATTTCTCATGCGCTTACGACGGGACGTCGATCGGCGAGATCGAGCCGCGGACGTTCAGCTTCAACAGCCCGCATGGGGCGTGCCCGACGTGCACCGGGCTGGGCGTGGAGATGCAAATCGACCCTTCGCTCATCATGCCGGACCGCTCGAAGTCGCTGGCGGGCGGCGCGGTTGAGCCATGGTCGAAGTCGCCGAGCGTCGCCGGGTGGTACATGCGCCAACTGGAGGCGGTGGCGGCGCACATG
The DNA here is from genome assembly GCA_963832795.1 of uncultured bacterium. Taxonomy (GTDB): domain Bacteria; phylum Chloroflexota; class Dehalococcoidia; order Tepidiformales; family Tepidiformaceae; genus CAWHVJ01. The sequence goes on from CAWHVJ010000012.1 coordinate 297,535, forward strand.
GGGTTCAGCGTGGATCAGCCGGTGCGGGAACTGAGCGAGGCGCAGATCCAGGCGGTGATGTACGGAACCGGCGACCAGATGCTGCGGCTGCGTTTCACGAACCAGTACGGGCGAACGCAGGTCTACGACACGAAGTTCGAAGGCGTGGTGACGAACCTGGCGCGCCGCTACAAGGAGACGGATTCCGAGTACATCCGGCAGGAGATCGAGAAGTACATGGGGTCGATCCCGTGTCCGACCTGCAAAGGGAGGCGGCTGCGACCGGAAGCGCTGGGCGTGCTCATCGACGGGAAGTCGATCGTGGACGTCACGACGCTCGGGATATCGGCGGCGAAGACGTGGGCGGACCGGCTGGCGTCGCCGGAGACACCGCTGAACAAGCGCGAACAGACGATCGCCTACCAGATCCTCAAGGAGATCCGGGGGCGACTGGAGTTCCTGCAGGACGTGGGGCTGGAGTACCTGACGCTCGACCGGGTGTCCGGGACGCTATCGGGCGGAGAGTCGCAGCGGATCCGGCTGGCCACGCAGATCGGCTCTGCACTGATGGGTGTGCTGTACATCTGTGACGAGCCAAGCATCGGGCTACATCCCATCGATGGCGACCGGCTGATCAAGACGCTGGAGCGGCTGCGCGACCTGGGCAACACGGTGCTCATCGTCGAACACGACGAGGCGATGATGCGGGCGGCGGACTGGATCATCGATATGGGGCCCGGCGCCGGTATCCACGGCGGATATGTCGTCGCGGAAGGGGACATCGACGCGATCAAGGCTGCCGAGGGGAGCATCACGGGCGCGTACCTGGCGGGGCGACGCGAGATCCCGGTTCCGACGGCGCGGCGGGCAGGAAACGGCAAATACCTTCGCATCCGCGGGGCACGCGAGAACAACCTCCGCAACCTCGACGTGGAGATTCCGCTGGGCAAGTTCGTGGCGGTCACGGGCGTGTCAGGCTCGGGGAAGTCGTCGCTCATCACGGACATCCTGGTAAGGCGTGCCTCTCAGGTCTTGCACGGTGCGCGCCAGCGGCCGGGGCTGCACGACTCGGTCGAAGGTCTGGAGCAGCTCGACAAGATCGTGGACATCGATCAGTCGCCGATCGGCCGCACGCCGCGGTCGAACCCGGCGACGTATACGGGTGCGTTCACGATCATCCGGGACCTGTTCGCGTCGGTGCCGGAGTCGCGTGCGCGCGGCTATAAGTCGGGCCGGTTCAGCTTCAACGTGAAGGGCGGGCGATGCGAGGAGTGCTCCGGCGACGGCTACAAAGTGGTGGAGATGCAGTTCCTGCCGGACGTGACGGTGCCGTGCGAGGTCTGCCACGGGCAGCGTTACAACCGCGAGGCGCTGGAGATCCTCTTCCGCGGGAAGAACATCGCGGAAGTGCTGGACATGACTGTGTCGGAGGCGGCGGAGTTCTTCGAGCGGTTTCCGCGGGTGAAGCGGATCATGGATACGCTCGAAGCGACGGGACTTGGTTACATCCATATCGGCCAGCCGGCGACGACGCTGTCCGGCGGCGAGGCGCAACGAATTAAGCTGGCGAGCGAGCTTTCGCGACGGTCGACCGGGCGCACGCTCTACGTGCTCGATGAGCCGACGACGGGCTTGAGCTTCCAGGACGTGGCTCACCTGCTGAATGTGCTGGAGCGGCTCGCGGATGCGGGGAATACGGTGCTGGTGATCGAGCACCACCTGGATGTGATTAAGACGGCGGACCACATCATCGACCTTGGCCCGCTGGGGGGCGACCGCGGCGGCGAACTCGTGGGGACGGGCACGCCGGAGGAGATTGCTGCGCATCCGACGAGCTACACCGGCGAGTACCTGCGGCCCATCCTGGCGGCGGCCGGGACGTTCGTGGGGAAGGTCACGGCCGCGAAGCCGGCACGGAACGGCAAACTCAAGCCAGGGGTGGCAGCTGAGGCTGCGCCAACAGCTGCTGTGGCGGCGCGCACGAACGGACGCAAAGCGACCGCCGCCGGGACCCGATCCGGAGGCATCGGCAAAGCGGGCGGCGGCGAGCATCGGGGCGCGGATCGAACGCGAGTCGACACCGCAGGAGCCGCGGCCACAAACGAAGGCCGCCGCGAAGCGCGCCCGGCAGGCGGCGAATCCGCGCAAGGAAACCGCGAGCGAGCGGAGCCTCCGGGAAAAGCGTGAAGGACAATAGCTCGCGACGGGTTCTGACGCGCCATGGCGGCAGCCTCCCGCACGGACGTTTCGACAGAGGAGACCGGCGATGAAGTACGGGGTGGTGGTTCCGTTCTCGGATGCGCGGCTAACGGTGGGTTTGGCCCGCGAGATTGAAGACGCCGGGTGGGACGGGATGTTCCTGCCGGAACTGGTGTGGGGCGTGGACCCGTGGGCACAGCTGGCGGCCGCGGCGGCCGGCACTCAACGGATACGGCTGGGGACGATGCTCACGCCGCTCCCGTGGCTGAGGCCGTGGACCGTGGCGAGCCAGGTGGCGGCGGTGGATCACATCTCCAACGGCCGCGCGATCCTGGCCGTTGGGCTCGGTGCGCCGGACGCCGGTGCGCGAGGCTTCGCACCGCTGGAAATGGATCGGAAGGCGCGGGCGGAGTTGCTGGACGAAGGGCTCGACGTGCTGACGCGGCTGTGGAGCGGCGAGGAGTTCGGGTACGAAGGGCAGCACTACCGCGTCGACCCAACGCCGTTCTCGTCCAACACGAGGAGCGAGGGGATGCCGCCTCCGCCTCCGCCCGTGCAGCGGCCGCGCGTGCCGGTCTGGGTGGTCGGCGTTCTCGGGAGCCGGCGTTCGCTGGGGCGCGTGCTCCGGTATGACGGCCTGCTCCCGGCCGTGAAGACACCGGAGGGCGGGCGACAGGCAACCGCGGACGAACTCGCGGCGGTGACAGCCGGACTGCGCGCGCGACGTGACGGCGAGCCATTCGACATCGTGGTGGAGGGGGAGACGCAGTCGTCGGCGGATGACGCCGAGGTGCGGGCATTCGAGTCGTCGGGCGCGACGTGGTGGATTGAGTCGCGGTGGGCGTTGCCGTCGACCGAGGCTGGCGCGGCCGAATTGCGGAAGCGGATCGTGGCCGGGCCGCCGCGTCGGGGCGGCGGACTAGAGCAGGTCGCGGCAGAAGGACTTGATGGCGCCGTTGAGGACGTCGGCGGCTTCCCATTGCAGGAAGTGGCCGGAGTCGCGGACGAGGAACGGGCCGACGTGGTCGGGGAAGACGACGGCGGCCATGCGGTCGTACTCGGGATAGATGACGTGGTCGCTTGGCCCGAAGAGGATGAGCGTGTGCGTGGGGTTCGGGGTGGCCATCACGGATGGTTCGCTGCGGGCGGCGGCGCTGAAAGAGCTTTCGTAGGCGCCGAAGCTCGCGCGCAGGTGCGGCCCGTCAGCGAAGGGCTCGGTCATGAAGTCGACCTCGGCGGGCTCGAAGGCGCCGGGGTGCGCCCAGAAGCGCGAGGTATAGAAGGTAGCGATGTAGCGGCGCCGCTTCTCGGGCGTATCAAGCTCGGACGCGAGGGTATCGGCGTCCGTGCCCTGGCGCACGAAGTAGTCGGACGCTTCGCGGGCGGGACGGGTGCGCATGCCGGCCATGCCGTCCTTGTCGAAGGGGAGGGGCGAATTGAAGAGCACCATCCGGTCGACGAAGCCCGGGAAACGGAGGGAGAGGTCCTGGATGACCGGGCCGCCGAGATCGCCTCCGGCGACGACCACGCGGTCGTGGCCGAGGTGGTCGTGGACGAGAGCGTAGAGATCGCGGCTGTGGCTGGGGACGTCGTGGAAGCTATCGGGCCCGATGGCGGAGTCGCCGAACCCGCGAAGGTCGGGGGCGATAACCTCGAAGCCGGCAGCAGCGAGGGGCGCGATGTTGCGCCACCAGATGCGTTTCGTTTCGGGCCAACCGTGGACGAGGAGGAGAGGCACTCCACCGGCGCCCTGGCGAACGAACGTCTGGGTGAACCCGCGGACGTTCGTGGTTTCGATATTGAAGGCGGCGGGATCGAGCACGTCAGGCAAGGGGTAGCTCCTTGTTCGCGAAGGGTACAGGCGACACGCTTGCTGCACACGAACGAATTTGGGGGAAACGATGACGTATCGAGCGCTGGTGGTCGACAACGCGGACGGTGGGTTCAGTGCGGGGGTCCGAGAACTCCCGGAGTCGGCGCTGCCCGAGGGGGAGGTGACGATTCGCGTGGAGTGGTCGAGCGTGAACTATAAGGACGGGCTCGCCTGCTCACCGGGAGGCCGAGTGGTGACGAAGTACCCGATGACGCCTGGCGTGGACCTCGCGGGGACGGTGATCGAGTCTCGCGACAGCAGGTTCGCGAAGGGCGACGCTGTGATCGCCGGCGGCTATGACATCGGGACGGGGCATGCGGGAGGGTTCGCAGAGCTGGCGCGGCTCCCGGCGGACTGGGTGATGCCGCTGCCGGCGGGCCTCACGGCGAAAGAGGCGATGGCGATCGGCACGGCGGGGCTGACAGCGGCGCTGTCGATCGAGCAGCTCGAACACAACGGGCTGCGGACGGAGAACGGTCCTGTGATCGTGACGGGTGCCACGGGCGGGGTGGGAAGCACGGCCGTAGCGATGCTGGCGCAGCTTGGATACACGGTGGCGGGGAGCACCGGCAAGGCGTCGGAGCACGCGTTCCTGAGGGACCTCGGCGCGACAGAGATCCTGTCGCGGGAAGACGTCAGCGCGGCGTCTGATCGGCCGCTCGAGCGTGAACGATGGGCAGGCGCTGTCGACCCGGTGGGCGGGGCGACGACGGCCTACCTCGTGCGGACGACAAAGTACGGCGGTTCGGTCGCCGTGTCGGGGCTGACAGGAGGGAGCGCGGTGAGCACGACCGTGTTCCCGTTCATCCTTCGTGGGGTGAACCTGCTCGGGATTGAGTCCGTGCAGACGCCGATGGCGGCGCGCATGCGCGTGTGGAACCGGCTCGGCGCGGACTTGAAGCCGCGGTCGCTGATGGAGTCCATCGCGGTAGAGACGGATCTCGATGGTCTGGTGGAGGTTGCTGAGCAGATCCGCGCCGGCCGCGTGCGTGGGCGCACGATTGTCAGGATCGGATAAGGGGAACGTCAGACGGGGAGACGGTCGAGGAGTGCGCCATAGTCGGCGGCGGTGACTGGTCGGACCACTCGGCCGGCGCCGGTCCAGTACTGCCACTTCCAGTCGCCGGTGGCGCGCGGGTGGGCTGAGGGCTCCGAGAGGGGCGCCTCTTTGCTGGCGAGCATCAGGTGGTAGTGCTCGGAGAGCGGGAGCTCTTCGTTGACGATGCCGATCCAGTACGCCATTTCGCCCTCGTGGAGTGCGAACGTCGTGCCGAGGTAGCGGTAGCGCCCGTTCGTTGGGCGGGAGGCGCTGTTGACGTATCGGGCGTCCGAGCCGAGGCGGCGGCGGATGGCTGCCGCTCCCAGGGCATAGAGGCGGTTCGTCGTGATGGCCTGATCGAGAGGGACATCGCCGAGGCCGAGGATGTCGTTGAGGATGAACTCCGTGAATTGCCGGGCCAACGGATTGGGGTCGTCTTCGAGTGCTTCGACAACGTGGAGCCAGCGGACCGGCCGCCAGGGAGCGCGAGCGTGGTCACCAAGGCCGAGCATCACGAAGCTCGGGGGCGCGCCGAAGCCGGCAGCGGTGTCCTCGATCGCGGGCAGGTGGGATTCGTCCGCGGCTGATTCGACCTGGACTTCGACAACGACCAGGTGGCCGCCTTCGAATGTGAGGACGAGGTCGGCGATGCCGGGGCCGAGGCGAGGCTGCACCTCGACGAGGGCGAGCGGCTCGCCGTGAATGCCGGCGGCATCGGCGAAGAGACTCGTGAGCATGCGTTGGCCGCGCTGGAGGAAGTACGCCAGGCCGCTGGTGCAGTAGTTTTCGAACGGCGACGCTGGCGCTCCGGGCCGATAGGCAGAGAGCATCGTAAAGAGGTTGGACTCGGCCATGGATCCAGTATCGCGGGGGCCCGGGTGCCGGGCTACCGCTGAGCGACGAGGGAGAGAGATGACGGAAGCGAGAACGCTGGCGGCTTACCTGCTACAGAAGCGCGCGGCGATGGAAGCGGCAGCACGGGAGCGGCCCACCGGCGCTGACTGGCACGAGACGGTGCAGGCGACCTGCGTGGCGGACGATGCGAGCGGTGTGCGAAAGCTGCGGATCCGGGACTGGCAGTTCGTCTCGGATTCAGGACCGGGCTTTGGTGGGTGGTCCCTCGGGCCGTCGTCGCCGGAGCTTCTCTGCGGCGTGATTAGCACGTGCCTGACGCACACCTACGAAATCGGGGCGGCGGAGCTCGGCGTGCCGATCGAGCGGATCGAGGTGACGGTGACGGCGGAGAACAACGATGCGCGGTTCCTCGGGATCGCGACAGAGGAACCCGCCGTCCCCTTTAATATAGTGGCGACGGTTTCGCTGGAGCCGGGAAGCGCGTCAGCGGCGCAGGTGGCGGAGTTGCACGAGTACGCGCGGCGGTGTCCGCTGACCAACCTGGTGCGAATGCCGAACGAGGTCCGGGTGGTGGTCGCGTGACTACTTGCGGCGCGCGGAGCGGCGGCGCCCTGCCTTCGCGCGCCGGAGCTCGGCGTCGCGGATGGCGGTGAGGATGGAGCGGCCGTGTTTCTGCATGCGGGCCTTCCTCGACTGAAGCTTCCGGGCACGCGGTTCCCAGGCGTCCATGCTTAGCCGGGACGAACGCCGTAATCCACGTGGCCCGTGAGCGGCCGCAACACGCGTGTGCTGGTGACGATGGTGAGCTTGCGACGGGCGCCGAGGGCCTCGAGGTACGGTGCGTGAAGCTGCCGAACGGCCTCGGGCGCATCCGCGGGCGGCGGGGCGTCTTCGCGGGTGGCTTCCCAGTGGGCCATCGAGTCGTAGGCGGTAAGAAGGATGATCTCGTTGCTCGGGCCGCCGTGCATGATGGTGAAGAGGCCGACGATCTTGCATCCGCGAGCTTCCATGTAGGGCCAGACGCCTTCGCGGGACAGGCGTTCGAACTCGCGCGCGGAGCCGCGTTCGATGGTGAAGCTGCGTTCGACAACGATGGCCATGGACGAATTGAACCACGGCTGGGCCGCGCAGACCATTCCGCTAGGCCGAGGCTGCCGCAGGCTGAGGCCGCCTCCGGCGGGAGCATCGCGCGGAGAACACGCACCAGGAACGGCATCCAGTTTGTGCCGGCAGAGAGCCGGTCAAGGCGGACCTGGTTCGGACCGACGAGTATGCCCGGCTGTCCGAGCGCCTCGATGCGAGCGCGGAGTTCGGGCGAGGTGCCCCCGCGCAGGCGGAGGTGGAACATGTGCTCGTCGGTCTTGATGCTTTCGACGCGGGCGCGACGAGCCATGGACTTCACGAGGGAGACGTAGAGCAGGTTCTCCACCGACCGCGGCACGGGCCCGAAGCGATCGGCCAATTCGGCCTGCATCTCGGCGACTCCTTCGGGGGAATCGATGTCGGCCACGTGCTGGTAGACGGAGAGACGCGCGTGGATGTCCTCGACATATTGCGTGGGAATGTGAGCGCTGAGCGGCAGGTCTACTGACGGCACCGGTGGAAGGGGCGCCGGGGCCTGGGGAGCGCCGGGGGCGACGACCTGCTTCAGCGCCGCGACCGCTTCGGCGACGAGCCGGGAGTACATCTCGAAGCCGACAGCGGCGATATGGCCGCTTTGTTCGTTGCCGAGCACGTTTCCGGCGCCACGGATCTCGAGATCGCGAAGGGCAATCTGGAAGCCGGCGCCCAGTTCCGTGGCTTCGAACACGGCTTCGAGCCGCTTCTGGGCAGGCTCGCTCATCGTGCGGTCCTTTTCGTAGAGGAGGTAGGCGTAGGCGCGGTTCGCTCCGCGCCCGACGCGGCCGCGGAGCTGGTAGAGCTGGGCAAGGCCGAGGCGGTCAGCGTCGTTGATGATGATGGTGTTGACGTTTGGGATATCGAGACCGCTCTCGATGATCGTTGTGCAGACGAGGATGTCGTGGTCGCCGGCGCCGAATTCGAGCATGACACGTTCGAGCTGCTCTTCCGGCATCTGGCCGTGGCCGACGACGATGCGGGCATCGGGAACGATGTCGCGAATGCGGCTGACAATTCGCTCGATGTTGTGCACGCGGTTGTGGACGAAGTAGACCTGGCCACCGCGCTGCATCTCGCGGTCGATGGCTTCGCGGATGATCTCGTCGTCCCACTGGAGGACGTAGGTGCGAATGGGCAGGCGCTCCTCCGGAGGAGACATAACGGTGCTCATATCGCGAATCCCGACAAGGGACATCTGGAGCGTGCGCGGGATGGGCGTGGCGGAGAGGGTGAGGCTGTCGACCTCCGCACGCATCTGCTTGAGCCGTTCCTTGTGGCTCACGCCGAAGCGCTGTTCCTCATCGATCACGACGAGGCCGAGGTCCTTGAACGTGACGTCCTTTTGCAGGAGGCGGTGTGTGCCGATGGCGATGTCGACCTCGCCGGTGGCGATACCGGCGATGATGGAGCGCTGTTCGTGTTCGCTGCGGAAGCGCGAGAGGACTTCGACGCGGACGGGGAAGCCTGCGACGCGCTCACGGAAGGTGTTCCCGTGCTGTTCGGCGAGGACTGTGGTGGGGACGAGGACAGCGACCTGGCGGCCATCGGCAACGGCTTTGAAGGCGGCGCGGACGGCGACCTCGGTTTTGCCGTAGCCAACGTCGCCGCAGATGAGGCGGTCCATCGGGCGGACGCGCTCCATATCGGTCTTGACCTCCGAGATCGCCTCCAGCTGGTCGGGGGTTTCGACGAACGGGAAGGCGGCCTCCATCTCCATCTGCCAGGGGCCATCAGGCGCGAACGCGTGACCCTGTGCCACCTCGCGGCGCGCATAGAGCTCCAGCAGCTCCTGGGCGAGTTCGACGACGGCTGCCTTGACGCGTCGGCGCGCCCGCGCCCAGTCCTGGGAGCCGAGCCGCGTGAGGGCGGGGGGATGGTCTGTGGGGCCGATGTAGCGCGAAACTGCGTCGAGGCCGTCGGCGGGCACGTAGAGGCGGTCGTTCTCGGCGTACTGGAGTTCCAGGTACTCGCGCTCGATGCCGTCGACGGTGCGGCGGACGAGGCCGGCGTAACGCGCGATTCCGTGGTCCGCGTGGACGAGGTAGTCGCCGATTTCGAGCGTCGAGACGAGGTCTGCACGGACTCCCTGGCGGGTGCGTGTGGGGCGCCGACGCTTGCGGAAGCCGAAGATTTCGGAATCGGTGACCACGATGAGGCGGTCGTCGAGGGTGAAGCCGCCGCTGATGGAAATGGGGAGCAGGGTAATGGTCCCGGGGGCAGGCGCTTCGCCGAGCCGCCGGACCAAGTTCGCGCCGATGCCCTCTTCGTCGAGAAGGTCAGCAAGGCGGAGTGCCTGCTGGGAGGCGAGTACAACGGCCTTCCCATCGTGGGCCCAGCGGCCGGCCTGCTGGATGAGCGGCTTGAGCTTGCCGGCGAAGCTGGGCGTGGCCTGGAGCGGAAGGCGCCGCGCGCCGAGCTCCTCCGCTCCGAAGCGTTGCAGGTGGGCCTTGCGATGCGTCGCCAGCGTGGCGAGAAGGTCGCCAGCCGATGCGCGGAGCGGCGGAAGGCCGAACGGGACGGCTCCCCGCTGTTCGAGCTCCTCACGGGTCCGGGCTTCGGCCTCGAGCTGGTGGTCGAGTGCGGCCCGGCCCTCTTCGGCGTCGTCGAAAAGCACGAGTCCGTCCGGGGCGAAGTAGTCGAGCGCCGTGGTTCGGTAGAGAAGGGGTTCGAAGAACCCCTCGTAGTCGGTGCGCCCGCCAGCGGCAATGACTTCGAGCTGTTCGCGGATGGTGTCAGCGGCTTCGGTTTCGCCAGAGAGCGTGTCGTGGAGGGTGCGAGCGGCGGCGTGTGCCTCGCGTGTTCCGGTTGCCGCCGGGGAGATCGTGATCGCGTCGACGCGTCCGATGCTGCGCTGCGTGGACAGGTTGATGGGGCGGATGGACTCGACCTCGTTGCCGAAGAACTCGAGCCGGAACGGACTTTCGGCGGCGACGGGGAAGACGTCGATGAGCCCGCCTCGGCGCGCGATCGTGCCCGGCGCATCCGCCAGGGGCTGCCCGACGTATCCAATCGCTTCGAGGCGTGAGAGGAGAGCGGACGGCTCTGCGGTGTCGCCGGCGGCGATAATCACGGCCTGGCCGCCTCCGCCGGGCGCGGCGATGTATTGCGCGAGCGCGGACCAGGAGGCGATGACGAGGGCGCGCCCCGCGCGTTGCATAGCGTTGAGGGCGCGGCCTCGTTCGATGCCGAGTACGGGATCGTCGCGCGTGAACTCGTAAGGAAGGGATTCGCGCTCGGGGAGCCGGGCGAGTTCGACGTCTTCGAGAAAGAGCGCGAGTTCGTCGTGGAGCGCCTGGGAGCGCGACGGCGTCGGGGCGAGGAGGAGCGTGGGGCCGGAATGGCGGGCGGCGAGAGCAGCGGCGACGGGGCCCTTGGCGGACTCGGGAACACCGAGGCGCAGTTCACCGCGCCCTGCGGGAGCGAAGGGCTCGATGATCGTGGCGAGGGCGGCCGTCAATCCGACGAGTTCGCTGGCCAGCCGAAAGCACCTCTGGCCCCGATCCGACAGCAACCCGGAGGCTGCGGCGGAAGGGCCACGTTCCACTGTAGCGCGCGAGGATAGTCGGGTCAGTAGCAGCAGCCGGTTAGCGCGTTTCTGAACCGCGCCGTGGCCGAGCGATATGCCGTTGTTACCATGTGCGGCATGGCAAACGGAGATGCGTGCTGCGCGCGAAGCGGCGGGCCAACCCGGCGTGACGGACAGCCCATGATCGGGGCATTTCGGCGGCGGCACAGCCGGAGGGCGGTACTGATCGGTGGGGCTGTGGCAGGCGCTGGTGTCGCGGCCGGCGGGGGCGTGTGGGCGCTCAGGGCTCGCGGAGGAGAGCAGGGCGTGGCTCGTACTCCCGAGCCGTCGCCTGCGGCTAAGGCTGGCGCAGGCCCAACGAGCACGGCCGCACCCAGCGGGGGCACCGCACGGCTGGTCTCGCCGGCGTCGTTCAACTTCGACACGTTCGACGCGCAGCGGACGGGGGAGGCTTCTGTCGCGGAGGTGCTGGGTCGAACGCATTCGCGGCTCGTGAACTGGTCGGGATTCCCGAACGCGGTGGTCGTCGGGGACCTCGCCAGGGCGTGGGAACAGCGGGACGCGACGAGCTGGGCGTTCCATCTCGACCCGGCGGCACGCTGGCAGGACCGCGAACCGCTGAACGGGCGAGCGGTCACGGCGGACGATGTTGCGCGGGACCTGCAGCGGCGAATTGCACTGGCGGCTGCGGGGTCCTTGCCGACCGCGCAGCGCGCCGGGGATGTCGAGAGGATTCTGCGTGTGACCGCGCCGGACCCGGTGACGGTGGTCGTGGAGTCGTCGGCACCCGACCCGTTCCTGCTCGACACGCTTGCGGGGCGGTTTGCGGTGGTGCAGGCGCCCGAGGCGGTGGAGCGGTTCAGTGGGACGTGGGCGCAGCAGCGGCCGGAGGAAGTGGTGGGCAGCGGGGCCGTTCGCGCTCAGTCGGGCTCGACGACGGGGTGCTGCGATTCGCGGCGCGTGTCGGCGGGCACGTGAGGCCGATACTGGACGCGATCGAGGTTTACCAGCCGACGCGCGACGTCAGCAGCTTCCTCGCCGGGCAGGAGGACGAGTTCCTGGCTCGCGACAGGCGTGACGCGGAGGCCATCCGTGCCGCGTCGGCAGATGGGATCACCGAGTTCGATCGATTCGAGGGGAGCCCGGTGCTCTCGACGTTTTCGATTGCCGGACCGCCGTGGAACGACCCGAAGCTTCGCCTTGCCATCAGCGCCGCGCTCAACCGGGCGGAACTTGCGCGGCGGCTGTTTGCCGGGCGGGCTGCAGCGTGCGGGCCGGTCAGTCCGGCGACGCCCCAGTTCGCGCTGGACGAGGTCGCGCTGGCGGGCGTCGGCGGCTACGGGGCGGATCCTGCCAAGGACGCCGCGGACGCGAGAACGCTCTGGAACGCGGCAGGGGGACCAGCGCTAGGGACCGTCGTGGTGGACTTCCCGAGCATCTTCGATCCGTTGTACAGCGCGTCGGCGATCGTGACGGGGATGCTGAACGAAGTGCTAGGCGACCAGTTTCGGGCGTCGGTCGAGACGTACACGACGATTTCGCAGAAGGTTGCGGATGGGAAGTACGGGAACGGGCAGTCCGCGTTCTGGTTCGGATGGGGCGCGCCGTTGCGGTCTCCCGATCCAACACGGGAGCTCGTCGAGGCATTCGACGCACGGGCGAACGGGTCAGGGGCTGCATCGAGCCAGAGCAGCCGTTTGGGCGAGCTCTTCGATGCGATGCTGACCGAAGCAGATGCGTCGGCCCGACAGGCGCTGGTTCGCGACGCCGGCGTACGGCTGCTTGTCGAGGCGTCTGCGGTGATTCCGTGGTTGTTGCAGCGCAGCGAGCTTTTCCGGTGGCGCCGGCTGACGGGCGCGGCGGCGACGCCGTTCTGGACGCAGCATCTCGACGCGCTGTCATCGGTCGACCGCACGGCAGGCGGCGGTTAAGAGGGCTTCCGAATGTTACGCCGTGAGCCATCTGTCCCATCGATGGCTCGCATGGTCTGTATTGACACCGGTAAGGCCGACCGTATACTCCGCCCATCCGGGCCCCTGCACGTGGCGTATATAACAACAGGGTTTATGCCCGGTCAGCTCAAGGGGGGAAGCAACTTCTAATGAGTCAGGAAAACAACTACTGGCTGCGGCGGCTCGATTCGGGCCGCTTCTCGCGCCGACGTTTCGTGGGCGGCGCGGCGCTCGCAGGCGTGGGTGCAGCCGGCCTCGGCCTTGTGGGCTGCGGCGACGACGACAGCGGCGGTTCGACCGCTACCACCAGCGGCGGCAGCCCTACCGGCAGCAGCCCGACAGCGGGAAGCGCGTCGCCAACGGCGGCGGCGAAGCAGAAGGGCGGGATCTACCGAAACACGAGCGCAAACGGGACGTACGACACGTTTGACGTGGACCGGAGCCGGTTCTCGCCGTTTGCGGTGCAGATGGGCTACACCAACCTCGGCCTCGTGAACTATGCGAGCTTCACCGACGGCAAGCTCGAAGGGGCGTTCGCCTCGAAGTGGGAGCAGCCGGACGCCACGACGATGACGTTCACGCTGCGCGACAACCTGTTCTGGCAGAACAAGGCGCCGGTCAACGGTCGCCAGGCGACGGTTGACGACATCGTCTTCTTCATCCAGCGCAACAAGGACGGGAAGCTCCAGGACGGCACGGTCGACCCGAACTTCTACCGCGCCTCGGACTACGCGTCGGTGCAGAGCGTCACGGCGACGGACTCGAAGACGGTGACGGTGAAGTTCTCGAAGCCGAACCCGTTCTTCCTCGGCACGCTGGCGGGCTCGTACGCGAAGCTCCAGGCGCCGGAAGCGGTGAAGCAGTTCGAGAAGACCTATACGAACTTCAGCCCCGACCTCATCATCGGCACGGGCGCCTACATCCTCACGCAGTTCACCGCCGACGGACACGTCCAGCTCCGGCGCTTCGACAAGTACTACCGGGACGTGTGGATCGACGGGCTGGACTACATCCCGCTGTTCACCGACAACGCGGCGCTGCAGTCTGCTTTCGAGCAGAAGCAGATCGACCAGTACGCGCCGCGCACGAAGGCAGTGCTGGACGACCTGCAAGCCCGGTACAAGGGCCAGATCTACAACGAGGCGCAGTTCGACGTGAACCCGTGGGCGGGCACGTACTATGGCGGCTCAGCGCCGTGGAACAACCCGAATCTGATCGGCGCCATTTTCCGCTCGATCGACCGGAACGCGCTGTCGCAGCAGCTGGTCCAGGGCCAGGCCGCACTGTCCGGGAGCATCCCGCCGGTGCAGCAGCCATTCGCTATCACCGAGAAGGAACTGATCACCTACCCGGGTTACCTCGCCGACCACGCCAAGGACCTGTCCGAGGCGAAGGCGATGTGGGCTGCGGGCGGCGGTCCGGCGCTCGGACGCATTCTGATCGACATCCCGGACATCTGGGAAGGCGCTTACGCCGGCGTATCGGCGCTCATCCAGAACCAGCTGAAAGCGAACCTGGGCGACCAGTTCGATACGAAGATCGAGCCCTACTCGACGATCACCGGCAAGCTGGTGAAGCAGCAGTACGGCAACGGCAGCAACAACATCTGGTACGGCTGGATCTCCGACGTGAACAAGCTCGAGCCGTCGTTCGACCTGTGGACGAACTTCAACTCGGCGAGCCCGCAGTTCCCGTATCTTGGCGGCGTGAAGATCGACAAGGTCGATACGTTGACCAACCAGATCATCACGGAGCTGGACGCGACGAAGCGTGCGGACCTCTGCAAGCAGATCGATGTGGAGCTGATCAAGGCGTACGGCGCGGGCGTGCCTTACAACCTCGACCACATCAGCACGACGCTGTCGTGGAACTACTACCACGGGACGGAAGCGACGCCGTTCATCACCTCGCCGAACTTCGGCAACACGGCCTACTTCGACCAGAAGGACCCGACCTGGTCGGGTCGACAGGCATAGCACTACTAGACGAGGGTGGCCCGGGAGCCAAAACCCGGGCCACCCTCGATCGTTGGGAGGGGGCAGCTTGAGGAACTACATCATTCGCCGAGCCTTGATCAATATCCCGGTGATCTGGCTGGTGATGACGCTCGTCTTCATTGCGACGAGCGTTCTCCCGGGCGACTTCGTCGCTCAGCGGGCAGCTGCCAACAACCCCATCCCATCCGACCCCGCGGCGGCGCAACGGCAGGTCGATGCGGCCAGGCACCAACTCGGGCTCGACGATCCGGTTCCGGTCCGATACGTGAAGTACGTGGGCGACGTCCTGCGGGGCGACCTCGGAACGTCGTTCGTGACTCATAAGCCGGCATTGGAACAGTTCAAGGACGGCATCCCGTACACGCTGCAGCTCGGCATCATGTCGCTGATCGTGGCGGTGATCACGAGTGTGCCGATCGGGATCATTTCGGCCATCAGACAGGACTCACCCACGGACTACGTCTTGCGGATCTTCGCGATCCTCGCGCTCGCGGCCCCGAACTTCTGGGTGGCGACGATGATTCTGCTTTACGTGGTGAAGTGGAAGCTGTGGACTGTGCCCATCAGTACATCGCCGCTCTTATGGGAGGATCCCGGCGGCAGCCTGCGGCTGTTCATCATCCCGGCCGTTGCGGGCGGGCTGGCGGCGGGCGCGAGTGTTATGCGCCTGCTGCGGTCGCAAATGCTCGAAGTGCTACGGCAGGACTATGTCCGGACGGCCTGGTCGAAAGGACTCCGGGAGCGTGTTGTCATCATCCGGCACGCGCTGAAGAACGCGCTGATCCCGGTCATCACCATTTTGGGGCTCACGGTCGCCACGCTAATTAGCGGCAACGTGGTGTTCGAATACCTCTTCAACATCCCAGGTGTCGGCAACAAGATCCTGGCATCCATCCGGGCGCGAGACGTGCCGGTGGTCCAGGCGTTTGTGCTGGTCATCGCCACCTTTGTCGTGTTCGTGAACCTTGCGGTGGATGTGGTCTACGGGCTTCTCGATCCGCGCATCCGATTCTCGTAAAGAAGCAGAAGAAGAACCATGTCGCAAGAACAAGGTGTCATTGCTGGACCGCCCATCGGAGTCCCGAGAACGCGGAGCGACCGCCCGGTCTTCCAGCGCATGCCGCTGGCGGTGCTGGACTTCACGCGCAGGAAGCCGCTCGGCGCGTTCGGATTCTTACTGATCTTCATCTGCATCTTTGCGGCGTTGTTTGCGCCGCTGGTATCGCGGTACGACCCGGAACGCAGTTTCACGAAGCCGAACCCCGGTTTCGATGAGCAGCTCTACGAGCAATCGCTGGTGGATCCGACGATTCGGATCAAGTACGCGGCGAACCCGGAGAAGTTCACCAAGAGTGACGTGCCGGTCTACCTTGCCGGGCCGTCGTGGGATCACTGGCTGGGGACGGACAATCACGGCCAGGACATTTACGCCAGGATCATCTACGGGGCGCAGTTGTCGCTCTTCGTGGGCATTGGCGCTTCGATCCTCGCGACGTTCGCCGGGACCTTCCTGGGGGTGGTGAGCGGCTACTTTGGCGGCTGGGTGGACATGCTGATCCAGCGCTTCACTGACGCGTTGCTCACGTTCCCGGGCCTGATCCTGCTGCTGCTGATCGTCCAGGTCGTGGACAAGCCGAACAAGTACTGGATCACGATGGCGCTTGGGATATTAGGTATCGCCCAGGTCATACGCATCGTGCGGTCGTCGGTGCTTTCGACCCGCGAGGAACAGTACATCCTTGCGGCACGGTCGACCGGCGCGTCCGACATCCGCGTGATGATGCGGCACATCCTTCCGAACATCGTTGCACCGCTGATCGTGGTGTTCACAATCGCGATTGGCGCGTACATCCTCGCGGAGGCGGGGCTGGCGTTCATCGGCCTTGGTGACCCGGTGGCGATCTCGTGGGGCAAGATGGTCGACGAAGGCCGCCAGCTTGGCTCGTCCAGCCCGCTCTATGCGCTGTGGGTTGGCATGGCGATCACGTTCTCGGTGCTGGGCTTCAACCTCGCGGGCGACGCCCTGCGAGACGTGTTGGACCCGCGACTTCGAGGGCGTGGGGGCCGCGCCGGCTTCTAAGCTCTGTTTCTTCACCACGAAGGGCCGGGACATTGTCCCGGCCCTTCGTGCGTTCGGCTAGCGTTCGGCGGCGTCGGCGAACGCCTCGTCGAGGACCTGGGCGATGTGGAGAACGCGGGCATCGATGCCTGCTTCGCGGACGGCAGCTTCGTATTGCATCTGGCAGCCGGGGTTCGCGGTGGCGATGACGTCGGGGCGGTGCAGCCGGAACTGCTCGGCTTTGCGCGCACGAAGGGCGGCTGACATTTCGGGCTGCACGAGGCTGTAGATGCCGGCGGCACCGCAGCACATGTCGGCGCCTGCGGTGTCGACGAGTGTGCAGCCGGCCTCACGGAGGAGCGAGCGCGGCTGTTCGCGGATTCGCTGCGCGTGGGCGAGGTGGCACGCGTCCTGGTAGGCCACCGCGCCCTCGAAGCGGCCGCCGGCAGCGGGCGGGAGCGTGGCGACGTACTCGGCGAAGTCCACAACACGCGCGGCAAAGCGGGCGGCGCGGTCGGAGAACGTAGCGTCGTTCGCCAGGAGCTGGCCGTATTCCTTCATGGCAGCGCCGCAACCCGCGGAGTTGACGACGATGGGCGTGTCGCCTGTCGCTTCGAGGGCAGCGATGTTGCGACGGGCGAGGGAGCGGGCGAAGTCGATGTCGCCGTCGTGAGCGTGGAGAGCACCGCAGCAGCCCTGGCCGGGAGTGGCGACGGCGGCGGTGCCGTGCCGGGCGAGTACACGAGCGGTCGCACGATGGACGTCGCCGAAGAGCTCGGACATGACGCAGCCCGTGAAGAGGACCGCCTGCCTTGAAGGCTCGGCCGGTTGCGGCAGCGGATCGCCGGGCCGGAGCGGTGCGCCGATGTGTCGCGGGAGCTGGCGTTCGGCGCGGGCGAGCGGCGCGAGGAGATTGATGGCGCGTGACCGCACCGCCGCAGTTCGCAGGGGTGACCCGGCCAACATGCGCACCGGGAGCATGAACGCCGCCAGCACCCGGGGCCGGGCGACGACGCCTCGCAGCAGGAGGCGTCGGAGCTGCTTCGAGCGCCGGCCGTTCGGCGGGGCGGCGTCGAGTTGCGCGCGGGCGTGCTCCATGATGCGGCCGTAGGGTACGCCACTCGGGCAGACGGCCTCGCATGCGCGGCACTGGAGACAGAGCTCCCAGTGCGACTGGACAGTGGGCGTGAGCGGGATGCGGCCCTCGCCGACGAGCTTCGCGAGGTGAATACGTCCGCGGGGCGACTCGACCTCGAGACCGGTGATGGCGTACGTCGGGCAGGCGTTGACGCAGAGGCCGCAGTGGACGCACTTGCTCAGATCTTCGAGCGCCGGAGCTTCGTCGGGCCGGGGCCAGTTGGCAACGTCAAATGCCACCGACGAACCTCCCGCGGTTCAAGCGGCCGCGCGGATCGTATGCGTCCTTGAGCCGCCGCATGAGCGGGAACGCGGGCGGCGGGTCGCCCCAGGGGTCGAGGGTTTGCCGGAAGTTATCGGGCATCCGCTCAACGATAACCGAGCCGCCGACGGGCGCGAGCGCTGCGCGGAGGCTTTGGACGACGGGCTCCATGACGCGTACCGGCGGGAGCGACGCGCCCGTCCAGGCGGCGCGAAGCGCTCCAGTGAACGGTTGGACGGTGAGCGTCGTGGGCCTGTGAGGGACGAGTGCGTCGACGGCCGATTCGAGGCCGGACGGGAGGCCCGCCAGCCGCAACGTGACGCGGGATTCCGGTTCGAACCCGGCGTCGCGGAATGCATCGAGCGCGTTCGGAGGAGCGGCCGCCGCGGATGGCCCCAGGATGTTGCGCGCCTCCTCGGCGGCTGGCTCGGGGATGGTCACCACGATCGACCAGCCGCTCTCGGTGTGAGCGGCTTCGAAGACGTGCGGCCTGAGATCCTCGCGGGCGAAACGGCTTGCAGCGGCGCGGACCCGAGGGATGTCGTCGACGACGGCGGAGAGCGTGACGGTCTCGACGCGCGGGAAGACGCGCAGGGCGACTTCGGTGATGATGCCCAGCGTGCCGAGGGAACCGCACCACAGCCTCATGAGGTCGTAGCCGGTGACGTTCTTCACGACCCGCCCGCCGGCTTTGACAAGCTCGCCGTCGGGCCGGAGGACGGACATGCCGATGACGAGGTCGCGGGGAAGGCCGAAGCCCGTGCGAAGGAGCCCGCCGCGGCCGACGGCGAGGACTCCGCCAAGCGTGGCCAGGTGGGGGAAGGGCGGATCGAGCGGGAGCCATTGACCGGCTGGCGTGAGGGCCTCGTTCAGTTCGGTGATCGTCAGGCCGGCCGGGGCGACGAGGGTGAGGTCGTCCGCCTGGTGGTCGGGGGTGCCGCGCAGGCAATAGGCCAGGTCTAGCAGCGCGAACGGGCCGTCGGGCGGGCCGCCCAGATCGACCTGCGTTCGCCCACCAAGCGGTATCAGCGCCTGGTTGCCAGGCGCGCGGAGGATCGGGCGCAATTCGTCCAGCGATGCGGGGACGTAGACGGTTTCCGGCTCGCGGCCGGCGATGACCGGCAGGGGGCGCGCCACGATTTCAGACATAGGCGTCCGGCCCGGCGGCCCGCACGGCGCTCTCCTGGTGGGCCATTTCGCCACAACCGGTGCCCGTGGGGAGGAGTTTGCACGGGTTGAAGTCACCGAGGTTGCCGAAGACCGGGCGGAGCATCTCCATGTTGTCGAGGTCCGACTGGGCGTAGAGCCAGGGCATAAAGCCGCGCTTTTCGAAGCCGATGCCGTGCTCGCCGCTGAGTGCGCCACCGGCGTCGACGCAGGCGCGCATCATCTCGGCGCCGGCTTCCAGCACCTTTGCGCGGGCGCCGGGCACGCGGTCGTCGAACATGAGGAGGGGGTGCAAGTTGCCATCTCCGGCGTGGAAGACGTTGGCGACAGGAAGGTTGAAGCGTTCGCTGACGGCATTGACCTGCTTCATCACGTCGACGAGTTTCGAACGGGGAACGACGCCGTCGAGGATGTAATAGTTCGGCGCGATGCGGCCGAGGGAGCCGATGGCACCCTTGCGGCCCTTCCAGAGAAGCTCGCGGTCGGCGGCACTGCGCGCGAGCCGGACTTCGCGAGCGCCTCGCTCGAGGCACTCAGCGCGGGCGGTGGCGACCTGCGCATCGACGATCGCGGGAAGGCCGTCGAGTTCGACGAGAAGGACGGCGCCGGCGTCCGGCGGATAGCCGCACTGCAGACCGGCCTCCGCCGCCTGCAGGCAGAGCTGGTCCATCATCTCCATGGCTGCGGGAATCATGCCGGCGGCGATGATCGAGGAGACGGTTTCGCTGGCCGCTTCGACGGTATCGAAGATGGCGAGGAGGGTGACGACCGAGGCCGGGACAGGGACGAGGCGAACGACGATCTTCGTGGCGATGCCGAGGGTGCCTTCGGAGCCGATGAACACGCCGCGGAGGTCATAGCCAAAGGAGTCGGCGACGCGGCCGCCAAGCCACGTGATGTCGCCGGCGGCGGTGACGACTTCGAGGCCGAGAACGTGGTTGGTGGTGACGCCCAGTGCGAGGCAGTGGGGCCCGCCGGCGTTCTCGGCGACGTTGCCGCCGATCGTGCAGGCCTTCTGGCTGCTGGGGTCGGGCGCGTAGAAGAGGCCGTGGACGGCGGCTGCTTCGGAAAGCTGGATGTTGGGGAGGCCAGGTTCGACCACGGCAATGCGGTTTTCGACATCGATCTCGAGGATGCGGCGGAGGCGGGCCGTGGCGATGACGACGCCGCGGCGGGTGGGGACAGAGCCGCCGCTGAGGCCGGTGCCCGCGCCGCGGGGAGTGACAGGGATGCGAAGGCTGTTGCAGAGGCGCACGACCTCGGCGACCTCGCGGGCGTCGGCGGGGAACACGACGGCGTAAGGGGTTTGCTGTTCGATGGTGCCGTCGAATTCGTAGACGACCAGGTCTTCCGGGCGATAAAGGACGTTGGCAGACCCGCAGATGGCGATCAGCGGCTCGACGAGGTCACGACGCGTGGGCATCGGCGGTCTCGTTGAGCTGGCATTCCCGGCAGAGGCCGAAGATGGCGAAGTGATGGAGGTCGGGCGCGAATCCGAAGTCGTGTTGGAGCCGCTGCTCGAGTTTTTCGAGGTAGGCGTGGTCGAGCTCGGCGACGTGGCCGCAGCTCGTACAGATCATGTGGTGGTGGGGTTGTTCAGGCGCCCATTCGAAGACGGCGTCACCGGAGCCCATGTCGGTGGCGGTGATGAGGCGCATACGCTTGAGGACGTCGAGCGTGCGGTAGACGGTGCTGACATCGACGAAGGGGTAGCTTTCGCGGACCTGGTCGGCCAGCTGGGCGGCAGTCATGTGGCCTTCGGCGTGGCGGAGGGCCCGCACGATGAGCAGCCGCTGCGGGGTCATTTTGTGTCCAGCGCGATGGAGTAGCTCGGCGGTGTCTTCTTCGCAACTCACCATCTCCAGTCTACACGCGGGCAAGGGATGCGCAGGACGATGGAGAGCGCGTGGGGCACGGTCGATTAAAGGCGTATGGACTATTCGATTGAGGGAAGCGCCGTTGGCGCGCCCAACGATCCGCGATGCCCGTACTGTAGCGACGCGCCACGCCTGATCGTGTTCGAGCGGCCGGGCGCAGCGGCGGCGAGGCCATTGTGGTATTGCACGCGATGCTATGGGTTCTGGGCTCCGGAAGGGTCGATCGACAAGGGAGTGACCGGGGCGTACATGGCATCGCCGGTGTTGGAGGCGCTGCCCGCGCCGCGCCGGTGCCGTGCATGCTTCGGGCGCCTGATGACCAACGGGACGTGCACGAAGTGCGGTCGGCCGTTGCCGGCGACGACGTGCCCGGCGGGTCACGGTGGGATGGAACCGTTCGAGCGGGAGGGCGTGACCCTGGACCAGTGCCGACGATGCCACGGCGTATGGTTCGACATGGGCGAACTGGCGCTGGTTTACCACCTGAGCCCGGCGCAGGCGCTGGTGGCGGCGGACAGCGGCTCGACAACCGAGGTGGACGTGTTGCCCGAGTGGCTGCAGGCGCTGGACATCCTGTCGCGGCTGTTCATGCCGCTGCGGCCGTTCTAAGCGGCGCGCGGTCAAGACCGCCCACGCACGGCCGATGATCGTTCCATGAAGCGCCTGACGGACGAACAGTGGCTTTCGCGTGCGCGAAGCCGGATGGCGGGGGGCGGAGATTGGGAGACGCCGGACGACGACTTGTTCGCGCCGGCGGCGCCTGTGCCCGAGGCGGCGAAAGCGGAGAAGCCGCTGCCGTGCCCCTACTGCGCGGACCATCCAGCGCTGGCGGTCTTCCAGCGGTCGGAGGCGTTGTCGACGCAGCCCCTGCGGTATTGCCAGAACTGCTACGGGTTCTGGGCGGCCCAGGATTCGCTAACGCATGGCGTTGCGGACGAAGGGGACGAGAGCCCGGCACTGATCGCGACGCCCGGCCCGCGGCGCTGCCGCGCGTGTTTCGGGTACCTGAAGCCGGACGGAGTGTGCGCGAAGTGTGGCAAACCGCTGCCTCCCCTCGACTGCCCGGCGTGCGGGAAGCTGATGCAGCGATTCGAGAAAGAGCACGTGACGCTCGATACCTGCTCGGAGTGCAAAGGCGTCTGGTTCGACACGGGCGAGATCGCGGCGGTGTACCACCTGGAACCGGTGCAGGGGTTGGCGATGAGCGAGGTGGACGAGCACGCGACGGACAACGAGCCGCCGGCGTGGTTGTTGGCGCTCGACATCCTTGGGCGACTATTTGTGCCGTTCCTGCCCTTTTAGGCGCTCTTCGACTGCCACACCAAGGGCCACACCGACCGAGACACCGATGGCGATTCCTATGGCGACGTTGCCCAGGGCAGCGCCGATGCCCGCGCCGATCGCTACTCCCAGCGCGATGCTGGCACCGCTGCTCGGTCCGCGCACTACCAGATACCGAGCTGCATCTTGACGTCTTCGCTGGCCATGGTGCGGGGGTCCCACGGGGGGTTCCAGACGATCTGGACGTCGACGTCCTTGACGCCGGGGATCTCACGGAGCTTGGCGTAGGCTTCGCCGCGGATGACGGGGCCGAGCGGACAGCCAGGGCTCGTGAGCGTCATCGTCACGATGACGTCGCCGTTGTCGAAGCTGATGTCGTAGACGAGGCCCAATTCGACGATGCTGAGGTTGATCTCAGGGTCCTTGACCTCGGCGAGCTTGGTCATGAGTTCGTCTGTGGTGGGGATCGCGGTGGCGTCGGTCATGGGTAACTCCTCAGGAGGTCGTGCTGGCCTGCTTCAAGCCTTCCTGCAGCACGTTCCAGGAAAGCAGCGCGCATTTGACGCGGACGGGCAGTTTGGCGACGCCCTCGAGTGACTCGAGGTCGCCAAGTTCGGATGAAGGTGGGGCGCCGTCGATCATCATGGCGCGGAAGTGGCCGATGACGTCGCCGGCCTCGGCGAGCGAACGGCCCTTGAGGCGGTCGGTGAGCATGGAGGCGCTGGCCTGGCTGATGGAACAGCCCAGGCCGGTGAAGGCGATGTCCTTGATCGTGCTGCCGGCGATGTCGAGGTCGAGGTGGATCTCGTCGCCGCAGATGGGGTTGACGCCGTCGACGCGTTGCGTGGCGACGGCGAGGGAGCCGCGGTTCCTCGGCCGACGGTAGTGGTCGAGGATGACTTCGCGATAGATGTCGTCAAACTGCGGTTCGGGCAGTGGCATCGGAAAAGACCCGGATGGCGTGCTGGAGCGCTTCGATGAGGACATCGACTTCGCGCTGTTCGTTGTAGATGTAGAAGCTGGCGCGGCTGGTGGCCGGCACCTGGAGATGGCGCATGAGCAGCTGCGCGCAGTGGTGCCCGGCGCGGATGGCCACGCCGTGCGAGTCGACGATGGTGGAGATGTCGTGGGGATGGATGCCGTCGACGGTGAAGCTCACGGCGCCGCCGCGCAGTTCGACATCGTGCGGACCGTGGATGGCGACACCAGGGAGCGCTTCGAGCTTGTCGATGGCGTAGGCGGTGATGGCGCGTTCGTGGTCGCGGACGGCGTCCATGCCGATGGCGTGGAGGTAATCGAGGGCGGCGCCGAAGGCGATGACGTCGGCGATGTTGGGAGTGCCGGCCTCGAACTTGTGCGGGCCTTCGGCCCAGGTGGACTCATCGGGGTGAACGAGTGCGATCATCTCGCCGCCGCCGAGGAACGGGTCCATGGAGGCGAAGAGGCCGGGGCGCGCCCAGAGAACACCGACGCCGGTCGGTCCGAGCATCTTGTGGGCGGAGTAGGCGTAGAAGTCGCAGCCGAGGGCGTGGACGTCGACGGGCATGTGCGGGGCGCCCTGGGCGCCATCGACGACGACGAGCGCGCCGACAGCCCGCGCGGCATCCGCGATGTCGGCGATCGGGTTGATCGTGCCGAGGACGTTTGAGACGTGGGTGACGCTGACGAGACGGGTGCGGGGGCTGATCTGCGCGCGCAGGCCAGCGAGGTCGAGCGTTCCGTCTTCGAGGACGCCGGCGTAGCGGAGGATGGCGCCTGTGCGGCGGGCGAGGAGCTGCCACGGAACGATGTTGGAGTGGTGCTCCATGAGCGTGAGGAGGATCTCGTCGCCCTCGCGGATGTGGGCCTCGCCCCAGGCGCGGGCGACAAGGTTTATCGACTCGGTGGTGTTGCGGGTGAATACGATGTCCTGCGGGTTGGACGAGCCAATGTGGGCTGCCGCAAGGATACGCACGGCTTCGTACTGCTCGGTCGCGCGGACGGCGAGCGTGTGAATGCCGCGATGGATGTTGGCGTTGGTCGTCTCGTAGTAGCGGACAAGGGCATCGATGACGGCGCGCGGCTTCTGCGTGGTCGCGGCGTTGTCGAGGTACACGAGGGGGCGGCCGTTGACCACCTGGTCGAGGATGGGGAAGTCAGCGCGAATGCGGGCGACATCCAGCATGTGGCCGCGCGGTCCTTTCTCGCTCAGTCGGGGAGCTCGACGTCGATAGCGGCGCCTTCGACACGGGTAGGATACGACTTGATTGGACGCACGGCCGGAAGGCAGAGCGCGCGGCCGTTGCGAACGTCGAACCGGGCACCGTGACGGGGACATTCGATCTCGTGGCCGTCCAGCCGGCCCTGGTCGAGCGGCCCCTTGTCGTGGGAGCAGACGTCGTCGATGGCGTAGAAGCCGTCGCCCGTGTTGCAGATCGCGAGGCGGCGCCCCGAGACATCGACGACGTGGGCGGTCCCGGGCGCAACTTCATCCACGGTGGCGAGCTTCACCCAGGTCATCCGCGGTCTGCCAGCTTCGCATCGATGAGCGCGCCGAGCTCTTCGCGGAGGGCTTCGTCGGGGACGCGGTCCGAGAACCTGGCCGAGGAAGGCACGAACGAGCAGCGCTTCGGCTTCGAGACGGGGAATGCCACGCGCCTGGAGGTAGTAGAGCTGCTCCTCGTCGACGGGGCCTGCGGTGGCGCCGTGGCTGACGCGGATGACGTCATTGGTGAGGATTTCGAGGACGGGATCGCTGTCGGCTTTGGCGGTCTTGCTCAGGAGGAGGTTGCGGTTCACCTGGTTGGCGTCGGCGTTACGTGCGTGGAGGCCAACGCGGGTGAGACCGTAGTAGACGGAGCGCGCCTCGTCCTTGAGTGCGGACTTGTAGAGCAAGTCGCTGCGGGTATCGGGGCCGATGTGATCCTGGACCGTGTAGAAGTCGGCGTGCTGGTGGTCCGTTCCCAGGCAGAGGCCGAAGAGCTCACTGGAGGAGCCCCTGCCTTCGAGCGCCGAAGTCAGGTGGGCTTTGACCACGCTGCCGCCGAGGACGACGTTCAGGCTCACGAAAGCTGAATCGCGTTCGCCGTAGAGATACTGCTCGGAGAAGACGCGTGTGCTGGCGCCCCAGCGGTGGAGGGCCGTGTAGCGAATTTCGGAGCCTGGACCGGGGAAGACCTCCACGGCGGGGATGACAACGATGTCGGCATCGCTGGAGCGGTAGTCCTCGATGATCGTGACGCGGCTGTTCGAGCCGGTGACGATAAGCGTGTGGGGCGCCGCGATCTGGCCGGGTGTGTCGAAGTTGCGGACGATGCGGACAGGCTTCGCCGGCTCGGCGTCGGGTTCGACGTTCACGAACACGCCGCCGCGGAGGTAGGCATAGTGCAGCGCGGTGAACTTGCTGCGGCCCGGGACGACACCCTTCGCAAGGTGCTGTTCAACGGCCGGCGCCAGCGAAGCGTTCGGTTCTGCGAAGGCCGAGAGAGCGACGCCGTTGCCGCTCTCGGAGAGGACGGTCGCACCGTTCTGCTGGACGAGGAAGGCAGCGGCAGTGTCGCTATCGAAGCGCTCGCCCGCGGCTTCGGGGGATGCTGCGCTTCCGGCGCCGAGTCCGGACGTGTACGGGCTCAGGTCCATCGTCGAGACGTCGAGGTACTTCCATGGCCGTTCGCGGCGGGAATCGGGGAAGGCGAGTCTGTCGGCTGTCGCTGCGGCGTCGGCGCGCAGACTGGCGAGCCAGGCCGGGTCGGCGAGCGACTTTCCGACACCCGCCGAAGCGGCCGTGACGGAGGTCGAGTGCTGAGAAGCAGAGGTCATTCTGCGTGTGCCTTTCGTTTGATGGGGAGGACGCCGAGGCGCGTGGACGGCGCCCGCACCGCTGGTGCCGGCGCCGCACAAAACCGCTAGCCGATGGCGCCGTCCATCTGCAGTTCGATGAGACGGTTGAGCTCGACGGCGTACTCCATGGGGAGTTCCTTGACGATCGGCTCGACGAAGCCGTTGACGATCATCTTGGCGGCTGCTTCCTCGCTCATCCCGCGGCTCATGAGATAGAAGAGCTGGTCTTCGCCGAGCTTGGAGACGTAGGCCTCGTGCTGGATGTGGACGTCGGAAGCGTCGATCTCCATGGTCGGGTACGTATCCGAGCGGGAGGTTTCATCGAGCAGGAGCGCGTCGCAGCGGACGTTCGACTTCACGTTCTCGCAGTCCTCGTAGACCTTGAGCAGGCCGCGGTAGCTGGTGCGGCCGCCGTCCTTGCTGAGGGACTTGGAGATGATGGTCGAAGTGGTGTTCGAAGCGGCGTGGACGATCTTGCCGCCGGCGTCCTGGTGCTGGCCCTCGCCGGCGAACGCGAGCGAGAGGATTTCGCCATGGGCGCCGGGCTCCATGAGGTAGACGCTGGGGAATTTGGTCGTGAGCTTGGAGCCGAGGTTGCCGTCGACCCACTCCATGACGGCGTCCTGGTAAGCGGCGGCCCGCTTGGTGACCAGGTTGTAGACGTTGTTCGACCAGTTCTGGATGGTCGTGTAACGCACGCGGGCGCCCTTCTTCACGATGATCTCGACGACGGCACTGTGGAGGGAATCGCTCGAGTAAACGGGTGCGGTGCAGCCCTCGACGTAGTGCACCTGGCTGCCTTCGTCGGCGATGATCAGGGTGCGCTCGAACTGGCCCATGTTCTGCGTGTTGATGCGGAAGTAGGCCTGGAGCGGGATGTCGACCTTGACGCCCTTCGGCACGTAGATGAACGAGCCACCGGACCAGACGGCGCTGTTGAGCGAGGCGTAGCGGTTGTCGCCGGGCGGGACAACGGTGCCGAAGTACTCCTTGAAGATGTCCTCGTGCTCTTTGAGGGCCTGGTCGGTGCCGAGGAAGAGCACACCGAGCTTCTCGAGGTCCTCGCGGATGTTGTGGTACACGACTTCGGAGTCGTACTGGGCGCCGACGCCGGCGAGGTATTTCTTCTCTGCCTCGGGGATGCCGAGCTTGTCGAACGTCTTGCGGATGTAGTCCGGGACGTCGTCCCACGAGCGCTCGTCGCGGTCGGTCGCGCGGACGAAGTAGTGGATGTTATCGAAGTCGATGTCCTTGAGAAGCTCGCTTCCCCAGGCGGGATCGTGGCTCTTGTTGAAGAGATCGAGGGCGCGGAGGCGGAAGTCGCGCATCCACTGGGGCTCGCCCTTCATCTCGGAGATGGTGGCGACGAGCTCGGGGGAGAGGCCGCGGTTCGACTTGAAGAAGGCCTCTTCGGTGTCATGGAAGCCGAACTTGGTCTCGTAGTTATCGTTGCCGATGAGATTGGCCGTGGTGGTGGTCATAGTGCCCTCCTCAGGCCGTGGCGGAAGCGGCAAGGGCGGCTTCCATTTCGTCGTAGCCCGTGATTTCGAGCTCTTCCGCGAGTTCCGGGCCGCCGGAGCGGACGATGCGTCCATCGATGAGGACGTGGACGAACTGCGGCTTGATGTAGTTCAGCAAGCGCTGGTAGTGAGTGATGAGAAGCAGACCCATCTCGGGGTTCATGAGAGCGTTGACGCCCTCGGCGACCGTGCGGAGCGCGTCGATATCGAGGCCGGAGTCGGTCTCATCGAGGACGGCCATGGATGGCTCGAGCATGGCCATCTGGAGCATCTCGGCGCGCTTCTTCTCGCCGCCGCTGAAGCCGTCGTTGACGTAGCGGCGAGCGAAATCCTGGTCGACCTTGAGGGTGGCCATCTTTGCGAAGAGGAGCTCGCGGAATTCGCGAATGGGAATTTCCTGTCCGCGCACGGCGTTCACGGCCTGGCGCAGGAAGTTGACCATGGTGACGCCGGGGATGGCGACGGGGTACTGGAAGGCGAGGAAGAGGCCCATGCGCGCGCGCTGGTCGACGGTGAGGTCTTGCAGCGGCTGTCCCTTGAAGAGGACCTGGCCGGCGGTCATCTTGTAGCTCGGGTTGCCCATGAGGACGTTCGCGAGGGTGCTCTTGCCGGAGCCGTTGGGGCCCATGATGGCGTGGATCTCGCCGGTGTTCACGGAGAGCGAGAGGCCCTTCAGGATTTCTTTGTCGCCGATATTCGCGCGGAGATTCGTGATCTCCAGCAGTGGAGTGTTGCTCATGGGGCTCCTTACTGTAGTTCGATGAGTTGTTGGGGTGCGCCGTGGGCGTGCACCAGGTATTCGCAGACGGGAGAGCCATCGACGATGCGGTTGAGTTGTTCCACGTCGAGGCCGAGCAGGAGCTCGATTGCCTTGCGGTCGGATTCGCAGGGCAAATTCGAGATCTCAGCTGCTTTGAGGTAGGGACAGGCGCCGTTGAGGAGGTGGTAGCCGTCGTCGGCGGCGTGCCATGACTCGAGGATGCCGTCTTGCTTGAGGCTCCGGGTGACCTGGACGACGAGCTGCTCAGGATCGTCGGCAGTAATGACATCGGCGCGGTGGCGCGAGGCGAGGGACTCGGCGACGCTGCCCATGACGGAGTCGCCGACATCGGCGCGTTCGCCGACGCTGCGGAGCATGCGCTCCAGCAGGTCCGCGTAGGCGGGCGGCATGGCGGGGCTGGCGGCGTCGGTGGCGTGGTAGGCGTAGTAGGGACGCCCGGTCGATTGCTTGACAGCACGAACGTCGATGAGGCCGTCGGCGCGCAGGTGATCGAGGTGACGCCTGACGGCGACGCTGCTGATCTGCAGTTCGGCGGCGAGATCCTCCACGCGCGCTTCGCGGTTCTGGAGGATGTATTCGAGGATGCGTTCGCGAGTTCCCTGCATACAGCAGTAGTGTACCGCGGAAGCCGGGGTTTTTCTACTTTTTGGTTATAAAAGCTGCCGATGATAGCAAATGGCTATATCGGGTGGCCCGTGCTGGTGGACGGTTGGCCCACGCGGGCAGGGCTGGCGGCGCCTGTGGGCTCCTCGTCCTCACGCCAGGAGGGCCGGGCGACGGCGCGGGCGAATTCGGCGCCGAAGAGCAAGATGGAGGCGTTAAGGAACAGCCAGAGGAGGAAGCCGAGGGCGTTTCCGAAGCCGGCATAGATGGCGGTGTCCTTGGAGAAGGCCGTGAGCGAGAAGATGAAGGCGTAGAAGTTCTTCGTGATTTCGAAGAGGAGGGTAGCGAGGGCGGCACCGGCGAGCGCTTCGCGCGCGGTTGGGCGCACGGTGGGTACGTAGCGATAGAGGACGGCGAACATGGAGAACGAGATGATGGCGGGAAGGACGTAGGACGACGTGCGCAGGGCGATGTTCGTATCGAAGTTCAGCGGGCCGAGGCTACCGGCGTGTTCGATGAGTATCTGGGAGGCTGTGGTGAGGCCGACGGAGAGCGTGATGAGGATGCCGAGACCGGGGATGAGGGCGAGGTCGATGAGCTTGCCGTGGATGTAGGAGCGGGGCTTGCGACGGTGGGCGGCGGCGTTGAGGCCGCGGCGCACGGCGGAGAAGATACCGCTCGATGACCAGATGAGCGCGACCACGCCAAAGGAGAGACCGGCGACGCTGATGCCTTGCGCCCGCTGGACGATGCTATCGACGTTTTGATGGACTGATGGGGTCTGTTGCAGCGGGAGCTGTTCGAAGACGAAGTCGGTGATGCTCTGCCTTGAGACGACGAGCCCGAAGATAGAAAGCGTGATGAGGGCGAGGGGCACCAGGGAGAAGATGGCGTAGTAGGCGATGGCGGCGGCGTAGGTGCTGCAGCTGTCGTCGATGTAGAGGCGGACGGTGGTGGTGATGACGTCGAAAGGCCGCCGCACCGGAGAAGGGAGCCGTTGCCATGCCCGCCCGATGCGGTTCGTCATTGGTCGCTACACCGCCACCGGCGTGCCTGCCAGCTTGAGGAACATACGTACATAGTCGTGCAACTGACGAGTTATAAGGAACTTTTCGCGGACCTCTTCGCGGCCGGCAGCGCCCATGCGGCGGGCGAGAGCCGGGTCATCGAGGAGCGCGCTGACTTTTGCGGCGCACGATTCCGCGGAATCGACGAGATAGCCGGTGACGCCGTCCTGGACCTGGAGCGGGATGCCGCCGACGTTTCCACCGACGCACGGACGCCCCTTCCAGAGGCCTTCGGCGACGACGAGACCGAACCCTTCGCGGGTGGACTTCTGGACGATGACGTTGGCGGCGCGCTGGAACGCGTTGATTTCGGTATTGCCGACGCCGTTGAGGTTGGTGAGGACCTTGACGTCGTAGTCCTCACCGGCGCGCCGGAGGACCTTTTCGTACCATTCCCAGCCTTCGGGGTCGTCGTGGGCCATGGGCCCGGCAAGGATGAGCTGAGCGCCGGCGTGGCGGGTCTTGACCATGCGGTAGGCATCGATCACGCCCAGCGGATCTTTCCATGGGTCGAAGCGGGAGACCTGGCAGATGATGGGCCGGTTGGGGTCGATGTCGAAGCGGCGGAGGACGCCGGCCACGTCTGCTTCATCGAGCGGCGCGTTCTTGGGGCTGAGGGGATCGATGGCGGGCGGCGTAACGAAGATGCGGTCTTCGGGGATGCCTTCGCGCACGTACTGTCGCATCGTCCAGATCGTGGCGTCGTATTCGGAGACGAACGGGCGGACGAGGTCCCAGGCTTCCGGCTGGGCGTCGGTGAGGTCGATATGGCAGCGCCAGAGCCACTTGCCGGACGGCAAGACCGCATTGGACCGGAGGAGCTTCAAGATGGGGGCAGGCTGGGGATCGTGGATGACGACGAAGTCGTAGTCCTCCCAGCCTTCAGCGTTGAGTCGGTTCTGCTCGATCCAGGTCTGGATGGCACCGGGATTCCAGTCGTGGGGCTTTCCCTGGAGGGCGTTGTGGAGGGACTTGGTGACCTTGAAGAACTCGTCGGTGCCGCCGATGACCTTCCAGTCGGCGAGGATGCCGATGTCGCGCAGCAGCGGGACGAGCGAGCCGAGGATCTCGGCGACGCCACCACCGTAGGCAGTGGCGTTGACGTGGAGCACGCGGGCGCCGACAAGCGGGCGGGAGTCGGCATGGATCGATTCCAACACGCCATCGTTGACCGATGCGCGGTAACTTTCGAGGTGCTTCGGTTGGACGGTGACCTCGGTCAGCATGACTCCATTCTAGGGGTCCCGGGGAACCGGTCAGCGAGACGGGTTGCGGGTGATACGAACTGTCGCGGAATCGTGAGAATCCGAGGGCGGCCAGGGCGTGGTCCCAGGCCGGGGCGACAGCGTCCCACGCGAAGCGCCGAGCGGATGCCCGGAACTGTGTTGCGCTCGGTCGCTCGCGCAGGAGAGTTGCGAGCTTTTCGACGAACTCGTCGGAGGTGTGAAAGAGGCAGGTGTCGTGGTGGGGCGACGGGACGAGCGCGGGGTAGTTGAATCGAGCGGGCGCGAGCGGAATGCAGCCGCAGTACATGGCCTCGACCATGCCGACGCCGAAGAACTCGTGGCGCGAGGTGCTGGCGACGATGTCGCTCTGCCACAGCAGGCGGGCGTAGTCGTCTGTGTCCGCGGCGTAGCCGACGTGGAAGAGCCGGTCGGCGGGAAGGTCGCGTAGCGCGAGGAGCTCGGGAGCGGGGTTCGGGCCGGGCTCCCCGGCGAGCGCGAGCCGGAACGAAACGCCGGCGTCAAGCAGTTGCTGAATGGCGCGGGCGAAGACATCGGGTGCCTTGTCGAATTCCCAGCGATGGTTCCAGAGCACGATGGGCGGGCCGCCAGGTGGTTCGCACGCGAGGTCGTCGAGCCACGACAGCTCGACGCCGATGGGAAGCACGATGCTCTTCTGTGCGATGGCGTCTATCGCGTCCGGGAGGAGCCAGTTGTTGGGCTGAGACGCGAGCGCGCGCAACGCTCCGAGGAAGTCGTCGCGGTGGAACTCGGAGTTGAAAGCGACGACATCGGCGGCGCAGGCGGAGAGGTAGTTCACCTGGCCGAACCACGAATTGAACTTCGTGCCGCGGAGGCGGGGGTAGGTGAACTGGTTCTCGTGCATGTAGAGCATGACGGGTGTGGCCCCGAAGCGCGGACGCGTGAGGGCGAGGAAGACGGGAAGGTCGAGCATGTCGCTGGCGACGAGGAAGTCGAAGTCGCCAGCGAGGGCGCGCGCGGCAGGGGCGAGCTCCTGGGCGCCGCGGCGCATGCGACGACGCCACTCGGCGTCGGGGAGCGAGAGTACGGCGAGGTCGTGAGCGGAATGGCGGACGAGGCCGTCGAGGAAGGCCTTGTGGCTGCCGCCGTAGAACGGTTCGACGAAGAGTCCGCGCACGGCGACAGTCTAGCGGCGGCGGGCGCGTCAGTCGGGGGCGAAGCCGCGGCGGAGCGTGTTTTCGGAGATGGCTCGGACGGAGGAGAACTGGAGTACGTAGTGGGGGCCGCCCTGCTTGTCGCCCGCCCCGGACATCGCGAGCCCGCCGAAGGGCTGGCGGCCGACGACGGCGCCGGTGGTCTTGCGGTTGATGTAGAGGTTGCCGACGCGGAAGCGGGCGCGGGCGAGGGCGATGTTGCGGGGATTGCGTGAATACACGCCGCCCGTGAGCGCGAACTCGGAGTCCATTGCCATGGCGAGGGCGTCGCGGAAGTTGGCGGCGTGGGAGAGGACGAGAACCGGGCCGAAGACCTCTTCGCAGGCGAGGCGCGAGGTGGAGGGGACGTTTTCGAAGACGACGGGAGCGACGGCGTGTCCGCCGGGAGGAGGCGTGCCCCTGGCGAGCACGCGGCCTTCGCGCTCGCCGATGGCCACATACTCCTCGATGCGACGGCGTGCCTCGTCAGAAATCACTGGCGGGAGAAACGTATACGGATCGTCGGCGGGGCCGGGAACGAGGCTCTCGACCGCCGCGGCGAGCCGGTTGCGAAACTCGTCGTGGGCAGCGCCAACGACGATGACGCGGCTGCAGGCGCTGCACTTCTGGCCGGCGTAGCCGAAGGCGGAGGCGAGCACGCCGCTCACCGCCTGGTCGAGGTCGGCATCGGCATCGACGATGATTGCGTTCTTGCCGCCCATCTCGGCGATGACGCGCTTGATGTTGCGCTGGCCCGGCCGGCGGACCGCCGCAGCCTCGAGGATGTGAAGACCGACGGCGTTGCTCCCGGTGAAGGCGACGATATCGACGGAGGGATGCTCGACGAGGGCGTTGCCAACGACCTCGCCGGGGCCGGGAAGATACTGCACGACGGATGGTGGCACCCCGGCCTCGTGGAGGAGGCGGACGAGGCGGGCGGCGACCACGGGCGATTGTTCGGCCGGCTTGAGGATGGCGGGGCAACCGGCGGCGAGAGCGGCTGCCGTCATTCCGCAGATGATGGCGAGGGGGAAGTTCCACGGGGCGATGAGAGCCGCGACGCCGTAGCCCTCGAAGACGAGCCGATCTTCCTCGCCGGGCACGTCGACGAGACCGTTATTTCTCGCCAGGTGCATCGCCTGCTGGGGGTAGTAGCGAAGGTAGTCGATCGCCTCGATGACGTCGCCGTCCGCCTCAGCCCACGGTTTGCCGCTTTCGTGGACCATGGTGGCGGCGAAATCGAGGCGGCGTTCGGCGAGAAGCGTGGCAGCGCGCCCGAGGATTGAGGCGCGTTCGGCGAGTGGTGTTGCCGACCAGCGTGGCAGGGCGTCACGTGCTGCGGCGACAGCGTCGGCGACATCGTGGACCGAGGCTCGCGCCACCGTGCCTATCACGAGGGACGGTTCGGCGGGGCTGTGGACGGTGTCCCAGTCGTCAGAGTGGCGCTCGGCGCCGGCGATGAGCAGCGGCGTCCGCTCGGCAAAGCGGGCGCGGTCTGCCTCAAGAGCGCGGCGCATGGCTTCGCGCACCGCCGGGCGATAGAACTCGGCCGGGGGTTCGTTCTGGAAATCGGGCGTTTCGGCGGGCGGCGGTTCGGCGGGCGAGGGAATCGCGAGCAGGTCGGCGGGATCGCCCTCTTCGTGGCGGTGCATGAGCCACGACTCGTTCGACGTGTTCTCGAGGAGGCGGCGAACAAGGTAGGCCATGCCGGGAAGGATGGCGCCGACGGGGACGTAAACGCGCGTCCGGTAGCCGGCGGCGTGGACCGCCTTGCGCAGGCCCTCGGCCATGCCGTAGAGCATCTGGAACTCGACGAGGTCGTTCGGGACGCCGGCGGTTTCAGCGCGGACTATCGCCTGGACGATGCTGCGTGGGTTGTGGGTGCCGAACGCCGGGCGGAGGTGGGGGAAGGCTGCCAGCAGGCGTTCCGTGCAGCGTTCGAAGGAGGCATCGGTGGCGGCTTTGGCGAGGAAGACCGGCGATTGGCGGCTCTCCTGGCGGGCAAGGACGGTTTCCTCGTCCCAGTAGGCGCCCTTGACGAGGCGGACGACGATGGGTGTGCCGCGCGCACGAGCGAGGCGTTCGACGCGGGCGATGTCGTCCACGGCGTCGCGGAGGTATGCCTGGACGACGATGCCGACGCCGTCCCAGCCGGCGAATTCGGGAGACGAGAGGGCACGCTCGAAGATCGAGTGGGTCAGGTCCTTGAAGCGGTATTGCTCCATGTCGACGTTGACGAAGACGCCACGGTCGCGGGCTGAGCGGAGCAGCGGCGTGAGCCGACGCAAGACGGCGTCGGCGACGGCGTCGGGCGCGGCGGGCTCGAAGTGCGGGGTGAGGGCGGAAAGCTTGAGGGACACGTTCGGGCGCGCGTTCGGGGGCGCTGCCGGGGCCGGAAATGCCGCGGCGAGCTGTTCGATGAGTTGGAGGTAGCGTTCGAGGTAGGTGTCCGCTTCGATGTCGGAGAGGACGGCCTCACCGAGGAGGTCGATGGTGGAGTCGGCGCCGGACTCGCGGAGGCCGCGCAACGTGGGGAGGGTAGCGGCGGGGTCGGCGCCGCCGATGAAGCGATCCGCCATGGCAAAGACTCCCTGGCGTACCACTCGTGAGAGGACGGGGCGGAACGCGGCGGAGCCGGCCACTGCTGACGACGCGCGAATGGGCGCCGGCGCACCTTCACGGAAGTACTGGCGGACGTGGTCGGCCACGGCGGCGCTGGTGCGGAGACTGGGGAGGACGTCGACGAAGCGCAGGAGTTTAACGCGGAAATCGGGATCGCTGGTGGCCCAGCCCATGAGCCGTTCCTGCCACCATGCCGGGCTGAGGGCGAGGAGGCGCTCGGGGTGGACGGTCGAGAGTAAGGCGCGGCCGCGCTGTTGGATGAGCGGTTCGAGGTCGGCGTCAGAGGGGAGTGCTGCCACGTGGGAGGAATCTTACGCGGAGGGCAGGCGGTGCGAGCTAGAGATGTCCGAGGGCGGCGAGGCGTTCGAGGGCTTCTTCGAATTCGCGATCGGCCGGGTTGATGGCCTTGTACTGGCTGACGCAGTGGCCGCCGTACTTCTCCACGAGGTACCAGTCGTCATCGATGATGAAGTCGGGATAGGGCTGGACACGCGGGTCCTTGTCGAACATGCCGTCGACCCATTCGGTGAGGCCGTGGATGGCGACCACGCGCTCGACGTGGGCGAGGCCGGAGGCGGACCAGACGTAGACGCCGTGGCCGGCGACCTTGAGACGGGCCATGGCTTCGCGAGCGCCGGGGCGCAAGGCGTTGGTGTGCTGGTCGATGAAGACGAGGGTGTGGTCGACGTCGAAGAAGACGTTCACCACGGGGATTAGGCCTCGGTGACTTCGAGTCCCCAGACGGGGCGGAAGCGCCAGGTGCGGATTCCGGCGGCGCGGACGCCGTGCTTCTTGCAGAGGCGCTTGGTCTCCTGGACGCAGCCGGCAGGGACGTAGATGAAGAGGTCGCCACACTTCGAGAAGGGGAGCCATTCGGTAAGGGCGGATTCGTCGTTGACGGTGTCGGCGGTTTCGACCTCGGCCATCATCGTGAGCCACTGGCCGGGCCTGCGGACGACGACGATATCGGGGAAGAGGTCCTGGCCCTTGTCGTCCTTGCCGACGGAGATGATCGCCTTCGGCTCATTGAGGATGGTTTCGAGTTCGGGGTCGTCGTGGCTGGGGAAGGGGAACTTGCGCTTTGCGATTTCGGCTACGGCGCCGTCGTGGCGAAGGTCGCGGAGGTATTTCTGAACCACGTAGTCCCCCGGGCAGGTTGCGAGCGTCGCGCGCAGGCGCCTCGTGGCGATTCTACGAGGCGCTCTGCATTGGGTCGACCGCCGCTGGTCGCGCGTTTAGCGGGGACCGGCGGCGGCTACTTCGGGCGTGACGTAGGCCTCGAACTGCTTGAAGCCGGCGCGGAATTTCTCGGCGAGGCCGGCGATGGTGCGGTCGTATTCGGCTTTGTCGGCCCAGAGCTCGCGCGGGTTGAGCAGGGAGGGGTCGACTCCGGCGCAGGCCATGGGCACTTCGAAGCCGAAGGTCGGGTCCTTGCGGAAGGTGACGTCGTTCATGCCATTGCTGAGGACGGCGCGCACCATCTTGCGGGTTTCCTGAATCGCGATGCGGCTGCCAACGCCGTATTTGCCGCCGATCCAGCCGGTGTTGATGAGCCACGTCTCGGCGCCGGTCATTTCGAGCCGCTGGCGGAGAAGGTCGGCGTAGACCGTGGGATTGAGGGCCATGAAGGGCGCGCCGTAGCAGGCGCTGAAGTTGGGCTGCGGCTCGGTGACACCCTGTTCGGTGCCGGCAAGCTTCGAGGTGTAGCCGAGGAGGAAGTGGTAGAGCGCCTGTTCGGTGTTGAGGCGGGCGATCGGCGGAAGCACGCCGAATGCGTCGGCGGTGAGGAGGATGACGTGGCTGGGATGGGGAGCGACCTGGTCGCTGTAGACGTTGCGGAGGGAGCCGAGGGGGTAGCTGCCGCGGGTGTTCTCGGTGAGGGAATCGTCGTCGAGGTCGACTTCGCGCGAGTCGTCGTCATAGATGACGTTTTCGAGGATGGTGCCGAAGTCGTGGGTGGTCTCGAAGATGTCGGGCTCGGCCTCGGCGGAGAGGCGGATGACCTTGGCGTAGCAGCCGCCTTCGATGTTGAAGATGCCGTGCTCGGTCCAGGCGTGCTCGTCGTCGCCGATGAGGAGGCGCTCCGGATCGGTGCTGAGCGTGGTCTTCCCGGTGCCGGAGAGGCCAAAGAAGATGGCGGTCTTGCCGGTGCGGGGATCGACGTTGGCGGCCGAATGCAGGCTGAGGACGCCTTCGAGCGGCAGGTAGTAGTTCATGGCGGTGAAGACGGACTTCTTCATCTCACCGGCGTAGGCCGTGCCTGCGATGAGGATGACGCCTTCGCCCATATTCAGCGCCACGACGGCGTCGCTGTTGATGCCGTCGGCGATGCCGTCGAGTTCAAGCGAGGGAGCGTGAAGGATGGTGATGTCCGGGTCCTGGCCGTCGGCGAGGGGGGTGGAAGGGATGAACATCGTGCGGGCGAAGAGGCTGTGGTAGGCCTGCTCGGTGATGACGCGCACGGTTCGGCGATGGGCGGGGTCCTGCGCGACGACGCAGTCCTGGAGATAGACCTCGCGGCCGCGGAAGTAGCGGATCATCTTGGTTCGAACGCGTTCGAACGTTTCCTCGGTCATGGGCTGGTTGTGCTTGCCCCACCACACGTGCTCGGAGACGTCGGGGCCCTGGACAAGGTACTTATCGTTGGGGCTTCGGCCCGTTCGGGCTCCACTGCGGACGGCAAATGTGCCGCCCTGGAGAAGCTTTCCTTCCCCCCGGCGCACGGCGTGCTCATAAAGCACGGGAACGGAGAGATTGTGGTGGACCTGGGTCGCACCGGAGATCACGACGTTCGCTACGTTGCTCGGAGCCTCGGAAATGGCCATGTCGCCTCCCACGCGGATACAGAGACCCGGTTGATCGAGAATACGACAAGCTTACCGGTCTTGTGAATACCTCAGGGCTGAGCTATAGCTTCCAACGATAGGCTCATTGCGGCGCCGTATGCGAAATCGCGAGATCAGTCGATGACGACGAGGGTCTCGCCCTCGGTGACGCGGGCGCCTTCTTTGCAGCGGATCTCTTTGACGACGCCGTCGGCGGGGGACTTGACCTCGTTCTCCATCTTCATTGCTTCGAGGAGGAGGAGGACATCGCCACGGGCAACGGTGTCGCCGGGTTTGACCTTGATGCTCAGGATGCGGCCCGCGATCTGGGCGCGGACGCCGCCCTTGACGGCCGGCCCAGCGGCGGCCGCTGATCCGCCGGCGGGGGCGCTTGCGCGGGCAGCGCGGGCGGGCGAACCGCCCGCGAGACGGCCGTCGTACTCGACGGTGAAGGGGCGGTAGTCGACCTGGACGGTCATGCCGCTGGCGCGCTCGGCGGGTGGTGGCGCCTGGACGCGGTAGCCAACGCCGCGGGCCGTCACGAGCGTGTGGGCCGCTTCCTCGCGGACCGTGATGGGGAATTCGTGGCCGTCGACGACGACGCTATCTCCGCGGACGTCGACGTCGTAGGTTCGGCCACCGATGGTAACGC
Organism: uncultured bacterium; assembly: GCA_963832795.1. Classification (GTDB taxonomy): domain Bacteria; phylum Chloroflexota; class Dehalococcoidia; order Tepidiformales; family Tepidiformaceae; genus CAWHVJ01. The sequence continues at coordinate 336,144 of CAWHVJ010000012.1, forward strand.
TGGTCATCCTGGGCTCCTTATCGCATCTGGCGCAGGCGGCCGAAGTTCCGCCAGGTGTTCGCGTCGCCATTGGAGGCGATGCTGACGACGGGCTGAGGCGCGGCAGCGGCGGCTTTGCGTTCGGCGATGGTGAGGGCGCCGACGATAGCCGCGACGAGCTCACGGTCGGGCCCGCCGCCCTCGCGGCGCCACTGCAGGAACTCTTTTGCGGGCTGCGGAAACATTACGTAGCTGAGGACGTCGTCGACGTTTTCGGCGAGGTCGCCGATTTCGGCTTTGGACTTTTCCATTTCGGGTGCGAGGTCGTCGGCGGGCCGGTGAGTGATGGGTTTTTCGTCGCCGAGGATGGTGGTGAGGACGTCCTGCGCGATTGGCTGGGCGGTTTCGCCGTACATTCCTCTCGCGAGGTTCTTCGTTTCGTTCGTGACGTTGCCGTAGCGCTTGCCGGTGAGGACGTTGAGCACGGCCTGGGTGCCGACGATCTGGGAGCTGGGCGTGACGAGGGGCGGATAGCCGAGGTCGGCGCGGACACGGGCGTTTTCGGCGAGGACGGCACCAAGCTTGGCCTCGGCGCCCTGCTCGCGGAGCTGGCCGACGAGGTTCGAGATCATGCCACCCGGGACCTGGTGAGCGAGCACGGCGGCATCGATGCCGAGGAGGTTGCTCTCGTACTTCCAGTACTTGCGGCGCACGCCGCGGAAGTAGTCGGCGAGATCCCCGAGGGCCGTGAGGTCGAGGCCGGTGGCGTGGTCGGGATCTTCAGCGAGCGCGGCGACGAGGGTTTCGGTCGCAGGTTGGGAGGTTCCGCCGGCGAGGCTGCTGATGGCGCAGTCGATGACGTTGGCGCCGGACTGAACGCCCATGAGATAAGCCATCTCGGAGTAGCCGGAGGTGTCGTGGCAGTGCATCTGGAGGAGCTTTTCGGGGTGGTCGGCCTTGATGCGGGAGACCAGAGCTTTGGCCATCATCGGGCTGAGGAGGCCGGCCATGTCCTTGATGCAGAGCGAATCGGCGCCCATTTCGACCATGCGGTCGGCCATCTTCGCGAACTTGTCGACGGTGTGGACGGGGCTGATGGTGTAGCAGATGGTGCCCTGGACGTGGCCGCCGGCGCGCTTAACGGCGTCGAAGGCGGTTTCGAGATTCCGGGTGTCGTTGAGGGCGTCGAAGATGCGGAAGATGTCCATGCCGTTGGCGACGGCGCGGTCGCAGAACTCGCGGACGACATCGTCGGCGTAGTGGCGGTAGCCAACGGCGTTCTGGCCGCGGAGGAGCATCTGAGTCGGGGTGTTCTTGAGGCGCGCCTTGATGTCGCGGAGGCGTTTCCAGGGGTCTTCCTTGAGGAAGCGCATGCAGGTGTCGAAGGTGGCGCCGCCCCAGCACTCGATGCTGTGGTAGCCGATGGCGTCCATCCGCTCGAGGGCGGGGATCATGTCCTCGGTACGCATGCGCGTGGCGAGGAGCGACTGGTGGCCATCGCGGATGGCCGTTTCCATGATGCCGACTCTGCTCATCTTGTGGTCCGTGGCTGAGGGATAGCGAGCCGGCGGGAACCGCGGGGACGCCCGCCCCACCGTAGCAAACGGAAGGCCAAGCTGCGAACGATCGTGGCGTTCAGGCGGCGCGGACGCCGACGGGATTGCCGGTGACGAGCTGCATGAGCGCCTCGACCTGCTTCATGAGACGCAGGAAATCGTCGCCGGGGTCGCCACGTTGTCCGAGGGGGCCCGGGATGATGTAACCGGGGAGGACGCCATTCTCAGCGCAGAACGCGTCGCCGGCGGCGACGACGCCGCGGAGCGTGGTCTCGCCCGCGTGGTCGCCGTGGTGATCGCGGATAGCTTCGGCGATGTCCTCGGGGAGGTGCCACTGTTCGGCGAGCAGGCCGCCGACTTCGGTGTGATCGAAGGCGAGCATTTCGCGCTCGATGATTTCGAGCGGGAGGTCGCGGCGGATGGCCTCAGCGACGGCCTGATCGAGGCCGGCGGCATCGTGATAGAACATGGCGAGGCGCCCCATGTTGTGGAGGATGCCCGCGGTGAATGCGCTGGGGACGTCGATGCGGCGGCTCTTTCCTGCGAGCTCGGAGGCCTTGAAGGCGACGGCGATGGAGTGGCGCCAGAACGCTTCGATGCGGAAGAGGGCGTTGCCTGCGTCGGGAGCATACGCGCCGGCGATGGCGCCGCTGATGGCGACGTTCCGGGCCTGGACGAAGCCGAGCATGACGAGCGCTTCCTGGACGGACGTGATCTCGCGGGAGCGCCGGTATGCGGCGGAGTTGACGATCTTGAGAATGCGACCGCTGAGACCCGGGTCCGAAGAGATGACGATGGCAAGGTCGGACGCGGAGGACTTTGGGTCCTGGGCGACCTGCATCACGCGCAGGGCGACGGCCGGGAGCGGGGGGAGGGCATCAACGGCGCCGAGCGGTCCGCGAGAATGTCCATGAGAGGCGCCTGCGTTAGCTGTCATACCCAAATCCTCGACACTGATCCCTGTTCGGACCAGTGTCGAGGAAGAAGTACGGGTGGGTGATCGGGGAGTACCCCACATCGGGGACGCCAGAACCCGCGCCGCGGTGCCGATTTAGAGCGGGATGTTGCCGTGCTTCTTCGGAGGGTTGCGGTCGGCCTTGTTCTGGAGCATTTCGAGGGCGCGGATGATTTTCGCGCGGGACTGGCGGGGGTCGATGACGTCGTCGATGAAGCCGCGGCCGGCGGGGATGTAGGGGTTGGCGAACTTCTGCCGGTACTCCTCGATGAGCTCCTTGCGGCGGGCATCGGGATCGGGGGCGTTGGCGATGTCTTCGCGGTAGACGACGTTGGCGGCGGCGTCCGGGCCGGCGACGGCGATCTCGGCGGTGGGCCAGGCGTAGTTCATGTCGCCGCGGAGGTGTTTGCTGGACATAACGAGGTGGGCGCCACCATAGCTCTTGCGGAGGATCACCGAGATCTTGGGGACGGTGGCCTCGCTGTAGGCGTAGAGGAGCTTCGCGCCGTGGGTGATGATGCCGCCGTACTCCTGGCCGAGGCCGGGGAGGAAGCCGGGGGTGTCGACCAGCGTCACCAGCGGGATGTTGAAGGCGTCGCAGAAGCGGACGAAGCGGGAGGCCTTGCGGCTGGCGTTGATATCGAGCGAGCCGGCGAGCTGGGCGGGCTGGTTGGCGACAAAGCCAACGGCGCGACCGGCCATGCGGCCGAAGCCGACCACCATATTCGTCGCGAAGAGCTCATGGACTTCCATGAAGTCGCCATCGTCGACGAGGCGGTCGATGACCTCACGCACGTCGTAGGGGCGGTTGGGCTCGGCGGGCACGATGGTGAGGAGATCTTCGTCGGCGCGCTCCGGGTCGTCGCCCGAAGGGATGACGGGGGCTTCCTCGGCGTTGTTGGACGGCAGGAAGGAGAGGAGGCGGCGGACCTCGGACATGGTGGCATCCTCGCCCGCGATGGCGAAGTGCGCGACACCTGAGCGGCTAGCGTGCGCGACGGCGCCGCCAAGCTCGTCGTGGGTGACTTCTTCGCCCGTCACGGCACGAATGACGTCGGGGCCTGTGATGTACATCTGGCCGCTGCCTTCGGTCATGAAGATGAAGTCGGTGAGGGCAGGGCTGTAGGCGCCGCCGCCCGCCGACGGGCCCATGATGACGCTGAGCTGGGGGACGACGCCGCTGGCGAGGGTGTTCATGGCGAAGATCTCGCCAAAACCGCGCAGCGCTTCCGGGCCGTCCTGGATGCGGGCTCCGCCGGAGTCGATGATGCCGACGATGGGAGCGCCGGTGGTCATCGAGAGGTCCATGACCTTGAGGATCTTTTCGGCGACGGCTTCGCTGAGGGAGCCACCGATCTGCGTGAAGTCGTAGGCGTAGACGTAGACCGGGCGCCCGTCGACCTTGCCCCAGCCGGTCACCACGGCCTCGCCGGGGGAGTTGTCGACGCTGCGGGCGCGCATGAGCATGTCGAGTTCGTCGAAGCTGCCGGGATCGAGGAGGAGGGCGACGCGCTCGCGGGCGGTGAGCTTGCCGCGGGCGTGCTGCGACTCGATGCGCTTTTCGCCACCACCGAGGGCGACCTTCGCCTTGAGATCGACGAGTGCGGCGAGCTTCTGCTCAGCTGTGAGTTGGTCGGGCATAGGAACGGCCTCAGAACTCCCGCCGGGGAGAGAGTTGGTGGCGAAAAGAACCCGGCAGCCCGCCGGCGGCCGGGTAGAGGGCTTTCGCAGACAGCGAGACTTTAGCATCGGCGGCCACTGCGGGCGAGACGGGGCAGCGCTCCGGGCAATGTGACGTTTCGATGTTCGATATGTTCGCGAGCGTTCGGGTACTGACCGTCCGGGGCCGAGGGAGTAGCATCGCCGTCAATGCGACGACACGCTGAAATGCGTTCCCATCGGAACCGCCAGTGAGCATTGAGCTGTGGATGGGGCTTGTCGCGTTCGCCATCGCGCTCCCCGTGACCTTCCTCCTGCGATTGCCCACGAAAGCCGGGCGCGGACCGGACTTCATCCGCGTGCCGCGGATCGGCGGGTTCAGCATCGTGACGGCGTTCGTGTTCGCGCCGGTGATCCTGGCGGTGGTCTCGCCAGAAGCGCGCCACTACATGAACCACGACTGGGGCAAGCTGCTCGCGCTCGGCTGCTGCGGCGGCCTGGTGTTTCTCGTGGGGGCCGTGGACGACTTCCGCGACCTGGGTTGGCGGCTGAAGTTCGGGGTACAGATCGGCGCGGCAATCGCGCTGTACATCGCGGGCTACCGGATCGGGGAGATGACGCTCCCGGGCGGGGACACGCTGAGCCTTGGATTGCTGGATCCCGTCGTAACGGTGTTCTGGCTGGTGCTGATCACGAACGCGATGAACCTGATCGACGGGCGCGACGGTGTTGCGGCGGGGGTCTCGGCGCTGGTGGCGGCGACGATGGCGTACGTGGCGTGGGACCTCGGCCACGACCTCATTTCGTTGCTGTTCGCGGCGCTGGCGGGCGGATCGCTGGGCTTCGTGCCGCTCAACCTGCCGAACGCACGGCGATTCCTCGGGGACTCCGGTGCGTACTTCGTGGGATTCAGCCTGGCGGCGCTGAGCGTGGCGGGATTCGTCGACACGACGGGCCGCGTGCCGCTCTACATACCGCTGGTGGCGCTCGGGTTGCCGGTGCTCGACACCGGACTGGCCTACCTGCGGAGATACCTGGACCGGGCGCATCCGTTCGTCGCGGACAACGACCACATGCATGACCGGGTGCAGCGGCTCTTCCGGTTGCGGCCGATGCACGTGGTGGTGGCGAGCTACGCGGTGACGGCGGTGTTCTGCGGCGCGGCTCTGCTGCTACACACGTGGTACAAGAGCGTCGGGTCGGCGGTTGTGGGCGGGGCGGTGCTGCTCTTCGCGATTGGGCTGCTGGCGACGCTGGGCTACGTGAACTCGATGTGGAACTCCCCGCGCGTGACCGGGCTCAGGACGCGGAGCCGCGAGGTGCGTCAGGAGAGCTAGGTAGGGCCAACGCTCGCGCCTGCCCCTCCCTAGGAATAACGCCATCCGTGATGCCCTTCCGCGGTCCGCCGCAGGGCGTTTTACCCTCACCGTTGATCCCTCTCCCTTTGCGAAGGGAGAGGGACGCTCGCACACCACATGGTGCAACCGCATTTTTACGTTGCCTCTGGGCGCAGTTCATCAGCACGCGTTCATCGCGATGGGAGAGCGGACCATGGCGTGGCCGCGGGTTCCAGCTTGCGGGTTGGTGGCGCTAGACGATGGACTCACGAGGGCGCGGGAGCGTTGTTGGTGCGGCCGAGGGCGGCACGAATGGCGTAGCTGACGGCGTGAATGGCGAAGCGGGCTGAGATACCGGCGGCGGTGACTGCGTCGACCACGACGTTGGAGCGGAGATGCATGCGGTAGTAGCGCCACATTCCGAGGTGGTGTGCGGCCATGGCGCGGTAGACGGCCTTACGGGAGCTTCCGCCGATGAGGTGCTGGACGCGCGCCATCGGGAAGTAGATGACGCCCAGTCCCGCATCGTGGAGGCGGCGGCAGTAGTCGACGTCCTCGATGCTGAAGAAGTAGTTCTCGTCGAAGAGCCCGATGCGTTCGACGGCGCGGCGGTGGATGAACATGCAGGCGCCAGAGACCCAGTCGACGGGACGGACCTCGTTGTGTGCCCAGTCGGTCATGAGGTAGCTGCGGGACCAGCGGTTCCCGGGCAGGAACCGGGTGGTGAGGGAGTGACGGTTGAAGAAGGCGGTCTTGTAGCCGGGGAAGGCGCGGCAGGAGGCCTGCAGCGAGCCATCCGGATTTTCGATGCGGGCGCCGGCGATGCCGAGCTCGGCGTGTGCATCGAGGTAGTCGGCGGCATCGCGGAAGCCGGAGTCGAGCACGATGGTGTCCGGGTTAAGGACACAGACGGTGTCGCAGCGCGCAAGTGCGCGGAGGCCGGCGTTGGCGGCGGTGGCGAAGCCGCCGTTGGAGAGCCGCGCGATGCGTTCGACGGCGGGGTAGCGCTCGGCGACGGCGTCGAGGGTGCCATCGGTGGAGGCGTTGTCGACGACGACGGTGTCTTCCAGGGCGGCGGTGCCGAGCTCGCGGACGATGGAATCGAGGCAGGCGACGACGAAGGCGCGGCACTCGAAGGTGACGATGACGATGCCGAGCGTCATTTCGCCACCGACCAGTAGACGGCGGCGGTTTCCGCGGCGGCGCGCGCCCAGCTGTACTGGCGAACGTGCTCGGTGCCGCGCTCCGACCACTCGCGCCGCACGGAGTCATCGGTGAGGAGCGGACCGGCGAGTTCGGCGATCGCGCGGGGATTCCGAAGCGGCGCGTACAGCGCGGCGTCGCCGAGGACTTCGGTCATTGCCGGCGCGGAGGTCGTGATGACGGGCGTGCCGCAGGCCATCGCTTCGAGCGGCGGGAGGCCAAATCCCTCGTAGAGCGATGGGAAGAGGAGGGCGGCGGCGCCGGTGTAGAGCGCGCTGAGGTCGGCGTCCGGCACGTAGCCCACGAATTTGACGGAGTCGTAGAGCCCGAGGATCTGCGCCTGGTGCTGGAGCGCCAGCGTGAGACGGCCAGCGTTTCCGGCGAGCACGAGTTGGGCATCGATGCGCTGTTCGTGGAGGAAGGAGAGCGCACGAATCGCGTCGATCGCGCGTTTGCCCGCCTCGCCGGTGCCGACGCAGAGAAGGTAGGGGCGGTCGATGGCGAGGCGCCGACAGAGATCGTCGACGGCGTCGGGTGTGGCGGGCGACAGGCCGGCACGGGCGGCTTCGGGGATGACCACGACACGATCGGGCCGGATGCCGAGGAAGCGAAAGGCGTCGGCGGCAACGGCGTTTGAGGGGACGATGACGCGGTCGGAGCGGGCGGCGAGACGGGCGAGGGCCTTGTAGTAGAGCGCGGTGCCTCGTGGAGTAGCGGCGGGGGAGGCGGAAGAACGTGAGGTCGTGGACGGTGGCGACGCGGGGCGTGGGGCAGAGGAGCGGAACGGCGAAGTGGGCGCCGTGGACGACATCGAAGCCGCCATCGCCAAGGATCCTCGGGAGCTGCTTCTGTTGCCAGAAGGAACGGCGGAGCGGGCCGGCCGCCGGGCTGGCGATGGTCTCGACGCCGTCGACGGGGGCCGGGGCAGCGAGCGTGATGCTGAGATCCGGGAAGCTGAGCGAGGGCGCGTGCGAGCTCGATGGTGTAGATCCCCGCGCCCGCTGGTTGCACGGGTATGGCACTTCCGTCCACGAGTACTCGCAGAGATGGGGCAGTCACCGCGCGATGGTACGGCGGCGGCTGCCAACTGTGCATTGCACCCTATAATCGCGGCATGAAAGGCGTGGTGCTGACGGGTGGGCAAGGGGAGCAGGCTGCGGCCGTTCACCTACTCCGGTGCAAAGCAGCTGGTGCCGATCGCAAACACGCCCGTGCTGGAGTTCCCGATTCGCCAGATGGTGGGCGCGGGGATCACCGAGATCGCGCTCGTGGTCGGCGAAACAGAACAGCAGATTCGCGATGCGATGGGGAGCGGCAGCCGATTCGGAGCACGCTTCACGTACGTGCAGCAGCCGGCGCCGCTCGGGATCGCTCATGGCGTGAAAATCTGCCGCGAGTTCGTGGCAGACGAGCCGTTTGTGCTCTACCTCGGTGACAACGTGCTGCAGGGCGGCATCTCGGACTTCGTTGACGCGTTCCGAGCCTCGGGCGCCGACGGATCGGTGGTGCTGAAGGCGGTGGCGGACCCGCGCGCGTTCGGCGTCGCGGTACTGGAGGGCGAGCGGTTGCTGCGGGTCGTGGAGAAGCCGGCGAATCCGCCAAGCAACCTGGCGGTCATCGGTGTCTACGCCTTCACGCCGGCGGTCTTCGAGATCATCGACCGCCAGGTGCCGAGTGCCCGCGGGGAACTCGAGATTGCCGACACGATCAGCGGGCTGTTGAGCGCCGGACGGACGGTGACGGCGCGGGTGACGTCGGAGTACTGGATCGACACCGGGAAGATGGAGGACATGCTCGCGGCGAACCGCGTGGTGCTTGATGAACTGGCGCCACTGATTTCGCCGGCGGCCCACTGCATTGCGTCGGAGTTCGAGGGAACGGTCGCGGTGGGCGACGGGGCCGTGCTAGAGCGGTGCGAGATCACGGGGCCTGTCGCGATCGGGCCTGGCGCGAAGCTGCGCAATTGCCGGATCGGGCCATACGTGGCGATTGGCAGCAACTGTTCGCTGGACGGCGTGACGCTGCGCGACTCGATCGTCATGGAGAGCACGAGGATAGAGCGGTGCGGCGGGATCGAAGGCTCGATGATCGGGCGGTTCGCGGTGGTGTGCGGTGCGCCTGCTGGTGCTCGACTGACGCTGGGCGACCATTCGCGGTTCGAGGCCGGCGCTTGAGAGCGCTCGTCACCGGCGGCTGCGGGTTCATCGGCAGTCACGTGGTGCGAGCGCTGCTCCGCGACGGCTGGGACGTGACCAACCTCGACAAGCTGACGTACGCGTCGAACGAGGCAAACCTCGCGGCGGAGCAAGGCCATGCGTCATACCGGCTGGTGGCGGGGGACATCTGCGATGCGGGGATGGTGCGGGAACTCGTGGCGGACGTGGACCTCGTGCTGAACTTTGCGGCGGAGACCCACGTCGACCGATCGCTGCTCGACCCGGGCGTGTTCGTGCGGACGGACGTGGAGGGCGTGGTGTGCCTGCTGGAAGCACTGCGCGCCAATCCGAAGGCGGCGTTCGTGCACATGTCGACGGATGAGGTGTTTGGATCGTTGCCGGCGCCGCTGGAGGCGGGCGAAGACGCACCGTTCGCGCCGAGCAGCCCCTATTCGGCGAGCAAGGCGGCGGCGGAGCTGCAGGTGCGCGCGTACGCCGAAACGTACGGGATGCCGATCACGGTCCTGCGGTCGTGCAACGTGTACGGGCCGAACCAGCACGTGGAGAAGTTCATCCCGTTGTTCGCGACGCGCGCGTTCGCGGGGGAGCCGTTGCCGCTGTACGGCGACGGACTGCAGGAACGGGAGTGGTTGTACGTAGAGGACCTCGTGGCGGCGGTGAGGATCGTCATTGGGTCGCTGCCGGCGGCTGCGGGAGTCCATGCCGTGCACGTTGGTTCGAGCGAGCGGCTGCCGAACATGCATGTCGCGCGGCGGATCTGCGAGATCGCGGAGCGGCCGCTGGAGCTGATCACGCCGGTGAACGACCGGCCGGGGCACGACAGACGGTACGCGCTCGATTCGTCGAAGCTGCGGGCGCTGGGATGGCGGCCGGAGGTGGCGTTCGATGACGGCATCGCGCGAACCGTGCGCTGGTATGCCGAGAACCTGGCGCACTGGAGCACTGCGGCGACGCCGGAGTTCGCGACCTATTTCGCGCGGCAGTACGGCGAGCGGCTTGCGGTGACGCCGGCTACGGCGAGTGGTCCCAGTCCAGCATCATGACGTCGATCTCCTCCCCCGGCTGTACGACTTCGACGGTCTCGGGGATGACGGTGAGGGCGTTGGCGGCGCTCATGCTGGTGAGGATGCCGCTGCCCTGCGGTCCGGTGAGGCTCGCGTAGAAGCGGCCGTCTTCGCGTTGTGTGACGATGCAACGGCCGTAGAAGCGGCGCGCATCGACGTTGACGATGCGTTCGGTCGTGATGGCTCGGACGAGGGGGCGCTGCCAGTCGTCTCGGCCTAGCATCTTGAAGATCGCCGGCCGTCCGAAGAGCTCGAACGAGACCATTGAGCTGACCGGGTTCCCCGGAAGACCGAGGTGCGGGACTCGCCGGCCGCCGGGTGCGTTGAAGGCGCCGAAGGCGAGGGGCTTCCCGGGGCGCATGCAGACGGTCCAGAAGTCGATCGCGCCCTCGCGGGCGAGGACGTCCTTGACCACGTCGAAGTCGCCGCGGGAGACGCCGGCGCTCGTCACGAGCATGTCGGCGTCGAGGCCGGCGCGAATGTGGCTGGTGAGGTCTTCGACGGTATCGCGGGCGATGCCGAGGAGCCGTGGGGTGGCGCCGCACTTGCGCACCATGGCGGCGATGCCGTGGGCGTTGGCGTCGTAGATGTGGCCGGGCGTGAGCGGATCGCCGGGGGCCGTGATCTCGTCGCCGGTGGAAAGGATGGCGACCACGGGGCGCCGGTACACGGGCACGGAATCCAGGCCGACACTGGCGAGGACGCCGACCTCCGAAGGGCGGACGACGCGGCCGGCGGAGATGACGGTCTGGCCGTGGGAGATGTCCTCGGCGCGGTAGCGGAGGTTCGCGCCCGGGGCGGCTGCCTTGAACACCTGGACGGTGGCTGACTTCGTGGCCGCCTGGCCGGGCTCGCGCAGCATTTCGTCGGTCTCTTCGAAGGGGACGACGGAGTCGGCGCCGGGCGGGATGGGTGCGCCGGTCATGATGCGGACGGCTTCGCCGGGGCCGACCGCCGTGTCCATGACGTAGCCGGCGGCGAGGTCGGCGATGACACGGAGGGAGCGAGGCGATTGCTCGGTGGCGCCGGTGGTGTCGGCGGCGCGAACGGCGTAGCCATCCATCGCGGTGTTGTCGAGCGGCGGGATATCGAAGGGGGCGACGATGTCCTCGGCGATGACCTGGCCGAGAGCGTCAAGCAGCGGCTTCCGCTCGACGGGCAGGCGATCGAAGAAGGCGAGGATGCGCTCGCGGGCATCCTCGACGGAGATCATGGAACTGGGAAGGGGCATGCGTCAGTTTAGCGTGACCGTGCCCGGATCAGAGCAACCTCAGGCGAGGCGCACGGCGAGACAGGTCGTGGTGCGCTGGACGCCTGCGACTTTCTGAACGGCGTCGGTGATGGCGTTGCCCAGGCGATCGAGGTCGTCGGCTTCGAGCTGGACGATGACGTCGTAGGGGCCGGTGACGGTGTCGACGACGACCACGCGCGCACCGGGATAATTCCAATCCTGGATGGACGCGCCAACCGCTTTGGCCTTCCCGACGTCCGTTTCGATGAGCACGTACCCGCGAACGGCCATGGCAGCCCCCTCTTTCGTTAGAGGGCCATTATCGATGGGAGGTTAAGGCTGTCAAGGCGCGCAGGGGTCCCGTTAGCTGTTGGCGACCGGCAGGGTGTAGGCCACGACGGCTTCGCCGGCGCCACCTTCCGCGACTGTGATGGGCGCGGTGAGCTGAATTTGTTCGATGAAGCAGAGCGCCTCCGCGCCGGTCCGGCAGTAGTAGGCCTGGCCGGTAGCCGTGAGCGTGCTCGAACCCGGACGGAGTGTGATGGGCACGGCGAGCGACACGCTTGCCTCGTCGGTAGACCACTGGAGGGTGGTCTGGCCGAGCTGGAGGACGGAGGCGTCGGAGGCGGCCAGCGACAGGGCGGATGGCGCGAGGCTGTTGAGGTGGTAGCCGGCCGGCGCGGTCACGGTGAGGCGGAGCGTGGTGGCAGAGGGTGCGACGGTTTGGGCGTCGATGGATTGCTTGGCGACGTTCCCGGGCGTTGTCGTAGTGGCGACGGAGAGGTTGCTGAGCGTGAGAGTGGAGACCGCGTGGGTGGCAACGTCGAGGACGCGGACGAGGCCGTTATTCGTGTCTGCGAGGTAGATCTTGCCGTTTGCATAGCTCAAGCCGCCGGGCTCATCGAACATGGCGTCGGCGCCGGGGCCGTCGGCCCAGCCGCGCTGGCCCGTGCCGGCGGCGGTGGCGACGTTGTGGCTGACGAGGTCGACCGTGCGGAGCTGGTGGTTGTAGGTATCGGCCACGTAGAGGGTGTTGCCAGCGAGCGCAATGCCCTGGGGATGCTGGAGCTTCGCGGACTTTCCCTGGCCGTCCTTGTCGCCGTAGTCGAAGAGGCCGGTGCCGACGATGGTCTGGACGTCACCGCTGCCATCGACGGCAATCTCGCGGACGGAACTCGACTCCGGGTCGACCCAGTAGAGGTTCTTGCCGTCGGTGGTGATGCCGCTGGGCTGGGCGAGCGTTGCCGCCGTGAGGCGATTGCCATCGTCGATGCCCTCGCGGCTGGTGCCCGCGAAGACGCGAATGGTGCCAGTGCCGAGGTCCATCGCCCAGATCTGGTGGACGCCCGCCATGGTGATGAAGAGCGTGTTGCCGACCTGGACGAGGTCCCACGGCGAGGAGAGCGCCGTCTTGTTGGCGGCGACGCCGCTCGAGGGGAGGCTGTCGAGCTGGGTGCCCGTCCCGGCGATCGTGGTGACGTCGCCGGTCGCGAGGGCGACCGAGCGGACGGCGTGGTTGCGCGTGTCGGCCACGTAGAGCGTTTTGCCGTCGGGGGAGAGGGCGAGGCCCTGGGGCTGACGGAAGGCCGCTTCGTCGGCGTGTCCGTCTTCGAAGCCGGCCTTGCCGCTACCGATTGCCTGGAGGAGCCGGCCGTTCATGTCGGACACGAGGATGCGGTTGTGGGTGGAATCCGCGATGAAGAGGCGGCCGCCCTGGGCGTCGGCCAGCACTTTGCCGGGGTAGGAGAGCACGGTGCTGGTGACGGTGTCCGATTCGAGAGCGAGGGGTATGGGCGTGCGGTCGATCTGTTGTTTGGCGTCGAATTCGTTGACGAGGGACGAGACGATCGGTGCGAAGAGGTCGTAGACGCCCTCGCCGGCATGGCCGCCGACGAGGTTGCCGGCAGGGTCGATGAGGACGAGGGTCGGCCATGCATTGGCGCCGTAGGCGTTCCAGAAGGTGAAGTCGGGGTCGTTCACGACGGGATGATGGAGGCCGTACTTCTGAATAGCGTCGCGGATGCTCTGGTCGTCGTGCTCTGTGGAGTACTTGCCGGAGTGGACGCCGATGACGACGAGGGCGTCGCCGAAGTCGGATTCGAGGTGCGAGAGATCGGGGATGATCTGCTGGCAATTGATGCAGCCGAGGGTCCAAAAGTCCAGGAGGACGACCTTGCCCTTGAGCTGGTCGAGGGCGAGGGGCTGCTTGACGTTGAACCAGGTGAGCCCGCCGGGGAACGCGGGAGCGGGATCGGTGCCGGCCCAGGAGGTGGGCGTCGCGGACGACGAACCGGTGGACTTAGCCAAGGGTGTGCCGGCCGGGGATGCGGGGTGGCTGCCGCCGCAGGCAGCGAACATTGCAGCGACGAAGAGGAACAGGCATGCGCTGATCTTAGCGGGCGCCCGCAAGGGGAATCGCGGGCGGAATGTGAGATTCACATCCAGATAGTACGTAGCGGGCGGCCCGAAGCGGTTACGGAGTCATTACCGGTTGATGTGGCTTTGGCGGCAGCGGGGACGGTGGGCCAAGCCTCGCCGACCGTAGGAGGGCCGGACGCTATACTCGTTGGACGATGACCGCAGCGGTGAGTGCGATGGAAGAACTACGGCAGGAGGCGCTGGCAGCGTTGGCGTCCGCGGCCGACGAGGCGGCGCTGGAGGCGTGGCGCGTCGCGTGGATTGGCCGGCAGGGTGGCCGCATCCAGGCGCTGGTGGGAAAGATCCAGGAGCTGCCGAAGGAAGAACGCGCGGCGTACGGAGCAGCGGTAAACGCGCTCAAGCAGGAGCTCACGGCCGCCTTCGAGCTCCGCAATGAGGAGCGGCGGAAGGCTGAGCTCGAGGCGCTGACCACGCGCGATGCAATCGACGTCACGCTGCCGGGCCGGCCCCAGCCGCTCGGGCGGCTGCACCCGGTGACGCAGACGATGCGGGACTGCATCAAGGCGTTCACGGACATGGGGTTCCGGGTGGCGGAGGGACCGGAGGTCGAGTGGAGCAAGTACAACTTCGATGCGATGCGCATCCCTGAGGACCACCCGGCGCGAGACATGTGGGACACCATCTGGGTGAACCAGCTCGTGGATGGCGAGCGCAAGATGCTGTTGCGGACGCACACGTCGCCGAACCAGGCGCGGGTGATGGAGCGGACGCCGGAACCGCCCGTGAGAGTGGTCGTGCCCGGGAAGTGCTACCGGCAGGAAGCAACGGATGCGACGCACGAGTGGATGCTGACGCAGATCGAGGGGCTCGCGGTGGACGAGGGCGTGCGGATGACGGACCTGAAGGGCGTGCTCTACGAATTCGCCCGCAGCCTGTTCGGGAGCGACCGGAAGATCATCTTCCACCACAGTTATTTCCCGTTCGTGGAGCCGGGCGTGGAGATGGCGATGGACTGCTTCATCTGCCGCGGCTCGGGGGCGGATTGCCACACGTGTCATGGCACGGGCTGGATCGAGATCCTTGGCGCGGGCATGGTGCACCCGGAGATCATCGAGAACGCGGGCTACGACTCGAGCCGGTACACCGGATTCGCGTTCGGCCTGGGCGTGGAACGCGTGGCGCTCTTGCGCTGGGGGATCGAGGATATCCGCCACTTCTACCAGAACGACCTGCGGTTCCTGCGGCAGTTCTGAGGCGGCTATCGGCGGATCCTGGTCGAGCGGGCGAGATTAGAGCAGGCGGCGGATCGGCTTGCGGCCGGGACGGGGGTCGTAGTTGCTCTTGAACATCTCGAGCTTGTCGCGCTCGATGAGGTATTTGCCGGCGAAAAGCGTTGCGGGGATCTTCTTCTGCTTGATGAGACGGCGAAGGCTCTGGGGATGGATGGCGAGCTCGCGGGCTGCCTCGACCAGATCGAGATAGTTGTCGAACGGCGTGATCGCGGGCATTGCCCCTCCCCAGACGGTCCACGGACGTGGGCCAAAGGCTGAACTGCTTAGGCAGTTGCGACTCTAACAAACCGTCGCATTTATTGTCTAGCGACCTCAGCAGTTTCTTGAGGGAGGTTCGCGGGAGGGAAAAGCCGCCGGGCGACGAAGGCTGTTCGTCGGCCGTCCAGGGTGGTGAGAACGACAGTCACGGGGTCGCCGTCGATGTGGCCGAGGAGGCGGCGGAGCTCGTCAGGCTCGACCGGGAAGGCCCGGCGCCGGATCTCGCGGGGGCTCCAGCCCTTCTCGCGTAGACGCTGTTTCAGGCGCGCGATGGAGAAGGGGATGACGTCGAGGACTTCGAAGGCGGCCGACATCGGGTGGAACGCTGGCTCGTCGGCGGTGAGGTAGGCGACGTTCGGGTCGAGCAGCCGAGCGCCGAGGTGTGCGGCGAGCTGGCGGACGACGCCTGCGCGCGTCACGCACGACTCCGGGTCGAAGAGGATGGTTGCGGGCGGGACTCGGCTGCGGGTCCGCTTCGCGTTCGGAAGAATCGATGGCGATGTCTGCGGGAAGGAGGACGGCGCGGCGAAGGCCGGGCTGCGTTCCTTGCCCCGCCCAGAGGGCGGCTTCGCGCATGGAGCGGCCGAGCTGGACGAACTCGGCCTCAGCCCAGGTCGGGATGTGGCGATGGTCGATGCCCGGGGCGGTTTTCAGGACGCCGGCGTGGGCGCTCTGCAGCAGGGCCAACGAGGTGTCCCAGTCCGGGGAGAAGGCTGACGGGATCGAACCGTCGCGTGGCTGCGGAGCGACGAGAGGGATCGAGGATCAGGGCGTGGCGGCTGAG
Source organism: uncultured bacterium (assembly GCA_963832795.1). Classification (GTDB taxonomy): domain Bacteria; phylum Chloroflexota; class Dehalococcoidia; order Tepidiformales; family Tepidiformaceae; genus CAWHVJ01. The sequence goes on from CAWHVJ010000012.1 coordinate 352,018, forward strand.
CAGAAACGGCGCGTGGGCGGCGTCGGCCCGGACGATTGGCACGGGTGCGACGTTGTTCGCTGCGAGGAGCGCGACGATTGGGTCGCGTTCGACGCCGGCGGCAGCAATGCCGAGGGCAGCGCAGGCCGACAGGTCGCCGCCGAGCCCGCAAGTGAGGTCGAGCACCGGCGCGCCCAGGGACGCGAGGCGCTTCGCGCGGCGGCGGGCCACCTGTGGGTGGGTCGTCATCTCGAGCCCTTCCGCGGTGAGGAGGGAAAGCGGCGGCTCTCCGAAGCGCGCGGACGCTTTGGCGTGAAGCGTGAGCTGTTCGGCGAGAGCGGAGGCGTGGGCCGGCTCGAAGTCGGCGCGCAGGCGGGAGGCGAGGCTGTTGGGGTCGAGCTCGCCCCACGCTGGCGGGAGGGATGCGAGGGCCTCTCGACCGACGCCCGAGACGAGATAGCGAGCCCGGTCGAGGTTCATCCCGACAGTGTGCGGCACACGGCAGCGACGAGGGATTGGTATCGTGGCGGAGTGGCGAACGTGATGTACATCGACTTCGACGGGGCGATCGTTCGGAACAATCTCCCGGAGGCAATCTTCGAGCGGTTCGCGGCGGCCGGCTGGGAGCGTGAGCGCGACGCGTTCGTGGCGGGGAAGAAGAGCGTGGAGCAGTATCACCAGGCTGCGCTGGATCTGGTCGAGGCGCCACTCGACGCACTCGCGGCGTACGCCCGCGAAGTGGCCGTGGTGCGGCCGGGTCTGCTTGACGTGCTGGACTGGGCGGCCTGGAACGGCTGGGCGGCGGTCATCCTGAGCGACGGCTTTGAGTTTTGCGTGGAGGCTGTACTGGGGATTCTCGGTGCGGACCGGGTTGCGCGTCATGCGGGCCGGGCGCGGTTCGACTACCGCTGGCGTGTGACGTATCTGAGCCCGCGAGGGCTGGAGGTGCAGGACGGGTTCAAGGCGTCGTACGTCTCGGCGTCACACCAGGCGGGGGACTTCGTGGTGTACGCAGGAGCGGACGCGGGGGCAGTGACGGCGGTGGCATCTGCCGACGCGGTGTTCGCGACGGGAGAGCTCTCGACGGCGTTGAGTGGTGCGGGCGGGCGCGTCTACGCTTTCGAGACGTTCGGCGACGTTGTCGCCGTTTTGGAACGGGAGGCCGAATCGTGGCTCGAATCCTTCTCCTCTACGACAGCCGGGGAGGCCTGACGGAGCAACTGGCGGACAGCGTGGCGGAGGGGATCCTTGCGGGCGGCGGGGAGTGCATCCGGAAGCGCGTGGAGGATGCGGTGCCCGAGGACATGCTCGCAGCGGACGGGATGATCGTGGGTTCGCCGAACTGGAGCGGGATCACGGGGAAGCTGAAGGAGTGGTTCGACTACTCGGGCGACCTGTGGGAGTCGGGGGAGCTGGCGGGGAAGGTGGGCGCGGCCTTTAGCGGCGGCTATTCGCGCTCGGGCGGGATCGAGGCGACGTTGTTGCAGGTGCTGCACCTGCTGTTCGCGCATGGGATGGTCATCGTTGGCCTGCCGTGGACCGAGACGATGCGGCGCTCGGGGTCGTACTACGGGGCGACGGCGCACGGCGCGGTGACGGACGAAGACCGGGCGCAGGCGAGGGCGCTCGGGCGGCGGGTTGCGGAGGTGGCGGGGACGCTCAGTCGGTAGTGTCGGGCGGATGCTCGCGGGCGGTGAAGCCGTCACAGCGAACGACCGGGAGCGGCGGGTACTTGCGGAAGCGGGGGTCTGTCTTCGAGAGCTCGCAGAGCCAGAAGGTCGCGCCGCGACCGCTGGGGACGCGGCGCGGCGTTCACGCAGATTGAGCAAAGGCCAACGCGCGGATCGAGGTCAGCCGTCGGTGGTGACCCGCATGGGGCTCCAGCGGCCGATGACGCCCTGGCCGTGGACGCTGACGGACTTGCCGTCGACCTGGTCGATCTCGGACATGAGGCCGAGGGCGGCGATGAAGCCGGTGATCTTGTCCGGGACGTGGTCGTAGCGGTCGACGACCTTGCCGTCGGCTTCGAATTCGACCGTGTCGGCACCCTGGTCGTAGGTGATGCGGTAAGCATGGGGCTGGCCCTGCGCGGTGGGCGTCTCGCGCGAGCTCGTTGAAGATGCAGAAGGCGCGGGCTTCACCGGTTTCGGGAAGGGCGGAGCCGGGGAAGGGCAGGCGGCCATAGACGGTGGCGATGGTGTCGCCGCCGGTGAAGAAGTCGAGCGCCCAACCGGTGGTGAAATCGAGGAGGTTCCAGGAGACGTAGCCGTCGTAGAGGTTGCCGGGCTGGGTACCGACGGTGCGAGCGGCGACCTGGATTTCGAAGGTGATGCGGCCGCCGGGCGGCACTTCGAAGCGCCGCTTCGAGAAGTACATGTGCTTGGCGTTGTCGAGGATCTGAACGCGATCGTTGAAGCGCGTGTAGGGGACGGCGGAAACCTGGAGCCAGCCGTTGCGGACGAGGACGACGGCGTTGGGCTCGCGGTACTCCCAGGTGGAGCCGTCGGGCAGGGCGAAGGCGCCGATGGCCCAGTCAGAGTCGGGTTCGAGGATGCGATTGAAGTTGCCGACGACGAGTTCGGTGTGGGTAGGAGCGGCCTCGGTGGTCATGTGCGGCAGCGTAGCGCCACGGCACGAGAGGCGACAGTGCGGGGCTTACAACGCGAACCGCGAGGGGAGGGACGGGCTATGCGCCGCGGAGCGTGGCGCCGAGTTCCTTCTCAAGGCGCTTGAGGAGGCCGCCCTGGACACGGGCCACGTCGTCGTCAGTGAGGGTGCGATCGGCGGCCTGGTAGCGCAGGCGAATAGCCAGCGACTTCTTGCCGGGCGGCACACCGGCGCCGCGGTACTCGTCGAAGACGTCGGCGGCGAGGCGGATGGTATTGGCGCGATGGTTGCGGATGAGCTCGAGGATGCGGCCGGCAGTGAGCGCGTCGTCGACGACGAGAGCGATGTCCTGGCGCACTTCGGGGAAGCGCGAGGGCGGTGTGTAAACCGGCCGCTCCGGGATGGCGGCGAGCAGCGGCTCGAGCCAGAGCTCGAACATGAAGACCGGCTCGTCGATGTCGAACGAGGCGGCGGTGTCGGGGTGGACCTGGAAGATCACGCCGATGTCCTGGCCGCGGGCGCGGACGGCGGCGGCGTGACCGGTGAGCATGGCGAAGCCAGTGGTGGCGGCGAAGGCGGCGTCCACTCCGAGGGCGGCGAGGAGCGCTTCGAGAGCGCCCTTGGCGTCGAGGAAGTCGAGACGCTCGGGGCCGGGACGGTTCCAGCGTGTCTCCCGGGGGCCGCCGGCGATGGCGCAGAGGACCGGACGTTCGTGTGGGAGGTCGGCTTCGACCGGGAGGTATTCGAAGCCGATCTCGGCGAGGCGGATGGCGGTGTCGTCGTGGCGGCGGTTGGCGGCGTAGGTCTCGAGGAGGCCGGCGCGAAGCGTCGTGCGGAGGGCGACGTGCTGCGCGGCAACGGGGTTGAGGACGGTGAGCGGTGACCCGCGCACCGGATCGCCCGGCTCGACGACGCGTTCGAGGTGGGCGGCATCGGTGAGCGTGTAGGTGATGATCTCGTCGAAGCCGAGGCCCACGACGGTGTCGCGGACGCGTTCGCGGAGATCTTCGAGCGGGCGCGGCTCCGGCTCCGGGAGGCTGCCGCGGAGCATGGTCGCGGGGAGGGCGTCGTAGCCGTAGATGCGCCCGATGTCCTCGATGACGTCGTCGGGGATGACGACGTCGGGCCGCCAGTCGGGGGGTTCGACGTCGTAGGCGTCGCCGCGGACCTGGCAGGTGAAGCCAAGGCTCGTGAGGATGCGGGAGACGTCCGTTGCGGGGATCGCGATGCCGAGCACCTGCTCGATGCGGGCGGCCGGCAGGACGATCGTGGGGCGTGGCTGGCGGCCGGGATAGACGTCGATGATCCCGGCCGCGACCGTGCCGCCGGTCAACTGCTCGAAGAGATGGAGGGCGCGGTGTTGGGCGTACTCGGCCATCTCTGGACCGATGCCCTTTTCGAAGCGGAGCGAGGCCTCGGTGCGCAGCTTGAGGTGTGTCGAGGTGCGGCGGATCGAGCCGGCGCGGAAGTTCGCGACCTCCAGGAGAACGCGCTTCGTGCCGGCGTTGACTTCGCTGTTGCCGCCGCCCATGACGCCGGCGACTCCGACAGGCCCGCCGCCATCGCAGATGACGAGCATTTCACCGTCGAGGGTGCGATCGACGTCATCGAGAGTCGTGAGATGCTCGCCCTGCTTCGCCCTGCGAGCGACGATGCGATGTTCGCGGACGAGGTCGTAGTCGAAAGCGTGGAGGGGCTGGCCGGTCTCGAGCATCACGTAGTTGGTGATGTCGACGACGTTGTTGATGGGGCGCATGCCGAGGCGCGTGAGCCGCTCCTGCATCCATTCGGGCGAGGGGGCGATCGTGACGTTTTCGATCACGGATGCGGTGAAGCGGCGGCAGAGGTCCGGGTCCTCGATGGTCACCTGCACGAGGTCTTCGACGCGCGACGCGCCGGGGACGTACGAGCGGTCCGGCTCGCGGAGCGGGGCGCCGGTGAGCGCCGACACCTCGCGGGCGAAGCCGAGCACGCCGAGGAGGTCGGCGCGGTTCGCCCAGGTGGAGATATCGAAGACGACGTCTCCGAGCTGCTCGACGAGGGGACGGCCCGGGAGCGCGTCCGGGGAAAGGACGAGGATGCCTTCGTGGTCGTCGCTAAGGCCGAGCTCCTTCTCGCTGAGCACCATGCCGGCCGAATCGACGCCACGGATGGGCCGCAGCTTGAGCTTCGTTTGCTCGCCAGTGTGGCCGTCGAAGAGCGAGGCGCCCTCGGTGGCAAATGCGACCTTCTGGCCGACGGCGAGGTTCGGCGCGCCGCAGACTACCTGCTGGTGGCCGGCTCCGGTATCGACGGTGGCGAGGCGCAGCCGGTCGGCGTTGGGATGCGGCTCGACGGCGAGGACTTCGGCGACGCGGATGCGTGCGGGGTCCCAGTTCGCGCCGATGGTTTCCCAGGACTCGACTTCGGCGGTGGCGTCGATCAGGCGGCGGGCGAGCTCTGCCGGGGGGATGTCGACGTCGACGAAATCACGGAGCCAGTTGAGGGAGAGTTTCACACGTTGTTACCTGCGGACCAGTGTAGCGACCGGCCCTGCGGAAGGAGACGACGGCCGGGGCGGCCTGGTGCTAGGACCAGAGCGTGCCGTTGTTCACGAGGACCGTGAGGGTCACGAGGCCGGCGGCTTCGACGGTGAGCACGAAGCCGATGAGGCCGAACCAGAGGAGCTGTGTTGTCCCGCGGGTGGCGAAGACGGGGATCATGAAAATGAGGCTCGAGCCCAGAAAGATCAGGAGCGCGATGACGCCAAAACTGTTGGTGCTAATAAGGAAGGGCAGGTAGTCGAGCATCGGAACTCCGTGTGGAACGTGGCATCTGTTCGCCGAGGCGCGGGCGAATAATAGACACAAATTGCGGTAAGGCGCACGAGCGGCCGGCGGCTTCGCATCTCCTAATCCGGGGCGTTAGCGCAGCGAAGCGCCGGGCATGCGGGCGGGAACGTAGACTGTGCCGATGGCTCAGACACCGCCCAAGACGAGCGCATCGCCGGACGACATCCGGCGATTTCGTTCGAACTACAAGGACGAGGTGGATGGGGCGGCGCTGTATCGGCTGCTGGCTGAGGCAGAGCGCGACCCGCACCTGAAGGACCTGTACGCACGACTGGCGGTGAGCGAAGACCGGCACCTGGCCCTGTGGGCGAACAAGCTGCGGGAGGTGGGCGGCGAGCTCCCGACCGGGGGCCCTTCGTTGCGGGTGCGGACGCTCGGCTGGCTCGCGCGGCGATTCGGCACGCAGCTGGTGGCGCCCATCGTGACGCGGATGGAGATGGCCGCGACGGCCATGTACGACAACCAGCCGGAGGCGATCGAGCACAACCTGCCCGCGGACGAGCGGTCGCACGCACGCATTTTCCGGGAGATTTCGCGGCACGGGGGCCCGACCCGCGAAGTGCCAAATATCGCGCGCATTGAGGGACGGCACCGGGGCGGTACGGGCAACGCGCTGAGGGCGGCAGTGCTGGGGGTGAACGACGGGCTGATGACGTCGGTGAGCCTGGTGATGGGCGTTGCGGGGGCGAATCCGGGGCGGTCGTTTGTGCAGTTGGCCGGCGTAGGCGGGCTACTGGCGGGTTCGTTTTCGATGGCGCTGGGCGAGTGGCTGAGCGTGCGCAGCAGCGCGGAATCGTTCGAACGACAACTCGACGTGGAGCGCGAAGAACTGGAGGCGATGCCGGAGGAAGAGGAGGCGGAGCTGACGCTCATCTACCAGGCGAAGGGGTTCACGGAAGAGGAGGCGCGGTCGGCGGCGGCGCGCATCATCTCGGACCCGAAGACGGCGCTGGACACGCTCGCGCGCGAAGAGCTGGGCATGTCGGCCGACGAAGTGGGCAACCCATGGATCGCGGGCTCGACATCATTCGTGTTGTTCGCCATCGGATCGATCCTGCCGGTGCTGCCGTGGTTCTTCGTGGGCGGAACGACGGCGGTGGTATTGAGCGGGCTGTTGGCCGGAGTGGGGTTGTTCACGTCGGGGGCGGTGACGACGCTGTTCACGGGCCGAAGCGTGCTGTTCAGCGGGACGCGCATGCTGCTGTTCGGGCTGGCCGCGGCGGTGATCACGTTCGCGATCGGGAAGGCGATCGGGGTGAACACGACGGCGTAAAGTGGCTTGCGCAGACGGGGAGGCGGCTGGCATACTATGAGTTCTGGTGGCTAGAGCGAGGTGGTCCCACCCGTTCCCATCCCGAACACGGAAGTGAAACGCCTCAGCGCTGACGATACTGCCCGGGCAACTGGGTGGGAAAATAGGCCGCCGCCGGTCATACGAACAAACCGCCGAGACGGCGGTTTTTTTGTCCGTAAAGAGACGCATAGAAGGCAGGTTCCGAGTAACTACGGGGCCGGCCCGCGCGTTGTTCTCTCGTTCGATCGGGGCGTTTCGGCGTTGTGACAGGCGGTCTCGGAAGAGGCCGTCGCGTTTCACACAATGATCGGCCGCTGCTACAATCGAACTCGCAGCACCCATCCCATGAACCGGGCCATTCCCTTTAGCGGGGATCCTGCCCCCAGACGGAGCCCAACTTGTCAACTGATACCGCCCAACCAACCCCCCAACCAGCCGACATGGAAATGGATATGGGGGCGCTCCTCGATTCGGAAGCGGCACAACCGAGTCATCTCCGCCGCGGCGAAATCGTCGAGGGGATGGTCATGGGCGCCTCGCCCGACGGCCTGATCGTTGACGTTGGAACGAAGACCGAGGCAGTCATTCCGCAAGGAGAGATGCTGAGCCTCGGCGTCGACGGCGCAGCGCGGCTGAAGGCCGGCGACACCGTCAAGGTGATGGTCCTCCAGCCGTCGTCCTCGGAAGGGCACGCGATCGTGTCGCTCGACCGGGCGCGGGGAGAAGAAGGCTGGGACACGCTCGCGGAGCGCCACGAATCGGGCGAGATCTTCGACGCGCAGGTAACGGGCCACAACCGCGGCGGCATTCTCGTGAATGTCGACGGCGTGAATGCGTTCGTGCCGCTTTCGCAGGTGGACAGCGTGCGGCGGGACGATCCGGATGCGGGCAACGCGCTCGCGAGCCTGGTCGGCAAGTCCGTGCGGCTGAAAGTGATTGAGCTCAACCGCAAGCGGAACCGCGTGATCCTCTCGGAGCGCGCGGCGATGGCGGATATCCGCAAGGAACAGAAGGACCGCATCCTCGACGACCTCGAGGAGGGAACGATTCGCACCGGGCACGTCTCGTCGATTACCGACTTCGGTGTGTTCGTGGACCTGGGCGGGGCCGACGGCCTCGCGCACATGACGGAACTCACGTGGGAGCGGGGCAAGAAGGCGAAGGACCTGTACAACGTCGGCGACGAGGTGCAGGCCTACATCCTCAAGGTCGACCGTGAGACGAAGAAGATCTCGCTGAGCCTGAAGCGGGCACAGCCGGAGAAGTGGGACAGCACGGTCAACCGCTTCGTCATCGGGCAGATCCTGATCGGCCGGGTGACGAAGTTGATGGCGTTCGGGGCGTTCGTCCGGCTCGATGGGCCGGTCGAGGGCCTGATCCACATCTCGGAGCTTTCGAACCGCCGCATCCAGCACCCGAAGGACGTGGTCAAAGAAGGCGACGTCGTGCCGGTGAAGCTGGTGCGGATCGAGAAGGACCGGCACCGGCTGGGACTGAGCCTTCGGCAGGCGCGCAACGACGCCGAAGCGATGGGCTTCGTGTTCAATCACGACGGGGTTGTGATTGATTACCCGGACGACGTTCGCGAGCAGTTCGGGCTTCCGGAACGGGATGCGTCGGCAGTGGCCGCGCCCCGGTCGGAGCCACGGACGGCACAGGAGGCGATCGAACGTGCGGTGTCGCGTGACCCGGAGCCGGTATCGGCGTTCGCGCACGCGTTCGCGCAGGCACTCGAAAATGCGGAAGGCAATGGCTTCACGACTGCCGACGAGGTGGTGGCCGAGACCCCTGCGCCGACGCCCGAACCCGCGGCGGTAGCTGCGATGGAGGCCGAGGCACCTGCCGAAACAGCGGAGCCCGAGGCATCCGTGGCGAGCGCTGAGCCTGAAGCAGTGGCGGTAGTTGCCACGGAAGCCGAGGCACCCGCCGCAACGGCGGCGACCGAGGCGGCTGTGGCAGCGGAACCGAGTAATCCCGAGCCGGTATCTCAGGAGTCTACCGAGGCGACACCAACAGGTGTGGCGTTGGATGATAGTAGTAACACCGTCGCAGTCTCTGTCCCTGTGGATGAAGACGCGGCACCCTCCAAGGAGGAGGATGCTACTGCTGGTGGCACGTAGTCGTTCCCTGGGCGTAACCAGAGGGGCTGGAGCAAGAAATGGCCGATAGATTCGATAAGTTCACGGAGCGAGCAAGGCGGGTGCTCACACTCGCGCAGGAAGAAGCGCACCGCTTCAACCACAACTACATCGGCACGGAACACATCCTGCTCGGCCTGGTACGCGAAGGCGACGGCGTCGCGGCGAAGGTTCTCGCGAACCTCGGGGTGGAGCTGAACAAGGTCCGGTCGGCGGTTGAGTTCATCATCGGCCGCGGCGACCGCACCGTCCTTGGCGAGATCGGCCTGACGCCGCGCGCGAAGAAGGTCATCGAGCTGGCAGTCGACGAAGCGCGGCGGCTGAACCACAGCTACATCGGCACGGAGCACCTGCTGCTCGGGCTGGTGCGCGAGGGCGAAGGCATCGCCGCGGGCGTGCTCGAGAGCCTGGGCGTCAACCTGGAGCGAGTTCGCGCCGAGACGACGCGCATCCTGAGCCAGTCGGCGCCACAGGCTGCGGCCGCCGGCGCGCGGCAGGCGACGCGGACCCCGACGGTCGACCAGCTGGGCATCGACCTCACGCAGGCGGCCCGGAACGGACAGCTCGATCCCGTCATCGGCCGCTCCAACGAACTGGAGCGCGTCGTCCAGATCCTGTCGCGCCGGACGAAGAACAACCCGGTGCTGATCGGCGAGCCGGGCGTCGGCAAGACGGCCATCGCCGAACTGCTGGCGCAGCGGATCGTGAGCGGCGACGTGCCAGACACGCTCCAGGGCAAGCGGCTGCTCACGCTCGACATCGGATCGCTCGTCGCTGGGACGAAGTATCGCGGCGAGTTTGAGGAGCGCCTGAAGAAGGTGATCGAGGAGATCAAGGGTGCGGGGAACTGCATCCTCTTCGTGGACGAGTTGCACATGCTCGTGGGCGCCGGCGCGGCAGAAGGCGCCGTCGACGCGGCGAACATCCTCAAGCCGTCCCTGGCGCGCGGCGAGCTGCAGTGCATTGGCGCGACCACGCTGGACGAGTACCGCAAGCACATCGAACGCGACGCGGCGTTGGAACGGCGCTTCCAGCCGATCATCGTCGAGCAGCCTTCGGTGGAAGAGACCGTGGAGATCCTGAAGGGGATCCGTCCGCGGTACGAGGAGCACCACAAGCTGAAGATCAGCGACGCGGCGTTGAGCGCCGCGGCGGAGCTCTCGGCACGCTATGTGATCGACCGGTTCCTGCCGGACAAGGCGATCGACCTGATCGACGAGGCGTCGAGCCGCGTCCGCATCCGGCGGGCGGCGACACCGCCTTCGCTGAAGGAAGCGATGAAGGGCCTCGAGAGCCTGAAGCGCGAGAAGGAACAAGCGATCACCGCTCAGCAGTACGAGTACGCCGCCGAATTGCGGGACCGCGAACTGAAGCTGCAAGAGAAGATCAGCGAGATGGGCGAGTGGGAAGAAGGCGAGGAGGGCATTGCCACCCCCGTCGTCACCGACGAGGACATCTCGGAAGTCGTTTCGATGTGGACAGGGATTCCCGTGTCGCGCATCGCGAGCGAGGAGAGCGCCCGGCTGCTCAAGATGGAGTCGTCCATCAAGGGACGGGTCATCGGGCAGGACGAAGCTGTGGAAAGCGTCGCGCGGGCCGTGCGACGCGCACGCGCCGGGCTCAAAGACCCGCGGCGGCCGATTGGCGTGTTCCTGTTCTGCGGCCCCACGGGCGTGGGCAAGACGGAGCTGGCGCGTGCGCTGGCCGAGTTCATGTTCGACTCGCAGGACAACATGATTAAGCTCGACATGAGCGAGTTCAGCGAGAAGCACACGGTTTCGCGACTGGTCGGCGCCCCTCCGGGATACGTCGGCTACGACGACGGTGGGCAGCTGACGGACACGGTGCGGCGCAAGTCGTACTGCCTCATCCTGCTCGACGAGATCGAGAAGGCACACCCAGAAGTGTTCAACCTGCTTCTGCAGATCTTCGACGAGGGCCGGCTGGCGGACGCCAAGGGTCGCAAGGTCGACTTCCGAAACACGGTCATCATCATGACGTCGAACGTCGGCTCGGACCTGATCAAGAAGGACTCGGGCCTCGGGTTCTCGACGGCGACCGACGACGTGAAGACGGCGGAGGACCGCTACTCGCGAATGAAGGAGAAGGTGCTCTCGGAGTTGAAGAACGTCTTCAAGCCGGAGTTCCTGAACCGCGTGGACAGCACGGTCGTGTTCCGCTCGCTGAGCAAGGAAGACATCCGCAAGATCGTCGACCTGGAGCTGGTGAAAGTGGAGAAGCAGCTGGCTTTGAAGGGCATCACCATCGAAGTGACGCTGCCGGCGAAAGACTGGCTCGGCGAGAAGGGCTACGACCAGGTGTTTGGGGCACGGCCGCTGCGCCGCGTCATCCAGGACAACATCGAAGACCGCCTGAGCGAGATGCTCCTTTCGGGGTCGTTCGGCAGCGGGGACAAGGTAGTGGTGGACTACGACGGCGAGTCCGGGCTGTCGATCAGCACGGAGCTCGTCTTGGAGCCATCAACGGTCAGCTAGAGCGGCCGACGAGGCGAGGATGCACACCGTGACCCGAAGGGGCCGCGGGGTGCATCTTTCCGCTGTCTGAATCTGTGGGCGTTGACGAGCGGGGTGCTTGCGGTGTACCTTTGTATTCGGCTCGCTATGCCCAGCGTTTTCCCCCATCGGTCCGTTCAACACCTATTTGCACAATTCGCCCACAAGTCCTGAAGGAGTTGCCACAGGATGACCACTACGCGTGACGTGGTGCGAGCGGGAAACTTTGTCCCTCTCGAAATCCAAACGTACGGCCAGATCCCGAACGTCCTCGAAATCCCCAGTCTCATCAAGATCCAGCTCGACAGCTTTGATTGGTTCAAGCGCGACGGGCTTCGGGAGCTTTTGAGCGAAATTTCTCCGATCCAGGACTTCACCGGCTCGAAGATGGACCTCGTTTTCGGCGAGTACGAGTTCCGAGAGCCCAAGCACTCAATGGAGGAGTGCCGCGAGCGCGACATGACGTACGCCGCGCCGCTGTTCGTCGACGTAGAGCTTCGGATCAAGGAATCGGGCGAGATCAAGGAGCAGCGGCTCTTCTTCGGCGATTTCCCCCTGATGACGGACCGCGGCACGTTCATCATTAACGGCGCCGAGCGCGTCGTCGTGAGCCAGCTCGTGCGTTCGCCTGGCGTGTATTACACGAACGAGACCGACCCGGCGAGCGGCCGCCGGCTCACCTACGCCAAGCTCATCCCGAACCGCGGCGCATGGCTGGAGTTCGAGACTTCGAACCGGGCCGTGCTGTACGTGAAGGTCGACCGCAAGCGCAAGATCACGGTCACGACGCTGATCCGGGCGATCGACGTGCCCGGCCTCCTCCCGGGCGACCACGACAACCCGCGCTTCGCCAAGTTCTTCGGCGCGACCGAGGACAAGGCACGCGATTCGGCGCTGCGCGAGCTCGAGAGCGAACTCGGCACCGACGAGCGGCTGCTGGCGATGTTCGAAGACGTCGACACGAACGACATCTACCAGTACATCGCGAACACGATCAGCAAGGAGCCGAAAGAGCCGCGCGTCAGCAACAAGCACGAGGCGCTGCTGGAGTTCTACCGCAAGATTCGCCCGGGCGACCCGCCAACGCACGACAACGCCCGGAACCTCCTCAATACGCTGTTCTTCCTGGCGCGCCGGTACGACCTTGGTCGCGTGGGGCGGCACAAGCTGAACCGGCGGCTTTCGATGCCCGAGGACGTGAGCCAGCGGTGGCTGCGACAGCGGGATCTGATCGACATCATTCGCGAGCAAATCCGGATGAACAACGGCCAGGGTGGCACAGACGGCCGCGGCCACGCCGACGACATCGACCACCTTGGCAACCGGCGCGTGCGTGCCGTGGGAGAGCTGATCCAGCAGCAGTTCCGCGTAGGCCTGCTCCGCATGGAGCGCGTGGTGCGCGAGCGCATGACGATCACGGACCCGGAAGAGGCGACGCCGAGCGCGTTGATCAATATCCGGCCGGTGGTGGCTGCGATGAAGGAATTCTTCGGCGGCAGCCAGCTCTCGCAGTTCATGGACCAGACGAACCCGCTGGCGGAGCTGACGCATAAGCGACGCCTGAGTGCGCTCGGGCCCGGCGGTCTCTCGCGAGATCGGGCCGGATTCGACGTGCGCGACGTGCACCACAGCCACTACGGCCGCATCTGCCCGATCGAGACGCCTGAAGGGCCGAACATCGGCCTCATCGGCTCGTTGGCGACGTATGGCCGGCTGAACGATTTCGGATTCATCGAGACTCCGTATCGACGTGTCGTGCGAGAACTGTCGCCAGACGCTGCGAACCTCATCGGGCAGACGCTCGGGGCAGACGTCGTTGACGACAACGGCAAGACCGTTGCCAGCGAAGGCGACACCGTCACCGAGGCCACCGCCAAGCGCATCAAGGACATCGGCGCTTCGGTGCGCATCCGGCCAATCGTGACGAACGACATCGCGTACCTGACGGCCGACATGGAAGACAAGTACATCGTCGGGCAGGCCAACGCGGTGCTCGATGGTGAAGGCCACTTCGTCGAAGACCGCGTGGAAGTGCGGACGAACGACGACTTCAAGATGGTGACCCCGGAGGAGATCGACTTCCTCGACGTGTCGCCGAAGCAGATGGTGTCGGTCGCGACGGCGCTGATCCCCTTCCTCGAGCACGACGACGCGAACCGCGCGTTGATGGGCTCGAACATGCAACGCCAGGCTGTTCCACTCGTGCGCCCCGAGATTCCGCTCGTGGGCACCGGCATGGAGCGCCGCACGGCAGTCGACAGCGGCCACGTGAAGGTGGCGGCCGGCCCCGGCGAGGTAATCGAAGCGAGCGGAAACAAGATCGTGATCCGCTACGACGATCCCGATGTCGGCGAGCGGACCTACCCGCTGACGAAGTTCACGCGGTCCAACCAGGGAACGTGCCTGAACCAGCGGCCGCTCGTGGTGCGCGGGCAGCGCGTGGAGCGCGACGAGCCGCTCGTCGACAGCTCGAGCACGCAGGGGGGCGACCTCGCTCTCGGCCAGAACGTGCTGTGCGCGTTCATGAGCTGGGAGGGCTACAACTACGAGGACGCCATCATCATCAGCCAGAACCTGATCCGCGAGGACAAGTTCACGTCGATCCACATCGAAAAGCACGAAGTGGAAGCGCGGGACACCAAGCTCGGGCCAGAAGAGATCACCCGCGACATTCCGAACGTCGGCGAAGAGAGCCTGAGCGACCTCGACGAAGACGGCATCATCCGCATCGGTGCCGAGGTTCGCGAAGGCGACATCCTCGTCGGCAAGATCACGCCAAAGGGCGAGACCGAGCTGACGGCGGAAGAGAAGCTGCTGCGCGCGATCTTCGGTGAGAAGGCGCGCGAGGTGAAGGACACGAGCCTGCGCGTGCCGCACGGCGAGCGCGGCAAGGTGATCGACGTCCGCGTGTTTAGCCGAGAGGACCACGAGTCGCTGCCGGCGGGCGTGAACAAGCTGGTGCGGGTGAGCATCGCTCAGCGGCGCAAGCTTTCCGAAGGCGACAAGATGGCCGGCCGGCACGGGAACAAGGGCGTGATCAGCCGGATTCTTCCGCGCGAAGACATGCCCTACCTGCCCGACGGCACGCCCATCGACATCATCCTCAACCCGATCGGCGTGCCGAGCCGCATGAACATCGGCCAGGTGCTGGAAACGCACCTCGGCTGGGCGGCGAACGTGCTCGGCTTCCGAGCCGTAAGCCCCGTGTTCGACGGCGCGAGCGACATCGCGATCGACGACTCGCTGGCGCGGGCGTGGATGGCCGTTGAATCGGGCGCCATGTACTACATCGACCCCCGTGATCGGGGCTTCGACCTCGACCGCGCGATGAAGTGGCTTGAAGACCGCGGATACGATCCGCGACCTGTCTTCACGGCCGCAGAGGAGGGCGCCGCGAAGAGGGCTTGCCTGGAGATCTGGCTGAACGACTCGCGGAAAGCGCGTGGCGCCAGTCAGCTGCGGCATGGAGTGCACTCGCTTGAGGACCTCGAAGCGGAAGCGCAGAAGGTCTACAACGACACCCGCGTCCCGCCGCCGCTGTTCGGCAAGACGACGCTGATCGACGGCCGGACGGGCGAAGCGTTCGACCAGCCGCTGACGGTCGGCTACATCTACATGCTGAAGCTCATCCACCTGGTGGAGGACAAGATCCACGCCCGCAGCACGGGCCCGTACTCGCTCATCACGCAGCAGCCGCTGGGTGGTAAGGCGCAGTTCGGCGGCCAGCGCTTCGGCGAGATGGAAGTGTGGGCGCTCGAAGCGTATGGCGCGGCGCACATCCTGCAGGAACTGCTGACCGTGAAGTCGGACGACGTTGTCGGCCGCGTGAAGACGTATGAAGCGATCGTGAAGGGCGAGGACGTGCTCGAACCAGGCGTGCCGGAGTCCTTCAAGGTGCTCGTGAAAGAACTGCAAAGCCTCGGCCTGTCGGTCGAGGTCTCAAACGACGAAGGCGGCAACGTCTCGTTCGTGGACGAATCGTCGAGCGACATGCCGGAGCTGGGGATCAACCTCTCCGGCTTCGAAGCGGAGGAACAGTACTTCAATGCTCGAAGTTAACGATTTCAACCAGGTCAGGATCGCACTCGCCAGCCCCGAGCAGATTCGCTCGTGGTCATACGGCGAGGTGACCAAGCCTGAGACCATCAACTACCGCACGCTGAAGCCGGAGAAGGACGGACTCTTCTGCGAGAAGATCTTCGGTCCCACGAAGGACTTCGAGTGCTACTGCGGGAAGTACAAGCGCGTCCGCTACAAGGGCATCATCTGCGACAAGTGCGGTGTCGAGGTGGCGCGTGCGAAGGTTCGCCGCGAACGGATGGGGCACATCGAGCTGGCGAGCGCGGTGAGCCACATTTGGTTCGTGAAGGGGACGCCGAGCAAGCTCGGCCTGCTCCTCGACATGTCGCCGCGAAACCTGGAGCGCGTGCTCTATTTCGCGCAGTACATGATCACGGAAGTCGACGAAGACGCGCGCAACCGCGAGCTGGAGCGACTGCGGACGGAGATGCTGGACGTCGTCGAGGAGCGCGTTTCGGAGGTTCGCCCCCGGCGCGAGAAGCTCGAGGCGGAGTTGGAGCGGGCGAACGCGGACCTGCAGACGAAGGTCGAAGAGAAGCGGGTTCAGATCCAGGCAGAGCGCCAAATCTCGCGCGACGCGCTGGCTGCGGCCGTGGTGCGTGCCGTCGAGCAGGCGGAGGCCGCGAAGGGTACCAATCTCGAGCAGGAGATCGCCGTGCTCGGCGACGCACTGCTCGAAGCCGGCGTGAAGGTCACGCAGGCGAGCATCACGCGCGTGCAGCGGGAGGGCGACAAGAAGCTCGTCGCGTTCGACAAAGAGACGGAGAAGATGAAGGACGCCGAGGGTCTCCTCGCGGATTCCGCGCTGGACGACGCCAAGGCGGCCCTCTTCGATGAGCTGCATCCGCTGCAGGTCAAGGAGAAGTCGATCCGGGACGAGGTCGAGGAGCAGTACAAGGAACGGCTTCGCGACCTCGAGGACTTGGCCGACCCGATTGCCGACGACCGCGTGGT
The DNA here is from genome assembly GCA_963832795.1 of uncultured bacterium. Classification (GTDB taxonomy): domain Bacteria; phylum Chloroflexota; class Dehalococcoidia; order Tepidiformales; family Tepidiformaceae; genus CAWHVJ01. Next base: position 368,414 of record CAWHVJ010000012.1, read on the forward strand.
GCTGCTGACAGAGAGCCGCTACCGCGAGCTGTCGGACCTGTTCGGACACGTCTTCAAGGCCGGGATGGGCGCCGAGTCCGTCCTGAAGGTGCTGGAGCGCGTTGACCTGGACGGCATGCGGGCGAAGCTCAAGCAGGAGATCCTGACGGCCAGCGGCATGCGCAGGAAGAAGGCGACGAAGCGGCTGAACGTCGTGGAGTCGCTCAAGGAATCAGGCAACAAGCCGGAGTGGATGGTCTTCCAGGTGCTGCCGGTGCTGCCGCCGGACCTGCGCCCGATGGTGCAGCTCGATGGCGGGCGGTTCGCTACGAGCGACCTCAACGACCTCTATCGTCGCGTTATCAACCGCAACAACCGCCTGAAGCGACTGCTCGACCTCGGCGCGCCGGAGATCATCATCCGGAACGAGAAGCGCATGCTGCAGGAGGCGGTCGACAGCCTGATCGACAACGGCCGCCGCGGCCGGGCCGTGAGCGGCAGCGGCAACCACAAGCTCAAGAGCCTCAGCGACATGCTCAAGGGCAAGCAGGGCCGGTTCCGCCAGAACCTGCTCGGCAAGCGCGTCGACTACTCGGGCCGCTCGGTGATCGTCGTCGGTCCGGAGCTCAAGCTGAACCAGTGCGGGTTGCCGAAGAAGATGGCGCTCGAGCTGTTCAAGCCGTTCGTCATGCACTCGCTCGTGGCGAAGGGGCTGGCGCACAACATCAAGAGCGCGAAGCGCATCGTGGAGCGTGCGCGGCCCGAGGTCTGGGACGTGCTGGACGAGGTCATTCATGACCGGCCGGTGCTGCTCAACCGCGCGCCGACGCTTCACCGCCTCGGTATCCAGGCGTTCCAGCCGATCCTCATTGAGGGCTCGGCGATCCAGCTTCATCCGCTGGTGTGCTCGGCGTTCAACGCGGACTTCGATGGCGACCAGATGGCCGTTCACGTGCCGCTGAGCCGCGAGGCTGTGGCGGAGGCGAAGCAGATCCTGCTCTCGACCAACAACCTGCTTTCTCCTGCGAGCGGCGACCCGATGGTGGCGCCGTCCCTCGACATGGTGCTCGGCTGCTTCTACATGACGGACATGGATCCACAGGGCCGCGGCGCCTACCGCGAGGAGAACGGACGACCCGCCGAGGGCTTCTTCGGCTCGTTCGAGGAAGCCAAGCTGGCGTTCGACCTCGGCATCGTGGACCTTCGGGCCGCGATCCGGGTGTGGACGACGCGCTCGGTGCAGGGCAAGGACGGTGTACCGTCGACCCCCGAAGTGCTGCCCAGTGGCGAAGTGAAGCGAATCCCCGTCGAGACGACGGTTGGGCGCATCATCTTCAACGACGTTCTGCCGGAGGAGATCCCGTTCCAGAACCTGGGCATGGACCGCCCAGCGCTGCGGCGCGTGGTGGCGCTCTGCTACCGCACGCTCGGCGGCGAGGAAACGGCGCAGGTGGTGGACCGGATCAAAAACACCGGCTTCCACTACGCAACGCGGAGCGGCATCACGATCGCGATCCACGAGATCCAGGTGCCGAAAGAGAAGAAAGAACTCCTGAAGGAAGCCGACCGACAGGTCGACGAACTGGCGGAGCAGTTCCAGATGGGCCTCATTACCGAGGATGAGCGGTACCAGGGTACGGTCGATATCTGGAGCAAGACGACGAAGACGGTCGAGGACAAGATCAAGGCGCGCATGAGCGAGTACGGCTCGCTCAACTACATGGCCAGCTCGGGGACGAAGGGTAACATCACCCAGATTCGCCAGATGGCCGGGATGCGCGGACTGATGGCGGACCCGAACGGGAAGGTCATCGAGCTGCCGATTCGTGGATCGTTCCGCGAAGGGCTGACCGTGCTCGAGTACTTCATCTCCACGCACGGCGCCCGCAAGGGCCTCGCCGACACCGCGCTCCGAACGGCGGACTCGGGGTACCTGACGCGACGCCTTATCGACGTCGCCCAGGACGTGATCATCCTCGAGGACGACTGCGGAACCAGCTCGGGCCTGTGGATCGAGCGAGACGAGTCGAAAGACACGCTCGAAACGATGGCCAGCCGAATCATCGGCCGCTACGCGGCGCTGCCAATCGTCAACGAAGACACTGGCGAGGTCATCTGCGACCGAAACCAGGAGATTGACGAGGAAGTGGCGGCCACGATCGACGCGCTCGTGTTGCCACGGGTGCTCGTGCGGACGCCGATGTCGTGCGAGGCGGAACGCGGCATTTGCGCGCTCTGCTATGGCCGCGACCTGGCCAGGGGCTACCTGGTGAAGTCGCGAACGGCTGTGGGCATCATCGCCGCACAGTCGATTGGCGAGCCGGGCACGCAGCTGACGATGCGTACGTTCCACACCGGCGGTGTCGCCAGTGCGGCCGACATCACCAGCGGTCTTCCCCGCGTCGAGGAACTCTTCGAGGCACGTGCCCCGAAGGGCGAAGCGATCATCAGCGAGACCGACGGCATCGTGGAGATCATCCAGGAGAACGAACGACGTCTCGTTCGCGTGACGAACGTGGATTCGCTGGTAGAGGAATACGACGTGCCGTCGAGGGGCAAGCTGCTTGTCGCCGACGGCGATCGCGTCGCCTCCGGCGCCACTCTCGCAACGGGACCGGAGAGCAAGAACTCGACGGACGTGGCGGAGCAAGTGATCTCGCGGATCTCCGGCGTTGTCCGGGTGGGTCCGAAGAACAAGCTGCACGTGATTTACGAAGAGCGCGAGGAGCGCGAGTACGCCATTCCGGCGGCCTCACGGCTTCTCGTGGAAAACGGCGACATGGTGAACGCCGGCGACCAGCTGACCGAGGGTGCACGGAATCCGCAGCACATTCTCGGCATCCAGGGCCGCGACGCCGTGCGCAAGTACATGGTCGACGAAGTCCAGAAGGTCTATAAGTCGCAGGGTGTGAACATCAACGACAAGCACATCGAGGTGATTACTCGCCAGATGCTGCGACGCGTGAAGGTTGACCACCCGGGTGACACGGGTCTGCTCCCGGGCGACCTCGTAGACCGGCGCGAATTCGAAGAGACGAACAACAACGTCATCGCCGAAGGCGGCGAGCCGGCGACGGCTCAGCCCGTGCTGCTGGGTGTGACGAAGGCGTCGTTGAACACGGATTCGTGGCTGGCAGCGGCGTCGTTCCAGGAGACGACGCGCGTGCTCACCAACGCCGCTATCGACGGCATGGTGGACCGGCTGGTCGGGCTCAAGGAAAACGTCATCATCGGCAAGTTGATCCCGGCGCGGAGCGAAATCGAAGTGCCGCGGCGGGAACACTACGCCGAGCTGGATGTACCGGAGTCGCTTCTCCTCGAAGAGGAAGCGGAGCTCGAACGCCGCCTGGCGGAGAGCGAGGCGGGTGCGTACAGCGGCCGGCCGTCGGCGGTGGGACTGCTGGACGAGGATGACGACGAAATCGGCGCTTTGCCGCTGGATGACGACGACGACGACCCGATCATCGGGGCGACGGACGACGACACGGCGTGATCTGACGGGTTCACCGGACAACTATGAGGGCCCTCGCGAGAGGGCCCTCATTGATCCAACCGTTCTCAGCCGGGTTATGCTTCGGGCTCGTTGCCGGCAAGGAACTTTTCTCGCTCTGCGAACTCTTGATTTGTCAGTTCTTTGTTGCCCAGCGCGGTGGCCTCGGCCTCGCTGACAGCCGGGCTTCCATGTTCACGGCGACCTTCGTTGGGGCCGCGGTCGGAGCGATTATCGGAACGCGGCTTGGGAACGCGATTGGCAGGAGCTGGCTGGTCTTCGGGACGGGCTCCCTCGCGCGTGGGCGGATTCTGTGCGGATTTGGGATATCGATCAGGCATCGTGCCTCCTTTCGCTCAAGCATTAAGCCTAGGCGCACGGCGGACGCGGCGACTGATCGACTGATGCGTCGGCGTATCAGTTCTGTGGTCTGAGCAGAAGATCAGGAGGATTCGAGAAGAACGATGGCAGTGGCGGCCATGGCTTCGCCGCGGCCGATGGCGTCGAGGCCTTCGGCCGTCTTGGCTTTCACGCTCACCTGCGAGTAGGAGAGGCCGGTGATCTCGGCGATGCGCTCGCGGATGAGCTGGATGTAGGGCGCCAGTCTGGGGCGCTCGGTGCGGACGGTGGAGTCAATGTTGTTCACTTCCCATCCCGCCTCCCGCGCCAGGCGGAGGGCGGTCCGGAGGAAGTCGGCGCTGTCGGCGTGGGCATAGCGAGGATCGCCGGGCGGGAAGTACTGGCCGATGTCGCCGATGGCGGCCGCGCCGAGGACTGCATCGGTGATGGCGTGGAGGAGGACATCGGCGTCGCTGTGGCCGGAGAGGCCGGGTCCTTCTTCGATGATCACGCCGCCGAGCACGAGGGTTCGCGCGTCGTCGACACGGTGGAGGTCCTCGCCGATACCTGCGCGGATCATTCCAGCCCTCGCGAAGCGAGTACCAGGGCGGCGATTTCGAGATCGAGGGGCCGGGTGATCTTCAGGTTTTCGGCTGTGCTTTCGACGATGGCGCACTCGAGGCCGAGACGCGACAGCATGGCGGCGTCGTCCGTCTCGTCGCCGTCCGACATGGAGGCCGCGTCGAGCCATGCCTGCCGGAGGACGACCTGGGGTGTTTGCGCCGCCCAGAGCGCGGCGCGGTCGGGATGACCGATGATGACGCCGTCGCGGGCCTCCTTGATCGTGTCGGTGACGGGGGCGGCGAGGATCGCCCCGTTGCCCCGGGCGGCGGCTCCGACGCAGAGATCGATGAGCGCCGGCGGGACGAGCGGGCGAGCGCCATCGTGAATCGCGACATAACGCGAGGAGCAGGCCCGGAGCCCACCTTCGACACTGTCCCGGCGGCGGGCGCCGCCGGGCACGCAGGCGGCGAACTTCTTCGGCGCGAAGCTGTGCGCCAGCGCGCCGGCGAGGCCGAAGTTCGCAGTGGAGGTGACGACGACGATGGAGTCGATGGTCGTGGCGGCTTCGTAGGCGGCCAAAGACCAGGCGAGCACGGGCCGGCCGCATAATTCGGCGAAGAGCTTGTCCTGGGCGCCGAAGCGCGTGGACGAGCCGGCGGCGACGATGACGGCGTTGGTGGGCACGAAGCGGAAGTTAGCACCTCGCGGCGCCACGCGGGAGGAGGCGTCTTTCGACCGTTTGGAGCCGTCGCCTATCATGGAGGTTCACCCCGCGCGGTCTGCGACCGGCGCCGGAGGGACAACCTCATGACTGCAACAATCGAACAGCTACTGTCGCGCGTTTCGAAGCCGGCCCGTTACACGGGCGGGGAGTGGAACAGCGTGACGAAGGACTGGTCGCGCACGAACGTGCGCATCGCGCTGGCCTACCCCGACTCGTATGACATCGGGATGTCGAACATGGGGCTGGGAATCCTGTATGACATCCTGAACCGGGTGGAGGACGTGACCTGCGAGCGGGTGTTCTCGCCGTGGGAGGACATGGAGGCGGAGTTGCGGCGGGAAGCGGTCCCGCTGTGGAGCCTCGAGAACAGGCAACCATTGAGCGCGTTTGATGTCGTCGGCTTCACGTTGCAGTACGAAATGACGTACACGAACGTGCTGAACACGCTCGACCTCGGCGGGATACCGGTGTGGTCGCGAGAGCGGAGCGAAGAGCATCCGATCGTGATCGCGGGTGGGAGCGGCGCGTTCAACCCTGAGCCGCTGGCACCGTTCATCGACGCGTTCTTCCTTGGCGAGGGCGAGGATGCGGTGCTGGAGCTGGCGAACATGGTGCGCGAGTGGAAGCACGCGCGCACTCCGCGAGCACAGCGGTTGCGCGACCTGCTGATCCTGCCGGGCGTGTACGTGCCGGCCTTCTATGAGGCGCGGTGGGACGCGGACGGGCACTTCGCAGCCCTGGAGCCGACGATTCCGCAGGCGCCGGCGACGATCACGCGCCGCATCGTTGAAACGCTGCCGCCGGCGCTGGTGAAACCGATCGTGCCATTTCTGCAGACGGTGCACGACCGGGCCGCCATCGAAGTGATGCGCGGGTGCACTCAGGGCTGCCGGTTCTGCCAGGCCGGGATGATCTATCGTCCGACGCGCGAACGATCGCCGGAGGAGGTGGCGGAGGCAGCGAAGGCGCTGATGGCAAACACCGGCTACGACGAGCTCTCGCTGCTCTCGCTGAGCACGACCGATCACAGCCAGATCGTGCCGATGGTTCGGAAACTGACGGAGCAGTTCCCCGAGCTCAAGGTCGGCCTCCCAAGCACGCGCGTCGACAGCTTCTCGGTCGACGTGGCGGACGTTGTGGCGAAGGGCAAGAAGACGACGCTGACCCTGGCACCGGAAGCGGGGAGCCAGCGGCTGCGGAACGCGATCAACAAGCTCGTCAGTGAGGAAGACCTCCTTGGCGCGGCGGAGAACGCGTTCCAGCGGGGCTGGACCGGGGTCAAGATGTACTACATGGTCGGGCTGCCGACGGAGACGGAGGAAGACGTCGCCGGGATCATCGACATGGGGCGGCGCGTGAAGGCTATCGGGCGGCAGTACGTGGGCGGGCGTGCGCGGGTGCGGGTAAGCACGAGCAACCTGGTGCCGAAGCCGCACACGCCGTTCCAGTGGGCCCGACAGGATACTGATGAGGAGCTCGCTCCGAAGCACAGCCTGCTGCGCGAGGGCTGCCGGTCGGCAGGGGTGGAGTTCAGCTGGAACAACCCGCGCGACAGCTTCATCGAGGCCGTGCTGAGCCGGGGCGACCGCAAGGTGGCGAACGCGGTGTACGAGGCCTGGCGGCGCGGGGCGAAGTTCGACGCGTGGAGCGAGTACTTCAAGCCGGAGACATGGTACGACGCGTTTGAAGCCGCTGGCGTCGATGCGAACTGGTTCAGCCACCGTGAGTGGGACACCCGCGAGGCGCTGCCGTGGGACCACATCGACTGCGGAGTGACGAAGAGCTACCTGCGGGGACAGTGGAAGGCGGTCCACAACACCGAGACGCGCGCCGACTGCCACCACGGCACCTGCAACGTCTGCGGGATGCAGGACTTCGACGCAATGAACGGCGAGAAGGGCGTGCACGACTGCGTGGTGAAGCTCGGCAAGCTGGTGGAGATTCGACGCGGGAGTAAGACACTCAAGGGCGAGGCGCTGGAACTGGTGTAGGTCCCGCGAGCGACGCTTCTCGTCGCTCCTAACGACGGGCTCGCTTAGCCTCGATCACGGTGGCCAAGCGGGTGTTCGATGTGGTTGTCACTCTGCTGGTGGCCCCGTTCGCCATCGTCATTGCCGGGCTGATGGCCGTTGTGCTTGCCATCGAGTTGCGAGGGAACCCGTTCTTCGTGCAAACGAGGGTAGGACTGCACGGGCGGCCGTTCAGGATGTACAAGCTGAGAACGATGCGTCACCTGCGGCCCGGCGAGGTCGAGGACCGCAAGGTGGAGGACTTCAGCACGTACCAGTTCACGCCGCCGGGAGCTCGGGAGCCGCGGCTGACGCGCTGGGGGGCGTTCGCACGGAAGATGTCGATCGACGAGTTGCCCAACCTGCTGAATGTATTAAAGGGCGAAATGAGCCTTGTGGGGCCGCGGCCGGAGCTGCCGGAAATCGTGGCGCAGTACCCGGCGCGCTACCACCGGCGGCACCACGTGTTGCCGGGAATCGCGGGGCTGGCGCAGGTCAACGGCCGTTCAGATTTGACCTACGATGAAATCGCTACCTACGATCTTGCATACGTGGAACGTCATTCGGTTTTGACCGATATCCACATACTCTGGCGCACCGCTGTTGTCGTTCTGAAAGGCAGTGGAGCGCGCTAGTGACGCAACAGCTTCCACCTGTGCCCACGCGCCGGCGGCTGGGGATCCTCCTCAATGGCGATCCGCTGCGGACGGCGGCGGCGATCTTGCTGGACGTGGCGGTGGTCTACGCGGCGTACTGGTCCGCGCTCTTGCTACGGTTTGACGCCTCGGTGCCACGTGAAAACGGGGACTTTGCGCTGCGGGTGCTGCCAGCGATCGCGATCGCGTACGTTGCTGCGAACCTGATTTTCGGCGTCTACCGCACGATGTGGGCGTACGGCAGCCTTGGCGACATCATCGCGCTTTTCCGGCCGGTGCTCCTGACCACGGCGCTGATTTTCTCGGCGAACTTCTGGGTGCAGGAACGCGACCTCCCGCTTTCGGTGGTACTGATCGCGGGAGGGCTCGCCTTCCCCGGAATGGCGGTCGTGAAGATGCGCTCGCGGTTGCTCGTGCGCATGCCGTGGGCGGCGTCGGCATCGCGGCGCCTGCTGATCGTGGGGGCCGGGCACACGGGCCAGTTGCTGGCGCGCGAGCTCCAGAACACGCCCGAGCTCAACTACCAGCCGATCGGGTTCCTGGACGATGACCGGCGCAAGACGAAGAGCCGCATCCACGGGCTGCGCGTGCTGGGCACGCTCGATGACCTGGAGGCGATTTGCCGGCGGCAGGACGTCGAGATCGTCGCCATTGCGATTCCGCGGGCGCCCGGCGCGACCGTGCGGGACATCCTTGGCGTCTGCCAGCGATCGTCGATCCCGGTGCGGATGGTGCCGGGCGTCGACAACTGGGTGCTCGGGTCAGGCGGGAGCCACGACGCGTTGCGGGAGATCACGCTCGACGACCTGCTCGGCCGAGAGGCGGTCCAGATCGACTTCGCGGCCTGCAGCCAGACGGTGAAGGACTCGGTGGTGCTTGTCACTGGGGCGGCCGGATCGATCGGTTCGGAGCTGTGCAGGCAGGTGCTGACGTTCCAGCCGCGCGAGCTGCACATGCTCGATAACAACGAAAGCGGGCTGTACGACCTCTCGCACGAGCTCGCGACGGTGTCGCCGGACACGTCCGTTCACGTGTGGGTTGCCAACGTCGTCGACGAGCCGAAGATCAATTCCGTCTTCGAGCGGGTTCGTCCGGACCTCGTGTATCACGCGGCGGCGTTGAAGCACGTGCCACTCATGGAAGAACACCCGGACGAGGCGTTCCGGGTGAACGTGCTGGGCACGTTGAACGTCGCGCAGGCGGCGCGGACCTACCAGACTGGGATGTTCGTGCTCATCTCCACGGATAAGGCCGTGAGGCCGACGAGCATCATGGGTGCGACAAAGCGGATTGCGGAGCTCATCGTGCTGGGGCTGTCGCGCGAGAGCGAACTCACGAACTTCGCGGCGGTGCGATTCGGAAACGTGATGGGGAGCCGGGGATCGGTGGTTCCGCTCTTCATGTCGCAGATCGAGCGCGGCGGGCCGGTGACGGTCATGCACCCGGACATGATGCGGTACTTCATCAGCATTCCCGAGGCAGTGAGCCTGGTAATCCAGGCAGGGACGTTCGGCGGACACGGGAACATCTACATGCTCGACATGGGCGAGGAGATCAACATCCTGGAGCTCGCCGAGCGCATGATCCGCCTGCGCGGCCTGCGGCCGGGCGAGGACATCGAAGTGGTGTTCACGGGGCCACGCCCGGGAGAGAAGTTCCGCGAGGAACTGATCGCCGATTTCGAGCGAATGGACGGAACGGATCATCCCAAGGTCATGAGATTGTCGGCCGACGTCAACGTCACGCACGCCGAACTCGTGCGGATGATCGAAGAGATCAAAGCGGACATGTGGGGCGACAAGGACGAGCTCGCCCGCAAGGTCCACCTGGTGGCACGGCGTTTTTCGCTGGAGCCGGAGCAGCCGCCGCTGGTGCCGGCGGAGGGGCAAGCTGCCGCTTCGTGAGCGATTACCGCGTGCATCCCACGGCCGAAGTGAGTGAAAGCGCCAGCATCGGGCCGGGTGCGAGCATCTGGCACCAGGCGCAGGTGCGCGAAGGCGCCCGAATCGGGGCGAAATGCATCATCGGCAAGGGTGCGTACATCGACGCGGACGTCCGGGTAGGCGACAACTGCAAGGTGCAGAACTACTCCTGCGTGTACCACGGCACGACGCTCGAGGACGGAGTGTTTGTTGGCCCTGAGGTGGTGTTCACGAACGACCGCTATCCGCGGGCAATCAACCCGGACGGCTCGCTGAAGAGCGATGCGGACTGGGAAGTCGGGCGCACGACGGTGAAGTATGGAGCCGCCGTAGGCTCGCGTTCCGTCGTTCTGCCCGGAGTCACGATTGGGCGGTGGGCCCTCGTGGCGGCGGGCTCAACCGTTACGAAGGACGTTCCCGACCACGCGCTGGTGGCGGGTGTGCCTGCGCGCCAGATGGGATGGGCGTGCGTGTGCGCGCGGCCGCTGCTGGAGACGCTGGTGTGCCCCGCCTGCGGCCGCAGGCTACCGGCGCGAAGGCGCGGGCCTTGTTACGCTCGATTAGCTCGCAGAGACACGGGCCGGCAGAAGGAACCAGATGACCGCAGCAAACCACCCATCAATCGCCGTTGCGCGTCCGATGCTCTCGGACGAGGAGAAGGCCGCCGTGATGGCGGTGCTGGACAGCGGGCAGCTCGCACAGGGTCCAAAGACCGCCGAGTTCGAGGCAGCGTTCGCGGCGTACATCGGCGCGGCGCAGGCGATCGGCGTGAACAGTGGGACGGCGGCGCTCATCGTGGCACTGCAGGCCAACGGTGTCGGGTGCGGGCGACGAGGTGATCACGACTCCGTTCAGCTTCATCGCGACGGCCACGAGCATCGTTGCCTGCGGGGCAACGCCGGTCTTCGTGGACGTGGACCCGTTCGATCTGAACATCGACCCGGAGCTCATCGAGGACGCGATCACGGAGCGGACGAAAGCGGTGATGCCCGTCCACCTGTACGGCCACCCGGCGCGCGTCGCCGAGATCGAGGAGATCTGCCAGGAGTTCGACCTCGCGCTCATCGAGGACGCGGCGCAGGCGCATGGCGCCGAGCACGGCGGACGACGTGTTGGCACGTTCGGGACGGGCTGCTTCAGCTTCTACCCAACGAAGAACATGATGACGGGCGAGGGCGGGATCATCACCAGCAACGACGCCGAGATCGCCCGGAAGTGCCGACTGATTCGCGCCCACGGCCAGGAAGAGCGTTACGTGCACGAGGAGTTCGGGCTGAACTGGCGCATGCAGGATATGAACGCTGCCATCGGGCTCGTCCAGTTGCGCCACCTCGAGGGGTGGAACGAAGCCCGCATCGCGAACGCCGAGCAACTGTCGTCGTTAATCCGCGCAGTGGAGACGCCGAAGGTGCGGGAGGGCGACCGGCACGTGTTCCACCAGTACACAGTTCGGGTGGGGAAGGACCGGGACGGGCTGCAGAAGCGACTCGCGGAGGCGGGCGTGGGCACGGCCATCCATTATCCGATTCCAATCCACGAGCAGCCGGTGATGCGAAAGCTGGGTTTCGGCGAGGGCACATTCCCCGTTGCGGAAGCGGCGGCGCGGAGTGTGCTCTCGCTGCCGGTGCATCCGATGCTTGGGCCGGAGGACGTGGAGTACATCGCCGCCTGTGTGAACCGGCTGGCCTGATGGCGGCGCTTCTGGTTCGTTCCCGAGACGCGGGCTACGCTCGAATTCGATGAGTAAGACGTTGCGCGCAGCCGTCGTTGGCCTCGGATCGATGGGCGCGAACCACGCGCGCGTGTTCGGCGACATGGCCGGCGTGGAGCTGGCCGCCGTCGTAGATTCTGACCCCGAGCGGGTACAGAAGGCCGTGGGCGGCCGCCCGATTGCGGGATTCACCGGGACCGAAGAGATGCTGCGCGATGTCCGCCCGGACCTCGTGTCGATCGTCGTACCGACGCAGCTTCACGAGACGGTGGCGACGGCGGCGATCGGCGCCGGGGCGAACGTGCTCGTCGAGAAGCCGATTGCCGCAACGATGGATGCGGCTCGTCGCATCGCCTGCGCGGCGCGCTCTGCGAACGTCTTGCTGACGGTAGGCCACATCGAACGTTTCAACCCCGCGGTGCGGGAGTTGAAAGAACGGCTGGCGGCCGGGCAGGGGGGCCGGGTGCTGCAGGTGAAGGCACGACGGGTGGGGCCTTTCCCGCACCGGATCCGCGACGTGGGGGTGATCCACGACCTCGCCCCACACGATATCGATATCATGCGGTACCTGTTGGGCGAGGACGTCGAACAGGTCTTCGCGGAAGCGCGCCGCCACATCAACACCGACAACGAGGATCTGTTCCTCGGGATGCTGCGATTCAGCGGCGGGGCGATGGGCCTGCTCGACATCAACTGGCTCACGCCCACCAAGGAGCGCTCGCTGACGGTGCTGTGTGAGAAGGGGATGTTCGCGGTCGACTACGCGGCGCAGACGCTGGCGTTCTACGAGAACTACGCCGCCGTCGCACGGGAAGGGGCGATTGCGAGCGTGACGGAAGGACCGATGACGCGCTACCCCATCGCCAACCGCGAGCCGCTGCGGGTGGAACTGGAGAGCTTCCGCGATGCCGTGGTGGCGAAGCGCGAGCCGGCAGTGACCGCGTATGACGGGATGGTGGCGCTTGCCGTGGCGGAGGCGCTGGTGGAGTCGTCGCAAACGGGCGTTCCCGTGCGGGTGCCGCCGGTGAGCCTCGACTGATGAAGGTTGCTGTGGTCGGCATTGGGCGGATCGGGTTGCCGCTGGCGGCCACGCTGGCCTCACGGGGCCACACGGTTGTGGGTTGCGACGTCAACGTCGAACGGGTGAACCAGGTGAACCGCGGTGAGAACCCCATACCGGACGAGGCGGGGCTGGGTGCGCTGCTGGCTAAGGTCGTGGCCGACGGTGCGCTGACGGCGACGACGGAAACGACGACTGCCGTGGCATCCTGCGAGACGGTGCTGTTCGCCGTGGCGGTCGATGTGGACGACGCGGGGCGCGCGGACGTGCGAAGCCTGCTCGCCGCCGCCGACGCGGTCGGGCGCGGGATGAGCCGCGGAACGCTCTGTATCTTCGACACTACGCTCCCCATAGGGACCACGCGTCGGCAGCTGGCGCCTGCCCTGGAGTCGGGCGGACTACGGCTGGGGAACGATTTCTCCGTCGCGTTCAGCCCTGAACGGCTCCTGATGGGGCGAGTCATCGAAGACCTCACGAAGTACCCGAAGATCGTGGGTGGTGTGGACGCGAAGGGCGGTGACCGGGCCGCGGCGTTCTACCGGGAAGCGCTGGGGAGCGAGGTACTGGAACTCGCGAGTGCGGAGGCGGCCGAGCTGAGCAAACTTGCCGAAGGCGCATACCGCGACCTCAACATCGCGCTGGCGAACGAGCTGGCGCAGGTGGCGGACCTCCACGGGATCGACATCAGCGAAGTCATCCGTGCGGCGAACAGCCAGCCGTACTCGCACGTGCATGTCCCGGGGACGGGCGTGGGCGGGCACTGCATTCCGGTCTACCCGCGGTTTCTGATGCAGGGCGAAGGGCCAAGCGCTCTTTCGGCGCTGGGGCGCGAAGTGAACGACGCCATGCCGGGCTATGCCGTGCGCCGTCTCGAGGAACTCGTTGGGCCGCTAGCGGGGAAGCGCGTGCTGGTGATGGGGCTGACGTTCCGGCCGGACGTGGCGGTGACGCCGCACACGAACGCTGTCGACCTGCTTCGCGAGCTGCGGGCGGTTGGGGCGAAAGTCGAGGGACACGACGCGCTGCTCAGTGAGACGGGCGTGCGCGAACTCGGGTTCGAGCCGGCGGCCGAACCGTTGCGGGGGTATGACGTCGTGGTGCTCCACGCGAATCACCGCGCGTACGCGGAGCTGGACTGGGCTTCGGTGGCGCCGGTCCTGCTGGACGCTCGGAACGCGCTGGACCGGGGGAGGGTCGAGTCGCTGGGAGTGCGTTACGTCGGCATCGGGCGACCGGCAACGCCGGCGCGCGAATAGTCAGGACGGTTTTCGGGCGCGCAGGGAGTACATGAGCGGGCAGTGGTCGCGGAAGGACTCGGGCAGTTGCCACGTTTCGCGACGGACGTAGCCGGAAGCGGATGTGTCGCCGTTGGCCCGGACGAGCCACGGGAGCGCCTTCCAGGGAACCTCGCGGTGTTCGTGGAGGAACTCGACCTGGAGGCCTTCGTCGATGAGGGCGGTGATGATCTCGCCGAGGCCGTGATTCCATTCGTAGGTGCGAGTGTTCTTGAGCGGTGGGCCATCGACGTAGGTCGATTCGCCGTCGAACTCCATCGGCTTCGTTGTCTCGAAGTAGGGGTAGCGGACGAGGAGCTGTGGTTCGGTAAGCTCGTCGTCGAGCGCCCAGAGCATAGGGTGGCCCTCGTAGACGTAGAGGAACCCGCCGGGCTTGACGAAGCCTGCAGCGACGCGCGCCCAGCCGCGGATGTCGGGGAGCCAGCAGAGCGCGCCGATCCCCGTGTAAACGACGTCGAACTGTTCGGGGAGTGCCGCCGGGGCGTCGTAGACGTTCGAGATGACGAACCGGGCGTCGGTAACGCCAATCTCGGAAGCGAGCTGCTGCGCCCGCTCGACGGCGGAGGGCGAGAAGTCCAGCCCTGTAACCCTGGCGCCGAGGCGTGCCCAGTTGAGCGTGTCCATGCCGAAGTGGCACTGGAGATGGAGCAGCGTCTTGCCGCGGACGTCCCCGACCTCGTCCATCTCGACCGGATAGAGGGTCTTTTCGCCGCGCAGGAAGCCGGCCATGTCGTAGCCCTCGGAGGCCGCGTGGATTGCCACGGACTCGTCCCAGCGGGCGCGGTTGGCGTCGAAGTAAGGGGCGTTCTGTTCGTCGGGCATAGGCGATCGATGATACGACGGACGGAGTCCGGGCCCCAACCGATTCAGGGTTCGATGCGCTGGATTTTGCCGTCGAAGGTGAGGACGTAGATGTGGCCTTCGGTGTCCTGGGCGAAGGAGGAGATCGAGGGGCCGTTCTCGCGGAGCGTGGTGACGCGAGGGGGCTCGCCGGCACTCGGGAACACGTCGCCGATCGCCCAGACGGTGCCACTACAGTAGTCGCCGAACACATAACCAAGGTTTGGCGCCACTCCTGGACGGCTTGAGTATCCGCCCGTGATAGAACATTTGCCTCCGTCGTGGGAGTACTCAAAGAGCGGGAGGGTGAGGCCGCTCATGTCGCAGTTGCTGCTGGGACGGTAACAGTGGCTGGCTTCCATGACGCTCCAACCGTAGTTCTTGCCGCCGACGATGTTGTCGACCTCTTCCCATCGGTCCTGTCCGACGTCTCCGGCGATGAGACGCCCTTCGCTGTCCCAGCTGAAGCGCCAGGGATTCCGCAGACCGTACGCCCACGTTTCGGGACGCGCGCTGTTCGGGGAGCTGGCGAACGGGTTGTCGTGCGGTATGGAGTAGGGATGATCGGCGGTGGCGTCGCGGACGTCGATGCGAATGATGCTGGCGAGCAGGTTCTTCTGGATGTCCTGGCCAGTACGGTCGGGGTCGCCTTCGGAGCCACCGTCGCCGATGCCGAGGTAGAGCATGCCGTCGGGGCCGAAGGCCAGCTCCCCGCCGTTGTGGTTGGAGTAGGGCTGCGGGACCGTGAGGATGACGAGTTCGCTCGCGGGGTCAGCCGTGAGGTTGCCGCCGCTGCCGCTCGCGGTGAGCCGGGAGACGACGGTGCGCCGATCGCCGCCCGCTGCGCTGTAGTAGATGTAGATGTCGTGGTTGGTCGCGAACTGCGGGTCGAAGGCGAGGCCGAGGAGACCCTCTTCGTTGCCCTGGCGGGAGGTCTTCGAGCGCCAGTCGAGGACAGTGTCGAGCGAGGACGCGCCGGGGTCGTTAGGGAAGGAGACGATGCGGCCGTCCTGGAGCGTGACCACGAAGCGATCCTGGCCGGGAACCTCGAGCATGTTCGTTGGGCGGTCGAGCGACGGGAGCTTCGGGAAGGCGTCGGTGAAGTGAACGGACGTCGCGAACGCAGTCGTGGGGGACTGGCGAAGCGGCGCCGGGTGTGGCTGGAGAGGTGGCGCCGGTGCTGGCGCTGACGGCGGGGGCTATTGGCGTCGAGGGTGAGTTGCTGGAACTGGAGCAGCCGACCGCGGCGAGGAGCGCGAGCGCTGTGAGCAGCGCCACGTCGATCCGACCGCCCCTCGTCTTGAACACGGGCTAGCTCGCCTCCAGCCTCGCGGTTGCCGCCGAGATGCCGGCGCCGACGTCCGCTGCGAAGCCCTGCTCGCGGAGGATCTTGCCGAGCGAGGAGAGGGCGAGGAGAACGTTGCCGGGGCTCGACGACTCGCCCATGAGGCCGATGCGCCAGACTTTCGCGCGGAGATCACCGAGGCCGCCGCCAATCTCGATGTTGTTGCGCTTGAGGAGAGCGCCGCGAACCTCGGCATCGTTCACGCCGTCGGGGATGCGCACGGTGGTGAGCACCGGGAGGCGATAGCCGGGATCGGCGTGGAGGACGAGGCCAAGGCCTTCGAGGCCCGCCTGGAGAGCGCGACCGTTGCGTTCGTGGCGGGCCCAGCGCGCCTCGAGGCCCTCTTCGAGGACGAGGCTGAGGGCCTGGTGGAGGGCGTAGATCATCGAGATCGGCGCAGTGTGGTGGTAGGCGCGGCGGCCGTCCCAGTAGGCCTCGAGGAGGCTCATATCGAGGTACCAGCTGTTGCAGGGCGTCTCGCGAGCCTTGACGGCATCCCACGCGCGTGGCGACATGGTGACGGGCGCGACTCCGGGAGGGGCCGAGAGGCACTTCTGGGTGCCCGAGTAGACGGCGTCGGCGCCCCAGGCGTCGGCTTCGACGGGAACGCCGCCCAGCGAGGTCACGCAGTCCACGAGGAGGAGGGCGCCAGCGTTGTGGGCGATCTCAGCAAAGGGAGGGATGGGCGTCTGCACGCCGGTCGACGTCTCGGCGTGCACGACGGTGACGAGCTTGACGTTGCCGGCCTGCTGGACGGCCGCGCGAACCGCGTCGAGATCGGTGGGGGAGCCCCAGTTGGTGGTGACGCGCGTGACGATGCCGCCGGCGCGCTCGGCCATCTGGGCGATGCGCTCACCGAAGTAGCCGCAGATGCCGCAGACGACCTTGTCCCCCGGCTCGACGAGGTTCATCACGGCGGCTTCCATGCCGCTTGTGCCGGTGCCCGGGGTGGCCAACGTGACTTCGTTGGCGGTGCGGAGGACCTCGCGAAGCATGGCGCGGGACTCGTCCATGATCTTGAGGAACTCGGGATCGAGGTGGCCGAGGATGGGGGCGGTCATCGCGCGGAGGACGCGCGGGTGGGCGCCGCTGGGCCCCGGGCCCATGAGAACGCGGACGGGAGGGCTGAAGGTGGTGGGAGCTGGCATGGGCCGTATCGTACTCAATGTGCCGCCGAAGCGGTCAGCGACGCGCCGGCTTGCGGGCGTGGCGTAGGATTGGCGAATATCTCTGCGAGAGAGTAGTGCTATGACACAGACGGAAGCACGAGCGGACCGCGAGCAGCAGGCGGTCGACATTCGGAAGGCCACGAAGGGCGACGTGCCGGCGCTGACAGCGGCCCTCGCGCGTGCCTTTGACGACGACCCGCTGGTGAACTGGATGGTTGCGCAGGACAAGCGGCGCGCGCGACGCGTGTTCGACGCGATGGAACTGACGCTGAAGAAGATGTCGATGCCGCACGACGAGGTCTATACGACCGACGGCATCGATGGTGGGGCGCTGTGGGCGCCGCCAGGGAAATGGAAGCTCGGGATCCTGCAGCAGCTGATGCTCATGCCCGACATGCTGCGCATCGCGACGTACAAGCGCGTGCCGAAAGTGATGGGCGGGATCAATGCGATCGAGAAGAAGCATCCGCACCAGCCGCACTTCTACCTGTTCGTTCTGGGCGTGGACACGGAGAAGCAGGGACGCGAGGCATCGGTGGGCAGCTCATGAAGCCCGTCCTGGAGCGGTGCGACCGCGAAGGGATCCCGGCGTACCTGGAGAGCTCGAAAGAGAAGAACGTGCCGCTCTACGAGCGGAACGGGTTCAAGGTGACCGAGGTGTTCAACGTTCCGAACGGTGGGCCGCCGCTGTGGCTGATGTGGCGGGACCCGAAATAGACGTCAGCTGCTGCGCTGGGTGCGCCACTCGCCGTTGGGCCAGGTGAGCCAGCGCATCGTGCCTTCGCCATCGAAGATGGTGTAGCCGGCGGCAGTGACGTCGACGGTGAACACGTGAGCAGGGCCTTCGGCGCGCCAACCGGTAGTGTCGAAGATGTGCTGCCAGTAGCCCTCCTCGCGCTCGGGGGCGAGCGGCGTCGCGCGGCCGTAGAGCTTGGCGTCGCCTTCCTGCCCGTCCTTATTCGCGGTGGTGCTGTGGATGGCGCAGCGGGCATCGCGGAGGAGGTCCAGAAGCTTCTTTGATTGCCACATGCCGCCCAGCATCAGTTCGCCCTCGTAGATGGTGTACTCGATGGGCGAGATGCGCGGCCAGCCGTTCTTACGGAGCGTGCCGAGCATGACGAGGTCGGTAGATTCGAAGCGTTCGAGGAGGAGTCGTGAGAGCTCGGGGGCATCGGCTGCAAAGGCTTGCCACTTCATAAACGGGCGCTCCTGGCAGAGATGAAGGCGGCGACCATAGCACTCGCCGACGACAGGAGTTGTCGCGCGAACGTGTCTATCGCCGTCGACCCGCTGTACGGGGACCGATCGGGCGGGCTGGGTTACAATCCGGACACGAATTTAGCGACATCGAGGACATCATGAACTATCACGACACGCCGGAAGAGGCCGCGTTCCGCGCCGAGGTGCGGAGCTTCATCGAGAAAGAGTCGCCGCGGAACATCGCACGCGGGGAAGGCTACGGCTTCGGGGCCGAAGGCGAGGCGTGGAAGACGTGGGTGAAGAAGCTCGCGGACCGGCACTGGATAGTGCCGGCGTGGCCCAAGGAATACGGCGGGGCGGGCATGAGCGTGATGGAGCAGTTCATCTTCAACTGGGAGATGGCGGAGACGCGGACGCCGCGTCCCGGGGGGATTGCGACCGGCTTCGCGGGGCCGACGCTGGTCGTCCACGGGACGGAAGAGCAGAAGAAGAAGTACCTGCCGGAGATCGTTGGCGGCGAAGTGATCTGGTGCCAGGGGTATAGCGAGCCGGGTTCCGGCAGCGACCTGGCCAGCCTGCAGACGCGTGCCATCCGCGACGGCGACGACTACGTCATCAACGGGCAGAAGATCTGGACGTCGGGCGGGCACGTGGCGAAGTGGATGATCCTGCTGGCGCGGACGGACCCAGAGGCGCCGAAGCACCGGGGCATTACGTACTTCATCGTCGACATGAAGTCGCCGGGGCTGACCGTGCGCCCGTTGATCAACATGGCGGGAACACACGAGTTCAACGAGGTGTTCTTCGAGGACGTGCGGGTGCCGAAGGAGAACATCATCGGTGACGAGAACCGGGGATGGTACCTCGCGCAGACGACGCTGAGCTTCGAGCGCTCGAACATCGGCGGCGCGGTTGGCGCGCGGCAGGGCGTTGAGGACCTGATCAAGTTCGCGAAGACGAACTCGGTGAGCACGCTGAAGGACAACCCATCGGTGCGGCACGAACTCGCCGACCGCATGGTGGAGGCGGGTATCGCGACACAGATGAGCCTGAAGATCATCTCGATCCAGGCGAAAGAGGGCGTGGCGCCGGGCCACGAGGCGAGCGTCGCAAAGCTGTATGGGACGGAGCTGAACCAGCGCATCGCGCGCACGGCCTTGAAAGTGCTCGGGCTCTACGGGCAGCTGGACAGCAAGACCGAGGGGGTGGATGCGTCGCGCTTCGGCCGCTACAAGTACCAGTACCTGCGGTCGATCGCGAACACGATCGAAGGCGGGACGAGCGAGATCCAGCGGAACATCATCGCGACGCGCGGGCTGGGGCTGCCGCGGGCATAAACCGGACGGACGACAAGTGAACGCGCCCGCGGAAACCGCGGGCGTGTTCGTGTCCAGCCGATGGAGGGACGGCGTTGACCGAAGAAGGGCCACGGAACAAGGCCGACTTGATGGAGCGGATTGGCGTTTCGTGGGACGAACTCATGAGGCTGATAGGGACTTTGACGTTGGAGGAGCTTGAGCAGCCGCTCGGCGACGGATGGAGCGCGAAGGTGCACCTTGGGCACATCAGCGTCTGGGAGGCGTCGCTGCTGGCGCTGTTGCGGGGTGAGTCGCGCCAGGCTGCGATGGGCGCGCCCGTCGATGCCTGGGAGCAGCACGATACCGATGCCATCAACGCCTCGGTGGCTGAACGGGCGAAACGCTGGCCGCTGGACAACGTGCTCAAACGGGCCGCCGAGATCCACGGCGAAGTCGTGGCGCAGCTGGACGGTATGACCGACGACGACCTGGGGCTGCCCTATTCGCACTACCAGCCGAACGACCCACCGCCGAACAACCGGCCCGTGTACGGGTGGGTGAACGGGAACACGTGGCTCCACTACGAGGACCACATCGGGTGGCTGCGGGCGGGGCTGAAGGGCTAGGGAATCGCGCCGGCGTCCTTGAGCGCGATGATGCGGTCCCAGTCCATGCCGAGCTCGAGGAGGACCTCCTCGGTGTTCTGGCCGAGTTCGGGCGCCCAGCCTCGCAGCTGGACTGGTGTGCCGTAGAAGTCGGCGGGTGTGGCGACCTGGCGAATCGGGCCGTCGTCGGCGGGGACGTCGACGAAGATGCCGGCGGCGTGTGCCATCGGGTCCTGCGGGAGTTCGTGGAGGGCCTGGACGGGGGCGTACCAGACGTTGTGGGCATCGAAGATCGGGCCCCACTCCGCGAGCGTCTTCGTGGTGATGATGGCGTCGAGGGTGTCGACGAGGACTGCGCGGTTTTCCATGCGTGCGGGGATGCTGGCGAAGCGCGGGTCTTCGCCGAGCTGCGGCGCGTCGAGGGCGGCGAGGAGGTCAGGCCAGTGGCGGTCGGCCTGGAGCAGGAGCAGCCAGAACCAGCGGCCCTCGCTGTCCTTGAAGCAGTTGATGATGGGGTTGACGGCGCCGTGGCGGCCGTAGGGGACGATGGGCATGCCCATGCGGAGGTGGGTGTTGAGGTCCCAGCCCATCATGTAGGCGCCGATGCGCATGAGTGAGACGGCGACGCGCTGTCCCTCGCCGGTCTTCTCGCGGTTGTAGAGGGCGGCGGCGATAGCGCCGGCAGCGTTGCTGCCCGTCATGTGGTCGCCCATACCGCCGCGCTGGGAAGGAGGCTCGGGGGAGTCCGCGGTCATGAGGCTGGCGGCGACGCCGGCACGGCTCCAGAAGGCGCCGACGTCGTAGGCAGCGCGGTTCGATTCCTCGTGGTCCGGGCCGTAGCCGGTGACCTGCGCGTAGACGAGGCGCGGGTTACGAGCGGAGCACTCCGCATATGAGAGGCCGTGCTTCTCGAGGACGCGCGGGCGCATGTTCGAGACGAAGACGTCCGCCTCGTCGACGAGGCGGTGTGCGATTTCGCGCGCCTGAGCGTTCTCGAGGTTGAGGGCGATGCTGCGCTTGCCGCGATTGTCGAGCTCGAACGGCGGATTCATGGGCACGTCGAGCAGGTTGGCGAAGAGACCGCGGAAGGGATCGCCCTCGGGGGGCTCGATCTTGGTGACGGTGGCGCCCCAGTCGGCGAGGATGCCGGCGCAGGAGGGGCCGGCCACCCAGACGCCCATTTCGACGACTTTGACGCCTTCCAACGGTCCCATAGCTGCCTCCGGGTGCTTCGCGCGGATTCTACGCCGGGCTCTGCGGATGCCCGCAAACCGGGCAGACCGTAAGCTTCAGGCACACTCCAGAAGGGGCCGCCGCATGGTTTTGAGCGACCGCACGATCCGCCGTGAGATCGAGGCCGGGAACATCGAAGTCGATCCGCTGGGCAAGGACGCCGTCCAGCCGGCGAGCGTGGACCTGCGGCTGGGCAACCTGTTTCGCGTGTTTCGGAACTCGCGCGACCCGTTCATCGACGTAAAGAAGGAGTACCCCGACCTGACGGAGCTGGTGGAGATCACCGAGGACCGGCCGTTCATCCTGCACCCCGGCGAGTTCGCGCTGGCGGTGACATACGAGCGCGTGCGACTGCCGGACACGATCGTCGGACGGCTGGAGGGCAAGTCGTCGTTGGGGCGGCTGGGGCTGCTGATCCACTCGACCGCGGGGTACGTCGACCCGGGGTGGGATGGGGCGCTCACGCTGGAGCTTTCGAATGTGGCGAACCTGCCGATCACGCTTTACTACAAGATGAAGGTCTCGCAGATCTCGTTCCTCGAGCTGAGCGAGCCAGCCGAGCATCCGTATGGCTCGAAGGCGGCGGGAAGCAAGTACCAGCACCAGGTCGGACCGACGCCGAGCCGGTACTACCTGAACTTCCGCGACCAGGACTAGCGGGCGTCAGCCGGAGCGGATGCGGCGGGGCGTGATGCGGATCACGACCCACTGGTCGGCCATTTTCTCCCAGCTTGCGAGCGCTTCCGTGGCGCGCTGGGGGGTGTAGTAGCGGGCAGCGAGGCGACGGGCGAGCGCCATGCCGCCCTGTTCTTCGATGGTCGCCGTGCCTTCGATCGTTACCCACGCTTCGGGGACGCCGACTGGCTCTTCGACGGAGAGCGCGACGCGCGGATCGGCCTGGATGCGTTTGATCTTCGGGCTGGAGCGCGAAGTGAAGACCGTCGCCGTGGAGCCGTCCCAATCGAACCAGACGGGCACGATGGTGGGAGCGCCGTCAGCTTCGAGGGTGGCGAGCTTGGCGATGCGCGTTTCGCGCAGGAAGGCGTCGCGCTGTTGCTTGTTCATAGCTGGAACGGGACGGTCGCTGGGGCGCCGCTGCCACTCGAGGACGAACGGGTTGTGGGCCTTTTCGAAGGCGACGGTGGTCTCCTCCATGTGGCCAGGGAGGACGACCGTGTCGTCGGGAAGGACGAGGAGCCGCTCGCAGATGCTCTGCATCTCGAGGTCGAGGCTGCCGCCGGGAAGGTCGGTGCGGCCGATTGAGCCGCGGAAGAGGGTATCGCCGCTGAAGAGCATGCCCTCGGTGTAGTAGCTGACGCTCCCCGGGGTGTGGCCGGGAGTGCTCATGGCCTTGAGCTGGAGGCCGGCGACCTCGACGACATCGCCCTCGGCGACGAACTGGTCGGGGTCCGGTGGGCCCTGCGAGACGTCGAGACCGAAGCGGGACGCGGCGCCGCGCCAACCGTTGCGGAGGAGATCGAGGTCGGACTCGTGGAGGAGGAACTTCGCGCCCGTTGCGGAGTGGACGCCGTGGACGCCCATGACGTGGTCGATGTGGGCGTGGGAGTTGGCGATGAGCTTGATGGTGACGCCCATGTCGCGCGCGAGGGCGAGTACTTCGTCGGGCTGGTCGCCGGGGTCGATGCAGATGGCTTCGCCGGTGCGGCGATTGCCGACGACCCAGCAGTTTTCCTGGAACACCCCTACGACGATGCCGCGGACCATGAGCTCGTTCGCAACTTCCATGCGCTTAAGCCTACAGGACGAGAAACGATGCGACCGCTCGCCGGAGTTTGTTCGTGTGGGTGGCAGACGGTAGAAGGGCCGAATGGACCCGTGGCACGCGCTCGGCATCGTGACGATCATCGGCGGGGCAGCGCTGATATCGTCGCTCGCGGGGTTCGGCTTCGGGTTGCTGGTGGCGCCGCCGATGGCGCTGCTGATCGGGCCGAAGGACACGGTGGTGTTGTCGAACGTGCTGTCGTCGTGCCTCAACGCGGCGATGTTCGCGAGGCTGCATGCACACATCGAGTGGCGCATCGCCGCGGTGCTGACGGCTGGTTCGATGGCCGGCATGCCGATCGGCCTGCTGATCCTCGTGTGGATCAACCCGAGAGTGCTGCAGATCGTGATCGCGCTGACCGTGGTGTTGTTCGCGCTGCTCCTGATCCGCGGGCTGCGAATACACGGCGGTGGGCTGGTGGGCGACATTGCGACGGGGATGATGAGCGGCGTGCTCAACACGAGCACGAGCATGTCGGGGCCGCCGGTGGTGCTGTACCTGCAGGGGCGCGGGATCGCTTCGAACGCGTTCCGGGGGACGCTGGCGGCGCTGTTCGTGGCGACGAGCGTCATCGCGGTCGGGCTGCTGGCGGCGGCGGGAAGGTTCGACCGCGAGATCGGCGGTGACGCGCTGATAGCGCTGCCGTCGCTCGCCGTAGGCTGGGTTGCCGGGAATGCGCTCTACTCGCATGTGGACGAGGCGTTGTTCCGGAGGCTGGTATTCGCGGTGCTGTTCGTGAGCGCCGGGATCGCGATCGTGGCCGCGGTGTTGCGGTGAAGCGGGTCCTGTAGATTACGGCCGATGGAATGGCACGATATGCCGGAGCTGCCGACGCGGGTCGATCTGCGCGACCCGGAGTACAAAGCGAACCGGGCCGCGAACGAAGCGCTGATTCACGACCTGCGGGCGCGGCTCGACCGGGTGGCGCTGGCCGGTGGGGAGGACTACGTCGCGCGCCACCATGACCGCGGCAAGTTGTTGGCGCGCGAGCGGATCCAGCGGTTGATCGATCCGGCGACGACGTTCCTCGAACTGAGCCCGCTGGCAGCGGACGGCGTGTATGACGACGACGTGCCGAGCGCGGGGATCGTGACCGGCATCGGACTGGTCGCGGGGCACGAGGTCGTGGTGGTCGCGAACGACGCGACGGTCAAAGGCGGCACGTACTATCCGCTGACGGTGAAGAAGCACCTTCGCGCGCAGGAGATCGCGGAGCAAAACCGGCTGCCGTGCATCTACCTGGTGGACTCCGGCGGGGCGTTCCTGCCGCTGCAACACGACGTTTTCCCGGACAAGCAGCACTTCGGGCGGATCTTCTACAACCAGGCGCGGATGAGCGCGCAGGGCATCTACCAGGTCGCTGCGGTGATGGGGTCCTGCACAGCGGGCGGGGCATACGTGCCGGCGATGAGCGACGAGACCGTCATCGTGCGCGGGCACGGGCACGATCTTCCTGGGGGGGCCACCGCTCGTGAAGGCGGCGACGGGCGAGGTGACGACCGCGGAAGAGCTTGGCGGGGCCGACGTGCACACGCGCATCAGCGGCGTGGCCGACCACATGGCCGAAGACGACGGAGACGCGCTGCGCATCGTGCGCAGCATCTTCGAGAGCATTCCACGCACGCGGAGCACACCGTGGGACGTCATGGAACCGGAGGAGCCGGTCCACGACCCGGAGGAGCTGTACGGGATCGTGCCGCCCGGCTCGCGCCAGACGTACGACGTGCGGGAAGTGATCGGGCGGATCGTTGACGGGTCGCGCTTCCACGAGTTCAAGGCGCGGTACGGGACGACGCTCGTGTGCGGCTTCGCGCGGATCACGGGGTATCCGGTCGGAATCGTGGCGAACAACGGGATCCTGTTCAGCGAGAGCGCGCTGAAGGGGGCGCACTTCATCGAGCTGTGCGCGCAGCGGAAGGTGCCGCTGATCTTCCTGCAGAACATCACAGGCTTCATGGTCGGGAAGCAGTACGAGAACGCGGGAATCGCGCGGGACGGCGCGAAGATGGTGACGGCTGTGGCGTGTGCCGAGGTGCCGAAGTTCACGGTCGTCATCGGGGGGAGTTTCGGGGCAGGGCAACTACGCGATGTGCGGGCGGGCGTACAGCCCGCGCCAGCTCTGGATGTGGCCGAACGCGCGCATCAGCGTGATGGGCGGCGAGCAGGCGGCCAGCGTGCTTCTGCAGGTGCGGCTGGACCGTGGAGAAGAGATGTCCGCCGAGGCGCAGGAGGCGTTCAAGACGCCCACGGTGGAGCGCTACGAGGCGGAAGGCTCGCCGTACTTCAGCAGCGCGCGGCTGTGGGATGACGGCGTGATCGACCCGCTGGATACGCGGCGAGTGTTGTCGCTGGGGATCGCCGCGTCGTTGAACGCGCCGATCCCGGATCCGAAGTGGGGCATCTTCCGGATGTAGCGTCAGTTGTAGGCCGCAGCGGCCGCGGGAGCGTGGCCGGCGGCGCGTGCTTCCTCGATGCACTCCCGGATTGCCGCCACGTACTCGCCGGCGATCGGCTCGTGGACCGGGCTCGCCATGACGTGGATACCGCTCGGCGAGGTCGTGGCGCCGCAGACCCATCCGCGCTTGCCCATGAGGGCGGCGACGCCGGGCATGTCGACGTCCGGTGCGCCGAAAGCGAAGGCCCAGAGTTCGGGCTCGCCGAAGATGGTGACGCCGGGGATGGCCGAGACGCCCTCGGCGATGGCGTTCTTCGCCCGCATGGAGGACTCGGCGATGCGGCGGTAGCCATCCTTGCCCAGGAACTGCATCCCGGCCCAGGCGGCGGCGATTGCGCCTCCGGGCCGTGTTCCGGTGAAGGTGTGTGACATGTAGGTCCCGCTTGGCCAGTCGTCGAAGCGGTACCGGGCGAAGTCGCGAAGGGCTTTCGTGCGGAAGTTGACCGTCGAAGCGGGTTTGGCGGTGTAGCCCGACTTGTGGAGATCGGCCGAGATCGAGGTCACGCCGGGGACAGCGAAGTCGAAGGGCGGGACGGCGTAGCCGGCCTCGCGCACGGCTGGGGCGAGGATGCCGCCGACGCAGGCGTCGACATGGAACCAGAGGTCGTTGGCTTCGGCGATCGCGCCGAGGGCCGGGATGGGGTCGACGAGTCCGAGCGAATAGGTCGGGGCCGAGGCGTAGAGGCCGATCGTGTTCTGCGTGAGGGCCGCTTCGATGGCGGCGGGGTCGGCGCGGTAGTCCGGGCCGACGGGGACGCGTTTCACCGTGAGGCCGAGGAGGTGGGCGGCTTTGTTCAGAGCCGGGTGGGCGGAGTGTGGAGCGACGATCTCCGGGCGCACGATGCCGGGGCGGTTGGCGCGAGCCCATTCGCGGGCGGCGTAGATGGCGACGAAGATGCTCTCCGTGCCACCGGACGTGAAGACGCTGGAGGTTTCGTCGTCGCCGGAGAGCAGGCCGTGGACGATGGAGAGCACCTCGCGCTCCATGCGGCCGATGCTGGGGAAGACGCGGATGCCAAGACCGTTTTCGACCATGTACATGCCGAAGGCTTCGCGCAGGACGTCTTCGAGATCGTCGCTGGCGTACCACACGTAGGCTCCGTGGCGACCGTTACGCCAGTCGAGGTCGTGGTCGCGCATGGCGACCATCTCCTCGCGGATTTCGCTCCATGTTCGGCCGTTGGCGGGGAGATCGAGCGGCATTCCATCCTCCTGTCGTGCGATTCACTTATACGCTCGTGTGTGAAGCAGGCCACACAGGGACGGAAATGCTCGCGTGCAGGCGGGAAAGATGGAACTTTTCAGCCTGATCGATCGTCTTGGTGAAGGACGTGGCCACTGCCGCGGGAGGAAATGTCATGACCAGCGTGTTGACGCTGTTTCGGAAGAAAGCCGTGGCAACGAGCCTCTTGGGCGTCGTCGCGGCCGGCGCAATGTTCGGGAGCGGCGTGCTCGTCGCCCGGGCAACCATGGATGACGGCAAGTCCGCCGGCCAGCCAGCGGTAGAACAGGGAGCCGCGAACACGACGCGATCGCTCGTAGCGCCGGCCCCTAACGCTGCGAGCGGGAGCTCGGCTGGCTACGAAGGGAAGGGCGGCTCGTCCCCTGCGGCGATGCCCGGCCTGGCGACCGACGGTTACTACGCGCCGGGCGGCGGCTGCGGAAACTCGATAGCGGACGCGTTCGACGGGACCTCGCTGGATCCCTCGAAGACGGGATTCGAAAGCAACCTGCTGAAGGACGGGTTCACGCTCACAGGGATGTCGTTCGGCTCGATCGGCGGCTGCAACCCGGACGGGTCGGTGAGTGACGCGCACCTGACGCTGGGAACGCAGTGGAAGTATGGCGACAGCATCTCGGTGATGGTCTCGCAGCGAGCGGGGGAGGATGCCCAGACGCCCAACATCATCCAGCAGTCGTACGCGACGTTTGTCTACGACGGCTACACGTACAACGTCTGGGCGAGCAACTGGCGGCCCGTTATCTACAACGGCGGCGCCGTGGACGATAAGTCACTGCCGATGCCGGTGAAGCCGGGCGTCGATCCAGAGGCCGAAAAGGCGCTGGAGGCGGCGATTGCGCAACTCGCGCCGAACCTTGGGAGCCAGTGCTTCTGGCGGCAGGTCCAGGGCGACTGGAGCGACCTTGCGGCGCTCGGTATCGGCGACCCCCGCGGCGCGTTGCCGGCCGGCTTCCAGGAGAATGGGCTCGTCGCTGACGCGCTTCGATGCCCCGGCGGCGGGTTGCACGAGCGTGGTCCCGCCCTACGTGGACCAGGTGAACGCCTACGCATTCTTCACCGGAAGCAACGGCGCGCAGCTCAGCATCAATGTCAATGGTTCCAAAGGCAGCGGCGTGGCCAGCCCGGGTTCCATCGACGACTTCAACGCTTCGTGGAGCAACGGCGACTACTACTTCTCGGTGTACGGGAACGGCGACGGGATCAACCGGGACGTCATCCGGAAGGTGGCGCAGGCGCTCGATCCGAAGTTCGACAGCGTGTGCTTCCTCGATAAGCACGACCTGAGCGAGGCGGAAGTGGCCGCGCTCGGCATACACGCGCCGGCGCTGCCGCACGGCTTCCGAATCGACCAGGCGACGTTCATCGGAGTCGAGGGCACAGCGCCCTGCGGCACTTCGAACGACGGCTACACGCTGCGGTGGATGATGCTGAACATGTCGGTGGGTGGCTACATCGAGGCCGGGATTACGCACGGTCCAATCGACCCCTCCGTGGGGATCGGCACCCTGCTCGACACGTCACTGCTGTGGAAGGACGACGCGGGAAACACGTACCACGTGAGCTCGCTGAAGATGGAGGTCGACCGCGACACGCTGATCGAGGTGGCGAAGAGCATGGACCCGAACTTCAACGAGAGCCGTCTGGAGAAGCCGGGGAACGGCGGAATCGTGCCGCCGGACCGCGGCGGGAGCCCGGTGCCGATCGCGGAACCCGCTCGCGACTAGAGACTGTAGCCGTCTCCCGGCTGCCCATGTTTGGCGCGCTCCTGCCCCTGGAGCGCGCCAATCGTTTCTGCGCTGCGGTTGTAGATCTGGGGGACGTCCCAGCCGTTGAGGCCCGCGTACGTGTCGATCTGGCTGCGATGATGGATGTCGTGCTCGAGCATCATCATGAGCACCCGCCAGCCGGCAAGGCCGGCGTCCGTATCGATCATCGAGACCTTGCGTTCGAGGAACTCGGGAGGCGTGTCCTCCACGGCGGCACGAAAAGCGGCGCCACTGGCTTCGAGTGCGGGTACCCAGAGCTCGCGGCGGCTGACGTCGGGCGGCTGAGGGCTGATCCAGCCGTCGCCGCGATAGGCGCTGGCGAAGTACAGGCGCGAGCCGCACATGTGGCCGACGAGCTGGTTTATGCCCCAAGCCTTCTCGCCCTCGCCGGTTGCCGGCTTCCAGCCGTCAGCCGCCTCTGGCAGAGCGGCGATGTCGCGCATGGCGCGCCGGTTGGCGCCGTCGAAGTAGCGGAGGAAGGCGGCGATCGAGGTGAACATGGTCGGGCAAGGATACCAGAGCGACGTCCGCCTCAGCTGCCGGGGTGAACGTCCCCATCGAGGAGGAACGGAAGGCTGGCTTCGTGGAGGGCGGCGAGCTCGACGGGCGTGAGCGAGAGGTCGAGCGCGGGGAGCTGGTCGTCGAGCTGGGCCGGGGAGTTCGCGCCGACGATGGGGGCCGTGATGCCGGGTTGGGCCAACTGCCAGGCGAGCGCGACGGCGGCGGGGGTGGTCGCCGCGTGCTTCGGCGATTGAGAGGACGGCGTCGAGGGCCGTCCAGCCAGCATCCGTGAAGTACTGCTTCGTCGCGTTCGAGCGCTTGCTCGCGACTTTCGGACCGCCCCTGCGGTACTTGCCGGTGAGGAAGCCGGAGGCGAGCGGACTGTAGGGAATGACGGCGATTTCGTTCTCGAGGCAGAGCTGCTGGAGGCCGTCTTCGTACTCCTTGCGATGAACGAGGCTGTGATGCGGCTGGAGGCTGGCGATGGGAGGGCGGCCGTTCTTGCCGGCGGCCGCGATGGCTTCGGAAAAGCGTTCCGGCGGGTAGTTCGAGAGCCCGATGGCGCGGAGCTTGCCTTCGGCGATGAGCTCTTTGAAGGTGTCGAGCGTCTCTTCGAAGGGCGTGTTCTCGTCGAACCAGTGGCACTGGTAGAGGTCTATGGTCTCGACGCCGAGGCGCTTGAGGCTGCCGTTGACGGATGAGCGGATGTGCTTGCGCCCGAGGCCTTCGCCGTCGGGGCCGGGCCACATGCGGCCACGGACCTTGGTCGCGATGACCAGGTCGTGGCGGTTCCCGCGTGCGGCAAGCCAGCGGCCGATGATGAGCTCAGCGTCGCCGCCGTGGTTGCCGGGGACCCAGCGCGAATAGATGTCGGCGGTGTCGATGAAGTTGCCGCCGGCGGCGACGAAGGCATCGAGGACGGCGAACGACTCGGCCTCGTCGGCGGTCCAGCCGAACTGCATGCTGCCCATACACAGGCGTGAGACGCGAATACCGCTGGAACCGAGGGTGGCGTACTGCATGCGAGCATTGTGATGGCTCGCAGGGTCGCTCGCACGCGCGGCGAGGCGAGGCCTCTACAATGCGGCGATGTTCACGTCCGTGCTGGTGGCCAATCGCGGGGAGATTGCGGTCCGCATCTGTAAGACGCTGCGGAAGATGGGCATCCGCTCCGTGGTGGTGGGGTCGATCCCGGACCGGAAGAGTCTGGCGGTGCGGACGGCTGACGCGTGGGAGCTGCTGGAGGGCTACAGCGCCACGGAGAGCTACCTCGATATCGACGCGGTGATCGCGGCGGCGAAGAAGCACGGCTGCGAAGCAATCCACCCCGGCTACGGCTTCCTCAGCGAGCGCGCCGACTTCGCGGAGCGGTGTGCGGCAGAGGGCATCGTCTTCGTGGGGCCGCCGCCGGCGGTGCTGCGCGGAATGGGGGATAAGGCGGCGGCGCGACAGCTGGCCGTGGAGAACGGCGTCCCGGTTGTGCCCGGGTGGGACGGCGCGGACGACGACGACACGCTCATCCACGAGGCGGCGAGGATCGGATTCCCGATCATGGTGAAGGCGCGCGGCGGCGGTGGTGGGCGTGGCATGCGGGAGGTCACCGAAGGCGAGGAACTCGCGGAAGCGATTACGAGCGCGAGGCGCGAGGCTGTGGCCGCGTTCGGGGATGGCGGGCTGCTGCTGGAGAAGCTGGTGACGCGCGCGCACCACGTGGAGGTGCAGGTGCTGGCGGACGCGCACGGGAACTACGTCCACCTCGGCGAACGCGACTGCTCGGTGCAGCGCAGGCACCAGAAGTTGATCGAGGAGACGCCGAGCCCGGTGGTGGACGACATGCTGCGCGCGGAGCTGACGGGCGCAGCGCTGCGGCTGGCCCGCGCTATCGGCTACGTCAACGCGGGGACGTTCGAGTTCCTGGTGGGCGAACCGGGCGCGGATGGGAAGCGGCCGTTTTACTTCCTGGAGGTGAACCCGCGGCTGCAGGTGGAGCACCCGGTGACGGAGATGGTGACGGGGCTCGACCTGGTGGAGTTGCAGCTGCGCGTGGCTGCGGGCGAGGTGCTGCCGTTCCGGCAGGAGGACGTGAAGTTCGAGGGGCATGCAATAGAGTTTCGGATCAACGCGGAAGACCCGTGGGACGGGTTTAAGCCGAGCAGCGGGCGGATAGTCGCTGCGGCTTCGGAGCAAGGGCGCCGATCGGCTTCGATTCTGCCTACGACCACGAATGGCGAGACGTTCCCGGTACATACGATTCACTTGTCGCCAAGAAGCATGGTTTGGAGCCGTGACCGAGCGAGCACCATCGATGACTGCGATGACGCAGATCCGTGCACTGGATCAGCCTGCGGAGTGCGGGTGAACCAGCGCCTGCTATCGAGGCCATCCTTGACCACGATGACTTCCGGGCCGGCGGTGTGACGACGAGCTGGCTCGAAGAACACCTGGAGGAGCTACTCGAGTCCGGGAGAACCCCGAGCGAATGGTGGATCATCGCTGCCGCACTGGTGTCCACCATGTCGGGCAGACCGCTGGTCATGGGCTAGCGTCGTGCCGTATGAGCGGCTGCGGTGGTTGGGCGCGGGACGCGCGGCGGATATGGCTTGACGATGGGATCGATTGCTGAGCGGGTCGACGTGGCGCTTGCCCATGGCGGACAGGAGTCGCCGGTTCCGGAATCGGGATTACACATTTCAGGCTCATTATGGGTACGTCGATGTCGGCGGCGTCGTGGGCGGTGGGAATGTGAATAGCCTACTGCCAAGATTGGTGTCCGTGTCGCCGGGGAACCAGGAAGGTTCGTGGTATCGGTATCGCCGCAGAGTGTTCGAGGTGAAGCCGCCACCGCCGCTGCCGAGGCGGGCCGGGGCCGCGAGCGCGGGCGCGACCGCTGTGACGGCCCCGCTGGCGGGGACGATTGCGAGTGTGCGGGTCGCGGAGGGTGATGCGGTGGTGGTTGGGGATCTGCTGGTGACGCTGGACGCGATGAAGATGGAGCACCGGGTGCTGGCGCCGAGTGGGGGCGTCGTGAAGGCGATGTTGGTGAAGGCGGGGGATGTTGTGCGTGAGGGGGACGTGTTGGCGGAGGTGGGGGCGTAGCGCCCCCGAGGAACGGTACCGCACAGCGGGTGTTGGTTCGCCGGTAGGCGGCCCCGGTGGGTCGCGGCTACGGGAGCATGGCTACAGTTAGGGGAGGGCGAGCATGCGTTCGAGGGCGACGAGGGCCCACTTGCGCGTGGCTGGGTCGACCTTCACTTCGTTGGTGACGTGGCCCTGGACGAGGCCTTCGAGGACCCACGCGACGTAGGCCGGGTGGATGCGGTACATCGTGCTGCAGGGGCAGACGACGGGGTCGAGGCAGAAGATCGTCTTGTCGGGGTTCGCCTTCGCGAGGCGGCTCACGAGGTTGATTTCGGTGCCGATGCCCCAGACGGTGCCGGCGGGCGAGGCCTCGACGGCCTTGATGATCTTCTCGGTGGAGCCCCATTCGTCGGCGGCCTGCATGACCTCCCAGCGAGTCTCGGGGTGGACGATGATGCGAACGCCGGGGTGCTGTTCGCGGGCGCGTTCGATCTGTTCGACCGAGAAGCGCTGGTGCGTGCTGCAGTGGCCCTGCCAGAGGATGACCTTCGCCTTGCGAAGCTGCTCGGGCGTGACACCGCCGTCGGGCCGGCGCCAGTTCCAGAGCACCATCTCGTCGAGCGGGATGCCCATCTGCCAGCCGGTGTTGCGGCCGAGGTGCTGGTCGGGGAAGAAGAGGACCTTGTCGCCGCGCTCGAAGGCGTAGTCGAAGGTCTTCTGCGCGTTGCTTGAGGTGCAGACGATGCCGCCGCGTTCGCCAACGAACGCCTTCAGGCTGGCGGCGCTGTTCATGTAGGTGATCGGCACGACGCGGGCGGACTCGCCGAGGACTTCGTGGATCTGGTCCCAGGCGGCGTACACGTCGTCGGGGTCGGCCATGTCGGCCATCGAGCAGCCGGCGGCCATGTTCGGGAGCATCACGCGGACGTGTTCGGGCGTGAGGATATCGGCCGATTCGGCCATGAAGTGGACGCCGCAGAAGAGAACGAACTCGGCGTCTGCCTGCTGGGCGGCGTGCTGGCTGAGCTTGAAGCTGTCGCCGGTGAAGTCGGCGTACTGGATGACCTCGTCGCGCTGGTAGTGGTGGCCGAGGACGACCAGCCGCTTGCCGAGGGCGGCGCGCGCGGTGCGGATGCGGCGGTCCGTCTCGTCGGGGCTCATCTCGAGGTAGGCGCGGGGAATGTCCTGCTGCCAGCTGATGAAGGCCGGCTCCTGGGCGAGCGGGACCGGGGTGAGGGCATCGGTGGGACAGGTGTCCGGGTCGCTGAAGTGGGCGAGCAGTTCGATCTTCTCGGCCGGTGCCAGCCGTTCGGTCAGAGCTGTCATGGGGTGCCTCCCTGGACGAGCGACTTAGTGTCATAGTGACACTAAGTAGGTACGTCAACCATGCCACGGGAGGGAGAAGGTGTCAAGGTGACACTAAGTACGAGGAATGAGGTATGAGGGATGAGGAATGAGACGCGCGTCTTGTCCCGTAACCGCTGGGTCCGTAGCCGGCTCTGCGGGGATTAGCGTTTCTTCCTGGGCGGGGCTTGATCCAGCGGCGGCTGATGAGGAGGCGCGTCATCACGCGTGAGAAGGCGAGGCCGAACATGAGGGCGAACACGATGGAGACGGCGCTGGTGATGCCGGAGTTGCCGGCGGCGCCTGCGATGATGCCGATTTCGAGGCCGATGAAGCCGCCGAGCGAGAACATGAAGAAGACCGGGACGGTGCGCCACTTCCACTCCGGGAGCGGGGTGGGCTCCCATGCGGGCTCGGGCGGTTGCGTCGCGGCCTGGCGAGGCGTCGCCGGCCGGGGTGCGGTCGCGGCGTTGGGATTTCCTGCGCGTGGTGCTCATGAGGGGACACCGTGACGGAGCCGAAAGGCCATGTCGCAGCGGAGACAGAGCGGAACGACGTCGCGGCCGAGCAGTGAGCGGAAACCGATCACATGCGTCCCACAGGGGTCGCCGGGCTCGTTGACGCGCGCATCAGGGAAATGGAACCGGCCGCCACAGTCCGCGCAGACGAGCACACTGCGGCCGCCGAATGGTTGTTTGCACTCGCAGCAGATACCATTCATCGCCGTCCCTGGGCGAAGTCCACGACGTCGCCACGTGCGAAGAGATACGTGCCACCGGCTGTGCGGCGATGGCGGATGGCGCCGCCGGTTGCGGCGGCCACGAGCTGGGTCTCGGTGGTGCCGGCAACGGCGGCTGCCTCGGAGGCATCGAGGATGTCGTCGAGTGCGCCGGAGAGGGCTTCGACCGGCGGATGCAGGCAGGTGTTGCAGGCGAATTCGAGGCCGAGGTGTTCCTCGTTTATCCAGACTTCGCCGCAGTCCTTACCGGGCAGATCCGTTCGGTGGTTAAGGTGATAGGGGAGACCGCAGTTGTCGCAGGTGGCTTCGGTGTGCCGTTCGAGGGGCTCAGAGCAGACGGAACATGAATTTTTCGAACTTGTCATAGCGGGCGGGGGCTCTTCCCGGAGCATACCGTATCCTTGACGCGGGCGGAACGCGCTCTCTATGATCATAGCGCTTTAGCAATTCCCGGCGATGCGAAGTTGCGTGGGATTGTGAAGCTCTCGCAGGAGGTTCCGTGCCGCTGGCTCCTCCACCTGCCTACGATGACCTCGTGGAGCGGCTCGGCGTGAAGCCGCTGCCGGAAGAACTGCTCGACCAAGCGCTGACGCACGCCTCGTATCTCAATGAAGCCGAGACCGAAGCGCAGTCGAACGAGCGGCTGGAGTTTCTTGGCGATTCGGTGCTGGGGATGGTGATCGCGACGGAGCTGTTCCGGCTCTACCCGGCCGCGGGAGAAGGCGATCTGACGCGGATGCGGGCGGACCTGGTGCGCGGGAGTGCGCTTGCCGCGGCGGCCACGCGCATGGGGCTCGGCGAGCACATGATCCTGGGGCGCGGCGAGGAAGCAGCGGGCGGCCGCGAGCGGTCGCGGAACCTGGAAGGGGCGATGGAAGCGCTCGTGGGCGCCGTTTACCTCGGGCAGGGCTACCGGTCGGCGCGCTCGTTCGTGTTGCGGCTGCTGGGACCGGAACTGCGAAAGATCCAGCGTGAGGGGTCGCGGCTGGATCCGAAATCGAATCTGCAGCACCTGGTACAGGCGCGCTGGCACGAACCGCCGGACTATGTGACGGTTGAGGAGGAAAGCGGCGCGGCGGGGCGCCGTTTCACGGTCGAAGTGCGCGCCGCGGGGACGACGCTCGGCCGGGGCGAGGGCGGAAGCAAGCGGGAGGCCCAGCAACGGGCCGCCGCCGAGGCCGTCGAAGTGCTCAAGGCTGAAGCCGGGGCAGAGGACTAGCCGTGTACCTCAAGAAGCTATCCATCCAGGGCTTCAAGAGCTTCGCGAACCGGACGACGTTCGAGTACGGCCGCGGCGTGACGGCGGTCGTCGGCCCGAACGGATCGGGCAAGAGCAACGTCTCGGATGCTATCCGCTGGGTGCTCGGAGAGCAGAGCAGCCGCCTCCTGCGTGCGAAGAAGCAGGAAGACGTGATCTTCGCGGGCGCCGGCGGGCGCGCCGCGGTGGGCATGGCCGAAGTGGTGCTCACGCTGGACAACGAAGAGCGCTGGTTGCCGCTCGACTTCAGCGAAGTCGAGATCGGTCGGCGGGTTTATCGCAACGGCGACTCGGAATACCTCCTGAACGGGTCGCGCGTGCGGCTCCGCGACGTGCTCGACCTGCTGATGAAGGGCGATGTCGGTCAGAACAGCTACTCGATCATGGGGCAGGGCCTCGTGGACGAAGTGCTGAGCATGAGCCCGGAAGAGCGGCGCTCGTTCCTCGACGAAGCTGCCGACGTGAAGCGCTTCCGCTCGAAGATCAAAGAGGCGCAGGATCGCTTGGCGGCTACGCGGGACAACATCGACAAGGTCACGCTGGTGATCGGCGAGATCGAACCGCGCCTGGCGCAATTGAGCCGCCAGGCGGAGCGGGCGGCCGAGCACGCCCGCCTATCCGGAGAGTTGAGCGAGTTGCTGCGAGCTTTCTACGGGCATCGCTGGAGCGAGGCGCACAACTCGGTCGTGCGAGCGCGGGCAGCGCTCGACCAACGCGTCGCGGAGGACGCGGCAGCGACCGAGCGCGTGGCCCAACTGCGCGAACAGCTGCGAACGCTCGGCGAAGAAATCCGTAAGCGCCGCGATGCGATCTCGCGGCGGGACACGCGGAGCACCGAGATCGAGCAGCGGCTGGCGGCGGCCGAACAGGCGACCGCGCTAGACCGCGAGCGGCATGCGATGGTGTCGGCGCGGCGGGAGGAGCTGCGCATCGAGGTAGAGTCGCTGGAAGCGGAGAAGATCACACTTTCGACGACGGACGTGGACGACGGGCGGCGCGGCATCGAGGTGATTGGCGAGGCGGACGAAGCGCGGGCGTTGGCGCAGCAGACGCGCCAGACGCTCGACAACGTGGAGCGGGAATACTCGCAGCTGCGCGGACGCGTGCAGGAGCTGCGTGACGGCGCCGACGCGGACGAGCGCAGGGCAGGCGGCATGCAAGCCGATAGCGATGCGGCGGAGCGGAGAATCGCGGAGTTGGAGCGGGAGACAGAGCAAGCGCAGGCGCGCCGCAAGGCCGTAATCGTGGAGCTGATTGGGTACGGCAGGCGCTTTGCAAACGCACGGGCCGCTCTCATCGATGGCGAGCGAGGGCTGGAGGCCGGGCGGGCCGCCGCCGATGACGCGCGCGAGCGGCTGATGCGCGTGCAGGAAGAGGTGCGCACCTACGAGGCGAGCGGCAACCAGGACCTGCGGGACCTCGACCACCTTGAAGGAAGGCTGGACGCGCTCAGGCGGGTCCAGGCGGAGCACGACGGCGTGGCCGCAGGCACGCGCAACGTGCTGATCATGGGGCAGGCGCTGATCGATGGCGTGGAGCCGGGATCGCTCGGAGAGCCGCCCGAGGTTGCCGGCGTTGTCGGACTGCTGGCGCGCCAGATCAAGGTGCCGGTCGGGATGGAAGTCGCGATCAACGCCGCGCTGGAGCAGCGGTTGCACGCGGTGGTTGTGGACACGGAGGCGGCGGCGTTCGAGGCGATCGCGGCGCTGCAGCGGCGGCGATTGGGCCGGGCGCAGTTCCTTCCGCTGGAGTCGGTCCGGCACGTCTACCCGCTGAACTTGCAGAAGGAGCGAGGTGTGGTCGGCGTGGCGGCGAAGCTGGTGCGCTGCGAGAACCGGTTCAAGCCGCTGATCGACACATTGCTCGGCCGCGTGATCATCGTGGAAGACATCCCGACCGGGCTGCGGATGGTGAAGCGCGCGCTGGGCTCGGTGGTGACGCTCGATGGCGTGTTCATTGAAGCCACCGGTGTAATCGCGGGCGGGACCTCCGGCGCGGAAGAAGGCGCGTTCGTGCGCCAGCGGGAGCTGGAAGAGCTGCCGGCGAAGATCGAGGAGCTGCGCGAGCGCACGGACATCGCGGCTGAACGGCTGGCGACGGCGCGGGCGGGAATCGACCAGCTCGCGCAGCGATCGCAGGAGGCGGAAGCGGCCTACGACATGCTGCGGCGCCAGCTCGAGCAGTCGCGCTTCGAACTGGAACGAGAACGCGAGAAGCTGCACCGGCTGCGGCGGGACATGGACGCGGTGCGATCGAAGCAGGCCGACATCGCGCGGGAACGCGAGACACGCGAACGGCAGATTGCGCAGTCGCAGCTGGCGGTAGAGCAGCTCAACACGCGCCGGGACGAGCGTCGGAAGGCGCTCACAGCCGTGGAAGACGAACTGCGCGAATGCGCGGAGCGGCGCGAGAGCGCATTGAAGGCGGTCTCGGAGGCGAGCGCGCGACAGGCGACAGTGGAGGGCGAACGGCGAACGCTGCTGGCGATGCGCGAGCAGCACGAGAAGACGATCGAGCGGCTGGCAAACCAGATCGCCGCGAAGCGCCTGCAGGGGCGGAACCTCGAACTCGAAGCCAGTGTGATCGACGAGCGGCTGGCGAAGCTGGCACACGAACTGGAGACGGTGCGCGGCGGACCAGGCGCGGTTCACCGAGGACGCGGCGCCAGATCGGGACGAGCTCCACCGCTTCGAGAACCATGAGCGGGCCATCCAGGAGGAATACAGCCAGGCGCAAGCGGACCTGCTCCAGATCGACAGGCGGCGGCTGGACCTTGAAGCGGAGCTGGCGCGAACGCACGAGCACATCGAGCACCTGCGCACGGAAATGGAGCGCGAAGGCCTCGCACCGGACCGCAATGGCCGCATCGTCAGCCTCGAGGAGGCGATGAGCGCGAGCTCGATGTTCGAAACGACGCCCGCGATCCAGGGGGCGGCTGCGCATCGACATCGAGGAGACGCGGGGCAGGATCGAGGAGATCCGCCGGCAGATCCGGCGGCTTGGGCCGATCAACGAAGAGGCGCCAGGCGATTTCGAGGAGTTCCGCGAGCGGCACGAGTTCCTGACGACGCAGATGCAGGACCTCTCGGAGGCGGAAGCGCAGCTTCGCGATGTCATCGTCACCCTGAACGACGAGATCCGGACGCGTTTCGGAGCGACCTTCACGAAGGTCAACACGGCGTTCGGCGAGTATTTCTCGGCGTTTTTCGGTGGGGGCAGCGCGAGCCTGATCCTGACGGACCCCGAGAACATCGCGGAGGCCGGGATCGAGATGGAGGCGCAACCCCCCGGCAAGCGGATCAAGAGCCTGAGCCTGCTTTCCGGCGGGGAGCGGTCGCTGACGGCCGTGGCGTTGCTCTTCGCGTTGCTTTCGGCGAATCCCGGCGCCGTTCTGCGTGCTGGACGAAGTGGACGCCGCGCTGGACGAGGCGAACGTGGGGCGGTTCACGTCATCGCTGAAGGCGCTGGCCGAGAAGACGCAGTTCCTGATGGTGACGCACAACCGGCGCAGCATCGAAGTGGCGGACGCGATCTACGGCGTGTCGATGGGCGGGGACGGCGTTTCGAAGGTGCTTTCGCTGCGGCTTTCGGACCTGCCGCAGAACTGACGCGACTACGCGAAGATGTCTGAGAGCGGGAGCTGGAAGCCGTCGGTGGCAAAGCCCGCGTCTGCGCTGGTGAGCGTGTCGCCCATGGAGAGCTGGCGAACGAGGCCGTCACCGTGATACACGACGACCGTCTGATTTCGTGCGCGCACCAGCCAGATGCGCTGAACGCCAGCGTCGAGGTAGTCGCCCACTTTGGCGAGCACATCGCGTTCGGCGTCGTTCGGGGAGACGACTTCGACGGCGAGGAGCGGGGCGCCGTGGATGAAGCCATCGGGAAGCTCTCCGCCGGGGAGAAGCGCGGCTGGAGCGACCGAGACGTCAGGCGCCCGAACATCGTCGGGGTCCTCCTGGAGGACGTACCCGGTCTCGACGGTTACCTGGCCTTCGGGCGCCGTTTCGAGAAAGCGCTGAAGTGCCGCGGCGATCCTGACCTGGCGTTGTCCATGCTTGCCGCCCACTGGCATGTGTACCACCAGCCTTCCTCGAACGAGCTCCATCTTGCCGGCGTCCGGGGGTTCGGGGAGGTTCGCGAACTCCCCGGCGGTAAACAGTGTTTCCGTGACCGCGGTCGACATGGGTTCAGCATACAAGATTGCAACTGCCCCTTATCGCGCGGGCGACTACCATCAACGGACACCCTTCGATGAGGAGCGCCTGTTGAGATTTTGGCGCAAGCGACCCCAGGAGACGGATGTCGGGACTCCCGAGAGCAGCGACGCCGTCGCGACGGCGGAACTGGAGCTCGAGGAAGAGCAGCCGACGCCCGAAGAGGTCGCGGAGGTCCACGAGCAGACGGAACGGGCCGTGGAGCGCACGCGGCGCGGGTTTTTCAGCCGGCTCGGCGGCATCTTCGAACGGTCGGACTTCGACGATGACCTGTGGGACGAGCTGGAAGAGGTTCTGATCGGCGCGGACGCGGGCCTGGCGACGACCACGGCGATCCTGGACGCCGTGCGGGCGCGGGTGAAGAGCGAGGGCGTGAAGCAGAGCGCGCGGGTGCGGGAGCTGCTCCGGGATGAACTCGTGGATATCCTTTTGGAGCCGGGCCGCGAGCCGCCGGCGTGGGCACGCGCGGAGACGCCGGACCTGCTGATCGTGCTGGTGGTGGGGGTGAACGGCGCCGGGAAGACGACGACCATCGCGAAGATGGCGAATGCATTCAAACGCGACGGCGCAACGGTCGTGCTGGGCGCTGCGGACACGTTCCGGGCGGCAGCGACGGACCAGCTCAAGGTGTGGGGAGAGCGCGTGGGCGTGCGGGTGATCGCGCACAAATCCGGTGCCGATCCCGGCGCGGTGGTGTTCGACACGCTCTCCGCAGCGGAGAATGCCAAGGCCGATTTCGTCATCATTGACACGGCGGGACGGCTGCACACGAAGACGAACTTGATGGAAGAGCTGAAGAAGATGAACCGCATCATCCAGCGCAACCATCCGGATGGGCCGCACGAGACGCTGCTGGTCCTGGACGCGACGTCGGGCCAGAACGGCCTCATGCAGGCGAAGACGTTCGCGGAGGCTGTTGGCGTGAGCGGGGTGGTGCTGGCGAAGCTGGATGGGACGGCAAAGGGCGGGATCGCCTTCGCTATCGCGCACGAGCTCGGCATTCCCGTGCGGTTCATCGGCACGGGAGAGAAGATGGACGACCTCGCGCCGTTCGACGCCGAAGACTTCGTCGACTCACTCCTGGCCTGATGGAGAGCTGATGGGCGCGGTGATGGCGTTCTGGGCGGTATCGCTCCTGATCGGCCTGGCCGCGCTTCCCATCGCGTTCGTGCTGTTGCGACGGCTCCCGGATGCAGGCGCCGGTCTGAGCATTGCGCTGGGACTGGTGTTGACCTCGTACCTGTACTTCATCCTGCGCGTGGCCCGGGTGC
This sequence comes from uncultured bacterium, assembly GCA_963832795.1. Classification (GTDB taxonomy): domain Bacteria; phylum Chloroflexota; class Dehalococcoidia; order Tepidiformales; family Tepidiformaceae; genus CAWHVJ01. The sequence goes on from CAWHVJ010000012.1 coordinate 409,505, forward strand.
TGCCGTTCGGGCGCGGCGGGTACGTCGTCGCGGTGGCGCTTGTCGCGCTGATTTCGCTGGTCGTCGCGGGGCGGGATCGGCGGTTCCTGAGCACGCTGCGCCGAACGTGGCCGGGCTGGGTGGCGGCGGCGGGGTTATTCACGTTCTTCTTTTTCTGCTATGTGGCGGTGCGCTCGTACAACGCGGACATCAACGGCACCGAGCAGCCGATGGACTTCATGTACCTGAATGCCACGCTCGAATCGAAGGACTACCCGCCGCACGACTCTTGGCTCGCCGGAGATAGCGCGAGCTACTACTACATGGGATATGTGCAGATCGGCGTGCTGACGGCCGTCTCGGGCGTGCCCGCGTCGACCGGATACAACCTGGGCCTGGCCTATACGTTCGCTGCGGCGGCGACGGCAATGGCGTCGCTCGGGTACGCGCTGGCGCGCTGGGCGATCGGCTCGCGGGGGCGGAAGTGGGCGGTGGGCGCCGCCGGGGTGGCGGTCGGGCTGTTGCTGTTCCTCGGGTCGTTGTCGGCCATCTTCGAGCTGGCGGCGGCGCACGGGGCGACGAACGAGGACCTGTACGGGAAGTTCGGCGTCGAGTGGCTGATCCCGTGTGCGCCGGGACAGTCGCAGGACTGCTTCACCGGGGACCTCGTGCATCGTGCCGACCACTGGTACCCGGACGAGTTCTGGTTCTGGTGGCGGGGGTCGCGCATCATCCCGGACACGATCACGGAGTTCCCGTTCTTTAGCTTCCTGCTGGGCGACATGCACCCGCACGTCATGTCGATCCCGCTCGTGCTGCTTTCGATTGGGCTGAGCGTTTCGATCTGGCGCGGGACGAAGGCCGTTGAGCTGGAGAACGCACCGGCGCAACCCGTTCTTTGGCGTGGCGCTGGCGGTCATATTCGGGGCGCTCGCGTTCGCGAACGCGTGGGATGTGCTGACGTTCAGCGCGCTGATGGCCGTGGCTGTGTTCGTGCGGAACATGCGCAGCCTTGCGACGCTCACGCGGACGCCGGCGGAGCGGTTCGGCTTCCGGCTGCCGTCGGTCGAGGCGACACTCGGCTTCCTCGTCCCGATCGGCGCGGTTGCGGTGCTGGCCTATCTGCCGTGGTATCTCACGTTCCACTCGCAGGCCGGAGGGCTGTTCCCATACGTGGGGAAGGGCACGAGGCCGGCGCACGCGTTCCTGCAGTTCGGGCCGTTGCTGGCGGCCGCGCTGCTGACGCTGACGTGGGCGTTCCGACGAGGGAACCGCGAGTACGCGTTTAATGCCTCGGTGGCGGCGTTGTGGCTGCCGCTGGTGCCGTTCATCGGATGGCTTGGATTGAGCGCGTTCCACGGGGAATTGCGGGACGGCCTGGACGCGCGCACCGCCAGTGGTTGGATCACGCTGATCGGGTATGGGGCGACGACATGGCTCCTGCTGACGTCGGCCCTGGTGCTGAGGGAGCGCCGGAACGCCGCAGCGGCCGTGGCGGCGGTAGGAGCGGTGGGTGTGCTGCTGCTGTACGGGTCGGAGCTGTTCTATATCCAGGACATCTTCGAGGGCTCGGCGCCGCGGCTGAACACCGTGTTCAAGCTGACGTACCAGGCGTGGATGCTGTTATCGCTGGCAGGTGGGGTGGCGTTCGTGGTGGCGCTGCGAAAGGCGTGGCTTCGTCGCGCCGCGGCGGCGTGGCTGGCGGTGCCGGTGGCGCTGCTGTTCTCCGGCGGGCTGGTCTACGCGGTGACGGCGCTGCCGAACCGAACGGAAGGGTTCAGTAACGACACGGCGATTGACGGGCTCGCGTTTCTCGCGCGGAATTCCTGCAACGAATACCCTCTGACGAACTGGGTGGAGCAGAACACCAATCCGGGCGACCTGATCGTGGAGGGCTCCGGGAGGCGCTGGACTGACGTCCCGGGCCAACCGCCGCAAATGGTCGACGCGAACGTGGACTACACCGATGCCGGCCGGATCGCAGAACGCACCGGACGCCAGACGCTCATCGGCTGGTATTTCCACGAGATCCAGTGGCGGGGCGATACAGAAACGGTGCGCACGGACCTCCTCAACCGCCAGGCTGACACGGACAGTGTGTACACGCAGAGCGATCCCGCCCGCGTGCTGCAGACGCTGCAGCGGCTGGGGGCGAAGTACGTCGTCGTCGGTTGCCTGGAGCACGAGCGCTACCCGGCCGCGACGATGGCGGACTTCACGACGTTCCTCGACGTGGCATACGACCAGGACGGGCTCCAGGTGTTCCGTGTGCCGGACCAGCACCTGGTGAGCACTTCGTGACCGCCACGATGACGGAATCGGCGCCGGCGGAAGTGGAGCGGCCGGCGTATGAACTGAGCGGCGAGACGCTCGCCTGGGCGACCGTTTCGGCGCTTTTCGTCGGGCTCAGGCTGGGGACGATCTGGCATGCGCCGGTGGCGGGTGCGGAACTCGACCACCTCTCCGGGGCGTGGCTGGCGCGGATCGGGGCGCCCGACGACCGCTACGTGCCAACGCTGTTCCAGGCGCTGACGTCGCTGTTGCTTCGGTTCGACTCGGTCGACACCTGGCCGCGGGTGATGGCGTTGCTGAGCCTCTGTTCGGTGCCGTTCGCGGTCTACCTGCTGCGACCGCGGCTCGGGCGGGCCGGCGCGCTCCTGGCGCTCCTGCTGCTGACGGTCGACGCACCGTTGATCTCGCTGGGCACAAGTGCGTCAGCGATGGGCTTCGACGTCGGCATTACGTTGTGGCTGTTCGTCGCAATGACGCGTCCGACGCTAGCGCCATGGGTGCCAGCGGTGCTTGGGTTCCTCGTGGTCACCGGCGGCCCGATCGCGCTCCCACTCGTCGCGGCGGCGGTCGGCGTGCGGGCGATTCGACGCGAGTATCCGGAGTGGACGTCTGCTGGCTGGTGCGCGGGCGGCGTGGCTGCCGGCCTGGTGCTGGCGACGTTCCGCTTCGGGCTCGGGGCGTCCGACGGCCTGCGGGTGCCACCGTTCGATCTCTTCGCGGCCAGCATGAGTGACGCCTGGTCGACCGCGAGCACGTTCCAGGTTGCACTGCTGTACAGCGGCCCCGTGATCGCGGGGGGCATCGCGGCAGTTGTGGTGGCGGCATGGCGGCTTGCGGCACAGCGCGAGGCGGCGACCGACGGGCTGATCCTGCTCGCGTGGGCGGGCGTCGCGTTCCTTTGGCTGGCGGCGTCAGCGACCTCGCACAGCCTTGCACCGATCGTTGCGCTCACGCTGCCCCTCAGCCTGATTCTTGGACCCGCGCTTGTGGAAGTGTTGACGGCGATGGTGCGGGCGGACTGGGGGCACGCGCGTTACCTGATCCCGGCTGGACTGTTCGCGGCGCTGGTGGCGGTCTCGTTCACGCTGGACTGGGCGCACAACTCGAACCTGGGCGACGGGCAGGAGCAACTCCTGGTCGCCGGTCTTTGCCTGGCCGCGGTGTCGGCCCTGGGAGGCGTGTTGAGCAACGGCGCGGCCCACCCGACGCTCTACAGCGTCGTGCTGGCGGTATCGGCGTTTCCCGTGCTTTCGGGAGCGCTGGGAGTGGGCCTCGGCGCAGGCGGCGAGCCCATCCCGTCGCCGGTGAGCACGACCCAGGCGCGGCAACTGCGCGATACGGCATTGGAGACGGTCGCAGACCAGGGCGGGACGATCGTGGTGCACCCAACGCTGGAGCAAGACATAACATGGCCGTTTCGAGACTCCGGCACGCTGATCGCAGCCTCGCGCCTCCCGGATAACGCAACGTTCGTCATCTGGCCGGCGAGCGCGGCGCCGCCGGAGGGCTTTGCGCCGCTCGCCGGAGAGTGGCAGCTCCTGCGAGAGCCGCGAGCACCGGTGAACGATTTCCTGGACTACCTGCGTTGGTTCACGAACCGTAACGTGCTGGACAACACTTCCGAGCCGGTCGCCGTATATGTGAAGGTGAAGCAATGACAGCACCGGCTGCCGACGCCCGTGACTTTCGCTCGAACCCGTTGGAGCGGGTCCTCTCGACGAGGATCGCGCTCAACTGGGAGGTGGCGTTCTACGTTGCGCTGTTCGCGGCGGCGTTCGCGCTGCGGTTCTGGGACCTGGGCGGCCGGGCGCTGCACCACGACGAAAGCATCCATGCGCAATGGTCGTGGGGGCTGATCCAGGGGAGCTATCACCACAGCCCGATCTTCCACGGGCCGTTCTACTACCACGTGCAGGGGCTCGTGTTCCTCATCCTGGGGGCGAACGACTACACGGCGAGAGTGTCGGCGGCCCTGTTCGGGATGGGCATCGTCGCTCTGCCCTTGCTCTTGCGAAAGCGCCTGGGAGCTGTCGGGACGATGGCGGCCGTTGCCTTGCTGGCGTTTTCGCCGACGGTCGTCTACTTCAGCCGCTTCTTCCGCGAGGACATCTACCTGGCGTTCTTCACGCTACTGGCGGTGGTAGCGATATGGCGCTACCTGGAAGAGAAGCGCGACCGCTGGATCTTCGTGTTCGCGGCCGCGTTCACAGGCGCGGTGACGACGAAGGAAGGCGCGTTCCTCACGATCGCCGTGTTCCTGCTCTACCTCGACTTCTACCTGGCGTCGGAGCTCGCCGGCCGCTCGCTGCGGGCGCGAGACCTGAATGAGCCGTGGCGGAGGGTGGCGCTGACCTTCGGGCTGGCCGCGCCGGCGGTGTTCATCGCCGCCTTCTGGCCGTTCCTCGGGTCAGTGAAGCGGCGCATGGACTGGGACGAGGACCTGCCGGGCGCGGGCGATCTTCTCATCGTGCTCGGGACGCTGACGCTGCCGCTGCTGACGCCGCTCAGCCGGCGCTACATCCTCGAGCCGTTCGGGCTGGTTGAGAAGGGGCGGCTGGACTGGGAGAAGAGCCTGCAGGGCAGCGTCTCCTGGGACGACCGGATCGCACTGCTCGGGCTGTTCTCAGTGACGGTGAGCATCGCGGCGTTCGTCGGCCTCCAGTGGAAGCCGAAGACATGGGCGATCGCATTCTGCGGTGCGGCCTTCGTCTACCTGACGTTGATGACATCGTTCTGGACGAACATGGACGGCCTGATCAGCGGGCCGTGGGGATCGCTGGACTACTGGGCTGGCCAGCAGGACCAGACGCGCGGCGACCAGCCGTGGTTCTACTACGACATGCTGATGCCGATGTACGAGTTCCTGCCGCTGGCGCTGTGCATCGGCGGGATATGGTGGTCGACCATCCGCGGGAACGCGTTTTCACGCTTCCTGGTGGTGTGGCTCGTGGGGATGTGGCTGATGCTCTCGTGGGGCTCTGAGAAGATGCCCTGGAACAACACGCACCTCGCAGTGCCGGCGTGCGTGCTGGCGGCGTGGACGGTGCAGCGGGCGTGGTCGGCGTGGCGGGATCGTCCCGCGGTGGGCCGCATCATCGCGCTGCTGGTGAGCATCGCCGCGATTGCGGCAGGGGCGTTGCTGGCGATCGCGTACCTACCGACGGGCGGGATCTACACGGCGGCAAGGCTGGTCATCTTTGCGGCCACGGTGGGAATCATCGCCTACGCCGTGCTGCCCTTCGGCCGGCGGGCGATACCGACGGTGCTCGTCACGGCCGTGGCCGGGGCGTTCGCGATCTTCTCGCTGCACACCATGATCAACGTGTCGTACGCGCGCGGCGACGTGCCGAAGGACATGTTGATCTACACGCAGACGTCGCCCGAGCTCGCGCACATCGCGACGGAGATCGACCAGCTCGCGACCGCCAGCGGCAAGGGCTACAACCTGCCGATCGCGGTCGATTCGACCGACTCGTTTGCGTGGCCGTGGGCGTGGTACCTGCGCGACTACAAGAACGTGACTTACGTCGACTTCGTGACAGGGGCGCCGCAGGGCGAGTACGACGTGCTGCTGGTGAACTCGTCGAATTTGGGGAAGGTCAATGACCAGCTCGTGCAGGAGGGGACGGGCCGGTTCGCGAGCCCGATCAAGTATCCGCACCGCTGGTGGTTCGACGAGACCTATAAGAGCGCGATGAGCACCACGAAGGATGCGAACGGCGTGCCAGAGCTGTGCATCACGAAGGCGGGGAACTGCGGGCCGACGAACGCGGACACGTGGAGCACCATCTTCCACGGCATCGCCGACAAGGGCTGGCTGGAGACCTGGTTCTACTACTGGCGGGACAAGGACCCGGACAGCCTCACGGGCGCGACCGGCAAGCTGGAGTGCAATTCGTGCGGGTCTGTCGATGCCTATGCGTTCTTCCCGGCCAACTTCGACGTGGCGAAGGGCACACTCTCGGCGAAGCCGATCGAAGCGCCGAAGCCGACGGTGGACGGCGAGGGCCGCCCACAGTTCGGGGGGATTGGCACGCAGCCGGGCCAGTTCTTCTCGCCGGTCGACGTGGAGACGGATGCGCAGGGCAACCTGTACGTCATCGACACATCGACGAAGAAGCTGCAGAAGTTCGATGCCAACGGCAACTTCCTCGCAGCGGTGGACATTCGCACGGATCCCAAGAATCCGAACGACGTGGCTCAGCCGTGGGGGCTTGCAGTGGCGCCAGACGGCACGATCGCGGTGGCAGACACGTTTGGGTGGAAGGTGCGGCTGTTCGATAAGGACTTGAAGCCGGGCATCACCTTCGGCACTCCGCCCGAAGCAGATAAGGCGCCCGGGCCGTTCACGTTGTTCGGACCGCGCGATATCGCGTTCGATGCCGACGGCAACCTATGGGTGACGGACACCGGCGACAGCCGCATCCAGGTCTATTCGCGCGACGGCAGCTACGTGAAGACGGTTGGGAGCAAAGGCTCCGGCCCCGGCCAGTTCAGCGAGCCGGTCGGAATCGACATCGGGCCAGATGGGTCCGTCTACGTGGCCGACATGTACAACAAGCGGGTGGAGATCCTGGACGCATCGGGCGCGTATAAGGGCGCGTTCACGGTGGATGGCTGGGGCGGCCAGGACGTGACCGATAAGCCGTACTTGCGAGTGCTCAAAGATGGGCGAATCGCCGTGAGCTTACCGGGGAAGAACCAGGTATCCGTCTACGATAAGTCGGGTACGCTGGACGCAGTTGTTAGCGACCCGTCAGATCCAATGAATCGTCCGTACGGCATCACAGAAACAGCGGATGGTAAGCTCTGGGTCGCGGAGGGTGGCAGCGGCCGGCTCCGGCTGTGGACGATACCTTAACCCCGACGAGGCGGTTTTTCGCTTGCTCCGTTCTGTACGTTTCTGGGCCAGCCTGGCTATCAGTGTCGTTTTTATCGCGCTCTTCCTGCGCGCCACCAATCCGCACGAGATCGAGGACGCCTTAAAGCAGGCGAACTACTGGTACCTTGTGCCAGCGTTCGCCGTGTTGCTGGTGGCGATTTGCGTGCGCTGCGCGAGGTGGTCGGTGCTGATGCGACCCGTCGCGCCGATGAGCCCGCAGCGACTCTTTCCCTACGCGATCATCGGGTATATGGCCAACAACCTGCTGCCCGCGCGCGCCGGCGAGGTCGTACGCGCGTACGTGCTGGGCGACCGCGAGCACGTCTCCAAGATGGGTACGTTCGGCACGATCGCGGTGGAGCGGCTTTTCGACGGATGCGTGCTGGTACTGATGCTGCTGATTAGCGGCTCCATCGTCGGCTTCGAGAACAGCAAGCTGCAGATCATCGCGCTGGTGTCATCGGTGGTATTCATCGTGGCGCTCGTGGGGTTCTACGTGCTGACGCTCTCGGAGGCTCGCGCAAAGCGGGTGATCCATCGCTGCCTGCAGTTCCTGCCCGAACGCTTCGAGCTACGCGCGGAATCGATGGCGGACTCGCTGGTTGGGAGCCTGCGTTCGGTGCATGACCCCCGCTCGCTGGCGCTTGTCGTCTTCTTCAGTGCGCTCGCCTGGACGATCGAGGCGGGCTGCTACGCGGTGATCGGCCGGGGCTTCGGGCTGGACGTGGGCTTCGGGCACTACTGCCTGCTGCTGGCGGCGGCAAACCTCGCGATCATCATCCCCACGTTCTTCGGAGGGACGGGCCCCTTCGAGTGGGCGGCGAAGCTGGTGCTCGTTGGCGCCGGGGTGAGCGACAGCGTTGCCGGCGCCTATGCAATCGTCGCGCATGCGCTGGTGCTCGTGCCCACGACGATCATGGGCCTGGTGCTGCTCTGGAGCTTCGGAGTGTCGTTCCGGCGGGTCGGCGAGATGGAGGAAGAGGCGGAGGCAGTCGCCCCATGAGGGTCGGGATCGTGGGCGCGGGCGTGGCGGGGCTGGCCGCGGCGCGATTGCTGCAGGACCGCGGGCACGAAGTGACGCTGTTCGAAGGGCGGCACGAGGTGGGCGGGCAGGTCGTGACGTTCCTGGTGGGCGGCGAGCCGCTCGAGTGCTTCTACCACCACATCTTCACGAACGACACGACGGTGGTGAAGTACATCGAAGAGCTCGGGCTCGGCGACAAGCTGCGCTGGATCGAGCCGCGGAACGGGCACTTTGTGAAGGGCCAGATCTGGCCATTCGTGACGCCGATGGACCTCCTCAAGTTCCGGGCGATTCCTTTCACGAGCCGCGTGCGGCTGGGCCTGGCGGCAGTCTGGCTTCGACGGCAGAAGGACGGCGTGCGGAAGTACGAGGGCGTGACGGCGAGGGAGTGGATGGAGCGGGCGGTGGGGAAGAAGGCGTTCGCGGCGTTCTGGGGGCCCCTGCTGAAGGGCAAGTTCGCGGGCCAGGCCGACAACGTCGGCATGGTCTGGCTGTGGAACAAGATCTACCTGCGGTTCGCATCGCGAAAAGGATCCGGGGCGAAGGAATCGCTCGGGTACCTTGAGGGCTCGTTCAAGGGCTACTACTACGCACTGGCCGACGAGATCGAGACGCGCCACGGTGTGATCAATCTCAACTGCCAGGTTGAGCAGGTGGAAGTGGCCGATGGGCGGGTGAAGGGCATCCGGGCCGGCGGGGCGCTGCACGAATTCGACCAGGTGTTGATGACGACGCCCAACATCATCACGAAGCGGATCGCGCCGGATCTGCCGGCGCCGTACGTGGCGGTGATGGACCGGGTGAACTACCAGTGGGCGACGTGCCTGGTGCTGGCGTTGGACCGGCCGATCAGCGACTACTACTGGCTCAGCATCGGCGACGACCTGCCGTTCGTGGCCTGCGTGGAACATACGAACTTCATGCCGCTCGAGCGCTATGGCGGCAACCATGTGGTCTACCTCTCGAACTACGTCGCCCCAGACCACCCGGTGCTGAACATGGATGCCGAGCAGGTGTTTGAGAGCTACCTCGCGGGGATCCGGAAGATCAACCCGGCGTTCGACCCATCGTGGGTACGGGAGAAGTGGCTGTTCAAGGACCCGGGCGGGCAGCCTGTGATCACGACGCACTACTCCGACTCGATCCCGGACATGCGCACCGGCATCGAAGGGCTTTACCTTTCGAACACGACGCAGGTGTACCCCGAGGATCGCGGCCAGAACTACAGCCTCCTGCTCGGTGAGAAGGTGGCGGACCTGATGGACCGCGACGGCCGGGCGACGCTGCCTGTCTAGCCTACGGCCGGGGCCAGCGTGGACGGCACCAGCCGATCGCGCCGATAATGGTGCCGGATTTCACAAGTAGGTCTGGCGAATGGACAGTGAGCCCACGACCAGGGAGTTGCGCGAGCTCGTCGCGGAATTCGAGCCCGGCACCCATCACCTGATGCCCGCCTTGCACAAGGTGCAGGACAAGTACGGCTACATTTCGCGTGACGCGATTGAAGTGGTTGCGCGGCAGCTGAACACCACGGCAGCGCTCGTGTATGGAGCGGTGACGTTCTACAGCGACTACCGCACGCACCCGCGACCGGACACCGAGATCATGTGGTGCAGCGGGCCAGCGTGCCGCGTGCTCGGGGGCGACCGCATCCGCGAGGCGATACAACAGACGCTCGAGCTGCCACTCGGCGGCGAGACGGATGACCATCGGCTCGGGCTGCACCTCGGGCAATGCAACGGGACGTGCACGGAGGCGCCGCAGGTCTGGGTGAACGGCGAGGTCAAGGGGAATCTGACCGTGTCGTCGGCGATCCGCATGGTGCGTGAATTGAAGGCTGCCGAATGAACGCACGGCTGGAAACGATCATCAGCGACGCCCGGAGGGCGTGGGCGGCAGAGCAGGCGAGCGGCAAGGTGCGCATCAACGTTTGCGTGGACACGTCATCGTTGGCGCGGGGCGCCGACGCGACCGTCGCGAAGCTGAAGGACGTGATCGCGGCGAAGAACCTCAACGCCGAGGTAGGTACGATCGGGAGCTGGGGCTTCTGCTGGATGGAGCCAACCGTCACGGTGCGGAACGCTTCGAACACGCAGACGGTCCTCTACGGGAACGTCACGGCCGACCGGGTCGAGGAGTTCCTGCAAGCGGTCGTCGTGGACGGTCACGACTTCCCGGAGCTCGCGCTCGGGGTGGTGGAGGGGACTTCGACCAGCGAGATCAAGCTGCTCTCGGAGCACCCGTTCATGCAGGGCCAGGTTCGCCGGGTGATGGCGAACATCGGCGTGATCGACCCGGAGAACATCGACCACTACATCGCGCACGACGGCTATGCGGGCTTCGGCAAGGCGCTGGACATGGACGCCGAGGCGATCGTGAAGGACATGGTCGACAGCGGGCTTGGCGGACGAGCCGGGGGCGGCTTCCCGACCGGACGGAAGTGGGACTTCCTGCGCAACGCGACGACGAGCCCGCGCTATCTCATCTGCAACGCGGACGAAGGCGACCCCGGCGCCTGGGTGAACCGCGTGCTGATGGAGGGCGACCCGCACATCATCATCGAAGGGATGTTGATCGCGGCACTGGCCGCCCACGCCGACGCGGGCTACATCTACATCCGCTACGAGTACCCGCTGTCGTTCGCGCGGATGCAGAAGGCCGTCGAGCAGGCCTACGCGAAGGGGTTGCTGGGCAAGGACATCCTCGGCACGGGCAAGGACTTCGAGCTCTACGTCTTCCTTGGGGCCGGCGCCTACGTGTGCGGCGAAGAGACGGGGCTCATCAACTCGATCGACAGCTACCGGGGCATGCCGCGCATCAAGCCGCCGTTCCCGGCGCAGGCGGGGCTCTGGAACAAGCCGACGAACGTGAACAACGTCGAGTCGTACGCGAACGCGCCCATGATCATGCGCAACGGCGCGCAATGGTGGAGCTCGGTGAGCGACGCGAAGGAGAAGGGCACGAAGATGTTCACGTTCAGCGGGAACGTGAACCAGGCGTGCTGCGTGGAGATCCCGTTCGGGCCAAGCGTCCACTACTGCCTCGATCAGTACGCCGGGGGGATGCGGGACGGCCGGCCGTGCAAGGGCTTCCAGCCCGGCGGGCCGCTCTCGGGAGTGGTCTCCGGGAAAGAGATCGACCTGACCGTGACGCTGGACCCGTACCGCGAGCGAGGCCTCTTCCTCGGGGGCGGCGGCATCGTCTTCTTCGACGACACGGTCTGCGTCATCGACCTGTGCAAGTACCTGCTGGCGTTCTGCGAGGACGAGAGCTGCGGACGCTGCACGACCTGCCACGGCGGCACCCAGCGCGCTGTGGAGATCCTGCGCCGCATCCAGATGGGCGGCGGGCGAGACTCAGACCTGGAGAACTTCGCCGATCTGGTGACGACGCTGGTGTGGTCGAACTGCTTCCATGGGCAATTCGCGATGACGAGCGTGAAGACGGCGCTGAAGGCGTTCCACGACGAGTTCATCGAGCACATCGTGGAGAAGCGCTGCGAAGCCGGCGTCTGCGAGGGACTGGTGGAGTACCGGGTGCGCTCGCAGAGCGACCCGGCGCTCGCCGAGGCCGTGGACATCTGCCCGACCGGGGCAATCGTCGGCGAGCCCGGGAGCTACGCGGTGGACGATGCGCTCTGCATTCGCTGCGGCGCCTGCAAGGAAGTGGCGCCGGGCGCCATGGAGCTGCGCCACCGCTTCGCGATCGAAGTGAGCCAGGGCGCGGCAGCGGGCGGGTAAGGGTCCGGAGCTGTCCCGGCTACGTTGAGCGGGCTCCGTCGGCGTTACAGCGCTGGACGCTAGCGACGGCCGAATTGGCGTTCGAGCAGGTCGGTGCTGACGTGGATGAGCGTGGGGCGGCCATGCGGGCAGGTGCGGGGTGATTCGGTGTCGGCGAGGTCGTCGACGAGACGGCGCATCTCGTCCATGGCGAGGGCCGTGCCGGCGCGCACGCTGCTGTGGCAGGCGACGGTCGCCGCGGCTCTCCCGAACGGGTCGCTGACGCGGCGGTCGCCGGCGAGCTGGTCGAGCAGGGAACGCAACGCGGCAACGACATCGGTGCCGCCGATACCGGCCGGCACAGCGCGAACGAGGTAGGCGCGTTCGCCGAAGGCTTCCAGGTCGAGCCCGAGCGAGGCAAGGTGTTCGGCGTGTTCTTCCAGCGTGGCCGCCTGGAGCGCGTCGAGCTCGGCGAGGAGCGGCTCGAGCAGCGGCTGCGTCGGGGCAGGTGCGGCCTCCGCGGCCCGCGCGAGCAATCGGTCGTAGACGACGCGCTCGTGGGCGGCGTGCTGGTCGATGAGGTACATGCCGTCCGGCCCTTCGGCGATGACGTAGGTCGTGCCCATCTGGCCGACGACGCGGAGCAGGGGGAGCACGGCGCGCTGCGTGGGGCCAGGAGCCTCGGCGCCGGCGCGGCCGAGGTCGAGGCGGGGCTGGGTCGCCTCGGGAGGGCGAAGCGCCGCTGGAGGTTCGAGGCGGCTGCGCAGCGACGTCGGTGCGGGTTCGTCCGCGGGCAGAGAGGCGATGCGCGACGGCCTGACGGACTGTTCGAGCCAGGTGACGGGCCGCGCGGATTCGAGTGCGTCGGCGACGGCGTGGCGCACCGTGCGGGCCACCATGCGCTCGTCGCGGAAGCGTACCTCCGCCTTGGCGGGGTGGACGTTCACGTCCACATCGTCGTCGCCGACGGTGATTGCGACGGCGGCGATCGGGTGGCGGCCGACAGGGAGCTGCGACTGGTAGGCGTCGACGATGGCGAAGGTGAGCGGACGGCTCTGGACCCAGCGACCGTTGACGAAGACGGAGATGGCGGCGCGGTTGCCGCGATGGAGCGCGGGCGGGCCTGCAATTCCGGCGACGCCGATGCCCTCGGCGTCGTGCTGGATTGGCAGCATCGCCGCGGCACTGTCGGCCCCGTAGACGGCGGCGAAGGCGTGCCGGAGATCGTCGTCGCCGGATGTGGAGAGCGTTCGGCGGCCGTTATTCGAGAACTGGAAGGCGATGCTCGGATAGGCGAGCGCGTAGTGCGAGACGAGGACCGCGACCTGGCGCGCTTCGGCAGGGACAGAGTGGAGGAACTTGCGACGCGCGGGGAGGCGCCCGAAGAGGTCGCGGACGCTGAAGGTCGTGCCGACCGGGGCCGGGCGGGCGACGTGACGGACGACGCGCGCATCGACGAGGACGGCGAGCACGCCCACTGGCTCGGAGGTCGCCCGCGAGAGGACCTCGACGTCGGCGGCGGCGGCGATGGAGGGGAGTGCCTCGCCGCGGAAGCCGAGCGTGTGCACGTGGCCGAGGTCGTCGAGGGCGGTGATCTTGCTCGTGGCGTGGCGCTCGAAGGCGAGCTCGAGCTGCTCCGGCGGGATTCCGCGCCCGTCGTCGGTGACGCGGATGAGACCGAGGCCGCCGTCTTCGATTTCGACGGAGATGCGGGTCGCGCCGGCGTCGATGGCGTTGTCGAGCAGTTCGCGGACGACGGAAACCGGCCGTTCGATCACCTCGCCGGCGGCGATGCGGGCCGCGACTTCCGGTGGGAGGACGTGGATGCCGGGAGGGCCTGGGGCGCGAGATGATGGCGCGGCGCTCATTTCGCAGGGGTTGGCGCCGGAGCGACGAGCGCCCTGAGCTCGTAGAGCTTCTGGATGGCTTCTATCGGCGTGATGCCGTCGATGTCGAGGGCGCGTAGCGCCGCCTCGGCTGCGGACGGCGCACCGAAGAGCGAGGGCTGGAGCGTGCCGTGGCCGTTCGAGCGGGCGGGCGGCTGGCCGGCTGCACCGGGAGACTCGAAGTCGTGCAGGAGGTGCTCGGCGCGGGTGACGACGGCGGAGGGCAGGCCGGCGAGGCGCGCCACGTGGATGCCGTAGGAGCGGTCGCTCGGGCCGGGGACGATGCGGTGTTCGAAGACGACCTCGGTTCCCTCTTCGCGGACAGCGACATGGGCATTGCGGACGCGCGGAAGGACGTCGGCGAGGGAGGTGAGCTCGTGGTAGTGCGTCGCGAAGAGCGTGCGCGCGGCCACTTCGCGGCGGTTGTGGAGGAACTCGACGACTGCTCGGGCGATGGCCATGCCGTCGAAGGTGCTGGTGCCGCGGCCCACCTCGTCGAGGATGACAAGCGACTGGGGCGTGGCCTGGTGGAGGATCTGGGCCGTCTCCACCATCTCGACCATGAACGTCGACTGGCCTGCGGCGAGGTCATCCTGGGCGCCGATGCGCGTGAAGATGCGGTCGAACAGAGGGAGCTCGGCGCTGACGGCCGGGACGAAGGAGCCGGACTGGGCCATGAGGGCGATGAGCGCGACCTGGCGGAGGAACGTGGACTTGCCGCTCATGTTCGGGCCGGTGAGGAGCATGACCTGGCAGTCGTCGTCGAGGAGGCAATCGTTGGGGACGAACGTACCCGCTGGCTGCGCCGCTTCGACGACCGGGTGGCGGCCGCCGACGATGCGAACGGCATCGCCGCCGAGCGCCGGGCGGACGTAGCCGCGTTCGGCCGCCACCTCACCCAGCCCGAGCGCCAGGTCAATCGTGGCGACAGCATCGGCGACGGCCTGGAGTTTCGTGATGCCGGCGGCGAGCGTCTCGACAAGCTGGGCGAAGGCCTGCTTTTCGAGCTCGACGAGGCGGTCGCGAGCGCCGACGAGACGCGACTCGTGTTCCTTGAGCTCTTCGGTGACGTAGCGCTCGGCGCCGACGAGCGTCTGGCGGCGCTGGTAGTGGTCCGGGACGCCGGCGGCGTTGGCCGCGGAGACCTCGATGTAGTAGCCGAAGACCTTGTTGTGCCCGACCTTGAGGGAGCGAATGCCCGTGCGTTCGCGTTCCAGGCGTTCGAGGCCGAGCAGGTAGCCTCGGGCGTCGCGCGTGAGCGCGCGAAGAGAGTCGATCTCCGGGGTGAAGCCCGGGCGGATGACACCGCCCTCGTCGAAGGTGGTTGGTGGGTCGTCGTCGAGGGCGGCGTCGAGCGCGAGGAGCGGTTCGCTGCAGGACGCGAGAGCGGCGGTCGCAGAGGCGATCAGCGGCGGCGGGCTGCAGCGGGTGAGCTGCGCGCCGAGGTCGAGGGTGGCGCGCAGCCCCTGGCGGAGGGCGGCGAGGTCGCGCGGGCCCGCCGCGCGGGAGGCGACCCTGCCGGCGAGGCGCCCGATGTCGGGGATCCCGCGAATGACGGCCTGGCACTGTTCGCGCTCGATCGGATGCGTGGTGACCCACTCGACGGCGTCAAAGCGGGCTGTGAGCGGCTCCAGCTCCCGGAGCGGATGGGTGAGCCAGTAGCGCAGGAGGCGGGCGCCCATGGGCGAATGGGAGCGATTGAGAACGCTGGAGAGGGAGACGTTCCGATCGCGGGGCAGGACGTCGAGATTGCGGAGCGTGCGCTGGTCCATGGTGAGGACGGCCGCGTCGGCGACGGGACGAACGCGCTGGAGCGCGCCGAGGGCCGCGGGGTACGTCTCGGCGAGGTAGGCGATGAGATGGGCCAGGGCCGCGGCCTCCGCGGCGCCGTCGACAAGGGCGGCGCGGGCGTGGTCGCCGAACTGACTGGCGAGGCTCGCCGTGACGGCCGTCTCGCTCAGCGGGGGGCGGAGTGTGACGTTCGTCGTGAGGCCCGGCGGGAGGTCCCCGGCCTCTTCGAGGAGGAGCTCCGCGGGAGCGCTTCGGAGCAGTTCGAGCAGCGCCTCTTCGCCGCGAGCGAGGCGGATCTCCCCGGTGGTGATGTCGGCGCAGGCGGCGCCAGCCTCGGCGCCACGCACCGCGAGCGCGGCGAGGTAGTTCGGCGCGTCGGCTTCGAGTGAGGCGTCGGCGGTGACGGTGCCGGCGGTGACGACGCGCACGACGTCGCGTGGGACGATGCCCTTGACCTCCGAGGGATCGGCGAGCTGCTCGCAGATCGCGACGCGATAGCCACGGGCGACGAGCTTCGCGACATGGCCATCGATGCTGTGGTAGGGCACGCCGGCGAGGGGGACGCGCACGTCCTTGCCCATCGGCTTGGAGGTCAGCGTGATCTGGAGCTCGGAGGCGACGAGGCGGGCGTCATCGTCGAAGGTCTCGTAGAAATCGCCCAGCCGGAAGAAGAGGATCGTGTCCGGATAGCGCTGCTTGAGGTCCAGGTACTGCAGGCGGATCGGCGTGGACACGCAGCACGGCTCCATGCGGCAGGGGATGGGGCATTCTAGCGCGATGCGAACGCATGTGCGCACCGCGGCTGGCGAGGCCCGAAGCTAGGCGCGCATGTTCTGCCAATCGATGAGACGGGAGAGGGCGACGGCTGCGCGGGCGATGCTGGGGTAGGTCGCGATACCGGCGCGCCAGGCGAGATCCTGGAACTCGGTAGCGAGTTCGAAGGCGTCCGCGGTCACCGAGGGCCGCACGGCGACGACGATCGGTGTGCCTGTCTCTTCCATCACGCGGCGGATGCTCTCGACCTGGCGCGGAATGCGCGCTCGAGCGTCGACCTGGCGAGCGACCGGGCCGCCGCCGAAGCTGGTGTGGAAGAGGACGACGTCGGCGTTGGCAGCCTTTGCGCACGGCAACAGTGTTGCTTCGAATGCGCCCTCTTCCCACAGGCTCGTGGTGTCGATGGGATTGCGGACACTGGTGCCGGCCTCGTGGGTGACTTTCGCGAGCTGTTCCTGCGTCTCCGCGAGGAGGGCGGGAACCTTGAGTCCGGCGGCGTCGAGGTCATCGGCGGCAAGGACGCTGGCGCCACCTCCGCCGCCCACAACGACCACGTTGGGGCCGTTGAGGTGGCGGACGAAACGGAACGTCACGGCCACATCGACGAGTTCTTCGAGGCTCTCGACGCGGACTGCCCCGGCCTGGCGGCAGAGGCCGTCGAAGATTTGTAACGAGCCGGCGAGCGAGGCCGTGTGCGAACTTGCGGCCCGCGATCCGGCCTCGGTGCGGCCGCTTTTGAGGATGGCAAGGGGCTTCGCGGCGCCGGCACGGCGGATTGCCCGCGCGAGGCGCGGACCGTCCTGGATGCCTTCAAGGTAGGCAACGATGATCTCGGTTTCCGGGTCGTCGGTGAGGTAGTCGAAGAAGTCGGCGGCCTTGAGGTCGGCGCCATTGCCGAAGCTGATCACCTTCGAGCAGCGAATTCCGCGGGGGAGCGCGTAGCGCACGAATTCGCCGGCGTTCATGCCGGACTGCGAGACCATGCCGACGGGGCCTGACTCGGCTATCTGGCCGTTCATCATGGCGAGGCGGGCATTCGGAACGTAGAGGCCCATGCAGTTCGGGCCGATGAGGCGAATGCCGGCGCTGTGGGCGCGGGCGACGACCGCCTGCTCCATCTTCGCGCGCTCGATATCGCCGGTTTCGGTAAAGCCGGCGGTGAAGAGGTGGAGGACGCGCACGCCCTTCGCGATGCAGTCTTCGAGCAGGGCTGGGACGTTGCGCGCGTTGACCGACGAGATGACGTAGTCGACCTCATCGGGGATGTCGCGGAGGCTCGGGTAGCACTTCAGGCCGCGGATGGCGGGTGCGGTTGGGTGGATGAGGTAGATAGGCCCGCGAAAGCCGATCTCCTGGAGCGAAGAGACGAAGCCGCCGCCGCCGAAGCCCGCGCCTTCCTTGCTAGAGACGCCCGCGATAGCAATCGAGCGGGGGTGGAAGATGAAGTCGAGTTCAGGGACAGCGGGATCCGCGAGCGCCAAAGTTGGTTACTCCGAGAGGGCGGGTACACGCGGCGGAAGACGCCGCGAGAGCATGTCTCACCAGTCTACAGAGCGGCCGGGAGATGCGCCCATCGAACGTGCTGAACCGCAGATTGACGTTCCTAAGGGGGCACGTGAGTATGCTGGAGGGCGGAGCAGAGGACGGTTGGGACGCCCGCATGGTCGTTGTTTCGAGGATAGCTGCCGCGTGTTTCATCGTGGCGCTCCCGCTCTTTCTTATCACGGCAAACGTGCGAATCCTGGCCACCGACGCCGACTACTACAAGCACGGCTTCCGAAAGTACAACGCCGTCGAAACGACCGGCGTCTCCCTGGCGGACCTCGACAGCGCGGCCGGCCAAATCATCAACTATTTCGAGGACGACTCGAGCACGCTCCGCATCATCGTGAAGCAGGATGGCCAGGAGGTCTCGCTCTTCAACGCGCGCGAGACGGAGCACATGAAGGACGTGAAGTCGCTGATGCGGTTCGTCTTCCGGCTGAACGAGATCTCACTGGCGGTCGTGCTGACCTACGTGGCGGCGGTGTTTCTCTGGTCGCGCGAGAAATCGCTGCGGACGCTGGCGGTCCAGTCGCTGGCAGGGATCGGCCTCGGGTTCACGGTATTGCTGGCGGTGGGGGCGTTCGCGCTGGCCGGATTCAACCAGGCGTGGACGCGCTTCCATGAGATGGTGTTTTCGAACGACCTCTGGCGCCTGAACCCGGCGACGGACCACCTGATCCAGATGTTCCCGGAGAAGTTCTGGGAGGAGGCGACGTTCTTCGTGGCAGCGCTGACGATTGGCGAAGCGATGCTCATCGTGGTGGCGGCGTCGACTTACCTGTGGTTCTCGCGGAGTCGCAGCACGGCCCCGGACAGGCCACCGGCGCAGACCGCCGCCACACCGGAAGCGCCGACCCAGCGAGCCGTAGAACGTCCCGCCGCTAGTTAGGGCTGGAGCAGGCGCAGCCGCCCGCGCCACCGCAGCAGCCACCACCCCCGGTGGGCATCTCGAAATCGATGGTATCGCCAGCGCGGCCGAAGGCGAACGCAGAAATGGTGCGTTCGGCGGCATGGCCGTGGGCGCACTTCGTGGCGGTCGCGGCCTGGGACATGGGCTTGCGCTCTTCGAACTTCTCTCGGCAGGTAGGGCAGTAGTACTCGTAGATTGCCATGCTGCGAAGTATATCGGAGCGGGGTTGTTGGGAAGAACTCAGGCGGCGCGAGTGCGGCGGCGCGAGCGCTTGGTCGTGGCGGGGGCCTCGGCGGCCGGCTGCTCCGTCTCGACGGCCGGTTCCGCCTGGACGACCTCGGTGGGGTTCGCGGCCGGAATGGGAGCGGGCGCCGCGATTTGCCGTGTTTCCAGCGGCTGCGCGAGTTGCGGCACCGTTCCCTGCAGGATCGCGCGCGTGATGGCGTTCCCGGGCTCTACCCACTGTTCGCCCATCGAGTCGCGCTTGAGCTGGATGAGCGCCAGGAGCGCACGCCACCAGCGGACGGGGAAACTCGCCATAAGGGCTAGACGATAACCCCTGCGTTCACTGAACTGCAACGCGGCGCGCGATGATTTTACAGAGCCGTCACGTGCCAACGGAGGCGAGGAAGCTCGCGACCACCGCGTTCCATTCGGAGGAGCACTCGAAGTACGCGGAATGGCCGGCGCCCGCGATCTCGTGGACCGCAGCGGCGGGGATCAGCGTCGCCGGCTTCGCGGATCATCTCCGGCGAGGTGATGAGGTCGTGTTCGCCGACGACGAACTGCACAGGCACACCGAGCGCGGAGATGGGGCCGTGCATGCTGCCGCGGTAGGTCGGGGGCGGACGCCCCAGGAAGCCACGCGGCCGTGGCGGGTTGAGCGCGTTAATCTGCCGGTAGAGGAGGGCGAGCGCGGGCTGAGCCTGCTCGAAGCCGGGAGCGAGCGCGTGCTCACGGAGGCCGCCATCGCCGCGCGTGTCCTTGAGTTCGTCCTGGAGCTCGCGGATTCGGTCGTTGGTTGCGCCGGCGGTGGTGCCACAGAGCACGAGCGACGCGACGCGCTCTGGTGCGAGACGCGTCAGCCCCGCCACGGCGCGGCCCCCCATCGACTGGGCGACGACGTGCGCGCGCTCTATCGCGAGGTGGTCGAGGAGGGCGACGAGGTCTGTGCCGAGGGCCGCCCGACCGACCGCCATGTCGCCGCGGGAGAGCCCCCAGCCGCGTGCATCGTAGACGGTGCAGCGGAACTTATCGGCGAAGTCCGGGAGCTGCTGCCACCAGGAGAGGTGGTTGCCGCCGGCCCCGTGAAGGAAGACCAGGTCCGGTCCCGCGCCGCGGCGCTCGAAATAGAGCCGGGCGCCGTTGACGTTCGCGTAGGGCATTGCCGGAGTCTACGGAGCGCGGCGCGCGCTCGTCACGTCCCCCATCTCAGCGGCGAAGGCGCCTGCGCAGGCGGCGTTGGACCTGGTCGTCCATCCCGATGAGGACGGCCTGGGCGATGACTGCGTTCGCGAGGAGGATCAAGAGCCACGCTTCGAAGACGAAGCCGCCACCGTGGAGGGGTGTGATGCGGTCCTCGTCGAAAACCCAGAGGTCGTTGCGGATGGCGACAATGCTGGCGGAGCCGAGATAGAGCGTGGAGGCGAGGACAGTGAAGGCCGTGGTGCGCCACTCGCGAACCAGGGTGGGCCGGGCGAAGGCGAACTCGACGGCCAGCGGGGGGAGCATGCAGGCGACGACAAGGGCCAGGTAGCTCAGGCTTTCCAACCGAGCCTCCGCGAGACCACGAGCGTCAGGGCGCCTGTGAAGAACGCCTGGAGGACGAAGCAGGCGTAGGCCTCCCAGGGGATGTCCCAGAACGAGCCCTGGGAGGTGTCGACGCCCCAGTCCCAGGTGCCGGACGAAAACCAGGCGTGTGC
This sequence comes from uncultured bacterium, assembly GCA_963832795.1. GTDB lineage: Bacteria > Chloroflexota > Dehalococcoidia > Tepidiformales > Tepidiformaceae > CAWHVJ01. Next base: position 430,229 of record CAWHVJ010000012.1, read on the forward strand.
CCAGGGGACCATGTAGATGAGGCCGGCCAGGGCGGTCACCGCGAGGACCGGAAGGGCGCGTTCGACCAGCCGGTTCCCCAGGGCGGCGAGGAGCAGGGCGCTGGGTGCGAGGAGGAAGACGAGGGTGAACTGGAGCAGGCTCATGCTCGTTGGGTGACCCACACGAGGGGCAATCGCAACCGATTCCGCCGGCTCATCGCACAACGGTAGCGCAGAACGCGGATACGATCGGTTGGGCCGGTGCGCGGCCGCGACACCGCGTAGACTCCCCGCTACTACAAGGGAGGTACGAGCATGCGGATTGGCATTGGCGTGGGAGCGGGGACAGGCGAAGACGGCGAAATCGGCGCGCTGCTGAAGCAGTTCGAGCGGGCGGAAGCCGCGGGCTTCGATGCAGCCTGGATGGCGAACATTTTCAGCCACGATGCGATCATGGTGCTCGCGCTGGCGGGACGGGTGACGAACAAGCTGGAACTGGGGACGTTCGTAGTCCCGACGTACCCGCGCCATCCCACCGCGCTGGCGCAGCAGGCGCTGACCGCAGCCGCGGCCTCGGGCGGGCGCTTCACGTTGGGTATCGGGCTGAGCCACAAAGTCGTGATCGAGAACATGTTCGGGCTCGACTACTCGAAGCCGGTGCGGCACATGCGCGAATACCTGTCGGTGCTGATACCGCTGCTCGAAGGGAAGCAGACGCAGTTCAGCGGCGAGGAGTTCCGGGTGGCGGCACAGATGGCCGTACCAGGGGCATCGAAGCCGCCGGTAATCGTCGCCGCTCTTGGGCCGCAGATGCTCAAGCTCGCGGGGCGGATGGCAGACGGCACGGCGACGTGGATGGGCGGGCCGAAGTACCTGGCCGACACCGCGATCCCGGCGATCAAGGCGTCGGCCGCCGCCGCCGGGCGCCCGTCGCCGCGGATCGTGTCGGGGTTCCCGATCGCGGTGACGGCGAACGCCGACGCGGCGCGAAAGTCGGCTTCTGCCGTCTTCGCGATCTACGGACAGCTACCGTCCTACCGGGCGGTGCTCGACGTGGAGGGCGCGGCAGACGCGTCGAACGTCGCCATCGTGGGCAGCGAAGCGGAAGTCGAGACGCAGCTTCGCCACCTGTCGAGCATCGGCGTGACGGACCTGAACGCGTCGCCGTTCCCGGTCGAAGGCGATCCGGGCGCGGTCGGGCGGACCTTCGAGCTGCTCTCGGCGTTGGCGAAGAAAGGGATCTGAAGCACAGCCGGCTGCGTTCGACGGTCCGGCCGGCTTGTCCAACGCAATCCACCTTGCGCGAGTTCAGGAGGGGGCGTTGAAGCGAATTCTAATCACGGGCATGTCCGGCACAGGCAAGTCCACGCTCGTGGTCAACCTTGTGGCCAACGGATACACCGCCGTTGACCTGGATACTCCGGGCTGGTCGGAGTATGCCCAGGGTGGGGACGGCGGCAACAACGTCGACGACGGCCAGTCGCCTGAGTGGGTCTGGCGTGAGCAACGGGTCAGCGATCTCCTGACTTCGGAGAGGGCCGAGACGCTCTTCGTGAGCGGGTGCGCCTCCAACCAGGGCAAGTTCTACCGATACTTCGACGATGTCGTGTTACTGACGGCCCCGGTGCATTTGATAGTCGAGCGCCTGGCGTCGCGCACGAACAACGCATACGGAAAGGAGCCCGCCGAGCTTCTCAAGGTGCTGCGCGACATCGAGGAATTTGAGCCGATGCTGCGGAGGTCGGCGAGCCTGGAAATCGACACTGCGGTTGGTCCTGACCAGGTCCTGGCGCAAGTCGTCGAACTCGCGCAACGGGGTGAGGAACTGCGCTAATACGAGCCCATGGAGGGCCAGTTCAGGTTGGCCAGCGCGGCAGCGTCTACGTGTTGCCCCGCTGCATGCGCTGGGCCTGTTCCACCGGGAAGGGCACGCCGGCGTCGATAAACGCCTTGCCGATGGCGGCCATATTGGGGCCGAAGATGGAGTCGCGGTGGCCGGCGACGAAGGCGTGGTCCTCCTGGATGCGGCTGAGCTGGCCCTGGAAGTGGGGCGCCACGTAGCGCGCCCAGAGCTCGAAGCTATGCTTCGTTTTCTCCCACGTCGTCCATTCGTGGGCGAGACCGAGCATGCCACCGAAGCCCCCGGAGAGCTCGAGCATGCGCTCGACCGCGGCGATGGCGTCGTCCGGTGTGCCGACGATGGCGCCGCCGCGCTCGGTGGTCGAGCGGATGTCGCCGGGTACCTTCGGATCGCGGGGCCGGCCGAGCGTGTTCTCGAAGTAGTCGACGTTCCACCGTTCGTTCCCCTCTTCGACGTCGGCGAAGGCCTGCTCGCGGGTGTCGGAGAGGTGGAACGGCATGACGAGGCGCCAGTCATCGCGGCTGACGGTCTGGCCGTTCTTGGCAGCGGCGTCTTCGTACATGTCCCAGGTCTTCGAGAGCGAGATGAGCCCGCCGGGCTGGGAAACCGCGACGGAGAGCACGCCGACGCCGTACTTGCCGGCCGTAGTCGGTCCGGCAGGGGAGAACGTGCTGGCGACAGCGACGGGCATGTGGGGGTAGGTGTAGGGGGCGAGCTGGAGGCGCGCCTCCTTGAGCGTGAACCAGTCCGTCTGGGCGGTGACCGTCTCGCCGCGGAAGAGCTGGAGGATTACGCCGAGCGCCTCGTCCATGCGCTGGCGCTGGGTGAGGGCGTCGATGCCCATCATGTAGGCGTCCGAGGTGAGAGCGCCGGGCCCGACGCCGAACATGGCGCGGCCGCGGGTCATGTGGTCGAGCTGGACCATGCGGTCGGCGAGGATGAATGGGTGGTGGTAGGGCAGGCTGCTGACGCCGGTGCCGAGGCGAATGGAGCGGGTGCGCTGGGCGGCCGCGGCGATGACCAGCTCGGGCGACGCGATGAGCTCCCAGCCGGCGCTGTGGTGCTCACCCACCCAGGCCTCATCGAAGTTCAGGCGGTCGAGGTGTTCGATGAGCTCGATGTCGCGATCGAGCGCGACGGTGGGGTTCTCTCCCACGCGATGGAACGGCGCCATGAAGATGCCGAACTTCATGCGATTTGGGCGGTTGGTCACAGTGGAGCCTCCGGGCGCGGTTTGGCGCGTCTGGGCGGCATCATACGGAAGGCAGACGGAGTCGGCAGCGGCCGGCTAACCGGCGCTGACCGGGCGCTTGAACAGGTAGCGGCGCGAACCGGCGCTGACCAGCTCCCAACCATCGATGCCGAGCATGCCGAGCGCCGTCCACGAGTCCACTCCGCGGATATGGCGGGTGCGAGGCTTGAGGGAGGGATCGGGATGGGAAATGGTGAGGAGGAGCCGGCGCTTGCCTTTGCGTTTGGCGGCTTGAAGGCGGGCGTATTCCCAGCGGGCGGTGTCATCGGCGGGCTCGTCCTGGCGGCTGAGGATGCCGGGTTCGGGCCAGCCGGTTGGGCGGTGGCGGGGAGCGACAAGAGCCTCCAGGCCTTGACCAAGACCGTGTTTGGGGCGCGGCATGTGTAGGTCACCTGCTTAGGGGTGCGGAGCGGGGGTCCGTTCGATCCGGAACTATCCCGTCAGGGGCCCGGAAACGCAACTTCACATAGGGATTACGCGCTATGTGAAGGGGATCACACGTGGCGCCGAGGGTTTATCGAGAGTTTGCAGAGCGTTTACGGTCCCTAAGGGTAAGTCCCGATTCGAGCCGACGTCCGAACGGCGACGATCAGACGCAGCGGAGGAGGAAGCTAGCTATGCGGGTCATGTGTGCATGGTGTGGCCAGATGTTGAAAGACGGACGCGGACCGGTATCGCACGGGATTTGCGTGCGGTGCAGGGCGCGGATCGAGGACGCTCACTCGCGGCGGTGGCATCAGCGGGCGCATACCGCGACGGGCCGTCAGCCGGCCGGAGCGCGGTGAATCGCGACGGAAGTTGACGCCAGCCGACCTGGCGTGTGCTAGAATCACCACGGAAGGCGTGCCGCGGGTCGTGTCCGCTCCACACCCGCGCCCCTTCCTTTTTTGTGCCCCGAATCAGGAGGCCAGAGCGGCCCGGCCCGGCTCGCTCACAGACTCGAACGTTTCCATCATGCGGCGAACAAAGTCGACCTGGTCTGGCGTCAGGTCGCGAAATCGCATCACGATATCCGTCGTCTGACCGGACAGGCTTGAGCGCACGACTTCGCAGGGTATCCGCACGCCATCACGGCCTTCGTGCACGATGAGTTCCACCGCGCCATCGGCGGGGCGCCGCGTCTGCACGTGGAGCGCCGAAGCCGAGAGCCTGACGATGGTCGCCTCCTGGCTGAGACCGTCTCGCAGGTTGCGCAGGTCTGCGCGGGGCATTGTCTCGCGGTTGCCGGCGGGATCGCGGTCGAGCGGACGCCAGTCACCGCGGAGTTGGAATCGAGCCAGCGATGATGAGGCTTCGACGATGAGCGACTCAGCGACGTGCCGCTTGCCGGCGGCGAGTGCGACCAGCACGGTGCGCTCGCCCGCAGGCAGGGCCGGCAGATCATCGACTATGGCATCGAGGGTTCCTTCGATGGAATCGGTGGAATGCGTCGTCCCGTGGTACACGGCGCCGCCTCCGCTCCTCGGAATCACGAGGACTTTGTCGCCGGGGATAGGGCCTGGCATGTCACGAGTATCGGCGTAATCCCGCGATCACCACGCCCAAAACCGGTGAAAACTGCGGAAACGCCGCGTGTCGGCTGGATGACTGCCGCTAGATCACGGTTGGGGGCGTGTATTCGCCGAACTCGGCACGCATGGCGCCGCAGATCTCGCCGAGCGTCGCGTACGCCCGGACCGCGTCGAGGATGGCGGGCATCAGGTTGTCGCGCGTGCCGCAGGTGCTGCGGAGCGCGCCGAGTGTGGACTGCACGCGCGCGGCGTCGCGCTCCTCGCGGTGGTGCTTGAGGCGGGCGAGCTGGTGGTCCACGAGGCGGCGGTCGACGCTGAAGATCGAGGGCGGCTGTTCGCCGCCGTCGGTGTAGTCGTTTACGCCGACGACGATCTCGCGCTTCTCGTCGACTTCGCGCTGGAAGTTCCAGCTGGCCTCGGCGATCTGCGACTGCATCCAGCCGGATTCGATCGCCTTGACGGAGCCGCCCATGGCGGCGATCTGGTCGAGGTAGCCGCGCGCCTGGCGTTCGAGCTCGTCGGTGAGGTGTTCGACGAAGTAGCTGCCGGCCATGGGGTCGACGGTGTCGGTCACGCCGGTCTCGTGGGCGATGATCTGCTGGGTGCGGAGGGCGATGCGCTGGGCCTGGTCCGTGGGCAGGGCGAGGGCTTCGTCGAAGCAGCTCAGGGCGATGCTCTGGACGCCGCCGATGACGGCCGCAAGCGACTGGACGGCGGCGCGGACGATGTTGTTCTCGGGCTGCTGGGCGACGAGCGTGCTGCCGCCGGTCTGGGTGTGGGTGCGCAGCATCATCGAGCGGGGATCCTTCGCGCCGTACTGCTCTTTCAGCAGGCGGGCCCAGAGCCGCCGGAGGGCGCGGTACTTCGCCACCTCTTCGAAGAAGTTGTTGTGGGTGTTGAAGATCCAGCTGATGCGGGGAGCGACGTCATCGATGGCGACGCCGTGTTCGAGGGCCGCGTCCATGTAGGCGCAGGCGTTGGCGAAGCTGAAGCCGATCTCCTGCGCGGCCGTCGAGCCGGCGTCACGGATGTGGTAGCCACTGACGCTGATCGTGTTCCACTGCGGCACTTCTTTCGCGCAGTAGGCCATGATGTCGGCAGCGAGGCGGACGCTCGGGCCGGGCGGGAAGATGTAGGTGCCGCGGGCGACGTACTCCTTGAGGACGTCGTTCTGGACGGTGCCGTTGAGCTTTGCGGCGCTGACACCCTGCTTCTCGGCGGCGGCGATGTACATGGCGAGCATCACGGCGGCGGGCGCGTTGATCGTCATGCTCGTGGACACCTTGTCGAGCGGGATGTCGTTGAACAGCGTCTCCATGTCATAGAGCGAGTCGATGGCGACGCCGACCTGGCCGACTTCGGCGATGGCCATGGGATCGTCGGAGTCGTAGCCGAGCTGGCTGGGGAGGTCGAAGGCGACGGAGAGGCCGGTCTGGCCCTGCCCGAGGAGGTAGCGGAACTTCTGGTTCGACTCTTCGGCGGTACCGAAGCCGGCGTACTGGCGCATGGTCCAGAGGCGGCCGCGGTACATCGTCGGCTGGACGCCGCGCGTGAAGGGATATTCGCCGGGAAAGCCGAGGTCGCGCTCGTAATCGAGGCCGGCGACATCGAGCGGGGTGTAGAGGCGTTCTACCGGCGCGCTGCTGGTAGCGAAGTCGCAAGCCCGCTCCGACTGGCGCTGGAGCGTCTTGGCCAGCGGCCCTTCCTCCCAGCCGTGGACGGCCCGGGAGAGCGAAGCGAGCGCCTCGGACGAGAAGAGGGTGGGCTGGCTGGCGGTTGATTCGGACATGGGAGCCTCCGGTGGTGCTGCCAGTGTACTAAACGGGTGGGGAGGGGGCTGTGCGGCCCGTATCCCAGGAGGAGCGAATCTCGTTGCCCTCCTTGTTCAGGCCCGCGAGGCAATTCTGGCCACCATGAGATGACGGAACCCCAGGCCGTCGAGGCTCAAGGCCCCGCCCCCACTGCCGCGGCGGTCGATGAGACGTTAGCGGCGTCGACTGCGCCTCGACCTCGTCAAAGACGGAGGTCGCGCCGTCGCCTTAGCACCGTTCTGCGACAGGGAGCACAGGCGAGGAACAATGGCCCTTATCGCCAGCGACGACCGCCAACGCCGGCGAGTGCCGCAACGACGACAATGACCAGGATGACCACCAGAAGGTTACTCGTCAGGACGAATGCGCCCCCGCCGAAAAGCAGGAGAAGCAGCAGGATCGCTACCAGCCACCACATATACGGTCTCCGTCTGTAGCCCGTGTCCGCTCGCTGTCTTGCATCGAGCGTGGGTTACGAGTCCACTCTGTACGCAGGCGCACGGTGCCCACAAAGTCGAACGGCCCAACAAGCGGGGCCGATCGATCCTCTGAGCGCCCGGATTACGGCGAAGTCGCTGCTTGGATGGGAGCGCCGGGTCCAGGCAGGGACAATCCCTCTCGGCGGGATAACGACCCGCCACTGCGAGGCCGTGACTCGTGAATTTCGTCGATGTTCTGATCGTGGCGCTGGTGCTGCTCGCCATCGTGGACGGCGCAACGAGCGGCCTGCTCGTGACGTTCGCAAAATACGCCGGCGCCGGCGCCGGGTTGCTCGGCGGTGCCCTGCTCGCGGCGGCGATCATCGACGGATTCGAGATCGATCGCACAGCAGCCGGCTTCGTCCTGGCGGCCTCCTCGGTGTTGGCGCTAGCGACGATCGGCTACATGGTTGGCATCCTCATCGGTACTCCGTTGCGCGAGCGCCTGACAACGTCGTGGCTTTCGGGGAGCCTGGATGCGGTAGGCGGTGCGATCGTCTCGGCCACGGTGCTCCTTTTCGCTGCGTGGACGGTGGCGAGCATTTTCGCCCTGGGTCCGAACACGGCGACCGCGCAACTGGTGCAGCAATCCACACTCGTACGCAAGTTCACGTTGGTCGCGCCAGACCCTCCGGCGTTTATCGTGAGGTTGCAGCAGTCGATCGCCTCGAACGTCGGGCCAAACGTCTTTGGAGGGCTGGAACCGGCACTTCCGCGAGCCTTGGGGATCGACCGGTCGACGGCGACGACATCCGGCGTGCTGGCCGCCGCGGCCGATGTGGTGAGGATCGAGAGCGGCGGGTGCGGCGGCACCCTGTACGGTAGCGGAATTCCAATCTCTGCCGACGAAGTGCTGACAAACGCCCACGTATTGGCAGGTGCCAGTGAGACGGGCGCGCGAACGGTCGATGGCCAACTGCACGCAGCTCAGCTCGTACTCTTCGACCCGATCCGCGACGTCGCTGTCTTGAGGGTGCCCGGACTTGAGGCCCGCGGAATGGAGTTCGCCTCCGGAGATCGTGGTACGACCGGAGCGATCATCGGCTATCCAGGAGGGGGCGCCGAACGCGTTACCGCTGCCGTGATTGATGGCGTGGTAACCGCGAACGGCACAGACATCTACGGTGATGGCCACATCACGCGCAACGTTTGGGTTGTGGAGGGGAGTGTGCTGCCGGGCAACTCCGGCGGCCCGTTCGTCGATACGTCAGGCAAGGTCGTGGGCATGATCTTTTCCCGCTCCCTGAGCGACCCGAACAGGGGCTTCGCGCTGACGCCGGAGGAGCTAAAGCCGGACCTCGACGCACTGGCGGCCGGAGAGCCGCCGTTCGACCATGCCAACTACCGCTGCGGCCCATAGGACTGTGGCGAGGCTGCTCGACGGGTAGCGAGGGACTGATCGGCAACGCGGGGCCCGCGTGGCAGTGCGCTCGCAGCGAGAGCATCAGCCTGGGATCAAAATGGGGAGCGCCAGAGTGGCTGCGCGTCTGGAGGCTACGTGAGGCGAAAGACGTAGCCTCGTACGAGGATGTGAAGCGGTTCTTCAGCATCATCGCTGGCCTCCGGCTCTGCAAGCCGCGCCAGCAACTGCTTAGCACGGTCTTCGTCCGCGTGCATGTCCTTGCGCCAGTCGGCGTTGTCGGTATCGGCAATCTCCATACGGAGCTCCGAGACGTAGCGTTCGAGGACGCGTTTGAGCAGATCGAAATCTTCTGCGGCGAGTTCCAGGGCCATTCTTGGTCCACCTCAAGGTTTGCGCGATGGTCAAAGGATAGGCGGTGGCGAGGGCCCTTTGCAGGAAGCAACCCCGCGAGCTCATTCGGACGCCGCGCCGCAGCGTCGAACCAGGACCGCAACCGGCAAGCGCCGGCCGCCGCTTCCGCATGCGGCCTCGGAGCCATTGGTCGCGGTGCGAATGCCTGCTCGGGTATTCGCAGCCCATCCCCACCGACCCGTCGCGCGTTACCGGGTTGTTCCGCATTTGGCGCGAGCGTGTCGCAGCCGTAGGCTGCGCGGCATGACACAGCCTTCGAGCGTTATCTACCTTCCGCCGGGCGTGGTGCCGGCGACGCCGTCCGCGCAGCGACCGGTCGATGGGGTGCCGTTCAGCCGCCAGTTCTTCGAGGCGGTGCTGCCGCGCGCCGTGACGGCGTTCTGCGACAGCGTGGAGTGCAAGATCCCGCGCGTGGAGCTCTACACGACCGATGGCGCGACGCACTTCGTCAACGCCGTCTCCGGCGTGACGGACCTCTGGGTGGCGTTGCAGACGCGGCGCGAGGGACACGACCACTCGATCGAGGTGTTCGTGCCGTACCAGACGATCTACCGGGTCGAGATTCACCCGGAGTCGGATGAAAACCATGGCGGGCTGGGATTCTTTCTGCCGGCCGTGAACGTGACGCCCCCGGCAGTGCAGCCATCGAGCAACAGCGCGGCGAAAAAGACCAGGGCGAAGTCAACGAAGTAGGCGAACGGATGTTCTTGCCGGTCTGAATCTGGCAGAATGGTTCGGTGGTTGCCGCGGCTGAACTTCGGTACTCGAGCGATTCGGACCGGCGGCGCGTGCGTGGTTCCGGGACAACTTCGCGAACCCGACGCGGGCGCAGGAGCTGGGCTGGGACGCGATCTCGGCGGGCGAGCACACCCTCTTGCTCGCGCCCACGGGGTCGGGCAAGACGCTGGCGGCGTTTCTGTGGTGCCTCGATCGGCTGACGGCGCGACCGCCGATTCCGGCGCAGAAGAACGGCCGGCCGGGGAAGCGGCCCGGGGCGACGGTGCTCTACATCTCGCCACTCAAGGCGTTGTCGTATGACGTGGAGCGGAACCTGCAGGCGCCGCTGGCGGGGCTGCGCATCGCGGCCGCGCGCGAGGGGATGGCGCTACCAGACATAACCGTCGCGACGCGCACAGGCGACACGCCGACGCGCGAACGTGAGGACATTCGCAAGGACCCGCCGGACATCCTCATCACGACGCCGGAATCGCTCTACCTGATGTTGACTTCGCGGTCGCGCGAGGTGCTGCGAACGGTGGACACGGTGATCGTGGACGAGATCCACACGATGGCGGGGACGAAGCGCGGCGCGCACCTGGCGCTGTCGCTTCGAGCGGCTGGAACTGCTCACGGACAAGCCGCCGCAGCGCATCGGGCTGTCGGCAACGCAACGGCCGCTGGAGGAAGTGGCCAGGTATCTCGGCGGCGACCGGAGCGTGCGCATCGCCGACGCCGGGGCGATGAAAGAGTTGGACCTGAAGGTGATCGTTCCGGTCGAAGACCTTGCGCGGCCGGACCTGGAGGTGAACTACCAGGCGGCCGGGCAGGTGGCGGGGACCGGGTACGAGGGCGGGCGGTCGATCTGGCCGGCGGTCTACCCGGAGCTGCTGGAACTGGTGCGGTCGCACCGGTCGACGCTGATCTTCGTGAACAACCGGCGGCTGGCGGAACGCATCGCCGCGCGGCTGAACGAACTGGCGGGCGAAGAGCTGCTGCGGGCGCACCACGGCTCGGTCTCGCGGGAGCAGCGCCAGGAGATCGAGGAACGGCTGAAGGCGGGGCTGCTGCCCGGGTTGGTCTGCACGAGCTCGTTGGAGTTGGGCATCGACATGGGAGCGGTCGACCTTGTCGTGCAGGTGGAATCGCCGAAGTCGGTGGCGCGGGGGCTGCAGCGAGTGGGGCGTGCGGGGCACCAGGTGGAGGCGCCGAGCACCGGACGCATCTTCCCCAAGTTCCGCGGCGACCTGCTGGAGTGCGCGGTACTGACGGAGCGGATGCACAAGGGCCTCATCGAGCGCACCGAGGTGCCGAAGAACCCGCTCGATGTGCTGGCCCAGCAGATCGTCGCGATGTGCGCCGTCGACGACCTGGCGGTGACCGAAATCGAGCGAATCGTGCGGCGGACGTACAACTTCGCGACGCTGAGCCGGGACGTGCTGGAGTCGGTCCTCGGAATGCTCGCCGGGCAGTACCCGTCGGACGAGTTCGCCGACCTGAAGCCGCGCGTGATCTGGGACCGCGCGACGGACATCGTGAGCTCGCGGCGTGATGCGAAGACGGTGGCAATCGTCAACGCGGGCACGATCCCCGACCGGGGTTTGTATGGCGTATTCCTGGGCGAAGGCGGGCCGCGCGTGGGCGAGCTCGACGAGGAGATGGTGTACGAGAGCCGCGCCGGCGAGACGTTCCTGCTGGGGGCGACAACGTGGCGCATCGAGCAGATCACGCGCGACCGCGTGATCGTGTCGCCGGCGCCGGGCGAGCCGGGAAAGATGCCGTTCTGGAAGGGTGATGGAGTCGGGCGTCCGCTGGAATTCGGCCGGGCGATCGGCGCGTTCACCCGGGAGATCGAGGCGATCCGGAACCCGGAAGAGGCGCTGGAGCGACTGGAGGCCTCGCACGACCTGGACGAACGGGCTGCGCGCAACCTGCTGGCGTACCTGGATGACGAAAAGGAGGCCACGGGTGCGCTTCCGACGGACCGCTCGATCGTGGTCGAGCGCTTCCGCGACGAGCTGGGCGACTGGCGGGTCGTGATCCTGACGCCGTTCGGCGGGCGGGTGCACGCGCCGTGGGGCCAGGCGATCGAAGGGATACTCGCGGAGCGAGGCGGCTTCGACGTGCAGACGATCTGGAGCGACGACGGCATCGCCATCCGCTTCGCCGGTGGCGAGGAGCCGCCCGGCGTGGACATGCTGTTCCCGTCGCCGGAAGAGGTGGAGGAGCTGATCGTCGGGCGGCTGGCAGACAGCACGATGTTCGCGGCGAGGTTCCGCGAGAACGCCGGCCGGGCATTGCTATTGCCGCGCATGCGGCCGGGCGCGCGCAGCCCGCTCTGGATGCAGCGCCAGCGAGCGGCCAGTCTGCTGGCGGTCGCGAGCCGGTACGGCTCGTTCCCGATCATCCTGGAGACCTACCGCGAGTGCCTCCGCGACGTCTTCGACCTGCCGGGGCTGATCGAGATCCTCACGCAGGTGCGCAGCCGTGAGATCCGCGTGACGGCCGTGGAAACGCAGGAAGCGTCGCCGTTCGCACGGTCGCTCTTGTTCGACTACGTCGCGGCGTACATGTACGAGGGAGACGCGCCGCTGGCTGAGCGGCGCGCGCAGGCGCTCACACTCGACCGGAACCTGCTGCGCGACCTGCTTGGACAGGACGAACTCCGCGAACTGTTGGACGCAGACGCCCTCACGCAGGTCGAGCTCGAATTGCAGTGCCTGGTCGAAGGCCGAAAGGCGCGAACCGTCGACCACGTTCATGACCTCTTGCGGCGACTCGGTGACCTGACCGAGTACGAGGTGACCGTGCGGTGCGACGCGTCGGACGCGGTGGCCGAGTGGCTCGGCGCGTTGGAGGCGACCCACCGCGCGTGCCGGGTGCGCATCGGTGGCGAGGAGCGCTGGATCCCCATCGAAGACGCGGGCCGGTTCCGAGATGCGCTGGGAGTGTCGCCGCCGCAGGCCGTGCCGGCGCCGTTCCTCGTGCACAGCGAGGCGCCGCTGGACGGGCTCGTGGCCCGGTTCGCACGAACTCACTCGCCGTTCGTGGCTGCGACTGTGGCCGAGCGGTGGGCGATACCGGAGTCGCTGGTGCGGGAGGCGTTGCAGCGGCTCGAAGGCTCCGGCGTGGTCCTGCACGGCGACTTCCGGCCGGGCGGGACCGAACGCGAGTGGTGCGACCAGGAGGTGCTGCGGCAGCTGCGACGCCGGTCACTCGCACGGCTTCGTCGGGAGGTGGAGCCGGTCTCCGGCGGGGCGTTCGCACGCTTCCTGCTCAAGTGGCAGGGCGTGGGGAGCAGCCGGCATGGTGCACCGAGGGTACGGGAGGTACTCGCGCAGCTCGAAGGGCTGTCGCTGCCGGCGACGGTGCTCGAACGGGATGTGCTCCCGGCGCGTGTCGATGGCTACCAGCCGGCGATGCTGGACGAGCTCGGGGCGGCGGGCGAAGTGGCATGGCTGGGGCGTGGCCGCCTTGGGCGGGATGACGGGAGAATCGCCCTTGTGCGGCGCGAACACCTCTCGGATTTCGCCTCGCCGTCCGGCGGCGACGATACGGAAACGGCACTGCACAAGGTCATCGTGGAGACACTGCGCGAGCGCGGAGCCTCGTTCTTCGCCGACCTGGTGGGCGCTGCGCGGGCAACGCCCCGGGACGTCCTCGACGCTCTGTGGGACCTCGTCTGGGCCGGGCTGGTGACGAACGACACATTCGCGCCGGTGCGGGCACTTTCGTGGCCGAAGCGCAATGCGCCCTCCGCGCGCCCTCGCACCGGCCGGCTTCCGCCGGAATCTGCGGGTCGCTGGGCGCTAACGCCGATCGCTCCGGAGCCGACGTCTGCGACAGCTACCGCACGCGCTCACCTCCTCGCGACGGATCTGCTCGAGCGCTACGGCGTCGTGACGCGCGAGGCAGTGGCGTCGGAGGGGATCGCCGGCGGATTCTCGGCGGTTTACCCCGTGCTGAAGGCGATGGAGGACGGCGGGCGCATCCGCCGGGGCTACTTCGTGGAGGGGCTTGGAGCGGCGCAGTTCGCGCTCCCCGGCGCGGTCGAGCGCCTGCGGGCCGAGCGCGACGAACCGGATGAGGCCGATGTGCGCATCGTCGCGGCCAGCGACCCCGCAAATCCGTACGGCGCGGCGCTCCCGTGGCCGCGCCGCGAAGAGCAGCAGAAGCGCGGCCTGCAACGGGTCGCCGGGGCGTACGTCGTCCTGGTCAACGGTGAGCCCGCGCTGTACGTGGAGCGCGGGGGCCGCTCGGTCGTCACGCTTCCGGCGTTCGACGACTGGAGCGCGCAGGCGCTCGCCGCGCTCATCGACTCGCCACTTGCGGAAGGGCGCGGGCTGACCATCGAGCGGATCGATGGCGACTCCGCGACCGAAGCACCGTTGGCAGGGGCCTTCGCGGATGCGGGATTCGTGGCCGGCTACCGCGGGCTCACGTACCGGCCGCGGCGCGAGGCGCTGGCGCATGCCGGAAGGGGATAGCCTCTACCGCTTCGCAGCGACGCTGCGGCCGGCGCTGCAGGGCAAGGCAATCGTGGCCGCCCGAGCACACGGCCCCGGGCCGGTCCCGCAGGTGCACCGCATCGTCGGCGCCACGTGCACGGGGGTCCGTGCCCAGGGCAAGAACATGCTGATCAGCTTCGACAACGGGCTCGTCTTGCGGGGGCACCTGCGGATGTATGGGACGTGGCACGTCTACAAGCCGGGCGCTGCGTGGACTCGGCCCGAGCGCGAGGCACGGCTGGTCCTGGACGTGGGCGACGCCGTGGTTGTGAACTTCAGCGCGCCTGTGATCGAGCTCCTGGAGGAGCGAGCGCTGGCCGTCCACGGGCCGATCGCAGACCTCGGCCCGAATCTTCTCGACGACGACTTCGATGTGGACGAGGCGTTCCGGCGCCTGCGGGAACCCGCCAGGGCTCCGCTGACGATCGGCGATGCGATCATGGACCAGCGGGCGCTCGCGGGCGTCGGCAATATCTGGAAGAACGAATCGCTGTTCCACTGCGGCATCAACCCGTGGCGCCGCGTTGGCGAACTGGACGACGAAACGCTCCGTGGACTCATCCTGAAGGCGCAGGCACTGCTTCGGGCGAGCGTCCACAAGCCGAACGCATTGAACCTGCAGCGGCGACCGTCGATGTGGGTCTACATGCGGGGCGGACAGCCCTGCCGGCGCTGCCACACGCGCTTGCGCAGTGCGCCCCAGGGCGTCGACATTCGGCATACGGCGTGGTGCCCGGTCTGCCAGCCGGTCGTGGAGGGGCAGATGGAGCCGCCGGTGCGACGCCGAGCGGCCCGATACTAGGCGGGCTCGAAGAGGGCGACGAACTGCTGGCCGAGGCCGCGGGTCGTCGAGGTCCTTGAGTCGCTGCGATGGGGCGTGGAAGAGCTGGTTCACAAGGGAGCGGCTGAGGACGTCCAGGGTGTCGGCGGGGATTTCCGGGTGGAGGCGGCGCATGCGCACGAGCTCGCGTTGCCGGACGTCCTCGACGCGGGCGCGGAGAGCGCCGACCGGCGAGCGGCTGTCATCTGCGGCCGCGGCGAGACGGCGCTCGAGGATGACGCGGAGCGTTTCGCGGAGCTCGTTGCGGCGTCGCGCGGCATGGGGCCGGGCGCGCTCGTCGGCGAGGAGTGAGGCGATCGTGACGACGGGCACGTCCGCGTCATCGGCGAAGTTCCTCGGTGTACCGAGGTCGGCGACGAGACGGCGAATACCGGGGAGCTGCGCGTAGGGAATCTCGCCCGCGCCCGAGCCAAGGCACCCGGCGACTACATCGACCGCCGGGATGTCAGCCACTTCACGCAGCGGAACGAAATGCCAGCTCGCAGACGCGGCGGTTGGCCGGGTACGCGATGCGACGATGACCTCATCGAAGCCCAGTTCGACTCCTCGAGCGGCGACGAGGCGGCCCATGGCGCCGCCCCCGAGCACGAGCAGACGACCCGCCGCGGGCACGTCGGCAACCTTCAGGGAGCGATCGAGCAGGTGCCCGGCGTGGGAATCGAAGTGCGTCGCGCGGCGCAGATCGCGCGCAGCGGCGATGGCAATGTCGGCAAGTCGCTGGACGTGGGGAGGCGCCGAGGCGAGGGCGCTGCGCACCTGTCCGACAATCTGCGCCTCCCCGAGGACCACCGAATCGAGGCCGGCGGTCACCGAGGCGAGATGCAGCAGCGCGTCGACGCCGCGCTGCTGTTCGCCGTCGACGCAGGTGCACGGGGTTAGCCCGTAGGCCTCGAGGCGCTGACAGCTCTGGATGATGGTCGCCTCCGGGTGGTCGCGGCGGACGCGAGCCTCGACGGCCTCGATCTCCTGGAGCCGGAGGGAGACGATGCGGTGGGCGCAGAGGTGAAGCGAGCTAACGTCCATAAAGTAGAGCGATTTTATCAACTTTAGCCGCACGATGGAACCGGGGCTCTAGCCGCCCAGTCCCGTTACGGCCGGGATGGGGCGGTCGGTGGTGCGGTACTGTGCCTTCCCGGACTCCAGCAGGTCGCCGCCGCGGCAGTCGTTTACGACAATCGCAGGGAAGCCCTCGACGTCCAGGCGGCGGATCGCCTCCGTGCCGAGGTCCTCGAAGGCGACGACTTCGGCCTTCTTGATGTGGCGGTTGAGGAGCGCGCCGGTGCCGCCGACGGCGATGCAATAGACGGCATGGTGCGCGGCGATGGCCTTGCGCACGGCCGGGCCGCGCCCGCCCTTTCCGATGATTCCCTTCACACCGAGTTCGAGGATGGGCTCGGTGTAGGGGTCGATGCGCATGGAAGTGGTGGGTCCGGCGGAGCCGATGACGGCCCCCGGGCGCGGCGGCGTGGGGCCGACGTAGTAGATGACCTGGCCCTTGAGAATCGACGGGCAGTGGCTCGCCGCGCTTCATGAGCTCGATGAGCCGCTTATGGGCAGCGTCGCGGGCGGTGTAGATGACGCCCGTGAAGGTGACGTGGTCGCCGATGGTGAGGCCGTCGATGGCAGCGTCGGTGAGTGGAGTGCTGAGGGCTTTGGTGGTCATCGGGTGCCTCCAAGGGCAGGTTCGGCCGCCACGCGGAGCGGCTTGCTCATCAGGACGAAATGGACGGGCTGGCTGATGCGGTGGAGCTGGTCCAGGGGCCAGGGCGCCGTGCCGGACTCGGCGTAGCCGAGGCGGCGATAGAAGGCCGGCAGCTCGAGGCGGAGGTTGACGTACTCAAGCTCCATCGCCTCGCAGCCGGCGCGGCGTGCGAACTCCTCGGCGGTTTCGACGAGCTGGCGGCCGAGGCCCGTTCCCTGGTTTTCGGGCCGCACCGAGAGCATGCCGAAGTGGCCGCGGCGATCGGCGATGGAGATGTAGAGAGCGCCTGCGAGGGAGCCGCTGGGACCGTCCGCGACAAGGAAGCGGTCGCGGCCGATGATGGCGGCCACCTCGGCTGCGTCCGTGCGATCGCCGATCTTGAAGAAGTCCTCGACGCGGTAAGCCGCGTTGACGAGGTCCGCGATGGCGGGCGCTTCCCCCGGCGCAGCGAAGCGGAAGCGTGGGAGGATAGGTTTCTCGAAGTGCACCACGCGGTGGGGCTGCGGCAGGTCCCAGTGGCCGGGCGGGAAATCCTCGTGACAGACGGGGACGTAGCCGTGTCGCTCGTAGTAGGGCACGAGGTCGAATTCGCGGAGCGTCGTGAGGACGACGTGGGTGTGTCCGGTGCGCTGCGCCTCCGCTTCGGCGGCTGTCACGAGGGCGCGACCGGCGCCGCTGCGCATGCTCGCCGGACGGACACCGGCAAGGCCGAAGTAGAGCCCGGTTGTGGGCGGCTCGTACCCGGGCGCGCTGTCGAACTCGGCCAGGACCCCGCGGATCATGGCGCAGGCGAGCAGCCCTTCGTCGTCGTCGATGACGAGGAAGCGACCGTTCGGCCCGGCTTCTTCGAGAAGGCCCTCAGGCGAGGTCCGGTCGCCGCGCATCAACGGGTAGGTAGCGAAGGCGGCATTGACCACGTCGGCGAGCGCCTGCAGATCGACATCCCGGGCTTCGAGGATGCGGACTTCGAACATCGTCTACAGCACCGTCTCTTTGGTGCGGGCGCTGTGGCACTGGATGTTGACCGCCACGGGAAGCGCGGTGATATGGGTGGGGTGCGTATCGACGAAGACATCGAGTGCCGTGGTGCTGCCGCCGACGGCCTGGGGCCCAACGCCGAGCGCGTTCACGGCGTCGAGCAATTCATCCTCGAGCGCGGCCACCTCGGGATCGGGGTGGCGCGAGCCGATCTTGCGAAAGAGCGAGTGCTTGGCGAT
Organism: uncultured bacterium; assembly: GCA_963832795.1. Classification (GTDB taxonomy): domain Bacteria; phylum Chloroflexota; class Dehalococcoidia; order Tepidiformales; family Tepidiformaceae; genus CAWHVJ01. The sequence continues at coordinate 447,881 of CAWHVJ010000012.1, forward strand.
GGTCATGGCCTTTTCGGCAGTGCCGCCGACGCCAACGCCGATGACGAGTGGCGGACAGGGATTGCCGCCTGAGATGTCGACCGTTTCGCAGACGAAGTCGATGACGGCGGCCTTGCCCATGCCGGGGAGGAAGTTCTGGTAGCGCGACATGTTCTCGCAGCCGCCGCCCTTGGGCATGAACAGGAGGCGGATCGATTCGCCGGGAACGATCTCGGTGTGGATGACGCCGGGCGTGTTGTCGCCGGTGTTCTGGCGGCTGCTGAAGGGATGTCCGGCGATCGACTTACGCAGATAGCCCTCGCCGTAGCCGCGGCGAATGCCTTCGTTGATGGCGTCGATCAGGTAGCCGCCGGCGACGTGGACGTCCTGGCCGAGCTCGACGTGGACGACGGCGGTGCCGGTGTCCTGGCAGAGCGGGAGCATGCGCGTGCGGGCGACTTCGGCGTTCTCCAGGATCTCGTCGATGATCTGGACGCCCAGCGGCGAGCGCTCGGTGTCGCGAGCGGCACGGATCGCCCCTTCAACGTCTTCCGGAAGGAAATGGGTGGCCTCAACGGCCATTCGCGCGACTGCGTCGGTGATGTCCGATGCCGCGATCTCTCTCACTCGTCTGCCTCCGGCGCACGGCGCTGCGGCCGCCGGCACGCGCGCCCTGGATTTGTATGGCAACGAGCGTAGCCCTACGGCACGGAAACCGCATCCCACGAGAGAGAAGGGGGTATTGCTAGGCGCGGACGTTCAGGCGGGTGCCGGCATTCGGGTCGAGCAGGCGGAGGACGTCCTTGCTCATGTCCGTCTGGACTTTGATCGCCTTGATCGCCGCCGCAGTGGCGACCTGGTCGGCGACGGTCGAGCCGACGTCGAACGGATCGGCGGGGCGTGAAGTTGGCGCAAGCACGGAGAGAAGGTTCACGCCGTATTCATCGGTGCGGACCGGGCGCGATCACGGCGGCAGGCTCGTCGCAACAGCGTAGACTTCGGGTGACGAAGCTTGTGTGTCGTGGTTCATAGACCGAACGACGGCACAACGTGAGGATGGCGGCGTGGAGTCAGGGCTGCGCCTTCTGCCGGGGCAAGACCGAGAGCTACGCATCAATGCGCGCTCGGGCCGCATCGTTGTGCGCGCCGAAGAACGGGACGACGTCCTCGTGGAGCAGGGGGCGGAGCATCTGCACGTGTCTCGGGACGAAGGCGGTGCGCTCACGCTGAACACCGGGCGAGGCGGCTCGGCCGGCATCGAGCTTCTCTGTCCCGATTGGTACACCGCTGACCATCGGGAACGGATCGGGCCGCGTGGACTTGAGCGGAACCTTCGGCGCGGTGCGGGCGACAACGGCCTCCGGCGGCATATCGATCGAACGCGCGGAGGCGGTGGATCTGCGGACTAACTCGGGCAACGTGTCCGTTGATGCGGTTAGCGGCTTCTGCCGGGTGCAAACGCGCAGTTCCAGAGCTGAAATCGGGAGCTGTGGGCGGCTGGAGGCCTCGACGCTTTCGGGCCGTATTGAGGTTGGGCGGGCGAGCGGTAAAGTGCACATTCGCGCGGCCAGCGGACGCGTAAAGGTCGGGGTGGCGGGGCGGGACGACGTTTCCATCCAGACGATGTCTGGCTCGGTGTCGGTGCGGCTACCGACGGACGTGCGACCGAAGGCCTACCTGCGATCGGTCAGTGGACGGCCGCGCGTCGAATGCGCGGCGGGCGAGGACTGCAAGATCGCGGTGCAATCGCTGAGCGGCAGCATCGAGGTCGTGCCCGACGCGATCCTGGCGCGGGGGACGCCGAGCTAGTGGTCGCCGCCGCGCCGGCTGTCGAACAGCTGCTGGGGGCCGTGATGTTCACCGACATCGTGGGCTTCACGGAGTACACAGCCCTGGAAGGGGACGAGCGGGCACTCGCGCTCCTCTCGGTGCAGGAAGAGATCGTGGCGAAGACCCTCCCCGACGGTGCGCGGCTTGTGAAAGAGCTGGGAGACGGGCTGCTCCTCTGGTTCCCGGAGGTGTGCGCGGCGGTGATGGCCGCGCTCGAGCTGCTGGGGCGATTCGAAGAGGTGTCGCAACAGGGCGAAGCTCCGCTCTGGGTTCGCATGGGCATGCACTGGGGGACAGCCTCGCGGCGGCGAGACGACATCGTCGGCCACGACGTCAACGTCGCCGCCCGGGTGGTGGACGTCGCCGGGCCGGGTGAGCTTGTCATCTCGCAGGCGACGCTCGACGCACTCGATGGCGCGGACGTGGGCGCACGCTTCGAGCCCATCGGCCCGGTGCTCATGAAGGGCATCCCGGACGCGATCCGGCTCTACCGTGCGGTGCCGACCGGCGACGACCCGTGGAGCCTGGCAGCCGACTAGTGTGAGGCCGTTTCCGCCGCATCCGGGCGGGCGTGGGTCGCGTTGTGCTGCCGAATGGCGCTGAGGACTGCCTGACCCGCGGCTTCCATGAGCTGTCCCTTGTTTTCGCTGACGAAGTCGGCGGAGCGCTGGACCGGCTCAATCATCCCGTTGACGCGCGGAATGACGTAGCGGGCGAACATCTCGAAGCTGCGGAGTTGCGCCTCCCGCGGAGCCCAGTCGTGGGCGAACCCGATGAGCGTCCCGAATCCGCCGGAGACCTTCTGCAGGTTTGCGATGGCCGCGACGGCGTCGTCGGGAGTGCCGATCATGGCAGCGCCGCTCTCGGCCATGCGACGGGCCATGGCGTGACCGTCGCTCGCGCGGGGCGTGTTCGGCCGTCCGAGGATGTCGACGTTGTACTCGTTGTGCCAGCGGAGAAGTCCGTCGGCCACTTCGTCGATCGCCTGTTCGCGCGTGGGCGCAATGTGCCAGTTGGCGTTGATGCGCCACTGCGACCGATCGATGACGTTGCCGTACTCAGCCGCGTAGGTCTCGCCGAACGCCCACTGCGTGGGGAGCGCGGCGAGACCCTCTTCCGAGGCGCTGGCAATGGAGATGACGCCGATTCCGTACTTCCCGGCGGCCTTCATGCCGGCGGGGCTGATGGTGGAAGCGGCGACCATCGGGATCTTCGCCTGGAGCGGCTTGATCTGGAGCTGGGCATCGACCAGCTCGAACCATTCGCTTTTGTAGGAGAAGGGCTTGTCTTCGTTGAGCAGCCGGATGATGACGCCAAGCGCCTCATCCATGCGGTCCCGCTGGACCGAGGGGTGAATGCCGAGCGTCCGCGCGTCGGACGGGAGAGCGCCCGGACCGACGCCGAGCATGGCGCGGCCACGCGTGAGGTGGTCGAGCTGGACGATGCGCTGGGCAACGTTGAACGGGTGGTGGTAGGGAAGCGAAACGACGCCGGTCCCGAGCATGATGCGCTTCGTGTTCTCGCCGGCGGCGGCGAGGAACATCTCCGGCGAGGCGATGGTTTCCCAGCCGCCGGAGTGGTGCTCGCCGCACCAGAACTCGTCGAAGCCGAGGTCGTCGAGGTGCCGAACCAGTTCGATGTCGCGGCGGATCTGGAGGGTCGGGTGTTCGCCGATGGGGTGGTGCGGCGCCAGAAAGGAGCCGAAGCGCATACGTGGCATGGGGAGATCCTTCGTGTGAGGCTAAGTGCCGGCCATTCTGTCACACATCGAGAGGGAGTGGCTCGGCGACTACCTGAGCCACGTTCGGCGCGTGCCGGCCGGGTCGCCGAGCTGAATGCGCCACGGCTCAGGCGCAGCGCGCCAAAGTCCGGCGAATCGACACTGCCGAAGATGGGGGCGGGGTCGTAGCCGAGTGGTGGTGGCGCTTCGGCGAAAAGCTGCCAGAGATGTTGTTTCTCGGCCGGGCTGCTGGCCCACGACGATTCGCATTCGGCGTAGACCGGCTTCGAGAGGTCCTGGATATAGGCGAGCGAGACGAAGGGGTTGTGGGCGAGATCGCGCGACTTTGGGCTCATCGGCCGGGTCGCGACCCAGCCGGTGGGCGGGCCGCCGTCGGCGGCGGGCTCCCAGATGGCATGGAGGATGCGCGACGTTGGTCGGCCCTTGCGGTCGACGGTGGCCATTGAGCACCAGACGACCGAATGGACGCGCTGAAAGAACTCGGGCGCGATGGAGGCGAAGTCAGCGATGCGGTCCCATTGGGGCATTTCGCGGCCCATTATGCCGGGAAGCGGCGCCCTACCCAACTCCCGCCGAAAGCCGCTAGGATCGCTGGCATGACGAATCGACGCGTACTGGCGGTGTTTGGACACCCGGACGACGAGGGCCAGGTGACCGGGTCGCTGGCCCGCTTTATCGAAGAAGGCGACCGCGTGACGCTCGTGTGCGCGACGCGCGGCGAAGTGGGCGAGATCAGCGACCCGGCGCTGGCGACGCCCGACAACCTCTGGTACGTGCGCGAGCTGGAGCTGCGTGCCTCGATGGCGCAGATCGGGCTGGCCGACGTGCGGCTGCTGCCGTTTCGCGACAGCGGCATGGATGGCACGGCCGACAACGACGACCCGCGAAGCCTGCACCAGCAGCCGCCCGAAGTAGTCGTGCCGGAGCTCGTGAAGGTGATGCGGGAAGTGCGGCCGCATCTCGTCTTCACGTGGGACCCGACGGGCGGCTACGGCCACCCGGATCACATCGCCGCTCACCGTCACACGGTGGCCGCGTTCGACGCCGCGGGAAATCCCGAAGCGTACCCAGAGGCGGGCGACCCCTGGGCGCCGCATCACCTGTACTGGAGCGCACGGGCGATGAAGCGGTTCGCCGGCATGTGGCTGGAGATGGAGAAGCGTGGGCTGCTGACGGAACCTATGCCGCCCGAGCGCCGCGAACGCTTCGACAAGGCGATGTCCGAGCCGGACCCGCCGGTGAGCGTCATCGTCGACGTGGCGGCGTACGCGGAGGCGAAGCGGCGCGCCGCGGCGATGCACCGCAGCCAGTTCGGCGAGAACAGCATGGTCGCGCGTATCCCGGAAGACCTGCGCGCGCGATTCTACGGTGAGGAGCGCTTCTTCCAGGCGCGGCCGGAGTGGCCGGCCGGGCAGGAGCCGCACAGCGACTTCCCGGACTTCTAAGAAACAGGCGCGTCCGCCGAAGCGGGCCGCTCGCAGGGGCCGAACAGCATGACCACCGTAGCTTCGAACGACCCGTATACGCAGCGCCCGGCGGAGGTGTACGAGCGCTACGCGCGATACGTGAACCACCGCTTCGCGCGCGTGGTCGAACTGATCGGCTTCGACAAGGTGTTCTCCCGAGCAGAAGGGGCGTGGGTCTGGGACCAGGATGGGCGGAAGTACCTGGACTTCCTTGGGGGCTACAGCGTCTTCAACGTCGGGCGCAACCATCCGCGGGTGAAGCGGGCGCTAATCGACTGGCTCGAGCGGGACGGCGCAAGCATGGTGCAGATGGAGTGCAGTCCGCTTGCCGCCCTGCTTGGGGGAGCAGCTCGCGGCGCTGACCCCCGGCGACCTCGACACGACGTTCTTCACGAACAGCGGTTCGGAGACGACCGAGGTAGGGCTGAAGATGGCGCGCAAGGCGACGCGCAAGCCGCGCATCCTCTATGCGGACCTGGCGTTCCACGGGCTGACGTACGGCGCGATCTCGGTGTCCGATGACGACATGTGGCGGAAGGGCTTCGAGCCGTTCCTTCCCGGCTGCGACAAGATCCCGTTCGACGACCTGCCGGCACTGGAGCGCGAGCTGGCCAAGGGCGACGTGGCGGCGTTCATCACGGAGCCGATCCAGGGCGAAGGCGGCGTGCGCGTGCCGTCCGATGGCTACCTGCCTGAGGCGGCGCGGCTCTGCCACAAGTACGGGGCGTTGCTGATCCTCGACGAGATCCAGACCGGGTTCGGGCGCACCGGAAAGTGGTTCGCGGCGGAGCACTTCGGCGTTGAGCCGGACATCATGCTCATCTCGAAAGGAATCTCCGGGGGCTACATCCCGATGGGCGCGATGGTCACGCGCCGGCGCATCTTCGACAAGGTGTTCGAGGACCTCGCGCACGCCGTGGTGCACACGACCACGTTCGGCGGAAACGCGATGGCGATGACCGCGGGGCTGGCCACAATCGAGGTGATGAAGGACGAAGGCGTCGTGGAGAACTCGGCCGTCGCCGGCGAAAAGCTGCGGGGCCGGCTGCAGGCACTGGCAGACCGGTACGACATGGTGAAGTCGATCCGCGGCAAGGGACTCATGATAGGCATCGAGTTCGGCGAGCCGAAGTCGCTCACGCTGAAGGCCGGCTGGAAGCTCGTCCACCGCGCGAACGAGGGGCTCTTCGGGCAGATGCTTTCGATTCCGCTGATGCGGGACTACGGCATCCTGACGCAGATCGCGGGGCACGCGATGGACGTCCACAAGCTGGCGCCGCCGCTGATCATCGGCGACGAAGAGATCGACTACTTCATGGACGCGTACGAGAAGGTCGTCGAGAGCCTGCACCACTTCCCCGGGCCGTTGTGGGACCTGGGCACGACCCTGCTCAAGAACCGGATGAGCTGGTAGGAAACGTGTCCCGGCTGCCGCCAGGCTCCGTCGTCGTTGTCACGGGCGCGGGGAGCGGCATCGGCCGGGCGACTGCGCTCGCGTTTGCCAAGCGCGGCTGCCGCATAGTCCTCGGGGATATCGACAGCGCATCCGTTCGCGAGACCGCGGACCGCGCGACAGCACGCTACGGCATCGAGGCGCTGGCTCTGACGTGCGATGTGCGCAACGACGAAGACGTCCGCGCGCTCGTCTCCGGGGCCGCGGGTCTTGGGCGCCTCGATGTGCTTGTGAACAACGCCGGTCGCGGGCACTACGGGCGAGTTGAAGACACGTCGGCCGAATCGCTGCGGGAGCTCTTCGAGGTCAACGTGCTGGGAGTGCAGCGGGGCATCGCGGCTGCGGTGCCGATCATGCGGGAGCAGGGCAGCGGCCACATCGTCATCGTGGGGTCGGTCAACGGGAAGCAGAGCTGGCCGTATCACGGGCCGTACGCGGCGACGAAGTTCGCGCTGACGGCGCTGGCACGGACGTTACGCATGGAGCTGGCAGGTTCGGGCGTCAGCTGCTCGCTGGTGCTGCCGATGAACGTGGACACAGCGTTCTTCGAATCGGCCAACGTCGAAGGGAGCTATCGGCCGCGACCGATCGGCTCGATGCGAACGGCTGCGTCGGTGGCGCGTACGATCGTGCGCGCGGTTGACCGCGACGCGGTGGAGGCCCATACGGTGGGCGTGATGCGGCTGGCGCATGCCATCAGCGAGGCGGCGCCCTCGCTTGCCGACGCCATTGGCAAGCGGTGGTACACCCGCAACCACCCGCAGGGCTAGGTTTGCTGCGTCTGCGGGGTCTCCTCGGCGACGGGGGTGAGCGTTTCGTCGGCCCAGACGAGCAGCGGCGGCATCACGAGCATCGCGCCAGCGAACGACAGCGCGACGCCGATGACGGCCACGCTACCGAACTGGCTGAGCAACGGGAACGGGTGGAAGACGAGCGCGAGGAACGCGCCAATCACCGTGAATGCGCTCGCCGCAATGGCGCGACCGCTGAGCACGTACGCCTGGCTCATCGCCTCCGCGGGGGGCAGGCCGTTCTGGCGTTCCTCGCGGTAGCGGAGCATGAGGAGGATGCTGAACTCCGTTCCGAGCGCGACCACGAGCGGGCCCGAGATGGACGTCAGCGGGTTGAGCGGGATCTTGAAGACGTACATAGCCGCAGACGTCCAGCCGATGACGAGGCCGACCGGAAGCACTCCCAGCAGGGCGTAGATCGCGTTGCGCGTGACGGCCAGCAACAGCACGAACGTCAGGCTGAGGGCGAGCAGCGTCATCGCCAGACGGTGGGACGTGAGGCGGGTCTCGGCCTCGACTCCGATGACTCCCAACCCGGCCGCGCGGATGGTCACGCCGGGCGGTGGATTCGCGGTGCGGCCGACCTCATCGATGATCGTTTTCTGGTCGATCAGCTTCACATCGCGGCCGATTGTGAGGGAGAGCGTTGCCGCCTTGCGGTCGGGGCTGATGATGCCCTTGAGGACGTCGGGCGGGGACTGGTCGAGCGCATCGCTGATCGCCTGCGCGGAGAAGTCCGGGGTGGCGGTGCCGGTCGCCATCAGCGTGGCCAACGAGTTCGCCGACGTCACGCGGCCATCGCGCGCGATGCTGGAATTGCCGAGCCCGTACATCCACTGGACGACTTCGGGAGTGGCGGCATCGGGCGCGGTGACGAGGAAGTCGATGGTGTTGGCGGTGGCGGTGAGATCCGAGAGCTCGTTCAGGTCCTTGAGCGTCTGGCTGTCGGAGGGGATGAACTGCTCGGGTTCGGTTTCGGTGGTGATGCGGTTTTCGAGCGCGAACCCGGCCACGGCCACGATGATGCCGAGAAGCAGGATTGGCAGTGCGCGGCGGACCGTGGCGCGGTTGGTGGCGGCCAGGAAACGCTCGACCCAGGACTCCTTCTGGGGAGGAACGGCGCCGGTCACGGCACGGTCGCGATGGAACAGCAGTCCGTTGAGGACGAAGAGGCAGACGACGAACACCACGCCGATGCCGATACTCAGCACGAGGCTGAAGTCCCGCACCATTGGCACCTCTGAGTAGCGCAGCGCGGCGAATCCGAGACAGGCGGCGATGAGCGCGGTGACGAGCGCCGGGCCGATGGCCGCGAGCGATTTGCGCATCGCGTGGAGCGGGCCGTGGGAGCGTTCGAGCTCCTCCTCGTAGCGGTTGTGGAACTGGATGCCGAAGTCGACGCTGAGCGCCACGAGGATGGGAAGGCCAGCGGTGCTGGCCATGGTCAGCGGCAGATCCATGTAGCCGACGATGCCAAAGGCGATCACGAGCGCGAGGGCCACGATGGGGAGGTGGAGAAGCCGCCATCGAGCTCGGAACACCGACAGCACGACAACCAGCATGAGCAGACCGGAGATGATCCCGAGCAGCGGGAGGCTGCTCTGCAGGCTATCGGAGATGTCCTTCAGGAGGAGGTTCTCCCCGGCGACCTTCGTCGTAAGGCCGTCGAAGTGGGCATCGTTGATGTACTGCTGGAGACGCGCCGCAGCGTCGTTCTGTTCGTTGACGCTCAGGTTGCCGGCGAGGGCCGCGATGAGCAGCGCGTGGGACGTGTCGGGTACGAGGCCGGTGATCTCGGGCCGGAGCGTGCCGTCCTGCTGGAACATGACGAATTCGACGAATTTCGGGTTCGAAACCTTCGTTTCGCCGACGGCCTCGAATTCGGCCTGTTCGGCGGCGTGGTCGGCGATGAACTTCTGGATGGCGGCGGCGCCGGCGTCCTGGCCGATCTTGTCGGCATCGGCCGGTGACTTGCCCTGCGCGAGCGCCTGTGCGCGAGCGTCGGTTTCCGCCTTCTGCTGCGCCGCCTGGAGGTCGGCGATGCCCTGCTGCACCTGGCGCGGGATGTCCTGTTCGGCGGCATCGAGCAGCGTCAGCGGGCTGAGTACGTAGAAGAAGCCTTTGTCGGCGTTGATCTTCGCCTGGAGCGCTCGCAGGCGGTTGAGGTTGTCGCCTTCGACCAGCTTTCGCGGGTCGCCTTCGAAGATGACCTCGAGCAGGCTCCCGCCGAAGTCCTTCTGGTACTCGCGGTTGTCCTGGGCGACCTGGCTGTCGGACGGCACGAGGGTGTCCTGCTGCGTATCGAACTGGATACGGCGCACGCCAAAGGCGGCCACGACGGCGGCTATCGCGGCGACAACGATGATGGCGAAGCGCCACCTGGCGGCGATGGTCGCGAGCATGTGCCAGATTCGAGCCACGGCCAGCCCTCCGGTGGGGATCCGCTCTTCTGAAAGATCCTAACGGATTGCAGGCCGTGATTGTCACGTCGGGGCCGGTGAGCGGGGACCGCTATACTCGCAGCATTCCTTCCGGGCAGGCTCCCTGTGCTCTTTCACGACTCCCCCGAACACGCAGCTTTCCGCGCCGAGCTTCGCGCGTTCCTCGATGCAGAACTCCCCAGGGATGACTGGGACATGCGCAACGACCGCGATCAAGTCACTCCCGAACAGGCCGACTTCACTAAGCGGTTTCGGAAGAAGCTGGCGGGGCAGGGATGGCTGACGATGGGCTGGCCGGTGGACTTTGGCGGCAAAGGCGCCAGCTATATGACGCAAACGGTTTACATGGAAGAGATGAGCAGCGCGGGCGCGCCCGGGGCGTATGACCAGGGAGTGTGGCTCGCCGGCCCGGCGTTGATGATGCACGGCACAAAGGAACAGCAGGACCGCTGGCTGCCGAAGATGCGGACGGCCGATGTCCACTGGTGCCAGTTGTTCAGCGAGCCCGGCGCAGGCTCCGACCTTGCCTCGCTGCAGACGCGCGCGGTGCGCGACGGCGACGAATACATCGTGAACGGCCAGAAGATCTGGACGAGCGGTGCGCAGGACGCTGACTGGGGCATCCTGCTCGTTCGCACGGACCCGGAAGCGCCGAAGCATCGCGGGATCAGCTACTTCATGCTGGACATGAAGACGCCGGGCGTCACGGTGCGGCCCCTCGTGAACATGATGGGGAGCGAGCACTTCACCGAGGTGTTTCTCGAAGACGTCCACATCCCGGCGGACTGCCTGCTGGGCGAGGAGAACCGCGGCTGGTACATCGCCACGACGACGCTGGACCAGGAGCGGAGCTCGATCAACCGGGTCGTCATGACGCGGAGCACGCTCGGCGGCATCATCGACTACGTAAAGACGCAGCCAGCGCTGCGGGCGCGAACGGAGATCCGTCACGAGCTCGCCGAGCGGCACATGGAGTTCGAGATCGGGCGGTGGCTCTGCTACCGCGTGGCGCAAATGCAGAGCGAAGGGAAGGTGCCGAACTCAGAGGCGTCGGTCTCGAAGGTGTTCGGCACCGAGCTGCAAAGGCAGATGGGGATCACCGGGATGCGCGTCCTTGGCATGGCCGGGCAGGTGGAGCCGCCGTCGAAGTACGCCCCGCTGCGCGGCGTGGTGGAGCGCTGGGCGATGGCCGCGCCGAGCTACACGATCGCCGGCGGTACCAGCGAGGTGAATCGCAACATCATCGCGACGCGGGGGCTCGGGCTTCCGAGGGGATAGAGCGCTCGGGCGAACCTGGAGTCACTCCGCGGCGTAGCGGCCGACGTGGAGCTTTGCTTCGCCCTGTTTTTCGAGGATATCGAGGTGGCCCTGCACGGTGGCCGCGATCTGCCAGAACCGCCGGCGCAGCGCACGTGGGTAGAGCGCGTCACAGAGGTCGTAGAGGGATGACGGCCCACGTTCGCGGAGGGCGGCGGCGACGCGTTCCGTGCGTTGCGCAATCTGAGAGAGGTTCACCTCGATCGCGGCGGTCACGTCGTCGAAGGGTTCGCCATGACCCGGAAAACAGCGCACGAAGCTCATCGAACGGAGCCGCTCGAGTGACGCGACGAAGGCGGGGAGACTGTGAAAGCGCCAGTCGCCCGGCGTTCCCGGCGTGTTGGCCTGGATTGCTGGCGTTGGCGTAATGCCCGGGAGCAGTTGGTCTCCGGAGAACAGCCACCCCTCGTCTGGTTCGACGAGGACGAGGTTCCCGGGAGTGTGTCCGGGGCAGCTCAGTACTTCGAGCGGCCCCGACTGTCGTCGCCGTCGGCGAGTAGCCTTGCGGGCTCGAAGTGCTCGTAGTGGAGGGCGGTGGGCCAGCGGCTGCCCCGGCCGGCAGGCGGGTACGGCCCGGCGTTCGCGGCCGCCAACGCCCAGCCTCGGCGCTCCTCGAGTCCGTGGAGCACCTCGGACTCGATGTCCGCGGGAGCGCCGGCGCCGCGCACGAACGAGGCCATCGCCTCGAACTCGGCGGGATCGGCGAGCTGCGGGGCGCGGGCAAGGTGGGCATCGCCGGCGCCGATGGCAACCGCCACGCCGCGGTCGCACCAGTAGCGGCCGAGGCCCGCGTGGTCGAGGTGGCCGTGGGTCGCGACGACCGCGCCAGGCAACAAATCCAGGCGCCCTTCGAGCAGTTCGCGAGCGCCCTCGTAGTCCGGGCCGGCGTCGACGAGCACGCGTCCGCCATCGGCATGCACGACGTACACGTTGTTGTAGCCCATGGCGATGCGCTCCACCGTGCTCATGCCGGGAGTGTAGAGCCGGGACTGGCTGCGATCCTTCGCCGTTCGCACTGGGCACTCATCACCAGTACCATCCGCGGCTGGAGGCGGGGATATGACAGAACTTCAAACGTCCGCTCGACTGACGCCGGGGCAGGTCGACGAGATCCGGGCGATCGCCGAGCGCCTCCAGGCGAGCGTCGAGAGCGTGATCGTGGGAAAGACGGACGTGGTCCGGCTGGCGATGGTGGCGCTGCTGTGTGAGGGACACATCCTGCTGGAGGACGTGCCGGGTATCGGCAAGACGACGCTTGCGAAGGCGATCGCGCGATCGCTGGGCTGCAGCTTTCGGCGAATCCAGTTCACCCCCGACCTCATGCCGTCGGACGTGACGGGCATCAACTTCTACAACCAGAAGATCGGCGAGTTCGTGTTCCGGGAAGGGCCGCTGATCGCACAGGTGGTGCTGGCGGACGAGATCAACCGCGCAACCCCCCGGACGCAGGCCGCGCTGCTCGAGGCGATGGAAGAGCGGCAGTTGACCGTGGAGGGCGTGACCACGCGGCTCCCGCGGCCGTTCCTGGTGATGGCGACGCAGAACCCCGTGGAGCTGGAGGGCACGTTCCCACTGCCCGAGGCCCAGCTGGACCGCTTCCTCGTGCGCCTGAAGCTCGGATATCCGGACGAGGACGGCGAGGACGAGATCCTCGAGCGCTTCGAGACCGCGAACCCGCTGGAGGAGTTGCGGCCCGTGGTGGACGCCGCGGAGCTGATACGCCTGGCAGAAGCGCTCACGCATCTCCACGTCGAGCCAGCCGTGCGCCGCTACGCGGTACGAATCGTGCGGGAGACGCGGAACGAGGCGACGTTCGAGCTGGGCGCGAGTCCGCGCGCGTCGCTGGCGCTGTTCCGTGCCGCCCGCGCACACGCCGCGGTTTCTGGGCGCGACTTCGTCCTGCCGGACGACGTGAAGCACATGGCGCGATTCGTGTTGCCGCATCGGCTCATCCTGTCGACGCAGGCGCGGCTGCGCGGGCGCGACGCGGACGAGTTGCTGGCGGAGATCCTCGAGCGCGTGCCGGTCCCGATCGAGGCCTAGGGGTGCCTTTCCGCGACGCGTGGCTCGGGGCCGGGGGGTTGCTGCTGATCGTGGGGTTTGCCGCCGCGCAGCCGGCGATCGTGGTGGTGGGGCTCGTGATCATCGTGCTCGGCGGACTCTCGCGGTACTGGAGCCGCCATCTCTTTGACCGTGTGCGGTTCGAGAGCTCAATGCGCGAACGCCGGACCTTCATCGGTGAGGCGGTAGCGTTCGACGTCCACCTGGAGAACAAGAAGCCCCTGCCGCTCCCATGGTACGAGTGGCGGATCGGCCTCATCGAGCAGTTGCCGGCAGAAGGGGAAGCGATGGCGGCATCGGCCTCGCCGGGGCTGAGCTGGATTGTTCGGCGTGGCGCCCTTGGCTGGTACGAGACCCACGACTGGCGATTCACAGTGCGGCCGTCGGAACGGGGCTTCCATGCCTTCGGTATGTCGACACTTCGGTCGGCCGACTTGCTTGGCGTGTTCCCGCGGACGTTGCAGAACGAGTTGCCGCAACACCTGATCGTTTTCCCGCGGGTGTTCTCGTTCGAAGATCTGGGCCTGCCCTCGGAGCGGCCGTTCGGCGAGAGAAGAGGCGGAAACCGGATCTTCGAAGACCCGCTGCGGATTGCCGGGCTCAGGGAGTACCGTCCGGGCGATCCGATGCGGCGCATCGACTGGAAGGCCACGGCACGGACGGGCGACCTGCAATCCCGGGTCTACGAGCCTTCAGCGACCCAACAGCTCTACCTGATGGTCAACATCGACACGATGGAGCACGTCTGGGAGGGCTACCTGCGCGACGAGCTGGAGATGATCGCGTCGGTGGCGGCCTCGGTGGCGGTGTGGGCAGGCGGCGCGCGGTACGCGGTCGGCTTGCTGGCGAACGGCGCCTTCCCCGACGCCGACCGCCCGATCCGGCTGGCGCCATCGCGGTCTACGGACCAGGTGGCGCGGGTCCTCGAGGCGCTGGCGGTAATCCAGCCTCTGACGATGGGCGACCTGGCATCCGCAATCGCGCGTGAGAGCGGGCGGATGCCGGCGGGATCCACGATCGTCATCGTGGCCGCGATGATTCCCGATGCGCTGGCTGCCACTCTCGAGCGTCTCCAGGGCGAAGGGCACAGCGTGCATCTCCTCGCCGTGACCGACCGCGCGGCCGCCGCCGCTCCGGCCGGCGTTCCCGTCCACCGGGTCGGTCGTGCGTTCGAGAAGGCTGTGGCGACGACATGATCAAGCAAGTCTGCGTCCTGTCCCTGCTCGTCGCAGAGGCGCTGGTGCTGTACACGTGCGCGGAATGGATCGCGAGCGGTTATTCGGCGGGGCAGCAGCATGCGCTCGGTGCGTGGACGTTCGTGCTGGTGGTGATGGCGGCGTACTTCCTCCCCGGCGTTGTTGAGTGGTTCGGGCTGGGCGAGCGAAAGGCGGCGACGGTAATCGCCGTTGTTGGGCTACTGCTGATCTACCTGCTTGTGCGGGTCGCGGTGGGGCACGACGCGAGACTCTGGGACCTGGGCTGGACGACGAAATTCATGACCGACCCCAATCCGGCGCTGCGCGACGGCCGCTACTACCTGATCGGCGCGGTGCTCCTGGTGGTCGTCTGGGTGCGCGGCTCACTGCGGGCGCACGACGAGATAGAGCTCGACATGGTGTCGCGGCGGGTGGCCGTTCCCTTTGCGATCGTGACGGTGGTCGTCGTCCTCGGAGCGGAGACGGGCAGAAGCGGCGAGATCGCGCGGGCCGGGATCGCGTTCTACGGCGCGGAAGTGGTGGGGCTCGCGTGCTCGCAGCTCGCGATGACCGGGGCGACGGTAGGCGACATCCGCGCGGGGGGCGTGATTGCCACGCTGCTCGGTGCGACGGCGGCGCTGGTGGCGGCGATGTTCGTTGTCCTGGCGCTGGGCGTGCTGTACCTCGGGCCGATCATCGGACCGCCGCTTGGAGAAGCGATCAACTTCGTGTTGACCATCATCCTCACCCCGATCGGATGGGCATTGAACAAACTGTTCACATCGCTGTTTGGTGGCGCGAACCCCTTCAAACAGATCGATCCCACGCAGCTCAATATCCAGGGCGGGCCGAAACAGACCGAGACCCAGGGCCACGGCGCCTGGTACGACGCCACGCTTTTTCTGCTCCGAGCCTTTGTTTTCGTCCTGGTGTTCGCGGCGATCGCGGGCGTGGTGTGGTTCGTGGTTCGGCTGCGCCGGCGCGTGCGCAGCGTGAGGCTCGAAGACCAGGCCGTGGGCCGCACCGGGAGCTTCAGCCACGACCTGCGGTCGGTGATGGGCTCGCTCTTCTCTCGTAGCGCGCGACCCCCGTCGAAGGCGGAGGGCATCTCCCGGCTCTACCTGGAGGTCCTGACGCGAGGGGAGGCCGCAGCCCGGCCCCGGCTTGCCGGGGAGACTGCCGGGGAATTCGCGCCGGTTTTGGCCGACACGTTCGAGACGGACGTGACCGACGAGATCACACGGGCTTTTGAGCAGGCGAGATACGCCGGCCGTGAGCCGGATGCGCGCACGCTACGTGCGCTCCAGGAGCGCTGGAACACGGTTCGCTAAGAGCCGGCAGCAGCATCGCGCAGCAGCGCCCAGCGCTCGCCGCGTTCGACTACCAGCGGAACCGCCGCGGACGTGTCTCGCACCGCGGCGAAGTCGACGTCGCTCCCGAGTCCCAGCGAGCGAAGGTATGCCGCGTGCTGTGCGCGTGAAATGTCGAAGCTCTGCGCGGCGACCTCGATCGCTGCCCTGGCGCCATCGCCGATATGAGCTGACGGCTCAGTGGCGGCGAGCGACGCCAGAATGACACCCGCCGCCATGAAGTCCTCCAGGCTGAAGCGTGTACCCGCCGCATTTCCGGAACAGACCGCAACGACGCGGTCGTAGCGCGCCGCGAAGTTCGCCGCCGCGGTCGCGTTGGCGAGGGCACCGGTGATGACGGCCGCGCCAGGGGGCAGCGAGCAGAGCGCGGCCGTCCCGTTGGTCGTGAAGAGCACGGCATCGCGGCCACGCACGGCCGCCGCGGCGGCTTCGACCGGCGAATTCCCGTGGTCGAATCCCACTGGCGGCAGGCCACCGACTTCGCCGAAGAGAAGACGTCCGTCTGCGGCCGCACGCTCGCGGGCGAGGTCGATGTCACTCACGGCGAGGAGGCTGCCGAGGCCCTGGGCGAAGAGCGTCGCGATCGTTGTCGTCGCGCGGAGAACGTCGACGACCAGGTAGCAGTCGGCCTCGAACGTGAGTGCTTCGGAGGGCAGCAACGCTGCATCGAGCCGTGAAACCATCGCGCGAGCATGCAGCAGAGAGGGCCGAAGCGCACGGCCGTGCTATGCTGCGACTCGATGGATGTTCGCCCTGTCGGCATCTTCGATTCCGGTGTTGGCGGTCTGAGCGTTCTCCGTTCCTTCCGTGAACTGGCCCCCAACGAGCGCGTGATCTACCTGGCGGACACGGCGTATTTCCCGTACGGACCGCGGAGCGCGGCGGAGGTGCGAAAGCGCTCGTTCGCCGTCACGAATCGTCTGCTCGAATCCGACGTCAAGATGGTGGTCGTTGCCTGCAACACGGCCTCCGCTGCAGCGATCGCCGACCTGCGCGAGGCGTTCCCGGTGCCGTTCGTGGGCATGGTGCCTGGCCTGAAGCCTGCCGCGACCATCTCACGGAGCCGGCACGTGGCGATCCTGGCGACTCCGGGCACACTCGATGGCGACCTGCTCGCGCGAGTGATGGAGGAGTTCGGCCGGGGAACGCGGGTGGCGACCGTGCCCGGAAACGGCCTCGCCGACGTGGTCGAGCGCGGCGATGCAGGCACCCCCGTGTCGCGTGCGGTGGTCAGGGCTGCGCTCGCGCCAGAGATCGACGCGGGCGCTGATACCGTCGTGCTCGGATGCACGCACTACCACTTCCTGGCGGACGACATTCGCGCCGAGTTCCCTGGCGTCGCGATCGTCGATACGAGCGAGGCGGTGGCGCGAAGGGCGGTGCAGGTGCTGGACGACATGGGACTGCGTGCTCCAGAGAACCAGCCAGGGGAATTCGACCTGATCGTCACGGGAGACCGCGATGCCTTCCGGGCAGCGATCGGGCGGCTCGGTTTCGAGCGCGCCGGGGCCGGGACGCCGCGATGAACTACTTCGAAAAGCTTGCCGCCCGAAGCAAGGCGGTGGATTCGCTGGTCTGCGTCGGCCTCGACCCGGACGGCAAACGCCACCGGGTTGAGGATGTCGCCGCCTACAACCGCGCGATCATCGAGGCGACCGCGCCCTATGCAGCCTGCTACAAGCCGAATATCGCGTTCTATGAGCAGTGGGGCATCGCCGGGCTCAAAGCCCTCGAAGACACCCTGGCGGCGATCCCTGCCGACATCCCCGTGATCGGGGACGTCAAGCGGGGCGACATCGGCTCCACGGCCGCAGCCTACGCCCGTG
The DNA here is from genome assembly GCA_963832795.1 of uncultured bacterium. Lineage (GTDB taxonomy): Bacteria > Chloroflexota > Dehalococcoidia > Tepidiformales > Tepidiformaceae > CAWHVJ01. Next base: position 465,352 of record CAWHVJ010000012.1, read on the forward strand.
CCATGTTCGAGCAGTGGAAGTTCGACTGCATCACGCTAAATCCGTACCTCGGGCGGGATTCCTTCGAGCCCTACCTCGCATACGAGGGCAAAGGCTTCTACATGGTTTGCAGAACTTCGAACGCCGGCGCCGCAGACTTCCAGTATCTCGAAACGGGGAACGGGCTTTCCCTTTACGAAAGGCTGGCGCTGACCGTCACAGAATGGTCCCCGATGGTAGGACTGGTAGTTGGTGCGACCGCGCCGGCGGAGCTTCGCCGGATCCGTGAGCTGGTGCCGCGGACGTCGCTGCTGATACCCGGCGTGGGCGCCCAGGGAGGGCAACCGGCCGAGGTCGTGGCGGCGGCGGGAGCCGAGCCCGGAACGCTGATCGTGAGCGCGAGCCGGTCGATCATGTACGCAAGCGACGGCGCGGACTTCGCTGAGGCGGCGGGGAAGGCAGCACAGGCCCTGCGAGACGAACTTCGCGCGGCATCCGCTGCCGCGTGATCGGCGAAGTCCACACGGGGGAGGTCTACCGGATGCGGCGCCAGCATCCGTGCGGAGGCTGGGAATGGAAGGTCTATCGGACCGGCGCCGATATCGGGATCGAATGCCTCGGCTGTTCGCGGCGGGTGATGCTCGAACGAAGGAAGTTCGAGAGCCGCGCGAAGGCACTTGTGCGGGCCAACGATGACTGACGTGCAGGCGGCCGCCCGCCCGCCGCTGCTGGAGCAGCGGGCATTCCGGATGCTGAGCATCACGCGGTTCCTTTCGCGCGTGGCGCACAACGCGCTGAACTTCGGGCTGCTGCTGCTGATCGTGGACGAGACCGGCAAAGCGTTTCTGAGCTCGCTCCTCGTGCTCGCTTTGGTGATCCCGGCCACCGTGGCGGGGATGGCCGCCGGCACAGCGGCCGACATTTTCCCAAAGCGACTGCTCGTCGTGACAAGCGACCTCGTCCGAGCGTTCATCTGCGTCCTCTTTGTCCGCGGTTCGGGGAGCCTGGCCACCTACTACATCGTGGCCATCGCGCTTTCGACGACGAGCCAGTTCGCCACCTCGGCAGAAGGCGCGATCATGCCGGCCATCGTTCCCCGCGAGGACCTGACGCGGGCCAATGCCATCAGCCAGGCGATCGGAGGCGGCGCCCAGCTGCTTGGCTTTGCGGTCCTCACGCCCATCGTGCTGCGCCTGTTCGGTAGTCCTGAACTGCTCTTCGGGATCTGCGCGGTGCTCTTCGCCGTCGCCGCCGTCTACGCCCTGTTCATCGGAAATACATCCGGCGGCTCCCGTCGAGAGGTCGTGCGCAATCGCGAAGGTGCCTGGTGGAAAGCGGGCTGGCACCAGATGCGCTCGGACCCGGCCGTCATGCACGCGGCGATCGAGTTGACCCTGATTTCGACGGCTATCGTCATCCTCGCAGGGCTGACGCCGAAGTTCATCGAAGAGACGCTGGGGCTGCCGGTGGACGTCGGCGCGGTGGTGTTGATGCCGGCGGCGGTCGGCATCCTCCTGGGCCTGCGGACGGCGAACTTCCTCTCCCACCGCGTGCCGCATGCGGCCCTGAGTACGTTTGGGTTCATCGGGTTCGTGGTGAACCTTGCGCTGCTGACGTTCGTGAACCAGGAGGCGAGCTTCCTCAGCGGCTACGGCGCGTTCTCGTGGCTGGCGCACGTGAACATCGGGAACTTCGACCAGGGCGGAGTGCTGGCGATGATCCTGGTCGGTCCGCTCGGATTCGCGTATGCCCTGGTCTCAGTGGCGGCGCAGACGATCGTCAACGACCGTGTGCCGCTCATCTTGCAGGGCCGCGTGATGGCGACGCAGGGCGCGATGGCGGCGGCGGCATCGTCGCTGCCGGTGCTTGCGGCGGGAGCGTTGAGCGACGTCGCGGGCGTGACGCTCGTCATGGCGCTGCTCGCCGCGGCGACGGGGGCCGCGGCGATGGCCAATGTGAGGCCGCGGGGATTGGTTACGGCGACGGCAGGAAGCGCGAGCTGAGTTACATTGACTCCCCGATCGGGCCACTCATATCATCGAAATGGGTTCGGACACGGGAATGGACCCGTGTGAGGGGTGTGCGCCGTGAAGGAACTGAGCATTGAGAGCATTCGCCTCAGCCTCATGAACTACCAGCGCGTGGTCATCCTTCGCGAGAAAGAAGCGGACCGCTACCTTCCTATCTGGATTGGGCCGATGGAGGCGGAAGCGATCGCGCTCCGGCTGCAGGACGTGCCGGTGGCGCGACCGATGACGCACGACCTCTTGCGCAACCTGATCGACCAGCTTGGCGGCCGCGTTGCGTACATCGTTGTGAACGATCTTTCCAACGACACGTTCTTCGCGAGGATTGTGCTGGACGTGAACGGCCAGACCATGGAAATCGACTCGCGGCCGTCCGACGCGATTGCGTTGGCGGTGCGTGTGGAGGCGCCGATCTACGCCGAAGACACGGTGCTGGATCGGGCGGGCGTGGTCCTCGACGAAGAGGGCCAGCCGCAGGAACCGACAGGCCCGGACGGGCAGCCGCGGCCCCTGGACGAGGCGGAGCTGGAGCGGCTTGGAGCGTTCAAGGACTTCATCGAGGGACTCGATCTCGACGACTTCGACGAGCGGAAGAAATAGGGACACGAGGGGCGCGCTTTCCGCTTGCGCATTGCTTCACAAGCGGAATATGATGCGCGGGGTCTGGAGACGCGCGCGCCGGGGAGGCGAGCATGGGCAGCTGGGTCGCGCCAACGGCCTATCTGCTTGGGGCAGGGTGGTTCTTCGCAACCGCCATCATCCTCGGTGTCGTGCTCGGCCGCTGGGCTGATTCGGCGACCGGTCTCGAGCCCACATTCACGCTGATAGGGATTATCGTCGGCCTGGCAGTTGCGCTTGCTGGAGGCATCCGTATGTTGATGCCCTTCATCAGTCGCTACGGCGGTGGGCCGTCGGAGAAGAATTGATTTGAAGCGCCTCTACATCATCGGTGGGATTGTGGTCGTCCTGGCGTGGATCGTCGTGGGCCTTGTTATCGCCCGCGGACCCCAGCCCGAGATCGTGGTGCCGGCCGAAAAGCTCTGGACTGTCGGGCCCCTCAACATCACCAATACGCTGCTCACGTCGTGGTTCGTGATGATCGTGCTCATCGTTTTGTCGCTTTTCGCGACACGGGGCATGAAGCTCATGCCGGGCGGCTTCCAGAACTTCGTGGAGGCGTCGATCGGCTACCTGGTCGATCAGATCGTCGACATAGCGGGGGAGAAGAACGGACGTCGGTTCTTCGCGGTTGTGGCTACGATTTTCCTGTTCGTGCTCATCAGCAACTGGTTCGGCCTGCTGCCGTTCTTCAACTCTATCGGGAAGACGGAAGACGTCGGGCACCAGGTGTTCGAGGAGATCTCGTCACCGAACCCGGACAAACTCAAAATCTCCGATGGGAAGTACACCGACGACCACAAGTTCGCCGGATTCAAGTCGGACAAGAGCGGCGGCGTCCTGCTGGTGAAGAACAAGGCGAAGTCGATCGACTTCACCGTGCTCAAGGGTGAGACCCCGGGCCAGGCGCTCGATCGCTACGTCGTGTTCCTTGCCCACAGCTTCGCCGGCTTCGCAGCGACCGAGGAAGAGCAGAACGCTCCGACGCCTGAAATGGTGAGCGCGGCGGCGGCGGCGCTCCAGGCGCATGCCGATTCGGCCCCGCAGCTCCTGACCGAAGGTGGCACGGGCGAGGGCGTGGCAAGCCCGGTGCTCAACGAAACGGTGACTGGCGTGGACTTCACCAACAGCCAGAAGATGGCGCTCATCATCCCGTACTTCCGGAGCGCGTTCAGCGACGTGAACAACACGCTCGCGCTGGCTATCTGCTCGTTCTTCATCGTCGAGTTCTGGGGCTTCCAGTCCCTGGGGCTGGGCTACCTCAAGAAGTTCTTCAACTTCAGCAGCCCGATTGCGGCGTTCGTAGGGTTGCTGGAACTGCTCTCGGAGTTCATCCGCATCATCAGCTTCGCCTTCCGTCTCTTCGGAAACATCTTCGCTGGCGAAGTGCTCGTCTTGATGCTGACGTTCCTCATGCCGTTCCTGTTCGTGGACATCATCTACGGGCTGGAACTGTTCGTCGGGTTCATCCAGGCGGCCGTCTTCGCTCTCCTCACGCTGGTGTTCGGAGCGATGGCGGTGGAGCACCACGACGAGGAACACCACGAGGGCCACGCCGGCGAAGACGGGACGGCCGATGCCCACCATCACGAGGGAGCTGCACAGGCCCTCTAGGCCTGTTCACAGTCACATCCAAAACAGCGCCAGGGACAGGGGCGCAACCAGAGGAGTCACCAGGTCATGGACGTTCTGCTCAGCGTGTTCCACATTCTTCCGTTCCTCGATTCCTTCAACGACCCGAAGGTCGGTAAGGCAATCGGCGCCGGCATCGCCATGGGCTTCGGCGCCGTCGGTCCTGCCATCGGCATCGGCATGCTCGTTGGCAAGGCGATGGAAGCCCTCGGCCGCAACCCGGAGGCTCGCGCCGCCATCCAGACGAACATGATTCTCGGTGTCGCGTTCGCGGAAGCCATCGGCATCTACGCACTGCTGACCGCGATCATCATCGCGTTCGTCGTCTAGTTCCAAAGAGGTAGGCTCATGGGCCAGGCCATCGATGCCCTCGGAATCAATCTTCCCCAGCTGATTGCGCAGGTGGCGAACTTCGCCGTGCTGCTCGTGATCCTGCGGCTGACGCTCTACAAGCCCATCCTCCGGATGCTGGACGAGCGGAAGCAAAAGATCGCGGAGGGCCTGAACGCGGCGGAGCTCGCCCGTGCAGAGGCTCAGCAGGCGCAGGCCAACATCCAGGCGCAGCTCGACACGGCACGCCACGAGGGCCAGGAGCTGGTGGCGAGCGCACAGACGATCGCCACGCGCATCCAGGCGGAAGCCCGGGAGCAGGCGAACCGCGATCGCGACGCCGCCCTGGAACGCGCCCGCTCGGAGATTCAACTCGAACGGGATCGGGCTATCGCCGAACTGCGTGGGGAATTCGCCGACATCACCGTCTCGGCTGCCGAGAAGGTCATCAACCAGTCGCTCGACCGGCAGGCTCACCAGCGAATCATCGACGAAACGCTGGCCGAGTCGTCGTTCTCGGGGAACTAGTCGATGGCCGATTTGCAGGCAGCACGGCGCTACGCCCAGGCGGCGTTCTCCATCGCGGCGGAAGCCAACACGGTCGACACGTGGCGGGCGGAGCTCCAGGACGTCGCGGCCGTGTTGACGGAATCGAGGATGGCGCCGGTGCTCGCCGATTCGCGTCTGTCGCTCGCGGAACGCGAGGCGATGCTCGCGCGAGTGCTCGACGTGTCTCCCATGGTGATGAACCTGGCGAAGCTGCTCGTAGCCAAGGGCCGTTCGCCTGAGGCGCGCGCCGTCGCGAATGCCTTCGCGCGGATCGCTGACGAAGCTGCCGGGATTGCACACGCCGAGATCACCACGGCGGTGCCGCTGGGCGACGACCAGTTGCGGGCTATTGCGAGCCAACTGAGCCGTTCGCTCGGCAAGCAGGTGGACGCCGTCGGAGCCGTCGATCCGTCGATCATCGGGGGCATCGTCCTCCGTGTCGGAGACCGGCTCGTCGACGGCAGCATCCGCACGCGACTCAAGTCGCTCCGCCAGGAGCTCCAGGGCGCCCGCTAGTCAGGGTGCCGGCAAGCAAGTGAGAAAGAGGATTAGCTGCTATGGCAGTACGCGCTGAAGAGATCGCCTCCATCCTGAAGGAGCAGATCCAGGGATTCGGGTCGACGGTCGTCGCCACCGACGTGGGGACCGTTATCGAAGCGGGCGACGGCGTCGCGCGCATCCATGGCCTCTCCGGGGCGATGTACTCCGAGTTGCTGGAGTTCTCGAACGGTAGCAGCGGCATCGCCCTCAACCTCGAGGAAGAGACGGTCGCCGCCGTGGTCCTCGGCGATTCGGACGACATCAAGGAAGGCGACGAGGTGCGTTCGACCGGACGCATCATCGAGATTCCTGTCGGCGACGCCCTGGTGGGCCGCGTCATCGACCCGCTGGGCAACCCGATTGATGGCAAAGGCCCGATCGCGACGACGACAACGCGGTCGATCGAGCGCATCGCCCCCGGCGTGACGCTCCGCAAGAGCGTGAACCAGCCGGTCCAGACGGGAATCAAGACGATCGACGCGATGTTCCCAATCGGCCGCGGCCAGCGCGAGCTGATCATCGGCGACCGCTCGACCGGCAAGACGGCGATCGCGCTCGACACGATCATCAACCAGAAGGGCGGCGACCTGGTCTGCATCTACGTCGCAATCGGGCAGAAGTCGGCGAAGGTCGCGCAGGTGGTCGGCACGCTCGAAGAAGCCGGGGCGATGGAGCACACAGTCGTGGTTGCGGCCAACGCTTCGGATTCCGCGGCGTTGCAGTACCTCGCACCGTACGCCGGCTGCGCCATCGGCGAGGAGATCATGGAGAGCGGCCGCGACGCGCTGATCGTCTACGACGACCTGAGCAAGCATGCGTGGGCATACCGCGAGATCTCGCTCCTGCTGCGGCGCCCGCCGGGCCGCGAAGCGTACCCGGGCGACGTCTTCTACCTGCACAGCCGCCTGCTCGAGCGCGCGGCGCGCCTGGAGGCCGGCGGCTCGCTGAGCGCGCTGCCGATCATCGAGACGCAGGCGAACGACGTGTCGGCCTACATTCCGACGAACGTCATCTCGATCACCGACGGCCAGATCTACCTGGAGTCCGACCTCTTCAACGCCGGCATCCGCCCGGCCATCAACGTCGGTCTGTCGGTGAGCCGCGTGGGTTCGTCCGCGCAGACGAAGGCGATGAAATCGGTCTCGGGAACGCTGAAGGGCGACATGTCGCAGTTCCGCGAACTGCAGGCGTTCGCGCAGTTCGGCACGAGCGACCTCGACGCCTCCACCCGACGGCAGTTGGAACGCGGCCAGCGCGCCACGGAAGTCCTGAAGCAGGGCCAGTTCGCCCCACTCAGCCTTTCCGAGGAAGTGGCTGTCATTTTCTCGCTGACGAGCGGACTCCTCGACGACGTTCCGGTCGGGAAGGTGCGCTCTTTCGAAGACGAGTTGCGGAAGTTCCTGGCCAGCAATCACCCCGAGGTGCTGCAGGAAATCGCCGATAACCCGGTGATGACGCCGGAGTTGAGCGACAAGCTTCGCGGCATCATCAACACGTTCAAGACTACCGTCCCGTTCTAGGGCGGACGGCCCATTCGGGCCATTGACGACGACAAGGCGGGCCCCCAGGCCCGCCGCCAGCCTCCTCGGAAGGGCCCATGCCGACCATCCGCCAGCTCAAGCGCCGCATCACCAGCGTGAAGAACACCGCGAAGGTCACGAACGCGCTGCAACTCGTGGCGGCTTCGAAGATGCGCCGTGCCCAGGACCGCGCTTCGCAGGCGCGCCCCTACGCGGAGAAGATCCGCGTCGTACTGGCCGGACTGGCCACGCAAGACGGCGCCGCCGACGCGGACGCGTCGCATCCCCTGCTGGTTTCGCGGCCGGCGCGGAACATCGCAGTGCTGCACATCACGCCCGACCGCGGGCTCTGCGGTGGCCTGAACGCGAACCTGAACCGCAGCGCGGCCACGTTCGTTGCCGTGCAGCATGAGCCCGTCTCGGTGGTAGCGGTTGGTAAGAAGGGCCGCGATTTCTTCGTGCGAGCGCACGTCCACCTGATCGCCGAATTTACGGATCTCGGCGACTATCCCACTCAGGCCGACACCGCCGGCATCGGGCGGCTGATCATCGATGACTACCTGAGCGGGGCGATCGACCGCGTCTACGTGAGCTTCTCGGAATCGGTTTCGACAGCGAACCAGCGGCCGGTGATCCGGCAGCTACTGCCTATCGAGCCCCCTCAAATGGAGAGCGCAGCCGAGGCAGAGGCGTTCCGTGGGGACTACATCTTCGAACCGTCTCCCGAGGAAGTCCTGGCACGACTCCTGCCGCGCTATATCGAGATGCAGATCTACGAAGCGGTTCTGCAGTCGGCGGCCAGCTTCCAGTCGGCGCAGATGGTTGCCATGAAGAACGCGACGGATAACGCGAACGACATCACGCGCGAGCTCACGCTGACATACAACAAGTTGCGCCAGGAGCAGATCACGAAAGAACTGCTCGATATCGTCGGCGGCGCGGCCGCGCTGGAGGGCTAAGCTGTCTCGCTTCGACGCTGTCATCTTTGATATGGACGGCGTGCTCGTGGACGGCGAGCCGCTGCATTTCGCCGCGGTCAACCGGCTGATGAGTGAAGAGGGACTCTCGATCACCCTCGAGCAGTACAAGCCGTACATGGGTACGAAGTCGGGCTGGAGCGACATGATCTCCGACTTCGGTCTGTCGCAGCCGAAGGAACACTACTCAACGCGATACCGCGAAATGATCCTGGAAAGCTACCGCGCCAACGCCGAGCCGCTCCCCGGGGCCGTCGCGCTCGTGGGCGATGTCCGCCGCGCCGGGCTCCCGGTGGCCGTGGCATCGTCGTCGATTCTCCCGTGGGTGGAGGCGTGCCTCGAGCGCATCGGGCTCGCCGGAGCCTTCGACAGAGTGATATCCGGAAGCGACGTGGAACGCGGCAAGCCTGCGCCCGACATTTACCTGCTGGCTGCCCAACGTCTCGGCATCGCGGCCTCTCGCTGTCTGGCGATCGAGGACGCTCCGGCGGGAATCGAATCCGCCCATGCAGCGGGCATGGAATGCTGGGCGGTCCGGACCCCGTACACCGAAGGGCTCCGATTGCCGGATCCCGAGCGCACGTTCCAGAGCCTGACCGAGGTCCACGTGTCGGACATCGTGGGGGTGGCCGCGTGAGCGCTCTCGTATTGCGCACGGATGCGGACGGCATTGCCACGCTCACCCTGAACCGGCCGGAGACGCTGAACGCACTGAGCCCGGCGCTGTTCGTCGAACTGCGCGGGCACATCGATGCGATTGCTGGGAGCATCGGAGACGTCGGGTGCGTAGTACTGCGTGGCGCGGGCAAGTCCTTTTCGGCGGGGAACGACATCAAGGCGATCCAGGCGGGCGATCGGGCCCCTTCGGTGCACTTCCAGGCGGAAACGCTGGATGCCATCGAAGCGCTGCCACAGCCGGTCATCGCTTCGGTGCAGGGACATTGCTACACGGGCGCGCTCGAACTCGTGTTGGCCTGCGATCTGCTCGTGGCCGGCGAGTCGGCGCGCTTCGCCGATACGCACGGACGATGGTCGATGACGCCAACGTGGGGCATGAGCCAGCGTCTGTGGCGCCGCATCGGCCCGCTCAAGGCGAAGCAGATGATGTTCACCGGCACGCCGGTTTCCGGCCCGGAGGCGGTGGCGCTAGGGCTCGCGAATGCCTGCGTGGCGGACGCGGAGCTGGAAGCCGCCACCCTGGCGATGGCGAAAGCGATCGTTGCGAACTCCTGGCACACCCTTCGTGCCGACAAGCGCCTCGTGAACGAGGGGCAGCAGTACACGCTGGCCGATGGGCTGGCGTTCGAACGCAGAACGAGCCCGGGCGCCGGGCCGGACATGGCCGAACGGCTCAAGTCGTTCGGCGCGAAGAATTAGTACGGTTTGAAACCGCTGGAGGTCTCCTCATGGTCATGACAGCAGCAGCCGACGGACGTGTCGTCCAGGTCATCGGAACAGTGCTCGACATCGAATTCCCTCCGGGCCACCTGCCCGAGATCAACCACGCCGTGAACGTGATCCGCGAGGATGGCTCCGCGCTGGTGACCGAAGTGCAGCAGCACCTCGGCAACAACTGGGTGCGCTGCCTTGCCATGGACACGACCGATGGTCTGCGGCGGGATACCAGGGCGGTAAACACCGGCGCGGCCATCTCGGTGCCCGTCGGCGAGGACTCGCTGGGCCGCATGTTCAACGTGCTGGGCAACCCCATCGACAACCTGCCGGCGACGACGGGCAAGCGCTGGGGCATCCACCGCGACCCGCCCCCGTTCGAAGACCAGGAGACCACGCCGTCGGTGCTGGAGACGGGCATCAAGGTCATCGACCTGATTGCCCCGCTGGTCCGCGGCGGTAAGGTCGGCCTCTACGGCGGCGCCGGGGTGGGCAAGACCGTTGTGATCCAGGAGCTCATTTCGAACATCGCCCGCGAGCACGGCGGTTATTCGGTCTTCGCAGGCGTGGGCGAGCGCTCGCGCGAGGGCAACGACCTCTGGCACGAAATGAAGGACTCCGGCGTGCTCCCGAAGATGGCCATGGTCTTTGGCCAGATGAACGAGCCTCCCGGTGTGCGGCTCCGCGTCGCGCTGACCGGCCTCACCATGGCGGAGTACTTCCGCGATGAAGAGGGCCGCGACGTGCTGTTCTTCGTCGACAACATCTATCGCTACACCCTGGCCGGCATGGAAGTGTCGGCGCTCCTCGGCCGCATGCCTTCGGCCGTGGGCTACCAGCCGACGCTGGCATCGGAAATGGGCGACCTCGAAGAGCGCATCACATCGACCAAGAAGGGCTCGATAACGTCGTTCCAGGCCATCTACGTTCCGGCGGACGACTATACCGACCCCGGAGTGGCAACGACCTTCGGGCACCTCGACGCGGTCGTGGCGCTGGAGCGCTCCCTCGCAGAGCAGGCGCTGTTCCCGGCGATGGACCCGCTGGCGTCGTTCTCACGCGCGCTGGAGCCGCGCGTCGTCGGCCAGGAGCACTACGACACCGCACGCGGTGTCCAGGGCGTGCTGCAGCGCTACAAGGACCTCCAGGACATCATCGCCATCCTTGGCATCGACGAACTCTCGGACGAGGACAAGCTGACGGTGGCCCGGGCTCGCAAGATCCAGCGCTTCCTTACCCAGCCGATGTTCGTTGCGGAGCAGTTCACGGGAACGCCAGGCGCGTATGTGCCGATCCGGGAGACCATCCGCGGGTTCAACGAAATCCTCGAAGGCCAGCACGACGGGCTACCCGAGCAGGCCTTCTACATGGTGGGCAACATCGACCAGGCGGTCGAGAAGGCCCGCCAGCTGGCCGAGGCTTAAGGCGATGCCGCTTACCGTCGAAATCGTGACGGCGGAGAAGGTGGTCAGCGTCGAGCCGGGCGTGGACGTGCTCATCGCGCCGGGGAGCGAGGGCCAGCTGGCCATCCTCCCCCGGCACGCGGCGCTCATGACGACGCTGGGATACGGCGAGCTCGTGTTTCGGCGAGGCCAGGACGAGAACGTCTTCGCGGTGACGGGCGGCTTCATGGAAGTGCTGCGCGATCGCGTGACCATCCTGGCGGACCAGGCCGAGCACGCCGAGGAGATCGACACGGCGCGCGCCGAAGCGGCGCGGGCCCGGGCCGAAGACCGCCTCCGGCGCGCGCGGGATCAGTCGAGCCGGGACGTGGACATGGCGCGTGCGCAGGCTGCGCTGCAGCGGTCCCTGGTGCGGCTGCGCGTTGCGCAGCGGCGGCGACGAGCGCCGTCAGGGGCGCCGCGCGTCTAATCACCGCTGTCTGCGGCCTGCGGCACTGCCGGAGGTTGCAATACACGGGGCGCTGCTGGCCCCACCCGCCGCACTCGCCTATCCTGAACCCAGCCGATGACGATCCGATTACGCGCGCCTCGTTATGTGGTCCAGGGTGGCGTCCAGCTACGCGGCACGGTGCGCGTTTCGGGGGCGAAGAACCACGTCCTCGCCGCGATGTGCGCGTCGTTGCTGACGGACGAGGATGTCGTCCTCACCAACGTACCGGACATAACCGATGTCGACAGCCTGAGCGAGCTCCTTGAGAGCCTCGGTGCCGTCGTGGAGCGACTCGACGGCGACCGCATGCGGCTCAATGGCGGTGGCGTGCGAAACTTCGAGGCACCCACGGAGTTGATCAGCGAGAACCGGGCTTCGTTCCAGGTCATGGGTCCTCTGTTGACCATGCACGGCTTCGCTTCCTCGGCGCCGCCCGGCGGCGATGTGATCGGGCAGCGGCCCATCGACGTGCACCTTTCCGGCTTCGAGGCGATGGGCGCCGCCGTCAGCCGCGAGGGGGAGCGATTCGTGGCGCGCGCTCCCGAAGGGCCGGGCAGCCTCCGCGGGACGCGCGTCTTCATGGACTACCCGTCGGTGTCGGGCACGCAGAACGTGATGATGGCTGCGGCGCTGGCGCGGGGGCAGACAACAATCGTGAACGCCGCCACCGAGCCGGAGGTGCAGGAGCTCGCGCACCTTCTGAATGCGATGGGCGCGTGCATCGAGGGCATAGGCAGCCAGATGGTCGTCGTCGACGGAGTCGACCACCTGCACGGTGCGACGGCCCGCATCATGCCGGACCGCATCGAGGCAGGAACGTTCGCCATCGCTGCGGCAATGACCGGGGGAGACGTCGAAATCGAGGACGTGCCGGTGGAGGTCCTCGACGCGCTGCTCAACAAGCTCCGCGCGGCGGGCGCTGAGATCACGCAGGGCGAGGGCCGGCTGCACGTATCGCGACGCGGCGAGCTCCGCGCCGTGAGCTTCCAGGCGCTGCCGTATCCGGGCCTCGCCACGGACCTCCACGCGCCGATGGCAGCGCTGCTGACCCAGGCGGCCGGGGTCTCAATTATTCACGAGCGGGTGTTCGATAACCGCATGCTCTACGTCGGCGAGCTGCGCAAGATGGGTGCGGAGATCGTCAGCACGGGATCGTCAGCGATTGTGAGCGGCCCGACGGCGCTCCACGGTGCCAGCGTGAGAGCGCTCGACGTCCGAGCCGGTGCAGCGGTTCTGCTGGCGGCGCTCGTGGCACAGGGGACGACCGTCATAGACGACGTCTCACACCTTGATCGGGGCTATGAGCGGCTCCATCTAAAGCTCCAGGGCCTCGGAGCGGAAGTGGAGCGCACTTAGTGGCGATGGAATTCCTGGCGTCGAAAAAAGCTGGCATCGACCTCGGCACGGCCAACATCCTCGTGTACGTGAAGGGCCAGGGGATCGTAGTCAACGAACCCTCCGTCGTGGCGCGGCACAACCGCGACAACGCGATCGTGGCCGTGGGTGAAGAAGCGCGGGCCATGCAGGGGCGAACGCCTGGCTCGATCAGCGTCATTCGGCCGATGCGCGACGGCGTGATTGCCGACTACCTGACGACCGAAGCGATGCTGCGCTACTTCATCGGGCTCATCACCGGCCGCTTCAACCTCATCCGGCCCGAGGTGATGGTGACCGTGCCGGCAGGCGTGACGAGCGTCGAGCAGCGAGCGGTGCGGGACGCGGCGGAGCAGGCGGGCGCGCGCAAGCCGGCCCATCTGGTGCCGGAGCCCCTTGCGGCGGCAATCGGCGCGCGCATCCCGATCGGAACCGCGCGCGGCAACATGATCGTGAACATCGGCGGTGGCCGTACGGAGGCGGCGGTCATCTCGCTCTACGGCATTGTTGTGAGTGAATCGGTCCGGATGGCCGGTGACCGAATCGACGAGGCCGTGATGGCGTATGTGCGCCGCCGTCACAACCTCATCATTGGCGAGAAGACGGCCGAGGAGATCAAGCTCGCCATTGGCAGCGCGATCCCGATCGACGAGGGTATGGGCACGCAGGTGCGAGGCCGCGACCAGCTCAGCGGTTTGCCGAAGACGATCTCGCTGAACAGCATCGAGGTGGCGCAGGCGATACAGGACTGCCTCGGGACCATCGTCCAGACGGTGCGCGCCGTGCTCGAGAAGACCCCGCCGGAGCTCGCCGCCGACGTCATCGACCGCGGTATCGTGCTGACCGGCGGCGGAGCGCTGCTGCGGCACATGGACGAGCTCCTCACGCAGGAGACGGGCGTGCCGTGCTACGTGGCCGATAACCCCCTGGAATGCGTCGCGATCGGCGCGGGAATCGCGCTGGACCATCTCGAAGTGATCAAGCGGAGCCTTCCGACGGAGGAAGAGAACCTGGTCGGGCTCTTCCCGAGCCCCGAGCGCTGAATTACCGCGCCTGGGCGGCCTTGCGACCACCGTTCAGCCACAGCAGCGCCTCGCGTTGGGAGAGCGGCGACAGCGTCGAGCTTTGATCGGCCACGAAGGCGCGCACCGCGTCAGCGTCCGTTTTTGAGTACTCCCGGAGCGCCCAGCCGATGGCCTTCCGGATGAAGAACTCGTTGTCGCCGGCGCGCAGTTCGCAATAGGCGAACAACCGATGCGCGTCGGTCTTCTGTTTGGAACGCAGCTGGTGGAGCAGGGCGGTTCGGGCGACCCAGACGTCGTCGTCGCGCGCCCATTCGTCCATCTCATCGGCAAGGTGGGGGTGCGCCAGGACAAGCGGTCCGACGACGTGGCCGGCGAGGGCGTCGACCGTGTCCCACCACGACTTCGCTGTGATCAGTTCTCTGGCCACCGGTAGGAAGGCCGCGGAACACACGCGGACGTGCCGCGCGAGGATGTCGGTTGCGGCGTACTGGTACTCCCGTTCGGGCAGAGCCCAGAGTTCCCTGCCGAGGCTCCGCAGGTCATCCTCCGATGGTGCTGCGCGACCGGCCAGCGCCTCACGCTGGAGCGCACGGCGCTTCGTGGCGGAGATGCCGAGGAAGGGAAAGCGATTGCGCATGTAGGCCGCCATCGCTGGCGCGGCCTCGGGGTTCGCGGAAGCGCCGAACACCTGCTGCAGGCGCGATGACGCATCGTTGGCGAAGTCGGACACCTACGGCAGTCTACGCCGCGACGTCAAAGCATTTGGAGGCGCCTCGCGGTCTAGCGCGAGGCCGCCACGAGGTGCACGTCCAGGTGCGGGTGGGAAGCGAGAAGCACTTCCGCCAGGGTTGTCCGCGTCCGGAACCGGCTTGGCCTGCTCGCGATGAGGGTCACGTGGCCAACGTGATGCTCCTGAATTAACGCCCCGATTTCCTTCGCGTTGTCGACGCCCGGGATCTCTACGAGCTTCGCGTTGAGGTCCAGGGCGACGGTGAGGATGTGCGTCATGCCTTGCTCCTTCAACAGCGTCGCGGGATGTGCGGCGATGAGCTCGGTGTTGAAGGCGTGTGCCAGCCTCCACGCGCGTCGCACTGCCACCTCCGACGCTGCCGTATTGTCGAGCAGCACAAGGACCCGTTCGCCTGACTCCCAGCCTTCGAGGCCGTGCTCCTGCATGTAGCCGGTCAACTGGAGTTCGACCTCCTGCGCGACGCGCTGAAGCGCGAGCTGCCGCAGAGCGGCGAGGTTGCCGGGGCGAAAAAAGTTGGACAGCGCCTGCTCTGCCTGGGCGGCCGGGTAGATGTTGCCGTGCCGCATCCGCGCACGAAGCGCCTCCGGGGAGATGTCCACGAGCTCGACCTCGTCGGCGCCATCGACTACCGCATCGGGCACTGTTTCGCGGACTCGTACGCCGGTGATGCCCGCCACGACATCGTTGAGGCTGGCGAGGTGCTGGATGTTCATGGTCGAAATGACGTGGATGCCGGCGTGCAGGATGTCCTCGATGTCTTCGTACCGCTTCTCGTGCTTCGAGCCGGGCGCGTTCGTGTGGGCGAGCTCGTCGACCAGCGCGACAGCCGGCCTCCGGGCGATGATCGCCTCGGTGTCCATCTCCTCGAGGCGGACGCCCTGGTACTCAACCACCCGTCGCGGGATCACGTCGAGGTCCCCGATCGCCTCCATGGTGAGGGGCCGGTTGTACGTCTCGACGAACCCGACAACGACCTCGGCGCCTCGTGCCTTTCGCCGTCTGCCTTCATTGAGCATGGCGTAGGTCTTGCCGACGCCGGGGGCAGCGCCGAGGTAGATCCGCAAACGTCCCCGTTTCGCGCCCGCCTCCTCGCGCTGGATCCTCCGAAGCAGCGCGTCCGGATCGGGGCGGTGGTCGTCGAGTTCGGTCATTTTGACATTGGGAACTTCTGGTCGAGGGCCATGTTCAACTTCAAGACGTTGACGCGAGGCTCGCCGATGAACCCAAACACCCGTCCTTCGGTCTGGTCGTCGACGAGGTTCTTGATGTCCGAATCGCTCGCGCCGCGCGCCTTTGCGACGCGGGCGATCTGGAGGCGGGCATTCGCAGGCGAGATGTGCGGGTCGAGGCCGCTGGCAGACGCTGTCACCGCGTCCGACGGGATGGGAACGTCGTCGCTGAGGCCGTTTTCGGTGCGGTAAGCGGCAACGCGGTCCTTGATGCCGTCGAAGTCCGAGGACGGGTCGTTCGGGTCGTGGATCCCGTTGATGAGCTTGTCACTGGTGGGGCCGAGGTTCGAGCCGCTGGACGCCGAGGCGTCGTAGCCGTCACCGGCCGCAGACGGGCGCGGATGGAAGTACTGGGGCTCGGTGAACTGCTGGCCAATGAGGCTGGAGCCGACGTCGGTGCCATCCACGGATACGATGCTGCCGTTCGCCTGCCGGTGGAAGACGAGCTGACCAACGCCGGTGACGACCAGGGGGTATGCCACGGCGGTGACCAGCATAAGGCCAACGATGATCGCAACGAGGGGGCGGAGTTCTTTGAAAGTTGTGTTCCAGGCGTTTTCCATGGTGATCCTCAGGCGAGGTGAATGCCGTTGACGATCACGTCAATCAGCTTGATGCCGATGAAGGGAGCGATGATCCCCCCAACGCCGTAGATGAGTGCGTTTCGGGCGAGGAGTGGCCCTGCCCCGATTGGCCGATAGGCGACGCCGCGCAGCGCAAGCGGCACGAGCGCCATGATGATGAGCGCGTTGAAGATGATGGCCGAGAGAATGGCGCTCTCGGGGCTGCCCAGGCGCATGATGTTGAGCGAATCGAGCTGCGGATACGCCACCACGAACGCGGCGGGGAGGATCGCGAAGTACTTCGCGAGGTCGTTCGCGATGCTGAACGTTGTCAGTGCGCCGCGCGTCATCAGCAACTGCTTCCCGATGCCCACGATCTCGATGAGTTTCGTTGGGTCGCTGTCGAGGTCGACCATGTTGCCGGCCTCTTTGGCGGCCTGGGTGCCGGTGTTCATCGCCACGCCAACGTCGGCCTGAGCGAGCGCCGGCGCGTCGTTCGTGCCGTCGCCGGTCATCGCGACGAGCCGGCCGGCCGCCTGCTCCTCGCGGATGCGGGCGATCTTGTCTTCGGGCTTCGCCTGCGCGATGAAGTCGTCGACGCCGGCTTCCCTGGCGATGGTCGCGGCCGTCAGCGGGTTGTCGCCCGTCACCATGATGGTGCGGATGCCCATGCGCCGGAGTTCGTCGAAGCGCTCGCGCATCCCGGGCTTCACGGTGTCCTTCAGGTAGATGAGCCCGAGGATTTCCTGCCCGTCCAGCACGGCAAGTGGGGTCCCGCCTTCCTGCGAGATTCGTTCGGTGGCCTCCTGCAGGCCTACCGGCGCCGGCTTACCGGAAGCGGTCAGGACTGCGTCCACAGCGCCCTTGAAGGTCCCGCCGCCATCGACGCGCACCCCGCTCATGCGTGTCTCCGCCGTGAACGGGACGAACTCGCCGCCCGCCGGCAACGGCTCCTCGACGAGGCTCCCAAAGCCAAGGCTCTTCGCCAGATCGAGGATTGACTTGCCCTCCGGAGTATCGTCTTCGCGTGAACAGCGCACGGCGGCTGCGACAAGCCGTGCGCTATCGCCGCTCGCCACAGGGATGAACTCCGCCGCGAGGCGGTTACCGAACGTGATGGTCCCCGTCTTGTCGAGCAAGAGCGTGTCGATGTCCCCGGCTGCCTCGACGGCACGGCCCGACATCGCGAGGACGTTGCGCTGCACCAGCCGGTCCATGCCGGCGATGCCAATCGCCGACAGCAGCCCGCCGATCGTCGTGGGAATCAGGCAGACGAGTAGCGAAACGAGGACGACGATCGAAATCAACTGTCCCGAGTAATCGGCGAACGGCTGCAGCGTGACGGTGACGAGCAGGAAGATGAACGTGAGGCCCGCGAGCAGGATGTTCAGCGCGATCTCGTTTGGCGTCTTCTGCCGCGCGGCGCCTTCGACGAGCGAGATCATCCGGTCGAGGAACGTCTCACCCGGGTTCGCCGTGATGCGGATGCGAAGGAAGTCGCTGACCACCGTCGTGCCGCCGGTCACGGAACTGCGAATGTCGGTGCCCGGTTCTTTCACGACCGGGGCGGACTCGCCGGTGATGGCGGCCTCGTTGACGTAGGCCACCCCTTCGATCACATCCCCGTCGCCCGGGACGACTTCGTTCACCTGGACAAGCACGATGTCGCCCTTGCGCAGCAGGCCCCCCGGCACGGTCTCGGTCGTGCCGTCGGGGTTGACGCGGCGGGCGGTGGTCTGCGTGCGGGTCTTGCGAAGCGTGTCCGCCTGGGCCTTGCCGCGGCCCTCGGCGATCGCCTCAGCGAAGTTCGCAAAGAGCACCGTGAACCAGAGCCAGAATGTGATTTGCAGCTCGAATCGGCCGAGCTCGAAGCTCTTGCCCTGGGACAAATCGCGGGCATAAATGACGGAGGTGAGCAGGGCGCCGATCTCGACGATGAGGATGATCGGATTCCTGTAGAGAGTCAGCGGGTTGAGTTTGCGCACCGAATCCAGCACCGCGCGGCTGACGATTTCGCTCGTCCATACCTTGGGCTTCTGCCGTTTTTCGATTCCGAGCGCTGAGGCATGCATTGCCACAGTGGATGTTCCTTTCTAGAACGTCGTTCCGTGACCCATCGCCAGGTGTTCGACGATGGGGCCGAGTGCGAAGGCCGGGAAGAAGGTGAGTAGTCCGACGAGAAGGATGACGCCGAGGAGGAGTCCCCCGAACAGCACCCCGTCGGTCGGGAACGTTCCCGGGCCCGGCGCGACGCGCTTCTTCTGCACCATGGAGCCCGCTACCACGAGCACAGGGATGATGAAAAGGAATCGTCCGACCAGCAGACAGATACCGCCGCCCAGGTTGTAGAAGGTAGTGTTCGCGTTCAGGCCAGCGAATGCGGAGCCGTTGTTGCCCGATTGCGAGTCGAACGCGTAGAGAATCTCCGAAAGCCCGTGAGGGCCGGCATTGTTCAGCGAACTGGTCCCGAAGCTGTTGACGGCGCCGATGGCCGAGAACGTCAGCAGTACCAGCGCGAACGACAGCAGCGCAAGCATCACCGCCTTCATCTCGCGCGGTTCGATCTTCTTCCCGAGGTACTCGGGCGTGCGGCCCACCATCAGCCCTGCGATGAACACCGCGAGGATGATGTAGAGCGCCATGCCGTACATGCCGGTCCCAACGCCGCCGAAGATGACTTCTCCCGTGGCGATGTTCGCCAGGGGGACGAGGCCGCCGATCGGCGTGTAACTGTCGTGCATGCTGTTCACGGAGCCGTTCGACGCCAGCGTGGTGGCATCCGCCCAGAGCGTCGACGGCCCGATGCCGAAGCGAGTTTCCTTGCCTTCGAGGTTGCCGCCCTGCTGTCCGCTCCCGGCGGCTGTTTCGACCCCGGCATCAGCCACGATCGGATTGCCGCTCTGCTCGGCGACGTTCGCGATGACCGTGCCGGCGAGCATCCACACGACCATCACCCCGAGCACGACCCAGCCGTGCCGCGTCGACCCCACCATGCGGCCGTACATGTAAACGAGGGCCGCCGGGATAAGAAGGATGGCCAGCAACTCAACGAGGTTCGACCAGGCCGTCGGGTTTTCGAACGGATGCGCGGAGTTCACGTTGAAGAAGCCGCCGCCGTTCGTGCCCAGCTGCTTGATGGCGATCTGAGATGCGGCAGGCCCCATGCCGAGCGTCTGCTTCAGCCCTTCGAGCGTGGTCACGTCCTTGTAGGAATGGAAGTTCTGCACCACGCCCTGTGACACCAGGAAGATGGCCACGATCAGCGAGAGCGGGAGCAGGATGTAGAGCACGGACCGCGTGAGGTCGACCCAGAAGTTGCCGATCGTCGAGCCGGAATGACGGGCGAGCCCACGGATGAGTGCTACGAGCACCGCCATGCCCACGCCGGCCGACACGAAGTTCTGGAACGTCAGCCCGACCATCTGGGAGAAGTAGCTCAGCGTCGTTTCGCCGCCGTAGTCCTGCCAGTTCGTGTTGGTCATGAAGCTGACCGCGGTGTTGAAGGCGCTGCTCGGCTTCACGCCCGGCAGATCTTGCGGGTTGAGAGGCAGGTAACCCTGGAAACGAAGAATGAAGTAGAGGAGGAGGAACCCCGCCAGGTTGAAGCCCAGCAGTGTGAGCGTGTACCGCTTCCAGCCGTGCTCGACGTTCTCGTCAACGCCGGCGACGCGGTAGAGCCCGCGTTCCACCGGCCGCAGGGCCGGGCTCAACCATGTTCGGCGGCCTTCGTAGACGGCCATCATGTAGAGCCCGAGCGGCTTGGCGAGGGCAACGATGGCGAGCGCATAGAAGGCCAGGTACAGGATGTCCTGGATCGTCATGGGAGTGTCCTAGAGGTCTTCGGGACGAAAGAGCACGTACAGCATGTAGGCGCCGACGGCGATGGCGATGATGAGGGCGATCAGGTTCTCTGCGTTCACGTCAGACCCTCGCGATGAATTCCATGAGCAGGTACAGGACGACGAACGAGCCAATGCCCAGGGCAAGGAAACCAACGTCAGGCATTTGCCACCTCGCGCTTTCTGCGATGTTCGGCGATGGCGTCGGCTATGAGCCGTTGCGCCGCATCGATGGGGAACGGCTTCTGGAGCACGCCTGCCGGATGGAACTCAGCCACCCGCGCAGGCGAAAGCGGAGAAGCGGAGAAGACGATGACCGGAACGCGCTCGCGGTCGGCGGGCGAGAGCCGCCTCAATACCTCCCAACCCGTAAGGTCGGGGAGGTTGATGTCCAGCAGGATCAGGTCGGGCACTTCCTCCGTCAGTGCCAGGAGGGCGTCGTAGCCGGTCGACGCCGTACGCACGATGTAGCCCCTCGCGCGCAGCGCGATCGTCAGCACCTCAACGATCGGCGTCTCGTCGTCCACGAGGAGGATTGTGCCGCTCATGCTTCCTCCATCTGCGGCTGGTCGGTCTTCCGGAAGACGACCACGAACGGGCCGTTGCTGGGACCGCGCAGCTGGACTACGTCCCAGCCCACGGTCAGGTGTTCGCGGATCGCCGCCAGGCACTTCGCCGGCTCGGGATAGACCCGCTCGTCGTACGAAACTTTGGTAACCATGATGAATATCGTCGTAGAGCGGGCGTGCGGGGCGCGTCATGGAACT
Organism: uncultured bacterium; assembly: GCA_963832795.1. Taxonomy (GTDB): domain Bacteria; phylum Chloroflexota; class Dehalococcoidia; order Tepidiformales; family Tepidiformaceae; genus CAWHVJ01. The sequence continues at coordinate 486,357 of CAWHVJ010000012.1, forward strand.
GGCGGCGGAACGTTCGGAGAGTGTCAGGACTGCACGGAGGCCGGCCATAAGCGAAAACGTATCCTGCACCGCCGGCCATACGACGGCTGGTGGGCGCGGATCCGGGGACCGAACGGCTCACGCTCACAGCCGGCCCGGCCGGTTTCGAGTCGCGCGGGTTGCGCTTCCGTCACGCCGTCGCCGGCGATTCGACCAGGGATTAGAGAGGGAGAGAGACGAGACGCGCTCGTTGGCGCGCTAAAGCGCCTCAGCGGTTCGAGCTGAGCTCTTCGATGGCCATGCGCTGTAGTGCGTCTTCGACGGATTCCGCGGCCTTGCCCGGCTGGTCGCATGTCGCGGCCTCGAACTGGCGGATGACCAGAGACCACCACCGACGCAGCCAGTCACGCGGGGAAAGGGCTTGCGCCGCGCTTGACGCCGCCTGCTGCACCCATGATCGGTATCGTCGGCCTGCGGGCGTGCGGGCGGTGTCACGCAACGGCCGGTCCGGCGTGTGGAAGGTGTCAGGAACGGGAGCCACCAGGCCCCCTCGGTGGGGGATTCCCGATCTACTTCGCTGCCGGCCCGTCCGGGCGCTTGATGTAGAAGGTCATGCTCTGCATCGAGAGCACCGGGTCGATGTGCCGGATGGTGACGTCGCTGGGGACGTGGGCGGTGATGGGCGCGTAGTTGAGGATTGCGCGGATACCGGCATTCACGAGGCGGTCGACGACCTTCTGGGCCTCCGCTGCCGGGACGGCGACGATGCCGATATCGACGCGGTTGGCGTGGAGGAAACGGTCGAGCTCTTCTGCGTCGCGGACGATGGCGCTGCCCAGCTTCTGGCCGACGACCGCCGGATTGGAGTCGAAGGCGGCGACAATTTCGAAGCCCTGGGGACCGAAGCCGCCGTATTCGGCGATTGCCTGGCCAAGCCTTCCGACGCCAATGATGCAGACGCGCCACTGGCGATCGATGCCAAGGATTTCGCGGAGCTTCGTGAGGAGCCCGTGGACGTTATAGCCACGGCCCTGCTTGCCGAAGCGGCCAAAGTAGCTGAGGTCCTTGCGGATCTGGGCGGGCGTGACGTCGAGGAGCTCCCCGAGCGCCTGCGAGCTGACGACCGTCTCGCCGCTGGCCGCAAGCTCGGCAAGCGCCCGCGCGTAGACGGGCAGCCTGTTGATAACGACCTCAGGGATTTCAAGCGTCATAAGCGGCGGGGAAAACCGGTTGTGAAATCCGTAACTTGCGAAACTATAGTACGCGGCTTTGAAAAGGGTCAACGCTCATTACGACAGAGAGATGTTGCGAGTGGGTTTCCGTTCGTCACGTAATCTCGCGCAGACGGCGCGTGACGAGGCCCTCGTCGCGAGGCTCGACCGTCCGCGGATCGAGGAGGAGTTTCCCGCCGGACACTCGACCCACGATGGCTGGATCGCCGGCCCGGAGGGCCGCCGCCAGCGCGGCACCGCCGGCGTTCGATGCGATTGCGACGCACCATGTGGGAACGCCTTCGCCGGGAAGCGATCCCCCTCCCACCATCGAGGTCTCGCGCACCACGGACGCCGCGTCTCCAGCTGCGTTCGCCCACGCGCGGGCACGGCGGCGGAGGGTTGCGTCACTCATGCCGAGCATCCGCCAAACGGGAATCTCGTCGGCATACCGGCCTTCGACGTATGCCTGGAGGGTGGCGTTGAGCGCGGCTATGGTCAGCTTGTCGACCCGTAATGCACGTGCGAGCGGGTGACGGCGCAATTCGGAAACGAGTCCGGCACGGCCGGCGATCAGGCCGCATTGCGGTCCCCCGAGCAGCTTGTCTCCGCTGAAGAGTGCCAGGTCGGCGCCTGCGGCGATGCTTTCCGCGACCGTGGGCTCGTGGGCCAGGCCGAACGGCGCGGTGTCGATCAGGCACCCGCTGCCCAGGTCGTCGAAGAGCCACCCGCCTCGCTTCTGGGCGACATCGGAAAGTTCGGCGAGCGTGGGCGTGGCGGTGAAGCCCACGATCCGGAAGTTCGATGCATGGACACGCAGGATCGCGATGGATTGATCTCCCCAGGCTTCGTCGTAGTCGCGGGCGTAGGTGCGGTTGGTGGTGCCGACCTCGACAAGAGTGGCACCGCTCTGGCGCAGCACGTCGGGGATGCGGAAGCCTCCGCCGATTTCGACGGCCTGTCCCCGCGACACCAGCACCTCGCGGCCGTTGCGCCAACACCTGGAGCACCATGAGCAGCGCCGCTGCGTTGTTGTTGACGACCAGCCCATCCTCGGCGCCCGTGGTGCGGCGGATGAGATCACGGACATGATCGTGGCGGCTGCCCCGTTCGCCGGACGCGAGGTCGTATTCGAGATTCGAATATCCGGCTGCGACCGCGTCCATCGCGTCGATGGCACGAGCACTCAGCGGCGCGCGCCCGAGGTTCGTCTGGAGGATGACGCCGGTGGCGTTGATCACCCTGCGAAGTGACGGCGCCGCGGCCGCCGAGAGCGCGGCCTCGGCACGGGCGGCTACCGCGTCGGCCGTTGCCGGCGCTTCGCCGCGCTCGGCAGCGTCGCGAAACGTGCCCAGCGCTTCCCTGATGGCCGCAACGCGGGTGTCGTGCGGCCACGACCCGTTCTGCATCGCTTCCAGCACGCGCTCGACGGATGGCAATTGGCTACGGCGGTCCGGCATCGGAGGAAGTCTACGGCGTCGGCGCAGGGTGCGTGGGTCATCTTCCAGTTTGGTTGACCCCCATAGGATTACCGTTGACGATAAATTCCAAAACCCCTCCCTGGAGTCCCTTTGTGAACCTGCGCATACCCGGACCAACCCCCGTCCCGGAGGAGGTCCTGGCGGCGAGTGGTCGTCAGATGATGAACCACCGCGGGCCCGAATTCGCCCAGATCCTCCGACGCGTCACCGACGGGCTGAACTGGGTGTTCGGCAGTTCGACCGACGTCCTCTCGTTTACGACGTCCGGCACCGGCGGCCTCGAGGTCGCGGTCGTGAACACGCTGAGCCCGGGCGACCGCGTGCTTTCGGTGTCCATCGGGTCGTTCGGCGATCGGCTGAAGAGCATCGCCAAGACGTACGGGGCCGATGTTGTCAGCTATGCGCTCGAGTGGGGCGAAGCGGCAGACCCCGCGGTCATCGGCAAGATGCTGGACGAGGACGCGACGATCAAGGCAGTCCTTGTCACCCACAACGAGACCTCGACCGGCGTGACGAACCCGCTCGAGGCGATCGCGCGTGAGGTCCGATCGCGCAACCGGCTGATCATCGTGGACGCCGTAAGCAGCATGAGCTCGATCCCATGCCCGGTTGAGCGATGGGACCTCGACGTTGTCGTGAGCGGGTCGCAGAAGGGGTGGATGGCGCCTCCGGGACTGGCATTCGTCTACATGGGCGAACGAGCGTGGGCAGCCAACGCGGAAGCCAAGATGCCACGCTTCTACTTCGACGCGGCGCGGACGCGCGATTCCCTCCTGAAGCAGCAGAATCCCTGGACGCCCGCCATGAGCGTCTATTACGCGATGGACGCGGCGTTCGAAGCGCTGCGCGCGGAGGGCCTCGAGGGCATCTTCACGCGCCACCAGGCGATCGCCGACTACACCCGAACACGGGCGAAGTCGCTGGGCCTGAAGCTTGTCCCGGTCGAAGAGAAGTTCGCCTCGAACACGGTGACGGCGGTCTGGTGGCCGGAGGGCGTGGACGGCAAGGGAATCTCGAAGCGGGCACGCGAGGAATTCGGCGTCGTGCTCGGCGGCGGCCAGGGAAAGCTGGAAGGAAAGATCTTCCGCGTTGGTCACCTCGGCTACGTATCGAAGGAAGACGTGGTGCAGTGCATGGACGTGGTCGAGAAGCTGCTGGCGGAGGCGAAGGCCGCGGTCTGACAGCGTCGAATCCCGGGGATCGAACGAAGGCCCGCGTCCACAGCGCGGGCTTTCTTCTTGCGTTCATGCAGATTGCATGAAACATGCCGGAAATGCACAATGCATAGCAATGAACGCCGCCGAGTTCACTGCCCGCCGCACGGCACTTGGCCTCTCGCAAGCCGGTATCGCGTCATCGCTCGGCGTTGACCAGGCAACGATCAGCCGCTGGGAGGCCGGGAAGGTTCGCATCCCGGCAGCCATCGAACTCGCCCTCGCTACACTCAAGGAGAAACCCATGCCCGAAACCGAACGTCCGCGGATCCTCGTCGCCGATCCCGTCGCCCAGGAGGGCGTGGACATGCTGCGGGCAGTGGGTGACGTCGACGTGAAAACCGGCATGGCCCCGGACGAACTGATTGGCGTCATCGGGAACTACGACGCGCTCGTGGTACGCAGCGAAACGAAGGTGACGCGGCCGGTCATCGAAGCTGCGAAGCGATTGGTGGCCGTCGGCCGGGCCGGCGTGGGCGTGGACAACATCGACCTAGAGGCTGCTACGGAGCGCGGTGTGGTCGTCGTCAACGCGCCGCAGGGAAACACTGTGGCGGCGGCCGAGCACACGATTGCACTCCTGATGGCGCTGGCACGACACGTGCCGCAGGCCGACGCCTCGATGCGCGCCGGCAAGTGGAGCCGCAAGGAGTTTGTTGGCACGGAGATTCGCGGCAAGACGCTCGGTATCGTCGGCCTCGGCAAGATCGGGTCGGAAGTTGCCCGGCGAGCGCTTGGGATGGACATGCGCGTTGTCGCCGTTGATCCCTTTGTGCCGGTGGAACGCGCCGCCGCTCTCGGCGTCGAGTCCGTGGACTTCGACGAACTCCTGCGAGTGTCGGACTTCATCAGCGTCCATCCGCCCCTGACGGCGACCACGACAGGAATGATCGGCGCCGCGGAAATTGGCAAGATGCGCGATGGCGTGCGGCTCATCAATGTCGCTCGCGGCGGAATCCTGGATGAAGCGGCAGTGGCGGAAGCGGTCCGGTCGGGCAAGGTCGCCGGCGCCGCGATCGACGTCTTCACGAGCGAGCCGCCCGGCGACAATCCTCTGCTGGGCGATCCGCGGATCGTCATCACGCCGCACCTTGGGGCGTCGACGGCGGAGGCGCAGGAGCGCGTCGCTCTCGATGTGGCCGAACAGCTCGTGGACATCCTCAGCGGAAAGCCGGCCCGCTATGCCGTCAACGCGCCGATGCTGCCGCCGGAAACGCTGCAGGTCGTTGGCCCGTACATGGCGGTTGCCGAGGTGGCCGGGCGCGCGGCGACGCAACTCGTCACCGGGAAGCTGAGCGCCATCGAGATCGATTACTACGGCGAGATCTCCGAGCACGACGTCACGCCGCTCAAGGCGGCGGTCATCCGCGGGCTTCTCAAGCCCATCAGTGAAGAGAACGTCAACATCGTTAACGCGAGCCTTGTGGCGCAGGGCCGTGGCTGGAACATCGAAGAGCACCTGCGGCCGTCCCACGAAGTGTTCCACAACCTGGTCCACGTCAAGGTCGTGACGAGCGAAGCCGAGGTCACCGTCGGCGGGACGGTGGAGCACGGCCAGCCGCATCTCGTGATCATCAACGGCCAGGACGTCGACCTCATGCCGGAGCCGGGCACTGTCCTGCTTGCCTGTGATAACGAGGACCGGCCCGGGATGATCGGCAAGGTAGGCACCCTGCTGGGCCAGTTCGACATCAATATCAAAGCGATGCAGGTTGGGCGTGAGGGGCCCCGAGGAAGGGCCCTGATGCTGATCACCGTTGACGAGATGCCGGGCGATGAAGAACAGCACCAGATCGAGGCGATCGACGGGATCTACAACGTTCGGGTCGTACGGTTCTAAGGCCCGGCGATGGCCGGCGAAGTCGCCGGTGGCGAACGCCGTGCCTAAGCTAGAACGATGACCGATCGACGTCGTCATCGAACCCGGGAAGCGGCGCCGCCGGTTGGCGAAACCCGCACAGTCCGCATCGAGTCCATAGCGTTCGGCGGCGCGGGGCTGGCGCACACGGATGACGGCCGGGTGATGTTCGTTCTCTACGCGGCTCCGGGAGAGCTCGTCGAGGCGACCATTGAACGGGCGCACAGCGATTACCTGGAAGGCGTCGCGACGACGGTCATCGAGGCCTCGCCGGACCGCGTCGAGCCGCAGTGCCCCCTGTTCGGCGAGTGCGGTGGCTGCCAGCTCCAGCACATGAGCTACCCATCGCAGCTCGCCGCCAAAGAAGCCGTCGTCAGGGAGCAACTGCGGCGCATTGGGCGCCTCGATGAAGCGGCCGTCCGGCCGATCGTCGGCGCAGCCAACCCCTGGGCATATCGCAACCATCTGCGCTTCTCCACGGGCCGGATGTATGGCGACGTGGGGTTCATCCACCGCCGTGGGCGTGGGCTGTTAAAGGTGGAGCACTGTCCCATCGCAGATGACTGGGTGAACGCGCTGTTGCCCAAGCTGCAAGGCAAGGGCGCCGGGCTGCACCAGGTGCAGGTCCGCCACAACGCGCAGACGGGCGACTACCTGGTGAGCCCGTCCGTCCCGGGCCTCGACGTTCCGTCGGGCCAGAAGTCGTACACCGAAGAGCTCGGGGGCCGGCGGTTCCAGGTGAGCGCCGCAGCGTTCTTCCAGGTGAATAGCGCCCAGGCGGAACAGATGGTGCGACTCGTTGGCGAAGCGTTGCCGCGCCGTGGGAGTCTGCTCGTCGATGGATTCGCGGGCGTGGGGACGTTCGCGGCGATCTTCGCGGATCGGTTCGAGCGTGTCATCGCGATCGAGGAGTCCCACAGCGCGGCGAAGGACACCGTCGCTAACATCGCGGACCTGTCGAACGTCGAGATCCGAGCCGGCAAGGTCGAGGATGTGTTGCCGCTGCTCGAGGTCGCACCCGACGTCGTTTTGCTGGACCCGCCGCGGCCCGGATGTGCGCCGGCGGTGCTTGCTGCGATCATCCGCTTCCGCCCCTCCGAGGTGGTGTACGTGTCGTGCAACCCGTCGACGCTGGCGCGGGACCTGCGTGTGCTCGTGGATGGGGGCTACGCCCTGGAGCGCGTCACGCCGCTCGACATGTTCCCGCAGACCGGGCACATCGAATGCGTTGCGAAGCTGAGCCTCGCTGAACCGGAGCCGGGCGCCGGTGGCTGAGATCATCCTCGCATCGGCGTCGCCGCGTCGGCGGGAACTGCTCGCCGCCATCGTGGACGACTTTGTCGTGGCCGCGGCGGACGTGCCCGAACCCCTATCTGGAGACGGACGGGCAGACGCGCTGCGCCTCGCCCGCGCGAAGGCGGACGCAGCCGCCAGGCGAGCGCCGGGCAGTCTCGTGATCGCCGCCGACACGGTCGTGCACCAGGGACCGCAGGTATATGGAAAGCCCGAAACGCCCGCCGAGGCTGTCGCGATGTTGGCTGCGCTGCGCGGCCGCGAGCACATCGTGACGACCGCAATTGCCGTCGGTCGCGACGGATGCTTCGCGGTCGAGGCGAGCGATGCACGGGTGGAGATGGCGCCGTTGAGCGATGCGCAAATCGAAGCGTATGTCCGTTCCGGGCGGCCGATGGACAAGGCTGGCGCATACGCCATCCAGGATGCGGACGTACCCACGGTCTCGAGCCTCGACGGTTGCTACTGCTGCGTGATGGGGCTGCCGCTCTTCCGCGTAGCCAGCCTGCTGGAACGCGCGGACGTTCGCTGCCGCGACCCACGGGCATCGCTGGCCCAGTGCGCGGCGTGCCCCGAAGCTTCCGGCGAGGTCGCCGAGCCATGATGCGCTGGTCGGTCGACGTGGAGACGAGCCGCCGCGAGGAGATGATCGACATCACGGCGACAGTCGCGGGATACGTCGGCCGGCTGGCGGAGGGTGTCGTGACGGTGTTTGTTCCCCACACGACGGCGGGCGTCACGATCAATGAGAATGCCGACCCGGCCGTGCAGTCTGACTTCCTCGGCCATCTGCGCCTGCTGGTGCCGCAGGACGGTGGCTTCAGACACGGCGAGGGCAACAGCGACGCGCACATCAAGGCGTCTCTCGTGGGGTCGAGCGTGACTGTGCCGTTCGTCGGAGGACGGATGCTGCTCGGGCAGTGGCAGGGCATCTATTTCTGCGAGTTCGACGGGCCTCGCCGCCGGGAGTTCTTCGTCGCGACGTACAGTTAGCCGGCTCAGCGCTAAGAGGCCCTTGCTATCCTCTTGCGGAGAGCCGAATATCGCGGCGAGAGGTGTTCATAATGAGCGAGGGGCGTTTTTCCGACCGTCGGCCGCTTACCAGCGGCTCCCATACCGGTCCCCGTCCAATCAGGCTGTTGCTTGTCGACGACCACTCCGTTATCCGGCAAGCCCTACGCATGTTGCTCGAAAGCCGGCCGGAGCTGGAAGTCATTGGGGACTGCGAGAATGGCCGCGAAGCGCTGAGTGCGGTGGAGAAACTGAATCCCGATGTCGTGCTGATGGACGTCGTGATGCCGGGGCTAAACGGCATCGAGGCGACCCGGCAGATCCGGCGGTTCTCACGTGGCTCACGGGTCGTGATGTTGAGCGGCTTCGTCGACGAAGACCAGTTGCTCGAAGCGCTGCGAGCAGGCGCGTCAGGCTACCTGATGAAGAGCTCAGACGTCTCGGAGCTCGTGCTGGCCATCCAAACGGTCCACCGCGGGAACAGCTACTACTCGAGTGCGATCAGCGAGGGCTTCGACCTCGCGGAGATCAGCTACCAGTCCAAAAGGCCCGACCAGAAGACGGGCATCGACACGCTTACCGGCCGAGAGCGCGAGGTGCTGCAGCTCATTGCCGAAGGGCGCACCAATCAGCAGATCGCCGACGACCTCGTGATCAGCGTGAAGACGGTTGAGGCGCACAAGGCCCACATCATGACGAAGCTGCACGCCAAGCACCGCACGGACCTGATTCGCTACGCGCTGCGCAAAGGCATCGTGAAGCTCGAAAGCGTCGAAGAGGCCGAGAAGCAGCTCTCGCAGTTCGGCGCCGTCGCGGAGGACTAGCGCGTATTGAACGCCAGGACGCGCGCGACGGCAGCCGCGGCGCGTTCAAAACTCTGGTAGAGCGGAATCGAGCGTTCGTAAAACTTCGGCGTGATACTTGCGACGTATTCGGCTTCGTGCGCCGGATGGAGGATCACGGCGAGCGGCTTGCTGCTCCGCTCGTGGTGCTGCTGAAGCGTGTCGAGCGTCTTGTCGAGCGACTCCGGGGATTTCTTCCACTGCCGCGCTGCGAACATGGCCGATAGTTCCATCGCCATGCCGTCGACGTTGGGATCGGCGTCGACGATGCGCAGGATGCGATCGAGCGTTTCCATGCTGCCCTGGATGGTCCCGGCCATGTCCAGGGGGTTCTGGTAGCTCCCTCCGACGATGTTGAAGAACTCGCCGAGGTCGGCGTACGTCTTGTCGCTGAAGCGCGGTACCTGGAGGCCGGCCTTGGCGAATGCGTCGGTGATGGAGACGGACTGGCCGCCGGTCTGAGCGAGAAGCGCCATGCGCGGTCCGGTTGGACGTTTGCCCTGGATGAGCAGTTTCATCACGTCGATGGTCTCGTCGAGGTTGTTCGTGGTGATTGCGCCGCACTGGCGCATCATCCCGTCCCAGACGGACTGCGGCGCTGCGAGCGAGCCGGTGTGCGACCTGGTCGCGCGGGCGCCGGCCTCTGTCTGGCCGCCCTTCCACACAACGACGGGCTTGCGCGCGCAGGCCATCTTCATGGTGTCGAAGAAGCGCCGGCCGTCTTTGACGCCCTCGACGTACATGCCGATCACCTCGGTCTCGTCGTCGAGCGCGAGATACTCCACGTAGTCGCTGACATCGAGGACGACGGCGTTGCCGAAACTGGCGCAGCGACTGAGATGGAGCCCGTTCGCGTTGGCCACGAGGCTGAACATGATCCCGTGTGTGCCGGACTGGCTGAGAAAACCGATGCGGCCGTCATCGACCACGGGGGCATCGCCGTTGAAGCGGACGCCCGACTTCGGGAGGTACAGCCCCATGCAGTTCGGGCCGACGAGGTTGAAGTTGGCTTCCCGAGCCATGGTGGTGAGCTGGTCCTGGAGCTTGATGCCGAGCTCCTCGCCGGTCTCGGCGAACCCGCTCGTGAAGAAACCCGCACCGTGGGCGCCATTCGCGATCAGGTCTTTGAGCACGTACGGGGAAACCTGCCGTGGCACGGCGACAAGCGCGTAATCGATCGGCTCGGGGATGTCGGCCATCGACCTGACGTTTGTGACGCCGAGCGCCTCGATGCCGGGAATCTCCTTCTCGTCGAGCTGCACCGAATAGAGCGACCCGCCCTTCTCCTTGAAGGGCATGTTGTTGTGGAGCCACATGTAGCCGGGGCCTTTGTCGCCGACAACGGCGACGACCTTCGGGTTGAACATCGCGTCGAGCTTGTGTCCAGGTACAGCCACGGCTAGGCCTCGCTGACCACGATGCGCGCGTCGACGGCCAGCGCTCCGTCGGGGTAGGCGAAGACGGGGTTGAGGTCGAGCTCGCGAATCTCGGGGTGCCTCTCCACCAGCTCGGAGACCTTGACCATCGTGGCGCGCAATGCCGCGAGGTCGGCGGCGGGCTGCCCACGAACGCCATCGAGGATGGGCTTGCCCTTGATCTCGCCGATCATCTGGCCGGCGTCCTTGTCGGTGAGCGGAACGAGACGGAAGGAAACGTCCTTCAGGACTTCGACCATGATGCCGCCGAGGCCAAACATCATCACGGGGCCGAACTGCGGGTCGGTCGTCATGCCGACGATGACCTCGGTGCCCTGCTTCGCCATCTGCTGGACGGCGACGCCCTTGATGCGGGCGTTGGGCTCCGCTTTCTTCGCATTGGCCATGATCTCGTCGAACGCGGCGGCAACGGCGTTTCCGTCGGCGAGGTTGAGTTTGACGCCGCCTACGTCGCTCTTGTGGGCGATGTCGGGCGAAACCACCTTGAGCACCACCGGGTAACCCATGGCGTCAGCCTGCTGGCGCGCCTCGGCGGCGGAGGTTGCGAGAGTGGCAGCCGTAGCGGCGATGCCGGCGTCGCGCAGGATCTGCTTGGCCTCCACTTCGTTGAGGAGCGTGCGGCCCTCGGCGCGGGCTTCGCCCAGTACGGATTCGAACGTCATAGAATGCCTCGATCGCGGGAGTAGCGGAGCCTTCGGCGCGCGCGAACCAGATGATACGAGAGGGCTGAACTGGTGTCAGGTTCGGGGGACTCGGAACTCTTCGACATCGTGGTTATCGGCGCGGGCTCTGCGGGTGCGGTGATCGCGTCCCGGGCGAGCGAGGATCCGCGGCGGTCGGTGCTGCTCATCGAGGCAGGGCCGGATTATGCCAATACCGGGCAGACGCCCTACGACCTCGTAAACAGCCACAACAACTCGTACACGGCCCACGACTGGGGCTTCAGCTACCAGCCGACCGAAACGGGCGCTTCGCGGCCGTTCCCGCGCGGACGCGTGACGGGCGGGTCGAGCGCGGTGAACACGACCATCGCGCTGCGAGGCATGCCCGAGGATTACGACGGTTGGGCGGCTGAAGGCAACCCGGAATGGTCCTGGGAGAACGTTCTCCCGGCGTTCAAGCGGCTCGAACGGGACCTCGACTTCGGCGATCGCCCGTACCACGGCGACGCGGGGCCGATCAGCATCCGGCGCTATGGGTGGGATGAACTGACCCGCGTGCACCAGGCGTGGTTGGAGGCGAGCGACGAACTCGGCTTCCCGCGCTGCGAGGATGCGAACGACCCGGACAGCTGGGGCTCGGGGCCGCACCCGATGAACAAGCTGGGGCGGCTGCGGATCTCAACGGCCATTGGCTACCTCTCGGCAGCACGTGCCCGGCCGAACCTCGCCATCCGCGCCAATACCCTGACGCGCCGTCTGCTCATGGAGAACGGACGGATTGGAGCGGCGGAGGTGGAAACGGATGGCGTGGCGAGCGTTGTCCGGGGCCGCCTGTTCGTCCTCAGCGCGGGGGCGCTGCAGTCGCCGGCAATCCTCTTGCGATCCGGGATAGGGCCGAAGGGCGAAGTCACGCGGCATGGCATCGAGCTCCTGCGGGACGTGCCGGGTGTGGGCCAGAACCTGTGCGACCACCCGGCGCTGGCAGTCGCTGTGCGCGCGAAGGATCCATCGATCCTGGATGCGGACCAGCCGATCGTGCAGACGATCCTGCGCTACACCGCGCCGGACAGCGACCAGCGGAACGACCTGCAGATCGAGGCGTTCTCGTTCTCACCGCGGGGTGGGCGGCTGGACGCGTTCGCTGTGGCCGCCGTGCTGGAGCAGTCGTATGGGCGAGGCACGCTCACGCTCGCCTCTGCTGATCCGCACGACGGACCCGTCACCCAACAGCGATTCTGTGAGGACGAACGCGACACGCGCCGCCTCGTCGCCTGCTTCCGGGACTGTTTGCGATTCGTGGAAGCGGGGCCGCTTGCCGCCATCATCGACGACGTGGTCTTCCCGACGCCCGAACGCGAGCTGAGCGACGAGACGATCGTGTCCCTGCTGCGCAGGCTGGCGGCCAGCGGTTTCCACCCGTGCGGCACGTTGAAGATGGGCCCCCAGACGGACGTCGGTGCGGTTGTCGATCAGTATGGCCGTGCCCACGCGTTGGACGGGCTGGTGGTGGCGGATGCGTCGATCATGCCTTCAGTCCCGCGTGCCAACACGAACCTGACGTCGATCATGATCGGCGAGATGGTCGGCGAGTGGATGCGCACGCAACCGGCGACATACGGGCTGTAGCCCGCGCCGGGCGAGGAACAGAAAAGCGAGGGACGATCGTCCCTCGCATGAGAATTTGGAGGCGCCAGTCGGATTCGAACCGGCGGTGGAGCTTTTGCAGAGCTCTGCCTTACCACTTGGCCATGGCGCCGGAATGTTGGTGCCCAGGGTGAGATTTGAACTCACACACTCAAAAGAGCACTGCCCCCTCAAGACAGCGTGTCTGCCGTTCCACCACCTGGGCCCGTGTAACCACCAATCCTAAGAAGTACGCGCGCCCTGCGGCAAGCCGCTGAGGGAGAAGGACGCCCGACGGAGTCTATCTGGCAGGGGTGGCAGGATTCGAACCCGCGACACTCGGATTTGGAGGCCGATGCTCTGCCAACTGAGCTACACCCCTGCGCAGCACCGATCGTACCAAATCCGCCGGTACGGAAAACGACGCGGATGGCATGGTCAAGCCGCACGGGGGTGCGAAGCGAGGCTCCCACAGGCAGGACAACGCGGGATCCGCGTGACCCGCGGGCTGTCGGCGAACTGAAACGCTGCGCCGCAGCGGTCGCATTCCAGCTTCTGGAACATCTTGCCTTCGGTCTGTTTTCGGCTCCACATGGGAGCCGGGTGGTGTGGCGCGTCCATGCTCGTCAAGCTCCGTGCTTCAAGTAACGACACGTCCGTCCCATGGGTGAACGGGGACGCCGGAGGCAGCTTCCGACACGACGTAAAGATTCACGATTGCTACACTCCCGAAGATGACCCCAACCCCACGACACATCCTTTCGACGGCGGATCTTGCGCCCGACGAGATAGCACTGCTGCTGGACGTCGCCGAGGCGCTCAAGCGGAAGCCGCAGCGGCTCCTGACCGGCTGTCAGCTGGCGCTGCTCTTCGAGAAGCCGTCGTTGCGTACGCGCGTGAGCTTCCAGGTTGCGATGCGGCATCTCGGCGGCGAGACGATCTACCTGGCGCCGCAGGAGGTCGGCCTCGGCGAGCGGGAGGCGATCAAGGACGTGTCGCGCGTGTTGAGCCGCTACGTGGACATCATCGCGCTGCGAACCTATGGACAGGCGATCGCGGAGGAGTACGCGCAGTACTCGGCCATCCCGGTCATCAATGCGTTGACGAACGAGGAGCATCCCTGCCAGGCCCTGGCGGATCTGCTGACCGTGAAGGAGAAGCTCGGGGACCTGCGCGGGAAATCGATCGCGTTTGTCGGCGACGGCAACAACGTCTCGGCCAGCCTGATCCTGACCGCCACCTCGCTGGGCATGGATGTGCGCATGGCGTCGCCCCGGGGCTACATGCTGCCCGAGCCCCTCATCTCGGAAGCCAGCGGGCGTGCCGCGGAGTCGGGTGGGAAGCTGACGTTGGTGGTGGAGCCGGCGGAGGCCGTAGATGGCGCGCAGGCTGTGTACACCGACGTCTGGACGTCGATGGGACAGGAGCGCGAATCGGAGCGCCGCCGTATCGACTTCGCCGGCTACCAGCTGAACGCGGCTCTGGTAGCGCGGGCGGCGCCGGGCGCGCTCGTCATGCACGATCTGCCGGCGCATCGCGGAGAAGAGATCACCGACGAGGTGATCGAGAGCGCCCAATCGATCGTCTTCGACCAGGCCGAGAATCGGATCTGGGCGCAGGCCGCGGCGGTGGCATTCCTGTTGGGCGTCGCGGGCCAGGTGGAGCGGTGATCGTCTAGACACCTTGTCCCGGCCCGGGGGCCGGAACGCGTTATCATGAGGCGGAACCCCGCTCCCGGCAGGGTCCTATCGCTATGCCTGACACCAGCCACTTCCAGGACATCCTCCGCGACTTTCGCTTTTCCAGCGCGATCGACGTTCTCGTCATTGCGATCGTGATTTTCGCGACCCTGCGGGTACTGCGAGAGACGCAGGCGATGACGGCGCTCCGCGGTGCGCTCGCGCTCATCCTGGCGTTCGTGGTGCTCGGCCGGCTCTTCAACCTCACCGTGGTCAACTTCCTCGTCGACAACTCGCTGACGGCGTTGCTGGTGGCTGCGGCTGTGGTCTTTCAGCCGGAGATTCGGCGCACGCTGGACCGGCTCGGACGGACCGGTGTACGTGGCTGGCTCAACCCGTCGCGCTACGACGACGTCATCGAGTCGGTCGCGCGTGCGGCAGGCCGCATGTCGGCGGAGCGTCATGGCGGCCTGTTCGTCTTCGAGCGGGAGACCGGCCTGCAAGACGTGATCGACACGGGGATCCCGGTTGATGCGCGCGTGTCGCCGGAACTCCTCGCCGGGATCTTCTTTCCCAACTCGCCGCTGCACGACATGGCTGTCGTGCTCCGTGGCGAACGCGTGGTGGCGGCCGGGTGCGTGCTGCCCCTGGCAAACGACCTCTCCGAGACGGAGCGCAACCTCGGAACGCGGCACCGGGCTGCGATCGGCATCACCCAACAGACTGACGCGCTGTCGGTGATCGTCAGCGAAGAGACGGGCGAGATCAGCGTCGCGCTTCACGGGCGGCTGACGCACGTCGCGGACGAGCGCCGCCTGCGCGCCGTGCTGGAGTGGCTTCTCGAGCCGAGCACGATCACGGCTCGCGATGGCGTAACCGGGGTTCCGGTTTGATCCGCTCTCCCAACGGCAGACACGAGGCCTCATGGTGGGACGTGCTGCGCCAGATCGTTACCTCAAGCGCGGGGACGCTTGCCCAGCACTGGGCGCTCGCAGGGTTCAGCCTTGTCGTGGCGTTTGGTGTGTGGTTCATCGTGCAGGACGCCGAGAACCCGCGGGTGCAGGCGCTCGTGCCCCCCGATCCCGAACCACCGTCGATTCCGGTCACCGTGACGAACAACAAGAATGACTACATCATCGAGGACATTCCGCCCGTACAGGTTAAAGTCGAAGGCCGCAAAGGGGACCTCACCGGTTTGCGCCCGGACGACTTCCAGGCGTCGGTGGACGTGCTGGGACTCGCGCCCGGCGAGCACCCCGGGATAGCCGTGCAGATCACGAAGAAGCCAGGCAACATTCGCATCGTTGAGGTGCGGCCCTCGACGGTGACGGTCAACGTCCACATCGCGGAAACGAAGGAGTTTCCGGTCACGGTGCGGCCTTCGTCCCCACTTCCGCCGGGCTACTCGGCGGTGGATGAGCCGACGGTCGATCCCGTGACGGTCAAAGTGACGGGAATCCCCGAGCTCGTCGACAGCATCGCGACCGTGGATGTCGATGCCAACCTCGGCGGCGTGCGGGGTGACTTCAGTTTCGACGGCGACCTCGTCGCGCACACCGCGGCCGGCAACCCCGTGACGGTCACGATCACGCCTTCGACGGCGCACGTGAGCTACAAGGTCCAGCAGGACTTCGTGTCGCGAACCCTCGGGTTCCTGCCGAACCTGTCGGGAAGTCCCGCTGCCGGCTATCGGGTGGCGAATATAACCTTCGACCCGCAAACGGTGACCGTGACTGGCCCGAAGACGGTCATCGACGGTTTGCCCTCCGCAATCACCATTGAGCCGATCAGCGTGGCTGGAGCTAAAACGGATGTCGTCGGGACCCACTCAATCGACAAGATCCCCAACGTCATCCTGGATCGGCAGAACGTGATTGTGCGTATCGTGATTCAGCCCATCGACTGTTCGGACCAGGTGCCAGGTCCATGTGGCAGTGCGATCTTCAGCGTGGCGCCGGAGCTCAAACCTCCGAGCGGCCTGCGCACGGACCTCAGCACTTACCAGGTCCAGATCCGTGTGACCGGGCCAATCGCCCAGCTCAGCACGCTGCAGCTCTCGGCCATCAAGGCGAGTGTGACGCTCACGGGCGCCGTCGCTGGCACGGCCAGTTATCCCGTGAAAGTAACCGTGCCGGCGCCGTTCAACGCGGAGCCTGTGGACGCCACGCTATCGGTGACGCTGGTCCCCTCTCCATGACTGCCATGCTCCCGCGCGTCGTGATCGTCGGCCGCCCGAACGTCGGGAAGTCGTCGTTGTTCAACCGCGTGTTGGGCGAACGGCGTGCAATCGTCGAGGACGAGCCCGGTACCACGCGCGACCGCGTTGAAGCGGATGTCGAATGGCTGGACACGCGGTTCCGTCTGATTGATACCGGCGGATTCGAGACCGACGCGGAAAATGTGTACGCGCCCCTCATCATGGACCAGATCCGCACCGCCATCGCGACATCGGACCTGGTGCTCTTCGTTGTCGACGCGCGAGATGGACTGACAGCCAGCGACTACGACATGGCCGACGTCGTACGGCGATCGGGGAAGCCGACGATGCTCCTTGCCAACAAGGCCGACAACGAGAAGCGCGAGTTCGCGGGTGCGGCCGAGGCATCGACGTTGGGCATGGGTGAGGCGATGGCGATCAGCGCGCTCCACCACGTCAACGTCGGGCTGATGCTCGATGCCGTGGTGGCTCAACTGCCGGAGCCCGAAGCGGTTGTGGAGTCCGATCGCATCCGGGTGGCGATCATTGGCCGTCCCAACGTTGGTAAGTCGGCGCTGCTGAACGGGATCCTCGGCGAAGAGCGCGTGATCGTCAGCGATGTCGCCGGGACGACGCGTGATGCTGTGGACACAGAGATCGAGACGCCGGCCGGGTCGTTTCTCCTCGTCGACACGGCCGGAGTACGGCGGCCCGGAAAGCTTGGGACCGGCGTGGAACGCCATTCGGTCATGCGCACGACCTCGGCGGTGGAGCGCTGCGACGTCGCGATCCTGGTGGTCGATGGGACCGCCGGTGTCACGTCGCAGGACACGCACATCGCAGGGATCGCGATGGAGGAGTACAAGGGCCTCGTCATCGCCGTGAACAAGACGGACCTGTGGGATGACCCCGTGGAGCGTCGCAACTGGGCCGAACGGCAAATGCGCACACGGCTGCAGTTCGCTCCGTGGGCGGTCGTGACGTTCATCTCCGCGCTCGAACGCAAGGGGCTGGAGGAGCTCCTGGAGCTGACGGCGACGGTGCGGGCCGCCCGCCGCAGGCGGATCGCGACGCCCGAGCTGAACGCGCTGCTGTCACGCGCCACCCGGGATCACGTTCCGCCGCTCGTACACAACAAGCGTTTCAAGCTGTTCTACGCGACGCAGCCGTCCGTTGACCCGCCGACGTTCATCCTCTTCGTGAACGACCCGGCCCTGGTGCACTTTAGCTACAAGCGCTTCATCGAGCGCCGGATTCGGGAGACCTGCGACTTCGAGGGCACCGCCATCAAGGTGGTATACAGAGCTCGAAGCGAGGATGATTCCGAGCGTGGTCGCTGAATACGCCGCCAACATCGCCCTCGGCTACCTGCTTGGTTCGGTGCCGTTTGGGCTCGTCATTGGGTATCTCTGGCTCGGGCGCGACATCCGCGAGTCGGGCAGCGGCAAGACCGGGACGACGAACGTGCTGCGCACGGCGGGGCGGCTCCCGGCGGTCCTGGTCATGGTGGCCGACATCGCGAAGGCCGTGGTGCCGGGACTTGTGGGCCGATTCGTCTTCCACGATGACGGCGTCGCCGCAGCCGGCGCATCAGCAGCCGTCGTCGGGCACATCTGGCCGGTTTTCGCAGGCTTCCGCGGTGGACGGGGCGTCGCGAGCGCCTTCGGAGCGGTGCTCGGCCTCACGCCCCTGGCCGTCGTATTCCCGGTGATCGGTGCAGCGCTCGTAATTCCTACGCGATATGTCTCGCTGATGTCGGTCGTGGGCACCCCGATTTCGGCGGCCATCGTCGTTGTCGCTGCCGTGGCCTTCGGCCAGCCGTGGGAATACGCGGTGTGTGCACTCTTCGCCACCGCGCTGGTGGAGTACAAGCACATCCCGAACATCCGGCGTCTCCTGGCCGGCACCGAACCGCGCATTGGCCAGGGCGGAAGCCGGCCCGCGACAGGCTGAGGCGTGCCCGCCTTCGCAGTTCTCGGAGCGACATCCTGGGGGGTGACGCTGGCGTGGCTGCTGGCCAGCAACGGCCACGAAGTCACCCTTCTCACGAGGAACGCATCGGAGGCGGAGTCCGTAGACCGCGCCCGCGGGCTCGCGCGGCTGAACGCCATCTCTCTGCCCCCGAGCGTCGCCGTCCGAGCTGCCGCGGAGTACACCGCGAGCCGCGCGGGTGTCATCGTTGCGGTGCCGGCGCAGTCCGTGAGAGCGACCGCGCGCGAGATCGATTTCCGGGGAGCCCCAATCCTCTCGGCCTCAAAGGGTCTCGAACATGGCACGGACCTCCGCATGACCGAGGTCCTTCGAGAGCTGGCGCCTGCGTCACCGCTGGCGGCACTCTCCGGCCCGAACCTGTCACATGAGATCGTCGCCGGGATGCCCGCTGCCGGCGTAATCGCTTCCGCCGACGACGCAAGTGCGGCGATGTGGCAGGGTGCGCTCGGAGGTCGCGCCTACCGCGCGTACACGTCGAGCGACGTCGTTGGCGTCGAGCTGGGCGGGGCGCTCAAGAACGTCATCGCCATCGCCGCCGGGGCGGCCTGGGGTTACGGGTTCGGCGCCAACGCCGTCGCGACGATCATGACGCGCGGCCTTGCTGAAATGACGCGCCTTGGCGTCGCACTGGGAGCGGACCCGATGACGTTCCAGGGGCTCGCCGGGGTAGGTGACCTTGCTGCGACGTGCTTTTCGCCCCTGAGCCGGAACCGCAGGATGGGTGAGTTGCTGGCGGCCGGATACGCTCCCAAGGATGCCGAGAGCGAGATCGGTGAGGCAGTGGAAGGCGTCGCGACTGCCCGTGCCAACGTTGAGCTCGCGGCAAGGGCAGGGGTCGCGGCACCGATTGCGGAGCAGGTCGCAGCGGTCCTCCGCGGCGACGCGTCGGTAGAAGATGCGATGGACGCGTTGCTCCGCCGCCCGCTCGGCCCGGAGTCTTGGCCCGCGGCCCGGTGATACACTCGAAGCGATGCCCCCGACTGGAACCCGTGATCTGACGTTGCTCCTCGACGCGCTGGTGTCCGGCGAGCCGCTGGCCGCGAGCCAGCTCTCGTTGCTGTCCGACCTGGACCGCACCGATGCCGCCGAGGCCCGCACGCGCTGGGCCGCAATCCCCGAGGCGACCAGGGTAGACGTGCTCTCCAGGGCCCTTGAGGTCGTAGAGGACAACGTCGACTTCACCTTCGAGGCGCTTGCCGCTATCGCGCTCGACGACGCTTCCCCAGCGGTTCGAGCCCAGGCGGCGCGTGGGCTCTGGGAGTCGACTGACCGGGCAATCGTCGCCCGCCTGCGGGACATGTTGCGGACCGATCCGGACGAGACGGTCCGTGCTGCGGCAGCGGCGTCGCTGCGACTGATCGTCCACCTGCGCGAGTACGAACAGTTCGACGCGACGGAGGGTGACGCCGTTGTCGAGGCCTTACGCGAAGCATTGGCTGACCCGGCCGAAGACGTCGCCGTGCGGGCGGCCGCGCTGGAGTCGGTGGGCGGACGCGCGCTTCCCTGGGTGACTGGGGCGATCGCCGAGGAGTACAACGCCGAGGATCGGCGCATGCGGATCGCCGCCGTCCGGGCCATGGGGGACAACGCCGACGAGCGCTGGCTCGACTACCTTCACGAGCAGTTCTACTCGGACGATCCGGAGTTCCGTTTCGAAGCGGCCGTGGCGGTGGGTGGCGTGGCCTCGGAGGAATCGATTGAGCCGCTGCAGCAGTTGCTCGACGACGACGATCTCCAGGTCGTCGTGGCGGCGGCCGAGGCGCTGGCCGAGATCGGCACTCGCGAAGCGGTGGACTCGCTGAAGGCATTTGCGCGGCGGGCGCCTGAGGAGATCGCCGAGGCCGTTGAGGCCGCACTGGAGGTGGCCCGCGAGACGGGGAGCGCTGACGACGACGAGGACGAGTTCGATGACGACGACGACGAGGACGAAGAGTGAGCCGCAGGCTGCCCATCGAAGATGCGGTATCCGCTGGCGGCGTAGTGTGGCGGCGGGCGGCCGGCGGGGACATTGAGATCGCACTCTGCGGGCGGACGTCGGACAACAGCTGGATGCTCCCGAAGGGCACGCCTGATGGCGACGAGACGCTCTCGGAGACGGCGATCCGCGAGGTGCGCGAGGAGACCGGGCTCGAAGTGGAGCCTGGCCCAACGCTCCGCACGATCGAGTACTGGTTTACGCTCCACGGGGTCCGCTATCACAAGCACGTCTACCACTGGCTGATGGAGGCTGTGGGCGGCGATGTCGCCAACCACGACCACGAGTTCGACGTGGTCGCCTGGATGCCCATAGCGGAAGCGCACCGGGTCGTGAACTACGAGAACCAGCGAGAGGTAATCGCGGATGCCGCCCGCGAGCTCGGGGTGCCGGTGTGACCGCGCGGACGGAGCAGGACATCGACGTGGTGGCATCTGGCCGAGACGTCGCCATTCGCCGGAAGCGCGCCTCCGACGCCACAGACGAGTACGCGTGGCGAAGCGATCCGGAGATCGCCCGGTTCGACGGCTCGCCCGGGATCGCCGATTCCTTCACCACCTTCATCGAAGCGTTCCGCTACGAGATGACGTATGGCCGCAACGGCCGCCAGGCGTTCGCGCTGGACGCCGCGGATGGCACGCACATCGGCAGCATCATGTACTACAACTCCGACGGCGACAGTGCCGAACTCGGCGTGAGCATCGCCCTGGATGGTTACCGCGGACGCGGGGTCGGGCGCGCGGCAGTGACGGCATTTCTCCGCTACATCTGGGCTACCACGAGCCTGCGGCGTATCTACCTGCATGTCCTGGATTGGAACGAGCGCGCGCAGCGCTGTTTTCGGGCCTGCGGGTTCGAGGACGTGGCGCGCGTTCAGCGTGACGGTCAGTGGTTCATCCGCATGGAGGCTTCGCGCGAGTGGTGGCTCCTCTGGGAAAGCCGCGGGCGATTCGACGCCAAAGGCTGACTGGTCCGGACCCGGGGCGCGCGCACGAACTGTGCCCTCGCACGTCACACTCCTGTCACCATCCGCCCCACTCTTTCAGGGTTCTTGTCCCCTAGGGATCAGGGCGGTTCTGCCGACACTCTCCATAGGGTGAACGTTCGTCCTTGCTGTGAAGCGAGGTTGAGCGCCGCGTGCAGGAAGGTGCCATGGAGCAGAGCTACCACGAGACTGCAGGCAACCTGGCGCTCTCAGAAGACTACGGAGCGGCGCCACAACGTCCTCAGCAGCGCCCGCAGAGCCCGGTGCGTTTGCTACCGGCGCTCCCCACGGCGCCAGAACGTCTCGACGACCTGGGCTTGCCGACCCGATTCATTGAAGACCTCGCCCTCAAGACGCTTTACCGGCTCGCGGTCCCCACACCGGTGGGCGTGGCGAACGCGCTGCGCGTGCCGCCGGGTGTAGCGCGGGAGGTGATCGACGAGCTCAAACGGCAACGGCTCGTGGAAACGACGTCGGCGTCTGGCCGTCTGGAATCCGAGTGGCAGTACCGGCTCACCGAGCAAGGTATGCACGAGGCGGAGATCGCGTTCGATCGCAGCAAGTACGTCGGCGCCGTGCCCGTGCCAATCCAGGACTACTTCCGGATTCTCGAACAGGACCACGAAATCGGCGCGCCGGACCCGGTGCGGCTCGCGCGTGCGCTCCAGCAGCTTGTGCTGGCCCGCGATGTCGTGGCGAAAGTCTGCCTCGCGCTGACGTCCGGCCGCCCGGCGATGCTGTGGGGTGCTCCCGGCAACGGCAAGACCACCATCCTCGAGCTCTGCAGCGAGGCCATCCAGGGCGTCACGCTCCTGCCGGTTGCGGTGTACGTCAGCGGCCACATCATCCGGCTCTACGACGACCTCGTGCACCAGGCTGTCGAAGCCGAGGACCCGGCGGACGCGTACACGACAGTGGACCGGCGCTGGCTCCGCATTCGACGTCCGTTCGTCTTCGTCGGCGGCGAACTCCGCCACGAGGATCTCGACCTCGCGTACGACCCTGCACTGGGCTACCACCAGGCCCCACCGCACGTGAAGGCCCACGGCGGGCTGCTCGCTATCGACGACTTCGGGCGGCAGCAGGTCTCGCCCCACGCGCTGCTCAACCGCTGGATCGCGGCCCTCGAGCGCGGCGAAGACACGATGGCGCTCGTCACGGGGGAGCGCATCACCTTCCCGTTCAAGTCGACCATTTGCTTCAGCACGAACCTCGAACCGAAGACGATGCTGGAAGAAGCCCACCTTCGCCGGATTCCCTACAAGATCCGCATTCCGGAGCCGACCGTAGCGCAGATGGAGGAGATCTTTCGGCGCTTCGCCGATGCCATGGGCGTGGAATGCGTCCCCGGCGGCATCGAAACAGCCGTGGAGATGGTGCATCGCGCGAGCGGAGGCAACTTCCGCAGCTGCCACCCACGTGACGTGCTCCAGCTCATCATCGAAGAGGCCAGGTTCGTGAAGCGGCCGGCCGTTTGTGAGCCTGCCGCGGCGCGCCGCGCCTGCGAGGTCTACTTCGCGGTCGACCCGGGAGCGAGCGCGTGACGCCGCGATCGTGGATCAGCTGGTCGGTGGACGAATTCCGCCACGAGGGGCGCCGCGACGCCGCGAAGAAGAAGCAGGCGGGCGGCGGGAAGCTCAGCGTGGTGGCCACAGACGCCCGTTCAGCTGACGCTGTCAGCGCGCGCAAGTCCCCACGAGATCCGCGCGCAGCTGCCTGACCATCGCGGACTGCCGGGCGGCTTCTACGCCTCGTCCAGTTTGAACGAATACGTCTCGATGACGGGATTCGCGAGCAGGCGCGCGCACATCTGGTCGACCTGCTTGTGCGCCTTTTTCTCGTCTTTCGCCGTCAGCGTGATCTGGAAATACTTGCCGGAGCGGACGCCTTTGACGCCATCGAACCCGAGCGATCCGAGGGCGCTCCCGATGGTGATTCCCTGTGGGTCATTCACCGTGGACTTGAGCGATACGTAGACCTTCGCCAGGTAGTGCTTTTCCTTGTCCTTGCTCACGCTGGCAGATCCTCTCCGGTTAGCGTCTTGTAGACCTGCATGTACCGCTCCGTTGTGGCGGCCACGACCGCATCCGGCAGGACAGGGGGCGGGTCGCCGTCCTTCCAATGGGCTGCCATCCAGTCGCGCACCGGCTGCTTGTCGAAGCTTGGCTGCGAACCGCCCGGCCGGTAGCCGTCAGCCTGCCAGAAGCGGCTGCTGTCCGGCGTGAGTACCTCGTCGATGAGGATGACCTCATCGTTCCAGATCCCGAATTCCAGCTTGGTATCGGCGATGATGATGCCGCGTTCCAGCGCAACGGTGTGGGCGTAGTCGTAAACAGCGATCGTTCGCTTGCTCATCGCGTTCGCGGCCGGTTCGCCCACGAGTTCGACGAGTTGGTCGTAGGAGATGTTTTCGTCGTGGCCGACTTCGGCCTTGGTGGACGGCGTGAAGATGGTCTCGGGAAGGCGCTCGGATTCGCGCAGGCCCGGCCGGGAGCGGGATTCCGCAGACGCTGCCTGTGCGCTGGTAGTCCTTCCAGCCGCTCCCGGAGAGGTAGCCCCGGGCGATGCATTCGGCATCGAGACGCTTCGCCTTCTTCACCAGCATGGTGCGGCCGAAGTACTGCGGGCCGAGCGGGAAGGGAACGAGCGAAGCGTTCGCTTCGGTAATGAGGGCGATGAAGTGGTTTGGGACGACTCCGCTCATGCGCTCGAACCACCATGCCGAGAGCCGCGTGAGGACCTCGCCCTTGCGCGGGATGCCCGATGGCAGCACGAGATCGAAGGCCGAGATGCGGTCGGTGGCGACAATCAGCAGATTCTCGCCCAGGTCGTAGGTGTCGCGAACCTTGCCGCGCGCGAAGCGGTTTGGCAGGTCGGTCTCAAGCAGCAGTTCGTGCATTCTCAAACGTCCTCAGTTGGAGATAGAACAGCGTGGTCGTCGCCGTGAGAAACGATACCAGCGGGATTACCAGGATGCCTTGTGCGAAGGTCGCGGCGCTCACGACGAGCACGTCCACGGTACGCCCGGGGCCGCCGACGAGGCTGAGCGCCTCGATCGCCGCGAGCGGCCCGATGGCCACAAGCCCGGAAAGCGCCGCCACGCCGAGGAGCCGCAGCAGGTGTCCGCGCGTCATCCCCCAGCTCCGGCGAATGGCCGCCCAGGGACCGATCTCCTCGAGCATCATCACTTCAAAACAGAGACCGATACGGAGGGCGACGTAGGGGAGGAAGACGATGGGAAGCACCAGTACCGCGCCGGCCACGATGCCACCGGCGACGATGAGCACGAGCATCACGATCGCCCCCATCCGGGAAAAGGCTGGGTCCAATGAGGCGGAGAGCGGCTTCGGACGCCCGGTCTCGGCGGCGGCGATCGACACGATGGTCGCACCGTGAGCGACCTGGGCGAACAGCCCTTGGGCCGCGGTGATGATGAGGTACGCGAGAAGCGGCGCTCCCTCCATCGAATCGACCGGCTGGTCCTTGAAAACGGTCAGGTAGAGGACCGCCGTGACGACCGCGGCCGCCAGCGCTGCCGGCGCCTGCACAACCACAAGCGGCAGCATTGAATCGCGTGGCCGACGGACGAGCAGCCGGAAGGCGCGGGCGACTGTGGCGCGCACGGGCACGGTGGGCGTGCGGGGTCTGGGCTGTGACGGTGCGGGCGGCGCCGGCGTGCCCGCCGGGCTCACAGGCCCAGCCGTTCGTAGGTCGCGCCGATGTTCTGGAGATAGAACTCGTAGCTGAACAGCGCGTCGAGCTCTGACTCGGACAGGCGACTCGTTACCTCTGGATCGGCGTCGAGCAGCCCACGGAAGGCCGTGCGGTCGTTCCACGCACGCATGGCGTTCCGTTGGACGATGACGTACGCGTCCTGCCGGCTGAGACCCGTCTCAATCAGCGCGAGGAGAACCCGCTGGGAGAACACGAGCCCGTAGGAGCGTTCCAGGTTCTCGCGCATGTGCTCGGGGAAGACGGTGAGGCGATCCATCACGCCCGTGAAGAGCGTCAGCATGTAATCCAGGACGAGGCAGGCGTCGGGGAAGACGATCCGCTCCGTAGAGGAGTGGCTGATGTCCCGTTCGTGCCACAGTGCGACGTTTTCCATGGCAGTGACCGAGTAGCCGCGCAGAAGTCGCGCCAGGCCGGTGACGCGCTCGCAGAGTTCGGGATTGCGCTTGTGTGGCATCGAACTGGAGCCGGTCTGGCCCTCGTCGAAGGGCTCCTCAGCTTCGCGCACTTCCGTCTTCTGGAGCCCGCGAATCTCGGTCGCGAACTTCTCCAGCGAAGCGCCGATGAGCGCCAGCGTCGAAACGAACTGCGCGTGGCGGTCGCGCTGGATGATTTGCGTTGAGGCGGCCTCGATGCCGAGACCAAGCGACTTGCAGACGATGTCTTCCAGGGCGGGCGGCACCGAGGCGTGCGTCCCCACCGTCCCGCTGATGGCGCCGACCGACACGATCTCGCGTGCCGCCTCGAGCCGCTTGCGGTTGCGGCGCATCTCGTCGACCCAGACGCAGAGCTTGAGGCCGAAGGTCGTGGGTTCTGCGTGGACGCCGTGCGTGCGGCCGGTGCAGATGGTGTTGCGATACGTCACGGCCTGGCGCTCGAGCACAACGGAGAGCGCGTCGACGTCCTTGAGCAGCAGATCGCAGGCGTCGCGCAATTGCAGTCCCGTGGCCGTGTCCCAGACGTCGGAGCTCGTCAGTCCGAAAGTGGACATAACGCCCTTCCTCGCCGAGCGATTCCGCAACCGAGCGCAGGAAGGCGGTGACATCGTGGTGGGTGATCGCGATGTACTCGTTGATCTTGGCGACGTCGAAGTTCGCGTCGCGGCGAATCTTGGCGGCGGCTTCGCGGGGGATCTGGCCGAGTTCGGCCCATGCCTCACACGCGGCGACTTCGACGTCGAGCCAGCGCTGGAACTTGTTCTGCTCGCTCCAGACGGCTGACATTTCGGGGCGCGAATAACGGGGGATCATGTGTGCTCCATGATACGTGGCGGGCTCGCTGGGAGCACCGGCGGAAGCTGTTCGACGACCTAGCCCTGCGCTTGCTTGTCGCGAAACGCCTTGTAGGCCTCACGGATGTCGTCGTGCTTGAGGGAAAGGATCGCGGCAGCGAGGTACGCCGCGTTGCGAGCGCCCCATGCGCCAACGGCCACGCCCGCAACGGGCACGCCTGGCGGCATCTGCAGGACGCCGAACACGGCGTCCATGCCCCCGGCGACCTCGCTGGAGGGGAGCGGGATGCCGATCACGGGGAGCGTCGTCTGCGCGGCGACGGCGCCCGGCAGATGTGCGGCCCCTCCGGCGGCGCAAATCAGCACCTCGAAGCCGTCGCTTTCGGCGCGTTTGGCGAACTCACGGACCTTGTCGGGCGTGCGGTGCGCGGACATGGCACGGACCACGAACGGGATTCCGAGCGACTCGAGAACCTTCCCGGTCGGTTCGAGTAGCGGTTCATCGTTTTTCGAGCCCATGAGGACCGCGACAAGAGGGGTAGCCAATTCACTCAACTCCAGCAGCGATGTCTTTGCGGTAGTGGACGTCCATAAACTGTATCCGGCGCGCGTTGTCGTATGCCTTTGCGCGTGCCGCGGCAACGGTTTTGCCCGTGGCGACGACGGTCATCACGCGGCCACCGCTGGTTTCCAGCCCGCGCGCTGTCTGCTTGGTCCCGGCATGGAAGACGACCACGTCCGGGTCGACATTCTCCTCGCCTTCGATGACGTGTCCAACCTTGTATGTCGCGGGGTAGCCGCCACTCGTGAGCACGACGCCTACGGCGGCGTCGGCGGACCAGCGAACGTCGACTTCGTCCAGCCGTCCACGGGCGGCCGCCTCGCAGACTTCGAAAAGGTCCGACTCCAGCCGCGGGAAGAGCACCTCCGCCTCGGGATCCCCGAAGCGGGCGTTGAATTCGATCACATAGGTGCCGTCGGCGGTGACCATGAGACCGGGATAGAGCGTTCCGTTGAACGGCGTTCCCGCCGCCGCCATGCCGGCCATCACGCGCTCGACGACGTTGGCGCGAACGTCTGCGGCGAAGGCGTCATCCACGTTCGCGCTGGGGCAGTAGGCGCCAACGCCGCCCGTGTTGAGGCCGATGTCGCCGTCCTGGGCGCGTTTGTAGTCGCTCGCGAACGGCATCATGACGGCTCGCGTTCCGTCGCAAAACGCCTGCGCGCTCGTCTCCCAGCCGTAAAGCCGCTGTTCGATGAGCACGGTGTCGCCGGCACTGCCGAAGTCGCGGCGCACCATGGCGATGTCGAGCGCGGACAGCGCCTCGGCGTTGTTGTTGCAGACGATGACGCCCTTCCCGAAGGCGAGGCCGCTGGCCTTCACCACACAGCCGGTATCGGGCAGCGACTCAACGTAGGCGCAGGCTTCGCGGTAATCGGAGAACGTTTCGGCGCGGGCAGTGCGGATGCCGTGTTCGAGCATGAACCGCTTGGAGAACGCCTTGCTCGCTTCGAGCTGTGATGCGGCGCGCGTGGGGCCGTAGCACAGGATTCCCTCGGCGGTGAGACGGTCCACGAGTCCCAACGGCTGAGGGTCATCCATGCTGGCGAGGTAGAAATCGATGCGATGTTCCTTCGCCGCGGCCACCAGGCCATCGATGTCCTTCGGCTGGATTGGGAGGTTGGTCCCGAGCCGCGCCGTCCCCGCGTTTCCGGGCGCGATGAACAGCTCATCTACCCGCTTGCTCTGGCGGAGCTTCCACGCGACGGCGTGCTCGCGCGCGCCAGTGCCGACGAGCAGGACTCGTGCGCCCATCTACCTGCTCACCTCTCTCATCGGTTGCGGCGCCGGCCGTGGCACGTGGCGGCTACTCCCACTCGATCGTTCCTGGTGGTTTGCTGGTGATGTCGTAGACAACACGGTTGATGCCATGGACCTCGTTGACGATGCGATTGGAGATCTTCGCGAGGACTTCGTGGGGGATGCGGGCCCAGTCCGCGGTCATCGCATCGTCGGCGATCACCGCCCGGACGGCGACCGCATAGCCGTAGGTTCGGAAGTCGCCCATCACACCCACGCTCTTCGTGTCGGTGAGGACGGCGAAGCTCTGCCAGAGCTCGCGGTAGAGTCCGGCGTTGCGCACTTCGTCCATCACGATGCGGTCGGCAAGGCGCAGCATGTCGAGCTTGTCTTTTGTCACCTCGCCGATGACGCGAATCGCCAGCCCCGGGCCGGGGAAGGGATGTCGCCAGACCATCTCCTCGGGCAACCCCAGCGCTTCGCCGATTCGGCGCACCTCGTCCTTGAAGAGAAACCGCAGCGGTTCAACGAGGCTGAGTTTCATATCAGCCGGTAGTCCGCCGACATTGTGGTGGGTCTTGATCTTCACGGAGCCCTTGCCGTGGGAGGCGCTCTCGATCACGTCCGGGTAGAGCGTTCCCTGGCAGAGGAATTCGGCGCCCTCGATCTTGCGCGCTTCCTTCTCGAAGATGCGAACGAACGTATTGCCGATCCGGATGCGCTTGGTCTCCGGATTCGTCACTTCCGCGAGCTGGGAAAGGAACTCGTCTTCGGCCTCGACGTGGTCGAGGTTGATGCGCATGTGTTTCTTGAAGGTGGTGACGACTTCTTCGGCTTCGCCGGCACGCAGCAAGCCGTTGTCGACG
Organism: uncultured bacterium; assembly: GCA_963832795.1. Taxonomy (GTDB): domain Bacteria; phylum Chloroflexota; class Dehalococcoidia; order Tepidiformales; family Tepidiformaceae; genus CAWHVJ01. Next base: position 515,425 of record CAWHVJ010000012.1, read on the forward strand.
AAAATGCACGTGAGCTGGTCGCCCACGGCGCGGTGTACCAGCGCGGCAGCGACGGCGCTGTCGACGCCCCCCGAGAGGCCGCAGATGACGCGGCCTTGCCCCACCTGGGCGCGGATCGCCGCCACGGTCTCGTCGATGAAGTTGCCGGCCGTCCACGTCCCGTCGCAGCCGCACACGCCCTGCACGAAGTTCCGGAGGATGTCCTTGCCACGGGGCGTGTGCACGACCTCCGGGTGGAACTGGATGCCGTAGTACTTGCGGTCGACGTCGGCCATCACGGCGTACGGCGAATTGCCGGATTTGCCGTGGGAGGTGAACCCTGCCGGGATAGCCGCGAGCCGGTCCCCGTGACTCATCCACACGTCGATTTCATCGGGGAGGCCCGCCAGCAAGGCGGACTCGCTGGAGTGGCTCACGCGGGCAGGCCCGTATTCTCGTTCCGTACCCGGGACGACTTTTCCCCCGAGCTGGTGGGCCATGAGCTGCATGCCGTAGCAGATGCCTAGCACCGGCAGTCCTGACTGGAACACCCACTGGGGCGCGAGCGGAGCATCGTCGTCGTAGACGCTGTTCGGGCCACCGGAGAGGATGATGCCTCGCACGTCGAGCCCGGCGATTCGTTCGGCCGGTGCATCGAAGGGGAGCAGTTCGCAGTAGGTGTTGAGCTCGCGCACGCGGCGCGCGATGAGCATGCTGAATTGCGACCCGAAGTCGAGCACGATAATCGTCTCGTGGCCCTTCGCCGGGTCCTGGGTTGCGCTGATCGAGGCGTCGTTTGGGGAGGCTGAGGTCAACGGTGAACTACCCATACGCGACACTAGCAAAATTGTAGAGTTTGGTCTACGAATTCGAACATGCAGATTCAGCCCGTCCCGATTTCCCCTGATTCCATCGCCGGCGCCGTCGCCCACTTGCGGGCGGGTTCGCTGGTGATATTGCCAACCGACACCGTCTACGGAGTCGTGGCCGACGCAGGCAACGACGCCGCCGTCCGGGCGTTGTATGCAGCCAAGGGAAAGGGCGAGGAGGCGCCGCTCCAGCTCCTCTTCGCGCCGGGCGTGGACGCGGACCGATTCGCGGACATCTCCGGCGTGGGGGCGGCACTGATAACGGCCCTTGGGCCGGGCGGATGGACCGTCATCGTGCCGGCGGCCGCGGGCTGGCAGAGTCCCGCGTTGGCCGGCGGCGCCACCGTCGGTGTGCGCCTTCCGGACGCAGAAGCCGTGTGGCGCGTCGTTGAAGGGCTTGGGCGGCCTGTGGTCGCCACGAGCGCGAACCGGCACGGGGGCCCAAGTCCGACGACCTGCGCGGACGCGGTTGCCCAGTTGGGCGAATTCGTAGCGCTTGCGCTGGACGGCGGCCCCACGCGCGCCGGATTGGATTCCACCGTGGTGGATTGCGTTGCAGCAGCCGCCACGAATCCTGCGCGAGGGGGCAATAGACCGCCAAACCATCGCCCGTATACTGAACCTGAGCGACATCACCGTCCTCAGGAGCGTCCGTTCGTGAGAGTCGCTTTTGGCGCAGACCACGCGGGATACGAACTCAAGCAACACCTCATGCAAACAGCCCGGTCGCTCGGCCACGTGGTCGAGGACTTTGGCACGTTCAGCCCGGACAGCGTCGACTATCCCGACTTTGCCGAGCCCGTTGCCCGCTCCGTCGTGGACGGCGCTAACGACCTCGGCGTGGTGATCTGCAGCAACGGCGTCGGGGTCAGCATCACCGCGAACAAGGTGCCGGGCGTGCGTTGCGCCCTCTGCCATACAGCCTGGGGCGCGCAACGCGCGCGGCAGCACACCGATGCGAACGTCCTCGCGCTCGGTGCATGGGAGATCGGGCGGGCCGTCGCCGACGAGGCGCTCACAGCATTCCTGGCCGCCGAGCCGGAGGGGGGCAATCATGCTCGCCGGCGCGACAAACTGGCGAAGGTTGAGCGGCGCGGCATCGGCGCCGGAGCGGTGCCGGCGTGACGCAGCCCCCGATGGGAAAGAAGACCGTCCGCGACGTCGATATCGCCGGAAAGCGCGTTCTGGTTCGGGCCGACCTGAACGTGCCGCTCGAAAACGGCGCCATCACCGACGACACACGGATCAAAGAATCTCTGCCAACCATCCGGTACCTGATCGAACACGGTGCGTCGGCGATCATCGTGTGCTCACATCTCGGCCGGCCTAAGGGGCCGAGTGCCTCGCTGTCGCTCGCACCGGTCGCCGGGAGGATGGGGAATCTGCTCGACCGCGACGTGCTGTTCGCGCCCGACTGCGTCGGCCCGGAGGCAGAATCGGCGGTGGAAGCAATGCCGGCCGGCGCGGTGCTGCTCCTGGAGAACCTGCGGTTCCACCCCGAAGAAGAAGCGAACGATCCCGCGTTTGCGCGGCAGCTGGCCTCCCTTGCCGAACTCTTCGTGAATGACGCGTTCGGCGCGGCGCACCGCGCACACGCGTCTACCGAGGGCGTGACGCACTACTTGCCCTCGGTGGCTGGTCTCCTGATGGAGAAAGAGGTTCGCTACTTGAGCGGGCTCGTCGCCGACCCCCCGAAGCCGTTCGCGGCCGTGGTCGGGGGCGCGAAGGTGAGCACGAAGATCGCCGCGATTGACCACCTCCTGCCGAAGCTCGACATGCTCTTTCTCGGCGGAGGGATGGCGAACACGTTCTTGAAGGCGACCGGCGTGGACGTTCGCAGCTCGATCGTCGAAGACGAGCAGGTGACCGTGGCCACGCGAATCCTCGCGGACGCTCAGCGCCAAGGCGTGGAACTCCACCTGCCCACGGACGTCGTGGCCGCCGACCGTTTCGCAGCCGACGCGGACGCAAAGACCGTACCGGTAAGTGCGGTGCCGCTCGGCTACATGATCCTCGATATCGGGCCGCAGACTGTGGCCAACTATACGCAGGCACTGAGCCGGGCTCGGGCGGTCGTCTGGAACGGGCCTATGGGCGTGTTCGAGATGCCGAAATTCGCCAACGGATCGTTCGACCTCGCGCGGGCCATCGCCCACCTGGATGCCACAACGGTTGTCGGCGGCGGCGAGACAGCGGCGGTGGTGGCTCAGCTCGGCCTTCACGACCGCTTCACGCACGTTTCGACCGGAGGAGGAGCGTCTCTGGAGATGCTGGAGGGTCGAACGCTGCCCGGCGTGGCGGCCCTCCAGGACGCGTAGGATGGCGCGGCAGACAAGTGCGCCGGCGCCGCATCCCCCAATGCTGTTCGCGTTCCGGGGCGTCCAGATGTTCCAGCTCCTGCTTGCAATCGCCGCGCTCGCTTCAGGCGTCGGGGCGACGTTCCTCGTGCGGGCGGTCACCCAGGGGAGCGGGGCGTGGCTCCTGCTCCCAGCGCTATTCCTGGGGTTGGTCTTCCTCTGGCTGTTTGGGGCGACACTGAAGGCGCCGACGTCACTCGTCGCCATCACGGACGATCGGACGCGGATCCGATTCGCGAATTTCGTTGACACCGTCATCGAGACGAAGGACGTCGCCGGGGCGAAGCTGGTGAACCGGAACATTCTCGGGGGAATCGGTGTCCGCACGAACTTCTCCGGCAATGTCGCGCTGGTCACGACCTGGGGCCCTTGCGTCCAGTTGACGTTGAAGCAGCCCCTGCGGGTGTGGCTGATCCCGCGTATCGTGCCCATATCGGCACGCGTGCTGACGCTGAGCGTCCGACACCCCGCGAAGCTGGTCGAGCGTTTCGGCCCGCCGCCCACGGCGCCACAGCCTCGAATCGAGGGGACACGAAAGATGAAACGACGTGGATCTTGATCTCGCGCGCCGGCTCATGCGGCCGGCCACCACGAAAATCGTCCTGTGCGTCATCGACGGGCTCGGTGGGCTGGCCCGGCAGGAAACCTTGCGTAGCGAACTGGAGGCGGCCTCCATTCCGAACCTCGACCGGCTGGCGGCGAAGTCGGAAGTCGGGCTGACCGTGCCAGTCGGTCCCGGGATTACGCCGGGCAGCGGGCCGGGCCATCTCGCGCTCTTCGGCTACGATCCCCTCCGCTTCGAAGTCGGCCGGGGAGTGCTCGAAGCGGTCGGCATTCAGTTCGCCCTCCGCCCCGGCGATGTGGCGGTGCGCGCCAACTTCTGCACCCTTGATAGCGGCGGCCGCATCGTCGATCGGCGCGCCGGCCGGATCGCGTCGGAGGAGGCGGAAGCCCTCGTCGGCCGGCTCGGAGCCATCCGCCTCGCTGATGCGGAAGTGCTTGTTGCTCCCGTCAAGGAGCACCGTTTTGTTGTCGTCTTCCGCGGGACCGGGCTCGGCCCGAATGTCTCCGACACCGACCCGCAGGCGACGGACGTCGAACCGCTCGCCGCGGAGGCCGCTGACGAAGGCTCGGCGCGGACGGCGCGGGCAGCGAATGCGTTCGCGGCGGCTGCGCGCGACATACTGCGGAATGAGACCGCTGCCAACGGCGTCCTTCTCCGCGGCTTTTCGACCCATCCTGATTTCCCTCCCCTGACAGACGTCTGGGGCCTCCGCGCCGCCGCCGTTGCCGGTTACCCGATGTATCGCGGCCTCGCCCGGCTCGTGGGGATGGACCTGCTCCCGGCTTCGACGGACCTCGGCCAGCAGATCGAGACGGTGCGCGCACATTGGGACGAGTACGACTACTTCTTCGTCCACTACAAGGACGCGGACACGGCCGGCGAGGACGGCGACTTCGAAGCCAAGTGCCATGCACTCGAGCGCTTCGACGGCCACGTGTCGGACCTCCTGGGGTTGGCGGCCGACGTGCTAATCATCGCCGGCGACCATTCGACGCCGGCTCTGCTTGGCGCCCACTCCTGGCACCCCGTCCCGTTCATGTTCCACTCCACCGGCGCGCGCGAGGGCAACGCGATGCATTTCAACGAGCAGGAGTGCCTCAAGGGCTCCCTCGGGATCTTCCCGGCAGTGGACGTCATGCCCCTGGCGATGGCCAACGCCGGGCGGCTCACAAAGTTCGGCGCCTGAGGTGTAGCGGATGCGACGTCCCTTCGTAGCAGGGAACTGGAAGATGAATACGACTCGGGCTGAGGCGGTCGCGCTTTCGGCGGCGGTAGCGGCCGGCATGCCCACAGGCGACGTCGACGTCGCAGTCTGTCCGCCGTTCCCGCTTCTCCAGGCAGTGAGCGAGGCGGTGAAAGGCTCGGCGGTGGCCGTGGGCGCGCAGAACGTCTTCTGGGAGGCCTCAGGCGCCTATACGGGCGAGGTGAGCCTCGCGATGCTGGAGGACTTCTGCCGCTACGTGATCATCGGCCACAGCGAGCGCCGGCAGCTCTTCGGGGAGAGCGATGCGAACGTGAATCGAAAGCTCGCCGCGATCCTCGCCTCGCCACTCGACCCCATCGTCTGCGTCGGCGAAGTGCTGGAAGAGCGGCGGACGGGGACGACGGAGACAGTACTTCGCCGCCAGATCAGGGAGGGCTTCGCCGGCATCGCCGTGAGCTCACGCATCACCGTGGCGTACGAGCCGGTTTGGGCCATTGGCACGGGCGAGACGGCCACGCCGGAAGTCGCCCAGGCCGCCTGCGCCTTCATTCGCGGCGAATTGCGGTCGCTGGCAGGCGCGGTGGCCGATGACATTCGCATCCAGTACGGCGGCAGCGTGAACCCGGGAAACGCTCGCGAACTCCTTGCCCAGCCCGACATTGACGGCGCGCTGGTGGGAGGCGCATCGCTGAAAGCCGACCAGTTCCTCGCAATCGTGGCGGCTGCGAGCGGCTGATGCTTCGGCGACTCATCGCGATTGTCGGCCCCACGGCCTCGGGCAAGTCAGCCATCGCGCTGGCACTCGCCCGGGAATTGGGCGGCGAGATAGTGAACGGCGACAGCCGCCAGGTGTACCGCGGAATGGACATCGGCACAGCCAAGCCGACGCTCGCGGAGCGCAAGCTGGTGCGGCACCACCTGTTCGACATCGTCGATCCCCGGGATGCCTACAGCCTCTCGCTCTACCAGCGCGACGCGCGCGCCGCGCTGGAGGACATCTGGGCGCGGGATTCGTTTGCGTGGCTCGTGGGAGGGACGGGGCAGTACGTCTGGGCGCTGCTCGAGAACTGGACCGTGCCAGAGGTGCCCCCGGACGCGTCGCTTCGTGCCGAACTTTCCGCGGTCGCGGAGTCCGAAGGGGCCGAGGCCCTGCACTCGCGGCTGCGAGCAATCGACCCCGTAGCAGCCGACCGGCTCGACGCGCGCAATGTGCGACGTGTCGTCCGGGCGCTGGAGGTGTATCACCACACGGGCGTGCCGATCAGCACGTGGCAAACCAAGGGGAAACCGGATTTCGAGTTCCTCCTCTTTGGCGTGGACGTTCCGCTGGCGACCCTGGACGAACGGATCAGCACCCGCGTGGACCAGATGATGAGCGACGGCTTCGTGGCTGAGGTGCGGGACCTGCTCGAAGCCGGAGTTCCTCCTGACGCGTCGTCCATGGCGTCGATCGGCTACGCCCAGATTGCGCGGCACCTCCGCGGCGAGCTCCTGCTGGATGAGGCCGTGGAGCAGACGAAGCAGGCGACGCGGCGGCTGGCACGGCGACAGTTGCAGTGGTTCCGGCGAGATGATCCCCGCATCCGCTGGATACGGGAAGCCGGCGACATCGAACTCGAGGCCAATATCTTCACCGGCGCCTGTACGAATACGATTCGGGGCGAGCGCCGTGGCTGAGCGGACGGCACCGAGACACCGGTCAGCCCGGCGTTGTGGTTAACTAGTGCGTATGCGCGTCACCAAAATGCACGGGCTCGGCAACGACTACATCTATCACCGCCCCGACGGCGAGCGTGACTGGCCGGATCTGGCCCGTCGGGTGAGCGACCGCCACTTCGGGATCGGCGCAGATGGGTTGATCCTGGCGCTTCCGTCGACGAAGGCGGACCTGCAGATGCGCATCTTCAACGCGGATGGCTCCGAGGCGGAGATGTGCGGCAACGGGATCCGCTGCCTGGCGCGGTACGCCGTCGAAGAAGGCATGGTGCCGGCCGACGCCCAGTCCATCACCGTCGAAACCGGTGCCGGGCGTGCTCACGCTGGAACTACGGCGCGCGAACGGCATCGTCGCAGCCGTTCGCGTGGATATGGGTGCGCCCAACTTCGAGCCTTCGAGCCTGCCGGCCAACGTCGAAGGGCCCGGGCCTGCGATTGACGTCCCCGTCACAGTCGACGGAGTCGATCTGAAGCTCACGCTCGTGAGCATGGGCAACCCGCACGCCATCCACTACGTCGACTCCGGGATTGAGACGTTCCCACTGGAGCGCATCGGGCCGCTCGTTGAGAACCATCCATTGTTCCCGCGGCGTGTGAACTTCCAGGTCGTTCAGGTGCTGGGCGAGGGCCACGTGCGCCACCGCGTGTGGGAACGCGGCGCTGGCATTACGCTCGCCTCCGGGACGAGTGCCTCGGCCGTCTGCGCTGCCTCTCGACTCCGTGGCTTCACCGGCGACCGCATCGTCGATTCGCTGCCTGGCGGCGATTTGGTGCTGGAGTGGGATGGCCGTGGCTCGGTCTTCATGACTGGGCCGACGGCTCGCGTCTTCGACGGCGAGTGGCTGGAAGACTGAGCGGGTAGGGCGGTTGTTCGACCTCGACGTGACGTGGTGGGAGGTCGTGGCGCGGACTGCCATCGTCTACGCCGCGCTCATCGCCGGGTTCCGCTTTTTTGGCAAACGCCAGATCGGCCAGATGACGCCGTTCGACCTGGTCATCATCCTGCTCATCGCAAACGCGGTGCAGAATGCAATGGTTGGCCCGGACACGTCAGTCACCGGGGGTCTGATCGCCGCACTGACACTGCTGGTGGCCAATTACGGCGTGAGCAAAGTTCGTGGGCGCGTTCCGTGGCTCCGCGAACTGGTGGAGGGCCAACCGGCGGTGCTCGTGTCAGACGGGCAGGTCATCGACCGTACGCTGCACCACGAGGGCGTCGATATCGATGACCTGCTGCAGGCGATTCGCGAGCACGGGATCGGCGGTGTGGAAGATGTGGCGCTGGCTGTCTTGGAGGTTGATGGTACTATCAGCATCGTTCCGAAAGACGCCGGCACCACCGTTCGAACTCGGCGCCGATACCGACAGCGGAGCCACCAACTCTAACCAGGAAACCACATGCAGCTCGCACGACGCGTCGAGGCCCTGCCTCCGTATCTCTTCGCCGAAATCTCCAAGAAGATCGCCGCCAAGCGCGCGGAAGGCCACGACATCGTGACGTTCGGCATCGGCGATCCCGACATCCCGACGCCGGCCCACATCATGGATGCGCTGCATCGCGCCGCCGACGAGCCGGTGAACCATCGCTATCCGGAGTCCGAGGGCCTTCCCGAGCTCCGCCAGGCAATCTCCGATTTCTACAAGCGACGCTTCGAAGTTTCCTTCGACCCGCAGAAAGAAACGCTCCCGCTCATCGGCTCGAAAGAAGGCATCGGCCACGTCGCCCTCTGTTTCATCGATCCCGGTGACGTGGCGCTCGTCCCGGACCCGGGCTATCCCGTCTACGAGGTCGGGACGATGTTCGCTGGCGGCGAAAGCTACAAGCTGCCCTGCACGCGCGAAGGTGGCTGGAAACCCGATTTCGACGCGATCCCCGCCGACGTCGCGCGCAAGGCCAGGTTGATCTGGCTCAACTACCCCAACAACCCGACCGGCGCGATCGCGGACATCGGGTTCTTCGAGCGCGCGGTCGCCTGGGCCAAGCAGTACGACGTCGCGATCATGCACGACAACCCGTACTGCGATGTCGCGTACGACGGCTACAAGCCGGTCTCGATCTTCCAGGTTCCCGGGGCGCGGGACGTGGCGCTCGAGTTCAACTCGTGGTCGAAGGTCTACAACATGACGGGCTGGCGGATCGGCATGGTGGTGGGTAACGCGCAGATGGTCGATGCGCTCATGCGCGTCAAGTCGAACATCGACAGCGGTATCCCCCAGGCGATCCAGCGGATGGCCATCGAAGCCGTCTACGGGCCGCAGGACTGCATCGACGAGCACAACGCGATCTACCAGCGACGACGCGATCGCATGGTTGAGGCGCTTCGGGGCATCGGGCTGGAGGTCGACGTGCCGAAGGCCTCCCTCTACGTCTGGGCGAAGCTTCCCGCCGGCGTCACGAGTGCCGACTACGCCGCCCGCCTGATCGAGGATTGCTCGGTCGTGGTGACCCCCGGCCGTGGCTACGGCGCGAATGGCGAGGGGTACATTCGCCTGAGCGTAACCACGCCGGATGACCGGATGGAAGAAGGCCTGAAGCGCCTGGCGGCGTGGAAGGGGCTCTGACACGTGCGCCGCTTGACGGCTTGCTATCATGGCTACGTGACGACCGACCAGTTCGCGGCCAACGACTTCGCCCTCAATGCACGGCGCCGGATAGATTCGGCGTCCGGCGCGCGTTGCTAGCCGGCCGCATGTCCCATCTTCACTCCACCGCCCCGACTATCGACCGCGCCTACCTCGTTGCGGCGGACGTGCACGGCTCCCTGTTCCCTGCCGCAGAATCCGCGGCGGAACTGGGCGAGCTGGCCAGGACAGCCGGGGCGGAGGTCGTGGGCACGGCCATCCAGAAGATGGATCAGCCGAACGCCGCGACGTACATCGGCAAAGGCAAGGTCGATGAAGTCGCCGCCGCACGCCGTGATGCACAGGCGAACGTGGTCATCTTCGACGACGAGTTGTCGCCGTCGCAGCAACGCAATCTCGAAAAAGCGCTGGGGACGAAGGTCATTGACCGAACGGCGCTGATCCTGGACATCTTCGCCACGCGGGCGCACACGCGGGAGGGCCGCCTCCAGGTTGCGCTGGCGCAGATGCAGTACCTGTTGCCGCGCCTGGCGGGCCAGTGGTCGCACCTCGAGCGCATGGAGGGCGCCATCGGCACCCGCGGCCCCGGCGAAACCCAGATCGAGACGGACCGGCGGCTCATCCGTTCCCGTATCAGCCGGATCAAGCACGATCTCGAAGACGTGCGGACGCAGCGCGGGCTGTACCGCCGCAACCGCGCGCGCAACAACGTCCCCGTCGTGGCCCTGGTCGGCTATACGAACGCCGGCAAGTCGACGCTCATGCGGGCGCTCTCGGGGGCAGATGTACTCGCCGAAGACAAGCTCTTCGCGACGCTCGATCCCATTACGCGCCGGCTGCGCCTGACGAGCGGCGAAGTGGTGCTCCTCACCGACACGGTGGGGTTCATCCAGAAGCTGCCGACGGACCTCGTGGCGGCATTCCGGGCGACGCTGGAGGAGCTGACCGAGGCGGACCTTCTGCTCCATGTGATCGATATCGCGCACCCCCATGCGTTCGAGCACACGCAGGCCGTCGAGAAGACGCTGGCCGAGCTCGGGGTCGCCGAGCGGCCGACGCTCCTCGTGCTGAACAAGGTCGACCTGCTTCGGGATGACGAAGGACGGCGCGTCGAGCACTTCGACGAAGCGCGCGCCGTCATCAACGCTGCCGGAGCGCCTCCTCCGAACGTGGCCCTGGTATCGGCGGAGAAGCGCTGGGGCCTCGGCGGCTTGCTGGAGCGGATAGCCGACGGACTCGACGGCCAACTGGGCGATTCGCCGGCAGCGTTCGACGTCGTGGGCCGGAGCTTCGTTCGGCCGGCGGTTTGAACCACGCGAGCCGAGCGGGTACAACAACGCTGATGGCCACTGATGCTCCGCCGGTACCCGAAGCCCACCCTACCGGGCCGCTTGCCGGCTACCGCGTACTCGATTTCGCTGACGAGAAAGGCCAGCTTTGCGCCCGCCTGCTGGGGGAACTCGGAGCGGACGTGATCAAGGTCGAACCGCGCGACGGGGATCCGACGCGCCAGCATGGCCCGTTCTTCAAAGGCGAAGCCGGTCCCGACACAAGCATCTACTGGTGGACCATGAATGCCGGAAAACGGTCGGTCACATGTGAGCTGCGGCTTGAAGCGGGCCGCGACCTCGCCCGCCGGCTGGTCGCTGGCGCCGACATCATCGTCGAGACGTTCCGGCCGGGGCTCGCGAAGGAGTACGGGCTCGATTATCCGTCGCTCTCGGAGCTCAACCCCGGGCTGGTCCACGTCAGCGTCACGAACTTCGGGCAATCCGGGCCGTACGCGCTCTTCGAGGCGACCGACATCGTCGGTTCGGCGATGGGCGGGCACATGGGGCTGAACGGCGACCCCGAGCACGGGCCCGTGCGCACCACAGCGCCGCAGGCGTTCGCGCAGGTGAACTTCCAGGCGGCCGTGGGCGCCATGATTGCCCTCTACGCACGCGGTGTGAACGACGGTGTGGGTCAGCACGTGGACGCCTCCATGCAGGAGGCGATGTCCAACGCGATGGACAACACGCAGGCAACGTGGGACATCCGGCACGTCAACGCAAGCGGACCGGGCGTGTTCCGGGGCGCCTGGAGCAATCCGGCGGCGAAAGAAGGCCAGCTCGGGGCGCGCTACCTCTTCGAGACTGCAGACGGCTGGATCACGGCGTTGCAGGCCGGCGGGCTCATCGGCCTCGGCGCCGAGGCCATGATCGACTGGCTTGCCGAATCCGGCGAGGCGCGCGGCCTCGACGCTCGCCGAAGTGGCGTCAGAAACTCTCGACGCTCACACCCCTCACACCGGAAGAGCGCCGCTATGTCGAGGACACGCTCGCCGCATTCTGCCGGACGCGGAAGAAAGAAGACCTCGTCGCGGAGGCGCAGGCGCGCAACGCCGGCTGGGCGCCCGTGTTCAGCCCCCGCGAAATCGTCGACAGCAAGCACCTCGCCGGGCGGGACTACTGGGTGAGGGTCCTGCACGAAGACCTTGGCGAGTCCTTCATCTACCCCGGAGCGCCCTTCAAGCTGAGCGAGACGCCGTGGAAGCAGCGCGGACGCGCCCCACACATCGGCGAGCACAACCAACAGGTCTACGGCGAGATGCTCGGGGTCGACGAAGCCGAGCTTCGCCGGCTGAAGCTGAAGATGGTGATTTAGCGTGGCTGAACTGAAGAAGCCGTTCGCCGGCCTGCGGGTCGCCGACTTTGCCTGGGTGGGCGTTGGGCCAACCGTCTCGAAGTACCTGGCCGACCACGGCGCTGAGGTCATCCGCATCGAGTCCAGCACGTACCCGGAGACGCTGCGGCGCGTCGGGCCGTTCGTCGACGATCGCCCGGACCTCAATAACTCCGGCTACTACGCGAACTTCAACAGCTCGAAGCTGTGCATGTCCGTCGACCTGAAGCACGCCCGTGGGCCCGAGCTCGTGAAGCGTCTCATCGCCGAATGCGACGTGGTGACGGAGTCGTTCACGCCCGGGATCATGGCGCGCTATGGGCTCGACTACGAGTCGCTGCGCGTGGTCCGGCCTGACCTCGTCATGATTTCGATGCCGCTCTACGGGCAGACCGGGCCGTGGGCGAGCTACATGGGCTACGGTCACGTGCTCCAGGCCGCTTCAGGCTACAACCACCTCACCGGTTGGCCGGACGCCGAGCCCATCGGGACCGGGATCGCCTACACGGACTTCCTCGTGCCCCACATCGCAACGATCGCACTGATTGCAGCGCTCGACTACCGGCGCCGCACCGGAGTGGGACAATACCTCGACTTCGGCCAGATGGAAGCGGCCGTACACGGCCTCGGGACCGCCATCCTCGACTGGACGGCGAACGGCCACGACCAGATCCGGTTGGGCAACCGGGATGCGGAAGCGGCGCCGCACGGCTGCTATCGCTGCCGCGACGGCCGCTACATCGTGCTCGCCTGTGCGACGGAAAAGCACTGGGAGGCGCTCAAGGCCGCCCTTGGCCGCCCGGAGTGGTGCGACATGGACCGGATGCGCCGGCGGTGGCAGCGGCTCAACGAGCAGGCCGAGATCGACCGGCACCTTTCGTACTGGTTCGAAGACTTCACGCGCCTCGATGGCGAGTCCGAGTACTACACGGAAGAGGGCTTCGATACACCGCCCATCCGCAAGTTCACGACGACGGAAGTGATGTACCACATGCAGTCGTTCGGCGTGCCCTGCGGCATCGTCCAAACGCCCGAGGACGTGCATGCCGACCCCCAGCTCAAGCACCGCGGCCACTACTGGACGCTGGACCATCCGGTGATGGGCGCGCGCACGTACGACGGCCCCTCGTTCCGCCTGTCGAAGACACCGGCGGTCCTGACCAAGGCGGCGCCGCTACTCGGCGAAGACAACGAGTACGTCTACCGCGACCTGATCGGGCTCACGGAAGAGGAGTTCATCGAACTCCTTGCGGACGGCGCGTTCGAATAGCAGTGTTGCGGGTGCCACGGAAAAGCCCGGCGAACATCGCCGGGCTTCTTGTCATTGGACGGTGAATACACCGTTCATTTGGTCGGGGTGTAAGTCGCACTGGTAGTAGTACGTTCCCGGCCCTGGTGGGGTGAACGTGAGCGTCTCGCTCTTGCCCGGCGAAACGATCTGCTGCCCGTCGGAGCCGGTGGCAAGCGTCTGGCCGCCCTTCTTGTCGTAGAAGTGCAGGTCGTGCGGCGTCTTGCCGGCGTTCGTGAAGTTGACGGTGACAGGGCCGTTAGGCGCGCTGAGGGTCGTCTTGTCGAACTTGTTGTCCGTCGCTGTTAGCGCGAGCCCACCAGCAGCTGGAGCGGTTGAGCCACCCGTGGTAGCCCCGCCGCTCGGACCCGGAACGGGCGCGCCCTCTTTTACGGTGAGCACGCCGTTCATTTCGGTCGGATGGAAGTCGCACTGGAAGTAGTACGTCCCGGCGGCCGGGGTCGTGAAGGTGAGGGTATCCGAGGTTCCGCTCGGCACGGTCGTATCCGTCGAGCCCGCGCCGTCGGCGAGCGTCTGGCCGCCCTGCTTGTCATAGAAGTGCAGGTTGTGGATCGACTTGCCAGTGTTCTTCAGCGTGAACGAGACCTTCGTGTTCGGCGGCGCCACGAGTGCGTTCGTGCTGAAGTGGTTGTCGGTCGCGGTGATAACCGACGTGTCGGTGCCGCCGCCGTTCCCGCCCGGGGTGACCGTCGCGGCTGCGGTGCTTTCCTTCTGGAATGCGGTGAGGCCAGCGCCCAGCATGAGGCCGCCAACGGCAAGTGACGCGAACACAGCCGTCGCCGCGCCCATGCCGAAGCGAAAGCCGATGTCCTTCGTATCGCGCACGACTTCCATGTCGAACACCTGGACCGAGCCAGGCACCACGTCGTCGGGGTGTTGGGCGACCATGTCGAGCAGGGTCGCGCGCGTCTCTTCGTAGGTTGCGAGGCCCTCGCGGTCGGACCAGGTGGTTTCGACGAGCACCTGTGAGGGGCCTGCTTCGGCAGGGGCAGCGATGATGCGCATGTCCTGGAAGCCGGCGAGGTCTCGCAGCGCGCTGTCCGAGGTCTCCATGGCAGAGAGGATTCCGCCGCTGCGCGCCGCTCCGAGGCGGCCCTCGGCGATGCCGAATGTGAGCACCTGCGTGAAGCGGGCGTTGCGGCGCGTCGTCAGCTCGTGCGCTTCCGCTTTGCGCTTCATGCGGCCGTCTTCGTAGGCCCAGCCGAACGCGGCGATGAGCACGCCAAGGACGCCGGCGCCGAGGAGCGGACCCGAGAAGTTGCTCTGGCGGTCGCGCGTCCAGTAGACGAGGGCGAGACCCATGAGCAGGGCGGCGAGACCAACAATCAGCGGCCAGACGCTCGGGTCAGGTAGATGGACCTCCCCGTGCTCGCCGTGTTCGCTGTTGTGTTCGTTCATTCGTGCTGTCTCCCCGCGGTGACGATGAATTAGGTGGGAACGATGTAGAGGATCGTGAAGAGTGCGATCCAGACCACGTCGACAAAGTGCCAGTAGAGAGAGGCGGCCTCGATTGCCTCATGGTGCTCGGAGGAGAACTGCCCGCCGAGGGCACGGACGAGGCAAACGCTCATGAAAGATGACGCCGCCGGCAACGTGAGCGCCGTGGAAGCCGGTGAGCGTGAAGAACGTTGTGCCGAAGATCGTGTCGCTCGCGCGGAATGGCAGCTGCGAGTAGTCGTACATCTGCATCGAGAGGAAGACGAGGCCTAGCACGATGCTGATGAAGAGTCCCCAGACGAGACCCGTCCGGCTCCCCTTGCGAATCTGGAACACCGCCCACTGCATTGTCACGGAACTCGTAATGAGCAGTGCTGTCGCGATCGACGGCAGCAGCCGTTCGAGGTGGAGCTCAACATCCGGAGCGATCTGGCCGGAGGCCTGCAACGACTTGAGCAGGTCCGTCGGCGGCCACTGCGGCGAGTCGGCGCGTGCGATGAAGTAAGCGGCGAAGAGGCCGCCGAAGAACATGACCTCCGACGCGATGAACAGGATGAACCCGAGCATCCCATTCGTTAGAGGCTCTGCCTGCGGTTTCGCCGGTGCGTGTGCTGCCATCGATGTTGTCCCCTGGTGTTCGTCGCTTAGTGGCTGCTGGTGGCAGGCAGGGCTCCGTGCTCGCCTGCGATGCCGTGCCGCAGGTCGAACAGAGGCCGTTCGGAGTGGATTTCCGGAATCTCGTCGAAGTTATGGACCGGCGGGGGCGATGTCGTCGCCCACTCGAGCGTGTTCCCTTCCCATGGGTCGTTCGGCTGGTCCTTAGGCCGCAGGAACGCCGCGATGACGGCAATGATGAACGGGATCATGGAGGTGGCGATGATGAACGCCCCGGCGGTTGCGATCGAGTTGAGCGTGTCCCAACCGCGTGCGCTGGAATAGGTGGCGATGCGGCGCGGCATCCCGTCCAGCCCGAGCAGGTGCATCGGGAAGAACGTCGTGTTGAAGCCGATGAACATCAGCGTGAAGTGAATCTGCCCCAGGCGGTCGTTGAGACGGCGCCCCCAGATCTTCGGGAACCAGTAGTAGAGGCCGCCGAAGACGGCGAACACGCTCCCGCCGAACAGCACGTAGTGGATGTGGGCCACCACGAAGTACGTGTCGTGGATAGCGAAGTCGACGGGCACGGCCGCGCTGAAGGTGCCGTTGATGCCGCCGATGAGGAACATGCTGATGAACCCGAGCGCGAACAGCATGGGCGGATCGAAGGTGATGGAGCCGCGCCAGAGCGTGCCCAGCCAGTTGAAGATCTTGACGCCCGTCGGCACGCCGATCATGAAGGTCATGAAGCCGAACCATGGCTTCAGGACCGCGCCGGTGGTGAACATGTGGTGGGCCCAGACGCTGAAGCCCAGGCCGCCGATGCCCATCGTGGCGAAGACGAACGCCTTGTAGCCGAACAGCGGCTTGCGCGAGAACACGGGCAGGATCTCGGAGACGATGCCCATGCCGGGAAGGATCATGATGTAGACAGCGGGATGCGAGTAGAACCAGAAGACGTTCTGCCACAGCACGGCGTTGCCGCCGTTGTTGGGATCGAAGAACCCGCCGCCGAAGTTGCGGTCGATGAAGAGCATGGACAGCGCCGAGGCAAGCACCGGCGTGGCCAGGAGCTGGAGGACGGCCGTCACGAGCACGGTCCAGCAGAAGATCGGCATGCGGAACATGGTCATTCCGGGTGCGCGCATGCGGAACATGGTCACCAGGAAGTTGGCGGCGCCAATCGTGGACGAAATGCCGAGAAGGAGGACGGCGATGATCCAGAGGTCCATGCCGGTGCCGGCCGTGCGGGCGAGCGGGCTGTAGGCAGTCCACCCGGCGGCGGCCGAACCGCCGCTCACGAGGAAGCCGCTGAACATAATCAGGCCAGCGGGGGGCACCAGCCAGAACGAGAGTGCGTTGATGCGTGGGAAGGCCATGTCGGCCGCGCCGATCTGGAGCGGGACGATGTAGTTGCCGAAGCCCGCCCAGACGGGGATGACGAACAGGAACAGCATCGCCGAGGCGTGCATGGTGAAGATCTGGTTGTAGGCGTGGTTGCTGACGAAGTTGTTGTCGGCGACGGCAAGCTGGGTGCGCACGAGGAGGGCGAGCACCCCGCCCACGGCGAAGAAGAACATCGTCGTGTAGAGGTAGAGAATGCCGAGCTTCTTGTGGTCGACGGTTGTGAGCCAGTCGAGGACAGCCGGGCGTTCATAACCGACAGGCTTCGGGGCGGCGATGGTTGCCATGGTTCCTCCCTCGGGCCGCGAACGACCCCCCTACGCGGTCGCCCGCGCGCTTGCTACGTTCCCCCCAGCGCCCCTACGGCTGCTGGGCCACTTTCACCGCGGCCGCCTGGTCCGCGACCCATTTATCGAATGTCGGTCGATCGACCACTTCTACGTTGAACCGCATGAGGGCGTGATTGAGCCCGCACAGTTCAGCGCATTGTCCGATGTAGCTCCCCGTCTTGTTCGGCGTAACAGTGAACTTGTTGTCGCGGCCGGGAATGACGTCGAGCTTGTACAGGAAGTTCCGGACGTAGAACGAATGGATCACATCGTCTGACTTGAGCGTGAACTCCACCGGCTCACCGACGGGAATGACGAGCGTCGGTTCCTTCGCGGCGGTTCCGGTGATCTGGAACGTTCCCTGCTTGCTGTGGTCGGAGCTTGGCCCGAGGTCGCTCATGTCGTAGTGGAAGATCCACTGGAATTGGAACGCCTCGACGCCGACCGTTAGATCGTTCTTGTTCTCCGGGTGTTCCACATCGCGAAGAACAATGATCGAGTAGGTGAAGAGGGCGATGACGATGACGACCGGGATACCGGTCCAGAGGAATTCGATGAGCGTGGAGCCGTGCGTCTGTGCCGGCAGCTCGTCGTTCTTCCGGCGATAGCGAACGATCGCGAAGATGAGAGCGCCTTCGACGAGCACGAAAACCGCAGCGCCCATCGCGACCACGAACAGATACAGGTTGTGCATCTTGTCCGCTTCTTTGGTGATGGCTGTGGGCTGTCCTTCTGCGGCAAAAGCAGCAGCTAACGGAAAGCAAGGCCAGGAGGGCGACCGCGACGATGACGACGGACCGGCCGAGCGGCCGACGCATCCGGGAAAAACGCATTCCTCTGGCTCCCCTCCACGAGGCCTGACCGCCGCTCGGAGGCACGGTTATACCTGCCGATTTCGGTTGTGAACGGCGTCGCAATCGAGTTATATCCTCGGCCCCGGACCCTGTCAAGGAACGCAAAAGTCCTTACTCGTGCCGCCAATTCATGCTTCGGTCAGGGTCGGCCGTGCCGTCCCTGGACCAGCCGATAAACCGCGGTAAAGTCGCCCGGCCGGCAAGGAGGCGAGCGTTCGTGTACATCGTCGCCCTATGCGACACTGGCCTCGCTCCGATGCGCTGTCGCCTCCCCCGTCGCTCGCAAGTTCTGGCCGTCGGCGCCGCTCTCGGGGCAGCGCTCACGCCGGCCGTGGCGCTCGCCCACGGCCCGTCGTCGCCACAGCCGTCTGCAATGACGCTCGTGACGGGCTGGGAACTCGATCCGCTCTTCCTCATACCGGCGGCACTGGTCTCATGGCTCTACATCGCGGGCGTGCAGCGCGTAAACCGCCTGCATCCGCGGTCGCCGTATCCGCGCCGCCGCATCGCGTACTTCTTCGCGGGCATGGGGGCGATGGTGCTCGCCCTGGCCTCGCCCATCGCGCGATACGACACCGACCTTTTCGCGGTGCACATGGTCCAGCACATGCTGATCATCATGGTTGCGGCCCCGCTGCTGCTCCTTGGCACGCCGATTACGCTCGCGCTGCGGGCGGCGACCCCGCGCGTGCGCCGGGAGGTCATGCTCCCTATTCTCCACAGCCGGGTGGTGAAGGCCGTTTCCTTCCCGGTGCTGGCGTGGGGATTGCTGGCCCTTGCGATGTGGATTACGCACTACTCGCCACTGTTCAATGTGGCGCTCGAGAACCTCTGGTGGCATCGCCTCGAGCACACGATCTACATCGTCATCGCGCTGCTCTTCTGGTGGCCGGTGGTCTCGGCCGAGCCCTCTCCCTGGCGATTCAACCATCCGGTGCGAATGCTCTACGTGTTCCTCCAGATGCCGCAGAACTCCTTTCTCGGGGTATCGGTGTACGGCGCCGAGCGCATCATCTTCCCGCACTACGCGACTGTGACACGCACCTGGGGCCCAAGCCCCGCTACCGACCAGGCCTACGCCGGCGTGATCATGTGGGTGTGCGGCGACATGGCCTTCCTCATCTCACTCGCAGTGATCGCCTACAGCTGGGTGAAGTACGACGAGCGAGAGGCGAAGCGGGTCGATCGCCGCCTTGCTCGGGAACGTGACGAGGCGCGGGCAGCGGCTGCGGAACATGGTCCCGGCGCGGTGGTCTCCCGCTCCTAGCGTTGAGCCATAGCCGGGGCATGGGATCGCGCGGCAACGCCGCCGCTGTTCGGATGAGCGTCAGATGAGGAGCGCGTCGAGGCCCATCGCCACGAACACGACGGCGAGGTAGACGAGCGAGTACGTGAACAGCTTCATGGGCGACGTCGCGGCTGGCTTCGCCCAGAGTTCGAAGGCGAAGGCAACGAAGGCGATGCCCGCCGCCGCCGCGACGAGCAGGTAAATCCAGCTCAGTTCCCCGGCGGGACCGAGGAGTAGGCTCACCACCAGCGTCAGGACCGCGTAACGCAGCACCTGGATGCGCGTGTAGGGCGCGCCGTGGGTGACGGGGAGCATGGGCACGTGGGCTTCTTCGTAGTCGCCTTTCACCCGCAGCGCGAGTGCCCAGAAGTGGGCGGGCGTCCAGAAGAAGATGATCGCGAACATCACCAGCGGAGCAAGAGACAGCCCGCCCGTGACCGCCGCCCAGCCGACCATCGGGGGAAACGCACCGGCCGCGCCGCCGATGACGATGTTCTGGGGCGTGCGGCGTTTCAGCCACATCGTGTAGATGAAGACGTAGAACAGCAGGGCGGAGAGCGAAAGGCACGCTGCCGCGAACGTCGTCGCCGCCCAAAGGAACAGGAACGACGCAGCGCCCAGGAAGATGCCGAAGATCAGCGCGTTCCGCGGGGCGATCGCGCCGGTGACGAGTGGCCGGCTCTGCGTGCGGCGCATCACCGCGTCGATGTCCCGGTCGTACCAGCAGTTGATCGTGTTCGCGCCCGCCGCCGAAACGGTGCCGCCAATGAGCGTGGCGAGCACCAGCCACGTCCCCGGCCAGCCACGATCGGCGACCATCATCGCGGGCACCGTCGTGATGAGCAGGAGCACGATGATGCCCGGCTTCGTGAGCGAGATGTAGTTGCGGACCGTGGCCATCCACTGCGGACGGCTCAGCGCGATCGCTTCGGCAGTGGTCACGCGGTCACCCTCGCGCCGGCAACGTGCAGCGCGCGTTCCCGGGCCGGTGCGTAAAACGTGAGCATCATGGTCGTGGCGAGGCTGGCCCACACGCAGCTCGCGATCACGGTGTGTGCGACCGTGAGCCAGTCGGGGAATGTGTACCAGACGTTGAATGCTCCAACCATGACCTGCAGTGCATACAGCCCGCCCAGCGCAAACGCAACCGGCTTCGCCCAGAAGAGCGCATCCCGGTGCCGCCAAATGGCCCAGATTACCCCGGCGACGAAGAACACCAGCAGTCCGGCCACGTAACGATGGACCATGTGGATGATCTCCTGGTGGTCGTTCGCGGGCAGGACAGAGCCGTTGCAGGTGGGCCAACCACTGCACGCGGTGCTCGCGCCGCTTTCGGCCATATAGCCGCCGATCCACATGACGCCCGCGAGCCAGACTGATGCTGCTATCGCGAGGAGACCCTGCAAACGCGGGGCCTGCGCCACGTTTTCAAGCCGCTCCCGGTGGTCCGGGTCTTCGAGGTACATGGCGAAGAAGGTCACGAGTTCGAAGCCGAGGACGAGCATGGCCGTCAGCAGGTGGGTGGCGACGACTTCCGGAGGCAGTTCACGTTTCACGGTGATGGCCCCGAGGATTCCCTGGAATCCGACGAGCGGCACCGCGATTGTCCCGGCCCAAATCGCCGCCGGTACGTGCCGGTAGTACTTCCACGCCGCCACGGCCGTCGCGATCACGAGCAGCCCGACGACCGAAGCCGTAAAGCGGTGCGAGAACTCAATGAGGGAGTGGCGGGTGCCCGGCGGGACGACTCCGCCGTGACAGGTGGGCCAATCCGGGCAGCCGAGCCCGGATCCCGTGGCGCGCACGTAGGCGCCAATGCCCACCAGCACGACCGTGAGGGCGAATGTTGCGAAAGCGAGGCGTTGGGCGAGCTTCATCCCGGACGACGTGGCGCCTTTCCCGGAGCTGTCAGCGAATCGCGACCCCAGGGCCGCCACCGATTGTGAAAAGAATCGCACATCGGTGGCCGCGACGCCACAGGTGCTCCGATTGACCTTGACCGCGGCTTAGAAACCCTGGGTCCCGTCCAACCAGCGAAGACCATCGACGAGGATCCCGCCAACCGAGATCTCCCAGTGGAGATGGGGACCGGTCGACAGACCCGTCGTCCCAACCAGTCCCAGCGTTTCGCCCTGCGCGAGGGCCTGCCCGACCTGGACCTTCATCTCGGATTGGTGTCCGTAACAGGAGAAGACGCCGCTGCCGTGGTCGACTACGACGCAGTTTCCGCGGTTGAGGACACGGTCGGCCATTACAACCACCCCGTCGTTCGTTGCAAAGATGGGGGTGCCCTCGTCTGCGGCGAGGTCGGTGCCGCCGTGGTGTCCCTGGACGGGTCCGCCGTTGAACGAGCGTTGTTCGCCGAAGTAGCCGCTCACGTTGAGCGGCAGTGGCAGCGGAGCCATCCAGTTGTCGCGCCACTTGCGCTCCGTCACGTGGCTGTAGAGCTCGTTCAAACGCGGTTGCTCATCGACGAGGCCCGGCGGGGGCGGGGGCGCGTTGGGATCGGGCGGCGGAATGGTGATGTAGTCCACCGTCCACTGCGTCTTCAGGATGGTGATGAGCCAGGAACTCGCGACAGACAAACCCCGGTTGTCGACCACGTCAACGCTGAGAATGGTGTCGCCGGGAGGATCCTCGGTGCCGAAGCCCACGAAGCCAGCGAGGCCCGCAGGAACAGGCGCAAGCTGGTAGAAGCGGTCGAACGCCCGCGCCGTACCGCTCCGCGCCCCGCTGACGTTCACGCGGAGCGCTCCGCCCTGGTAAGCCTGCAGTGCCGACACGCTGAACTGCGCCGGCGGCCCGTCCTGCGCGACCTGGGGCACGAGCAATCGGAACGTTTGTTGCGGCTCGGCGGCGGCCGACGGATGGCCCGGCGCGCCGACGTTCTGCACAGCGTTACGGAAGAACGGCGCCGCCGCCGCCATTACTGCACCCGCCTTCAACAGCGACCGGCGTTGCATGGCTCCACGCTACTGCTCCGGCCGGGCACGCGAAACGGCGGGTTAAGGGCCGGCTACCGCCAACCGGCCCTCGTGTCTCGCCGCGCAGCATCGCGGGCGGCGTCGACCACCGCCAGGATGCGCGTGGGGCGGGACACGCCCGTCAGCGTGAAGTTCGGACGTTCGCCGGCCGTTTGGCAGCGAACGCTCCCGAAGTGGAACAGCGTCGGCAGCAGTCCCTGCTGTTCGACGGCGATGTCCTCGACGTCGACGAGGTCAGCCGACGCCAATCGACTGCGGATGAGATTCGGCTTGATGGCGTCGATGATGCGCTGGTTGGTGACGACCCAGATGTCGTGCTTGTACGAGTACCAGTCGAAGAACGCCCGCATCGCCCAGTAGCCGAGCCAAATGAGCTCGATGATGCCAAGGATGTTCCCTCCCAGGCTGCCGGGCTGGACGAAGATCAGCAGGATCACGACCGGCACCAGTCCCACCAGAGCGTGAAAGACGAGCCGTGGCCAGAGATACACCCAGTGGCGGCGGGTGAAGAGGATCACGTACTCGTTTTGTTGGAGGTCGAACGGGAGCTTCGGAACGCCGGCTGCCGCGGTGGCCGTGCTCGCCTCCGCCAGCGTTGCCGCCGTGTCGGGGGCGCGTTGCTGGCCATCGTCGCTACCCTGGGGCGTCGTAGTCATGCGACCTCCACCTCTACCGGTAGGCTAACTGGTCACCGCGCCCTCGGAGGCGCTGGAAACGCTCCGGGCGTACTTCGCGAATACACCGGTGGCGTAGTTGGCGGGCAGCGGTTTCCATGCCTGCCGCCGCCGTGCGAGCTCGGCTTCGTCCACTTCCACATCGAGGCGTCGCGCGGGAATATCGAAGCTGATCGTGTCGCCTTCCTGCACGAGTGCGATTGGCCCGCCGACCGCCGCCTCCGGGGCGACGTGGCCGGCCATGAGCCCGCGTGTCGCGCCGCTGAAGCGGCCGTCAGTCAGGAGGGCGACGCTTTCGCCCAGCCCCTCGCCTACGAGCGCTGCCGTCACACCGAGCATCTCGCGCATCCCGGGCCCGCCTTTCGGGCCCTCGTTTCGAATAACGACCACGTCACCGGCGTGGATTTCCCGGCGCGAGACGGCCGCGAACGCATCTTCCTCGCGCTCGAACACCCTGGCCGGGCCGCGGTGCTGGAGCCGTTCGTGCCCGGCAACCTTGATGACGCAGCCATCCGGCGCGAGGTTG
Organism: uncultured bacterium; assembly: GCA_963832795.1. GTDB lineage: Bacteria > Chloroflexota > Dehalococcoidia > Tepidiformales > Tepidiformaceae > CAWHVJ01. The sequence goes on from CAWHVJ010000012.1 coordinate 538,764, forward strand.
CCCTTGAGGATCACCAGCCCGCCGGTGGCCTTCAGCGCGTTCTCCGGTGGTACTACGACGTCCTGCCCGGGCGTTTCCTGGGCGAGGGCCGCTTCGTCCGCGATCGTGCGGCCGCTCACCGTTGCGACGTTTCCGTTCAGCTTGCCGGCGTCGAGGAGACGTTTGGCGACAAGGCGCGTGCCGCCGGCGCGGTCGAGGTCAAGCGCAACATAACGTCCGCCGGGGCGGAGGTCGCCGATCAACGGCGTGTCTTCGCTGATCTTGTCGAAATCGTCGATATTGAGCTTGACGCCCGCCTCGTTTGCGATGGCCATGAGGTGGAGGACGACGTTTGTCGAGCCGCCCGTGGCGGCGGCCGCGCGAATGCCGTTTTCCAACGCCTCGCGGGTGAGGATGTCGCGCGGAAGCTGACCGCGCCGCAACACATCCATGACGAGCTCGCCCGCGCGTACGCCGACGTTGTCCTTCCGGGGGTCCGTCGCTCCGACGGTGCCGCTGCCCATCGGCGCGAGGCCAATGAACTCCGAAACCATCGCCATCGTATTGGCCGTGTACTGAGCCCCGCACGCCCCGGCGCCGGGGCAGGCGGCGTTTTCGATCGCCTCCAGCTGCGCATCCGTGATCCGGCCGGCTGCGTGGGACCCGACGCCCTCGAAGACGTCCTGGATGGTCAGGTCCTTGCCGTCGAGAACGCCAGGGGCGATCGAACCGCTGTAGAGGAGCACGCCCGGGAGGTTGAGCCGAGCGAGCGCCATCGCTCCCGCGGGAATGGTCTTGTCGCATCCAACGATGATGATGAGGGCGTCGAAGGAATAGCCGATGGCCGCCAGTTCAATGGAGTCGGTGATCACTTCGCGACTGACGAGCGATGCCTTCATGCCCTCGGTGCCCATGGAGATGCCATCGCTGATGGAGATCGTGTTGACCTCCATCGGGGTGCCGCCCGCTGCGCGAACGCCTGCCATCACCTGCTGGGCTAGGGCTCGCTGATTCCAGTTGCACGGCATGGTGCCGATCCACGAGTGCGCGACCATGACCAGCGGCTTCTTGAGGTCATCGGTCGTGAAACCCACCGACTTGAAGTAGGAGCGCGCGGGCGCCCTGTCAGGCCCATCGACCATGACTCTGCTGTGTTGTCGGGGATCGTTGGGCATCCTTCACTCCAATCGGCGGAATAGGCGGCGCTGCAACGGGGCCGCGTACGTATGGCGAAAGCTTACGTGGGTTCGGCGGCAAGTTCGAACCAGCGGTCCGGGGAGTCAGTTGCAGCACAGAACGTGGTATCGTTAAGGGCATGAGACGAACCAGCTTTGCCGACATGCAATGCTCCATCGCGCGCACGCTCGAAGTCGTGGGCGAGTGGTGGACGATGCTGCTCGTGCGAGAGGCATTCAACGGTGTTCGCCGCTTCGATGACTTCCAGGCCAGGCTTGGCATCGCCCGGAACGTGCTCGCCACGCGGCTGCAGAGCCTCGTGGATCACGGCATCCTCGAGCGTCGGCAGTACCAGGACCGGCCGCAGCGCTTCGAGTACCGGCTTACTCCCAAGGGACTCGCGCTTTATCCCGTTCTCATCTCGCTCATGGTCTGGGGAGATACGTGGCAGGCCGGTCCCGATGGTCCACCGGTCCACCTGACGCACGAATGCGGATTCGAGCCCGATCCGGCGCTCGTCTGTACCCACTGCCAGAAGCCGCTCAACCCGCGTGAGGTCCATGCTGAAGGTGGGATCCTGGACCGTCCACCCGTCCGTTAGACCATCGGCCACGGGTAGTGGCGATTTGGGCCCGGCTGCGGGAAGCGGCCATCGTCCACGAGCTTCTCGATACGCCGCAGGAGCGCCGGCTCTTCGCCGGGCGCGAGCATCTCAGTAAACGCCTCGGCGTCCGCGCCTCGCTCGCGAATTTTCGCGCCCGCGGCGACCAGGTCCTCGAGCAGCGTCTGTCCGATCGGTTCGCCCACCCAGTCCCAGATGACGCTCCGCAACTTGTACTGTGCGTGGAAGCAGAGGCCGTGGTCGATCCCCCAGATCCGGCCGCTCTCGTCGAGCAGGCAGTGCCCGCCCTTGCGGTCGGCGTTATTGGCGATGACGTCGAAGACGCACATGCGCTTCAGCTGGTCCTGGAGATCCGGGATCTCGCGCTGAACGAAAAAGTGTGACTCCGGATCGTGCTGAACGTAGAGCTGCACGGAGCCGATGCCGTGTGGGCCATCGCGGGGGATCGTCGGCGGGACCATGGGCCAGTCCAGCAGCCGCGAGAGCCGATACGCCGCGACCTCCCGCCGATACAGGGCTCCGTCGGGGAAGTCCCAGAGCGGGTTCTCGCCTTTCAGGGGCTTATAGACCGCAGCGAGCTGTTCGCCCCCAGGCCCGCACATCTGGCAGAGGTACACGTAGTTGGAGGAGTACCACAGCGGCCGCGCATCGAGGAATTCCGCCTGCTCCAGCAGTGCTTCGGCTTCAGCGAACTCCACGGGGCGCGCCATCGGTCCGAGCTTATCAGACAGCCGCGGCGTCGGCCGCGTCCGGTGAAGACCGACGGTCCTCGGCTGCGTAGACTTGCGCTCCGGAGGTGGCCGACATGACCGAGACTGGCCGATTCCCGCTCGAAGACGACGTCCTCGCCGCAGAGGTAGGCGAGCTCTTGATGGCCCGCGGCGAGAAGGTCGCTGTTTCTGAAACCACGGCGGGCGGACTCATCTCCGCGCGAATGCTGAGTGTCCCCGGTGCGTCACGATGGTTCGACGCCGGGCTGGTGCCATACTCCAGCCCGACGAAGTGGGAAGTGCTCGGCATGGACCGCGAGATAGCCCGCGAACACGGCGCCGTCAGTCCGCAGTGGACCTCGGCGACGGCGGATGCCATTCGACGGGCCACCGGTGTCGCGTGGGGCGTCGCGGAGAGCGGCATCGCCGGGCCGCAGGGCAGCCGCCGTTCGCCGAAGCCGGTAGGCAGCGTGGCAATGGCGGTCGCCGGGCCGAATGGAACGCAGGCCGAGGAACACGTGTTTCCGGGGACGCGCGCCGAGGTGATGGTCCAGATCTGCGAACGCGCACTGCAACTGCTACGCGAGGCGTTGGCCGCTGCTCCCGCACCGGGCTAGTAGATGTCGAACAGGTTGAAGCGCGGGCCGTCTTTGCAGCACAGCTTGACGCCGTGCTTCTTCGTGAAGACGGCGCAGCCGTAGCACATGCCCCAGCCGCACGGCATGTTCTCTTCCATCAGGATCTCCGGCTGTTGGCGACGTCCGTTCGTGCGCAGGGCGTTGGCCAGGCTCGCGAACATCGGATTCGGCCCACAGGCGTAGATCTTGCTGGCCCACTCCTGGTACTTCCCGAGGTGCTCTGTCACGAACCCTTTCGGGCCCGCCGAGCCGTCCTCGGTCACGACCACGTACTCCACTTCCTTCGGCCAGCAGTCGGGGCGCAGCAGCTGGCGGCTGGTCCGCGCTCCCATCATCGCCACCACCTGGTGGCCGCCCGCGACCGCGCGTTCGGCAAGATCGACCAGCGGCGCAATCCCGACGCCGCCGCCCACGAGGAGCAGATTCCCCGGCTCGGCCGGAAGGCGGTAGTTGTTGCCGAGCGGCCCGTACATCCGAACCGGCGTCCCTCGTTCTTGCTGCGCCAGCCAACGCGTGCCCTTGCCCACGACGTTGTAGAGCAACGCGAACCGGTCGCCGTCGACCCGGTGGTAGCTGAAGGCGCGAGCGAACATGGGATCCATGCCCTCGACGCTGCAGTGGGCCATGACGAACTGGCCCGGCTGGACGTGCGCCGCGAGCTCCGGAGCGAGGAACCACGTGACGAAGCCGCCGTCGTACGACCTCCTCCGTTGAGAGGATGGTGGTCGTCTCGATGTTCACCTGCTGACGTACTCGGCCAGCGTCGCAACCTCGTAGTTGGCTGCGTTCGTCAACGCCTCGATGGCTGCGCGCGCGGTGTCGATGGACGTGAAGCAGGGGATACGCTTCTCGGCCGCCGCCCGGCGGATGTGGAAGCCGTCTCGAAGCGAGCCCGTCAGGCGTCCCTCAGGCGTGTTGATGACGCACTGCACGGTCCCGTCGTTGATGACGTCGACGACATTCGGGTGGGCGCCGCTGAGCACCTTTGTCACGGTCGTGACGTCGAGGCCGAGCGCCGCGATCGTCGTGGCCGTCCCCTCGGTGGCGTAGAGCCGATAGCCGGCATTCACGAGCTGGTGAATCAGCGGGAGCGCGTCCGCCTTCGTGCGGTCGCTGACGCTCAGCAAGATCGATGCCCGCGGCTGCAGTGCGATGTCGGATGCGAGGAGCGCTTTCGCGAGAGCGCCTTCGAACGTCCGGTCGATTCCCATCACTTCGCCGGTACTCTTCATCTCCGGCCCGAGGTAGGTATCAACACCGATGAGCTTCGACATCGAGAACACGGGCGCCTTGACCGCCACCAGGTTCCGCTCTGGCCACAGACCGCCTGCGTAGCCCTCATCCCGCAGTTTCTTCCCCAGCATCGCGCCGACGGCGAGCTGGACCATGGGCACACCCGTCACCTTGGAGAGGAACGGAACCGTCCGGCTGGCGCGCGGATTCACTTCGAGGACGAACACGCGCGGTGCGCCACCGGGCTCGCGCCGCAGGACGACATACTGGATGTTCGTCAGGCCGATGGCGCCCATGCCAAGAACGATGCGCTCGGTGTAGTCGCGAATGGTGTCCTGTTCATCCGCTGCGAGGTGCATGGGCGGGTACACGGCCATGGAGTCCCCCGAGTGCACGCCGGCTCGCTCGATGTGCTCCATGATTCCCGGAATGAGGACGGTCTCGCCGTCGCAAATGGCGTCGACTTCGACTTCGCGTCCTTCCAGGAACTTGTCGATCAGGATCGGCTTCCCCTGCGCCACCTCGGCCGCCTGGGCGACGAAGCCCACGAGCTCGGTCGCGTTCTGGACGACTTCCATGGCGCGGCCGCCGAGCACGTATGACGGGCGCACCAGCACCGGATAGCCGATGGTCTGGGCGGTCTTCATCGCATCTTCGATGGTGAGGATCGCGGCGCCCGGTGGCTGCGGGATGCCCAGCTCCTGGAGGAATCGCTCGAACAGCCGCCGGTCTTCCGCCGTGTCGATGGTCTCGGCGCTCGAGCCGATGATGGGCTGGGAAGCGCGGCGCAGCGGCTCCGCAAGGTTGATCGCCGTCTGGCCGCCGAACTGGACGATGCTCGCCGGCGGCTCGTCGAACACACCCTGTTCGTTCTCGATGATGTCGCGCACGGCTTCCTCGTCCAGGGGCTCGAAGTAGAGCCGGTCGCTGGTATCGAAGTCGGTGGAGACCGTCTCCGGGTTGGAGTTGACCATGATCGAGCGCAGGCCGTGCTGCTGGAGCGCCCAAGCGGCGTGAACGCTCGCATAGTCGAACTCGATACCCTGGCCGATGCGAATCGGGCCGCTGCCGATGACGAGCGCCCCGGCCGCATCGATGGCGTTGGCTTCGTTCTCTGTCTCGTAGCTGCTGTAGAAGTACGGCGTGGCGGCATCGAACTCCGCCGCGCACGTATCCACCATCTTGTAGACCGGGGTAATGTCCCACTCGTGGCGGAGGGCTCGTATCTGTTCCGGCAGCCGGTCGGCCAGCCGCCCAACCATGTCGTCGCTGAACCCGAGCCGCTTTGCCTCGCGCAGAAGGTCGGGGTGCAGCGCTTCGTTGAGAAGTCGCTTTTCCATGGCGACGATGTTCTGCAGCCGCTCGGTGAACCACGGATCGATGCCGGTCTGCCGCGAAAGGTCGAAGGGCGTTGCCCCACGGCGGAGTGCGGCCATGAGCGCCCAGAGGCGTTCGTCGGTCGCATGGAGCGGGAACTCTCCGTTGCCCTTCCACTCTGGCCGCTCCCAGAGGAGACTGCGGCCCCCGACTTCGAGCGAACGCACCGCCTTGTTCAGGGCGGCTTCGAACGACCGGTCGATCGCCATCACTTCGCCGGTCGCCTTCATCTGCGTTCCGAGCTGGCGGTCGCCCAGCGCGAACTTGTCGAACGGCCACCGGGGGATCTTCACGACGCAGTAGTCGAGCGCCGGTTCGAAAGCGGCCGTCGTCCGCTTCGTCACAGCGTTGGGGATCTGATCGAGCGTCTTTCCGCACGCGATCTTGGCGGCCACGCGCGCGATCGGATAGCCAGTGGCCTTCGACGCAAGCGCCGATGACCGCGAAACGCGTGGGTTCACCTCGATGACGTAGTACGGAAGCGGGTCAGCGGGATCGCCGTCCCAGTCGCGCACGTCCTTGCGGGGGGCAAGCGCGAGCTGCACGTTGCAGCCCCCTTCGATGCCCAGCTCGGTGATGATGCGGAGGCTCGCCGAGCGCAGCATCTGGTAGTCCTTATCGCTCAGCGTCTGGGACGGCGCTACGACGATGGAGTCGCCTGTGTGCACGCCCATCGGGTCGAGGTTTTCCATGTTGCAGATGGTGATGCAGTTGCCGGCGGCGTCGCGCATCACCTCGTATTCGATTTCCTTCCACCCCAGGAGGTTCTTCTCGACGAGCACCTGCGTGATTGGGCTCGCGGCGAGGCCCCGCGTTGCCGTCGCTATCAACTCCTCTGTGGTGAACGCCATTCCGCCGCCGGTGCCGCCGAGGGTGTAGGCGGGCCGAATCACGACGGGGAGCCCGATCGTCTCCGCGGCATCGATGCACTGTTGGAGCGTGGTGCAGATGTGGCTTTCCAGGACTGGCTCGCCGAGCTTCGCGAGAAGGTCGCGGAAGAGCTCGCGGTCTTCCGCTCGTCGAATGGTCTCGAGCGGCGTCCCCAGCAGCCGGACGTTGTACTTTTCGAGGATCCCTGCCTTCGCCAGCTCCACGGCAAGGTTGAGTCCCGTCTGCCCGCCGAGCGTTGGCAGCAGACCATCCGGGCGTTCCTTCGCGATGATCCGCTCGAGCACCGGCACGGTCAGCGGCTCGATGTACACGGCGTCAGCGATGTCGAGGTCCGTCATGATCGTGGCCGGGTTCGAGTTAACGAGGATGCTGCGCACGCCCTCCTCGCGCATGGCCTTGCAGGCCTGCGTCCCCGCGTAGTCGAATTCGGCGGCCTGGCCGATCACGATTGGCCCGGAGCCGATGATGAGGACACTCTGAGGCTTCAACACTTCCCTCCGGGAAAACTGTGACCGCGTGCGCGTCGCGATCGAACGAACCGGCTTTGTGACCGGCGGCGACTAATACTTCTCACGGCCGGCTACCGCGACGGGCTACGTGCTGGACGACGCCGGCCGAACAGCCGCTGTCGAATCGGGCGGAACGCAAAGACCAACAACAGGAACGGCAGGAAGACCAGTTCGAAGTGGAGCGTGAGGAACAGCAGCGACACCAGGATGCCGATTACCAGCCCAATCGCCATCGGGAACCGGAAATGCTCTGCCTGGTTTCGCTCATCGCGGAGCAGGACGATGCCAAGCAGAAACGTGAAAGCAGAAGCGACCGCCAGCGCACCCGCGAACATCCGCGCCAGGATCTTTCCGGCCTCGCCCACGGTCACGTCGTTATCCAGGAACGAGGCGGCGAAGAAGAATATGGCCATCGCCCAGCCGGCCATCGCCAACGCGAAGAACAAATCGGGGACGCTGGTGGCCGGCCGCCGTGGACGCACGGGGGCATTGTTTCGGCGAACCACGCGTCCAGGCGACTCCCTCATTCCGTAGCGTCCAATCGTCTTCTCGTACAACTAGAGTGGCAGCTCAAACGACATTTGCGGATTCCTGAGCGGGACCATCGCCCCGATCGCGGAGAGAAAGCTGAGCGCGGGCTCGTTGCCTTCTGGCAGGCGGCCGCGGATGCGCCGGTAGCCGCGGTCGCGCGCAAATGCCACGAGCTGGTCGGCAATTTCTGTCGCCAGGCCGCGCCGCCGGTGCTCCGGAAGCACCCACACACCGAGCACCCCGGTTTCCGGCTCAGAGGTGTCGTAATCCAGCGCGCCAAACGCGGCCGGGATGCTTCCGTCGTAGGCGACCACCATGATCCCGTCTTCGCCGAGACGCCGCATCCATTCGCGCACGCGTTCGACGCTCCACTCGCCGGTCAGCCCGACGTTCTGCGCGCCGAGGCCGCGGATGACGCTCTCGATGGCTTCCGCATCGTCCTTGGTAGCTCGCCGGATTTCCGAAGCCCTCATGCTGTCCTCCCGCCCGCCATCATGGCCACGAAGCGATCGAAAATCGCACCGTTATCGAGGGGGCCAGGGCAGGCCTCGGAATGATACTGGATGGTGAGCAACGGCTCCGTCCGCAGGGCAAGGCCTTCGACCGTTTGGTCGTTGAGGTTGATGTGGCTGACGAACGCAGCCTGGTCGAGGCCATCGGCGTCGACGGCGTATCCGTGGTTCTGCGCCGTGATCGTGACGTGGCCGGTGACCACGTCTTTGACGGGATGATTGCCCCCGCGGTGGCCGAACGGCAGCTTGTAGGTTTTCGCCCCCAGCGCCTGGGCCGCGATCTGATGGCCCAGGCAGATCCCGAGCATTGGTTTCTTGCCGATGAGCGCCTTCGCCTCCGTCACCATCGCGTCGAGCAGGCGCGGGTCGCCCGGGCCGGGCGAGAGCACAATGCCGTCGGGCTCCATGGCGAGCACCTCCTCGGCGGACGTGTCCGACGGGAAGATGCGCACGCGGCAGCCCCGGGTGGCCAGCGAGCGCATGATGTTGCGTTTCACGCCGCCGTCGACAAGCGCCACGCGGTGCCCGCCCGAAGCATTGTCCCAATCGTAGACACGCTTGGTGGTGACCGTTTCCACCCAGTTCACGTCGTCGTATCCGGGCATCTCTCGTAGCCGGGCGAGGGCCTCCGCCGGCGACTCGTCAGCGGTGATGGTGCCGAGCATCACGCCGTGGCGGCGGATGGCGCGCGTCACGGCGCGCGTGTCGACCCCTTCGATGGCGACGATGCCCCGGTCCTCGAGGTAGCGCGCCAGGCCCATTTCCGACCGCAAGTGGCTCGCGTACCGGGACGCTTCCCGGACGATGAGGCCGCCCGGCTGAATGCGGCCAGACTCCTCGACCGCCTGGTCGATGCCGTAGTTGCCAATCAGCGGATAGGTCAGCACGAGCAACTGCCCGGCATACGACGGATCGGTCAGCATCTCCTGGTAGCCGGTCATCGACGTGTTGAAGACCACCTCGCCGTCGGCGTGGCGAACCGCGCCCACGGAGCGGCCCGCAAACACGCTGCCATCGGCCAGGACGAGCAATGCTTCAGGCAAGCGTGACCTCCCTGTTGTGGAGCGCAATCTCGCCGCGAAGAACCACGAGACGCACCGTTCCGAAGATTGTCTGGCCGGCCAGCGGAGTGTTCTTTCCGCGGGAGGCGAAGTTCGATGGGTCCACCGTCCACGCAGCGGCCGGATCGAACACGACCAGGTCCGCGCTCAGGCCGGCTTCGATCCGGCCGATGCCGGGAACCCGGGCACCGAGGGCGAATGCCTCGGCCGGGCCGATCGTCATGGCGCGAAGGGCCGCGTGAAGGTCGAGCTCGCCTCGCGCGACGAGCGTCATGACCGTGCCCGAGGGCAGTCTCGATGCAGCTGATCCCTGGCGCGGCGACATCGAACTCGCAGAACTTGTCCTCCACGGCGTGCGGCGCGTGGTCCGTCGCGATTGCGTCGACGACTCCATCGTTGACGCCGCGCAGCAGCGCCAGGCGGTCAGCTTCCGTGCGGAGCGGCGGATTGATCTTCGCGTTGGTGTCGTAGAGCGGCCCCGGGCCCGGCCCGAACACCGCGTCTTCCGTGAGGAACAAATGGCTGGGAGTGACTTCACAGGTGACGTGCAATCCGCGTCGCTTTGCGTCGGCGACCAGCTCGATGCCCCGCGCCGTCGTTACGTGTGCAAGGTGGAGGCGCGCTCCGGTGGCCTCGGCCAGGGCGATGTTTCGCGCTATCGCCGTGACCTCGGCGGCGGCGGGCTGCCCCGGCAGGCCGAGGCGTTCGCTCACGCGGCCCTCGTTCATGGAGCCGCCGGCGTTCAGCACGGGGTCGTCGCTGTGCTCCGAGATGGGTAGGCCACGCGCACCGGCGAGTTCGAGGGCATTGCGCATCAGGCGGGCGTCCGCGACCGGGCTTCCGTCGTCGCTGAACGCGACGCAGCCTGCATCGGCCAGCTCGGAGAGTTCGGCCAGGTGCTTGCCCTCGCGTCGATTCGTCACGCAGCCGATGGGGAGGACGCGCACCCGGGCCGCTCGTGCAACGCGTTCCATGAACGCTTCGACCGTGGTCGCAGAGTCCGGCGCTGGGCTGGTATTGGGCATGGCACAGATGGTCGTGAACCCGCCGCGCAGGGCCGCTTCTGTCTCAGTGGCGATGGTGCCCTTTTGCTCGAAGCCTGGCTCGCGAAGATGCGTGTGAAGGTCGACGAACCCCGGCGATACGATGCAGCCGCTCACATCGATGTCAGTCGCCAACTGGTCGTGGAGCTCTTCGCCGAGTTGCACAACGACGCCATCCCGGACATGCACGTCCAGGACCTGGTCCAGTGACGCTGCCGAATCGATGACGCGTCCACCGCGGAGGATGAAGTCGCTCATTAGCCGCGCCTCGCAGTCGCCAGGAGGTAGAGGACGGCCATTCGGACGGCCACGCCGTTCGTGACCTGTTCCTCGATTGCAGAGCGGAGGCCGTGCGCCACGTCGGGAGCAATCTCGATGCCTTCATTCATCGGCCCGGGATGCATGACCAGCGCATCGGCTGCGGCGAGGGAGAGCCTCCGCGCGTTCAACTGGTAGCCCGCGATGTACTCGCGCATCGACGGAATCAGGCCGGATTCCTGCCGTTCTTTCTGAATCCTGAGGGCCATCACGACGTCGGCGCCGGCGATCGCGGCGTCGAAATCGGTGGTGACGGTCACCCCGGCCGCCTCGTCTCCACCGGCAAGGTGCCTCGGGAGCAAGGTGGCGGGCCCGCAGAGCGTGACGTGCGCGCCCTGGGAAAGCAGCGTCCAGATGTTCGAACGCGCCACCCGGCTGTGGAGGACGTCTCCGACAATCACGACGCGCTTTCCGGCCATGTCGCCCACGTGGGAGCGCATGGTGAAGAGGTCGAGCAGCGCCTGCGTCGGATGAGCATGAAGGCCGTCGCCGCCGTTGATGACGCTCGCGCGCGTATTTCGAGCGGCAAGGTAGGGCGCGCCGGACTTCCCGTGTCGCATCACCACCACATCGGCGCCGATAGCTTCCAGCGTGCGAACAGTGTCGATGAGCGACTCACCCTTTTCGACGCTGCTACCCGTTGCGGTCAGGTTGACCACGTCCGCGCCGAGCGCCTTGGCGGCGACCTCGAAGCTTGCCCGGGTCCGCGTGCTCTGCTCATAGAACAGTGTGACGACGGTCTCGCCGCGCAGCGTGGCCACCTTGCCCACAGGCCGCGACCGCACCTCGCGCATGGCTTCGGCCGTTTGCATGACGAGTTCGATTTCGCCGGGGCTGAGGACGTCGGTATCGAGCAGGTCCTTCGAACGCCACGTCGACACTGACGCCGAGCGCTGCGGTCTGGCGGTGGCGGTCTCAAGCATGGGTTGCCTCCTCACCAAAGACATACACGGCGTCTTCGCCATCGGTTTCGGCGAGCCGCACCTTGACCGACTGGAGAAGCCCGGTCGGAAGGTTCTTCCCCACGAAGTCGGGGCGGATGGGCAGTTCCCGGTGGCCCCGGTCGACGAGGACAGCGAGCCGTACTCGTGCCGGCCGCCCGAAATCCACCAGGGCGTCCATGGCCGCGCGAACGCTGCGGCCGGTGAAGAGGACGTCATCAACGAGCACGACAGTCGCGCCGTTGATGTCAGGGAGGGAACTCGGGCGCAGAGCCGAGCTTCGCGTGGCGAGGTCGTCGCGGTAGAGGCCGATATCGAGGCTCCCGACCGGTACGTTGACGCCTTCGAACTCTGCGATCGCAGCGCCAAGGCGTTTTGCGAGCGGGACTCCCCGCGAAAGCAGGCCGACGAGCACCAGCCCGTCGGTGCCGTGGTTGTTTTCCACGATTTCGTGGGCCAGGCGACGGACCGTTCGGCCGAGCTCTTCGGGGCCAAGATGGAAAGGTGCGGTCATGAAAAACGCCTCCCTGTTCCGTCCAGGCAGGCGTGCACGTGCTGAGAACCGTTGCAGCCGGACATCCGGCGCCTCCTCCCTTGGCAGCCTCACGGGACCGCCTTAAAGGGCACAACAAACGTAGCCGACGCGGCGCTCGTGGGCAACGGCTTACCGTGAATTTCGGAGCAGGGCTATACTCGTTTCAAGCCCGGCCCCGGCGCGCCCGGCTTCAATCGTCCAACGGAGCCCCTTGTGACCAGTTCCAACGCCTCGAACGGTGTGGCACGTGAGCCTGAGGTGCGCGACCGCATCTTCGCGAGCGCGTTGCGGCATTTTTCGGAGAAGGGATTCGCGGCCACATCGCTCCGAGAAGTCTCACACGACGCCCAGACCACGAAGCCGATGATCTACTACTACTTCGGCTCGAAAGAGGGCCTCTATGGTTCTATCGTCCGCCAGATCCTGGAAGAGATGGCCGACGCTATCCGCGCCCAGCTCCCCCTCGATGCGGATCCGCGCGACCAGGCGCTGACGTTCTGCGGGCGATACCTCGACCACTTCCTCTCGCACGAGGAGATCATCGCGCTGGTCTTGCGCGAGGTCTTCGGCCTCGGCGGTGTGCCTATGGCGACCTTCGCGCGCACCCTCGGTGACGACGTTCGCCGGCCGCTCGACGAGATCCTTGCCTGCGGCATGGAGCGCGGCGCCTTCCAGCAGGACAGCGTGGCGACCTGCGCCACGGCCATCACCGGCATCCTCAACATGTTTATTCTCGCGCATGTGTTCGGCGGCGCCGACATCGATCGCGAACAGGCGCTGAACCAGGTCCGCCACTACATCGCCGGCCTCTCACGCCGCGACTAGCGACACCCCTGCAGGAGTGGGCTCAGCCTGCCGTTATAAATTGGTAGGAGCCCCGTGTGAGTGACGCACCGCTTATCGATTACTACGCCATCCTGAACCTTCCGCCGAAGGCGGATCTGGTCGGGATTGAGAACGCCTATGCGCGCCTCTCGGACGACCTCGCAGTTCGCGGCCACATCGACGATACCGTCGACGTGGCGTTGGAGCGCTTGAACGAGGCGTACTCCGTGCTCTCGAAGCCGGAGCTTCGCCGGGTGTACGACCGGGCGTTCTTTGCGAAAGAGATTGCGGACGCAGAACGTGCGCTTGAGGCCGACATGCGCCGGCGCACACTCATCGCGCGAACCCTCGTGGGCGGGCTTTGCCTGATCGTGCTCGCCCAGGCGGCGGTGCTTGTCTATCTCGGCGTCTCCGAAGGCGCCGGCCTGTTCTCCGCGCTTATTCCCTAGCCGGCTGCCTCGCCTGCGCTCGCCTCAGCGAGCTTCGCCGCTTGCTGTTCGGCGTACGGGCCAATGGTTTCGGCCATATTCACACGGCTGTCCAGCCGCTTCTGCAACCCGCTCATCAGGCCCACGACACGGAAGATGAGCAGGATGTCGCCGGGGATCTCGGTGACCGGATTGTCGTGGAGGATCCGCGCGAGCCGCTCGTTCACCTCCGGCATTACCTCGGTATCGACGTACGGCTTCTGTGCCGGTCCCCCCGAATCGAAGAACGACCGCCCGAGGGCGACCAGCGACTGCGGGTCTTCACTTTTGGTCTTGAACCCAATCGCGCGAAACGACTTCACCATCGCCGCGTCGTCCTGGGCGATGAGCGCCGTGATCAGCCGCGCGTAGTTGAGCCGGAACTCCTCGGGCAGCTCCTTCGAAAGACCGAAGTCGAGAAACACCACGACGGGTCCCGGTTGGACGAGCAGGTTCCCTGGATGAGGATCGGCGTGGAAGTAGCCGTGAACGAGGATCTGTTCGCAGTAGGCCTCGGTCATGATCAAGGCAACCTGGTTGGCGTCGATGCCGGCCGCCTCCAGCCGCGGAATGTCCGAGATCTTGATCCCATCAATGAATTCGAGGGTCAGCACTCGCCGGGCCGTGTGCTCCCAAACCACTTCGGGGACGCGGATATCCGACCGGTGCGCGAGATCCCTGGCTACGCGTTCGGCGCTCCGCCCCTCGAGCATGAAGTCGAGTTCGCGCGGCACGTCCTTGTTCATCTCGTTCATCAGCACGCGGAAGTCGAAGTTGCGCTCAAGTCGCGCCAGCAGCTTGACGAGGATGTTGATGTTGCGAAGGTCCGTCTCGAGCACGCGGTCAATGCCGGGATACTGCACCTTCACGGCGACATCCCGCCCGGATTTCGTGCGGGCACGGTGCACCTGCGCGAGCGACGCTGCGGCCAGCGGCTTCCGCGCGAACGAATCGTAAATCTCGTCCGGGTGTGCGCCGAGTTCTTCCCTGATCAGCGTGGCGACTTCGCGGAACGGCCTGCTCGGCACCGAATCCTGGAGACGCGAAAGGACCGCGACGTACTCGGGCGGGGCAACGTCGGCCCGGCTGCTGATGAACTGGCACGTCTTGATCATCAGCCCTTCCATCCGCGTCGCGAGCGTGTAGATGCGCTTCGCGTTCCGGAGATGGGCCTGGGACAGCGCGCTGTTCCCGCTGCGCGGGCGTCAGCTTGTGGTTTCGCTGAATGCGTTTGTAGCTGAGGTAGACAAGGAGAAACGCCCAGCCCACGAGAAGGAACCTCTGGACCCGTTTGTGTGGCGGGAGAGGCTGAGCGCCGGTGAGTGTGTTGGCCATTACGTTGATGGTAGCCCTTGCGCCGGCCAAAAGAAGAGGCCCGGTCCGCGGACCCGGCCTCTTCTTTTACCTGTCGCCGTGTCCGGCTAGGACTTGATGGCGATGTCGTCGACCTTCCACGCCCCGGCGACATCCTTCCACTTGGTGGCGATGACGCCCTGGCCCTCAGCGTTCTTCATGACGATGTCGACGAGGTGATCCTCGCCTTCCTGCCCGCCCATCTGAATCTCGAAGCCGGTGGTCGGCGACTGCGGGCCGGCGGCCTGCATCTGGGCCTGCATCGCCATCGCCTTGCCCATGCCAGCCGGCGTGAACGCCATCATGAGGCCGGCGATGTTCTGGGCGACCATGTCCTTCGCGAACTGGTCGGCCGCGTCCTTCAATTCTGCCATCTTCGTCTCCTTCGTAACCCGCGCTCTACGAAAGTGAGCGGTCCGCGGGCACGCTCATGGTAGATGCGGCGGTGGGCGTGTCAAGCAAGCGGTGAGCGCCGCGAGTCTTGCACCTTCCCGGGCCTCCCGCGAAACTGAACACGATCCCCGATAGCTCAACGGTAGAGCACGCGGCTGTTAACCGCGGTGTTCGTGGTTCGAATCCACGTCGGGGAGCCAACAAAAATAGTCGCGAGAAACGAAAGCGCGTTCGCGATGCCGGGGTTTCGTACCGCCGGCCGTCCGACTCCCACGATGAAGAGAACGTGGATCTCCCCCGCCTCGGGCGTCGGAAACACAAGTGTTCTCATCCCCCGGTTGCTTCCGCCAGTTACCCGATAGTAGGTCGAGCGCGCGCAGTCGGACACCGCCACCCCGACTCCTACTTTGGTCTGGCGCCCGGCTGGATGACGCCACTCTCGTAGGCGAAGACGGCCGCCTGGAGCCGGTCACGGAGGCCCAGCTTGCTGAGTAAATGGGTGAGGTGTGCCTTGACGGTCGCTTCGCTCAGGTAGAGGCGCTGTGCGATTTCGGCGTTGGAGAACCCGCCGGCGAGCGCCCGGAGAATGTCGGTTTCGCGTGGCGTCAGTTCCGCCAGCGCGGGATCGGCGCCGCCGGGCCGGGGCCGATTGACGTACTGCTCGATGAGGCGACGCGTTACCTGGGGCGCGAGCGGCGCGTCCCCCGACGCGACCGCGCGCACCGCCGCCACGAGTTGCTCGGGCGAGGCGTCCTTGAGCAGGAAGCCGCTCGCGCCTGCCTTCAGCGCTTCATAAACGTATTCGTCGAGGTCGAAGGTAGTGATCACGAGCACGCGCGGCGTCGGCGGCGGCCCTGCGAGTAATCGTTTGGTAGCCGCGAGGCCGTCGAGTCCCGGCATGCGAATGTCCATCAGGACGACATCGGGGCGGAACGCACGGCAGAGTTCGAGTGCGGCGAAGCCGTCGCCCGCTTCGCCGACGACTTCGAGGTCGGGCTGCTTTTCGAGTATTGAGTGCAGGCCGCTTCGCACAAGCGCTTGATCGTCGACGATCGCGACCGTCGTCATACCGTGCCCCCGTCGAGGCGCAACATGGCGCGAACGGCGAAGCCGCCCTCCACAGAGGGGCCCGCGTCAAGGCTGCCTCCAAAAAGGGCAACTCGTTCGCGCATCCCAAGCAGCCCGTGGCCTTCGCCCGGCGTTCGGTTGCGACCGCCACCGGGCGTGCTAGGCGCGTCGTTCCGCACCTCGATCCGGAGCGCGTCCGGTTCGTAGCGGATCTCGACCGTGACCGGCACCGGGCCCGCGTGGCGCATGACGTTCGTGAGCGCCTCCTGCACGATCCGGTACGCGGAGACATCGACACTTCGCGGCAACAGATGCTGGGCGCCGGTCGCGCGCAGTTGGATGTCGAGGCCTGCCTCGCGCATCTGGCGAAGGAGGGGCTCGATCTGCTGCACACTCGGCGGCGCGGCAAGCGGGTCCCCTCTCGCCGCCTCCGGTCGCAGGACGCCGACCATACGCCGCATCTCCGCCATTGCCTCACGGCCGGTCGTTTCAACCGCCTCCAACTGTTCCCTGGCCTGACGCTGATCCGCCTTGAGTTCGAGCCGCGCCGCCCCTGCCTGCAGGACCATGACGCTGATGCTGTGCCCGACCACATCGTGAAGCTCCCGCGCGAGCCGCGCCCGCTCTTCATCGACTGCGCTTCGCTCCCGTAGGGCCGCCGTCGCGTCGATCTCGCCCAGTGCCACGCGCAGGCGCTCGCTGGTCGCCCGCCAGTGGCGCGTGGCCTGCCCGACCAGCCAGGCGCTGCCGAAGGCAGCGGCGGAGAACGCATACTCGCTGCCAATTCGGAAGCTCGGGATCGCGAGCGACAGCCCGGCCAGGGTAGCGGCCGGCACGAGCAGCGCCAGCCGGTCGCGCGGCGACCGCGCGTTGCAGGAGGCGCTAAACAGCGCGAACAGCAGGGGGAACAGCCCACCGTAGAACAGTACTGTCGTGTCGAGCACCAGCCGTGGCAGCACGAGTGCCGCCGCGACGGTCACCAGTACGCCGAACGGCGCTCGCCGGCGCCAGGCCAGCGGCAGGGAGACGAGCAGGGCCGCGACACTGCTGGCTGTGAGCGATGCCGAGCCGCGGTACGCCTCAGGAGTCGAAAGACGAAGCTCCACCTGGCCGACCACGGCGAAGATCAGCGCCGGCGCGAGCTCGAGTGGCGATACGCGGTCCGGCAAGTAGCGGCGCAGCGATCCGAACACCGCCTCAGTTTAGTTGGGACCTGCACCCAACAGCATCCGCAACAGGTCGAAGCCCCTACCACAAAGGTCGACCCTGCCCATGGCAGGAAGTAGACCTTCGACGGAGAAGCTTCCTCCCCCGCGGCGGACGCCCGCCAGCCCGGCCCTCCCTAAAGTCCGAGTCGACTTCACTCAGACGAGTTTGGGATCAGGAGGGAGCACACTCATGGACGGATCTATCTGGCGTCGGATCGCCGCTTTCAGTGGGATCGCTTTTGCGGTATTACTGGTAGCCGGCAGCCTATTGACCTCGGGAACGCTGCCGGATGGCGATTCTCCCAGGGTTGCTGAGTTTTATGCTGATGGCGCCAATCGCGCCAAACTCATCATCGGCGCATATCTACTCGCGGTCGCCGGCCTGGCATTCTTGGCCTTCCTGAGCTACCTCGCGGGACGGATACGGTCGGCAGAAGGGGATCGCCCTCGTCTCTCGGTGGCGGTGTTCGGCGCTGGCCTCGTCTTCGTCGCTATGCTGTTCGCCGCGGCCGCTTGTTTTGCCAGCATCGCAGCAGACATCAGCCTCGGTGGCGAAGCACAACCACCGGCGGAGCTCTCTGGTTACCTGCCCGAACTCGGCCTTGTGTTTCTGGCGCTCTTTGGCATGTTCGCTGCAGCGTTCGCCATCGGCTGTACCTCTTGGGCCACCTTGCGGGCCGGAATACTGCCCAGGTGGACCGCCTGGCCCGGTTTCGTCGCAGCGGTAGTACTTCTCTTTGGCGTGATGTTCCTCCCGATAGTCGCCCTGCCCGTCTGGGTCGTCATCGTGAGCATAGTCCTCCTTCGGGATAGTGAACCCGTCTGATGGCGGCGCACGGACGGGCACTGCCGGAGGAGCGCTGGATCTTGGACACAACCTGGACCGACTCACCCGGACGGCCGCAGCCGTGCACGGCAGAGGCGCCAGGCCCGACCATCGGCCTGCCTGTCGGACGCGATCCCGGCGGCAGTGACGCACTGCCGGATCTGGGACGCGTGCTCAGTCGTGTTCCCATGATGATCCAGGCGTGCGGCTGGGCCCCGTAGCGGTGCGTCGGCGGTAGCCGTGTCGCGGCCTTCTCGTCGGTCATGCTTGCCAAGGTGTCGCGTACCCGCTGACGTCCATAGTCGACATAAGCGAGAATCTCGGACCGCGACCAGGCCGTAGCGAGGGTCGGGAGGTCTCGCCAGTGAGGGTGTCCTTTAAACGGCGGCGGCGGTGGCCACGGGCCGGAGGTCGTGGGCTACGGCACCGACGACGAGTGGACGTTTCACTTCGTGCATGGTGATCCATGCTGAATCAGCCGTTCCTTCTCGACGCGGACCCGAAGCTTGTGGGCGATCCGAGCTCGGTACTGCGCTTCTCAGGGGGCACCGACAGCTTCTGTGCCGCGATGCATGAGGCCGCCGCGGGCCGTAAGCCGATGCTCGTGAGCCACAGCCCTTCAGGCCGCGTTGCCGGGCAGCAATCACGCCTGAGAGACGCGCTCGCTGGTTCGTCGCTCGGTTGGCACGTTCCGCACTACCGCGTCGAGGTGACGAAGCGCGCGGTCAGCGAGAAGGAGCGCACTCAGCGCTCGCGCGGGTTCCTCTACTCGTCGGTCGGTGCAGCGGTCGCCGCACGGTTCGGGCTCAACGACGTGGTGGTGGCCGACAACGGCTTCGTGAGCGTTGGGTTGCCGCTCAACGGGCAGACCGTCGGCGCGAAAATGAGTCGTACCACTCACCCGCGATTTCAATATCTGTTCAATCGACCGTGCAACCTGTTGCTCCCGACAGTCAGAGTTCGGAAAGCCCCGATGGATTCTGCAGCAAAGGCGGAGGCCGCAAGCCGGGCGGCCTGGTGGATGAGCCGGGAATCGTCCCAAGCCATCGAGCAAGCGATCGGACGGCTGCGCAAGGCGGTTCAGCCAGCAATTCGGGAACTCGATGCGGCGCGCTTTATCGAGGCCTCACGAGGTCGGGTGCGGCTCTCAACTCATCGTGGGTATCTAATTCTCAAGCGCTCGAACCTCGCCGGCCACCCTCTCGATAACGTGCGTGGCCTTCTTACGCGGATCCCGGCGCTCTAAGTTCGTTGAATGCGCCTTCGTGTCAGGCGGCGCAACTCCCTTACCGTTAGCGGCTGACCATCACCTCGAGCGCCTGGGTGATGCAGGCCCGCGATACGCCCACCCGTCGTGCGAGAGCCGCCTTACTAGCGAGTTCTCCGCACGCCAAGAGGTCAGCCCAATCCGCCGCCACGCCGACTGCGCCGATCTTCGTCCGCTGGCGCCGTTCGCCGGCCCGGTAGGCGCTCAGGCTCGGAAGAGAGACTTCGAACGCATCCCGGAGGACACTTTGCGCCACCGATTCGGGGAGCCATACCCTTGTTTTGGCTAAGGCCCGGCGCCGCAGCCGCAGATAACGTTGGGCGGGGCCGTCGCGCCACCGCGGCCCTGTCCGAGCACTGGAGCTTCGGCACCCGGATGACGGCGAACGTCGCCGCTCAGGCGGCTGGAGAACGAGATACCTCAGTGGGGTCTTCCGGGGTACTCGGGCGAGATCGCGGGCAGCAACAGCGAGCACAGGGCATCCCCAAGCCACCGCGACACCTGTGCCGGCGACCAGCCCCGGTCCAGCACATAGGCGTCGTACAGGTGTGCGTCGGAGAGCACGAAGAGCATGTCAGCGGCCTGCTCCACGCTGACTCCCGGCGACAGCCCCCCACGTTCGTCCAGGAGCTGCGCCACCGCCGACTGCCCGACGAGGCGCTGGTCCTTGATGCGCTGCCACATCTGGGCGATGGCAGGATCGGAGGTAGCGGCAGTCTGGACGACGCGCTGGATAGGTGCTACCCGTGTGTTGACCTGGCACAAGTACTCACCCCAGCGGCGGAGCAACCGCGTTGCGTCCGGCTCGGATGCCACCTCGGCGTACCAGCTGCGCTGCTGGACAGGGGTGCCCGGCGGGTCGTTCCCGAAGATGGCCCCATCGATCAGCGCGGACAGGATCTGCCGCTTGCTGGCGAAGACAGCGTAAACGGTGGGTACCGCTACGCCCGCCTCGCGGGCAATAGCCTCCATGGTTGTCCCGAAATACCCCTCGCTCACGAAAAGGCGCGCGGCGACGTCCGCGATCTGCCGCCGCGTGGCCTGTGCCTGTTGCTGACGCTGCGGCGAGTGATAGCGACGGCGACCATTGACAGGCGGTTCAATCAAATATAGTGTCCCTCTATCCGATATGCTTTGACTCTGACAGATTAGCAGATCGGGTCACATCTTGGAGGTCTCTTTGCCATGTCCATCACCGAGCGTCGCCCCAGCTTGCTGCACGCCGACCAGGGCCAAGTGGTCCGTGCCCGTGGCGATCTCTACCTCTTCAAAGCGCTGGCTGCCCAAACCGAGGGACATTACTCACTCTTCGAGGGTCGCCACGTCGCTGGTGGCGGCGTTCCGCTGCACCGACATCAGAAGGATGAGGAGGGCATGTTCGTGCTGGAGGGCCGGTACCGGTTCCAACTCGGCGAACAGTCCGTGGAGCTAGGCCCTGGCGACTTCATCCACGTTCCGCGGCCCACGCCGCACGCCTTCGAGGCGCTCGTGCCCAGCAGATTGCTGGTCATCGTCTCGCCCGGAGGGTTCCACGAGCGCTATTTCAAGGAGGCGTGGGAGGTCATCGACGACCTCCACAACCCGCCGCCACAGCGCGAGCCGGACTGGCAGCGGGTCGGCGCGGCCCTGGAGGAGGCCGGCATGGAGATGCTTTCCACGCCAGGTGCGCACAAAGAGGCCGCGGGCAACTCCACACGAGGGGTGCGGTAGCAGATTATCCGAGCCGCTCGAAGTTGGGAGCTCGCTTCTCAAGGAGGGACTTCGCCCCTTCGGCAGCGTCCGGTCGACGCAGGACCTCCCACTGGGTCGCGTCGGCTTCCCTGAACGAGTCGCCGTACCCGCGCCCCATGTGCTCGTAGAGCAGCCGCTTCGTCTCCGCGAATGCTCCTGGCGAACAGTTCAACGCAATGTCACGGACATACTGCTTTGCGTGCTCCAGCAGTTCGCCTGGCTCCACCAGTTGCTCCACGAGCCCGATGCGCTCTGCTTCTTCCGCACTGACGCGTCTGCTCGTCATCAGCAGGTCGAGAGCGCGACCCGAGCCCACCATGCGCGGGAGGATCCAGGTCATTCCGTGTTCCCCGATGAGCCCGCGCTTCAGGAAGACGGTAGTGAAGCTTGCCGCAGTTGATGCGATCCGGACGTCAGCCTTGAGCGCGAGGACGAGCCCGCCCCCGGCCGCGACGCCGTTCACCGCCGCGATGATCGGCTTCGGCACGCTGTAGAAGAACGAAAACAGGCCCGGCAGTTCGTCAGATGCCGCACTTGAGCGCGAGCCCGGCTGGCTCGTTTCCGCTTCCACCGTGCTCATCAGTGCCTGCGAGTCGAGGCCCGCCGAAAATGCCCGGCCCTCGCCCGTGACGACGATGCCGACGACCCGACTGTCCGCGACCGCCGCATCAACGGCCCCACGTAGCTCGGCGAGTGTGTGGTAGGTGAAGGCGTTCAGTTTCTCCGGTCGCCGCACCGTGATGACGGCGACCGGGTCGTCTATTTCGAGAGAGAGATCGGTGTACTCAGACATGCGGCGCCTCCTCGGTCGCGCCGCAGCGTACCAGAATCCACCTGCCCTGGTGCGGCGTATGCGGGATCGCCCGGAGACCGCGTCTTACCGGAAGGGGCTGCTCTGGAGAAGCGGCGTTGGCATCACCGAGGCGACTGGCGTGACCCGAGGGGCCGTCCGCGGTTCACGCCGAAGAACCCGACCATCCGGTGGTTCCCACGCGCCCGGCTGGCCCGTCCGCGGTCCGGCTGTCGAGCTACCGCCTGCTTAGATTCCGTCGGCGGTCAGCACTTTCGCGACGGCGGCAGCGATGACCTCGGAGCCGGCCGCTGAAGGATGCAGCCCGTCGGCGAGCAGGGTAAGGTCCCCTCCGACCGCGGCAGTGAGGTCAACGATCGCTGTCTGCTTTGCAGCCGCCACCTCACGGACGATCCGATCGTAGATCGGCCAGCCGTCGGGAATTGCCCACTCCCGTCGCAGCGCCACCGGGTCGACCGGCAGCAGCGATGCCACGACGGGCACCGCGCCGGAGTCCGCCACTTTTGCGACGATCTGCGTCAGCTCGTGGCGGAAGACTTCGGGGTCAGTTGGCTCCCCCAGGAAGCCAGCATCGTTCGCCCCGAGCAGGATGACGACAGCACGTGGGTGGTATTGGAGGACATCCCGCTGGAGACGCCCGAGGGCGTCGCCAGCCTGGTCTCCGGGCACACCCGCGTTGCAGACCGGTTCGTGCAACAGTGCCGCCAGCCGGGCGGGGTAGGCCTCATCGCGCGTAAGGCCCGTGCCAAACGTGATGCTATCGCCAAGGGCCACGATCGCACCTTGCGGGCAGGCGGCCGCCGTCCGTTTTGATGTGCACGCCGCGAGTACGACCAGCGAAAGGCCGGCGACGACGACGCACAGCACGCCCCACGTCGCCGCAGGAAGTCGTCGGTTCCCGAGCTGAACCACGGTCCCCTAGAACTGCGACCACGTCCACCACTGCCCGAGCGGCAGACGGAGGAACACGACGTCATGGAGATTTCCGTGTGGATCGCGGACGGCGTCGTTGATTCGCCCAGCTTCAAACGCGCCCACGAACTCCGCCGCCTTGATTGCGTCGTCGTGGGCGTCGGCGACCATCTCGAACTGGACTTGTTCGAGTTCGGCGTCCCAGGCGATTTCGATCAGTTCGCGCATGACGGACACGCCGAGGCCCTTGGCCTTGAAGTCCGGGTCGACCGTGACGCGGATCTCTGCCTGGTGGCGCCGATAGTCGCCTCGGTGGCGCACGAGCACCCCGTCAGCCACGACTCGATTCCCCGCGAACGCCAGCAGTGGCAGCGCCCGGTCGTAATCGAGATGCTGCGACCACGCCCCGATGACCTCGGGCGCGGTCACATCTTCCTTGAGAAAGAAGCGCTCCTCAGCCGAGATCCTCTGAAAGAACTCGAGGAGCGCCTCGCAGTCCGTGGTCTTCATGGGCCGGAGTGTGACGGCGCTCCCGTCGCGAAGGGTGATCGTGAGCGGATAACGCGCGATCTCGTAAACAGCCATGGCTTCGACTCTCCCTGTCGGCGGTACGGTCCGGGCGGCGCGAACAAACCCTCGTTCGCCGCAAGGCCAAACTCATCCGAAGTTCTCTCTATACCCTATCCCGATTGCGGCCCCGTCAGAACGGCTCAACGGATCCGTAACAGTGAGCCCAATGGGCGTTCGGGCGTCCACGGCACGCAGTCGATCAGCTACTCGCTGACGTCGAGGATGGGGAAGGCGCAGCCGAAGGTCGTGCCGCCGCCCTCGCGTGCCTCGGCCCAAATTCTGCCCCCTTGCTCCTCGACGAGCCGGCGGCACACGGCGAGGCCCAGGCCGACGCCGGACGTGAGCCGGGCGTGCGCATCCGCCCGGAAGAACGGTTCGAAGACCCGCGTGAGCGCGTCCTCGGGAATGCCGAACCCACGGTCGGAGATGAGCAGGGCCACCTCATCGTCGCGGCGCTCGACATAAACATCAATCGACGAACCGGGTGGGCTGTACTTCGTAGCGTTACTTAACAGGTTGGTGACCACCTGCCGGAGGTACGTCTCATGGCCCAGAACGGGGAACACATCTACGGTCAGGTGCATGTTCACGACAACGTTGGGGAAGCGTTGGGCGTGCTCACGGACAGCGGATTGGGCGACTCGACGCAGCAGGAGCGGCTCCAACTCGATATCTCGATGACCCCCGACGCGTGCGAGCACGAGCATGTTCTCGACGATCGAGTGCAGGCGCTCGGCATCTCGCTCAACGTCGGCGGCCACGGACGCAAGCGTCTCCTGGTCGAGTGAGTTCCCGCGGCGGCGCAGCACGCTCGCGTTGCCCTTCAATGTCGTGAGCGGAGTCCTCAACTCGTGCGAGACGAGCCCAAGCACCTGGTCCTTGATTTCGTTTGCGGCACGGAGCTCATTCGTGAGGTAGATGGCGCTTATCCGTGCGGCCACGCGCCGCCCGAGGTCTGCGCCCGTCTCGCGATCCTCTGTTGTGAAGGGCCGGCTCTCGTCCACTCGGCACATCGTAATGACCCCATGCCGCGCGCCTTCGTGTTCCAGCCGTACGAGCATGCTGCAACGCACACCGATCCGATCTACGAGAACCTGGTGTTCCGCGTTTCGCCCGTACCGAGCCTGCTGCAGGTCTTCGCTGAACAGAACGGGGGCATCCCCACAATAGGCTCGTACGGTGGGATCGGAACGGCTGCTCATCTCGGGTGCGTGCCGGAAGAGGCCCGCCACGATGTCCTCGGCGATGGCGCTCGAACCCTGGACGGCCACCCTGTGGACCTCCTGCCCCTTCATCAGATCGATGATGCAGATGTCGGCGAAGTGCGACACGACGCTTTCTGCCACCGCCGCGGCGATCTCCCCGATCTCCGTTCCCGTGGCCGCCGCCAGCCCCGCGTCGGCGAGCATCTGGAGCCGGCCCTCGCTTGCTCGCAGCGCCTCTTCCTGCTGCGCGCGTGCGGTCAGGTCGTCGAGCAACCCGACGAAGCCCACGACGCGGTCGTCGTGGTTGCGATTTGGCACGAGCGTACCGCGCAGCCGCCGCGGTCCTCGTCGCCCATCGCGCAGCGTCACCTCGAAGTGCTGATCCTCGCCAGCGAGGGCGCCGTCGATGAACGGGGTGAGCCCTTCAAACGGTTCCGGGCCGAGCACTTCGCGCAGCGTGAGGTTGGCGACGTCGCTGGGCACAACCGAGAATGCCGAGGCGAACGCAGCGTTGACCCACAGCAACTTGTCGGGCGCCTCCGCGTAACACACGAGCACCGGCAGGCGCTCTGCGAGGTAGCGCGAACCGGCTTCAGCGCGGGCTAGTTCGAACTGCAGCCGCTGCAGCTGCGACTGGGAGTCCGTGTCGGGGGCGGACGACGCCGCGGGCATGGACTGGGGGATTTGGCTCAAGGGCAGAGTCGTCGCCTCCAAGGGTGCTCCTGAGTGACGCCGTATACCGTAGAACAGCGGGTATCGCAATCGCATAAACGGACCGCAACGTTGGCCGGCCCGCAGAACACGTCGCGGTAGCTGGGGACGATTCCCGGAGGCCCGCTGCCGGTGTCTCAGTTCCATTGCAGGTTGCCGGAATGAGGGACGTGGTTCGGCCGGGCGGCGCTACGCTGGCGTCGTATGTCGGCTGCGCTCGTGGGCACGTCAGGTTGGAGTTACCAGCACTGGCGAGGGCCGTTCTATCCCGATGATCTGCCCCAGCGGCGGTGGCTCGAGTTCTACATGAAACGCTTCGAAACCGTGGAACTCAACAACAGCTTCTACAGGTTGCCGAAGAACTCGGCCTGGAAGTCCTGGCGAGAGGCGGCTGCGGACGACTTCGTGTACGCCGTGAAGGCGAGCCGCTACATCACGCACACCCTTCGACTGAAGCGTCCGGAAGGTGCGATCGAAAAGCTCATGAAGGGAGCGAACGGGCTTGGCCCGCGCCTCGGCCCCGTCCTCTTCCAGCTACCGCCGGACTTCAAGCGCTCGGCGGACATGGTGGCACGGCTGGCGAACTTCCTGGAGTGCCTCGACCGGCGCGACAAGAACGTCGTCGAGTTCCGCGACGAGTCGTGGTTCGTGGACGACACGTTCGAGCTGCTGGAGGGCGCCGGCGTGGGCTTCTGCGTCATCGACATGCCCGGCGTCGAATGCCCGGTGCGTACCACCGCGGGCGTCCTGTACGTGCGATTCCATGGGCCGACCAAGCGCTACGGCGGGTCATACTCGCGGCCCCACCTGAAGACGTGGGCCGAACGGATCCGCGACCTGGCGGCCGACGTGGATCACGCCTACGCCTACTTCAACAACGATGAGCGCGGCTATGCCCCTGCGAACGCAGCCACGCTGCGGGAGCTGCTGGAGTCGTAGCCCGGAGCCGGGCGGGCGCTTATGTGCCCGTGTAGCGCGGCTCGCGCCGCTCTGCACGCGCATCGCGAGACTCCCGCGCGTCGTTCGTGGCGCTGCGCCCGTATTCGAGGTGGTGCACTTCGTTGCGCAGCGCGTCGTCCAGGTCCTTGTTCAGGTTCTGCTGGGTGACGCGCTTCGCCGCCCTGACGGCGATCGGCGGCCAGCGAGTGATCTCCTTCGCGAACGCCGTTGCCTCGGCGAGCAGCTGGTCGTGCGGAACGAGGCGGTCGAGCAGTCCGAGGCGGTAGGCTTCGTCGGCACCGACATCGCGGCTCGTGAGGATGAGGTCGAGCGCCCGGCTGTACCCGATGATCCGTGGCATGAACCAGCTCATCCCGGAGTCCGGGGAGAGGTTGCGCTCGAGGAAGACGCTCTTGAAGCGGGCGTTTTCGGAGCCGACGCGGAAGTCGCACGCCAGCGCGAGGCTCATGCCCGCGCCGGCACAGACGCCGTTCATGGCGGCGATGGTGGGCTTGTCGAGGTAGTAGACCGCACGGGCCTGGTGGCCAACCCAGTGGAACTCGTCGAGCCGCTCGGATTGCGAGGGAGTGCGGGGAGCCGCGCCAGCCGGCGGCGGGCCGCTGAGGTCGGCGCCGGAGCAGAAGCCGCGGCCGGCGCCGGTGACGATCACCGCCCAGACGTCGTCGTCGTCCTTGATGTCGCGGAGAGCGTCCAGCATCTCGAGCTGGAGCTGGCGGCTCAGGGCGTTGAGCCGCTCCGGCCGGTTGAGCGTCATGGTCGCGATGTGGTCGGTGGTAGAGAGGGTGAGGGTTTCGAAGGCCATAGGTCCGTCCTTTGGGCTGGGTGGCGGTAGCATAGCCTCCCGGCCGACGGAGGTCAGCGGCTACGGCTCCAGCGGCTCCGGCTGTTCGACGACGAGCCGGCGCTCGAGCGCGGCGGCGTCATGCGCGTGCGCGCGGCGCGATAGGACAGGACGGCCAGGCAGAGCAGCGCCGCGCCGCCGAGCAGGCCAGCGAGGACCTGGTTCGGGGCGCCGAGCAGCTTCGCACCGGAGAGCAGGAGCACCAGCGCGAGCGCCGGCCGGATGGCGCCGACGTTCGCGCGCGATGACAGCCGGGCACCGACGTAGACGCCCGGGACGCTGCCGATGAGGAGTGACGCCGTCAGCCCGAAGCGGAAGTCGCCGAAGAGCAGGTGGCCGAGCGCGGCCGACGCGACCAGCGGGACCGCCTGCACGAGGTCCGTGCCCACCAGCTCGCGCGTGGTGAGCCGGGGGTAGAGCACCATCAGCAGCACCAGCATGATCGAGCCCGAGCCCACAGACGTCAGCCCGACGATGAGCCCGCCGAGCACACCGACGCCCACCGTCAGCGCGGCGCGCATCCGGGACGCCGGCGGTTCCTCGGTAGCGTCGTGGCGGGAGCGGCCGAGGAGCGCGCGCGCGGCGATGCCGACCGAGCCGACAACGAGGGCGATGCCCAGCATGGTCTCGATGGCGTTCTGCACGTCGTGGCCGTTGCCGAGGACGCGTACGAGCAGCGCGCCCGAGAACGCCGCCGGGATGGAGCCCAGCATCAGCCAGCGGACAACGTCGCGGCGGACGGTGCCGCGGCTGAGGTGGACCGCGCCGCCGATGGGCTTCATCACCACGGCCGCAACGAGGTCGCTGGAGACGGCGGCGAGCGGCTGAACGCCGAAGACGAGCACCAGCATGGGTGTCGTCAGCGCGCCGCCGCCCATGCCCGTGAGCCCTACGACGAACCCGACGACCAGTCCTGCGAGGGCGATTGCGGGGTCGATGGCCAGGGGGTTGGCTCCATTGTTGAGTTTGTCGCTCGACTTAGCCACCAATGTACGCGAGCCCCGCCACCGATGCAACGGGAATTCGTGTGGTGAGCACACGCGGGAGGCGTGTGGTGCGGTGTGTTGGGCGGTGTGTTGGCTCAGAGTGCTGTCCGGTGCGTTTTCGGTGTGGCCGCCGGTGTGCGCTCGATGTGTTGCTGGTGTGGCCGGCGCAACATGTGAGGGTCGCGATGCTCGGACGGCATGCGGCGATGATGCCCCGCGTCAGGCGACGGGAAGAAGCGGCGGGTGACACCGGGATGGGGTGTGCGTCGCCGTTTGTGGACGAGGTCACGGACCGCTTGCTTACGCGCGCGGCTCAATCTCAATGACGCGTTCGCCAGGGGATCGTCGAGCGGTAGTGGCCGGAATAACGAAAAGAGGCCCCGGTTTCCCGGGGCCTCTTGCGTGGTTGGCGTGTAGCCCTCACCCCGACCCTCTCCCGACCAGGCGGGAGAGGGAGAGAGTGCGAGTGGTTAGTTGCGCGACTTCCGGTGGCTGAAGGCGAGGGTCGCCAGGCCACCGCTGAGGGCGAGCAGGCCGAAGAGGGCCAGCAGGATGTTGGTGGAGCCGCCGCCGGTGCCGAAGATGCCGTTACCGGTGCTCGGCGCGAGCGGTGTGGCGGAGGCGCCAGGACCAGGCGTCTTCTCACCGAGGACGACGTCGGTCGTCGACGGGGTCGGCGTGTTGGTTGGCGGTTGCTGCGTCGGCGAAGGCGACGGGGTGGTGCCCGGCGTCGTCGGCGTCGTCGTAGGCGAGGCGACGGGCTGGTGGTCGGCGTCGGGGTCACGTTCGTGCAGTTCGTGCATCCGCTGACCTGGACGTTCGTGAAGCCGACGGTGTAGGTGGCGCCAGAGGTGGTGGCGATGACGACTTTGCTGATCGAGCCACTGGGAGCGAAGCCGGACTTGGAGGCCGGGTTCTCGCTGACGGTGTAGCCCGACGGGCAGAGCGGCAGGTTCGTGAAGTCGGCGACGCCTGAGGCGTTCGTGTTGGCGTGGAGCGGCGTGATGCCGCAGCCGGTAACGGTGATCGCCCAGCCCTGGCCGGCGCCGTTGCCGCTGAGGAGGATTTCAGCCTTGATGACGTGGATGTTCACGCCGGGCTGGTTGAAGAAGTTGATCTCCGTCGTTGTGTCGTTCGCGACGGTGCCCGTGCCGACTGTGCCGGCCGTGAACGTGGCGTCGTTGACGTTGACCACACCGACCACGGTGTAGCCAGCCTGGTTCGTCTCGGTCACGGTGTACGCGCCGTCCGTGATGCCAGGGAGGAGGATTGTGCCGGTCGGGCCATCAACTCCGGTGACGAAGTCCTGGCCGGCCGGGAACTGCGGTCCCTTCACGTTGACGGTCCAGCCGTTGAGCAGGCCGTCAGCGCCATTGACGGTGTGGTCGCCGTTGAAGTCGCTGTACTTGTGGATGATCAGCGTGCCGGTACCCATGAGGATGCTGCACGGCTGGTTGGAGAACGTGAACACGATGGTCTGGCCAGGCGTGGTTACGCTCTTGGGGCCGGTGCCGTCGAGCGAACGCGTCCGCCAGGTGCCGGTTTCGTTGACGGCAGGGCACTCGCTGAAGTCGCCGTTCGTCTCGGTTGCGGTGTAGCTGCCGCCGACGGGGACGTCGAACGTGTAGTTGCCGCCGCCGAGCGCGATGCTGTTGGTGAAGGGACCGCCAGGGCCGTCCACTTCGAAGTTCCACTGTGCAGGCTGCAGGTCAGGCAGGCTTCCCGTGCCGTCGACCTTCACGACCTGGATGTGGGCGTTGCCGTCGTTGATGAAGCAGATAACCCTGGTCTGTCCATCGGCGACGCTGAACGAGTCGGTGTCGATGGTGTAGGTCGTATCCGCCTGGACCGAGATGTCAGAGCAGCTTCGCTCCGGTCTCGGAGTTGTAGTTGCCGTAGGCCCAACCCACCGCGGTGTAACCGGGGAGGCTGTCCTCGCTGACCGTGTGGTTACCGACGGCGACCGTCTGCGGAGCGGACGGCGCCACTGCGCTGAAGTTCACACCAGCACCGCCGTCGATGTGCGCGGTGAACTGGTCGGACTGGATACCGCCGTCGTTCACCTTGGCAACGATGATGTGGCCTTCGATGCGGTGGTTGTAGACGCAGACCGTGAGGTCGCCAGTGCCGGCCGGGATGGCCGGGTTGGCCGAGAGGTCAGCCTCCACCTGGGTGTACTGGACGAGCGTCGCCGGGCAGGTAGCGTCGCTGCCCTCGAGATTGGAGCTTCCCGTCGTTGGCATAGCCGCTCGGGAGCGTTTCTGTCAGGTCGTGGGCAGCCCCGTCGACCTGGACGTGGATGATGTCGCCGGTAGCGTTGCCAGCGTTGGGCTCGGAGATGTCGCCGAGCGGGCCGGCCGTGTCCATCGAGATCGGGAAGACGTGCGTGTCACCGTCGACGTTGGTGACGACCTTCTTGATGGTGACGTTGCGCACCGCGACGTTCCACGCGACGCAGTACGCGTCCTCGCCAGGAGCGGCGTTGTCGATGCGGTCGTAGTTGTCGTAGTTGATGCCGTCGATCTTGCAGGAGATCTCAGCCGAGTAGCTGACGTTCGGCGGCGAGTTGTTGTCGCTGAAGTTGATGTAGCCGGACTGCTGGACCTCGCGGACCCAGAGCGTGGTCGTGGCGCCCGTTGCAGGGACGTCGACGCTGCCGCTGAATACCGGGCTCCAGCCCTGGCCAGATGTGCCCACCACGCCCGGCGAATTGCCAGGAATCAACTGGGCAACGCTGCCGCCGCTGGCATAGCCCCACTGGAACTGCCAGTCCGGAGCGAGCGAGCAGCCGGGGTGAGCGGTGACGTAGGCCGAAGCTGTGGTTGCCGTCACGGGCGTGACGCCCTGGCGGTCAGGGAGCTTCGACTCTTGGTCGCAGATGACCTTCGCCACGTGGACGTGGATGAGGTTCAGCTGGTTGTAGAAGCAGATGACGGTGGTGCTGTTTCCGGCCACTGTCACTTCCGCCGTGTTATCCGTGCCGAACGCGATGACGTTCCCGCCGGCCTCGGTCGGCATCGACGACGGGCACTGCGTGCCGCCGTAGATCGTCGCCCAGCCGAGGGTGGTGTAACCGTCGACGGCGGGCTCGGTGACGGTGTGCGCGCCCGCGAGGGCGTTCTGCGCGCCGGTGTGGTTGTCGTCCGTCGTCGAGACGTCGGTCGTCGGGTTGGCGAAGGTGAAGTGGAACGGCGTGGTGTCCCCGTTCACGTTGGTCACGATCTTATAGACGTCGATGAAGCCGTTTGCGGGCTTGGTGTTCATGACGCAGACGTAGGTGGTCTGGCCAGTGGTGACGTTAACCGAAAGGCTGGCCGGATTGGACGTGTAGTCCGCGGCGTTGGTCGAGCAGACGTGATCGCTGTTAGCCAGTGCGAACCCAACCGTCGTCCAGCCGTTCGAAGGTGCGTCTTCGGTGACACTGTGCGAAGTGTTCGACACCGAGAACGTTGCGCTGGAACCGCCGAACGTGATCGGGCCCCAGGCGGTGGAACCGTCGATCTGGCCGGTGAACGTTGTGCCATCGGCGGCGGCGCCTGCCGGGTCGACGACCTTCTTGACGACGATGTTGCCGTTGTCGCAGTCGTTCCGGGTAGTGTGGAAGACGTTGGTGGCCGTGTCGGACGCGCCCTGGATGACGCTGATGGCGCCCTGGGTATCGTAGGACACGGATGCCTTATTCGACACGGTCTGGTCCGGGCAGGTCTCCGTGTTGCTGTAGGCGGTCATGTTGACCGTGAGGACGTAGTCGCTCGTGGCGGGGACCGTCACGGTGCAGTCGAAGGAGAGACTATCGCCAGCGATCGTGCAGCCGGTGGAAGGCGAGACACTAGAAATTGTCTGGAACGTCGCGCCCTGGGTGAAGGCGTCGTGGACGTGAACGTTGTTCGCCACGGGCCCAATGTTGTGGACGGTGACCTTGTAGTGCTGGTTATCAGCACCGTTCTCCTTCTTGAAGGAGAGGCAATTGGTGGTCTCGACGCCCGGTATGTTGATAGTCGTGTTCGAGTTGTCGACCACGATGACCGTGTTGTTCGGCCCGAACGTCGCCGATGCCGTGTTCGTGAAGTCCTTGCCCGTGCACTGCTCTGTCGCGGTCATCGTGGGGATGGGCTTGGAGACGTGCAGGACAATGTCGTGGCCGGCCGGTACGGTGCAGTTGAAGGTGCCGTCAGAATCGCCCCAGATACCGCAATCGAGGGCATCGGACAGGACCGGGGACACGTAATCCATTGTGGCGCCGCTGTCGGTCACAACGACGGTCTGCGTGACTGGATTCGTGTGGCTGTTGTCGACTTCGATAGCCCAATGAAGGCGGCCGTTGTGAACCCCGTCGCCGTCAACCGTCTTGGTCACCGTGGGCGGGTCAACGACGACCTGCTGGCAGTTCTCGGTGTTGAAAGTCGAACCGCCGTTGCCGCTCCACAGGCCGTTCGGGCTGCTGGCGGACAGGATCGTGATCGTGTGGATGCCCGACGGCGTCGTTATTGCGAAGGTCCAGTCGGGATGGCCGTTGGCGTCGCTGTCCTCGGAGATAGGACCGAAGTTCTGGGTCGAGCCGTTGTCAATCTTGTAGGTGCCGCTGAGCGCGCCGTCTGGGCTCGTGCCCTGTGGCTCATTGAAGTGGAACGTCAGGCCAGGGGCGGCTCCGACGGTGCAGGCGGTGTCGCTGATGTTGATCTGCTTCTTGGTGTACTTGTTCAAGAAGCAGAAGACGACATTATCGCCCTTGTTGACGGTCTTGGTGATGTCAGGATTGCCGTCGCTATCCCAGTTCCCAGCCGCGGTGGGGCAGTTGCCGCCGTCGGCGACGACCTTCACACCTTCCAGCGTATACCCCGTCGGCAGGTTCTTTTCGTTCGCCGTGAACGTGTCGCTGTTCCCGGCGATCTCTACGACTTCACTGAAGGGAGTATTTACGCTGAACGACGCGCTGGAGTTGTCTCCAGTACCCCCACCCGTGTTCTCAACGTCAGCTGTGAATGACTGGGAATTGCTACCGCCGCCGTCGATAACCTTCTTCACTGTCACATGCGCGCAGTTGACGGTTTCGTCGCTAGGAATACTCGCGCTCGAGCTGTTGTCGCGCGTGTCGTCATGGGTCCAGTGAACGTGAACGCTCGCACTGGTGCTCGGCGAGATCGACTGCGACCAAAGATATGACGCGCCGTCGAATGAGATCGAGGGGTGTGTTGTCACCCCGTCCACGGTCAAGTCAACGTGCGGCGTGTTGTGTCCGCCATTGTGGTTTCCGCTGATGGCGAACTGCGTAAAGTTCACCTGCGCCGCGGTACAGGTTAGCTGGGTGGCCGCAGTGTGGGCGAACGCGACCCCCACCACCGCGAGGCCTCCGATCGTGGCCGCTATAACGGCCAAGAGCGCCGCTAAGAGGAGACCTCCGCGGCGCTTTCGAGATTTTCCGTAGAGTGCGAGTGTCATATGCGGTCCTTTACCCCTTATGCCTGGTCGACCGTTCCCAGAGATGGCCGGCCGTGGGAGGGCCCCGTGCCCTCGTTTCCCTACCTCGCCCCCGCTGACCAGGCGGTGCGAGGCTCCGTTCTTGTTCACTCGACGGAAACCGATCGGTCCCTAGAGTGATACGCGAGTGTACAATAGGGTATTCCCTAAGTCGAAGGGATATGAGCGGTGTATGCGTTGTGTAGGAATTTCGAAAGAATCTCGCGGGCGCGTGTTTCGGGTTCGTTAGATTCGGATCCGGGAGTTCAGGGCGTTACGTAACGCTCCGCGAAGTGTGAACGCTGTCACACTGGCGTGCGCGCCGCTTCGCGCCCTGGCCGCTTCGCCCGCCCCAGCGCCATCCGCCCGTTCTCGCTCGCGCTCCGCTGGCGCATCGTTCGCGAAATGGTGCGCGTTGCTCTCGCCCGCTGTCGCCCGATGCCCGTGCTCTCCCGGCGCACCGGAGGGGCAGATTCGGGGTCGTCCCGCACTCCAACCTGCGGTTCCGGCGAACCGCGTTCACGGTTGCCGGGAACCGTGTTCAAGGTTCCCACGAACCGCGTTCGAACCGCGGTGAACCGTGGTCGAACCCTGAAAAAAATCGCGGGCCCCGATCCGCGCTTCAACCCACCGCACGGTGCCCACGTCTCGCTCGACCGCCCCGCTCGCTCGGTCGCTCGTTCGTTCGGTCGCTCGTCGTCGCGCGCCTGGGTTACTCGACGATGATCTTGCCGGACATGGCGGCGCCGTGGACGCCGCACTGGTAGTTGTATTCGCCGGCGCCTTCGCTGAACGTCTTCTCGAACGTGCCTGTGCCCTGGTGCTTGCCAGAGTCGACGCCACCGAGGAGGACGGAGTGCTGGTTCTGTCCGGACCAAACCCAGCGGACGGTCGTGCCGACCTTAATCGTGAGCTCGGCGGGCGTGAACTTGTTATCGGAGATCTGGACTTCGACAACCGTGGGGGCGGTCGGCGTCGCATCGGGTGCGCGCGTGGCGAGCGGGCCGGATGCGTTGGCATCCGAGCTGCCGCTGCTGCCGCCACCACAGGCGACCAGGAGCGGCGCGGAGAGCGCGACCACCAGCGCGACCACAAACACTCGGAGCGAGACGTACAACCACCTTGCCATCACAACAATTCCCCCTCGGACGCTTGCGGGACGAGTGTTCCGCCGTCGGCGGGACTATACGTGCTATAGAGTGGAACCCGCCACTGTTAGCGCGAGGCGAAGGAGTTAAGGAGTGCTGGACGTTCGGGATGCGTGCTTCGCAGGCTAACATTAGCGCGCAAAAGCGCGCGGGCACGCTGGGCCCGGGCGGTGCCACCGGACGGCGCCGCTCGTATCGCTATTAAGAGGGAGGTGTTTTGGTGCCGAAGGTGGGAGTCGAACCCACACGGGTTTCCCCAACGGTGTTTGAGACCGTCGCGTCTGCCATTCCGCCACTTCGGCGATAGGAGGTCAGGGTACAGGGAACGGGGAGCGGGGAACAGGGAACAGGGAACAGGGACTGACGCTCACTTCGTTCGGTTCGCTGACGAGCTGAGCCTGGGACGGGCTGGCTGGTTGGGAGTGGGTGCTGGCAAGATGTAGGGGCGCTCTGCCGAGTGGTGTAACGGTAGCACACGGGTCTTTGGAGCCTTTGGTCGGGGTTCGAATCCCTGCTCGGCAACCACTGCCATGCCCGCATGGGCGGGACGCCGCTGATCCGGGCCGCGTGCGGTCAGGGGCCGGTGGAGAGGTCGCGGTCTTCCATCTCCCAGGCGTGGTCGAGCATGTGGTAGGCGCAGCGCCGGATGAGGAACTGGAGCTCCCAGGTGCGCGCGGGGGCGCCGCGGGCGTTGTAGTCGCGGAGGGCGGCGCTGAAGGCGTCGCGGTGTTCGCGGAGGGCGCCGGCGTCCTGCCAGGCGTCGATCGGCGTGCTGACACCTACCTTCTTTGCGAAGTCGCCGATCTCAGCGCGGTTGGTGTGACCCACGATCCGGTCGCGATCGCGGCCTCCGCCGCGGGGGCCTTTGCGCAACTCGGGGGAGACGCGCGAGGCGACATCGTCGAAGTATTGCCAGCAGGCGCGGAGCAGGGCGATCTTCCGCTCGGCCGCTTCGGCGCTCATCTGTCCCTGCTCGGCTGAGGCGGTCCTGGCGGAGACTCCGTGGTAGTCGGTGGTGCTCGTCCCTTCGAGGCGTTCGACCACATCGAGGGACCCGGTTGCGGCGAACTCTTCGTCGAGGCCGGCGAGGGCCGCGACTTTGGCGTATCGCGGCCGATAGGCGGCGAGGACGGAGAGCGCGGCGTCATCGGACTTCGCGCTACGGTCCCAGCCGGGCCAGTCGAAGGCGCAGGCGACTGCCCGCTTCTTGCCGACTTCGAGCATCACGCGGACCGGTTCATTCATGAGCAGCATCCCCTGCGGCAATTTACTCGCGTGTCGGCCGCCGGCCGACGGCGGTTCAGGTGGCGGACCGGTCGTGCCAGTCGATGACGCGGAGTGCCCGGAGTGTATTCCACCGGCTCGGGTGGCCGTCGCCATCTTCGAGGTCGAAATGGACCGCGCCGGGATGGATGTTTTCGAGCAGCCAGGTGCCGTCCGGCTGTTGCTTGGAGCGGAGCAGGGCGACCGCTTCGTCCATGCGCGGATCGGGTGGGTCACCGACGGAACGGAAATAGTCGAGGGCACGGAGGACGTCGTAGTGCCAGCGTGGCGGGAACGAAAACTGCAGCCAGGCGGGATCGACGACTTCGCCGGTGCTCTTGCGCCGGAACAGCCTGCGTTCGAGGAGGTACTCCTCGCCACGGCGCCGGGCTGCCGTCACTGCCGGCGAGCCACGTCCTGCGCGCTCGAACGCCAGGAGACCTTCGAGGACGTTGATCGTGGTCGCGAACGAGGAGCGGACGGAGCCGTTCTCTGCCTCGCAGTTCCAGCCGCCGTCTGTGAGTTGCTCGCCGAGGAGCCGGGTGACGATTGGGCTAACGTCCTCGCCGAAGTAGACGCCGAGGGTGACGGTGCGGCCGTTGATGCAGGGCTCGACCTCGCCGTCGAAGAAGGGCTGGCCGGCGTGCTCCCAGCGGCAGTTGTCGCGCACCAGCGCTACCGCTCGACGCACGCGCTGGTCGTGTGGGTCGATGCCGAAGTCGTAGAGCAGCTGGAGTGTCGGGAGCGTCGACGTCCAAGGCTGGCCCTTGCTCATCTCGGCCCAGACGAAGTCTCGGGGGAAGCAGGCGCCGCCGGCCCACTGGCCGTCCTCGTCCTCAAGGGCCAGGAGCCTCGCGCCCCAGCCCTCGGTGGCGACGCGTGCGCGCTCCGCCGACGACCGCTTCGGGCGGCGCGTGGACCAGGTCGCGCAAGACTTGCCAACGAATGGCGGGATCGGAATCGAGCAGCCAGTCGACCACGGGCATGCGGCGAGTCTAGCAAAGCCAATAGAGGATGCGAGTGTCGGAGCTCGACCTGCTCTCCGGTGGTCAATCGCGGGAGGGACGACCGCGCACGCCGACGCCGCCGTCGCAGTTGTGGACAGAGCCGGTGACGGTCAGGGAGTTCGCGCGCGACGCGAGGAGGACGTAGTGGCCGGTGTAGTCCTCGGGGGCGATGGCGCGGCGCAGCGGCGAGAACTCCTCCATCATCCGGTCGACGGGCATGCTGCCCCACGAGCGATCGGCCAGACCGAGGGAGCGTGGCCCACGCAGGTCGGTGGGCATGCCGCCGGGGGCGACGCCGTTGACGCGCACGTCCGGGGCGAGCTCGTAGGCGAGCTGTTTGACGAGGCCCATGACGGCGTGCTTGGAGGCGACGTAGAGCGGTCCTCCGCCACCGGGCCAGAAGCCGGCGTTGGAGACGGTGAAGATGATGCTGCCCTTCGTGGCCCTCAGCGCCGGGAGCGCCGCTTTCGCGCCGAGGAGGTATCCCATCACGTTGAGGTGGAAGATCTCATCGAAGGCGCCGGGAATGGCGTCTGTCGGAAGGGCGTCGAGCGAACGGCTGAAGTCCCAGAGGCCTGCGTTGCCAACGAACACATCGAGCTTGCCGAAGGCGCTGACGGTCGCCGCGACGGCGCGTTCGTTGTCGGCGAAGCTCGTCGCGTCGCCCACGGTGACGGAGACGTTCGGGCCCAGGTCGGCTGCGAGCTGCCGCGACTTGTCCGGGTTGATCTCCAGCGCGCCGACCTGTGCCCCCTCGGCGAGGAAGCGCTCGACGATGGCACGGCCGAGGCCGGAACCGGCGCCGGTTACCAGGACCGCGGTGTCATCGAGCCAGCCCATGTCTCCTCCTAGAAGAAGTTGCTGAGGTTGCGGGAGAGGAGAACCGTCTGTTCGAGGAAGATGGTGCGGCGGGCGATGAGGAACGAAGCGGCTGCCCGGCGCAACAGGTCGTGGCGAGAGCCAATCCAGGAGTCCTCCTCGCTCTTGAGGCGGGTGCGGTAGAGGTGGAAGTTGGAGTCGACGGACAGCTCGTTGCCATCGTCCTCGACGACGCGGACGTTCGTGACCAGGTGCCGCGTCCGAGAGGGCGGGTCTTCCGACCACGATTTGCCGGTTGCCAGCTTGTTGACGCGGCTGGCGAGCTGGGGCTTGGTGTCGTCGAAGAAAGCCATCTCTCCGGGCTGCGTGAACTCCTTGTCCAACTCGCGCTGCATGCGGGTGCGGCGCAGGGGCATGAAGTAGAAGGCGTCTTCGGCGAAGAGGTCCAGCCATTCGTGGTAGCGGTGGGCGTCCAGCAACGCTGCTTCGGTGTAGTAGAACTGCTCCACCTCGAATTGGCGGAGCATCTCGGCGATGCGCCGTTCATTCGCGACACCCGGGGCTGGACTGGTCATTGCGTCGCTCCTGGCGAGAGTTTAGATGGAGTCCGGGGGCGTGGTCGCGCGGCACAAGGTTGGCCAGTCGAGGCCCTTCAGCCACTGAGCCCAGGAGTGGTAGGTCCAGAGCTGTGCGTGTTCGTTCGTGGTCGTTTCGATCCTGGCGAGGCCGTGCTCCTTGATGATCCGGGCGCGGCCCAGGCCCATGTTGAGCCTGTTGGGAATCCGCTGGCTGGCGATGCCATTGGTCTGCATCGTGCTCTGCGACCAGTTCTCACCGTCGTCCTGTTCGAGCACGCCGGCGGGACCAAAGATGCGGTTGGCGATGGATACGGCGAAGCGCCGGGATTCTGGTGTTGCGTTGCGATCGACGAAGGTGAACCACCAGATCTCCGTTTCGCCCGGGCTCCGCGGGATGCGGAGCGAGAGCTGGCCGGTGGTGGTGATCCAGGTCGTGGGGAAGATGCTGGGATGGCCGGCGACGCGGATGCCGACAGGTCCGAGAATCTCTTGGACGCGGGGCTCCTGGCGCCAGGGCTTGTTGAACTCGGTATTCCCGGGAGAAGAGGCCGTGGGGCCGCCGATGCCGTGGCCGTACTCGCCAAGGATGACCAGCTGGTCGAACGGACGGCCGGTGATATTGCCCACGGGCATAGCGAGGTCTTCGCCGCTCTCCATCTGGACGCCGCTGAGGTCGAGCTCGCCCTCGTTCTTCTGGCGCGGCGGCGGAGGCGCGCCGCCGATCGCAGCCGTCTGGAAGGCGGAGATGTGCGTCACCTGCGGGTGGTACCAGTCGTAGAGGTTGTCGAGGGCGAACTTCCAGTTGCAGTCGATGATGAACTTCTGGATGCCGGGGACGACCTCCATGTCGCCTCGGGCGGCGAGCAAGTCCAGGCCGAGCCGGCCGGTGGCGCCGAGGTAATCTTCAAGGGGCGGCGCGGAGGCGTCCATGGTCGCGAAGATGAAGCCTCGGTAGGCGGCGATCTGCGCAACTTCTCGGAGACCCGCTTTGGACTTGTCGAAGTCTGGGCCGTAGAAGTCGCGGTAGCCGGGGACGCCGGTGAGGGTGCCGTCGATGGCGTACGACCAGCCGTGGTAGGTGCAAAGGAAGCCGCGGGCGTTGCCTTCCTCGGCGCGACAGACGGCGTTGCCGCGGTGCGCGCAGGTGTTCAACAGGCCCTTGATGCCCCCGTCCTTCTGGCGGACGACGAGGACGTTGTCGCGACCCATGACGGACTCGAAGAAGTCGCCGGTCTCGCGGAGCTGCGACTCGTGGCAGAGGAAAAGCCAGGCGCGAGCGAAGATGTGCTTCATCTCCAGCTCGAAGATCTCCGGGTCGCTGTAGGCCCTGCGATCGATCTCGCCGCGTTCGACGTTCACGAGTTCGTCGATGTCGTAGCTCAGGACCACGGTGCGCCTCCCGGTGATGCCGACGCTCGTTCGCGTTGGGCTGTCAGGCTGTGGTGGGTGGCTTGTGGCCCCAGCTGCTGGTGGTGTCGTACTGGGCCACCTGCCAACAGCTGTCGTCGACTTCGCGCGCGCCCCAGCCGTACTCGACGCCGAAGCCTGAGGGATTCCGCATATAGAAGGAGACCATCTCGTCGTTGGAGTGCCTTCCGAGGGTCATGATGATGGGAGCGCCGCCGGATTGGACGTGATCCCAAGTTCGGCCGACGGCATCGAAGTCATCGAGCTGGAGCATGAAGTGGTTGGCTCGCTTGGGCGCGTTGGGATACTCAACGAAGGCGATGCTGTGGTGGCGGGGGTTGCAGTGGAGGAAGCCCAGCTTGAGGCGGCCGCGGGTGACGTAGTCGGAGACCTTCATGCCGAGCATCTCGGTATAGAAGCTCATCGAACGGTTGAGGTCGTTGACGGCCACAACGAAGTGGCCGAGGCCCTGGGAGCCCGCAACGAACCTCGTGCCGCCCTTCTTCGAGACGAAGGGAGTGGCGGCCATCTGCGGCCCGTAGAAGACCTCGACGTCGTGTCCGTCGGGATCCTTGAACTTGAGCAGACTGAGGACGCGCCGGCGCTCGGCCTCCTCCGAGGTTCCCCAGGCGACGGCGACGCCCGCGGACTCGAGCCGCTCGCCGATGGCCTTCAGATCGGCAGCCGTGTCCACCTGCCAGCCGCTGTAGCTGATGTCGTCGTGGGGGTCTTCGTGGAGGGCGAAGCGGTGGTGATGTTCGTCCAGCCGCAGGAGCACCGTGCCATCGCTTTCGGTAGCGACGCATTCGAGACCGAGCGTGGCGTTGGCGTACGGCACCCACTCAGCGAGGTCTTTCACTCCGACGCCGAGGTACCCGAGCTGGCTGACTGCTGCGGTCATGCGCTTCCTCTTCCTGGCGCTGCGCACCGGGGTTCTCCAGATTGTCCGCCTTCCGGATCAAGGACTGCAACGATGGCGGGTCTCAGCAGATCCAGTTAAGGCTTGAAGAGCGGCTGGCGATGGTCACCCGCCGACATCTGACAGCATGATGCGACGTATCTGCGCAATCGACGCTGGTACATTGGACGCGGCCGCTCGGCCCCCATGCTGATTGCTCCCCGATCGGCGGAGGGCGTGCTGCCATCTGGACGCCGGGATCGACGATAGGAGGCTCGCTTGGCAGAAGTGCTGCTGTTTCATCACGCACTGGGACGCACGGAGGGGGTGATTGCCTTTGCGGAAGACCTGCGGAGCGCCGGCCACACGGTGCACGCGCCGGACCTCTACGAGGGCTGCACGTTCGCGACCGTCGACGAGGGTGTCGCCCACGCACGCGAGATCGGGTTCGGAAACGTCCTTGAGCGCGGCGTTCGCGTTGCGGAGGACCTGCCAGCGGGGCTGGTGTACGCGGGATTCTCGCTGGGTGTGATGCCAGCCCAACGGCTGGCCCAGACGCGGAAAGGAGCGCGCGGGGCGCTCTTCTTCGATGCCTGTTTGCCGGTTTCGGAGTTTGGCGCGTCGTGGCCGGCGAGCGTCCCGGTCCAAATCCACGGGATGGACAAAGACCCGTCCTTCGCCGAGGAAGGCGACCTCGACGCGGCCCGGGAGCTGGTGGAGTCGGCGGTGCAGGGGGAGTTGTTTCTTTACCCCGGCAACCAGCACCTGTTCGCGGACCGGAGCCTGCCGTCCTACGTGCCGAAGGCCGCGGCGCTGATGGAAGAGCGGGTGTTGACGTTCCTCGCTGGCGTCTGAACCACGGCAGCGTTGGGCTACGGCGAAATTTCCAGGCGGGTTGTCGAATTTCGTCCGACGTGTTCGACGTGTTCGTAGAGGGGCGCGTGCGGCACCCTTACGATTCGAAGAACAGGAGACCCAGAAGATGCGATTCATGACGATCTACAAGCCGGCGGATGTGTCGGGAATGGAGAGGGGTGCTCCTCCCACGACGGAGGAGATGGAGAGGATGGGGGCGTTCATCGCGGAGCTGGCGGCGGCCGGAGTGCTGGAGAGCACCGATGGCTTGCTGCCGACGTCGACGGGCGCGAAGGTCCGGCGTTCGGGCGGGACGTTCACAGTGGTGGATGGCCCGTTCACGGAGGCAAAGGAGCTGATCGCCGGCTACGCAATCGTGAACGTGGCGTCGAAGGAGGAAGCGATCGAGCTTACGAAGCGCTTCCTGGATGTTGCCGGCGACGGCGAAAGCGAAATCCGGCAGATGTATGAATCGCCGGCCTACCCGCCACGAGATTAGGCGCGAGAAGGAGCACGACGATGCGATTCATGAT
Organism: uncultured bacterium; assembly: GCA_963832795.1. GTDB lineage: Bacteria > Chloroflexota > Dehalococcoidia > Tepidiformales > Tepidiformaceae > CAWHVJ01. The sequence goes on from CAWHVJ010000012.1 coordinate 580,939, forward strand.
GTTGATGATTCCTAAGGGATACGGCGATGCCCCGGCCGGGACGACGCCGGACCCGGAGTCGGTGGCGGCGATGGCGAAGTACAACGATTCACTCCAGAGGGCGGGCGTGCTGCTGGGGCTGGACGGGCTTCATCCACCGGCGGAGGGCGCGCGAGTATCGTTTCCGGGCGGCAAGCCGCACATCGCCGATGGACCGTTCTCGGAGGCGAAGGAAGTGGTGGGCGGGTACTGGATTATCCAGGCGAAGTCGCGCGAGGAAGCGATTGAGTGGGCGACGCGATGTCCGGTGAGCGATGGCGAGGGCGTCATCGAGGTGCGGCAGATTTTCGACATGCCGGACCAGGCAAACGACGACCTGATCCGGCCCTGAGGGGTAGCTACAACACGAACCAAGGAGATTCGAATGCGGTACATGATCATTCGCAAGGCTGACGCAGAGACCGAGGCTGAAGACGGACCCGGAGCGGCGAGCCAGGAGTTGCTCGAGGCGATGGGAAAGTACAACCAGGAGATGATCGATGCGGGGGTGATGCTCTCGGGCGACGGCCTCAAGCCGAGCCGAGACGGCATGAGAGTGAAGTTCTCGGGAGGAAAGCCGACGGTCATCGATGGGCCGTTCACGGAGGCCAAGGAGCTCATCGCGGGGTTCACCATCATCACGGTCGACTCGAAAGAGGAGGCGCTCGAGTGGGTGAAGAAGTGGCCGCCCCTGGATGCAGGCGGGAACGTCGAGCTCGAGGTGCGGCAGCTGTACGAGATGGAGGACTTTCCCGGCGAAGGGGAGGAGTGGCGGGAGAACGAGCGGGCCTTCCGGGAGCGGACTAACACGTAGGGCGGGGCGCCATCCCCACCCACTGCCCTCTGCCTGTACCGCCATCCGTGCCGCCTTGGATGGCGCGCCGTGGGCCGGTCGACCCTCACCCTTGATCGCTCTCCCTTTGCGAAGGGAGAGGGACGCGCCACGTTCAGGGGAGCAGTAGCTGAAACGGGAACGGCCCTGGTTTAACGCACGACCGGGGCCGTTCTGCGTGTGTTTGGCGGCAAGCGGAAAACTCAGAAAGAAAAGTTGTTGGGCGTGTCGATTTGGGCGGGGGCTGTTCGACGAGGTAGTAGAGGCCGCTGACGGCGGGCTTAGAAACGCAAGGAGACACCCAGTCATGCAGTTCACCACCCACGCAAGGAGCCAGTACGCCAACGTCGCAGCGAAGGACGCAGCCACGTCGAGGGGCCGCAGTGTCACCCGAGGCACGGCGGCGCTGTGGACCGTCCAGGGAGTGCTCGCGGCGGTCTTCCTGATGGCCGGGACGATGAAGCTCGTTTTGCCGGGCGGCGACATCACAGGCGATACGGGGCTACCTGTTTTGTTCCTCCGGTTCATCGGTGTCTGCGAAGTCGCGGGCGCGTTGGGGCTCGTGCTGCCCGGTATCTTCGGCATTCGCCGGATGCTCACGCCACTCGCCGCGAGCGGGCTCGTCGTCATCATGGTCGGGGCGACGGTGGTTACACTGGTCGGCGGCGATGTCGCCGGAGCCAGCGTGCCGGCAGTTGTGGGCGCGCTTGCCTGCCTGATCGCGGTTCGCCGGCGGACTGGCGGAACGCGGTCGTAACCCATGTGTGCGGCGCCCGGCACGATGCCGGGCGCCTGCCAAATCTTTCGCAAGGATGGCGCTATGAAGTTCACCACGACCCTCCTGCTCGCCGGAAAGACGGCGACCGGGCATCGTCGTCCCGCCAGAGGTCGTCGAGGCTCTCGAGTCAGGGCAAGCGCCCGGCGGTGCGGGTGACAATCGGAAAGCACACGTATCGCAGTACCGTTGCCGTGATGGGCGGGGAAGTTCATGGTGGGGGTGAGCGCGGAAAACCGGGCGGCCGCGGGGGTTGCAGCCGGGGATGAGGTCGAGGTGGACCTGGAGCTTGACACGGCCCCGCGTGAGCTTGTGGTTCCGGCGGACTTCCAGCAAGCGCTGGACGCCAACGCGGCGGCCGCCGAGTTTTTCGCGAAGCTCTCGTACAGCAACAAGTCGCGCCACGTGATTTCAATCGAGGGCGCGAAGACCGCGGAGACGCGTGAGCGGCGGATTGCGAAAGCGATCGAGTCGCTCAGCGCGGGGCGGGCATAGGTTCGGCACGGGAGCGACCGCAGTGGACGCCAATCCAGAAGATGCTCACCGCGCGATCGAGGCGGTCTGGAGAATCGAAGCGCCGCGCCTGATCGCGGGTCTCGCGCGTGTGGTGAGAGATATTGGGCTGGCAGAGGATCTGGCGCAGGACGCGCTGGTGGCGGCGTTAGAGCAATGGCCGCGGGACGGGGTGCCGGACAGGCCGGGCGCATGGTTGATGGCGACCGCCAAGCACCGGGCAATCGACCAGTTTCGGCGGAACAAGCGGCTTCAGCAGAAACAGGAAGAGATCGGGCGGGAACTGGAAGCGCAGGAGGCCGCGATGCCGGACCTCGAATCGGGGCTTGATGACGATATCGGGGATGATCTGCTTCGACTGATCTTCACGGCGTGCCATCCGGTGCTTTCCACGGAGGCGCGCGTGGCGCTCACGCTGCGGATGCTCGGGCGGGCTGACGACGACCGAGATCGCGCGAGCGTTCCTGACGTCGGAAGCGACGGTCGCGCAGCGCATCGTGCGAGCGAAGCGGACGTTGGCGGAGGCGCGAGTGCCGTTCGAGGTGCCGAGCGGGAGCGAATTGTCCGCGAGGCTCGCGTCGGTGCTTGAGGTGATCTACCTCATCTTCAATGAGGGGTATACGGCGACCGCCGGCGACGACTGGATGCGCCCGGCGTTGTGCGAAGACGGGCTGCGACTCGGCCGGATCCTGGCGGAGCTGGCGCAGGGACGAACCGGAGGTGCACGGGCTGGTCGCGCTGATGGAGATCCAGGCTTCGCGGACGCGGGCGCGCACGAACGCGAGTGGCGAGCCGGTGCTGTTATTGGAGCAAGACCGGGCGCGATGGGATCACCTGCTGATCCAGCGCGGGCTGGCGGCGCTGGAGCGTGCCGAGCGAGCGGGGGGTCCGCTCGGGCCGTACACGCTACAGGCAGCGATCGCCGCCTGCCACGCGCGGGCGCGCGTCGCCGACGAGACGGACTGGGAGCGGATCGCGGCGCTGTATGACGCACTTGCATCGATCGCGGGGTCGCCGGTTGTGGAGTTAAACCGGGCGGTGGCGTTGTCGATGGCGTTCGGACCTGCGGAGGGCCTCGAGGTGGTCGACGGGTTGCTCGCCGAGCCGTCGATGAAGGCGTACCACCTGTTGCCCAGCGTACGCGGCGACTTCCTGATGAAATTGGGGAGGTTTGAGGAGGCGCGGGCAGAGTTCGAGCGGGCGGCGGAACTGACGAGGAACGAACGGGAACGGGCACTGCTCCTCGAACGAGCGGCGTCTGCTGGAGCGCAACGCTCGTAGCGGCCCGGTGCGAAGGCGTCAGGCGTCGGTGGTCAGCTCGACGGGGCCATCGTGGTCGAGGAAGCGCGCATACGCGGAAGCGCCCTCGACGAGTGCGGAGCGGGCGCGTCTCGTGAGACGCTCGAACGGTTCGACGGAGACGATGAGCCTGTCCCCGACGGTGGACTTCCGCCAGGTGCCGGCCACCTGGGCGTCGACGACGACCGCAGGCCGAAAGACGCCATTTGCTCCCGGCACGATGCGGTTGGCGTGAATCGGCGGGAGCACGACCGACCGATCGGTGTATCCCAGGACGAATTCATCGAAACCGGGGAGGAAGATGACACCGTCGCGGCGCACTGAGTGGACGGCGGTCTCGCGTCCACGCCAGTAGACGTTGTCATCGACGGTGATGCTTTCGAGCCGGGTTGCAGCGAGGTCAATCGCGCGGCGGACGTCGGAGAGGGTGAGGCCCGACCACCATGCGAGGTCGCGCTCGGTGGCCGGGCCGTGGCTGCTGAAATAGCGGACGGCGAGCTGTATCAGCGCTTCGTCCCTGTCGAGCGGCGGTGAAGGCGGGACCCAGTCATCGAAGAGAACGAAGGTAGGGTCCTTGCCGCGGCGAGGACCGACACAGAGCAGTCCGCGGTGGGAGAGCTGCCAGAGGATGTGGATCCCGCGCTGGCCGTCCGGTCGTATTCCTGCTTCGTCGAGGAGCCGGTAGAGCTCCCTGCGGGTGAGCCGTTTGCCGCCGGCGAGGGCGCGTTCAATGTGCTCGGCGGCGCGTCCGAGAACCTGGTCGTCGACTTCCAGCTGTCTCGCGCGCCCGCGCGCCCTGGCGATAGATCGAGCCGCCATGAGGTCGAGCATCCAGCGGACGTCGGCGGCGGCGAGCATGTGCAGTGTGCCGCGCATGGGCCAGGTGCGAACGATGTCGCCCGATGTGATGGCCGCTTCGACCTGGGTTCGGGTCGCGCCCGAACGAAGTCCGGCGGCCCACAGCGAGGCTGAGTAGTCCTGCGCCTGGAGTGCGCCCATCCGCGCTACGGCCGTGGCTGGATTTGGCCACACGGCGCCAGCGAGGCCATGGTTGGCGAGGCGTTCGCGGGCGATGTCGCTCAAATCCATGGCCTACCCGGAATTGAAAAAGCCCGCCTTGAAGAGCGGGCCTTTTGTTCGTTGGAGCGGAAGACGAGGTTCGAACTCGCGACCTCCTCCTTGGCAAGGAGGCGCTCTACCACTGAGCTACTTCCGCGCGAGGGTCAGTATATCATCCGGCGGGTTTTGCTCTAGCGCGGGCTCAGGCCGCAGAGAGGAGCCGGTGCGGCTTTTGACCCTCAACTCCTGCTCCTGTCTTGAACAGAGCGCTGTCCGTGATGCGTACCGGTGGGGCGCCGCCGGGGTTTATCCTCACCCTTGATCCCTCTCCCTTTGCGAAGGGAGAGGGACGCTCGCGCCTCACATGATGCAACGGCATTTTCATCCTTGCCTCTGGTCGCAGGACACTTCCGGAACGCCGAGCAGCGGCGGGTTCGAGCACTAACGCCGATGGGGGAAGGGATTAGTCGCCGAGGAGCGTGGTGTATCCGAGGGCGACCACGTCTTCGACGTACTGGCTGCGCCAACCGGGGTCGGGGATCGGCTGCTGGTGCTCGCGGAACCAGCGGTGCATCTGGAGGTATTCCTCTTCGAGGCGCAGGCGCCAGCTGTCTTCTTCCTTGAAGAGTTCGGGATCGACTTCGTCGAGGCCGCGCGACATGTCGTCGTATTCGACCTCGGATTCTTCTTTCCAGTACCCGGCGAGGTAGTCGATCGACTCTTCGAGGTTGTGGCGGCATTCATCGAGGAGGACGGCCATCATGCCGGCCTCGTTCATGCGTTCGCCGTTGACGCGGTACTTGCGCGCACAGGGCTCGCAAACGACAACGAGCTTACGTGCGTCGCAGTCGGTCTTGTCGACGCAGTCGCGGCAGCGGAGGGCGAATTCGGCGGCGTCGGGATTGCGGGTATAGCCGACGATCATCTCGTCTCCGAGGGCGCCGCAAGCCTGGCAGGCCATCTTTTCCGCGAGGATTTCGTTGATGGTCTTGTCCCAGTCCAATTGCATCGAATCCTCCCTTGCGGTGGCCCGCTGCACCGCGCGTGCGGCGCGCAGACTACCGATCCAGAGTATACCAGCCCGCCTGCCCGGGCATCTCTTCGATCCCCACGGTGAGACGCCGGATGCGCGCGCCGCCATTCGCGTCGAGATAGGCCCAGAGGGCGTTTCCGAACCACTCCGCGAGTCGCTCGGCCGTGGTGTTATCGATGCTGAGGGGAGCGACATCGCTGCGGGGAAAGACGTAGCGGCGGCTGCCGAAGGAGACTTCCCAGCCGTCAGGCTGCTCGACGATTTTGAGGAGGCGGCTGTCGAGCTGGAGGAGGAACTTGTGATCGAGCTCATCGGCGAGGAGCTTCGCCTGCTTCTTGAGGTCGCCGAAATCCCAGACCCACGAATCTTCGGAGAGCGCACCCTCGACGTCGACGATGACTTCGTAGTTGTGGCCGTGGAGCGGCTCGCATTCGCCGGCGAAGGTGGCGAAGTGGGCGGCGGCGAAGCGGAGGCGGTTGCGCTCGACGGAGACTCGACGGGTGGCTTGCATCGGGGGATGGTACAGCGCCGAGAGAGCGGGAGCATTTGCCGGAACTCGTGCATTTCGCCACAATCGGCGGTGGATCGCCCAGTGCGCCCCGGAGTGTGCCCGTGCCCCTCGTAGTCGTGACCTCGAAGCTGCCCGGCGAAGGGAAGACGGGCGTGGCCGCGGCTATCGCGCGGCATTACGCGTACACGGGAATGCCGGTGCGGCTCTTGCGGGTGGCTTCCGAAGAAGGGAACGCCGGGGCTGATGCGACGTACTTCCACGATTGCGCGTTCGCGCCGGGAAGTCCGGTGGGCGCGGTGGCGGCTTCGGAGGCGAACGGATCCGGGTTCGAGCGCGCTGACCGTTGTCGAGGCGAGTGCGGCGGAGGCCGCAGGCATCAGCGGCGCCACATTTGTCGTTGTGTCGCGTGAGAAGGCGGGGACGGTCAACGGCGTTTCGCCGGCGGCGGTGGTGGTGACGATGGCGGGCCGTGGCCGGCGGATCGGAGGGGGAGCCGCCGGTGATCGCGCTGGGCGAGGACCGAACGCTCGCCGGGTTCAGCGTGGACGAAGCGAAGGCCGTGTTGAATGCGGAGACGATCGTGCCGGCGGACTTCGAGCCGCCGACCTGCGACTACCTTGTGGTGGCGCCGATCTCGTCAGACGCGGGCAGCCGTATTTCCGGCGGTTCAACACGAAAGCGGTGGTGGTGCGATTCGACAAGACCGACATGCACCTGGCAGCTATGCAGGCGGACCCGTCCTGCCTGATTCTCACCGGTGGGCGCCGGCCGTCGGACTACCTGTTCGATGCGGCGGCGGCAAAGGGTATCCCGGTGTTGCTGTCGCGGACAGACACGGAGAACACGGTCATTGCGCTGGAGCGGATCTTCGAGCACACGCGGTTCCAGGGGGAGCGGAAGCTGGACCGGATGGCGGAGCTGTTGGAGGCCACGCCGCTGTTTGGGGCGCTGGGGATCGAGACCGCGGCGCGGGCGTAGGCGTCGCTCCCCGAAGCGCCGGGCAGCACATGGGGCGGCTGAGGCGTTGGCCTATTCGCCGATGATGGGGGCCTCGTCACCAGCCACGCGCGGTTGGGTGCGGGCGAAGGGGTCGCGCGTGACGCGCTGGATGGGCTGCGCGGCGGGCTGCGGTTGCTGCTGCTGAATGGGCTGGACCGGACGCGGCTGGGGGTGCGGTTGGCTCGCAGCGGGGGGCCGCGTTGCGGGGCGCGCCGGACGAGCGCCGAGGTGCTCGCGGGGCGGCTTTTCGAGGCCGCAGAACGGGCAAGCGACCCAGGCGTAGCTCAGGGGCTTCGAACAGGAGCGGCAGGTTTCCTTCAACTGCGTGCGGCAGGAGGGGCAGATGAGGAACTCGTCCTGGACGCGGCGCTTGCAGGTGGGGCAGGCCTTCTGGTCCTCGAGGTCCTGGAGGAGGGCCTCTTCTTCGAGCGAGCGCTCATAGAGCTCGGTGAGGGTGTAGCGGGGGCGGACGATGAGATAGATCCAGTGACCCGGCAAGAAAAAGATGAGCACGAGCAGGACGGCGACCGTCTGGAGGATGGGGTCGCGGGTGCGCTGGCGGATGTCGCGGTAGGTCCAGAAGACGAGGGTGAGCCAGATGGCGGCGAGATAGACGGCGAGGATGGTTACCGCGATTCTCGCGGTGGCTTGCCAATCGCCGCCGGGCCAAGAAAGAAGAAACATACCGAACTACTCCGGCCGCGCGGGCCACGCCTCACATAATCGAATGATACCACCGTGGATGCATGGAGCTAACGCAAATGGCTAGCCTCCTTTAGCAGATGTTAGACTGCCGTCGTGGCAGTCAGCGAAGCCGAACGAGCGATCGTCGAAGGTCTGAATCCGCGGCAGCACGAGGCGGTGACGCACGGGAGCGGCGCCGTGCTGATCCTGGCCGGGCCGGGAAGCGGCAAGACGCGGGTGATCACGCATCGGATTGCGTACCTGGTGCGGGAATACCGGATTGCGCCGTGGCGCATCCTCGCAGTGACATTTACGAACAAGGCGGCGCGCGAGATGCGTAGCCGGATGGAGCCGTTGCTGGGCGAAGACGCGCGGAACGTGCATATGGGGACGTTCCATTCGATGTGCGCGCGGTTCCTGCGGGCAGACGGCGAGGCGATCGGGATCAGCCGGGACTTCGTCATCTACGACGACGCGGACCAGATCAGCGTGATGAAACGGGTGCTGGAAGAACTGCATGTGGATCCCCGGCGCTTCAGCCCGCGAAGCGTGCTGTCTGCCATCTCCAACGCCAAGAGCGAGATGATTGTTCCGGAACAGTACGCGGCGAAGGTAAGGAACTATTTCGACGAGGTCGTGGCGCAGGCCTGGGTCCGGTACGAGGGAGCGTTGCGCAACTCGGCCGCGTTGGACTTCGACGACCTGCTGAACGAGGCCGTGCGATTGCTGCAGGAGTCGCCGGAGGCGCTGGACAAGTACGCGGGGCGTTATGCGCACGTGCTGGTGGACGAATTCCAGGACACAAGCCCGGCGCAGTACCTTCTCGCGCGACTACTGGCGTCACACCACGAGAACATCACGGTGGTCGGGGACCCGGACCAGAGCATCTATTCGTGGCGGGCGGCGGATGTGCGCAACGTTGGCTACTTCGAGCGCGATTTCCCGGAATCCACGACGTACCTTCTCGAACAGAACTACCGATCGACGCCGGCGATCCTGGCGGCCGCCGATGCGGTGATCGCGAAAAGCGCGGACCGCAAGCCGCGGACGCTCTGGACGGAGCGCCCGGCGGGCGATCTGATCGCGACCTACGACGCCTACAACGACGAAGAGGAGGCCGAGACCGTCGCGGCCGAGATCGCGGGCCTTTCGAACGCGGGCCGCCGGTATGGCGAGATGGCGGTGATGTACCGCACGAACGGCATGTCGCGGGCGATCGAGGAGGCGCTGGTGCGGCGGCGCATTCCGTACCGACTGATCGGCGGGGTGCGGTTCTACCAGCGGCGGGAGATCAAGGACCTCGTCGCCTATCTCCGGCTGATTCACAATGCGGCCGACGAAGCGAGCTTCCGGCGAATCGTGAACGTGCCGGCGCGGGGCATCGGGGACCGTTCGGTGCAACGGTTGCAGGACTACGCGCGCGAACACTCCCTCTCGCTGTCGCAGGCCGCGCAAGCAGCGGGCATGGGCAACGTGGTGGGCATAACCGGCCGCAGCGCCAACGCGATTCGCGGGTTCGTGGAAACGATCGGCACGCTGCGGGCCACGGTCGGCCAGCCACTCCCAAAGCTGCTGGACGCCGTGCTCGCGACGACCGGCTACGGCCGGTATCTCCAGGAGTCGGAGGCAGAGGGCGAGGAGCGGCTTGAGAACGTCCTGCAGCTGCGGGCGGTGATGGACCAGTACGAGGACATCGGTGGCGAGGAGGAGAACGACCTCGCGCAGTTCCTTCAGGACGTGTCGCTCGTGGCGGATGTTGATGAGATGAAGGACGACGTGGATGCGGTGACGCTGATCACGCTGCACACGGCAAAGGGGCTTGAGTTCCCGGTCGTTTTCATGATCGGGATGGAGGAAGGGGTGCTGCCGCACATCAGGTCGTTTGATGACCCGCGGCAGATGGAGGAGGAACGCCGGCTGGCGTACGTGGGCATCACGCGGGCGATGGACCTGCTGTACCTGACGCGAGCCTATCGCCGGTTCAGCTTCGGGATCTCGGCGTCGAACCCGGCTTCGCGATTCCTTTCGGATATCCCGAAAGAAGTCGTGCGTCCGCTGGGCAGCGCTTCGCGGAGCTACGCAGAGGCGGCGGCGGCACCGCTGAAGTACGACGATTTGCCGGCGGAGGAAGCGGAGTTCGGTCCCGGGGATCGTGTGTTCCACCCGAAGTTCGGTGGAGGGCAGATCGTGAGCGCAGTCAAGAATGGTAGCGACATCGAGTACCAGGTGGCGTTTGATGATGCTGAGAAGGTGGGCGTGAAGCGCCTGCTGCAGCAGTACGCCCGGCTAACGCCGGCATGATGAGCGTTTCGGTGTTCCTGCTGGACCCGACGTCGTGGGACGACTGGAAAGCGTGGGGCGGGACGCACGGATTCCGGATCCTTCTCATCATCGGCACCATTCTGGTGGTCGACCTGCTGTTTCGGCGGCTTCTCACGCGGTGGTTCCTTTCGGCGATTGCGAGCGCAGGCAAGGTGGGGCGCGAAGACCCGCTTGCGGTTCGGCGACGAGCGGACACGCTCGTGGCGACAGTGAACTGGGTCTTTGGGCTGTTCCTGGGGTTTGTCGGGGCGGGGCTGTTGCTGGCCGAGGTTGGGCTGAACGTCTCGGCGCTGATTGCGGGCGTCGGCATCGTGGGCCTGGGAATTGGTCTTGGAGCGCAAACCCTGGTGAAGGACGTACTCAACGGGGTGTTCATCCTGATCGAGGATCAGTACGGCGTGGGGGATGTGGTGTCGGTGGGTGGCGTGAGCGGCGTGGTGGTCGAACTGAATCCGCGGCGGACGGTGTTGCGCGACCTCGACGGCAATGTGCATCACGTCCCGAACAGCCAGATCGAGATCGCGACGAACATGACGCAGGGGTTCAGCCGCATCAACCTCGACATCGAGGTGGCGTACGAGGAGGACCTCGATCACGTCGCGGCGGTCATCGACGACGTATGCCAGAAGCTCGCTGCGGAGCGGGCGGACGACATGATCCAGGCGCCGAAAGTACTGCGCGTAAACAGCCTCGGGGCCAGCGGTGTGGTCCTCAAGATCACGGGGGACGTGAAGATATTCAAGCAATGGGAGCTGACCGGGGAGCTGCGGAAGCGGATCAAGGCGCGGTTTGACGAGGAAGGGATCGAGATTCCGTACCCGCACCAGACGAACGTGCCGCACCGGTCGGAGATCGAGGCGAGCCAGAACGGTGCCGCTGGCGTGGCGGAGAAGGCCTCGCCAAGCGCGTCCGTCGAGGAGCGCTCGCACTAAACGGGGCGAGTGGCGCGCCTCGTGGGTGTGGTTAGCCGCCTGCAGCCGCGGCGTTCGAGAGGCGACGGAGCTCGACTGGTAGCTGGAACGACTGATCCTCGAGCTTGAGCGTGCGCTCTTCGACATCGGCGTCGAAATTGGCGACGAGCCATTCGACCGTTTCTCTCACAACTGACTCGGGGGCGCTGGCGCCGGCTGTGACGAGCACGGTGGCGGCCTCATCGAACGTTTCGCGCGTTAGCTCGCTGGCATCGTCGATGAGATGAACGCGGGCCGCGGCTTCGCGGGCGACTTCTGCAAGGCGCTGACTGTTCGAGCTGTTCTGGCTGCCGAGCACGACGACAACGTCGGCTTCGGAGGCGAGCTGACGGACAGCCTCCTGGCGGTTCTGCGTGGCGTAACAAATATCGGCGGACGGGGGACCGACGATTTCGGGGAATCGCTGGCGGAGCCGGCCGATTGCGTCGACCGCATCGTCGACGCTGAGGGTTGTTTGTGTGAGGTACGCCACAGTCCCGGTGGGGGTCGGGAGGGCGGGGATACCGTCGACGGAGGAGATGAGGCGGATGTTGTCGGGAGCCTCGCCCATGGTGCCCTCGGTCTCGTCATGACCCTCGTGTCCGATGAGGAAAATCGTGTGGCCCTGGCGGGCGAAGCGAATGGCTTCGGTGTGGACCTTCGTGACGAGGGGGCAGGTGGCGTCGATGACGCGAAGGGAGCGGTCGCGGGCGGCGGCCCGAACCTGCGGAGATACGCCGTGGGCGCTAAATACGAGGGTGGCGCCCTCGGGTACCTCCTCAACAGCGTCTACAAAAACGGCGCCGCGGTCGCGGAAATCGGCAACAACGTGCTTGTTGTGGACGATCTCGTGGTAGACATAAACGGGTGGACCGAAGAGGCGAAGAGAGCGGTTCAGCGTTTCGATGGCCATATCGACGCCGGCGCAAAACCCGCGCGGGGCTGCCACGATGACCTTCATAGCACCTCCTAACGCCCCTGGGAGGACCGAATAGTCCGGCCCAGCGCCACAAAGTGATGTCTTAACAACCGTGCTCAACGCACTCTACAGCATGTAGGATTCACGCATGCCTATGTTTGAACCGGGTGTCGGGCCTGTAGCTAAGGGGTTACGGCCGTGACCACTGCTCCGCGGTCTTTCACCGGTGTACGCAGTGGGGCGGTGGGTGCGCCCGCCCGCGTCGGCGGACGTTACGATGTCGCGGGCCTGGAAGCTGCCATCGAACAAGGCGTGGCGCACCTTTTCTCGCTGCAGGACGCCAAAGGCTACTGGTGGGCGGAGCTGGAAGCCAACGTCACGATGGCGGCGGAATGCCTGCTGCTGGAACACTTCCTCGGCATAGGGACGCCTGAACGCTGGCGGAAGTTCAGCACCTACCTTCTTCGCCGGCAGCAGGCTGACGGATCGTGGCCGGTGTACTTCGGCGGTCCCGGTGACGTGAGCGTGACGGTAGAAGCGTATTTCGCGCTGAAGCTCGGGGGCGCGGATCCCGACGGCGAGCCGTTGACGCGCGCCAGGGAGTTCGTGCTCGCCCACGGTGGGATTGAAAACACACGGGTGTTCACGCGGCTGTGGCTGGCGCTCTTCGGCCAGTCGGACTGGGATGCGATGCCGGCGATGCCGCCGGAGGCGATGCTGCTGCCGAACTGGTCGCCGCTGAACATCTACGAGTTCGCGTCGTGGGCGCGGGCCACGATTGTTCCGATCCTGGTGACGTGGGCGAAGCGGCCAGTGGTGGCCGTCCCGGACGGAGCGGGGATCGGGGAGCTGTACGCCGATCCGGGCGGGCGGCGGCGTATCAAATTCACCCGGGACCGCGGGCTGCCCGGGTGGCGGACGGCGTTCCTGGCGCTCGACCGCGTGCTGCGCGTGGCAGAGCGAGTGCCGCTGAAGCCCCTGCGCAAACGCGCCTTGCGGGCGTGCGAGGAGTGGATTGTCGACCACCAGGAAGCGGACGGTTCGTGGGGCGGGATCCAACCGCCATGGGTGTATTCGCTCATCGCTCTGAAGTGCCTTGGGTACCGCAACGACCACCCGGTGATGGCGCGGGGGATTGAAGGCATCCGCACGAGCTTCGCCCTCGAGAGTGACGACGAACTCACGATGCAGCCGTGCGTGTCACCGATTTGGGACACGGCGCTGGCGGTCATCGGATTGCGCGAGGCAGGGGTCGCGGCCGACGACGAGGCGCTCCTGAGGGCCGGACGCTGGATGGTTCAGATGGAAGTGCGCGGCGAGGGCGACTGGTGCGTGAAAGTGAAAAACACGCCGACGGGCGGTTGGCCGTTCGAGTTCGCGAACGACCGCTATCCCGACACCGACGATACCGCCGAGGTATTGATGGCGCTTCGAGTGCTCAAGCTGGACGGCCTGGACGGGCCTGCCACTCAGAGAGCGCTGCCATGGATGCGGGCGATGCGGTCGAAGAACGGGGGCTGGGGGGCGTTCGATCGCGACAACACGAAGTCGTTCGTGACGAAGATCCCGTTCGCGGACTTCGGGGCAACGCTCGATCCGCCGACCGAGGACGTGACGGCGCATGTGGTCGAGTGCCTGGCGCTCTTCGGGGCCGGGCATGGGGACGAGGATGTCGTGAAGGGGCGCCGCTACCTGTTGAAGACGCAGCAACGGGATGGAAGCTGGTGGGGCCGCTGGGGCGTCAACCACGTGTACGGCACGGGTGCGGCGGTGCCGGCGCTGATCGCGGCGGGTTTGAGCACGCGGGCTCGTGCGATCCGGCGAGCGGTGAAGTGGCTGGAGACGCACCAAAACGAAGACGGCGGCTGGGGCGAGAGCTGCCGGTCGTACGAAGACGAGGCGTTTCGCGGACGGGGCGTGTCGACAGCTTCCCAGACTGCATGGGCGCTGCTGGCGCTCCTCTCGGCCGGGGAACAGCACCGCGAGTCGGTGAGACAGGGTATCGCCTACCTGGTAGAAACACAGGCTGCGAACGGCGAGTGGCCGGAGGATGAGTTCACGGGGACAGGGTTCCCGCGTGACTTCATGCTGAAGTATCACCTGTACCGCAATTGCTGGCCGTTGTGGGCGCTCGGCCGATACCGCCGGCTCATCGATGACACGGCGATTCACCTCCCCGGTAGCGACCCGTGGCGCTGACGGCGGCGCGGCCCGTCACCACGTCGAGCACGGGAGAAGCCTACGCCTGGTGCCGCGACTACACGCGGGCGCACCAGGAGAACTTCGGCGTCGTTTCGTGGCTTTTGCCGAAGGATGTGCGGCGGCACTTCTACTCGCTGTACAGCTTTTGCCGGTGGACCGACGACCTGGGCGACGAAGCCGAAGGGGACCGGCTGGCACAGCTCGACCAGTGGGAGCGGGATCTGCGGGACTGCTACGAGGGGCGCCGTGAACGCGCTCTGTTTGTCGCGCTCGGCGCGACCATCGACGAGTTCCGGATCCCGATCGACCCGTTTGTGCGGCTGATCGAGGCGAACCGGATGGATCAGTCGATCACGCGCTTCGCCACATACGAGGACCTGCTGCACTACTGCGCGCATTCCGCGACGCCGGTGGGGCAGATGGTCCTGTATGTGCTGGGATACCGGGACACGCGTCGCCAGGCTCTGTCAGATGCGACCTGCATCGGGCTGCAACTGGCGAACTTCTGGCAGGACGTGAGCGTGGACTGGGAGAAGGGTCGCGTGTACATCCCCCAGGAAGATCTCGTGCGGTTTGGGGTGAGCGAAGAGGACATCGCACGGCGGAGAGCAACGCCTGCGTTTCGGGACCTGATGAAGTTCGAGGTGGAGCGGGCTCGGGAACTGTTCGCGGAAGGGCGGAACCTTGAGGGGCTGGTGAGCCGCAAGGCTCGGCTCGACGTTCGCCTGTTCCGGCTGGGCGGGGAAGCGGTGCTGGAAGCGATCGAGGCGGTACAGTACGACGTCCTCGCGGCGCGACCGGAAGTGCCGAAGCGGAAGAAAGCCTGGATGGCGCTGTCGAATGGCATCCGCATCAAGGCGGGGTTCTGAAGGAGCTGCCCGTGATAGCCGAACCCGAGATCCAGAAGGAGTCCGCGCCGATTGAGCTGGCGGCGGCACAGGCGTGGTGCAAGGCGTATACGAAGGAGCGAGCCAAGAACTTCTACTACGCCTTCGCGATCTTGCCGGAGCGAAAGCGGAACGCGATCTATGCCGCCTACGCGTTCAGCGGGGTGGTGGACGACATCGCGGACGAATTGACGGACCGGGCGGAGCAGGAGCGGCAGCTGGCGGAGGCGCGGCGGGCGCTGCACCTGTGCGCCGAGGGCAGCCGGGAGGGGGAGCTGTACACCGCTCTCGGGGCGGCATTCGACGACTACCACATCCCCGTAGAGTTGTTCGACGAGTTGGTCAACGGCGTGGAGATGGACTTCACCATCAACAGATACGCGAGCTGGGATGAGCTGTACAAGTACTGCTACCGGGTGGCGTCGATGGTTGGACTGATCTGCACGTCCGTGTTCGGTACCGAGGGACACGAGCGGGCGCGTGAGTTCGCCATCGACCTCGGCATCGCGCTGCAGATAGTGAACATCATGCGGGATGTGCGCGAGGACGCGGAGCGGGGGCGCGTGTACTTCGCGGCAGAAGAGCTGGCGGAGTTCGGACTGACCGCCGAGGACATCCTGGTGTGCCGCTACGACGCGCGGTTCCGAGCGCTGATGCACAAACACGCTCAGCGCGCCCACGGTTACTTCCGGAGCGGACGGCGGCTGCTGCCGCTGCTCGATACGCGGTCGCGGATGTGCGTGAACGTGATGCAGGGCGTGTATGCCGAGCTTCTGCACCGCATGGAGAAGAACGACTACGACGTGCTGACCGAGCGAATCAGCCTGTCGACACCGGCGAAGCTGGCGCTGATCGGGAAGTTGTGGGGGCAGGCGGCCCTGGTGCGCCGGAAGTGAGGGTGGGAATCCTCGGGGGCGGGCTGGCGGGTCTTTCGGCCGGTTGCGAACTCGCGGACCTGGGGCACACCGTCACGGTCTTCGAGCGACGACCCTGGGCCGGCGGCAAGACGTACTCATTCGTCGATGAGGCGAGTGGCGAGGCCATCGACAACGGCCAGCATGTGTTCATGGGCTGCACGACCGAGTACACGGCGTTTCTGCGGCGGCTGGGCACGCTGCGGCTGACGAAACGCCAGCGGCGGCTGCGGGTACCGGTCTTCGACGAAGAAGGGAGACGCTGCGTGATCGCGAGCGCGGCGCTGCCTCCGCCGTTGCACCTGGCCGGGTCGCTGATTCGCTACGGCCACCTCAGCATCGGAGAGCGCATCGGCGTCGCGCGGCTGGTGGCCTCCGTCGACCGAATGACGGAGGCAGGGCTCGATGCGCTCTCGCACGTGGATTTCGAGAGCTGGCTGCGAGAGCATGGCCAGGGCGAACGGGTGATCCGGCGTTTCTGGGACTTCCTCGTCCTGCCGACGCTCAATTGCCGTGCGGCGGAGGCCAGTACGCGGGACGCGTTGTTCGTGCTGAAAGAGGGCTTCCTCGCGTCATCGACGTCCGCAGCCGTGGGTGTGCCGGCGGTAGGGCTGAGCGAACTTCACGTCGCGCCGGCGGTGCGGTACATCGAAGCCCGGGGAGGCAGCGTGCGCCTCGGGACGAGAGTGCGGGGAGTATGTCTGGACGACATGCGGGTCCGCGCTATTGGCATCGACGGCGATGCGGTCGAGATGGACGCCTGGGTTTGCGCGCTTCCGCCGTGGGATGCTGCCGACGTCCTTCCCGCGGCGGCGCTGGCGGATCCGCGGTGGGCGTGCCTGCGGGACTTCCGGCCGGGGCCGATCATCAACGTCCACTTCTGGTTCGACGAGGCCGTCGCTGACTTTTCCTTTGCAGCGTTTCTCGGGGGCGATCTCCAGTGGGTGTTCAACAGGACGCGGCTCGACGCGTCGCCGCGCGGCGACGGGCAGCACCTCGTGGTGTCGTTGAGCGGGGCGGCGCCGTACATGGCGCTGGGGAAGGCGGAGCTGCAGGCGTTGCTTCTTCCGCAGTTGCAACAGGCCCTGGCGGCAGGGAGCAATGTGATGCCGCGAAAGGTGGTCGCGATAAAGGAACCGGCAGCCACCTTTGTTCCGTCCCCTGGGCTCGGGCGGCCCCCCGTGGAAGGGCCATTGGTTAACATGGTGCTCGCAGGCGCGCACTGCGACACCGGGTGGCCGGCGACGATGGAGTCGGCCGTACGAAGCGGCATCGCGGCCGCGCGATCGTTACACGCGAGACGTACTACACTGCCACCGGCACTGCCGGTAGCAGCCGCCGAGGAGAAATAGCGAGATGGGTATCCCAGCCGGACAGGCAGCGACAGTCGCCACGTACCTGGTGAAACAGAAGATCAAGCGGAACAAGCGGTTTCCGCTGGTGCTGATGCTGGAACCGCTCTGGCGATGCAACCTTGCATGCGTCGGGTGCGGCAAGATCCAACATCCCGAGGAGATCCTCGGGCAGCACCTGAGTCCTGAAGAGTGCTGGGCGGCTGCCGAGGAGTGCGGCGCGCCGGTCGTCTCGATCGCGGGCGGTGAGCCGCTCGTGCACCCGCAGATCGATCAGATCGTGGACGGGCTCGTGGCGCGGAAGAAGTACGTGTACCTGTGCACCAACGCGATCCTGCTCGAGCGGTGGCTGCCGAAGCTGAAGCCGACCAAGTACCTGACAATCAGCGTTCACATGGATGGCATGCGGGAGCTCCACGACAACATGGTCGACCGCAAGGGCGTGTTCGACAAAGCGGTCGAAGGGATCCGGCAGGCGAAGAAGATGGGGTTCCGGGTGAGCACGAACACGACGGTGTTTTCGGACAGCTCACCGGAGGACATGAAGGAGCTGTTCAACTTCCTGATCGACGACCTCGGCGTGGACGGGATGATGGTTTCGCCGGGCTACGACTACCCGAAGGCGCCGAACCAGAGCGTGTTCCTCAAGCGGCCGGAGATGATGTCGACGTTCAAGAAGATCCTGTCGATGCCCGACCGGCGGCGATGGCGATTCTTCCACACGCCGATGTTCCTCGACTTCCTGCAAGGGAAGCAGGCGATGCAGTGCACGGCGTGGGGCAACCCAACGCGGACCGTGATGGGCTGGCAGCGACCGTGCTACCTGATGAACGAGGGCTACACGCAGTCGTTCGTCGAGCTCATCGAAGAGACGGAGTGGGACCGATACGGCTACGGCCGCGACGCTCGCTGCACGAACTGCATGGCGCACTGCGGCTACGAAGCGACGGCGGTATCGGCGACGATTGCGAGCCCGCTGGAGGGCGTGCGCGCGGGCGTGGCGACGCTCCTGGGCAAACAGAACTGATGCTCCTGGTGAGCCCAACCCGGCGAGAGGCCGGATTCCTGCGGGTCCCGGACGTGTTCGTCTGCGGGCCGGGTGCAGCCGCCGAATCGGCCCTGCGCGAACGACTCGCCACGGTGAAGCCGGATGCAGTCGTCCTGCTGGGTTGGTGCGGCGGGCTCGATCCGTCGCTGACGGCAGGCAGCCTGATCGTCTGTCGTGACGTCGTGGGAGAGGGAGAGCCCTTGCAACCCGACGAGTCGCTGACGTCTGCGGCGCGCAACGCGTTCCACAGGGCGAGTCTCCCGTTCGTGTACTCGCGACTGGTGACTGTGTCGCGCCCGGCCGGTGGGCGGAAAGCGCGAACGGACCTCTGGAACACGCATGGCGCGGGGGGCGTCGACATGGAGACGACGCATGTCGCGCGGGCATGCATCGATGCTGGCGTGCCGTGGATTGCAGTTCGCGCGGTGCTTGACCCGTTCGGGTCCTCGCTGCCGGCGGCCGTGCGGCGGTGGCGGTCGGAAGACGATGACGATGCCATCCGTCGCGAGGCGATCCGGAGACCGCAAGACTGGCCGAGGTACGTACAGCTACTGCGGAACTCGCGACGCGCGGGCGGTGCGCTTCGCCGGGCCGTGCCCGTGTTGACCCGGCTGGCGCCGATCGAGCTCATACACGCGAGCTAGCCGCTAGCTCGATGTCACACTTCGTGCAATGTCTGTGAGAGCCAGTGGCGCAGGCACTGAGTAGGCTCCGTCGTGGGCGCGCCTGCCGGCGTGCATCACCGCCTGGGGCTGGCCGTGTTAACAGATTCGGTTCCACTCAACGATGTCTCGAAGATGACCGAGGACATTCGACAGAAACTCGAGGCGGCGGCAGCGCGGGCATTCTCCGGTGACGCCGCCGCCGATTCCGAGCTGGAGTTGCTCGAGGAGGCGTTCGCTTCCCTCTGCGACGTTCCGTATGCCGTAGGCGTGGCGAGCGGGGGGGCGGGATTGCACGTGGCGCTGGTAGCCAGCGGGGTGGGCCGGGGCGACGAGGTGATCGTGCCTGCGAACGGACCAATCGCTGCGGCCGCGGCCGTTTCCCAGACAGGAGCGCGAGTGGTCTTCGCGGACATCGAGCCTGGCGCGCTGCATATCGACCCGGCATCGGTGGCGCGCCAAATGACACCGCATACGCGGGCCGTGATTGCGACACATCTCCACGGCCAGATGGCGAACCTCCCCGGCCTGCAACGTGTGCTCGCCGGAAGCAACGCCGTGCTCATCGAGGACGCTTCCGATGCGCTCGGCGGCGTGATGGATGGGAAAGCGGCGGGCACGACGGGCCGACTGGGCTGCTTCGGATTTGGCGGCCCGATGATGCCAGGGGTCGCTTCAGGGGGCATGGTCGTGACCTCGGATGCCGAACTCGCGGGACGTATGAGAACGCTTCGCGACCATGGCCAGGAATCGCCGTCGTACTCGGTGGAGCCCGGCTTCGATTACATGATGTCGCCGCTGCAGGCGGCGGTGGCGCGGGTCACACTCGCGGAAGTGCCCGCATGGAACGCCCTTCGACAGGCAGCGGCAGCGGCCTACGAGGACGAACTTCGTGGGTCCGGGCTTGGCTTTCCGCGGGGAGGGGTGTTCAGCCGGTACGTGATCCGCACAAGGTTTCGGGAGGCGCTAGAGGAGTACCTGGCGTCGGAGGGGATCGACGCGGAAGTACCGTTCCCGACCCCGCTGCATCTGCAGCCAGCCTACCTGGGGACGGTTCCGATCGGAGAGCTCCCGGGCGCGGAGGCGGCGGCGCGGGAGATGCTGGCGCTGCCAATGTTCCCAGGGATCAGCCGGGAACAGATCGGGACAACGGCGCGGGCGGTTCGCCAGTTCTGCAAGTTCAGCACGGCGATGCAGCGCGAGACGGTCGTGGCCGGGCTGGGGGAGCCAGCCGGGGCGCGGAACGGCGCATCGCCGCCGGCCCCGACTCGTTGAGTTACGGCTAGCCCCGGGGGAGCCCCAGCCCGCGGGTGGCGATGATGCCCTTCTGGACCTCGGTCGTGCCGCCGGCGATGGTGGAGGAGACGGCCTGCATGTAGCCCATCGCGGCGTTGCTGCGGACGTTGCCGTGCATGCCCGAGAGGTGCATGGTGAGGTTCGCGATGCGCTGCTGGAGCTCGGAGCTGAACATCTTGCACATGCTGGCCTCGTAGTTCGGGATGAGGCCACGGACCTGCATGCTCACGACGCGGTAGCTGAGCATCTTCGCGACTTCGCATTCAATCCAGCGGTCCACGAACTCCGACTTCACCTTGGGATTGCGGTCGAACGGAGATCTCGGCACCGCCCTCTTTGGCGCGGCGAATGAGGCTCTCGAGCGCTTTGCGGACGCCGATGGCGCTGCCGATGGAGGAGCGTTCGAAGTCGAGCGTGGTGGTGCCGACGTACCACCCGCGGTTCTCTTCGCCGACGCGGTTGGCGACGGGGACGCGCACGTCTTCGAAGAAGACCTCGTTGAAGGTCTGGGTCCCGGCGAGGGTGGTCAGCGGACGCACCGTGACGCCGGGGCTCTTCATGTCGACGAGGAGATAGGTGATGCCGCGATGCTTGGGGGCATCCGGGTCGGTGCGGACGAGCATGTACATCCAGTCGGCGAACTGTGCGCCGGTGGTCCAGATCTTCTGGCCGTTGATGACGTAGTCGTCGCCATCGCGGACAGCGCGGGTCTGGAGGCTGGCGAGATCGCTGCCGGCGCCGGGCTCGCTATAGCCCTGGCACCAGATGACTTCGCCTTTGAGGATGCGGCTGAGGTGGAGCGCCTTCTGGTCTTCGGAGCCGTGCTCGATGAGCGTAGGCCCGATCATCATGACGCCGAAGCCGCCGAGGTTTCCGGGAACGCCGGACTCGGCGAACTCCTCGTTCATCACGAACTGATCGACGACGGACATATCGGCGCCGCCGTATTTCTTCGGCCAGGACGGCGCGATCCAGCCCTTGGCGACGACCTTTTCGCGCCACTCGCGGATTGCGCCCATGCGGCCAAAGAGGGCGCCTTCGCCCTGTTCGCCGGAGCGGAGTGCGGCCGGCGCTTCCTTCTGAATAAATTCGCGGACCTGCGTGCGCCATTCCGCCTCGTGGGCGTTGTCGCCGAGATTGATTGCCATGTGGTTCCTGCTTTCAGTGGACGTGCTCTGCGATTGTGACGGAGGCGGATCCGCACCGCAAGCGAACGTGATTCGGAAATGGTGGCCGGCGAAGGCGCTGCTATCCTTGACGGGTGGTACCGAGGAAGTCTTGCGGAGCCGCCGAAGCCCGCCCCGGCCAGGGGAATCGAGAGCCCATCCGGTTCACCGACGTTCTGACGACGGCGGCCGCGGTGGCGGATTACGTGGGCGCGAGCGCGATCGGGCCAGATCACGTGATTGCCTCGCTCGACATCCTGGAGGGGAAGGCAACGATGGAGGAGCAGGGGCGGCCCGTTTCTCCACTACTGCGCCGGGGCAGGCCGGAGCCAACGGCCGAAGTGCGGGGAGTGGTACAGCGATGGTTCGACGACCTGGGAAGCGACGTTAGCGCTCAGCTCAGTCCGGAGAGCGCCGAGGAACTGCGGAAAGAGATGGAGCGGCTGCGCTGAAGTGGATGGAGCTGGCGCCTCCCGCTAAGCGGCGCGGTTGGGCCGGACAGTGATCGCCTGCGCGATGGGCCGGGTGTCGAGGGACATCGGCAGATAGGCAGCGGCGCCGGCGGCGCGGTAATGCAATTCGGACGAGGGCCGCGGGACGGCGGCGAGCACGATCACTGCGACCCCGGTCTGCACGAATTCTGCACAGCGGAAAGTCGTGCAGTCGCCCTCGGTGGTGATAACGACGTCGGAGGCTCTGAGGGCCCGGGAGGGAAGCGCGACCTCCACGGCTGTGCCGGGGAGCGTGTGGCGGGCCCAGCGAGCGACAGCTCTGCTCAGTTCGGCGTCGCTGACCATGACAAATACGTCAGGCATTGGGCCCCCCTTGTGGTTCCAGCATCGACGTTCTGGGACGCGATGAGAGGGGACGAGTGGGCCAACAACGGGGGGCCACGTGATCAGATTGTCGCGGTGGAGTGTGGAGTGACCGGCGCGTGCTAATGTACATAGCGCGAGCGTTGGTTCGCGACGTTGGCGACCACGAGACTCAGGGATCGTAGCCGCCTCCGGCGGCCCGCGGTGTCCCCACAATTTGAGGTTCCGGTCTTCGGGTGGGGGCGTCCAACGCCGGTTTCGGCGGCATGCCGGCCACGCTAATTGCGCCCCAGCCCGTTCCCGGAGGCAGCCCATGAGCAGCAAGTTGGTCTACCTGTTCCGCGAAGGAAACGCCTCGATGCGGGACCTGCTCGGGGGCAAAGGAGCGGGCCTCGCGGAGATGACGAACGCGGGCGCCCCGGTGCCGCCGGGGTTCACGATCACGACAGAGGCGTGCAACGCCTTTGCCCGGACGGGCGAGTTTCCGGCCGGGATGTGGGATGACGCGGTGCACGCGCTCATGGATATCGAGCAGCAGACCGGTCATGGGTTCGGGGACGCCTCAAATCCGCTGCTGCTGTCGGTGCGCTCGGGTGCGCGGTTCTCGATGCCCGGAATGATGGATACGGTCCTGAATCTCGGGCTGAACGATGAGACCGTGAAGGGCCTGGCTGTCCAAAGTGGGAACGAACGGTTCGCGGCCGACGCCTATCGGCGGTTCATCCAGCTCTTCGGGAAAATCGTGCTTGGCATCGAGGGACGCAAGTTCGACGAAATTCTCGAGGCTGCACGGGGCGACTCGCGACAGGACACCGACCTCTCGGCGCAGGAACTGCGAGAGATTGCGGACCGGTATCGGGACGTCATCCGAACCGAGACTGGGGGCGAGTTTCCGCAGGACGCCCGGGAACAATTGAAGGCGGCGATAGCGGCCGTGTTTGGGTCGTGGAACGGTCGGCGGGCCGTCGATTACCGGCGTCTCAACAAGATCTCGGACGACCTGGGGACCGCGGTCAATGTGCAGGCGATGGTGTTCGGGAACATGGGGACGACCAGCGCGACGGGGGTGGCGTTCAGCCGGAACCCATCGACCGGCGAGGCTGTGTTGTACGGCGAGTACCTGGTGAACGCCCAGGGAGAGGACGTTGTGGCCGGAATTCGGACGCCGCGGCCGATCTCGGAAATGGCAGTGGAGATGCCAGAGGTGTACCAGCAGTTCGCGAGCATCGCGCGCCAACTCGAGCGGCACTACACGGACATGCAGGACATGGAGTTCACGGTCGAGGGCGGCCACCTGTACATGCTGCAAACGCGGACGGGGAAGCGGACCGGGGCGGCGGCCGTGCAGATCGCCGTGGATATGGCGAACGAGGGATTGATCGACCGCGCAACCGCGGTTATGCGCGTCGAGCCGGCGGCTCTCGACCAGCTGCTGCACCCGACGCTGCGGCCGGAAGCGCGGGCGCGCGCCGAGATGCTGACGAGGGGCCTGCCGGCGTCGCCGGGGGCGGCGAGCGGCGCCGTCGTCTTCGAGCCGGACGAGGCAGTGACGATGGTGGCCGCCGGGGAGCACGTGATCCTCGTGCGGCGGGAGACCGCCCCGGAGGATTTCCACGGGATGGTCGTCGCCGAGGCGGTGCTGACGGCGCGCGGCGGAATGACGTCTCACGCTGCCGTGGTGGCGCGTGGCATGGGCAAGCCGTGCGTGGTCGGTGCCAGCGAGCTCCAGGTGGACGAGACGGCCGAGACGGTCACGGTCAGGGGCCACACCGTCACGAAAGGCCAGTTCATCACGCTCGACGGCGGGACGGGCGAGGTCTTTCTCGGCCGGATGGAGACCCAGGAGCCGGAGCTGAGTGACCAGTATCGCGCGTTGATGGGCTGGGCCGACGAATTCCGCCAGGTGGCGGTGCGGACGAACGCAGACACGCCGGAGGACGCGGCGGCGGCACGGCGCTTCGGCGCCGAAGGCATCGGGCTGTGTCGGACCGAGCACATGTTCTTCCAGGGCGACCGCATCGACGCCGTGCGGGAGATGATCGTTGCGGAGACGGCTGAGGAGCGGCGGGCGGCGCTGGCGAAGGTCGAACCGTACCAGCGGGACGACTTCGCGCGGATCTTCCGGGAGATGGACGGGCTGCCGGTGACGATCCGGACGCTCGATCCGCCGCTGCACGAGTTCCTCCCGAAGGACAAGGACGAGATTCGCGAACTCGCCGCGAAGATCGGCATTGACGCTGGCCGGCTTCAGAGCAAGATCGACGCGCTCGTTGAAGCGAATCCCATGCTCGGATTTCGGGGGTGCCGGCTGGGGATTGCTTATCCGGAGATCACCGAGATGCAGGCGCGGGCGTTGTTCACGGCGGCGCGCAGCTGCCGCGAGCAAGGCATCGACGTGCGGCCCGAGGTGATGATCCCGCTCGTGAACACGCCAGCCGAGTTGCGGAACCAGGTCGATATCGTGCGGCGCGAGGCGGCGGCGGTTGGGTTCGAGGGATACCTCGTGGGTACGATGATCGAGGTCCCCCGAGCGGCGCTGGTCGCCGACCAGATTGCCGAGATTGCCGAGTTCTTCTCGTTTGGTACGAACGACCTCACGCAGACGGCCATGGGCATCAGCCGTGACGACAGCGCGCGCTTCGTGCCGCTTTACCTCAAAGAACGGATCCTGGCCAACGACCCGTTCCAGGTACTCGACCAAGAGGGCGTGGGACAGCTGGTCCGGATCGGCGTGGAACGCGGCCGAAAGACGAAGCCGGACCTCAAGATCGGCATTTGCGGCGAGCACGGCGGAGAGCCATCGTCGGTCGAATTCTTCGTGGCCGCAGGACTGAACTACGTGTCTTGCAGTCCGTATCGCGTGCCGCTGGCTCGCCTTGCCGCTGCGCAGGCGGCATTGAAGGCGACGACGGCGCGGAACGAGGGTTCGCTCTAAGCGCTGACAAAGCGGCGGTCGCGAGGGCCCCGATGCAATGGCCCATTCGGCCTGTCGACCGGCATGGTTGAGATCTATTGTGTTGCCAATTCGCGGTTGCTCCGCTGGAGGACAAACCCTAGATGACTGACACGCCGGTTTCTGCGAACGAACCGTACCCGGCTCGCCTCGACATCGAGTACGCGGATGCCCCCCGAAATCGGACGACGGTGGCGTTCCGGATCTTCACGGTGATCCCGATTGCGATCGTTCTGGCGGCCGTGGGCGGCGGGAGCTACACATTCGCACCGGGGAGCGGCAGAACGACCGTGGCATCGGCCGGCGGGCTGCTCTTCTTCGCGCCGCTGCTGATGATCGTGTTCCGGCAGAAATACCCACGCTGGTGGTTCGATTGGAACGTGCAGCTGGCGCGTTTTTCGACGCGGGTGGGCGCGTACTTCGCACTGCTCCGGGACGAGTACCCGGCGACCGACGATGAGCAAGCCGTTCGGCTTGAGCTGGACTACCCGGCCGTGACGACGGACTTGAACCGCTGGATGCCTCTCGTGAAGTGGCTGCTGGCGATCCCGCATTTCATCGTTCTGCTGTTCCTATGGATCGCGGTGGTGGTGGTCACGGTGATCGCTTGGTTCGCGATCCTGTTCACGGGAGAACACCCACGCGGGATGTTCAGCTTCGTGGTCGGTGTGATGCGCTGGACACTGCGCGTGCAGGCGTACGCGCTGTTGTTGATCACCGACCGCTACCCGCCCTTCAGCTTGGACTGAGCGGAGCTTCCAGTGGCACGCGCGGTGCCAGAATCGCTTGCATCGGCAGGCGGGCTACCGAAGAATGCGACGGTGGGAAGCGCAGAAGTAACGGCGGAGGGTGGTCCGGCAGAACGTGCTGACCGCGTGGACGGACGGCGGGCGGGCCGCGAACGTAACCGGCTGGCCGTAGTCGATGCGCTCCTCGACCTGTATGCCGAAGGCAAGCTACGACCGGACGCGAACGAAGTGGCCGCCCGGTCGGGTGTCTCGCGCCGGTCGGTATTTCGTTACTTCGACGACCGGGACGACCTGGACCGGGCCGCCATTGCCCGGCAGCAGGAACGGGTGCGGCACCTCGTGGAGATTCCGGGGATCGGCGAGGGGCCGCTGCCCGATCGCATTTCACGGCTGGCCGAAAGGCGCGTAGCGCTGTTCGAACAGATACGCCCGGCGGCGCGAATATCGCGACTCCGGGCGCCGTTTCATCGCGTGATCGCGGAGGAGTTGGAACAGAGCCGGCGGTTCTTCACACGGCAGATCGAGCGGCAGTTCGCCGCTGAGCTGGGTGCGATGGCGGAGGGGCCGCGCACGGAGACGGTGGATGCCGCGGACGCGTTGTGTTCGTTCGAAGCGTACGACCTGCTGCATTCGCGCGGCGCCTCGGCGGGCCAGGTGCGCGCGGCGATGCGGCGGGGGCTAGGAGCCCTGTTCGAGTCTCACGGCCGCTGACTCACTCTTTCGCGAGTTCCGTGCGGGCGATGACGGCGAGGTCCGTCTTGTCACGTTCGCTTCGCAACTGGAAGGCCGCGCGGCGCACTTCGCCCTGGAAAGCGAACGGGCCGACGTAGTCGTCCACGACGGTGGAGAGGCGGTCGCAGCCGATGTCGAGCCCGGTCGAGCCGAGCATGCGAACGATGAAGGGCACGTCGGACGAACCGAGCTCAACGCCGTCGAGGCTCAGCGCGATTGAGCCAGTGCTGCGGCCGGTGCGATCGAAGCGAGCCTCGACGGAGTGGGCTCCGGGCGTGAGCGAACACGGGAAGGCGGCGCGTGAGTGCCGGCCGAGGGCGTTGTAGTCGAACTGGATGAGGCCGTCCTTGAGGAAGAGCGAGTGGCCGACGTTGTGGTTGCCGCGGGCGTAAAGCACGCCCTCGGCGCCGTTTTGCGACGCGACGACTTCGAACGTAGCGGTCCAGTTGCGCGCGCCGAGCGGCGGTGCGGCGTCGGCGGGGATGTGTGAGATCGGTGGAAAGTACTCGTAGCGGTCGCGGGCATGTGGTGTGCCGGGACGCGCAGCCATGCCGAAAAGCTCCTGGGTGCGGTCGTCGAGCGGGAGAACGTCATTCGCGCCGGCCTCTACCCACCATGCGTCGACGAGTTCGCGCAGCTTCTCGGGGTGCTCGGTGCTGAGGTCGTGGCACTCCGAGAAATCGGCGTCGAGGTGGTAGAGCGACCACTGGTCCTCTTCGAACGGCTTGCCCTTGACGTGGTACGTCACAGCTTTCCAACCCTGGAGCCAGAGTCCGCGGTGGCCGAACTGTTCGAAGTACTGGGGGCGCCGGATGGTTGCCGGGGGATCCGGCTGCCACGTGTAGGCGAGGCTCTCGCCGCTCAGGGGGATCTGCGGGTGGCCGTTGACCTGCTCGGGCAAGTCGGCGCCAAGGACGTCAAGGATCGTCGGGACGATGTCAGTCACGTGGCAGAACTGGTCGCGTTTTTCGCCACGCGCCGGGATGACGGCGGGGTAGTGGATGATGAGCGGGTCGCGGACGCCGCCGCCGTAGGTGTTCTGCTTGTACCACTTGAGCGGAGTGTTGCCGACCTGTGCCCAGCCCCAGGGATAGTTGTTGTGGGCGTGCGGGCCGCCAATGTCGTCGAGGCGGTTGGCGACGATGTCGTCGATGTCTTCGCGGACGAGGTTGAAGAAGCTGAACTCGTCCATGACTCCGTAGACGCCGCCTTCCTGGCTGGCGCCGTTGTCGGACATGACCATGACGATGGTGTTGTCGAGCTGATCCATGGACACGAGGAAGTCGACGAGGCGGCCGATCTGAGCGTCCGTGTGTTCCAGGAACCCGGCGAAGGCTTCTTGAAGGCGGGCGGCGAAGGCCTTCTGGTTGTCGGTGAGACTGTCCCATGGCGGCACGCCCGGGTTGCGTGGCGCGAGGGCTGTGCCGGCCGGCACAACACCAAGCTCGAGCTGCCGTGCGAACCACTCCTCGCGCACCCGGTCCCAGCCGGCGTCGAACTTGCCGCGGTACTTGTCGATGTACTTGCTGCGGCGCCTGGTGGGGCGCATGCGTCGCGCCGAACGCGACGTACAGAAAGAACGGACGGTCCGGCCGGACGGACTTGAGGTCGCGGACCCAGCCCATGGACTGGTCGATGATGTCCTCGCTCACGTGGTAGCCGTCGGCGTGGCGCGCGGGCGGATCGATGTGGGTGTTGTCGAGGGTGAGCTCTGGAGCGAACTGGTCGGTTTCGCCCTGGAGGAAGCCGTAGAAGCGATCGAAGCCTTTCTGGAGCGGCCAATTGGTGTGCGGCCCGGCAGCTGAGCATTCATTCATCGGCGCCATGTGCCACTTGCCGGCGGCGTAGGTGGCATAGCCGAACGGCCGCAGCAGCTCGGGGAGGGTGGCGGCGCGCGGTGTGATCGCACCACGCATGTTGGGGAAACCGGTATCAAAGTTCGAGACGGCGCGCATCCCTACGAGATGGTGGTTGCGGCCAGTCATGAGGCAGGCGCGCGATGGCGAGCACAGGGCCGTGGTGTGAAAACCCGTGTACTGGAGCCCGCCGGCGGCGAGGCGATCGATGTTCGGTGTGGCGATGGACGAGCCGTAGCAGCCGAAGTGGGAGAATCCGGTGTCGTCGAGCATGATGAGCACGATGTTCGGCGCCTGTTTGGGCGGCGTGGGCGGATCGGGCCACCAGGGAGTCGAGTCAGCAACCGTGCGGCCGATGCGTCCGCCGAATCCGGGTTCTTTCGTTGCCACAGTCGACCTCACGCGAAGGAGTGGGGCGAGTATGAGAACTGGCGCAGGGAGTGTCAATTTCTGTTGACACCGTGAGTGCCACACGATAGCCTTCCGCCATTCTGTTGCTGAGGCAGCAGAGCAGGGGCCGGAATTGGAGATCTTTCGCACACCCGACGAGCGGTTCGCCAGCCTCCCGGAGTTTCCGTTCGCGGCGCACTACGCAGAGGTATCGGTCGAGGGGACATCGCTGCGCATGCATTACGTGGATGAGGGGCGAGGCGAGGCCGGCACGGTCCTCATGCTTCACGGGATGCCGACCTGGTCGTACCTGTACCGGCGCGTCATCCCGCGCCTGGTCGACGCAGGATACCGGTGCGTGGCGCCCGACCACATCGGGTTTGGAAAGAGTGACAAGGTCCTGGACGACGCGTGGTATTCGATTGAGCGGCACAGGGTCGCGCTCAGATCGCTCATCGAAGGCCTGGATCTCGGACGTCTCACGCTCATGTGCCAGGACTGGGGCGGCCCAATCGGACTGGTGAATGCGGTGGAGATGCCGGAGCGCTTCGAGCGCCTGGCGATCATGAATACGTGGCTCCACCATCAGGGCTACGAGTACACGCCGGCGATTCGACAGTGGCAGGCCATATGGCAGCCCGGTGGACCGATGGTGGAAATCAACGGCTGCGGCCTCGTGATGCAGAACTTCATTGCGACCTTTCCGCACGGTGCCGCCGAACCGCTGACGGCCGAGCAGGCCTTCGCGGCGTACGAAGCGCCGTTTCCAGATAAGGCTACGAAGGCGGGACCTCGGCGGTTCCCGCTCTCGATCCCGATCGACGGCCAGCACCCCGGCGAGGCGCGGCGCCAACAGGCCGGTTGGGATGCTCTCATGGAGTGGACGAAGCCGGTGCACTTCATCTGGGGCACGGCGGACCAGGTCTTCACCGAGGCGTGGGGTCGGTCGTGGTCCGCGCGAATGCCGCACTCAACATTCGATCCACTCAATGCCGGGCACTTCCTCCAGGAAACGCACGGCGCCGAAGTCGCAGACTTGCTCCTGACGCGTGTCGCGCAGGAGCAGTAACCCCCAAGGGAGCCGCCGATGAAGGTTCTTCGCACCCCGGACGAACGATTCGCTAACCTGCCGGACTTTCCGTTGGAGCCGCACTACGTTGAGGTTGCGGACGGAGAGGGAGGCAGCCTGCGGGTGCATTACCTCGACGAGGGGCCACGCGATGGCCAAACCGTCGTGCTAATGCATGGGGAGCCCTCGTGGAGCTTCCTGTACCGCAAGATGATCCCGCCGCTGACGGCCGCGGGGTACCGGTGCATCGCACCGGACCTCGTGGGATTCGGGCGGTCGGATAAGCCTGCGTCGCGTACGGACTACACGTACGAGCGGCAGGTGGGCTGGATGAAGGCGGCGCTGGTCGACGGCCTTGGGCTGCAGGGCGCGACGTTGTTCGGCCAGGACTGGGGTGGACTCATCGGGATTCGGGTTCTCGCGGAGAACCTGGACCATTTCAAGCGGCTGGTGGTCGCGAACACGGGTCTCCCGACGGGTGAAGGGCGGCCAACCGATGCATTCCTCCAGTGGCAGAAGTTCTCGCAGGAGTCGCCCCGTTTCGTGATCGGGAACATCGTGAGCGGGGGCTGCGTGAACAGGCTGACGCCGGAGGTCGTGGCCGCCTACGACGCGCCGTTCCCGGACGAGAGCTACAAGGAAGGCGCGCGGATCTTCCCGTCCCTGGTGCCGACGAGCCCGGACGACCCTGCTTCCGATGCCAATCGCCGGGCGTGGGCAGCGCTACGAGGTTGGTCGGGTGCAGTGCTCTGCGCGTTCAGCGATGGCGATGCCGTCACGAAAGGCGGCGCGAAACCATTCATGCAACTGCCCGGCGCGCAGGGGCAGGCACACGTCACAATTGAGGGAGGGGGCCACTTCTTGCAAGAAGACAAAGGTATCGAACTCGCAGGCGTCATCCGGCGATTCATCGAGGCGAACCCGTGACCGCGCCACGCCGCGGGCCGCGATACGGCCAACGCGACCTTGAGTACATCGCCCGCATGGCGGCGACTCCGGCCGACGACGATGGACCGGTCTTCATGGTGAACCTCATGAAGTACCGTGCCGTGGCGGACTATGAGGACGGCTCGTTTTCAGGACGAACCGGCCGCGAGGCGGACGACGAATACACGCCGATCGCGATTTTGCGGGACATCGGCGCGCAGATCGTGTTCGCCGCGGAGGTTGAGCGGCAGCTCATCGGCGACGCACCGACATGGGATCGCGTCGGCGTGGTGAAGTATCCCAGCCGGGCCGCGTTTCTGGGCATGCAACGCCGAAGCGATTTCCAGGAGAAGCACGTCCACAAGGACGCGGGGATGGAG
Organism: uncultured bacterium; assembly: GCA_963832795.1. Taxonomy (GTDB): domain Bacteria; phylum Chloroflexota; class Dehalococcoidia; order Tepidiformales; family Tepidiformaceae; genus CAWHVJ01. The sequence goes on from CAWHVJ010000012.1 coordinate 612,251, forward strand.
CAGACGATCGTGATGGCGTGCACGCCGTTGACGGTGCCGGAGCTCCCTGAGCCCCCGGCGCCGCACGCAGGCGATGAGCCGTTCGTCATGCTCCACGTGATGAAGTTCGCCGCCGGGGGGATTGAGGCGATGGCGCAGTATGGCGCAAGTGCCGGCGCGGAGGGCATTGCGCTTGGCGTCCGGCCCGAGGCGTTCCTGTCGGTCGAGGGGACCGTTATCGGTGATGGCCGATCGTGGGACCAGGTGCGATTCAACCGGTTCCCCGACCACGCGACGTTCGACAAGCTCCGGGCAAATGAGACCCACCGCGCGGGCCAACCGGGAAGGCGCGAGGCGCTGGCCGATTCCTATTCACTGATGCTGAAGCCGATGATAGATCGGTTCGCGAACGGATCGGCGTGGTGATGCTTGCCTCGGAGATCCCGGTCGCGCACACGCCGCCGGGCGGGTGGCAAGGCGAGATGCCGCCGCCTGTGCTCGCCGGGTGCACGGAGCCGATTGCGCCCGGCCTTCCGGACCTTCGGGGAACCTGGCGGGCGTTCGCGGTGGAGGTCAACGGCGCGGCGGTCGACGATACATCGCATGTGGAGCGGATCGAGCAGGCTGGGGACCGGGTCGTGATCACCGCTGGCGGAGTGATTCACGATATGCGCGCCGACGGCAGCCTCGAGAATGGCGTGAACGACGTGAGCGCGCGCGGATTCGCGCCGATTAGCGTGGCGGCGCGGTTCGAAGAGGGCGCGCTAGTGTTGCGGCCGAACGACGCTTTTGTGGCGGTCATGCGCCGCCTCGAGGGCGAGGTGCTGGTGTGGACGATGGTGCCGCTCAAGCGGGTGACGCGGATGCGCCGGGTCGCGGGCTCCTGACCGGGCCGAAGCGTTCGCTCGCTACGGACCGGGGCGGACATCAGCTTCGCGCGTGAGGGTCTCAGCTTCCGAGACCGGGTTGCCGGCGAGCCAGCGACAGCCGATTGCCGCGGCGAGGGGGCCGGCAGTGGATCCTGCGAGGAAGACGGAGTCGCCGAGTCTCGTCCGCAGCCTCGGGGTGATCGCCGCATGATCGTCCCAGTTCGCTGCGAAGAGTACGGAGATTCGCGGCGAGAGGCGTTCCTGCGCGGACGCGATGTCGTCGAGGGGCGTATTCGCGCCCAGGAACGTGATTCTCCAGCCGCGCCGGTGCATGGCGATGCCGAACAGAACGAGTGAGACATCGTGATACTCGCCGGGAGGGCAGGCGAGAAGGGCCCTGGGCCCGAGGCCGCTGTCCCAGCCGCGGGCGAGGGCCAACAGCCGGCCGCGGAGAACGTTCAGCGCGAAGTGCTCCTGAGCCACGGAGACGCGCCCGAGGGACCAGTCGTCCCCGAGGGCTCTCAGCGCCGGGAGAAAGACCTCCACCGTGGCGGTGTCGAGGTCGAGGGTGGAGAACGTGCTGTCGATCGCTGCTTCGAGGGCGGCTTCATCGAAGGAGCGGAAGGCTGCGCCGAGTTGGGAACGAATGGCGTCGAGCGGCGGCGACCCAGGCTGAGCGAGGGGCGAGCCCACTGCTGCGGCCATGACGTGCCGCGCGGCGTCGCTCGCGGAGAGGCCGGCGTCGGTGAGTGACTTCATTTTGCGAATACGGGCCACGTCCTCGTCGTCGTAGAGGCGGAACCCCCCGGGGCTTCGCTGGGGAGTAAGCAAGCCATAACGGCGCTCCCACGCGCGGAGGAGCTCGGCGGAAACGCCGGTTTGCTCGCTGAGGGCGCCGATTCGCATGAGCATGATGGAAATCTTAAACATTGGACGATCATTGTGCAAACAGTTGACAAACACTCCACACCAGACGACTCTCTGTACATGTATTGTCCAACGATTGGCCGAGGCACCTTCGCCGCGGCAAGGAACCGTTGTCGAGGGAGTGTTTAGATGCGCATCGCGGTTACGGGAAGTTCGGGACTGATCGGCACGGCCCTGTGCACCCGGCTCGAAGGGGAGGGGCACGAAGTTGTGCGGTTCACTCGTGGCGCGAGGGAGGCGCCTTCGACCGTGTGGGAGCCGCGCTCGGGCTGGATTCGGCCTGGAGCGTTCGACGGAGTGGACGCGGTGGTCAATCTTGGCGGGGCGTCGATCGGCGAAGGCAGGTGGACCGCATCGCGGAAGCAAGAGCTGATCGAAAGCCGGGTGGCGCCGACCAGGCTCCTGGTTTCACATCTCGTGACGATGGCGAACCCACCCGCTTTGATCAGCGCTTCGGCCGTCGGGCACTACGGCAGTCGCGGCGATGAAGCCCTTGACGAGGAGGCGCCAGCAGGCGACGGCTTCCTGCCCCAGGTGACGTCGGCGTGGGAAGCGGCTGCTACGGGCGGCGAGGATGCGGGAATTCGTACGACGATCCTGCGGTTCGGCGTTGTGCTCTCCCGCAAGGGAGGGGCATTTCCGCGCATGCTGCTTCCCTTCCGGCTCGGAGTTGGCGGTACGCTCGGGAGGGGACGGCAATGGATGTCCTGGGTGAGCCTTGATGACGCTGTCTCGGCAATCCACTACGCGCTCACGGCGGAGACGTCCGGTACGTTCAATGTGACGGCGCCTGAACCGGTAACGAACCGCGAGTTCACCCGAACGCTGGCAAAAGCGCTGCACCGTCCGGCCATCTTCCCCGTCCCGCCAATGGCGTTGCGGTTACTGCTCGGGCAAGCTGCAGACGAATTGCTGCTCACGAGCCAGCGGGTAATGCCGTGCCGACTCATGGCCGAGGGATTTCAGTTCCAGTGCCCGGACATCAGATCCGCCCTGTCCGCGGTACTGAAGGGAGAGTAACGGATGCGGATTCACCGAATGGACTCGACGCAATTCTTGCCGGTCGACCTTGATACGGCCTGGAGGTTCTTCTCGGACCCGCGGAATCTGCAATTGATTACGCCGCCCTGGCTGAACCTGGTGCCGACCTCTTCCGTGCCCGATGCGATGCATCCCGGGTTGGTGGTCCTTTACGAGGTGAAGCCGGCCCTCGGCGTTCCCGTTACGTGGGTGACGGAGATCACGCACGTCGTCGAGCGTGCTCTCTTCGTTGATGAGCAACGGTCCGGTCCGTACCGTTTCTGGCATCATCAGCACCATTTTCGGGAAGTGGCCGGGGGGACCGAAATGCGAGACGTCCTCCATTACGCGCTACCGCTCGGTCTGCTCGGAGACGTCGCCGGCGGGGCGTTCGTCAGGCGACGAGTTGCCGGGATTTTCGAGTACCGGAAGGCGGCGCTCGAGGAACGGTTCGGGTGGGATGGCGGAAGTCGTCCCGAGCGGCCCGTCCCGACCATGCCCGCGCCCGGGTTGGCGTGATGGAGCAGCTCCCCACGGTGGCGTCGCGAGAGAGTTTTGCGGGACAGTGGGCACGCCGAGCCGTGACGATTCCGGTGTACCTCCTGGCGGCGGTGGTGGTGGTGGGGGCGACGCCAGCATTGCTGTTCCTGGCTCTGCTGGTCGATGTCATTCGCCCGCGTCGCTTCGCGCTCGTGCGGTCGCTTCTGATGGCCGATGTCTACTTGCTCGCCGAAGTGGTGGGCATCGCGGTCTGCGGCTTGATCTGGGCAACGTCGGCCGGCTGGCGGAGGGAGCCATCGGCGGACTACCTCCGGCGGAATTTCGCGTTGCAGTGCCGGTGGGCGTCGGCGCAGTTCTGGAGCGCGAAGCGCATCTTCGGGCTGCGGATCGAGGTCGATGGGGAAGACGCAGTCGGGGCAGGCCCCGTGATCGTGGTGGCGAGGCACGTTTCACCCGTCGACAACCTGGTGCCGGCGGTGTTTCTCTCGGACCGGCGAGGGCTCCGACTGCGGTGGGTCATCAATCGCTGGCTGTTGCGTGATCCTTGCCTGGACGTCGTCGGCAACCGGTTGCCCAACTTGTTCGTAGATGCGGGACGTGACGAGGGGCGTGGGCAGGCGGCACGGGTCGGCCTGATGGCAAAGGGCCTGGGTCCGGGAGACGGAGTGCTTCTCTACCCCGAGGGCGCGTTGTTCACTGTGCGCCGACGCGCGCGCGTCGTTGCCCGCCTGATGGAGACCGACCCCGGGGCAGGAAAGCACGCGGGGACGCTGAGGCATCTCCTGCCCCCGAGAACCGGTGGATTCGTCGCCGCACTGGCCGCAGTTCCGAGCGCCGACGTAGTGGTGTGCAGTCACGCCGGGCTCGAACTGGCAAGCAGCTATCACGCGTTCCTCTCAGGGGAATTCGTGGGCGCGCGCATCCGCATCCGGTTTCGGCGGATCTCGCGAACGGCGATTCCCGCTACGGCCGAGGGCCAGGCGGCCTGGCTATGGGAGGCATGGGCCGCGATGGACGATTGGCTGGCGATGACCACCACGACGGAGGAGGCGGCACCCAAGCGCGGGATGGGAGGCAGCCTGCCCGGATCAGAGTTTTCTGCGGAGCAGGCGACGAATACGGTCACGGCGGTCGGACAGGGCAGCTCGCGTCCCTGCGTCGACAGCATGAGAGACACGGCGACCGGCCATGAATAGATCCGACGTTCGCCCATTCGCCGCGATCGTGGGGATCGTCGCCATCGCAGCCCTTGTGGCGCTTGCGGGGAGCCAGGGAGGCGAGTCGGCCGGCGGGGTCCGCGTCTTCGCCTTGTGCGCGGGGATTTCGTTCGTGATCCAGTGGGCGGCGTTCATCCCGGCCTATCTCGCGAGGACGGAACAGTTCTTCGATCTCACGGGGAGCGTTACGTACATCACTGTTGCTGTGGTGGGGGTGGTCGCCGTCGGAAACTGGGAGCCGCGCTCAATAATCCTGGCGGTGCTAATCGCGGTCTGGGCGGTGCGGCTGGGCTCGTTCCTTTTCGTGAGGGTCCATCGCTCCGGCGGTGACCGTCGTTTCGACTCGATCAAGCAGAGCTTCGGCACATTCTTGATGACATGGACGCTCCAGGGACTGTGGGTACTGCTCACTGCCGGGGCTGCGCTTGCGGCGATCACCACGGCGAAGCCGACGTCTCTCGACTGGGTAGCATTCGTGGGGATTGGCGTGTGGCTCGCAGGGTTCGCCGTCGAGGCGCTGGCCGACTAGCAGAAGCGTGCGTTTCGGAGTAAGCCGGAGAACCGCGACCGTATTCATCCAGGAGGGACTCTGGGCGTGGTCGCGCCATCCGAATTACTTTGGCGAAATCGTTATCTGGGCGGGTATCGCGCTCATCGCCGCGCCGGCGCTCTCCGGATGGCAGTGGGTGACGATGATCTCCCCTGTCTTTGTCGTCGTGCTGCTGACGCGCATCAGCGGTATTCCGATGCTCGAGCGCCGGGCGAACAAGCGCTGGGGTCCCGAGCCGGAATACCAGCGGTACAAGGCGGAGACGTCGGTGTTGATCCCATGGCCGCCGCGGCGCAACTGAACGCGGTGGCATGACGAATGCCGGCCGGTCTGGCATGGTAGCGCCGGGTCGGCGAGTGGGCGTTCGCCGCGGGGGAGCGGCGACCCAACTCCGCATGGGGGAGGCGTTCGATGAACCAGGACGCGAGCCGGACAGGCGCAACGATGGATCCTTTGGAGGGCGGGTGCGCCTACGACCACGGCGCCATGGCGCGGTTCCGGTTCGCAGCCGGCAGCGAACCGGTGGTGAAATGTTTGAAGCATGCGGTAATCCATCGGCCGCTGCTGCGGAATGCGATCGGCACCGGGCTGGTGGTGGGAACGCTGCAGACGGCGATCAACCAGGGAAACGTGTTGCTGGACGGCCGGTTTCCGGCGGAACTCTACTGGAAGATTCCGCTCACCTACTCGGTGCCGTACATGGTTGCCACGTGGGCAGCGCTGAAGATCTCGTACATGCGGCGGGAACGGCGCGAGCTGGCCACGGACGCGACATAACGACAACGGGCGAAGCGGCCGGTCGGTGCCGCAGGGAGAGACGTTCGGCCGTTTCGGTCGAGCGTGGGAGAGGTCACGGTGAAGTGACACCACCAGGGAGCATTAACGTGCGCATACTTATCGCCAATGACGGAGGCCAGCTTGGAGAGAAGGCTCTCGCCACGGTCGCCGGTTGGTCGCAGCGTTCTGCGGCCGAGGTACACATCGTCGAGGTGCTGAAGCCGAGCGCCGTGCACGAGACCGCACGGCCGACCGTGCTGCACGCTTCGACGCCCGCCGCTACGTCGACGGGGCGACTGCTGTACGCCGAAGAGCCATTCGCGGCCCTCGCGGAGGACCGCACGCAGGCGCTGGATGCAGCGCGGACCACGGCGGTCGAGCGCATGGAAGCCCAGGCGGCGAAGTACCTGCCGGGCGCGGCGGTGACGAGTCATGCTGTTGTAGGCGCCGATCCGGCGCGTGAGATCATCGCGCTCGCGACGACGCTGGGGACGGAGATGGTCGTGGTAGGCGCTCACGGACGAACGGGGATGTCGCACGCGTTTCTTGGCAGCGTAAGCGAGGCCGTAGTGCGGAATTGCCCTGTGCCGGTCCTGGTGGTCGGCCCGCACGTGGCGTAGAGGCGGCGCCCTTCAGCGGGGCCGACGGGCTGACGCTTCATGGCGTCGGCAGATCCAGGGACCAGTCGTAGTCGGCATAGCGGAGTCGGGGTTCCGCTGCATCCGGGATGACGCCGTGACGACGGAGGAGCGTGCGTATGCCGGCCGGCCCGCCGAAGTCGCCGCGGAACCAGAGCAGCAACCGTGGGACGGTCACGCTGCCGCTGCTTGAATCGTAACTGCACCCGGTCCTCAGGTAGTCCGTTGTCGCGACCTCTAACCGGGCGTCAACGTCGTGCGGCCAGTATCCGTTCAACGGGGGACAACTCCTGGCGCCGCAGTTCAAGGCGAAATGGACCCGCGGATCGCGCTCGCGGAGTCGAAAGCGGCGTTCAAAGCGAGAAGGGAGCGGATTTTGCACGTAACCGAGTGAGTAGGCGAAGCGGGACCGCCGCAGTAGACCGTGCTCGATCGTGTTGAACGTGAGGCGCTGCCCGGCCACGACGATCCCGCGGCGGGCGAAGAATCTCGTGCGATGCCGGTACAGCTCGGGCCGCGCGCGCAGGTGAAGCTGAACGCCGGCGTTGTATACGTTGATCCAGAAGGCCAGTCGGGCGTTGTCAGTATCGAACGAAGCGGCGAGGTCCGACTCACTCAGCGCCGCGATGATTCTCATCGGCTCGCGGCGTCCGGTGAGCGACTCCTCGACTGCAGCGATCGACAGAGAAGAGATGTCGCGGCTGGCGGCGGCGGCCATTCGCTGATGGTGCCACGATTCGCGATTCCGAGAGAGGCCCGGTCGGGGCCGCAGTCATGGTCCGAATGAACGTGGGAACATCGTGCGCGGGGGGCGATGCTCCATGCGTGCCGTCGGAGTGTCGCATCGAGCTCTTTTGGCTCCCCGTAGGTGCGGGGACCCATTTTCAGCGCGCGAGCTTGCTCGCGTACGACTGGTTGGCTGCCACCGTTTTTCGGCGGCCGAGGGCGACGTTCGTGCATGCCGCGCTCAAGGTTCGCATCGAGAGCCGATGCTGGACGCTCGAGCTGATGCCCGTCCCGCGGCGACAGGAAACAGCACCGCTCGTGACAGGAGCCGTCGGCTCGACGGCAGCAGGGCGATTGCGGATGTTTCGCTACCAGCTGCTCTGCGCAGAGAAAGAGCGGTTGCCGGACGAGGAGTGGGCGATCGAAAGCCCGGTACCGCTCAGTGAGGACCCCGCGTTGGCGGTTCGAATCCTTGAGACGGCGCGGCGCGTGCCGGCACTCGTGTGGGGCCGCCGGGCTCGCGGGACGAACGAAATGTGGACATCGGACTCAGCCATCGCGTGGCTGCTGTGCAGTGCCGGCATCGACGCCGGCGCGCTGGTGCTCCCTGCGGGAACCCAGGCGCCGGGGTGGCGTGCGGGCATCGAAGTCGCGAAACGGACCGGCTCGCGAAGTCCGGAAACGGCAGGACGCGCGGCGTCCGCCAACCCGCTCTGACGCGGGCAGCCGGCGCTCTACCGGCGGTTCGCGCTCCGAGCCTCGGCGCGCAGCCGGCGCTTCATAAGCTTACGGATGGTGCGGGCCTTCTCGCGGCGGTGCCGGTCACTGGGCTTTTCATAATGACCGCGGCGCTTCGCTTCGGAAAGCACGCCTTCCATCTGGACTTTTTTCATGAATCGGCGGAGGGCCGAATCGAAGGATTCTGTGGGACCGACAACAACTTCCGACATACGTTTGGGCTTGCCTCTTTCTCGAGTGGATTTGTTCGACCATGTGCTCAGTTTCGATCGGCTGGCTGAGCTCCAAGAATTGCGTTTAGCGCGGCTGGTTGAATCCCAGTCGTTCGGTCGCGGTGACCGGCGGACCAAGGCGGTCACCGGCCCCTTTGGGGAACGTGGCCACGTCCCACACTTCCCGCTGCGGCTCGGTGAGTGCGTGGCCGCAGGCGACGCAAGCCACCGTGCTGTGGCTACTGAGAACCGAGTTCGAATTGCAGCGTGGACACTTCAAACGAGCCTCCGGCCGGACCGATGCGGGCCACCTGGGACTCTGTCCGTGCAGAGGTCGAAGAGACAGCAGCGTTGGCAATATGGACTGGCTATCAGTGTACACCGTTCGGCGTCCAGGCGTGAGCCGGCGCGCCGCCCCGTGGGGCGTCAGCGCTCGTTCCAGCGAAATGGGGCGAGGTAGACGCCGCCCTGGCCCCAACCGCAGTGGCTGACCCATAGCCCTTCCGGGCCGGCGTCGATCAACTCGGCGGCGTGAGCATTGATGGTGCCCACCTGATGCTCTCGTTTGAAGCGAGCGGGTCGGCGCTAGCGATCACGCGCGTGCGGCGGTAGGCGCGGCCGGCGCCCGAGTTGGCCCGGGCGCGAGCCGCCAGAATGCCTTCCCAATCCGGTCCGATCATGAGGAGGAAGCGGCCGTCTCGCGCCAGTACGAACGGCGACTCAGTCGGCCCAGCCATCGTGCCCGACAGCGGATCCCGGTAAACGATGGTTCGACCGGACCAATGAACGAGGTCAGTGGATTCGGTGGCGGCAACAACGAAGTTGCCACCAGACGGCTCCGAGGTGGCGGTGTAGTACATGATCCAGCGGTCGTCGACGTGCAACACCATCGGATCGCGGGCTTCGTAGCCGTCGACCACCAAGGGATTCGCAGGATGACGGGTCCATGTGTAGCAGTCGTCAGAAGTAGCGAGGTGGATTCGGTAGGTGCTCTTCGCAGCGCCGCCGGCGCAGTAGAACATCCAGTAGCGGCCATCGTGGGTGATGACGTGCGGCGCCCAGAGGTGCGTTTCTCCAAGTTCGGGGGCCACGGTGAGGGCGAATGGCTGCTTTGTCCACGGACCCAACAGCGCGGGCGCGGTCGCGTGGGCGAAGTTCAGCTCGTCGAACGGGGCCATGGGCTCCGCGTGGGTGATTCCGAACAGGTGCCACGTACCGGCGGCGTCTTTCACGAACGTGTGGTCGTTGATGTACCACGGCTCCGCTTCGCCGACCGATGGGTCGTAGATGCGAACAAATTCGCCGACGCTCACGGTCTCCGGCGTTGACTCGTCCCATGGCACTGGTCTCGGCCTCCTCGAACGTTTCCGGCGAGCGGGCTAAGCCTCACCACGTTTCCATGCGGAGTTTAGCTGCCCGCGCTCGTGAGAAGGCGGCTCGGAGAATCAGGCCGGCTCCACCGGATACTGGATTTCGGTGACGGATTCAGCTGGCCGTGCCGGGTCATGCTGAATGTAGATTTCGCGGTAGGTACCGGTGGCGCGGTAGCCGTTGGCTTCCATCCAGGCGAGCAGCGCGGCGTGGGCAAGGGAGAAGTTGCTGAAGTCGCCCTCGTGGATGACGGCCGCGACGCGGGTTGCAGGAAGCTCATAGACGGTGACCCGCTCGCTACCGGTGCACGCACGATCGATCGGAACCGCAGCCTCGACATCTTCGTTTTCATAGACGTCGGCTGCCTGGTGCCAAACGGCGAGGCACGGGCCACTCTCGTTCGCGCCGCGACTTCTGACGAGAGCATAGGTCTCATCGAAAGCCTCGCCGAGGTAGTGCGGGACTTCGGCATTCGTCGGCACCGTGATTCGGCGCGACGCGACGAGCGCGGCGGGGGCTGTTTTCAGCAGCACTTCGTAATCAGACATCTTGTCCTCCATTGAGATTTGGCTGAGGCGCGCGCGGATGCGGTCGAGGCGGGCCTGTTCGTCTGCCAGCACCTGTTCGGCCTGTGATTGCTTCAGTTTCAGCATTCCCGCGAGTTGTTCGAGGTTGACGCCTTCGAGGGCCGCCTCGATCTGATCGAGGGAGAAGCCGAGGTCCTTGAGCGCGAGGATGCGATTGAGGCGAGCGAGCTGGCTCGCGGAGTAGTAGCGGTAGCCGGTGACGGGGTCCACCGATGCCGGCCTGAGCAGTCCGATGTCGTCGTAGTGCCGGAGGGCAACGACGGAGACCTGTCCGAGGCGTGCGAATTCGCCGATCCTGATCACTCAAACCTCCTCTACCGCGAGCCTGGGGCCTCACGTGGGGTGAGAGTCAATACGCACGAGCCGGGCGGAACGCGCGCGGGACGGCGGAACGAACGCGACGCTAGACGGGCTCTGCCAGGAACACCGGGATTTTCCGGGTGGTGCGCTGCTGGTACTGCTCGTACGGCGGGTAGGCGGCGACCGACAGCTGCCACAGCCGCGATCGTTCGGTGTCGTCCATCACTTCGCGGACGCGCATCTGCTTGACCTGGTCGCGGTCGCGGATCTCGACGTCTGGATTGGCGCGGAGGTTGTAAACCCAGACGGGGTTTTTCGGTGCCCCGCCCATGGAGCCAACCAAAACGTAGTTCGCCCCATCTTTGACGCGCATAAGTGGGGTCTTCCGCACGGCGCCGGACTGGTTGCCGGTATTGGTCACGATGATGACGGGGAGGCCGGTGTCCCGCAGGGTGTTGCCTTCGGCGCCGTTGGTCCGTTCATACAGTTCGACCTGGTCCCGAACCCAGCCGACGGGGCTGGGGACGTATTCAGCCATGCGACACGCCTCCGAGTGCGAGATTCGGGCATCAGCATATCCGGAGGCGGCCGACGGCGTGCGGCACGGGACTTCCGCGAACGGCGAAGAGGTTGAATCATGGACGGCGGTGGCCTGGGAGGAGCGCATGCGTATTGCGCTAACAGCGTTCGTGGTTGGCGTGTTGTTGCTGAGCGGGGGGCTGTATGCCCTGCACGGCGATGCAAACGCGGCCGGTAGCTGCGATGCACCGTCGAGGAGAAGGGTTGAGCAACAGCTCGTTGATCTCATCAACGCGTACCGCGGTGTGAACGGTTGCCGGCGCTAACGGTGTGGTGTCGAGACGCCGGTTGAGCAGCAACTTGTCGATCTGATCAATGCGTACCGTGCTGTGAACGGGTTGCCGGCGCTGACGGTGTCGCCGGTGCTCGCGCGGTCGGCCCACTGGATGGCGAACGACCTCGTTTCGAACGACTACTTCGCGCACGAGCCCGACTCACTCGGGCGGTCGTTCGTGACGCGGTCGCACGACTGTGGGGTCGCGGGTTACTTCGGCGAGAACATCGCGTTCGGCGGATCGAACCCGCGCAGACGCTCGCGCAGTGGGAGGCATCGCCGCCGCACAACGCCGCTCTCCTCAGTGCGCGGTTCGCACAGGTCGGCATCGCTGTTGATGGGTACATGTGGGTGGCGGATTTCGGGAGCCAGCAGAACGGCTCGGTACCTTCCCCCGGACAGGGAACAGCAACGGCGTCGCCGACTGCGACTGCGACCGCGACGGCGCACACGCGACGCCTACGCCGACTCCTCCTGCCAGCCTGCTTTGCCCCTCGTGTTCGTGGCGCGAGCATGTCCCCGAGATCGGCGGCGGATAGCAGCGCTGCGGGGGCTTTTCTCGGAATCCTGACAACATCCGCACGGAATCTTCGAGTTCCGTTGGGATCGCGGTGTCACCTTGGCCTGATGCACCTTTTCGTGGGCAGGCCCGCGTTCGCGATCGCACGTCAAGGAGCGCACGCCGTTCCGACGGAGGCGCTGGTTGGCGTCACCCGGTAGCGATCCGCAGCTTGGCGCTGCCACCGATCAGCGCGGGCGCGTAACGCGCTACCGGGTGGGGCTCCCGCATGCAGGCATCGTGGAGACCGAGCGGGGGCGGTTCGAAGCGACGGAGTACGCGGAGCGGCGGAACGGGTGGCGGGGCCGCTACCTCCTGGTGCGGGACCGGGTCCTGGGCACAACGCTGGCGAACGCGCGGCTGGAGACGGAGCGGCTCACCAAGATCAAGGCGCTGGCGGTGTTTTCCTCGGACGCGCTGTCCTCCGTGGCGTACGCGACGCAGGAGATCCTGTTCGTCCTGATCCTCGCCGGGTCGGGCGCGATCAAGTATTCCCTGCCGATCGCGATCGCGATCACGTGCCTCTTCGCCATTGTGGTGTCGAGCTACCGGCAGACGGTGCGCGCTTACCCCAGTGGCGGCGGGGCGTACATCGTCGCAAACGACAATCTCGGGGTTTCGCCGGCGCTGATCGCAGCGGCGGCACTGCTCGTTGACTATGTGCTGACCGTGGCGGTGTCGGTGGCCGCCGGGATCGACGCGCTCGCCTCGCTGAACGAGGGATTTCGTCCGTATGCACTTCCGCTGTCTGTCGGGATCGTTGCCGGCATCGCGGTCATTAACCTGCGCGGCGTGAAGGAATCGGGGACGATTTTCGCGATCCCGACGTACGCGTTCGTCGCGTTGCTGGTCACGGCGATCGTCACTGCATTCGCGAAGATTCTGTTGGGGGGAGCGAACCCGCTTGTTGCGGGGGCACCGCGGGAGAGCCTGACGCCGCAGCAGAGCCTGGGCGCCATCCTCATCCTGAAAGCGTTTGCGAACGGCTGCGTGGCGTTGACGGGGACGGAAGCGATCAGCAACGGTGTGCAGGCGTTCAAGAAGCCGTCTTCGAAGAACGCCAGCCAGACGCTGCTGGCGATGGGCCTGATCCTCGGTTCGACATTCATGGGGGTCACGATCCTCGCGCGCCACTACGGCTTCGTGCCGCACGAGAACAACACGATTCCGTCGCAGTTGGGCGTCGAGGCGTTCGGGTCGGGCAGCTTCCTCTACGTGGCGCTGCAGATCATGACGGCGGGAATCCTCGTGCTCGCGGCGAACACATCGTTCGCCGACTTTCCGCGGCTTTCGGCGATCCTCGCACGCGACGGCTACATGCCGCGGATCTTCCACGCCCGCGGTAACCGGCTGGTCTTCAACTACGGAGTGCTGGTGCTGGCGGGACTGGCCATTCTGCTGCTCGTGATCTTCGATGCGGAGACCACGCGGTTGATCCCGCTGTACGCGCTGGGCGTGTTCCTGAGCTTCACACTGAGTCAGTCGGGGATGGTCAGGCACTGGTGGCGGACGAGGGAGGAAGGCTGGCGCCGCGCTGCCATCGTGAACGGCGTTGGCGCGGTCGCGACCGCGATCGTGTTCTGCGTCATCCTGCAGGCGAAGCTGCTAGCGGGCGCGTGGGTTGTCGTGATCCTCATCCCGGTGCTGGCATCTATCGCGTGGCTGATTGGGCGGTTCTACCGTTCGCTGCGGCGGGCGCTGCTGGTCGCTCCTGAGGTTGTGATGGATATCGAGCCGAGGGGCGAATCCCGCGTGCCCGTGATCGTACCGGTTGAAGACATCGATCTCGCTGTGGTGATGACGCTGGGAGCGGCGTGCGAGCGGTCCCGCGATGTGACGGCGGTTCACGTGATGGTCGACCCGGACGAGCGTTCGACGGTGGAGGAGCGATGGCGCGGGCAGTTCCCGAACGTGCCGCTTGTCGTGATCGACTCGCCGTACCGGTCAGTTGCGGAGCCGATCGCGGCGTACGTCGATGATCGACTGCGCGCGGCGCCGCACGAGGTTGTGGTCATGGTGCCGGTGCTGGACGTGCGCCACTGGTATCAGCGTCCGCTGGTGAACCAGAGTTTGAAGCGGCTCGACGGGCTTCTCGCCGGACGACGACAGGTCAGCGTCGTTCGGCACCCATTCGCGCCTGGTGGGCGCGGACGCCGACGGCCCCGGGCCGTCGCGGACTAGGCCGGCGAGTCGGCGAGCGGCGGCTTCGCGACGAGGCGGTATCCGATGCCCGGGTCATTCACGATCATGGCGGCCGCATCGGCACTGGCCGCACCAAGCTTCGCGCGCAGCTGGTGCACGAACGTTCGCAGGATGTGGGTGTCATCAGCGTATTCGGCGCCCCACACTCGTGTCAGCACGTAGCGCTGGGTCACGACACGCCCCTGGTTCTCCATCAGCAGGCGGCAGAGGTCGAACTCCTTTGGCGTGAGGTGGATCGCTGAGCCGGCCACCGTCACCTGGTGGGAGTCAACGTTGAGCTCGATAGGGCCGACCTGCATGACCGATGACCCCGCGAGGTGGGCGCGTCGCCGTAGCGCAACGCGGATGCGTGCCATGAGTTCGTCCATGCTGAAGGGCTTGGTGAGGTAGTCGTCGGCGCCACAATCGAGTGCCTCGACCTTGATGGCATCGTCGCCCACGGCGCTGAGCACGACGATGGGCACGTCGCTCGTCTTGCGAATCTGAGCACAGACGTCGATACCCGTCCCATCGGGGAGCACGAGGTCGAGGAGGATGACCTCTGGCCGGGTGCGCCGGTGAATATCGAGGGCCTCTCGGGCGGTTTCGGCCGTGCTGATGTCGTATCCGTGTCCTTCGAGGGCCCGCCGCACAGCGCGCAGGATGGCAGGGTCGTCATCGACGACGAGGATGCGCGCTCCGGGCATCAGGGTGCTCCAGCCGCGGGCAGCTCGATGGTGAATACGGTCCCGTCGCTGCTCGATCTCACTGCCACGATGCCTCCACTCAGCTCGACCATCGCCTTCACGATCGACAATCCCAATCCGCTGCCGGAAACGTCTTTGCCGGCGCGACCGCGGTAGAACTTGTCAAATATGCGAGGAAGATCCTCGCTTGAAATGCCGGGTCCTGAGTCGGCCACGGAAATCTGCACGCGCCCGCCCAGAGCTTTGGCCGAGAGGAGGACCGGTGTCCCGGGGGTGGCGTACTTGCCGGCGTTCTGGACGAGGTTCGTCAACGCCGTAAGTGTAAGCCCATAGTCGGCGCGGACCCACAATCCCGGGGCAACGTTGACGTCTACCTGACGCCCGGCAAGAGCTGCCCCGGCGGCGACGACCGCTTCTCGCAGGAGGGGCTCGACCTGGACCGTCTCCAGGAGCGGCCGCACAGCGCCGGCTTCGAGGCGACTCATCTGCAAGAGTCCGCTCACCGTCGCTGACAGCCGATCGGTCTGTGACTCGATGGTCTCGAGGAACGCTTCGCGGTCGGCTTCGGTCCATTCCACTTCGTGGTCGCGAAGGCTGCCGACCGAGGCTTTGATGGCGGTCAAGGGAGTGCGGAGGTCGTGGGAGACGCTGGAGAGCAGTGCCGTCTTGAAGGCGTCAGCCTGCTCGAGGGCGTCGAGGCGGCTCGCTTCTTCGGCGAGTTTGGTGCGGTGGAGTGCGACGCTTGCTTCATCGGCGAAGGCGAGCAGGAGGCGTTCGATACCCACACCGGCCGGCCCGTGGAGAGGGCCGTCGAAGCGGAGAGCCCCGGCTTCGAGGGAGCGGAACGGCACGAAGGTCAGACTGCGTTCGTTCGCCCTTCGCGGCATTGCCGGGATGCGGCTTCGGACGGCGCCGCCGAAGCGCACGACCTGGCTGCTTTCGAGGGCCTGCGTGGCGAGGATGGCTTCGTCGCGCGATAGCGTGGAAGCGCCCGACGAGGCAGCCACGCTCCACCCGTCGTCGAAGCGCAGCAATGCGCATCCTTTCGCGCCGAGAGCACGGGCCATAGCCGCGCAGAGCCGTTCCGTCGCGTCACGGGGGGTGACGGCGCGGGCCGACTGCTGGGACAGCTCCAGGAGGACGGCGGTCTCCGCCTGCCGCGCGGCCGCGACCTGCACCTGCCGTCGGAAGAGCGAGAGCATGGACGCTCCGACAGCCGCGACTGCCAGGAAGAGGAATAGCGCGACGGTGTTTTCAGGCCGCTGAACGGTGAAGCGGTGGACGGGCGGCACATAGAAGAAGTTGACGATCAACTGGGCCGCCACCGCCGACACGAGGCCCACACGGAAGCCCCACGCTGCCGCGGAGAACAGGCAGGCGAGGAGGTAGAGCAGGACCACATCGACGATGTGGCGCGTGCCCAGGAGTGGAACGAGAACCGCAGTCATCGCGACGTATACGGCGGCGGTGATGAGTGCGCCGGTCCACTCAGCGCCTAACGGCGAGACCAACCTCTGGATCGCGCGCATCTGTTCGGCTTCACGGTAACGTCCCGGTCATCCAGTCGCTACGGGCGGGCCTCCGTTTCCCCCTCACCATGAGGGTTTGCGGATCGCGGAGCCGTCCCGGGTGTCCGATTTCCGGAAGAGGACGACGAACGGGCCGTTCCCAGGCCCGCGAAGCTGCACGATGTCCCAACCCAACGCCAGGCGCTCTCGAATTCCGGCAAGACACGTGTCGGGCTCGGCGTATTCGCGTTGGTCGTAGGCGACCTTCGTGACCACGGGCGGATTGTCGGTGGGGCGCTGTCTGGAAGGCGTCATCGAACTCCGGCCGAGTGTGCGGAAAGTGTCCGGGAACTCGTTTTCAACGCGCCGTTCCGCGTCTGCGTAGTTAGAGCACTGCAACTTACGAGTCAGTCCGTTCAACGCGATGTGATCTGCCCGCCCCCAACACTGCGGTGATGGCACATGCTCGAAGCGCGGTGCGACGGTCGCCGTGGGAACAGCTGAAGTTCTCCCCGGTCCGCGTTCCACGTTCGGTTTTGACAGCCGGCGGGGAACTTGCGGCCACGGTTGCGGTTGTCTATGTGTACTTCCTCATCCGGGGTAGCCACCCGGACGACGTGCCGGAGTCGGTGAACCGAACGATCGCGATCGTCGATATGGAGCAGCGATTCCACCTGTTCCAGGAAGCCACGATCCAGCACTTCTTCCTGGGACAGCACTGGGTGGTGAACCTGGCGAACATGATCTACGTGTGGGGGATGTACCCCACGCTGACATCGCTCGCTGCATGGCTGGCGTTCAAAGACATTGGGAGCTTCCGCTACGCCCGCAATTTGTTGCTGGTCTCGGCGGTGATGGGGTTGGCAGGCTATTGGCTGATCCCGGCGGCGCCACCGCGGCTGCTTGGCGTTCACGGGTTCGCGTACGGATTCGTTGACACGCTGCATAGTCCGACGAGCGCTGTGAAGGACCATCAACTGGGGACGTTCCGCAACGACTACGCGGCGTTGCCCAGCTTCCACTTCGCGTGGATCGCGCTTGCGGCCGTGTGCGTTTGGTGCAATACGCGGTGGACGCCGTTGCGAGTGCTGGCGGTCTGCCTGCCGGTCGTGATGTTCTGGGCGATCATCGTCACCGCGAACCACCTGTTCTTCGATCTCGTTCTTGGCGTGCTGACAGTTGTCGTCGCGTGGCTGATTACCAAGGGGCTGTATCACCTGGCCGCCCGCGTTCGCGGAACGGACGCGCGGGAGCGGGGCGCATTCAGACGAGACGATATGCGACCGACGCGTCGTCGAAACGGGACGGCGGCGTACTGTGCAATCTGCGGGCGGAGAGGCGGCGGTCGCCCGCTGGCCGATGATAACGGCGGTCCATGACCGCTCGTTCACGCCTGTGGCGTGACGCCGTCGGGGATGGCGGAGAATGTGGCGATGACTGTCGAGCGGCCAGGCCCGGGCGCGACCTGAAAGGTGGCGAGGCAGGACCGCAGTCCGCCGCGTTTGTGACGCAACGACACGACCGTCGGAGCGCAGCGCCCGTTCTTCGCGAGTTCGTCGTACACGGCCTTACGCTCGCCTTCGTCCGTCCAGAGCCGAAGCTCCTCTTCGGTGGCGCCGATCACCTCGGAACGCCAGTGGCCCGTAAGCTGGAGGAAGGCCTCGTTGGCGAGCACAACGCGACCGCTCTCAAGCATTGTGACGAGGATCGGAGTGGGATTGCCGAGCACGACGCCCGCGAACATGGATTCGGACTCGCGGAGCGATTCCTCCACACGACGTTCTGACGTTCGGTCCTGGACGACTTTCACCAGCCCGATCACTTCGCCGCCGGTTCCCCGCAAGGCGGTCATGACGCCATTAGCCCAGAACCTCGAACCATCGCGACGCAGGTGCCAGCGGTCGTCGCGGGCGCTGCCGTCTTCCATGGCGCCGTTGAATTCCTTCTCGGGCACGCCAGCCTCGCGATCTTCTGGGGTGAAAATGAAGTCGGCCCTCCGTCCGAGGACTTCGTCGGCAGGGTACCCGAATAGCAAGCGGGCGCCCGAGTTCCAAGTAACGACAATTGCATCCCGTGTCAGAGAGAAGATGCCGTAGTCGGTCACGCTATCTACGAGTTGTTGATACCAGCGGTTGTCCGGCCGCGGGGGCTGCCCCCGATTCGTATTCGCCATACTCATCAGCGTAAGGCTCGATTTGGTGCGAGCGGGTAATGCGATGGGAGACAAGGTGACACCCCCATGACAGGGACTCGCCGATCGACGCGGTTTCGTGACGCGGCGATACGGATCCGTAGCCGCTCGTCCGTGGGGAGAACGTCAATGACGGGAGGGCGTCGGGAATGCTCTTCGCGTCGGCGCGGGCGTTGGCGTGATGAACGTCATGATCCGTCCGGCCGGGGTAGCGCTAGCTTGAGGCGTTGACGTTGGCGTTGTGGTGGGGACGGTTGGAGTAGCAGTTGGCGGCGGTGGAGTCGGGGAAGGCTGGATGGTCGGTGTCGCGGTTGGTGATTCAGCGGCAGGGAGGGAGGCCTCCGGCTTCAGACCGGTGGGCGGATTCGTGGACGAGTTGGAAGCGGCAGCTACGGCTCCAACGCTCTCCGCGGTCGCGTCGCTGACGACCGGAACGGGCGACACTGCGGACTGCGGCTCGTCGGCCGCGCGTGCGAAGACATGGGGGATGGCGGGAAGATTGTCCCCAGACGACGGGGCAACGAAGCGCTCGAGGGGCGTGAAGACGGTCACGTGGTAGGGCGCAGGGAGCGTGTGGTAGACGCCGAGGCCACCCAGCACCAGACTCGCGGCCGCGACGACGAGAGGCCAGGGACGTCCGGAGGCGCTCGACGGCTCCTTCTGTTCGCTGCTCATCGGTTCAGCCTAACGGGGTTCGCCCTTAGCGAAGAATCAGGAGATCCCCTACGGGCGGCGCTCGGGAACCAGCGTTCCCGAGCAGCGGACGATGCGCATTCGCCGGGTGCCGGGGAGGAATTGTAGCGGGCGCGTAACGAGTTACCGGCGTTATTGCGCCTTCATTCCATAACGACGCGCGTGGTGCGAAGACACGTCATAACCGGCGCCCATCGCTTTCGGCGACGTCTGTGCGTGGGAGCGTGAGATGGTGGCAGCTTCGGGAGGCCGCGAGGGGGCTGGCTGAGTGAGTACTCACTCGTATACAGTGGCTGGATGACGACAACTCGTGCCCCCGCGCTCCCGCCGGCTGAACGGCGGGCGGCCATCGTCGCGGCGACCCTGCCGCTCCTTGTCGAGCGAGGGCCGAACGTGACAACCCGCCAGATCGCCGAGGCCGCGGGAATTGCTGAGGGCACCATCTTCGGCGTGTTCCGGGACAAGGACGCTGTCATCCGGGCGGCGGTCGAGGCGGCTATCGATCCAGCGCCGACCGAACGGGCGCTCGCCGACATCGATCCCACACTCTGCTTCGAAGCACAGTTAGCCCTGGCGGTGGGGATCCTGCAGCAACGGCTCGCCGATATCTGGCGGCTGATTTCGAGCGTGGGAGATGCGGGCGCGCCGCACCAGCCTCCCGCTGACTTCGCTGCACTGGCGGAGATCTTCGCCCGGCAGCAACGCCAGCTACGCACTGACCCCGTGACTGCGGCCCGCCGGTTGCGGCAGCTCACTCTCGCCGTCAGCCACCCGGCGCTCCAGGTGGGCGAGCCGATGACGCCAGAGGAAATCGTGACTCTGCTCTTGGACGGCCTGCGCGCCGCGAATCAATGCCAACATCATGAGGAGAGCGCACGATGATCCGTCTTCTTCGAACACACCTGCGGCCGTATCGGAAATGGCTCCTGGCCGTCTTGCTGTTCCAGGGCATCCAGGCTACGGCGTCGCTCCTGCTGCCCTCGTTGAACGCCGACATCATCGACAAAGGTGTCATCCGTGGGGACACGGGTTACATCTGGTCGATCGGCGGCGTCATGTTGGCGGTGACCGCGGTGCAGGCGGTCTTCTCGGTTGCGGCGGTCTATTGCGGCTCGAGGGCGGCGATGGGTTTCGGGCGTGACG
Source organism: uncultured bacterium (assembly GCA_963832795.1). Taxonomy (GTDB): domain Bacteria; phylum Chloroflexota; class Dehalococcoidia; order Tepidiformales; family Tepidiformaceae; genus CAWHVJ01. The sequence goes on from CAWHVJ010000012.1 coordinate 632,498, forward strand.
TGCGCGGTGCGCTGTTCCACCGTGTGACGGACTTCTCCGCCAAGGAGGTCAACCTCTTCGGCGCGCCGTCGCTGATCACCCGTATTACCAACGACGTGCAGCAGGTCCAGATGCTCATCGTGATGACGTGCACGATGGTTATCGCGGCTCCGCTGACGGTGGTGTTCGGGGTGTTCATGGCGATGCGCCAGGACCTCGGGATGTCGTGGCTGTTAGCGGTCAGCCTGCCGCTCCTTGTGGCCGTTCTCGGCGTGATCGTCTCGCGGATGATCCCGCAGTTCCGCCTGATGCAGGAACGGCTGGACGGTATCAACGACGTGCTCCGCGGCCAGATCGCCGGTATGCGGGTTGTGCGTGCATTCGTTCGAGAACCCGTTGAGACGCAGCGCTTCCACAGCGTCAACCACGAGTTGACGCAGACGTCGCTGCGGGCGGGACGGCTCTCGGCGCTGATGTTTCCGACGATGATGCTCGTGGTCAACGCCTCCAGCATCGCGGTGATCTGGTTTGGTGGGCACCGGATTGACAGCGGCTCGATGACCATCGGCTCGCTGGTCGCGTTCCTCACCTACCTCTCGCTGATCATGATGGCCGTGATGATGGCCACGATGGTGGCGATGATGGCGCCGAGGGCGGCGGTCTCGGCGGAGCGCATCCAGGAAGTGCTGAACACGTTCACATCGGTCACGGTTCCTGCGGAGCCGGTCACGGAGGTGCGTACCCGGGGGCAGCTCGAACTGCGGGACGTCGGATTTCGTTACCCTGGCGCCGAGCATGCCGTTCTCGACGACATTTCGTTCACCACGCGGCCAGGCGAGATGACGGCGATCATTGGCAGCACCGGGTCGGGGAAGACCAGCATCGTCAACGTGGCGGCGCGGCTTTTCGACGTGACATCGGGCGCAGTGCTCTTCGACGGGGTGGATGTCCGCGAGCTGGATCCGGAAATCCTCTGGCAGCGGATCGGGGTGGTGCCGCAGAAGCCGTACCTGTTCGCCGGAACGGTTGCCAGCAACCTGCGATACGGCAAGCCGGATGCGAGTGATGAGGAGATCTGGACCGCGCTGGAAGTAGCCCAGGCGGACGACTTCGTGCGGGCGATGCCGGGACAACTGAACGCCGAGATCGCGCAGGGCGGCGTCAATGTATCGGGTGGTCAGCGCCAACGCCTGGCGATGGCGCGCGCGCTGGTGCGGCGGCCAGAGGTGTATCTCTTCGACGACTCGTTCTCCGCGCTGGATCTCGCGACGGACGCGAAGTTGCGCGCGGCGCTTGGCCCGTACACGAGGGACGCGGCGGTCGTCATCGTGGCGCAGCGGTTCTCGACGATCATGCACGCCGACCAGATCCTTGTTCTGGAAGACGGCGAGACGGTGGGGCTGGGGACGCACGACGAGCTTTTGATGACGTGTCCGACGTACGCGGAGATTGTTGAATCGCAGCTAGGCGAGGGGGTGGCTGCGTGACCGAGCCGGAGAAGACGACGCCGGCCTTCAAGCCACCACCCGCAGGGCAGCCAGGCATGCGTTTTGGTTCCTACGGGATGCCGACGGAGCGGTCGAAGGACTTCGGCAACACGACGCGGCGGTTGCTTCGCCGCCTGCGACGTGAGCGCTGGCTGGTGTTCGTGGCGATTCTCATGACGGTTTGCAGCGTCGCCATGTCGGTGTCGTTGCCGAAGATCCTCGGGAACGCGACCGACGTCATCGTCAATGCGATATTCACGCGCAGCGCCGTCAATTTCGATCACCTCGGCCGCCTGCTCGGCCTGGCTGCCTCGCTGCTCGTGGGCGCGTGGGCGTTGCAGTACGGGATGTCGTACCTGCTGGCGGGGGTGGTGCAGCGAACGATGTACCACCTTCGGGCAGACGTGGAGGACAAACTCAACCGGTTGCCTTTGAGCTATATCGACCGCGCCGAGCGTGGCGACCTGCTCAGCCGCGTGACGAACGATATCGACAATATCGCGCAGAGCCTGCAGCAGACACTGTCGCAGATGCTGACGCAGGCGCTCACGTTGGTCGGGACCGTCGCCATGATGATCTGGATCTCGTGGCTGCTGGCGCTGGTAGCGCTGGTCACGATTCCCCTCTCGATGTTCATGATGCGGACGATCGCCAGCCGTTCGAGGAAGCGGTTTATCGCCCAGTGGATGCACACGGGCAAGCTCAACGCCCAGGTCGAAGAGACGTTCACGGGGCATGCGATCGTCAAGGCGTTCGGCCGTCAGCGAGAGGTGGAGCGGTCCTTCCGAGCGACGAACGACGACCTCTACGAGGCGAGTTTCGGTGCACAGTTCGTCTCCGGCGTCATTCAGCCGGCGACGATGATGATGGGCAATCTGAACTTCGTCGCGATAGCGGTGCTGGGCGGGGTGCGTGTGGCCAACGGCGCAATGACCATCGGCGGCATCCAGGCGTTTATCCAGTACTCGCGGAGCTTTACGCAGCCGCTTTCGTGGATCGCGTCCATGGTCAACCTGTTCCAGTCAGGGATTGCTTCGGCCGAGCGTGTGTTTGAGTTCCTCGACGCTGACGAGCAGACCGCCGATGCCGCCGAATATCAGCCCATGAGCCAGTGCCGCGGACGGGTGGAGTTCTCGCACGTCTCCTTCTCGTACGACCCCAAGACGCCGCTCATCACGGACCTGTCGCTGGTCGCCGAGCCGGGACGAACGGTCGCGATCGTCGGTCACACCGGTGCGGGCAAGACGACGCTCGTGAACCTGATCATGCGGTTCTACGAACTCGACGCGGGGCGGATCACCATCGACGGACGCGACATCGCGAGAATGCCGCGCCGGGAGTTGCGTTCACAGATAGGTATGGTGCTGCAGGACACATGGCTGTTCGGCGGGACGATTCGCGAGAACATCGGGTATGGGAACCTCGACGCGACCGAGGAGCAGATCCTGGAAGCGGCGCGCGCCACCTACGTGGATCGCTTCGTTCACTCGCTCCCGGATGGCTACGACACGAAGATCGACGACGAGGGCAGCTCGGTGAGCGCAGGCGAACGGCAGCTGATCACGATCGCACGCGCATTCCTGGCGGACCGGCCGATCCTGATCCTCGACGAAGCGACCAGCTCCGTGGACACCCGGACCGAAGTGCTCATTCAGCACGCAATGGCGGCGCTGCGCTCACAACGCACGAGCTTCGTCATCGCTCACCGCCTGTCCACGATCCGCGACGCAGATACGATTCTCGTGATGGACGGCGGCCGGATCGTTGAGCAGGGGAACCACATCGAGCTCCTCGCGCGGGGTGGCGCGTACGCAGAGCTCTACAACGCGCAGTTCGCGGGCGAGGTCGCGAACGTGGCGTAGGTCCATGGGGCACATTCCGACGTGTCGATAGTTTTCGTAGCAGGCAGTCATAGGCCCGGGCAGCTGCCCGGGCCAAGTGGGCTGGATAGCGGCCGCCGGGACGGCCGGACTACTGGACTGTGATCGTGCCAGTCATCTGATCAGGGTGGACGTCGCAGCGGAAGTTGTAGGACCCGGCGGTTGCGGGCGTCCAGGTGAGCGTCCCGGTCTTCCCGGCCGGTACGAACTCCGGGTCGGAGACCACACTTTGGGCGCTGTCGAAGCTGCCTTTCGCGTCGGCAATGCGCATGTTGTGCAGAACCTTGCCGTTGTTCACGAGGCTGAACGTTACCGCTTCGCCGACCTTCACCGTGTAGGTCTTGGTCCCGAAGACGTTGTCGGTCATGTTCTGCGTGAGAGCGCCAGCGGTGCCTGTCGTCGCCGCCGGGGGCGTGCCCTGCGTTGCGGAGGGGGCGGCGGTGGTGTTCGTTGCCGGCGTGGTTGGCGCCGGGGTCGTGGTGACAGCGGCCCCGCCCGCCGCGGTGGGCAGCGCATTGAACACCGACGGGTCGTTGTCGCCGGTAACGTGGAGGATGCCAACGGCGCCTTCCGAGACGCGGATGATGGCGTGGTCGACGAGCTTGTAGTCGCCGGGGACGTCGACCTTGAACTGAGCGATGACGGCATTCCCGGGCGCGACGCTGACGGTCTGGATGCCCTCTTCGGCTGACGTTTCGAGTGAGCCCGATGGCCAGACTTTGTCCATGATTTCGCCGATCACGTGGAAGCTGGAAGTCAGGTTCGGCCCGCCATTGGAGAAGTAGATCCGCACCGTCTCGCCGGCTTTCGCCTGGAGGGCGTTGTCACCGATGAGCGATTTGGTGTTGCCGTTGAACACGACGTACGGTGGCTGCTCAGCGAACAGCTTCGTCATATCCATGTCTTGCATGCCCTTGGCGTTGGTGGCGCCGACCGTATAGAACTCGCTCTGGCCGACGTAGTACTCATGGTCGACATGGCTTTGCGGCGTGAGCGGGTCGATGAGGATCGCTCCGTACATGCCGCTGGCGATGTGGTCGGCGACGATTCCCGATGCGCAGTGGTAGACGAAGAGCCCGGCCGATTTGGCCTTGAAGGTGAAGGCCTTCTCCTCGCCCGGCGCCACCGATGTCGCACCAGCGCCGCCGCCCGGCCCGTTCACGGCGTGCAGGTCGATGCTGTGAGTCTGCGCGTTGGTGGCGGGGTTCTTCAGGTGGACTTCGACCGTGTCGCCGACGCGGGCGCGGATGATGGGTCCGGGCACGCTGCCGTTGAACGTCCACGTCTGGTAGGTGACGCCGGGCGCGATTTCGACGGTCTGCTCGACAGCCGTCAGGTTGACGATGACCGTGTGGCGGCCGAGCGGCTCGACAGGTGGAACTGACGGCGGGGCGGAGAGCGTCTCGTTGTAGACCTCCGTAACCGTGTCGGCACTGTCGTTGCAGCCGGCGGCGAGTATGGCGACGAGGGCCACAGCCGCCGCTGCGGCAGCCACGACGAGCCATCTCCGGGCCCCTGACTTTCGTGCGTACATGTTTCCCCTCCTGCGTCCGGTGATCCGTTTCTTTCACGCTGGCACGCATCGGTCAGGTGCGATGTGACATTCGTCACGACGAGGGGCGACGGATGTTCTTCTCCGGGCCGGCCGAGCGGTCGGTCAGGCCGGCGGCGCGTAAACTCGCGTTCGATGTCTTCGATCCGCGGTGATGAGATTCGTGCGATTCCGCACTTTGCCGACCTCTCTGATCCCGAGGCCGAGCGCCTCGCTCAACTGGCGGAACTGCGAACGTACGAGCGCCGTCAGGCGATCATCCTCGAGGGGGAGCCGTGCACCGGCTTCTTCGTGCTCCGTTCGGGCCGGGCGCGGATCTTTCGGACCGGTCCCGACGGCCGGGAACAGATCTTGCGGCTGCTCGGGCCTGCGGAGACGTTCGGCGAGGTGCCGATGTTCGATGGCGGCCCCAACCCGGCGAGTGTCGACACGATCGAGCCTTCGGAGGCGATTTTCATATCTACGGCGACGATCTTCGACGTGATCCGCCGCCACCCGGTGGTCGCGTTCGAACTGCTTCGCCACTTCGCTGCGCGATTGCGTGGCTTCACGGAGCTAATCGAGCAGATCAGCCTGCAGACGGTGCAGAGCCGCATCGCCCGCTACCTCTACATGAGCGCACGGGAGGAGGGGAGGGTGACGGGAGAAGGGATAGTCGTTGCCCGGTCGCTCACGCAGCAAGACCTCGCGGCGTTCGTCGGGTCGGTGCGCGAAGTGGTCAGTCGTACGCTGCGGGTGATGGAGGACGATGGACTGGTTGAGGTGCGCCGCACGGAATTCGTGGTGCGGGACCTCGATGCATTGAAGCGCATGGTTTGAAGGCGACGGCACGACCAATACCAGTGACTTTTGTCGCAGCGGCGGGTTCGACGCCCGTGCGATGCTAGGTGTATGGAACCAATCTCGCTCGATAACAGGGGGCTTTCGCCACCCGAACCAATGGTGCGGGTATTGCGGGCCCTGGGGGGCCTGTCGGCGGGGCAGGAGATGGTCGTGCTCATGGATCGGGAGCCGCTGATCCTCTACCGCGAACTCGAGCGCCGTGGGCTGGAATGGGAGTTCGATGGGAGCCGCGGCATCCTGACGATCCGACGCGCGGAAGACACGGGCTGAGGATGCCGCCGCAGTGACGGGCAGATCAGATGAGGTCCTTCTCGAGACGCCGCTGGTCCGCGATGCGGGGATCGTGCGGGCGCGCGAGGACCGTTCGTACCTGCTGTTCATCGGGGGAGCGCTCGCGGTGGCGATCGTCGGTGGGTTCACGCTGGGCATTCTCGCGGCACTTTCCGAGACGGGCGTTGTCTGGGAGACGCGCACGCCGTGGTTGATCCAGGCGCACGGCTGGGCGCAACTCGAGGGTTGGTCGGGACTCTTCGTTGCCGGCATGGGCTTCCGCTTGCTGCCTCGGTTCGCCGGGCGGCACCCTCTGCCTCGCGCTGTGAGCCTCGCGGTCTTTGGGCTCCTCTTCACCGGCGTCGTGCTACGAACGGTCGCGCAACCGGGAGCGGGAGACGGCCTATCGGCCCAGGGGCTGTTGGCGGCGCAGATTCTCTGGGCGGCCGGCGCGGCGATGTTCTCCGGTGCGCTCGTCGTGACGCTGGTGCGGGGGAGGAAGGTATCGGACCCGTGGCGGGCGTTCGCGTTGGCCGGCGCGGGATGGTGGGCGGTGTGGGCCGTGGCGGCGCTGGTGGCCGGGCTACGCGCTCATGGCAACGACGCCTACGTCGAGTACGACTTCGACGACCGCCTGGCGTGGGCAGTGATGCTCGGCGCGGTTGGGAACTTCATCTGGGCGGTGCAGAGCCGGAGCGTTCCAATCTTCTTTGGCCGCAAGACGCCATCGCTGGGACAGGTCATCGTGCCCGGCTTCATGTTCAACGCGGGCGCTTTGCTGGTGCTCATGGCCGGGTTGGGTGGATCGGACGAAGCGGCCGGGCGCTTGCTCGGGCTTGGCTTCGTCCTCGCAGCAGTGGGCATGGCGTGGCTTGCCCCGGTGGCGGGCTCGTGTTGGGGGCACGCGCGACGCCTGCGCCCGCGGGCTCGGCCGGCTGCGCGGTTCGTCGTGGTGGCAAATCTGTTCGCGGTCGCGTCAGCCCTGTTGCTGGTGTGGGCCGGCATCGATGTTTTCCTCGACGGGCAGTTCGCCGCTGTAGGCGTCCGCGATGCGGCGCGTCACGCGTTCGGCCTGGGCGTTATCACCCTCCTGATCGTTGGAATGGCGCAACTGGTGGCGCCGTTTTTCGCGGTCAGGCGCGTCGAGAGCGGCGGCGACTGGATGACGCAGGCGATCTTCGGGCTGCTCGCCGCCGCTGCGTTGCTGAGGACCATATCGGCCCTGCTCGCCGGCCATGCGGGGCTCGACGCGCGTATGCACCTTGCTGCGGCCGCTGGCTCTTTGGGATGGCTGGGGCTGGTCCTGTTCGCGGTCACGGTGCTTCGCGCGGTTCGAGGCGAGGCGGCGATCACGGAATCGCTCCGGACGGCCGTCGCGCCGCCCGCCGGCCCGAGGGCTTGATGTGGATCGCCAGGCCTGGTGGAGCGGAGGTCAGGATGCCAGCTGTGGGTCGAGGCTTGTGCCGGTCCAGAGCTCGCGCATCTCGGGGCAGCTCTCAAGGAGTGCGGCCAGCGTTCCCGCGCCGACGAGCTCGCCGTCGCGCAGCACGAGAATCTGGTCGGCGCGCTCGTAGGCGGCGGGGCGGTTGGACACCACGAGGCAGGTGGCGTCGCCATCGGCGAAGAGGCGCGACCAGAGCCGCTCCTCGGTTTCGACGTCGAGTGCGGACGAGATGTCATCGAACACCAGGAGCTCAGGGCGACGGGCGAACATGCGGGCTGCCGCCGTCCGCTGGAGCTGGCCACCGGACAGGCGCACGCCGCGGGGGCCGAGGAGGGTGGCGAGGCCGAGTTGCATATCGGCAACGTCTTCTTCGAGTACGGCGAGGCGAACAGCGTCGTGGACGCGGTCCTCGTCGTGGCCGAGCAGGATGTTCTCTCCCAGTGTTTCGCTCAGAAGTCGCGGGACCTGCGGGGTGTAGGCGCAGCGCGGCGGCACCATGAACTCGGCCGGCGCCGCGACCGGCTGACCGTTCCACAACACGTCGCCGCTCTCAAGAGGGAGGAGGCCGAGGAGAGACCGGAGGAGCGTTGTCTTCCCCGAGCCAACCCGGCCAGTAATGACGGTGAACGACCCACGTTCGAGCGACCAATTGATGTCGGTGATGCCGCGGCCGTTGCCGTAATGGCTGGTGAGTCTGGAGACGGCGAGGTGCCGCAACCTCACGGAATCATCCAGGGCCTGAGGTTGCGAATGGGGAGGAGTTGAACCGAGGTGGATGTCGGCGGGCTTCACGATGGCCCCGGCCGGTGCGCCGCGCAGAAGACGGGACATGCGATCGGCAGAGACGCCGGCCTGGCGGTGCCGCGTGAGCAGCCATCCGGTCCAACGTGGCAGCCCGGTGAGCCACGTCAGGTAGCTGGCGAAGAGAGCGAAATTCCCGACCGTGAACGCGCCCGAGCGCATCTCTTTCACGGCGAGGAGGAGGACGATGCCAATGCCGATGCTGCCCGCGTTGGCGCTGTAGGAGTTGAGGAGCTCGCTGAAAACGCGGTCGCGGACGGCGGCGGTTCGGCGAATGTCGCCCAACCGTTCGAACTCGCGCGTTACGGGCTGTTCGACGTCGGCCACCTTGATGGACTGGACGGCCCCGAACGCGTCGCCGATGAAGGCCGTGACGTTAGCCGTCGCCTCGCGGTACTGGCGGCGATAGAGGCGAATGCGCGTCGTCGCGGCGCGCGTAATGACGACCGTGGCCAGCAGGGGCACGAGGACGACGACAGTCACGAGCGCGTCGATGCGGGCCATGATCGTGACAGCCACGGCGGCGAATACGGCGTTGCCGATGACGTCCAGCCAGGTGTCGATGAAGACGACGAAGCTCTCGGCGTCGTCGCGGAAGCGGCTGACAACCTCACCGGGGTTGCCGGGCAACTGCTTGACGCCCTCGCCTTCGACGACCCACTGCAACATGTTCGTGCGGAGGACGGCCTCGAGGATCTGCCAGTTGTACGTCCAGACGACGGCTGCGCCGAAGAAACAGACCATGCGCGTCACTTCGATCGCAACGAGCACCGCAATGACCGTTCCCACGTTGATGTCGAAGGCGGCGTGATTGTCGAGGGCGTCGAAGAAGAGCCCCGTTGCGAGGCCAGTAATCACTGGCAGCGAGTGAACCCCGGTCCAGAGGGCAACGCTGGCCGCAAATAGGCGTGGGCGGTATCGGGCAAGGCGCCAGGCCATTCGCCACGTGCTCATGCCAACACTGCTCCGGTGCGCGCGAGCAACTGCGCATAACGCGATCGAGAGTCATCGGCAAGCGCTTGACGGCGTCCGAGCTCCACGACGCGGCCGTGTTCGACAACCAGCACGCTATCCGCACGCTCAAGTGTGTGCAGGCGGTGGGCGATGATGACCGCCGTACGGCCGTGAAGCAGACGGGACAGCGCCCGCTCGGCCAACTGCTCGGTAGCGGGGTCAAGGCGCGAGGAGGCTTCGTCCAGCACGACCAGGCCGGGATCGCGGAGGAAGATGCGCCCGAGGGCGAGCAGCTGGGCTTCCCCCGCCGACAGGCCAGAGTCGGTGGTGCCGAGACGAGTATCCAGGCCGCGGGGAAGCGTGGCCAGCCACTGATCGAGTCCAAGTTCGGTGAGGGCCCGGTGGAGCCGGTCGTCGGGGATCGAACGGTCGAAGAGCGTGAGATTGTCGCGCACCGTCCCGGAAACTAGCTGCACGTCCTGCGTGACCATGCCGACGCGTCGGCGAAGGTCGCTGCGGCGGATCGTCGTGACGTCGACACCGTCGAGCAGAACTGTGCCGTGCTGAGGGTCGTAGAAGCGCAGCATGAGCCGGGTAAGGGTGGACTTGCCGCCGCCGGTGTGGCCAAGGATGCCAAGCACATGCCCGTGAGGAAGCGTGAAGGAGATGTTCGAGAGCACGGGGCTCTCGCCGTAGGAGAAGCCGACGTCCACGAACTCAAGCGTTGCCGGTCCCGTTGCCAGTAGCGTGGACTCTCCTGTCTTCAGGGCCGAGCGAAAGGCGCGGAGATGGTGGACGCGACCGATCGAGGCAGCGGCACGCTGGAGTTCCTTCAGTTGATCCGCGATCTGCTCGAGTGGCCGGCGCAGAAGCTGCATGTACTGGAAGAAGACGTACACGGTGCCGATGGTGACTTCGCCAGAGCGGTAGAGATAACCGCTGAGCGCGAGGACGAGGATGTAACTCGCAGTGAACAGGCCCGTGGCCAACGTCCAGACCGAGGCCGTGGCGACCTCCGCCCTGCGGGCCGTGTAGACGAGGTCGCGGCTGACTCCGAAGTACCTGCCCATGACGTAGCTGCCGGCTCCGTTGGCCCGGATGTCGTCGACGGCTCCGAGCCGCTCTTCGACGAAGCCATACAGGTCGGCAGACGCCTGCCGTTCGGCGTTCACGAGGGGCACGGCGAAGCGGCGGGCCCGGGTCAGAGCCACGAGGGTCACGGCAATTACGAGGGCGAAGACCAGCCCGACGCGCCAGTCCTCGAGCACCGAGAGGACGAGCACGCAGGCGAGGAGGAGCGAGCCGCCGAGGATGCGCAGCACGAACTGGGAAAAGAACTCCGAGAGCGCGGTGACGTCGCCGTCGACGCGTTCGATCATTTCACCGGGACTGTGGTGGTGGTGGAAGTCCATATCGAGGTCGAGTGCGTGGCTGAGGAGGTCGGAGCGCATGCGGTTGGTGGCCTGCCAGCCGACGCGTTCGCTGAAAAACGCTGATCCGACGACGAGAACCTGGGCGGCCACGGTGGTGCCGAGGAAGATGCCGCCGAGAAGGTAGAGATGTTCGAAGGATGCGCCACCGACGGCGCCGTCGACGAAACTGCCGAGCAGGAGCGGGCCGGCCACCTGCGCGAGCGTGCCTCCGATGAGGAACGCGGCGAGGATGCAGACCTGCCAGCGCATGCCGGCGAGGTAAAGGCGAAGCAGGGCAACGAACCCGGTTGGGGAGCCGTCCATGGGACCTCAAATGCGAGCGGGCGATCGAACGGGAAGGTGCCGGGGACAGTGGTTCCCGGCGGCGGACAGGATTAGATGGGGCGACGGTGCGGGCTAACGAACGGTTCGTTGGCTGGCGACGAAGTGGTTCGCGTTGGGAAGGAACATCAACGGCCTCCGTCGCATTTCTGGCGCACATCGGCAGCTGGTGGCCGATGGCGCGGGGTGCGCTCGAAAAGCGACCCGCTCGTTAGAACGCGGCGGCGGCGGACGAGGTTAACGCGGGAGTTGGAAGTAGGCCTGGGATCGGCCGTGGATGACTGACCCAGATGCGTCCGCTAGCCGGCCGCGAGCACTCGGGACCAAGCGGAAGGGACGGCCGCATCTGCGGTTGACCTACCGATTCCGGTCCGCTGCGGGGCGGAGGACCTCCCAGGTGATGAGCAACGCCTGGCCGTCGGTGCGCCATGCAGGCTGGAGGCCGGCATCGCCGGGGGTGAAGAGTTCGGGCAGCGCTTTCGTGACACGACGGACGTTTTCGGTGGTAGCGGGGGCTTCGATAGCATTGAGGGCGAAGGTAACCGCCTCGTCCGGAGTCCGCGGGAGCGCTTCGGGCCAGCGTGAATGTCTCCTCTACGACGACGATGTCGGGGAGGATGTCCATTTCCCAGAGCACGGGAAGAAGCTGCTGATGGCCGGGGACCGGCGCCTTCGGCTCTCCGAAGACGAGTTCGAAGAGTGCGGCGTTGCGGTTGGGTGGCGGCACCGACCACATGCCCATGACGACTCGCCTCTGCGCGGCCGCCGCCAGGGCGCTGATGAATGGCTCGATGTCCTCGACGAAGTAGGACACATCTTCGGTTAGCACGATATCCGCGACCAACGCGCCGCCAGCCGGCCACGGCTCGGGAACAAGCGTCACGTTGGCGATCGCGGCGTCCAACGCCGATGCGGCGAACTGCTCGCCCATCCCGCGTGACGGCTCGACATTCGTCAGATGGGCGCAGCGGAGCGCGACGGGCAGCCCCACCCGGCCCGCGCCGCCACCGACTTCAATCGCCGTGTCGGTGGGCTGGACGAACGATGCGATCCGCTCAATATGGGGCTCCAGTGCGCGTCTTGGATCGAATCGAAAGCTTGGCGATGAACGGTCCCAACGTGTGCTCAGGTGTTCCGTGGCGAGGAGCCGCGAGCGCTGTTCGGCGGCTGCCCGGACCGTCGCGGCGTATCGGCGGGCGGCGTCTCCGAGGCTCATGTGATGAGTCTACGCCAGCCCGGCGAGCCCAGGTTCTGGATCGAAGCATCACTCCGTCGTTGCGCCGGCAGAGGCGAGGGAAGCGGCCGCGTTCGCTTTCCGCACTATGGCGAGCGCGAGGTCTGGCCGCTGGCTCGGACGCGGTACCCTCGTTTCCACGGCCGACCAGACGGTGCTGGGCGATGCCATCCGTGCCATCGGCGTGCTCATCCCGGCCCGTTTCGTGTCTTCCCGGTGACGGTTCTGACCGAAGCGCTGGCCTGGGCCGCGGCCGGAAGCGGCGTGGCGAAGGTAAAGCGAGGGGTCCGGCGGAAAGCACCGGGGCCCACCTCTAGTTCGCTCCCGTTCTAAGCCAGGATTCGTGCCTTCTGGATGGCCACCTCTTCCTGTGTGAGCACGCCTGCCGCCTGCAGGTCCGCCAGCTGTTGTAGCTGCGACAACCTGTCGTCCATTGTCGACGGCGGCGGTGGTGCGGCCGGCACTGGCTGCGGTTCCGGTGCGGACTGCGCCTGTAGGTCTGCGATCTGCTGGCTTTGTGCCTCGTCCTGTGCCTTGCCGCGCGCAGCATGGCTACCGGCGGCGTAAGCCACGCCCCCCACGGCTGCAGTACCGAGTAGTCCGACTCCTCGTCGTCTTAGCACTGTTGCTATCTCCCTTTCCTAGCGTCCTGCGGAGGCTGTGGCCATCACCGCCTCGACCGCATCGTGGACTTCCTTGAGCCGACGCGGGCTGATGCGGTGGCTGGCGAGCATCTCGCCGCCCGCATCGGCTACCGCCTGGCTGATGGCCGTTGCCCACGTGTGTTCGAAAACGACGGCGAGCGCGGCGGTGTCCGGTGGGAGCAACGTTCCCACCATCAGTGCGTCCTCTTCCGTGAGGAGGTCCCGCGCGTCCAGGGCCAGATCGGCGAAGTCACGCGCATAGGCTTCATCGGACTCGTCTATTTCGAGTGCCAGCACGTTTCCGCCGGCGTCTTTCTGCACCAGGCAGATGTCGACGAGGCGGACGGCGCCGGTGTCCACGGCATCGGCGATGGCTTTCGCGATCCTGCCGTCGAATCTCGGTTGCTTGAAGCCGAGCACCACTAATTCCAGCGGACCTACGGTCACGGTGTCCCTCATTTTTCCCGGCGCAGAACGCCGATGGGAAGATGCCCGCATCGTCGCAGCGGCTCAGCGGGCGGCACAATTACCAACTTTCGTTACGTTCCCACGCGGGCAGGCTCCCAGTCCGGGCACCAGTTACGTCTCCGCCCCGCTTCCGCAACGTACGCCGCCCGGGACTTGACCAATGGGAGGGGCGTTGCAGGCACAGATCAGGAACCAATCTGAATCGGCGGCGGAGCGCACCAGGGGGAGTGGTATGGCAGACGGTGCCGCGGAGGTGCGGAACCCTGCCGGGGAGTGGCGTGAGATCGTCCTGGTCGTGGCGTTGTCGGTGACCGTGGTAGCCACGGCGTACAGCGGCCTCCAGGCCACGAAGTGGAGCGGCGTCCAGGCAAACAAGTACAGCGCGGCGGCGGCACAGCGGGCCGAATCGCTTCGCGCGTCGAACCTCGCCGGGCAGCAGACACTGATCGACGTCAACCTCTTCACCGACTGGCTGAGTGCGAAGGCTGGATCGGACACGGCGCTCGCCGACTTCCTCTCGGCGCGGTTCCGTCCAGAGTTCGTCCCGGCGTACGAGGCGTGGCTGGCTACAAATCCGCTCACCAACCCTTCGGCGCCAGCATCGCCGTTCGCTCTGCCGCAGTACCACCTTGCGGCCACGGACACCGCGAATCAGCTCCAGGCGGAGGCCGACGCTGATTCTTCTCGTGCCCGAGACGCCAATACCACCGGCGACCACTACGTGTTCGCAACGATGATCCTGGCGATGGTCCTGTTCTTTGGCGCGTTGAGTGAGCGCTTTGACCGATCGCGAGGTGGGGTCGTGCTGGCGGGCCTGGCGGTTGTCAGCTTCGTGACGGGAGCGATCATACTTGGTTCGCTCCCGCGCACGTTCTGAGGCCTTAGACGCCCACGGGCGCCGGCTCCATCTGAAGCAAGTGGAACTGCCAGGGCTGAAGGTCGACGTACAGACCTTCGTGTGCGAGTTCGTCGCCCTCGCGGGCGAACGTTGCGCGGTTCACCTCGTCGGTCATCTGCCACTTGCAGTTTTCGAGGTCGGGCCAGGGCAGGCGCAACCTGCCCTGCGCGGGCGCATCCGACAGGTTCACGACTTCCAGGAAACGTTCGGGCGGCCGGTACCAGGCCCAGGCGACGAGGCGATGGAAGCTGTCGTTGTCGTCCCAGCCGCGCCGTTCGCAAAGTTGCCAGTTCCCCTCCTTGAACGCCTCGTGCCGGCCGACGACGTCCAAGAGTCGCTGGTAGAAATCCTGGAGTCCCGCGTTCGGCCGCTCGTCCGGCGCCCGGCGGAGGAACACCGGTAGATGGACGGTGCGGCCGTCCGGTTGTCCCTCGTGGACGAGGCGACACCCCGGCAACGTCATTGAGACCACGGCGGCCGCTCGTTCGCGTGGGTCAGGGCCGAGCGCGGACGCTGCGCGGGGCTCATCGTGGTTTTCGATGAAGCGCACGAGGTGTCGTTGATAGTCAAGACCGGCCTGTAGATGGGCTGTGATCGACTCGGCGCCCTCGTGCAGGAGGCGGTCGTAGAGGCGCTTGTCATAGCAGTAGTCGAAGCCTTGTTGCTGCAACGGGTACTCGAGATCCCAGTAGGCCTCCGCGATGAAAAGCGTCCCGGGCTGGCGCCTTTTGACGGCGCCGATGATCTCGGGCCAGAACTGCGTCGGCGGCGGATCGCCGGCACGGTCGCCCCATGTCCGCTTGAAGACGTCGTCCATCATGAGCATGGCCATGTCGCAGCGCATGCCGTCGCACTGCGACGCGATGGAGGACACCGCTTCGATCGCGCCCTCCCGCAACTGCGGGGAGAAGGCGTTCAATTGCGCGACGTCCGGCCAGGGCGGGAAATTCGGGTCGCGGCCGCGGGCGATGATGTGCCCTTCGACCTCGAAGAACCCGGCCGGGTCGCGAGCGAGGTCGTCCGGCGTGCCCTGGATAAAGAACTCCGGATGTTCACTGACCGCAGGATGGTCGAGCGCTACGTGGTTTGGCACGTAATCAAGGATGAGGCGCATACCGCGGCTGGCGAGGGCTTCTCGCGCGCGGGCGAGGCCATCCGGCCCGCCGAGGTGGTCATCTACGACGTACCGCTTTACGCAGTAGGGCGAGCCGACGTTGTCAGCCGGCTGGTAGTCGGGGAGTACCTGGCGGAACTCGTTTGTCATCGCAGCGTTTTCGCTGGCGATGCGTGCGCCGAGCGGGCTGCGCTGCCACACGCCCATCAGCCAGACGGCGTCGATATGGAGCGCGGCGAGCGCGTCCCACTCCGCGGGCGGTACGTCGGCGAGCGTGACGGGACGCTTGTAGCGACGTCCCAGCTCGCCGAGCCAAACCCAGGTATTGATTTCGTAGATCGATGGATTCTGCGGCCAGGCATTCATCTCATTCTCCCCCCGCAAAAGCCGGCTGGGCTTCACGCATTACTCCGAGATGGCCGGCGCGGAGCAGGCTCTCCGCGTCGGTTGTTGCGAAGAGCTGGATCACCGATGCGACGAGGCCGGTCCAGCCGGTCTGGTGGCTCGCGCCGAGACCAGCGCCGTTGTCGCCATGGAAGTATTCGTAGAACAGGATGTGGTCACGCCAGTGGGGATCGTCCTGGAACTTTTCGATGCCGCCGTAGACCGGGCGCCGGCCCTGTTTGTCGCGAAGGAAGATGCGCGTCAACCGCCGGCCAATTTCCTCGGCTACCTCGTACAGGTTCATCCAACGCCCGCTGCCGGTCGGGCATTCCACGCGGAAGTCGTTGCCGTAGTAGATGTAGTTCTGGAGGAGTGCGCGGATCAGCAGGACGTTGATGGGGAACCAGACCGGTCCGCGCCAGTTTGAGTTTCCGCCGAACATGCCCGTATCGGACTCCGCGGGGACGTAATTGACGCTGTAGTCTGCGCCGTCCACGTTGAACACATACGGCTGATTGGCGTGGACACGCGAGAGCGAGCGGATTCCGTACGGGCTGAGGAACTCGTTTTCGTCGAGCATGTAGCGGAGGATCCGCTCGAGCTTTTCCCGTGAGACGAGGGAGACCAGGATCCGATCGTCGTAGCCGGGGGCGACGGGGCCCAAGTCGGGCGCGAGGTTCATCTCCTCCATTTGTTGTCTGCGTTCCCGAACGTGCTCGACCAGCCGCGGCATGTGGTCACGCTGATACTTCTCGACCACGGTCGAGGCGCAGATAGGTAATAGCCCGACGACGGAGCGGACCCGGAGTGGGATTGCCTGGCCATCGGGCCGACGCAGGACGTCGTAGTAGAAGCCGTCTTCTTCGTCCCACAGTCCCGTGCCATTGGCGCCCATGCGGTTGATCGCGGAAGCGATAAGGATGAAGTGGTCGGCGAATTTCGGCGCCATGTCGTCGAAGACGGGGTCGTAGGCGGCCAACTCGATGGCGATGGAGAGCATGTTCTGGGTGAACATCGCCATCCAGGCGGTTGCGTCGGCCTGTTCGAGATGGCCACCCGTCGGAAGCGGGTGCGCTGCGGTCGAATACGCCGATGTTGTCGAGCCCGAGGAATCCGCCTTCGAAGACGCCGCGACCGGCTTTGTCCTTGCGGTTCACCCACCAGGTGAAGTTGGCCATGAGCTTGTTGAATGTGCGTTTGAGGAACTCGATGTCACCGACGCCGTTGGTTCGCTTCTCGGTCTCGTAGGTGAAGAGGCTGGCCCAGGCATGGACCGGCGGATTGACGTCGCTGAAGTTCCACTCGTAGGCCGGGAGCTGGCCGTTGGGGCTCATGTAGTACTCGCGGAGCATGATGTCGAGCTGCCCTTTGGCGAACTCCAGGTCCACCGCGTTGAGGGGAATCGTGTGGAACGCGAGGTCCCATGCCGCATACCACGGGTACTCCCACTTGTCCGGCATCGAGATGATGTCGTCGTTGACCATGTGGAACCATTCCTGGTTCCGGCTGGTATGTTCCGGTGCGCGCGGGTGCGACCGGTGCTCGATGAGCCAGCGGTTGAGGTCGTAGTCGTAGTACTGCTTGCTCCAGAGCATGCCCGAGAGTGCCTGCCGGAAGACGCGCGCTTCATCGGACGAGATAGCCGCCGGCGTAATGGCTGCATAGAACTCGTCGGCCTCGCGGCGACGCGTGGCGAACGTGTCGTCGAAGTACTGACCGAACGGGTTGCCGACGGCATCGACGGGGGCGTTGGTAAGCCGGAGCTGGACCACCGCGCGCTCGCCGGGGGCGATGTCGAAGCGGTAGTGGGGAGAGGCCTTCGTGCCGACCTGTGCGGGGTTGACCGCCTCCGTTCGGCCGAGGACAACGCAGTCGTTGATTCCGTCCTTGACGAACGGCGCCCGATTTTCGCCGCCAAACAGCCTCGCGTTGTTCGTAACGTTGTCTGTGAACAGCACTTCCGCGGCCTCGCTGGCGAAGAGGTGCATGTCGCCCAACCGCTCGTGGCGGATCGCGATTGTGGCACTGGCGGCGGGGCCTTCCTGGGCCGCAACGGTCGGACGCGGGGCGTTGTAGACGTCCCAGAGATTCCGGAACCAGATGGTGGGGAGGATATGGAGCGGCGCTGTCTCGGGGCCGCGGTTATGCGCCGTGATCTCTATCAGGACGTCGTCTGGGGCCGCCTTCGCGTATTCGATGAACACATCGAAGTAGCGGTTGTCGTCGAAGGCGCCGGTATCGAGCAGTTCGTATTCCCACTCGCTCTTGTTGCGTCCCCGGTTCGTGGCGATGAGATCTTCGTAGGGGAACGCTCGCTGGGGGTACTTGTAGAGCTCGCGCATGTAGCTGTGGGTGGGCGTGTTGTCGAGGTAGAAGTAGTACTCCTTGACGTCTTCGCCGTGCACGCCCTCGCCGTTGGTGAGCCCGAAAAGCCGCTCCTTGAGGATCGGGTCACGTTCGTTCCAGAGTGCCAGTGCGAAGCAAAGCTGCTGCTTTTCGTCGGAGATACCGGCGATGCCGTCTTCTCCCCAGCGGTAGGCCCGCGAGCGCGCCTGCTCGTGTGTAAGGTAGTTCCAAGCGTCTCCCGACTCGCTGTAGTCCTCGCGGACGGTCCCCCACTGGCGTTCGCTGAGGTACGGCCCCCATCGGCGCCATGCTGGGCCGTCCTGTCGAAGTCTTTCCTGCTCTGCAGTCGCCACGCTGGCCTCCTATCTGTTCGCATCGTTGTCGCGGAACCCGCGTGTTCGGACGCTACTTCGCCGCCTGGGGCCAGAGATGACAGCGTGCGCGGACCCGCTGCCAACACGGTTGCGGATCCGTCTCGCAAAGCTCGCCGCATCGTCGGCCAGGGCGGAGCGCTCGCGCCACGCGCTTGCCAGGTGCTGGCGAAGGCGTGCAATCTCGCCGCGACGGAGGCTGTCGGTTCGCTCTCGAAGCCATGTCGCGGCGGTTCCTCCCTGCCCCGAAGGTCGCTGGTTCCGCTTGAATGGCAATGTGCAGAAGCAGCGTGGGCACGTGTCTGATCCCAGCCGTGCAAGTCCTGGCCATCGTGGCCGCCCCGTGGGTGTGACACTCGTGGCCGTCGTGCAGGCGCTGAATGCGGTCGCTACCGGCGCGGAGATGGCGGCTGGCGAACGGGGGGTGCCGTGGACGAATGCGAACCTGCTCGTGATTACCGGCGCGGTCACGGCCGTCGTGGGGCTGGCCGTGGCCCACGGGCTCTGGCGACTCCATCGCGGGGCCTGGACGGCAACCATGCTCTGGGTGGGTTGGACCATGACGACGGCGCTGCTGGGGTACTTCAACGGGCATCCGAGCTACGTGGTGATGGCACTGAGCGTTCTCCAGGTGTTTTACCTCAACCAGTCCGATGTCCAGCGCGCGTTCGGGCGTGCGGCGCGCGGCCCGGTTGAGCCATGAGCGCCGACCTGGAACTCCTGCGCAGGTTCGAGCCAGTCATGCGTTACACGCAGGGCGAGATGTTCTTCCCTTGCCGCGTCGAGCCGTACGTCGAGCGCTCCAGCCTGTGGTTGCGGCGGCCCGGGAGTCCGCCGGAGGAACTCGTTCCGGCGGGCAAGCTGACGACACCGCATCTCGTCGAAATGGCGGCAGCCGCACCTGCCGACGGATTGCTCTCGTTGCGCTTCGTGCAGACGCCGCTCGGCGGCCTGGACTATGAACGGTGGCGGGTGAAGCGCCCTGCGTTTCATGGCTCTGGGCGGCTCGCGGGGGTGGGCCTCGGGCCGCGGATTTTGGACGCAGTCTTTTCGCTGTCGTTGTTCGTCCGTGGGCGCGTGCCCGGCGGCACGACGGCGGGCGCCGCCACGCAGTACGAGCAGATGCGGGATGGCGACCACCGGTGCACCTACTACGGGCGCGTACTCCGCGATTCCGGTTACACCGTGCTGCAGTACCTGTTCTTCTACGCCATGAACGATTGGCGGTCGTCGTTCGCGGGTGTCAACGACCACGAAGCGGACTGGGAGCAGGTGTTGATCTACATCGAAGAGAGCGACAGCCGGGAGCCGACGCCAATCTGGCTGGCGTGCGCGGCGCACGACTACACGGGCGCGGACCTCCGCCGTCGCTGGGATGACCCGGAACTGACCATGCTGGACGGCCACCCGGTGGTGTTCGCCGGGGCAGGCTCGCATGCCGCGTACTTCAAGCCAGGCGAGTACCTCACGACCGTCGAAGTGAAGTTCCTTCGGCCGCTGTCGCAGGGGGCGCGCGGATTCCAGCGACTTTGGCGTGACGTGCTCGGGCAGGGCGACCCGGCGGCGCTCGTGAAGGGCGTCTACGGGCTCGTTCGCGTTCCGTTCGTGGACTACGCGCGCGGCGACGGGGCCGCTGTGGGGCCGAACCAGCCGTACACATGGGACGCAGTCGTGATCGACGATTCGGTCGATTGGGTCGGTGGGTATCCCGGCCTCTGGGGCCTGGACACGGAGGACGTCTTCGCGGGCGAACTCGCCCCGGCCGGGCCCCGGTTCACGCGAGCAGGGTCGATTCGCCAGTCATGGTTCGATCCGTTGGGCTGGGCGGGCCTCGAGAGCGTTCCGCCGCCTTCGCAAACGCTGTGCGTCATTGAGCGGCGGATCGAAGCCGTGGTGCGGGAGCTTCGGGAGGCGGAACAGCGGGCCGCAGACGCCCGCGCGGAGCTCGAGCGGATGGAGGTGGAGGCGACCATGCCGTCCGCCCGGAATGGCGCAGCACGGCATGCAGCCATCGAGAAGCAGCTGGAAGAGGGAACCGCCGAGCTCGGGGCGCTCGAAGCTTCTCGCCAGGAGTTGCAGGCGGCGATTGGCGAGCTCGAGGCGGCGCGGGGCCGCACGGCACGCGGCGACCGCGGCGATCCGCGGGCGCACATTCGACGGAGCCATGAGCCTCAGCCGCCGGGCGAACTCCGGGCATCGCGCCTGGCCGAGACCTGGGCGGCAGTGAGCGTGGGGCTGTTGCTCCTGGCGGCGGCGCTGCTGCTCAAGTTCGAAGGCACGAACGCGGCGGGCGCGCTGATCGCACTCGTCGCGGGTGCCGTGATCGTGGACAGCATCCTCCAGCGGAAGATTGTTGGCCTCCTGCTCAACGCGACGATCGTGCTGGCGGCGGTGACGGCTGGAGTGCTCGTCGTGGGAGTTTGCGTGGCAGATCATCCTGGTGCTGATGGTCGGAGTAGCACTCGTGATCATGCGCGATAACCTGCGCAAGCTCTGGGGCCGCTAGCCACCAGGGGAGAAACCCCCTCGATGCCTTCTGACGCCAAGCGCTGCCGCGTGCAGGATATGACGAATTCACGAAAACGGTACGTAATCGAACATGATTCGCAACAATCCGTGCGCTACGCTTAGAACGACACTCGTTCCCCGCGAGAAACGGCTGCGAGGAGCCATCGATGCCTGCCGACCTGCGGCGGAACGCGTTTCTCTCTGATGTCCTCACCATGGCCCCGTCCATGGGGAAGGACCTCGCTTTGGGTCGACTGCTCGCGGGACAGAAGTTGTTCGAGCCTGGCGCCGACGAAGACCGCGTCTACTTTCCGCTCGATTCGGTGGTTGCGTACGTCGTGGCGTTCAGTGACGGCACGCGCGTTGAGACGCTCTCGGTGGGACGCGAAGGTGCCGTCGGCAGGCGGGCGCTTACGGTCCCGGGGCAGGAGCTGACGGTCGAATTGGGGGGCGATGTAGCGACGCTGAGCCTCAACCAGCTTCTCGGCGAAGCCCGCGCGAACAAGGGACTGGACGACCTATTCGAGCGGTACCAGGCGTTCATGTTCGGCGCGTTGGCCCAAAGAACGGCATGCTTTGCGGCTCACCGGCCGGCCGCGCGGCTTGCCACGTGGATACTGTTCTCCAGTTACCGCGTTGGATCGGCGCTGCTGATCACGCACGAGCGATTGTCGCATTTGCTGGCGACGCGCCGTGCAACGGTTTCAGTGGCGCTGGAGGAGCTCCAGCAGCAGGGGGCCGTCACACTTGGTCGCGCGCGCCTGCGCACGACCGACGAAGCCTGCCTGCGGGCGGTGGCGTGCGAGTGTTATGACGCGCTCGCGCCCTGGCTTCTCCACGACGCGCTCGAAAGCGCCTGAACCAGCACGGGCCAGCATCGTGCCGGCGGCCGCCGCGTCAAAGCCGTTCGAAGGCAGCACAGTCGCACGCAAAACAGTGGCCGACGGCGACACCGCGGATTTCGCTGTCCCAGATCACATGAAGGATGGCTTCATGACGGCACGTACAGCGGACGTTCGGGGAGAGACCGATCTTCGAGAGCGCGATGCTCATAGCGTCGGTGCGGGGGTCGCCGCCTTCGGCGCGTCGGTCCTGCACGCCCATGTCGTGAGCATGCGGGAGTGCGGACCGAGGGCTCAGTACATAAACGTACCGTCCGCGTGAACTGGGCTTCCGCAAGCGTGAAGAATGCGTCGGGGGCCACAAACGCGGCATGGGGGCGCGCATGCCCGCGCACCTTACGGGCTAATTCCGGTTCCGTTTCAGGGCGCGGGCGAGCGACTTAATCGGTCCTGTGCGGCCATACGATGCGGTAATCCAACCCGCGGAGGACCTTCCATGGCAACAATCGCATCGAGCGCGAGAAACGGCGCCGTTCACGGGCCGGCGCAAAGCAGGAGCCCCGAGCGGCTTTCTGCGGCGGAGCGGGCTGCGCGCGGAGCGGCGTTGCGGAACGCGACGCCGCGTTCCGCCCTTGGCGTCTGGTCGGCCCCAGACAGGGCTCGCGATCCGCTTGCGATCCTGGCTGCAGACGACGCTGACCGGCTTCCGGAACTCGTGCCGGTCCGCTACGAACGGATGAGCGCCTCGCCGTTCGCGTTCTACCGCGGCGCGGCGGCAGTCATGGCGCAAGACCTCGCGGGCAGCGCCGTTTCGGGTATCAACGTGCAACTCTGCGGCGACGCGCACCTCGCGAACTTCGGCATCTATGCGTCGCCCGAGCGGACGCTGCTCTTCGACATCAACGATTTCGACGAGACATTTCCGGGTCCGTGGGAATGGGACGTGAAGCGCCTGGCGGCGTCAGTGGAGCTGGCGGGTCGTGCCAACGGCTTCAACGCCTCGACGAGGCGGACTGCGGTGCGGGACGCCGCAAAGGCATACGTCGACGCGATGCGCTCGTTCGCCGCGATGAAGGAACTGGAACTGTGGTATACGAGGATCGAGGCCGACATGCTTGCGGCGGACATCAAGGACCGGGTAGCCCGCGGTCGCACCCAGAAACTGATGCGACAAGCCCGGTCGAACGATAGCCTCAAGGGTGCGGCCAAGCTGACCCAGGTGGTAGACGGCCAGCTGCAGTTCCTGTCCGATCCGCCGTTGCTCGTGCGCGTACCTGTCGAAAACGACGAGGAGCGGGAGATCCTGCGGCACGTCTACGTTGGCTATCGGCGATCGCTGCAGGACCAATTCCGTCACCTTTTGGAGCGGTTCACGTTCGTGGACGCCGCGCGGAAAGTGGTTGGGGTGGGGTCGGTTGGGACGCGTTGCTACCTCATCTTGCTGCAGGGGCGTGATGCCACCGACGTCCTGCTTCTCCAGATCAAGGAAGCTGTGCGATCCAGTCTTGCCGACGCGCTCCCGGCGTTGCGCCATCACAACAACGAAGGCCAGCGTGTCGTTGCCGGCCAGCGCTTGCTGCAGTCAGCGTCGGACATCTTCCTCGGGTGGTTCCGCTCGGAAGTGGGCCGCGATTTCTACGTCCGGCAATTTCGCGACATGAAGGGTTCGGTGCCCATGGACGCGCTCCGGCCGGTGGGCCTTGGGCTTTACGCGACTGCCTGCGCGAGGGCGCTGGCGGACGGCCACGCTCGTTCCGGGGACCGCGTCGCTATCGCCGGCTACCTGGGCAAAGGTGAGCAATTCAGCGAGGCCATGGCGGAGTTCGCATCGGCGTATGCCGACACGAGCGAACGCGACCATGCGGCG
This sequence comes from uncultured bacterium, assembly GCA_963832795.1. Taxonomy (GTDB): domain Bacteria; phylum Chloroflexota; class Dehalococcoidia; order Tepidiformales; family Tepidiformaceae; genus CAWHVJ01. The sequence goes on from CAWHVJ010000012.1 coordinate 656,138, forward strand.
CTCGTCCGCTCCCTCCGGGAACCAACCGGGGGCCGCGAACGACGCGCAGCGAAGCAGGGTCAAGATCCGAACGATCAAAACCCGGGGGAGGGCGTTCCGAAACCATCTACGCAAAGGCCATCGGCATAACACAAGGCTTGCGACTCTGTTTCGAGGCGTCGCGGGCGATAGGAATCGTGATGAAGGTGAAACGCGGAATCGCTACTGTTCGTACGCCGAGTCGAACCAGTTCGCACTCACGGCAGTGCCCATGGCCGGGCGACGGGCCCGATACAGCGACGCTTCGAGTGGTGCGCTGTTAGGGGCCGTCAACGCCATCGAAACGGTTGCGACGCATGCATCGAACGGCATAGCGTCGGGTTCGAATGGAGGACCGCAAATGCCCAGCTCTTCACGGCCGGACCTTGGGGCACGGGAGCCCTGGATCAATCTTCGAGTGGGCATGCGCGTTTGCTCCGTGAGCGGCGTACCATTCGGCGTTGTCGGGGCGGTCGGGCGTACAGCCTTTCGATTGGACGGCACTGCGCGGCGCGCGTGGATCCTGCGTGACGCGATCTTCACGGTTGATGAGCGGGTGAACCTGGTCTGCGAGCGCCAGGGGTTGGCGCAGTTCGTCGACCTCGATTTTCGGCCAGCGCGCCCGGAATTGCGACGGGCTAGCTCCGGAGAATGATCCAGGCGTCGCGGAATGTCCCGACGCGGTGACGCACGCGTTGCTCGCCGGCGTACATGCGGAAGCCGAGGATCATTCCGACGAGGACGCCGACGCTGGCCCCGGCGGCAGCGATGGCTGCCTGCTTCTCAGCTGACCTCGCGCCGCGCTGGTGGCCCGTTGCGACGTGGTCCGCAGTCGATTGGTTCATGATCCCCGTACCTCCCGGCGTCGTTCGTCCGGCTGCGGTGGTGGCGCCGAGCCCCCCTGGGGCGCAGCCGTATGTCGCGGCGGCGAGTCGTCGCCGCTTCGCGTTTCCCGTACCGCCCAATCGATTGCGGCGAGGTAGAGCAACGCGCAGACCGCAAGCGCTACTACTCCGCGCCATGTGAGATCCGGCCAGAAGACGAGCAGAAGCAACGCGACCACGATGCCGCCGATGCGCAACTGCGGCGCCCGCGACGCAATCCTTCCGGAGAGCCCTCGGCCTTTGGGCTGCTCCGTGTGCCCGAGGCGCTGTTTCCACAGCGCGCCGTGCTCGCGGGCGCGAGCTGCGGCCTCTGAGTCGCTTGTGGCGGCCCAGAGCAGCGCAAGGTAGGCGACAAGCAGCGCTGCGGTGGCCGCATAGATCCTCCACGTCGGCGATGGCCAGGCAATCAGCACGACTGCGGCGACGCCGAATCCGGCCAGCCGCAGCTGTGGCAACCTCTGACGCCAGGCGTCCGTATCGTCCAGCCTGACCGACGCCCGCCGGGAGCGGCCCAGGAACGTTGCGGCAGCGACGATTACGGCCCCCAGCAATATCAGCAGGAATGACTGGAGGCGAAAACCTCCGACAACGATCGAGAACGTCTCACGGCCGACGGATGGGTCGCGGGCCAGGTCACCGGCGGCGCTGCGGAGCGGGATCAACAGGACCAGCGACACTATGCCGCCGGCGAGAACCAGGAATCCGACCGTTCGCGTCGTCCGCCGACGGTTCGTTGCGGCGAGGATGGCCAGTGCGAAGAGGACTACCGGCAGCCCGACCAGGGCGACGCCGATCGCCCGGTGATGGGTGGCCACCCATGAGAGCCGGTCGAATCGTTGCGCGTTGGTGGAGATGACCACGCGGCCCGCCTCAGGCGGCAAGTCCACGCGAGCGAGGAGTCCCTGATTGGGGTCGGCCTGGATGCCGATCGCCTCGGCCGCGGCCACGAGTACATCGTGGAGATCGAGGTAGACGACATCGCCGTTCGAGCCGACGGCGGTCTCGCCCTTCAGTGTCGCCATCACCTGGCCGTGCACGCCTTCGAGGATGCGACGCTTCACCTCCGGGGTCAGTCGCTCGTCCATGACGCGCAGCACCGCCTGTGCGACGAAGTCGCGGGCGGCCGTCGTCAGCGGCTGGGCCAGAAAGCCGAGGCCTTCAGGCAATTGCTGCTGGATCCGAGCTGAAACTTCGGCCCGGCGCACGAGTTCCGCGGCGAGCACCGCGGACGTTCGCTCCTGTACGTCCCGCTGGTCGAGGACGCTGCTGGTCGTGGAGGCGAACTGGCTGGTGTTGAAGACGGTCCGTTCGGCCCAAAGGCCAAGGTTCCCGATCAGCATGGCGACGAAGCCGACACCGAGGAGCGTTGCAACGAGAGCAGTGCGCATACCCACCGAACCTCCGGCGACGTGGTCTCGGGTGCGTCCGCCCGCTCAACCTACGATGTGGCTCTGGCGGAGCTTCCAGACGAAGCGGCCCCAGCGTGGCGATAGGCTCTCGACAGCGTTTCACCAACGGTTTCCGTCGCCGTAAACAGCCGGGCGCCGGCTGTTATGCCTCTGATCGAGGCTCGATCGGGAGTGCCGCGACGTGCGAAGCCTGCGGTCCGCAGGGCGAGCGCATCATTTCCGCATCCGCCGCGGGGCCGCCGTCCCGGGCATGTGGGAGGCGTGCATACCGGTTGAAGTCGGAGCGGCGTCGAGTTCCCGTTCACTCTTATCTACCAAAGGAGAAACCAGATGAACTGGTGGGATGTGCTCTGGATCCTGTTTATCGTCATTCCGTTCCTGATGTTCTGGGCGTTTGCGCTTGTGGACCTCTTTCGCCGTGACGACCTCTCAGGGTGGAAGAAGGCGCTCTGGCTGGTAGCGATCATCTTCCTTCCCGTACTGGGGACGCTCTTCTACGTGATCTTCCGGCCATCAACGATCTCGTGGGAACACGCCGACTATTACGAAGGGGCCGCCTCCTGGGATCGCGGTCAGGCGACTGGCAGCGCAAGCCCGGCGGAGCAGCTTTCGATGCTGTCCACCCTCCACGACAAAGGGAAGCTCTCGGACCAGGAGTTCGCGAGCGAGAAATCGCGGATTCTCGCCGGTACGTAGCGGGCCTCATCCCCGGACGGCCACCATGCAAACAGCCCCGCTGAAGCGGGGCTGTTTCTTCGTGACGACGGGTAAGGTCAGGCGTGGGCTTCCTGCGGGGCCTCCGCTCCGAACGCGTCGCGCAGGCGCTGCTCCTGCTCTTTCGAAAGGGACGTCTTGATGACCTTCGCCCCGGCGAAGCCCTTGAGCTCGTCGAGCACGCGGTCTGGAGTCACCTGGGCAACGAGCAGAAAGAGCGCGGAGTTTCCGGGCTGAATTGTCTGGCCCACCTCCTTGATGAACTTGTCGTCGACACCGACATCGGTGAACTTGCCGATGAGGGCGCCGGTGACGGCGCCTACGGCGAGGCCAAGCCAGGGTGCGAAAAAGAGAAGGCCGATGAGCATCCCCCAGAAGCCGCCGCCGAGAGCGCCGGCGCCCGAGAGGTTCGTGGCCTGCTTCACCTTGACCTTGCCGTCCATGTCGCGCCTTACCACAGCGGCGTCGGCGAGCGTTATGAGGTGCTGCCTCTGCAGTTCGGCGAGGCGGTCACGCATCTGTTCGGCCTCGTGTTCATGAGGAAACGCGAGGACCACGAGTTCGGACATTCGGTTGACTCCTTCGATGGTGTTCGACGACCGGGATCGCCGTTGCACTGACTATCTTCGCCGCGGCCCGGGTTGCCCATTGCAGGGAATCAGTACGGAGGGTGCGAATCCTTGGGGCGTGGAGCTGGGGGACACCGGTCCCCCCTTAACCACGCCGCCTCCCGGTCATCAGACGGTGATCAGACCGGCTCGCATGGCAGCGACGGTGGCCTCGGTGCGTGAGCCCACGTCAAGCCGCCGGAGGATGTTCCCGATGTGCTTGCTGGCGGTGAACGAGCTGATACCGAGGCGCGCGGCTATCTCCTTGTCCGTCGCGCCCGCGGCTACGAGTCGAAGAACAGCGAGCTGACGCTGTGTCAGAGCGAACGAGTTCAGATCGGATCGGGGCAGGGCATCGTCGCGGCCGGACCTGTCCGGGAGAGCGCGGGCAACCACGACGACGTCCTGGTCGTCGAGGATGGTGGCGTGGACCTGGTAGCGGGTGACGCTGGTGGGTGTCCGGCGTTCGTACTCGAACCAACAGGGCCGGCCGGTTTCGCGGCATGTGTCGATGGCTCCGCTGATGCGCTGGCCGACGTCTGCCGGGTTTTGTGGCGGGGCTGCTGCGCGTACCGGGGACGGTGATTGTTCGGTGCGATGTTCGATCGCGTTTGGCGGCTGGCTGATCATCAAGAAACCTCGGCGGGGCGAGGCCCCGACTTCTCCCGGCATCGTCGATCGCTTTTAGCGGGGACCGATCGGCAGAAGTCGGTGTCGCGATCAAGGTCCGCTTGCAAAGGGGTTAATGGTCACTGGGCGGCCGCTGATAGCACCAATTCTCGGTATTGCGCCGGAAAGCGCCGTCGGGAGAGGGTGTTCTACCGCCGGGGTCGCTCGCGGCACCCGGCGCTGTACGACGAAGGCGATCGCCCCAACACCAGAGATCGTGGGGTGTGCCGGAACGTCGCACCGAGACGCGGGAACATCTGCTCCCGCTCGAATTGACCGGCACCGAGCCGGGAGAAAGGAAACTGGAATGGCCCAGTACGAAAGCTCCTCCTACCCGGCGCGCGCGGGGGCACCTGCCTCAACGACGCCTCACGCGAGCCATTGGGCGACGGGGTTCGTGGTGTTCGCGGCCGTGATGATGGTCGCGATCGGTTCGTTTCACTTCCTCATCGGGCTTGCCGCCGTGTTGGATGACACGTTCTACGTGGTCCACGGCGGGTACGCGATGAAGGTGGACGTCACAGCCTGGGGATGGGCGCAGATGATTGCCGGGGTGCTTGTCGCATTGGCCGGGATATGGCTCTTCTCAGGCTCGCTGGTCGCTCGCATCGTGGGCATCGTGCTCGCGACGATGAGTATGGTGTGGAACTTCTATTCCATCCCGTACTACCCGGTCTGGTCGATCCTGATCGTCGCCGTCGATGTCGGCGTCATCTGGGCGCTCGCGGCACACGGTGGCGAGTTCTCGAAAGCGGACGCGACGACGTGACCCTGTGAAGCCAAGCGCTCCGCGCTGCCACCACCAACGGACGCTTCTGAGGAACGAGGATGTTCAATGACAACGATGCTCGACGCACATCGGGGACCTTCTCCGACCGAAGGTGAGCACGCACCGAGGTCGCCATTCCCGCCGATCGCTCACTACGCGTTCCTTTCGAACTGCCACACCGGAGCGCTGGTGGCGCCAGACGGCTCGATCGATTGGCTTTGCGTGCCCAGCTTCGACTCGCCCAGCGTGTTCGGGGCGCTGCTCGACCGCCAGGCAGGCTCCTTCCGCTTCGGTCCGTTTGGGCGGAACGTGCCGACGCAGCGTCACTATGAGCCGGGCACGAACACGCTGGTGACGACCTGGAATGTCCCCGGTGGTTGGGCCGAGGTACGGGACGCCCTCACAATGGGCCCCTCAACGGGGGAGGACCTTATCACGCCGCACACGCGGCCTCCCTCTGACAGCGATGCCGACCATGCTCTCGTGCGAACGGTGACCTGCATTGAAGGCCGCGTGGAGGTTGAGCTCGTCTGCGAGCCTGTTTTCGACTACGGCCGCACTCCCGGCGAGTGGACACTCGACGGCGACGGCCGGCACGCCGCGACCGTGGTGTACGGACATGAGCGGTGCTGGCTCTCTACCGATTTGCCGATAGGCATCGAGGGGAACCGCGTGCGCGGCCGCCGAGTACTGCGCGCTGGTGAGCAGCTGTTTTGCAGCTTCTCGTGGGCATCATCGGCGGTCACCACGTCGATGGCCGAGGCCCAGCAACGGTTGGACGCGACCACCCGATTTTGGCGCGAGTGGCTGGCGAACGCGCGTATGCCGGACCACCGGTGGCGGCCTGTGGTCGAACGCGCGGCGCTCGTTATCAAGGGCCTGACGTACATGCCGACGGGTGCAACGGTGGCTGCGCTCACCACTTCGCTACCCGAGACGCCTCGCGGCGAGCGCAATTGGGACTATCGCTACACATGGATGCGGGACACTACGTTCACACTTCGCGCGCTTCACTGGCTGCTGCTCGACTGGGAGGCCGATGAATTCGTTCAATTCGTCTGCGACCTCGAGCCCAACAATGACGGCGGGCTCCAGATCATGTACGGGATCGACGGTCGCCGCGACCTCACGGAATCCATACGTGAAGACCTCACCGGCTACGATGGGGCCCGGCCCGTCCGCACGGGAAATGGGGCATTCAACCAACGCCAAAACGACGTCTACGGCGCTGTGCTCGACTCGATTCTGCTCCACACCCGTCGGAGCGAGCGTCTGCCACGGAGCGTGTGGCCGATCGTCAAAGCGCAGGCGGAGTGCGCGATCAGCGTATGGCGCGAGCCGGACCAGGGAATCTGGGAAGCGCGGGGCGAGCCGCGGCACTACGTCTCGTCGAAGCTGATGTCCTGGGTTGCGCTCGACCGGGCGAGCGAACTGGCGCAGATCCGCGGCGACGAGGGCCTCGCCGCGTCCTGGGGGGATGTAGCTCGAGAGATAAAGGATGACATTCTCGCGCACGGAGTCACGCAAGACGGCGTGCTGCGGCAGCACTACGACTCGGATTCCCTGGATGCATCAACGTTGCTGGCGGCGATCTTTGGATTTTTCCCCCCCGACGACGAGAGGTTGGCGAAGAGCGTACTGGCGATTGCAGACAATCTCACCGAGAACGGCTTTGTGCTGCGTTACCGCACAGAGGAAACCGACGATGGTCTCTCGGGGAAGGAGGGGACCTTCCTCATATGCTCGTTCTGGCTCGTGTCGGCTCTCGCGATCGTCGGTCACGAGGAACGCGCCCGGAACTTGATGGAGCGACTAATCCACGAGATGTCGCCGCTCGGACTGCTCGCGGAGGAACTCGATGCCGAATCCGGGCAGTTGCTTGGAAACTTCCCGCAGGCGTTTTCACACCTGGCGCTGATCGAGGCGGCTGCGCGCATCATCGTTGCCGAACGATTGAAGGAGATCTAGCGTCGCGCCCGGCCGTGCGAACCAGACGCGTGGCCGACAGCCCACCGTTCGAGTTGGCGCCAGCACAACCAGATTTAAGTTGGTGGAGCTGAGGGGATTCGAACCCCTTACCTCAACACTCCCAGAATCCATTCTGGCCAGACTCAGCAGAATGGCGATGCCGACGTTCACGGAGCTTCACGGGCGAGGCGCCGCTCAACCACTCCAACAGCTCACCGACGCAGCGGTTGCCTACGTTCGAAGGCTCGAACACACGAAAGCCAAGCTCCTTCCAGGCTGAGCGGGTTCGCGAGGGGCGCTGCGCGTGCCAGGGTAGGGCGGACGAGTCAGGGTACTCGCGGCTATCTTCGAATGATCTCCGTGCGACGTCCGTCATTTCGCTCGGTGCAGCGGTTTCGGCTGGCACTCTCTTGCTGATGCCCGCTCTTGGTCAGAACCTACTGCGCTTGGTAGCTCAGGGTTGGGGGCACGGCGGTCATGTGTGCGAGTGAGTGCGCTGTCTTTCGCTGAGGGCGCCAGGCTCGTAGAAGCGGTCGTAGAAGGCCGTATCCAGGTGATGGGCCTGGTAGGCGAGCACCGTGCGGAACGGCCCGTTGGTAGCGGGGAAGCGGCCGAAGCGGTTGTAGACATAGCTGCAGTAGGCCACCGTTGCGGCGATGGCCTTCTCGGAGCAGCGGGGGATGCCCTGAGCGACGGTTTCGGGGTCTTTGAACGACGAGCGGCCCTTGAGGTCTTTGAGCGTTCCCTGGGGGCCGAACTTGAAGTCGACGTAGGCAAGCACCGCTTCTTCCATGTTCCGGTAGTAGGGCGGAGCGAACGGGCGAAGCAGTGTTTCTCCGTCCCGCTCGAGGCCAACCGGCACGGGGATTTGCTGCTCGCGCCCGAGTAGCTTCACCAGCCGGCTCATCGGCCAGGACATGCCCACGCTCTTCGTGAACGCGTCCTGTTGCATGCGGAAGCCGAGCGCCTCGAACCACGCGAAAGGGTGATGGGCGAAGTGCGCGAAGCCACCCAGCCCGAGGGCTTGGGTCATGAGGCTCATGTTTTGGAGGATGGCGCCTTGTTCGATCGCTGCGAACTCGTGCATCCACGTGTCGAGGACGCTGATGGGAATGGTGCGACCGGCGGCGGGGTCGTCGTAGAGGTGGCCGCCTTTGGACCGCGCGAACTGTTTAATCCCGGCCGGGGCGAATCGACGGGTGTCGTCCACTACGAAATAGCCGAACTCCTCGTTGAAGGCCGTCAGGCAGACGTTGATGTAGAACGCGGACATATGGTGCACGGGGAGGAAGTACGTTGTCCCGGGCCGATTAGCTGAATAGTTGTTGAAGGCAGGCACAAACGGGATGGCGCGTTCGACGTCCACCCGAGAATCCGAGATCCGGACCCGCGCCCGCTCATAGAAGCTGAGGATATCGCCGCTGGTAGCGGATGTCGCGAGCTCGGCGCACTCTTCGCGACTGAGCTCGCGTGGACGCCGCACAAGCCACGTTCCGTTGTCGTTCATCACGAACAACGAGTCCGCCTGGATACTGTCGCCGCTGATGGCGGTGCGGGCATAGAACTCGCTCATGACATTGCCGCTGCTGGCGTTGGGAATCGAGCCCGTCTCGTAGGCCAGTTCGCCGAGTGCATAGCCGCTGATGCCGCAGGCCGCGAAGACGAGCGCGGCTTCTTCCTCCTTCGTCAACGGATCGGCTGGCTCCGCGCTTTCGTAGGCAAGAGGTCCGCCGTTCAGGGTCATGCCTTTCGCGAACCGTCGCGATCGCCGGTGGATGAGCGCCGACACGAGCGAGTAGTCGTTCGGATCGTTGGTGGAATTGGGAACGTTCATCGGGTCCTCTTCTCGGCCGAGCCGGTCAGTTGCGCTAACAAGTCACGCGCACGGTCGAGTCCGGGCGAGTCGGTTCGCTCAGGAAAGGCATCGAGCGCGTCGCGCAGGGCCGCGACAGCGGTGTCGTTTTGGGGCGCAAGCGCGGCGAAGTCCACGGCTGTGCGTAGCTGCTGGGAACGGGCACCGCTCTGCTGCGCCGTTCGCACGGACCTCTCGAGATCGCCGATGGCCTGTGACGGCGCGCCCACGTCGGACTGCAGCGTGAACTTTGCTCGGAGCCGATAAAGGTCCGGCAGCCAGACCCGCTCGCCGCTCTGATCGACCAGCTTCAGCCCCGCGTCCACGGCCTCGAGGGCAGCGGCGGCGCCCGAGCGGCGCGCAGTGAGCTCGGCCAACATCGCAAGGAGATGCGGTTCGGTAGTGCGTGCCCCGAGAACGCGGAGACGGTCGATCCCGGCTACGAGGGACTCAAAGCCGTCAGGGTCGCCGAGCAGCGCCCTGGCCCAGCCTCCGTAGACCGCTGCGGCGGTACCCCAGTAGGGGTAGTCATGCTCGATGGATAGCTGATGGGCTTCGGTGGCGTACTTGAGGGCCGCGTCCGGCTCCTGACGCAGCTCGTGGAGCCATGCCATGACGGTCAGTGCGTAGGCCCTGGCAAACGGGAGGTCGGTTTGCACAGCGAGCTCCGCAGCTTCGCCGGCGACCTCAATGGCCCTGTTGGGGTATCCGAGCACCCAATACGCCAGGCCCAGATATGAGCGTACCGTCACCCGCGGTTCGGCTGTCGCCGGAGTCCCCGCCGCCGCCAATTCATCCAACAGGTTGCGTGCCATTTCGAGTTCGGAACGGGCTTCGAGCGGCTGGCCGCCGAGGAATTGTGCCTCGCCCAGGGCGTGGTGGGCGATTGCCTGGAAGATCGGTGCAGAGATCCTGCCGGCGAGGCTCACCAACTCCTCGCTTATGGCACGGGCGCGCCGGACGTCTCCCTGCACCTGGTGGAACCGCCGCAGGCCGGAGAGCGCGTGGAACGACTGTTCCGCGTTCGCGAGACGTCGAGCGACGTCCGCGGCCCGTCGAAAGTTCTGCTCGACCTCGTCGCTCGAATACCCTGCCACGGCAATGAGAGGCCGGCCGATCTCGTTCAGGAGTTCGAGTTCCGAAGCAGCGGAGTCCGGCGTCGACGGCAGGAGCGCCAGGGCGCGGCGGAAGTGCGTGACGGCTTCGCGGTTGGCGGACTGGGCGGCAGCGCGGGACCCGGCACGACGCAGGTAGGGGATTGCTCGCCCCGGCGCGCCGGCCCGTTCCAGGTGGTGCGCCAAGACCTCGGGCTCGGCGTCGCACACTGACGGGAACGACTCCTCGAGGGTATCTGCGACCTTCGCGTGGAACTCGACCCGGTCAGATCGCAGCATCGATTCGTATGCGACGTCGCGAATCAAGGCATGTTTGAAAGCGTACGTTTGCGGCCGTGGCAGGCGAATGAAGATGCCGGCATCGGCGAGTTGCCCCAGGCCGGCTGCCGCCCGCTCCTCGGACACGCTGGCGGCCTTCGCAAGGAGCTGGACCGAGACTTCACGTCCGCACACCGCGGCCACCCGCGCAAGCTCTTTGGCCGCGCCCATCCGGTCGAGACGTGCCATCAGGGAACTGAAGAGCGCAGGCGGAACGGTGGCGTCCCGCGGTGCCCGCCGTGTTGGCGTCGTGCCGCCGGCGCCCGCTTCGATTGCTGTGCTCACGAGTTCCTCTGCGAACAAAGGGACGCCATCTGAGCGGCCGACCAGTTCGCGCAACTCATCCTGTGTGAGGGAGCTGCCCTGAGCGAGCTCCGCTACCAGTTCGAGCGTCTGGCCGGTGCGCAGCGGCTCGAGTTCAATCCGCGCGATGCCGTCCATGGCCGTGAGCGCGCCGGGTCGCGAGGTCAGGAGCACCAGGAGATGCTCTCGCGCCGCTCCTGACGTGATGCGAAGGATGAGCTCCAACGTGCTGGGGTCGAGCCAGTGGAGGTCCTCAACGATGAGTAGGGTCGGCGTTCTCCGGACGACAGCACGCAACCACGCGGTAAGAGCGTCCGAGATTGCCTCCCCAAGCTGAACACCCGATAGCGTGCGGGCCCTCGCACGGTCGACGTCCCCGATGTTGAGGAGGACCGAAAGTGGCTGTTCGAGGCTCGGGGCGTCCAGTCCCAGCTCCGTTAGCGACGTGTTCACGCGTGAGAGCCGTTCCTGCGACCCCATCTCCGGTTCAAGCCCAAGCAGCATGGTGAGGTGGCCCACTACGGGGTGAAAGGCAGTGTTCTGATGGAAGGGAGAGGCCCGGAGTTGGATGACCGTGCGCCCACCGTCTCTTGCCCGGCGCCTCAGTTCGGATGCGAGGCGGGTTTTCCCTAACCCAGCCTCGCCGGTGACGAGCACGGCGCCGCCCTCACCGGCCAATGCGCGGTGCCATGCTGCCTCGAGAATGCGGAACTCGGCGTCCCTGCCGATCAACGGCCCCCGCGGAGCGGTCGGCGGTTCATTGGCGGTCCGGCTGGCCTTCGCCCTGAAGAGTTCGACCGGGCGGTTGAGGCCCTTGAGCTCAACGCTGCCAAGCGGTGTCAGGTTGTGTGGATGACGAAGCAGCGCCGCGGCACTTCCGCTGATCACGACGGTCGAGGGCTCGGCGAAGGCCTGGATGCGGGCCGCAGTGTTGGCGGTTTCGCCCACGACATCGTTCGGTTCGACGCGGTTTCCGCCCCCCATCTCGGCGATAACTGCGAGTCCGAAGTCGATCCCCACGCGTACTTCGGGGACCCCGCCGCCAGGCAACGGGGGAAGTGCGCGAGCCGTCTCGACGATCTCCAGTCCCGCGAGCAGAGCGCGGTCGGCGTCGTCCTCGTGCGCCGTGGGATAACCGAAGTAGACGAGCAGGCCGTCTCCCATATACCGGGCGATGAACCCTCCGAACCGCTCGACAACTGATGCGGCTGCGGCGTGGTAGCCGCGGAGCACGTCCCGAAGGTCCTCCGGGTCCATTCGGGCAGAGAGTTCCGTGGACCCGCGGAGATCGCAGAACATCACAGCCATCACTCGACGCTCCGCGGTGGCGCGCCGCGGCTCCCGACGCGGTTCGCCCTGCTTCCGCCGAGCCCCCATCCGCGGCGGATCGGTAGGCCAACGCAACGGGATCATCCGGGCTGAGGCGCAAGACTGCTTCGGTCCCAACCCTGACGGCACCCCAATCGCCGCGTGCCATCGCCTCCTCAGCTTCGCTCAGCAGGCGGTCGATCTGCCGCCGCACGCGTGGATTCGTGGAATCCGGCGGACCCTGGCCGCCAGTCTGCGGTCTCCTTCGAGGCCCCGGTTCCCGGCTCATCGGCGGTGCCGGGAACCCGGCAGATTCCATTCGCCGGCGAGTGTGGCAGGGATCGAAAACGGCTGCCGGTCGTGACCCATCTCTCTCCCGTCGAGCCGCTGTATCGCCCGCATCCCGGCCGACCCCAACCTACGCCGCACGAATGCGTTCCGCACTTCCAGCCAGGCTACCGCCCGTTCAGCCCCTTTCCAGAAACCGAAGCCGATGCGCTCGTGCCAGCGAAGGGGTTGCACGCCCACCATCCGGGCCACTTCTGGATCGTTCAACCACCAGACAATGGCGCGCGGCACGTATCGGAGACCCCGTCCGGGGATGAGGCCTTCCATCGCGTCGAGAAGATGTTGTTCCAGTTCTGCCGCCGCCGGCGAAGCCCTGAACTGTCGCTCTTTCGTGACGTCCCAAAAACGTCGTGCGTCTTCCAACGTTTCCGGGACCAGGTCATGCCCAACGCCCATCAGCCGCGCTACGACAAACCATGTGTAGACGTACGCCCACTGGTCGGCCGGGCTCAGGCGAGCACCCTGGGTGGCGAGGCAGTCGAGAACCTGCACCGAAAGGGTGAGCATCGTGCCAGCCATGATCTCCTGGTTAATCGGTGCGCCCCAGGAAAGATCCCAGACGAGGTCGCCGTTCGGGGCGCGAAGCTCCAAGCCTTCCTGCGAAGCGGTGTACTCGCTGATGAGATGACGCACGCTCGCGTGCATCAGTCGGACACGCTCTGCCGTCTGCCTTCCCCTGCCGCCCGGCTTCAGACCGCCCGGGCCGAGCACGTCGAAGAGCAGCTGAGCTGTCTCGAAGACTCGCCGGCGGGGGTCGCTTTCCAGCCGCGAGACGCCCAGGAGCATGTGCGCGATATGGGTCGCCGCGTATCCGCCCGCCAGTGATCCGAAGCAGAGCGAAACGACGATCTGAGGGCCCCACCGTCGAAACACTGCCTCAGCGCGTTCGATCGCCTCCCAATCGAGTTCACCTAACTCTTCCGTGTCGCAGAGGACCCTCCAGTTCTCTGCGAGCTTGGGGTGTGCGACGCCGCCGGTGCGTACCACCTGGCGAATTAGCTCGAGCGTCGTTGCCGAAGCGTCGGCTGCAACGACTTCTGCTATCAGTGCGTCGGCGGGTGGGTCGGCAATCATCCGTTGCTTGTCGAGGAAGTCGCCGTCGAGGTTCATTTGACGGTCGCCTCCTTCGGGCCGCGGCGGCGCGTGCGCCAGCGAGGGGCAGTCTACGACAGTTCGAGCTCGCACCGTAGGAGACTGGCGCCAAGGACAGCCCGTGCCTGGCCGCGGCGCCCTGCTGGCCGGAGAACGCGCATGACCTCGCGCATCGCGAGGGGGAGATCCGCATAGTTGGCGAGAGCGACGGCATGGAGGGAGAGGGTGACGACGTGGGCCATCCACAGCAGGTTATCGAGGGCGCGGGTCACGAGGCCGAGTTGAAACGCCGAGCTCGTCGTCGTTGGCTCGCACGGCCGCAAGGGCATCAGCCACGTGTTTCTCGGCAGCGTCGCGGAGGCCGTGATGCGACGCGCCAGGATTCCGGTCCTCGTGCTGGGCCAGAAGGTGGGGTGAGGAGGATTGCGGTACGGGAATGTCCGGGCCGAGTGGGGTGTCGGCACCGGAGAGCTCGCAATGCCGCTGTGGTTGCGGACGTCGACTCCGCCGTGATCCGGGTCCCGCGGCAGTTGTTTCAGCAGTACTTCGTCGAACGCCCGGAGAACGCCGGGAGAATTCGGCGGGCGATGGAGCGGCGCGCCATGGTAAGCGGCCCGCGGACCACAACGAAGCGTGGACACTCACTGCAAGTTGCTGTTCGAGAAGAGGCCGGACTGCGCGAATTCACGAGGGGCCTGCGGCGTGCGTTTCATCGACCACTCGGTTCTTTAGCGTCGGTTTAGGGGGCGGGGTCATCCTCACGGGAGCACAGATGCACCGGGGAGGCGCGAGATGCAGCGAACAATCCAACGGCCGGCGATAGAGTCTGCGCGAGCCGAAGCAAGATGGCGTAGCGCTGTACTCCGGCGCGCGTTTCGGCGGCTGACGGGCAGCGGTCGGAGCGCCGCCGAAGACGACGACGCCAGATTGGATCGGCTGGTTGACGCCCCCGATGCGTCGCCGGGGAGCTGGCTCACTAGTCGATGGCGATAGCCGGCCACTGAAGCGCCGGCTTCCGGTACACGTGCCACTACACTTCGGTATCTCGGGTATAGTTGCTGGCACCTTGCTTGGGCGGGTGCCGTGCGCTATCGAATCCTCGGTCCGATAGAAGTCGAATCCTCGAAAGGATTGGTACGCCTCGAGGGCGGACGTCAGCGGGCCCTGCTTGCGCTTTTGCTGGCCCACCGCAACGAGGTGTTGTCTGCGCCCGAGATAGCCGACGTGCTTTGGGGTGAGGAGCCTCCTGAGACCTGGCGCACTGCCCTCCAGGTGCACGTGTCGAACCTCCGTAAGGCTCTTGGGCCGGAAGGTCGCTTGCTCACGCGCCCGGGTGGCTACGTCCTCGAGACGGATGAGGGAGATCTCGATGCTGATCGGTTCCTGTCGGCGGTTGACGCCGCGAGGGGCCACGTCGTGCACCGCCAGCCTGCGGTAGCTGCGCGGGTCTTCGGCGAGGCACTGGCGATGTGGCACGGCGAAGTGGGTGGCGGACTATTGCCGTTTGACGCCCCGTGGTACTCCGTGCTCGCGGAGAGTCGCGACGCGGCCGTCGAAGAGCGAGCGGCAGCGCTGGTTGACGCTGGTCTGCTTCCGGAGGCGATTGCGCAGCTGCGCTCCGCGATCAGCCGTCAGCCGTACCGGGAGCGTCTGCGTGAATTGCTGATGCTGGCCCTCTATCGGGCTGGACGGCAGGAAGAGGCACTTGCCGCATACCGCGATGCGAGACTGACTTTCCGCGACGAGCTCGGGCTGGACCCCGGGATCCCCCTCCAACGGCTGGAGGCTGCGATCCTCGAACAAGATCCGGCTCTTGATCCTCCGGCTGCGGCTGCATTCTCGAGCGTTCCGGCCCCGGCCACACCGCTCGTCGGACGAAGCGCGGAAGTGGGAACACTAAACGGTGTTCTCCGCCGCGGCGGGGCGCGGTTGGTGACGATCGTGGGACCAGGCGGCGTGGGGAAAACTCGCATCGCCCAAGAGATCGGCGCCAGCGCGGCCGAGGGCTATCAAGACGGTGTGGCGTTCGTCGCGCTCGCCGAAGTGAGTAGCGGGGCAGACGTTCCTGCTGCCATCGCCCGCGCTCTCGGTGTACGCCAGCCGGGGGGCTCAATCGAAACGGAGCTGGTGGCGTTCCTCCGGGACCGCGAGTTGCTTCTCGTCCTGGACAACTTCGAGCACGTCATCGATGCCGGCGGCCTCGTGGCCGACATGCTGGTGGGCGCGCCGAAGCTCACGATAATTGCGACCAGCCGCGAACCGCTGGGACTCGCGCAGGAACACGTCTTCCAGTTGGTTCCCCTGCCATCTCAGGAGGTTGACGGTGAGTTGGCGGCGGCCGTGGAGCTCTTCGCCGAGCGGGCGGCGGCGGCCGGGAAGCAGCTCTCCGTCGACGCAGCAACCGTTTCTGCTATCGCGGAGCTCTGCGCCCTCGTCGACGGTCTGCCGCTGGCGATCGAACTGGCTGCGGCGCGCATGCGGAACCTCACGCTCGCGGAGCTTCGCACGACCCTCGGCGACGTCCTGTCGCTCCGTTCAACGGACCCGTCGCGACCGGATAGACATCGAGGACTGCAAGCCGCACTGGACTGGAGCTGGGCCCTGCTCACGCCGACCGAGCAACGACTGCTGGCGCTGTTGTCAGCCTTCAATGGACCATTCACTTACGCCGATGCCTCCGCGATGGGTGCGGCATGCGGGTGCTCGCCTCGGGACGCTGCTGGGGCACTTGAGAGTCTTGCACGCAGGAGTCTTGTCACGCGCGGCGCGGATATTGGAACCGCATCCGCGTTCCACCTCCTGGAAACGGTCCGCGCGTTTGCGCGCCGGAAACTCGCAGATTGCAATGAGGCTGACGTCGCTCGCTCGATTCACGCGGCGCAGATGGCCGAACTCTGCGGAGAGTCGCCGGCCGCGCCGAACTGTCGCTCCATGCTGTGGTACGCGGAAATGGACGCCCGCTACCCCGACGTGCTTACGGCGATCGAGTACTCCGCCACGCTCGATCGCGATTTGTTCTTTCGATTCGTCGGAGCGCTAGGGCCATTCTGGGCGATGCGCGGGTACTTCGCCGACGGCGAGCGCTGGGTGATGCGCGCAGCGGGCATGGCATCGAGCCCAGCGGAGCGCTGCGTAGCCAACCTGAGCGGGGCTCACATTGCCCTCCTGGCAGAGAAACCGGTGACCGAGCACCTCGACACGGCGCTCCTTGCCGCCCGCCAAATGAAATCGGCCAGGCTCGTCGGTGCCGCCCTTGCGACGACCGCAATCGCCGCCGCACTACGGAACGAGACCGATGCCGCGTGGACTCACTCAACAGAGGCAATGACATTCTTCGAAGAGGCGCCAGCCGACGGCTGGGGAGTATTTGCGCTCGCCACCCAAGCGCTGTTGCTGAGTCAGCGGGGCGACGCCAGCGAGGCACGTCGATGCATGGCGCGCGCCCTTCGCGCGGCCGAAGCCTGCGGGTTTGATGACGCCCGCTGCCGCATTCTCGGGGAGAGCGGGGAGATGGCGCGCCGCGAAGGAGACTTCCCGCTTGCGCTTCAGCGATACGCCACCTCATGTGAACTCGCCAGGCTCATCCGTGCGTGGCCGATTCTGCTCACCGGTCTCCTCAATACGTCCTTCGCCTGCTGGCACATTGGCGACGCTCCCGGGATGCGCGCGGCGTTGCTTGAGTCGTTCGCACTCACCCGGCAGCTTGGCACGACGCACCACCTTAGCCTCGCGCTGGTGGCGACCGCCGGCTATGCACAGCTGTTGGGACGAAACGAAGTGGCGGCGCGAATGCTTGGGGGATGGCGCGTTTTGCAGGCTCAGACGCACGACCTCGAACCGATCGACCAGGCGGACGCTGACGGCATCTGCAGCATTGTGAGCGACGCACTCGGTCAGTCATTTGCCGCTTTCGTGGCACAGGGCGAGCGCTTGACCGGCGACGAGGCCATGGGCCTCGCCCTTTCGCTGCTGTCGGCCTAGCAGTGCCGTCGGGCTTTTTAGCGCGCCTTTAGGGCTCTCGTCCACTCTGCGGACGCGTTGGGGATTACCGACGCAACGCGAAGGAGGACGCTCAATGACCATCACTGCCAAACCCCTGCGGCCGGGTCGCTACACGACCCTCGCCATCGCTGGCGTTGCTGCCATCGCCCTTGCCGTCGCGGCCGTCGCGGCTCGGCCAGTGTTCTTCAGCACTGGAACCCCGTCAGTCGCAGCGGCCGTTGCCGGACATCCGGCGCTCGCGGTCCATGCGCGCGGGCGCGGGATCGTGGACAGCGATCCATCGGTGACGTTCGGGGCCGATCAAGCGGTCGTAGCCGCGAACGGCTCGGGGAGCCGGCACCCGGATCACGGAGCGGTTGACTCGGACCCGTCGGTTTCGTATTCGACGGACGTGCGTCCGACTCCGCGCTACCCGGCGAGCCGGGACGGTCAGCGAGGACCGGTGGAGTAGGCGTCCATGAGGCTTCCGTGCCACCGACGCCAGGAGGAAGATGGTGCGCCGCACCCTCGGCGCTCTGGTGCTGGCCGCCTCACTGGGAGCGCGGTGGCGTTCGCACTGCTGGTCGACGGCTGTTCGTCGGTTCCGGCGGGGGATACCGGTGACCGGTTCGTCGCCCGGCACCGTCGAACACGGGACTCCCTCGACGTTCGAATCGCAATTCCTGCGGCCGGGCGTGGCGTTGGCGCCGCCCTCCGGGACGTGGACGGTGGCGAATGACAGGCCCGACCTGTTCCAACTCAACGACGACGTTGCCGACAGCCGACTCGGATTGCTCAAGGCGAGCGCCGTTGAGGGCGAGGCCGTGTTGGCGCACATCGACGAACTTGCGGCTGACCACGTGGCCAGCATCGTTCGCCGCCATATCCCGATCGCACTCGGTCCGCATATCGGCTGGGCAGTCGACATCGAGACCTCGTCGGAACCATTCTTGCTCTACGCCGGCGACGGGGCTGAATGGACGGCTGGTACGCACGCCTATCTGCGCATAGGCGTGGTGCCAGCCGAAGGGGACGATGTCTTCGTCGTGGTAATCCAGGTCGGCCAGGATGCCCCGGCCGGTACGCTCGAGATTGCTGACTCGGCGCTGCAGCATGCCTCCGTCCGGGACGGCCGGCCGCTCCTGTGTTGCGCACTCGTCCGCTGACGTTCCTGTGATCCGCGTGCGGAAAGCCGGGAGGTACCTGGTGCCGTTTGTTGAACTCAACGGAACGACGATCTTCTATCACGACGCGGGGATCGGCCCCGCCCTGTTCGCTCTCCACGGCGGACTCTGATTCGACCATTCGTACATGCTTCGGGCGTTGTCAGGACTTACCGACAGCTGTCGGATCGTCGCTCCCGACCACCGCGGCAACGGTCGCTCGGGGCGGCCGCCCGAGGACACTTTCAGCATGGCCCAGTTCGCACGCGACCTCGAGGCGCTCCGTATCCACCTCCGTATCGAGAAACTCGGCGTCGTTGGCCATTCCTACGGTGGGTTCATCGCGCTCCAGTACGCGCTCGACTTCCCGGACGCGATCAGTCACCTCGTCCTGGTGGATACCGAAGCCGACTCAGGAGACGCGGACCGGGTTCTTGAATCCGCCAGAACTCGCAGTCAGGCTCCCGAAGTGATGGCGGCACTCCTGTGTGAAGAACAGAGCGACGAAGAGTTCGCCCTGAATGTCGCCGTCACTCAGCCACTCTACTTCCACGACCGGTTCTGGCCGGGCACGCTTTGCACGGGGCTGTGTTCAGCCAGTATGGCAATGCTCGTGGGGCTGAGCTGCTGTCCGACTACGACGTGAAGAGGAGATTGGGCGAACTGAGGATGCCGACGCTCATCGTTTGCGGCCGCGACGACTTCGTTACGCCCGTCGCACAGTCGATCCGCATCGCCGCCGGAATCGCTGGTTCCCAAATCGTCGTGTTCGAGAAGTCGGGCCACTTCCCGATGTTCGAAGAGCCCTTGAGATTCACGCGAACCCTGCGCGAGTTCTTGCTAAGACGGTGACCTGGGTTACGGCCCTCCTCGACATTTGGGGCGGAAGCTTCTCCGCGCGCGGCGTCTCCTCGCAGTGGGTCATCATGCGCGGTCAATCGACGCAATTGCGCCGTGGCCCGATTGCCCAACTGAGCCGTTTTCAGATTCAAGAAGTTGGTGGAGCTGAGGGGATTCGAACCCCTTACCTCAACACTGCCAGTGTTGCGCTCTCCCGATTGAGCTACAGCCCCAAGGACAACCAAGCGATGGTATCAGCCGCCGAGGAGCAGCGGCAAACCTCGTCGTTACTTCTTCGTGCGAGGGTCGATGGCGTCGCGCAGGCCGTCGCCGAGGAACGTGAAACACAACATGAGCGTCGCGACGACGATCGCCGGCCAGAGTACAAGCAGCTGATTGGACTGGAGCCGGACATACCCATCCGCGATGAGCGAGCCGAGGCTGGATGCCGGGGGCGTTACGCCGAGGCCGATGAACGACAACCCGGCCTCAGCGAAGATACGAGTGGGGATGCCGAAGGTAACGGCCACGATCACGGTGCTGAGCGTGTTTGGGAGCATGTGGCCGCGGACGACTCTCCAGGGGCTCGCGCCGAGAGATTTCGCGGCGGTGACGTAGTCCTGCTCTTTGATCGATAGCATTTGTCCGCGAACCAGGCGGCAGACCGTCACCCAGCTCACGAACGAGATCGCGAAGATCGTGACGAGGAGGATGGGTTCGAAACCGGGTATCTGAGGGTCACCGCTTCCGACGATGGGCCAATCGCGGTTGATGAGGACCTGGCGCAGCAGAATGATGGCGAGCAGGTCGGGGAAGGCGTACGCGAGGTCGGTAACCCAGGTGACGAGCGTGTCCGTGAGCTTCCCGCCGAGGGCAGCGAGCATGCCGAGGGTGATGCCGATGCAGACGACGATGAACTCCGCACCGAACCCGATTTTGAGGGAGTAGACGGTACCCTGGATCATTCGAGCCCACATGTCACGACCCAGGCTATCGGTGCCAAGCCAGTGGTCCGCCGAGGGGGACGCGTCGGTGTTGCTGGCGCCGCTCGCGGTGGTGTACACCTGTTCGGTCGGGTCATGCCGCTGGACGACGCTCCAGTTGGAGCCCAGGACACCTAGAGTGAGGATGATGGCCAGGAGGATCCCGGCACCGAAAGCCAGCCGGTTCCGCATGAGGCGCTGAAAGGCCTGGCCCCATAGGCCCCGTTGCTTCGTCGTGAATTCAGCGCGGATCGAATCGATCGGTTGTGAGATCGTCGTCGGTTGGCTCGCCATAGTGTCTGTGATGCCCCTAGTAGCGAATGCGCGGGTCGGCGACGGCGTAGAGCAAGTCGACGATCAAGTTCATGCCGGCGATGACAGCGGCGTAAAAGAGCGTCACACCCATGATGACGCCGTAGTCCCGGTTCACGGCCGACTCCACGAAGCTTCGTCCCAGACCGGGTATCGAGAAGGCGCGCTCGATGATGAACGACCCGACGATGAGCGTGGCGAAGATCGGACCCATCACGGTGAGGACTGGAATCATCGCGTTCTTCGCGGCATGCCGCATGACGACCAGGAACTCGCGAACGCCCTTGGCGCGTGCCGTGCGGATGTAGTCCTGGCGAAGCACGTCGAGCATCGATGCGCGCGTTATCCGAGCGATGAACGCGGCCGGCAGGAATCCGAAGGCTACGGTCGGGAGCACCATTTTGTGGTAATTCCACATCTCCCAGCCGAGCACGTCGAACCAGCCTAACTGGACGGCGAAGACGATCACGAGGATCGGCGCAAGGACAAACGACGGCAGCGCGGCGCCTGCCGTAGCAAGAAACACGCCTAAGTAGTCGCCCCACGAGTTCTGGTTGAGGGACGAGACGATGCCCAGGGTCAGACCGAGCCCGACGGCGAAGAGGAATGCGCAGACGCCCAGCTGCAACGAAACCGGGAATCGTTCAGCGATGATGTCTCGCACCGGGCGGTCGTTCGAGAAGGAGATACCGAGATCGAGGGTGGTGAGATGTTCGATGTACGTCGTGTACTGCTCGACGAGGGGCTTATCGAGGCCGTAGCGCTTATTGAGGTTCTCGCGTGCCGTGGCCGAAAGCGGCTTGTCGGCATCGAACGGGCCGCCCTTCACGGTATGCATCAGGAAGAACGTCAGACGTCGCTACTGCGAGCAGCAGCGGAACCATGAAGAGAACGCGACGAATGGTGTACGCGAGCATGCGACGACGTCCAGCGGAATTGTGACTCCGGGGCCACGCTGCAGGAGCGTGGCCCCGGAGGGGGTTACGAGGTATCCGGGAGTTCCCGGGTTACTTCTTGGTCGTGCTCCAGTTTTCAGGGTTCCAGTCGCCCGGAACGAAGGTGTCGCCCGGTCGCTTGGACTCGATCATGCCCTTGATGTAGGGCTTGACGAGGCGGTGCTGGCCGGTCTGCCACAGGGGAGCGATGCCGTTGGCGCCATCAAGAAGGATCTTCTCGGCCTGCTGGTACTGCTGGCGGCGCTGTTCGTCGTTCTGGTTGAACTTCGCGGCGGAGATCAGGTCGTCGAGGGCCTTGATGCTCGTGCCGGTCTTGTTGATCGAACCACCGGTTTCCCAGAGGCCGATCATCCAGTTTTCAGGGTCCGGATAGTCTTCCTGCCAGCCGCCGGTGACGACCTGGTACTGCTGCGAGTTGAATCGCGACGAGCGGGTCTTGGAATCGACGAACTCGAGCTTCGCATCGACGCCGAGGTTGGTCTTCCAGGCGTTCTGGAGGAACTCGCCGACGGCGTGGTTGGCGGGGCTGTCGGTGAGCAGCAGCGTGAAGCTCAGATCGACTTGGGATCGATGTTCGCGGACGAGAGCTGTGCTTTCGCCTTCGTGACGTCGAAGCCGAGCAGCGAGTCATAGGTGCCGGCCGTAAGGCCAGAGCGAGGAGGGGGCATCCAGCTCGTGCTGGGGACGTTCGCACCCTGGTTGGCGACCTTGTTGAGCTGGTCGCGATCGACAGCCATCGAAAGCGCGACGCGCACTTCCTTCTTCGCCATGACCGGATCCGTGAGGTTGAACTCAAGGCCAATGGTGCGGGTGGCCGGATACTCGACGAGTTCCTTGCTCAGCGTCGGGTCCTTCTGGACCGTGGCGAGGTCAGGAAGGTTGACTGCCGTGGCGTCGATTTCGCCGTTCCGGTAGGCGTTGTTGGCGACGGAGATGTCGTCGATGTACCGGATGGTGATCTTGGTCACCTGGGCCTTCTGCGCGCCGGCCCAGTTCGGGTTCGGAACGAGGTCGAGGTGGTCCTTCTCGGTGTACGCCGAGGGCATGAATGGCCCGTTGTAGCTGTTTTCCAGCGGGCCCGGCCAGGCCTTGTCGGTGGCCTTGATCTTCGTCGAGTTGAGCGGGAATGTGGGCCACATTGCCAGGAGGATTGGGAAGGTCGGCTGCGCGTCCGTCAGCTTGTACTCGACGGTCGATGCATCGACGGCACGCACGCCAACCTTGGCGCGAAGTGCTTCCTTCTCTGCGTCGCTGGCGGCTGGCTTTGGCGGAGTCGCCTTCGGGTCACCGTTGCTGGTGTAGTAGGCGTCGCAGCCGACGACCGCCACCATGATGTATTCGTAGTGGCCGGCGTTGTCCGGGTTGCAGGTACGCTGCAGGCCCGCGACGAAGTCGTCGGCCGTGATGGGCGTGCCATCAGACCACTTCAGGTCCTTCTTCAACTTAATCGTATAGGTCTTGCCGCCGTCAGAGACGACCGGGTTACCGTCGGCCATGCTGGGGATCGGCTTCGAATTCAGATCGAATTCGTACAGGCCGCGCCAGACCATGTAGAAGTGCGAAATGTCCTGCGCGAAGTCTGAGAAGTGCGGATCCCAGGTCTCGAACTGCAGTCCGGCGATGGTGATGGTGCCGGAGGCTTTGGCCGTGGTGCTTCCGCTGGCGGACGGCGAGGCCCCGTTGGCCGGGGTGTTGGTGCTGCTGTCGTCGTCGCCGCAGGCGACCGCGATCATGAGGATCGCGAGGATCGCGAAGACGCTGAGAAGCGCTCTCCACTTGAGTTTGGTCATCGTGTTTCGGTTCCCTCCTCTTTCCGATTACCGCACGGTAAGGTGCGCGTCGGCATGGCTATTGTCAACAAGCCTTTACACCTGTGAAGCCGTCTTTTATTTGATGTTCATACGCCTCCGGCTGCTTTTGCGGACGCCAGGGAGATGTGTGACTGCCGCCCGGGCCTCATCCGAGGTACGCCGCTCACACGCTCTATGGATCTCTTGACTAATCGCATAGCCACTGGTGTCGCGCAGATTGACCCATTGTGAGCGTACCGTCGAGCGCGCCGTTCGATCCGTACTCGCGGCTAGCCTACGCTGGGGCGAGTTCAACCGCCCGGGGGATTGACCAGATGCCGCGCGTACTTGCGATCGTGAGCGTGCTTGGACGCGACCAGAAGGGCGTGGTGGCACGCATCAGCACGTACCTGGCGGAGCGCGACATCAACATCGAGGACATCGAGCAGCGGGTTGTTCGCGGGCAGTTCCTCATGGACATGTTGGTCGACATAACCGATGCATCGGTGAGCCTCGACGAACTCGTAACCGGGTTGCTGGCGATCGGCGCAGAGATCGGGATGGAGATCCGCGTCACCCTGCACAACGAGCGGCAGCGTCCCCGCGTGGCGATTCTCGTCTCGAAGGAAGCGCACTGCCTCGAGCAACTCCTGGCCGACTGGCACACCGGCGAGCTCCCCGGAGACGTCGTCTCGGTGATCGGCAACCACGATCTGCTGCGAGCCGCGGCGGAAAGTGCCGGGGTGCCGTTCGTGCACATCCCCAGCGACGATAAGGCCGCCCACGAGCAGTCCCTGTTGCGGGAACTCGAAGCTGCACGCGTCGATGTCGTGGTGCTGGCGCGGTACATGCAGATCCTGACGCCGACGATCGTGGGGCCGTACGCGGGACGCATCATCAACATTCATCCGTCCTTGCTCCCCTACTTCCCGGGGGCGAACCCGTACCGGAGGGCGTGGGAGGACGGAGTACGGGTCACAGGGTGCACCGCTCATTTCGTCACCGAGGACCTGGACGCGGGGCCAATCATTCTCCAGGACGTCTTCCACATCGACGTGGGCGTCGATGCCGTGGAGGACGTGCGCGCGAAGGGCCGATTGCTCGAGGCGAAGGTCTTGAGCCGGGCGGTGCAGCTGTACCTGAACAACGAGGTCGTGGTGATCAACGGGAAGGTCGTGTTCAAGCCGGGGATGCGTACGCTCCTCCGCGGGCTCGACGACAGATAGGCCTCAGGCGCCGGTGGAGGCCAGCCGCCATGCCATCGCGACGCCATCCACGCGGCCTCGATAGATATCGACGACGTGTTCCGGGCAGACCGCGACCAGAATGTGCGCCACAGAATCGTGCCCAGCGTCCAGTCGGTTCCCCGCGGTTGCGACGAGCTCTGAGATCCTCGTGTTGACCCCGACGGTGCCTGAGGCGTTCCTCGGCTCAAGTCGCAGGTAGCTGCAGATGGCGCACTCTGACACGAGGGGCAGGCTACCACCGGCTGCTTCGATAATGTTCGTGCGGGCCGTCAAACTTCGACGCTGAGCCGTGCATGTCAGCCTGCTGGCGCAGCCTGGTCGCCGAAACGCGATAGGCTTGATGACGGTGAGTCGACAACTGAGTGGAGGGTCGCATGAAAGTCATGGTTGCGGGCGGAAGCGGTCTGGTTGGTTCCGCCATCGCCGAAGCACTCGTTCGCGCAGGGCACGACGTGACGGTCATGTCGCGGAGTGGCCGTGCACACGGCGGCATGGCTGCGGTGAAGGGCGATGTGACCCGGCCGGAAACGCTGCCCGAAGCGGTGAGCGGGTTCGAAGTCGTGGTCGACGCGGTGCAGTTCCCAAACTCGCCCGTGGAGAACCCGAAGAAGGGCTACACGTTCGAGGCCGTGGATTACCGGGGGACATGCAACCTCGTGGATGCCGCGCGGTCCGCGGGCGTGCGCCAGTTCATCGACATCAGCGGCGCCGGCGCAGCGCCCGATGGCAAGTTCCACTGGCTCCGGTACAAGTGGGAGGAAGAGCAGCACGTGGCGGCGAGCGGAGTGCCATACACCGCATTTCGGCCTACCTGGGTGTTTGCGCCGGGAGACAAGTCGCTGAACCGGTTCCTCGGATTCGGGCGGTTCCTGCCGTTCATTCCGGTGATTGGGAACGGCAAGACGGCCACCAACATCGTGGCGCTGGACGACCTCGCCGCGCATGTCGTGGCGGCGGTGGGAAACGAGGCGGCGCTGGGACGCGTGTTCGAAATTGGCGGCCCCGACGTTCTCACGATGGATGAGATTATCCGCACCGCACTCGACGTGCAGGGACGCCGCCGGTTTCTGCTCCATCAGCCGAAGGCGCTCATGAAAACGGTGGCATCGATCGTCCAGCATCTGCCGGGCCGGCCGCTCACGCCGGACGCGATCGACTTCATCACCATGGACGCGACGGCGGACAACTCTGCGTTGATGGCGACCTTTGGGCTGCCGCTCACGCCGCTGCGTGAGGGCTTAGCGCGCTACCTCGGGAAGTAACTTCCCATCCATGCATGGACCCTATCTATAGCAGACATTGGCGTTAACCCCGGGACGAGCGTAGAGTCGGGCTTACAGAGACTTTACGACTTGGGGGAATTGCATTGCGTGCTGATACATCGGATGTGGCGTTTCGGCTATTGCTCGCCTTGGGCGAGATCTGGGAAGGCCTTGAGCGAGCCGAGATCGATCCGACGTCACGCGGTTTGCATATGACCCAGGAATTCCTCGGGGGTTACACACGCTACTCGGCCGGCCCTGCGTCCCATCCGCGCCTGGTCGTGGAGTGGAACGAGTCGTCGCGGCATCTGCGTGTTCTTCGCTGTTCGGAATGGGCGGGCTTCGAAGCCATGATTTCGGCCACCGTCGCCGCCGTCCGCGCCGAGGCGCGAACCAAAGGACTCATCGAAGTCGTGGACCGTACGTTCGTTCGCGCCTGCCAGGATCCGCAGCCATCGCGCCGGACGGTGGTGCCCGCGGCATTCGCCGCGGCGGCTCCGGTAGCTCTCAAGCGGGCCTAGTTCTGGCTACTGCCGGGCCGCCCATTGCTTCGCGTGATAGGTGATGATGATGTCGGCGCCTGCGCGGCGGATGCTCGTTAGCGTCTCGTCCACGGCGCGGTTTTCGTCGAGCCAACCGTTCCCCACGGCCGCCATGAGCATGCTGTATTCGCCGCTGACATTGTAGGCCGCGACGGGAACGTCGACCGCGTCACGAACCTGCCGAAGCACGTCGAGATAGGGGAGCGCGGGTTTCACCATCACTATGTCCGCTCCCTCGTCGAGATCGGTCAGCACCTCGTCCATCGCCATGCGTGCGTTGGCGGGGTCCATCTGGTACCCGCGGCGGTCGCCGAAGGCTGGCGCACTGTCGGCAGCCTCCCGGAACGGGCCGTAGAAGGCGCTGGCGAACTTCGCCGCATACGACAGTACCGGTGTCTCGGGGAAGCCCGCTGAGTCGAGGGCGTGGCGGATCACACCCACCCGGCCGTCCATCATGTCGCTCGGTGCGATGACGTCGCAGCCCGCCTCGGCGAGGCTCACGGCGGTGTGGGCGAGAAGTGGGAGACTCGCGTCGTTATCAACCGTTCCGTTCGGCCGCAGCACGCCGCAGTGCCCGTGGGAGGTGTACTCGCAGAGGCAGACGTCACCGAAGACCATGAGGTCCGGGTTGGCGTCTTTCAGTCGGCGTGTGGCCTCCTGGACGATGCCGTCGTCCGCCCACGCACCGGTCCCGGAGTCGTCTTTCGAGGCAGGAAGGCCGAAGAGGAGGACCGCCGGGATTTTCAGGTTGCGGAGTTCGAGCGCCTCGGTTTTGAGTGCATCCAGCCCGAGACGGTGTTGCCCGGGCATCGACGTGATCGGGCTGCGCCCGCTGAGGCCCGCCTCGACGAACAGCGGGTAGACGAGGTGGTGCGTCGAGAGCTCGGTCTCGCGGACCATCGCGCGGATGGCGGACGAACCGCGCAGCCGGCGATGTCTGCGAAATGCGCCTAATTCCACGTCACGAGTCTATCACCGCGGCCGTTGAAGGAAGAGAACCACAGTCGACGGCAGGGTATCCTGTCGGGAATGGAAAGGCGGCTGCCGCCAGAGTACGTCGGATGGCAGGAACACGAGTCCGCGTTCCGGCGCATGACGACGCCCGAACTGGTTTCCGAGATCCAGGATGGTCCACCGGACCGGCGTTTGGCCGCGCTCTCCGTGATCGACCTGGCCGAGGTTGCCCCGCAGCAGGTTGAGGAGTGGATTCGTACTCTCCCCGACGCTGAAGCCAACGAGCTCGCGGGAGCCATCCCCGTGCAGCGCCCCCGTTCGAGCTGCAGAGAGGACCTTCGGTGGGTGGACGTTGCTCGGATAGGTTACGAGCGACGGCGACTCCCGACGTTCCTCGTGATGTTGTTCTCATCCCTGGAGGCACTGGAAGCGCGGGACTGTGCGGAAGCGGCGGGAGCGTGGGAAACGATCGCGGACTGGCTCGGCGGCATGTACGACCGCCTGGTGGAGTCGGGGGACGAAGAAGCACAGGGCGACATGTCGCTCTTCGTGTTCGAGAACTACCTGACCCGGCCAGCCCTGTTTGAAGCGTTCTGCGCGATGCTCACCCGGCAGCCCACCCTTGCTCTGCGCGTGAGCTCGAACCCATCGATGCTGCTCGGCGAGCTACCGGAGGCGCAGCAGCGTGCGGCGCTGCGCGAGGCCGAGGAGGGTGGCGGGCTTCCGTTCGCGCAGTCCTGGGCGCTGCTCCACGACCGCTAGACGGCGCACTCGCCCTCACCGCGCTGCAGCTCGTACAACTCGATGCGATTCCAGTCGATGAACATCGACCGGTTCTCGTCGACGAACTCGCCGGGGAGGACGAGGTCCTGGATGGCGGCCTCGAACGGCTTGGAGCCGACGCGGTCGAAGAAGGCGTTGAAGGCTTCGCCGTCGGTGCGGTCGCGCTCGTAGAGCCGCACGAAACGCTCGACGGCCTCGGGGCCGCGCTTGGCAGGGAGACGGACCTTGAGCTGCGTGGCGATGCGCATGTCGCCACCGTCGTAGGCTCCGCCTACGAAGACGTGATACGCCGGGAGCTGCTGAGGCCCCACCTTCATAGCCGCGCCGTGGAAGCCGATGTTGGCGATGTGGTGCTGGCCGCAGCTGTTCGGGCACCCGCTCATGTGGATGTGGATCTGCTTCGTCAACGGGTCCTCGATGTGCATCCCTTCAACCTTCGCCTGGATGGCGGCGTTCAGTCCCATTGAGCTGGTGATACCGAGCTTGCAGCTATCGGTGCCGGGGCAGGAGACGACGTCGGTGATGCTGTGGGCGCCGGGGCTGGCCAGGTCGAGGTCTTTGAGCCGCTTCCAGACGTCGTAGAGACTCTCATCGCGAACCCAACGGAGCACGATGTTCTGCTGGACGGTCGTGCGCGCGTGGCCACCGGTGTACTCGCGCATGATGGCGGCCAGTCCGCGGAACTGTTCCGGCTTGAGGTCGCCGCGGGTGACCTTCACCTCGACCGTGCTGAAGCCCTGCTGCCGCTGAGCTTTGACGTTCGACGACACGAACATGGTGAATTCGCGGCGATCGCCGTTGGGCTGGTCGTATTGAGGACGCCGCGCGGGGGCGGTTGCTTCCTCGTCGTCGACGTAGAGGAGCCGGTCGGGGCTGAAGTCGTTCTTCGCCCAGTCTCCCTTGAGTTCTTCGTCGACCATGCGCCGGAACTCTTCGATGCCCACGCGATCGACGAGGAACTTGAGGCGTGCCTTGGCGCGGTTTTTGCGGAGCTCGTCGGCTTTTTCGAAGATGCGGACGACGGCCTCGGAGAGGCGGAGGTAATCGTCAAGGGCGACGAATTCGCGGAGGACGTAGGCGTTCCTGGGCATGATGCTCAATCCGCCGCCGGTGCGGACCTCGAAGCCCTTCACGCCATCGCGAATGCGTGGGATGAAACCGAGATCGTGGATGCCGGTGATAGCGACATCGTCGTCGTTCGAGCTGAAGGCGGCCTTGAACTTGCGGGGCAATAGCTGTGAAAGCGGATTTCGCAGCCAGAAGCGGGCGAACGCGCCTGCATATGGGGTGGGGTCGAAGGGCTCGGTGAGATTCACGCCGGCCCACGGATCGCCTGTCACGTTGCGGACGGTGTTGCCGCAGGCTTCGCGCGTGGAGAGGCCAGCTTTGGCGAGCACGAAGAGGGCTTCGGCGGCCTTGGCCAGCGGGATGTGGTGCAACTGGATGTTTTGGCGGGTGGTGATGTGGCCTTTGCGGAGGGGCGCGAAGCGGTCGGCAACTTCGCCGAAGGCTTCCATCTGGTCGGGCGTAACGCCGCCGAAGGGAAGCTTGACGCGGATCATCTGAACGCCGGGCTGGCGCTGGCCGTAGACGCCCTGCTTCAGCCGGAACCCGATGAACTGGGTCTCGTCCCACTCGCCGTTGAGCATGCGGGTGGCTTCGGTCTGGAAGTCTTCGAGTTCGCGCTCAAGGACCGGCAGCACGCGGCCCGGCTCGTTCGTGAGGATCGTCGTTTCAACTTCCGGCATGCCGGCCTCCCGCGGTCGTCCGTCCGACGAATAAGTCGAGTAACTTTATCAACAATAGCGATTGCCCGCAATCGGCGATGTTGCTAAAGTCGAGTGACTTACTCATCTTTGGCGGATGCACATGGCTCTCTCCCCAAGCAAGCTTTCGCTGCCGGAAATCGCGGCACTGAGCGAGCGATTCGAATCCGCTGCGCCGCAGGAGATCGTGCGGTGGTCGGTGGAGACGTTCGGCGACGGGCTTTCGGTGGGCGCCAGCTTCGGCGGCGCGAGCGGCATGGCGATTCTCCATATGGTGGCAGCGTTGAAGCCGAACGTTCACGTTTTCGTCCTTGACACCGACTACCTGTTCGAAGAGACGCACGAGACGATGCGCCGCGCGGTGCCGGCGCTGGGCCTCACGAACACGCGCGTCTACAAGTCGGAGCTCAGCCACGAAGAGCAGGCACGGCGGCATGGTTCGGCACTCTGGATGCGTGACCCGGATCTGTGCTGTGAGATTCGCAAGATCGCTCCCAACCGCCAGGCGCTTGAAGGCAAGGCGGCGTGGGTAAGCGGATTGCGACGAGACCAATCCGAGGGCCGGGCCGACACGCCGATCGTGGCGTGGAACGAGAAGTTCGGCGTCGTGAAGTTGAACCCGCTCGCGAACTGGACCGAGCAGCAAACGTGGGAGTACATCGTCGCCAATGGCGTTCCCTACAACCCGCTGCTGGACCAGGGCTACTCGAGTATCGGCTGCTACAACTGCACTCTTCCAGGCGTCCAGGGTCGTGCGGGCCGCTGGCAGGGCTTCGAAAAGGACGAGTGCGGGTTGCACACCTAGACCATGTCCATGACGAAGGAACTTTCGGAAGATCGTATGTCGAACTCGCAGGGATTCGTGATCTGGTTCACGGGCTTGTCGGGCGCAGGGAAGTCGACGCTCACAGAGGCCGTTGCGCCGTTGCTGCGCGAGCGCGGGCTGAAAGTTGAAGTGCTTGATGGTGACGTCGTACGCACCAACCTCTCGAAGGGCCTCGGGTTCAGCAAGGAGGACCGCGATACGAACATCTTGCGCATCGGCTTCGTGGCGGACCTGCTCGCGCGAAATGGTGTTGCCGTGATCACCGCGGCGATATCTCCGTATCGGGCGACGCGTGACGCGAATCGTGCGTTGATTGAGTCGAACGGCTCTGTGTTTATCGAGGCGCACGTCGCAGCGACAGTCGAGGAGTGCGAGGCGCGGGACGTGAAGGGCCTCTATGCGGAGGCACGAAGCGGGAAACGTGTGGGCTTCACGGGGATCGACGACCCGTACGAGCCGCCCCTGCGGCCCGAGGTCGCCATTCCCACCGGTAGCGAGCCGGTCTCGGCGTCGGTTCGGCGCCTTCTCGAGTACCTCGAGCGGCGGGGACTTGTTGCCGGGGCGACGCTGCCAGTGAGTGCGGTGGCCGGGGTATGACGGTCGAGGAACTCATCACCCCGTCCGTGCACGATGAGGGTCTCGACGCGCTCGAGGCCGAGGCGATCTTCATCATGCGGGAGGTGGCGGCGGAGTTTGAGCGGCCGGCGCTGCTGTTCTCCGGTGGCAAGGATTCGATCGTGCTGTTGCGAATCGCGGAGAAAGCGTTCTGGCCGGCGCGGTTCCCGTTCCCCGTGATGCACATCGACACGGGGCACAACTTTCCCGAGGTGATCGAGTTTCGTGACCGGCGCGTGGACGAACTGGGGGCACGGCTGATCGTTGCGTCGGTACAGGACGCCATCGACGACGGGCTCGTGGTCGAGGAGAAAGGGCCGCGCGCGTCGCGGAACCGGCTCCAGACGCCAGTGCTGCTGGCAGCCATCGCGGAGCACCAGTTCGATGCGGCCATCGGCGGCGCGCGCCGGGATGAAGAAAAGGCGCGGGCGAAGGAGCGGGTCTTCTCGTTCCGCGACGACTTCGGGCAGTGGGACCCACGCAACCAGCGGCCGGAGTTGTGGCACCTGTTCAACGGGATGCACATTCGCGGCGAGCACATGCGCGTGTTTCCGCTCTCGAACTGGACCGAGCTGGACATCTGGCGGTACGTCGAGCGCGAACGGATCGAAGTGCCGTCCATCTACTTCGCGCATGAGCGCGAAGTGTTCCAGCGGGACGGGATGCTCATGGCTGTGTCAGACCATCTGCCGATGCTGCCGCATGAACGTGCGCACCGGACATCTGTTCGATACCGTACTGTCGGCGACATGACGTGCACTGCGGCCGTTGCCTCGGTCGCATCGACGCTTCCGGACGTGGTGGCGGAAATCGCGCTGACGAGGATCACGGAGCGTGGCCAGAGCCGCGCAGACGATCAGTTCTCGGAGGCGGCGATGGAAGATCGCAAGCGTGAGGGCTACTTCTAGTGGATCTCCTCCGGTTCGTGACGGCGGGTTCCGTTGACGACGGGAAAAGCACATTGATCGGGCGGCTCCTCTACGACTCGAAGCAGGTGTTCGAAGACACCATGGCCAGCATCGAGCGGGCGAGCGTCGCCCAGGGGCTCGGGCAGGTGAATCTGGCTCTGCTCACGGACGGTCTCCGCGCGGAGCGGGAGCAGGGAATCACCATCGACGTGGCGTACCGGTACTTCGCGACGCCGCGCCGGAAGTTCATCATCGCGGACTCGCCGGGGCACGTTCAGTACACGCGGAACATGGTCACCGGCGCCTCGACGGCGGAGCTGGCGTTGATACTGGTTGACGCGCGCAAAGGCGTGGTCGAACAAACGCGCCGACATTCGGCGCTCACGGCGCTCCTCGGGATCCGGCACCTGGTGATGTGCGTCAACAAGATGGACCTGGTCGATTGGTCGAAGGAGCGTTTCGATGAGGTCGAGGTGCAGTTCCGCGCGCTCGCGACCCGCCTGGACGTTCCGCGGGTAACGGTGCTGCCGGTGGCCGCGGTCTCGGGCGACAACGTGGTCGAACCGAGCGTGAACATGCCCTGGTACGTGGGGCCGACGGTTCTCGAATTCCTCGAGAACGTCGAGGTTCCGGACCCGGCGCGGCACGCCGGATTGCGTTTTCCCGTCCAGTACGTGCTCAGGCCGCATACGGCTGACCATCACGACTACCGCGGTTACGCCGGCACGGTCGCCGCCGGCACGGTGGCCGTGGGCGACAGCGTTACGGTCCTCCCGATCGGAGTGACCACCCGCGTAGCCGCCGTGGACGCCTACCAGGAGTCAAGAGGGTCGGCCAGGAGCGGCGACGCGGTAACGATCCGGTTGGCCGAGGAGCTGGACGTGGGCAGGGGGCACATGATCGTCGGGACGGACCATCCCGCGCCGAGTGCGACGCGTTTCGTGGCCGACCTGTGTTGGATGAGCGATCGTGGGCAACTGGCGCCGCGCCAGCAGTTCTGGCTCAAGCACACCTCACGACGGGTGCGCTGCATCGTTGAGAGCATCGACGATCGCCTCGACGTGTCGGATCTCGATCGCATCCCGAACCCTGCGGCGCTCGGACTGAACGATATCGGCCGCGTGACGATCAAAACGCTGGAGCCGGTCTTCGTCGATCCCTACGCGGTGAGCCGGGATACCGGCAGCTTCATTCTGATCGACGCCGCGACGCGGCACACGGTCGCGGCCGGCATGGTGCGTGAGGTCGCGGACGAGCCGGTTGTCGCCGACTGGTCGATCTAGCCTCTACTGGTGAATCGTTTCGTCCGGGGTGTCGGCTGTCACGCCGTCGGCGTAGAGCTGTTGGATCGCCGCATCGTCCAAGTGCAGCAACTCTTGAAGGACATACCGGTTGTGCTGGCCGAACCCCGGCGCAGGTGTGCGAATGCCGCCGGGTGTCCGAGATAGCTTCCACGGCGGGGCTTCCATCTCCCAGGTGCCGGCGTAGGGATGAGTCTGTTCCACCCATGCGTCGCGAGCCCGGAGGTGCGGGTCCGCCATGAGCTCAGGAATGGTGAGCACGGCGCCCGCCGGGACGCCGGCTCGCTGCAGCAGATGCATCGCCTCATAGTGACCGCGTGCCGCCGTCCATGCACCGATGGTGGCGTCGAGCTCATCCTCGTTCGCCTTGCGAGCAACGGTATCGATGAACCGTGGATCGGCCGCCAGTTCCGGCTGCCCGATCGCGGTGCAGAGAGCGGCGAACTGCTCGTCGGTCTCGCAGGCGATGGTCAGCCAACGGTCCTCGCCAGCTGACGGATACCGGTTGTGAGGGGCCAGGAACGGATGGCGGCTGCCGTGCGGCTGCCGTTGGATACCGTTCATGCTGTAGTCGACGAGGTATTCGCCGACGAACATGGTCATGTTCTCGCGCTGGGCCAACTCCACGTAACAACCTTCGCCGGTGCGAGACCGCTGTCGGAGCGCGACGGCAACGGCACCGACGAGGCCAGTGCCAGCGATTGGGATCGCCATAGGAGAAGCCCGTCTTCATGGGCTCGCCGTCCTCGTAGCCGGTGAGCGAGACGAGGCCGGAGAGTTGCTCGACGTTCGAGCCGTAGGCGACGTGGTCCTTTTCGGGTCCCGTCTTGCCATGGCCAGGCATGGACACGTAGATGATGCGCGGATTGACGGCGCGAACGTCGTCGTAGCTGAGCCGCAGACGGTCCATGACGTCGGCACGATAGTTTTCAAGGATGACGTCGCTGATGGCGCAGAGCTTCAGGAGGACGTCGCGGCCGGCGTCCCCGGAGAGGTCGAGCGCGAGGCCGTACTTATTGCGGTTGTTGTGGTTGAAGTACGCCGACCGGTCGTACCAGTGGGACTCCGTGCGCGGGATCAGCCCAAGGCCGCGGAGCTGGTCCCACTGTCGTGGGGATTCGACCTTGATGACCTCGGCGCCGTAATCGCCGAGCATGCGTGCGCCGAACGGTCCGGCCCAAACGGCCGTGAGGTCGATGACGCGCACCCCTTCAAGCGGGGCGCTCATGGCGCGCTCACCAGCGTTGCGAGCGTGGGAGGCCCTTCCCACGTTTCGCCGTTGTCCAGGCGGACGGTGAGCATGGTACCGGTCCGTTCGACGTTTCCTTTGATGCGCGTCCCAGAGGGCGGATAGCCGCGGCCCTCGGGGACCTCGACGCGGGCGCCTTCGGGGAAGTCGGCGGAGGCGGCGATCTCCGCGGCTTCGATGCGCTGGCCGATTGCTCGGGCGAGCACCTGGAGCAGGGAGAAATCGTTGACCGCCCGAACGGTACGGATCGCCTGATCCCTGCTGGCTGGCTCGCGGGCGGCGCGAAGCTCGGCCGGCGCCGGGATGCTTTCCTCAGCCCCCTTCGCGAGATGCTGGGCGACCAGCCGCCTGGCGCGCGGCGCGATCTCCTGGACGAGCTGGTGCAACAGCGGCACATCGTCGGTGCGTTCGAAAAACGTCAGCGCCCGGGCAACGTCCTCGCGTTGCGTCATGGGACCGCAATCCCGCGCGAGAGCGCGCCGATCTCGGTGGGGCCGAGCCCACCAATGTTGCTTAGCACGCCGCGGGTGTCGGCTCCGAGGAGTGGCGCCGGTTCGGCCGTCCATCCCTCCGGACCCATCCACCACGGCGGCCCCGGGTAAACGGCTTCCCCGGCCACCGGGTGCGTGATGGTCTGCAAGAAGCCGCGGTCACGAAGTTGGGGGCTTTCCAGCAGATCCGCCATCGAGTGGACGAAAGCGATGGGCGCTCGCGTCGCTCCGGCGCGGGCGTAGAGGTCGCGCTTCTTTTCGCCCGCGGCCCACACGTAGAACTCCCCCATGAGCTCGTCGTTGTGCTGGGCGCGGGACGCCTGCGTTGCGAATCGAGGGTCGTCGCCGATGTCGGGCCGCTGGATGCATTCGATGAAGGGCTTCCAGTTGCGCGCCATGACGTGGATGCCGATGTGGCCGTCGGCGCACGGGTAGATGCCGATGAAGCTCGCCATGTGATTGCCGCGGCGCAGGCCGGCCCAGCGGCCCATATAGGCGTAGTAGGGGATGCCGGCTTCGAGAATGGGGGCCATGCATTGCTGCACGCTAATGTCGACGTGCTGGCCAAAACCGTCGCGGTCGGCTGCGAGTACAGCCAGCATGCCGGCGGAGAACGCATTCAGGCCGCCCTGGTAGTCCGCCTGGTAGCCGCCGTTCTTCAGCGGGCCCTGTTCCTGCGTGCCGGTGATGAACATCTGGCCGCCCATGGCAAAGGCGACGAGGTTGTTGGAGCGATAGTCCGCGTACGGACCTGTCTGGCCGAAGGCGGTAACGGAGATGAGGACGATTTTTGGATTCGCGGCTCGTAAGGCGTCGTACGAAAGGCCGAGCGCCCGCGCGTCTGCCGGGCGGTAGTTCTCGATGACGACATCGCTCTTCGCAACAAGTCGCAAAAAGGCGTCGCGGCCCCCCGGGGACGAGATGTCGAGTTCGACCGATTTCTTGGTGGTGTTCAGGTAGAGGAACAGCGAACTCGTCTCGGGGTTGGGGACGCCGTCCTTGAACGGTCCGTGTGCCCGGGCGATATCCCCACCCGGGGGCTCGACCTTGATGACCTCGGCGCCGTAGCCCGCGAACAACTTGCCGCAGTACGGCGCGGAGACGAACGTGCCAACTTCCAGCACGCGCAAACCTTCGAGCGGCTTCATGGTCCGATTCTCCCGGCTGCGATTCGAGACGACTATGCGCGGGAGGGGAGCTCGACCTGGACGTTGCCGCGCACGCTCGGTTCGCCGTTGGCCAGGGTCACGACCTCGAGCTCCACGATGTTCTTGCCATCCTCTTGTCGCTTGTCGACCACCCTGCCGGACAGGGTGAGGGGCCGATCAGCGACGTCCGGGCGCCGGAAGGCGACGCGGAGATTGCGCACGTGGCCTTTCTCTCCTGCCCAGTCGCTGACGTACTGGGTCATCCACGACATCTTGAGGACGCCCGGGACGAGGGCACCGCCGACGCCCATGCGCTTGCCCGCCTCAGCATCGGCAAAGGCCGGGTTCGTCGGGTTGTCGCGTCCGAAGAAGTCGATCGCCATGTCGGCCGTGGGAGTGCGTTCAAGCGGCTCCAGCTCGTCGTTGACGTTGATATCGTCGTAGTAGCGCTGGCTCACTCGTTGCTCCTTGCGCTGTTCGGGTCGAACTGCGTGATGGTAACCATGGCGGCGGCGACGTGGTTGCCGTCCTTGTCGTAGTAGTCGGTCCCTGAGGTGACGAGGACGCTGTAGCCGTAGCGGCCCCCCAGGCGGTCGCGAATATCGAAGACCTGGGATATGGCGGTGAGCTCCTCGCCGATCTTGAAAGGCCGGCTGAACTTCCATTCCTGTTGTGTGAGCAGGCCGCCGGGTAGCACCTGCACGTGCGGGCCGCCACGGCGCGGGCCGGTGAACATCGCAAGGACGTAGGGTGGCGCCATACCGGTTCCGTCGGCCCAGCGGGGGTCGGCGTCGCCAAGGATGTCACGCATGCGCCTGGCGTCGGATTCTTTCACGGTGATGGTCGATGGCTCGCTCTTCACGCCGATCTGGGCGCGATGTTCATCGGTGATGAGGCTCTGTTCTGGTGCTGACAATAGCTGCTCCGGCCGCACGGCCAACGGGTTCAATGAGGCGAGCATAGCACGCGCTATCGGCCGGACCGCGCGGGGAAGATCGAATCGCCATATGATTCAGTTCAGCTATCGATCGATAGCACGAGAGGTAGCCCATGCGAATCCAAACCGTCGGCGTAATCGGCTCGGGCGTGATGGGGAGCGGCATCGCGCAGGTAGCTGCGTACAGCGGTTTTGATGTCGCTCTGGTCGACGTCGACCAGGCGCGGGTGGACGCCGGTATCGCGGGGATTCGGCGGCGCCTCGAGCGCGAGGCCGAACGTGGTCGAATCAGCCAGGCGGATTGCGATGCTGCATGTGGGCGGCTTTCCGGCACTGGTGATCTCGACACGCTCAGCTCGCTGGGCGGCGTGGACGCCGTGATCGAGGCGGTGGTGGAAGACCTGGATGTGAAGACCCGTGTCTTTCGGCGGCTCGGGGCGATCTGCCGCAAAGACACGCTGCTTGCCAGCAACACAAGCTCGCTGCCGCTGAGCGACCTTGCTGCCGCCAGCGGCCGGCCGGAACGAGTGATTGGCCTCCACTTCTTCAATCCGCCGTGGGCGCTGAAGCTGGTGGAGATCGTCTCGACCGCCAGCACGACGGAAGACACGCTGAATGACGCGCTGCAGGTCTGCGAAAAGATGGGCCGCGTCCCGGTGCAGGTGAAGGACACTCCCGGGTTCATCGCCAATCGGCTATTGGTCCCGTTCATCTTCGACGCGATCGACCTGCTGGACAGCGGCGTGGCGACGGCGGAGGACATCGACAACGCGTGCAAAGTTGGGCTGAATCACACGATGGGCCCGCTCGCGACGGCCGATCTGATCGGCCTCGACACGCTCAAGCTCATCGCCGAGAGCATGTTCGAGGAGTACGGAGAGCCCCGCTTCAAAGCGCCGACGTTACTGCGGCGGCTGGTATCGCTCGGCCACCTCGGCCGGAAAACGGGACGGGGCTTCTTCAAGTACGGCTAGAGCAGTACCCCGGCGCGCTGGATGGCGCCCATCTCGTCGATGATCGCGCGGCACTCGTCGTCGGTGTTGTAGAAGTGTGGTGCGATGCGGATGCCGGCGCCCGGGCGGTAGTCGATGACGAAGCCACGCCGAATGAGTTCGGCCTTCACATGCTCGGCGCCGGGAAGGTCCACGGTGACATGGTTGCCCCTGCTCGCGAAAGCCTCGGGTGAGTTGACGATGAACCCACGGTCGAGAGCGCCCTTGCGGATGATCTCAGTCTGCCGGGCGGCGTTTTTGCGGATGGCGTCGACGCCGACTTCCCGGACGATGGAATAGCCTTCGCGGGCCTGGTAATACGCGGGGATGTTCGGCGTGCCGCCGGTGAAGCGGGCTACGCCCGGCGCGTACTCGATCGGTGGGGCGGCGAACTCGAACGGGCGAGCGTGTGAGAACCAGCCGGCGTCTCGCGGCTGCGACCGCTCCACGATGCCCGGGTGAGCATAGAGATAGCCCGCGCCAGGACCGCCGCAGAGCCACTTCACGGAACCTCCGACGAGGAAGTCGACGCCGAGGTCCGTGACGTCGAAGGGAACCGCGCCGAGCGACTGGTACGCGTCGAGGATGACGACGGCGCCGACTTCGTGAGCCCTTCGCACGAACGGGACAACGTCGACGAGCTCCGCCGTGCGGAAGAGCACATGCGAGAGAACCAGGACGCAGGTCCGCTCGTCGATCGCGGCGAGGAGCTCGTCGGCGGGGAAGACGAGTGGATGCGTCCCGACGCGGACGACTTCGGCGCCGATGCGGCGCTGGCCGTCGAGGAGGTACTCGACGGTGGGGAACTCGCCTGCGCAATGAACGATGCGGTTTCGGGGTGCTCCGAAGTCGAGCGTGGACAGGATCATCGCCATGGCGTTCGTGACGTTCTGGGCCATCGTCATCGAGCCGCGAGGCGCGTGAATGATGTCCTCGAGGATG
This sequence comes from uncultured bacterium, assembly GCA_963832795.1. Lineage (GTDB taxonomy): Bacteria > Chloroflexota > Dehalococcoidia > Tepidiformales > Tepidiformaceae > CAWHVJ01. The sequence goes on from CAWHVJ010000012.1 coordinate 695,501, forward strand.
GCGGCCACTTCGTCGACCAGCGGCAGCCACGTGTCCCAGGCGACGACGCCTTCGGTAGCCCAGAGGTCCGTGTATTCGTTAAAGGCGTCGACGACCGAGCCGGGCATCGCGCCAAGAGAGTTGTTGATGAGATAGGTTTTCCGCGAGAGGATCGGGAACCGCTCACGCCAGCGCGCCACGAGTTCATCGGTCATGCGGCGAGCCTACAGAACGACGGCGCGCGCGTCAGCCGTTAGCGGGGGAGGCCGACCAGGACTTCGCCATCTTCGACGCGGACGGGGTAGGTCTGGATGTCCTCCGCCGTCATCGTGGGGCGCGCGAACTTCGGGATAGGGAACGCCTGGTAGGGCATGGGAACGAACGCCAGCCCCTTGAACAGCTTCGATTGCAGCTTGCCCAGGAACGGATGGTCGTTGTTGAACTGGCTGTCGAACGGTTGGCGGACGACTTTGCCCGTGGAAACTTCGAAGCGTGCGCCGTGGAACGGGCACATGACGCAATTGTCCTGCACCGGATATGCCTGGATCGGAGAGCCGGGGAAGCCGCCCAGGGGGAGCCGCGCATGGGAGCAGAGGCCATTGAGCGCGTAGATGTCGTTGCCCTGCCGGACGATGGTGACGCGCTGGGTGCGCACGCGAACCTCTTTGGGCATTCCCTCCACGAAATCGCGGAGCAGCCCGGCTTTGCCCCAGCGGGTGAGCCGCGCCTCGGGAAAGCGGTCCCGCGCCTTGAATGGCACCGGGGCGTCGAGCCCTAGCAGAGGCGCGACGACGATCTGCATAATCCCGCCGCTAACGAGGCCAGCCACGAGGAGGACGATGCCACCGAGCGTGTGGCCGGAGGCGGTCGTCGGATCGCCCGGGAAGAACAGCATGAAAATGCCGCCCACGATAAGGCCGATGGACGCGAGGCCCCACGTGCCGAGTATCGTAACTCCCAGGAACGCAAGCGCAGGTGACACAGGCCGTATCCTCCGCGGGCGATACTACCGCTTGTGCGGAAATGCGCAAAGTCGCAGCCGCCGTCAGGCACCGGAATGATGCTCGGAAAGGCCCTCCAGGAGGACGCGAATCCGTTCGGGTGCGGCGAGGCACGGCCGTAGTTGCGTTTCAAAGGCCGCGCGGTCATCGGAGGCGTGCCACTGGCGCCAATCCATGAGGCCGAACCACGTGCTGATCACGACGATGCTGTGAGCGTCCTCGCTGTCGCGGAGGGTTTCGCCGCTGATGTAGCCAGCCTCGTCCAGGCAGCGCGCGCGAATCCGGCGGAGGATCTCAAGTGCCCTCCGTTCCTGGCCCGGCTGAACCTGCCGCTCGATGACGACTTTGACGGCCACGAGATCCTCCGAGCTACACCGACTGGAGCGTGGGCGCCATGTCCCACAGTGGATGCACGGTCACCTCTGCGAAGTAGCGCGACATCGGAAGCGCCGCGATGAGCTGATCCATTTCGCGGGCATCGGCAGCATCGTAGATCGCCAGGACACCGACCCCCGTCTCCCTGTAGATAGCCCTGATCTTGCCCTGGTCGTACTGGCCCTTCGTGGCGCGAAGCTGCTCGGCGACGATGCTCTGCCAGTTTTCGGCGGAGACGTCGTGGGGCTGGCGAGAGATGAGACGAACGGAGAACAGCATCGACGGCGCTCCTCGGGACGGGTGACGGGGATTATACGGACGCCGGAGCTTGCGACGAACGTGACTCAGTGGAGCAGCAAGAACCCGGCGACAAAGACGCCGTAGCTGATGACGGTAATGCGCAGCCAACGTTTACCAAGCCTGCGCGCCAGACCAACGCCCAGGTACCCGCCGGCCAGTGCGCCCACGGACATGATCGCAACGGGAAGCCAGCGAACAGGTCCGAAAGGGGCGAAGTAGACGACGGCGACGGCGTTGACGAGCAAGGAGAACATCCCCTTGAGTGCGTTGGAGTGCTGGATGTCATCGGGGAGGAAGATGCCGAGCACAGCGAGCGCGAGGATGCCGAGCCCCGCGCCGAAATACGCGCCGTAGACGGCCAGGACGAAGATCGCGATGTAGAGGGGGACCGGCACGTGGTCCCCGCCCTCAGAGGAGAGGCGATGATGAAGGGCGAACGCTGCGAGCCGGTCCTGGAAGGCCATCACGGCGCAGGCGAAGAGGATGAGAAAGGGGACGAGGGCCGAGAACGCTGATTCGGGCGTCGACAGCAGTATGGCGGAGCCGGCGAGGGCGCCCAGCACACTCGGGGCGGTGAGCCGGATCACGCGGGAGCGCTGCCGGGAGAGCTCGGGCCGGTAGCCGACGGATCCCCCGACGTAGCCCGGCCAGAGTGCCACGGTGTTGGTCACGTTGGCTGTCTTGGACGCATAGCCGGCTGCGAGCAGGGCCGGAAAGCTGACCAGGGATCCGCCACCCGCCACGGCATTGATGGCGCCGGCGGCGAACGCCGCCGCAGCCAGGCCGCACGCCGTGAGAACGTCCATGCGTGGGCACAATCGTGGCTCGAACGGCTACGCGCCAGCCGCTAGGATTGCCCCGTGACTGATGGTCGTCCGGTGCTGACATTCGATCTTGACGGCGTGATCTGCCGCCCGCCGTTCGGCATCAATCCCGGCCGTGGACAACGCAAGCGCCGCGATGCGGGCGGTAAGAAGAGTCTCCTCTGGCGCACCGAGCGCTGGCGATACCTGGGCCGGAAGGCAATGCCCGGGGCGCGAGAGGGCTTCCTTGCGCTTGCTGAGACCTACGACTGCAAGGTGCTGTCGGCACGATCAACGGCCGCCGCTGGCCTCACCCTGGACTGGTTCGAACGATACATCGGGGTGCGGCCGGCTTTGCACCTCCGCCCCGACTGGCGCGAGACACCCGCACAATTCAAGGTGCGGATGGTCACCGAACTCCGCTCCGTGGCGCACTTCGAGGACGATCCGCACACGGCGCAGTGGATCGCCGAGCTCATTCCCGCGGTGTTTCTCGTGGACTGGTGGCGGAATCGGTGGCTCGGCGCCGAAAAGAACGTCTATCGCATCCGCACGCTGTCGGAGGCCGTGCCCGAACTGGCTGCGCTGACATCGCGGTCATAGCGGCCTAGACTCCCGCGCATGGATCTCCGGCTTTCAGCGGCTCAGCAGGCGCTTCGGACCGAGGTGCGTGAGTGGCTCACGTCGGTGATGACGCCCGAGATGGAAAGCTTCCCCTACGCCGAGGAAGAGGATCCGCCCCGGCTCAAGGCGTTCAACAAGCTGCTCGCAGCGAAAGGCTGGATTGCTCCAGCCTGGCCCGTTGAACACGGCGGCATGGGGATAGGCGCGGTCGAGCAGCTGGTGTTTGGCGAAGAGATGGCGTATTTCCGGGCGCCCAACGGGGGCCGTGGGCCAGCTGTTGGCTACGCAGGGCCGACGATCATGATGTACGGCTCGGAGGAGCAGAAGCGTCGCCACCTGCCCGGGATCACGAACTGGGACGTGGTTTGGTGCCAGGGATTCAGCGAGCCCGGATCGGGTTCCGATCTCGCAAGCTTGCGGACGACGGCGACGCGCGATGGCGACGACTGGATCCTCAACGGGACGAAGATCTGGACGAGCCACGGCCACTACGCCGACTGGATGTACGTGCTTGCGCGCAGCGATGTCGATGCGCCGAAACACAAGGGAATCAGTTACTTCCTTCTCGACCTCAAGTCTCCGGGGGTCAGCTTCCACCAGCTCCGGAATATCGCGGGCCGGGCCGGATTCGGACAGTTCTTTTTCGACAACGTGCGGATGCCCGCGGATGCACTCCTGGGAGAGGTGAACCGCGGGTGGTACATGGCGACGACGACGCTGGACCTGGAGCGTTCGAACATCGCGAACGCCGGGGGCGCGCGGCGGACCGTGGACGATCTGGCCACGCTCCTGCGTGAACGGGGCCGCCGCCGCACTGATCCCGGCCGCGCGCGGCTGGCCCAACTTCGGATCGAGGTCGAAGTGGCGACGATGCTGAGCCTCCGGGTGGCATCGATCCTGGCAACGGGAGGAGTGCCTAACCAGGAGGCGAGCCTGTTGAAGCTCTTTCTCAGCGAGCTTGATCAGCGCATCGCCGGGACGGGTCTGCACATTCTCGGGATGGCGGGCGCGCTCATGCCGGGCTCGCCGGCGGCGAAGATGCAGGCGCAGTTTGCGCTGACCTATCTCACCACGGTGCCGCGGACGATTGCCGGCGGCACAAGCGAGATCCAACGGAACATTATCGCGACGCGCGGCCTCGGGCTGCCTCGCTAGGAGTGAGGAACCATGGTTGAGATCTGGACAAGCGGCGCGGGGCTGCCGCGGGCGTTCGTGCACCGTGCTCAGCAGGCGGAGCAGGCCGGTTACGACGGCATCACCATCGTGGACTCGCAGAACCTCTCCGGCGATTGCTACGCCGCGCTGACGCTCGCCGCGAAAGAGACGGACCGGATTCTCCTGGGCACCGGGGTGACGAATCCGTTCACGCGGCACGCGGCGGTGACCGCCTGTGCGATCTCAACCGTGCACGCGGAATCGGGCGGGCGCGCCGTGCTCGGAATCGGGCGCGGAGATTCAGCACTGGCGCACCTTGGGTTCGCCCCGGCGCCGGTGGCCGTGTTCGAGAACTACGTTGCCCAACTCCAGGGGTATCTTCGCGGGGAGGACGTACCGTTCGAACCCTCCGGAAATGTGGCCACGCTGGGCCTGGCCAATGTCCCGACGTCGTCGCGCATCGAATGGCTTCGGCCTGGCCGGTTTCCGAAGGTTCCGGTCGACGTTGCCGCGACGGGACCGAAGGTCATCCGGCTGGCCGGCCGGCTAGCCGACCGCGTGACGCTCGCCGTCGGGGCGGATCCCGTGCGGGTGCGCTGGGGAATGGAGACGGCCAGTGGCGCGCGTATCGCCGCAGGGAACGACGACCCGCTGCCGTTCGGCGCCTACGTGAACGTAGTGGCTCACGACGACCCCGAAGTCGCGCGCCGGCTCGGAGAAGGCGGCCTCTCGCTCTTTGGGAGGTTCCAGGCGATGTATGGGCGGACGGTCGGCCCGGCTTCCGACGCCCAGCGCGCGACGACGGAGGCCATTCACGATGCCTATGACATGACGCGCCACAGCCGGGCGGGGAGTCCGCAGGCGGCGACCATCACGTCGCAGTTCGCCACGGAGTTCGGAATCTTCGGGCCGAGCGCGTACTGCATCGAGCGACTGAAGGCGTTGGTCAGCCTCGGCGTGGAGCGGCTGGTCGTCGTCGGTCCGACTCGGGAGGTGGATCCAGCGGCTGCGTCCGACGCGGAAGCGCGCTTCGTCGAAGAGGTCATGCCGGCCCTCTGCTAAGGCAAGCGTCTAGCTGGTTTGTTTCTGCCAGGTGGTGAGGTCGAAGTAGTCGCGCCAGGCGGAGATCTTGCCGTCGCGGAGTTCGAAAACGCCGGTCACGGGGAGGGCGATGTCTTTGTCGCCGGCACGGAAGCGGTCGATGCGCTCGTTCATGACGAGGTCACCGGCGGCGACCTGGTGAACGACCTCCCAGCCGCGGGACGCCATGGCGCCGGTCAGTCCACCGAGCACCGCCTCGATTGCCGCACGGCCGCGCACCGGTTCGAGCGGCATGTTGTGATAAACGGCATCGTCCGTGAAATAGGCGCCCAGCTTCGCGGGATTCGGCGCGGGAGCGTCGAATTCCCTGCAGAACGCTGTCACGATCTCCTCGTTTGTTGGCATCAGTGCACCTCTCCAAGAATTGCGCGCCGCAGGAGCAAGAGCGCGGTTGTCACTGCCCGGCGTTTTACGGCGGCGCGGCCAGTATTGATGCGGATGCTGAGCGACGCTTCGCTGCCGTCCGGGCAGCTTACGCCGACATGAACGGTGCCGGGTTCCACGCCGTCCTGCGGATCGGGGCCTGCGACGCCCGTGATGCCGACGCCGTAGGCCGTGCCGATGTGCTTGCGCACGGTGGACGCCATTGCCTTTGCGGTTTCGGGCGAGATGACGCCGAACTCCTCGATGATTTCGGCCGGGACGCCAACGTCGATCTTCTGCTGTGTCTGATACGTGACTAAGCCGCCGATGAAGTAGCCCGCCGCGCCGGGCACGTCCGTCAAGGTGCTGGCGAGGAGCCCGCCCGTGCACGACTCCATGACGGCTAGCGTTGTGCCGGCCTCGAGCATCGCATCGGCTATCCAGCCTTCGAGGGTGTCCTCATCACGGCCCCAGATGGCGTTGCCAAAGATGCGGTCGAGCTCTTCTTCTGCCGGGCGGATGCGGCCCCATGCCTCCTCCCGCGTGGCCGCCTTAGCGCCGATTCTCAGGTGGACTCCGTCGGCGCGCGCGTACGTGCCAACGCCGATGCCGGGCATGGCGTAGACCGGCCGGGCCATCTCGTCGACGGTGCCTTCACCGATGCCGACCGTCTTGAGCGTGCGCGTGACGAGGACGGCGCCGTCTGATCGCTTCTCGAGCTCTGGGCGAACCTCGTTCGTCCACATGCGTTCCATCTCGGGCGGGACGCCGGGCATCGTCACAAGGATGCGGCCCTCGCGCTCCACCCACCAGCCCGGGGCGGTGCCGCGCGGATTCGGCAGCGTGCGCGCACTCGGGATCAGCCAGGCTTGCTTGATGTTCGACTCCGGCATCGGATAGCCGCGTCCCGCGAAGAAGCTGCGGAGATGCTCTTCGAGTCCCTCATCGACGAAAGGCGTCTCACCGAGCATCTCCGCGATGCCCTCACGTGTCATGTCGTCGTCGGTTGGGCCGAGACCACCGGTGACGACGATGAGGTCAGAGCGATCCCACGCCCGGCGGAAGGTCTCGACGATACGTCCGCGGTTATCGCCCACCACGGACTTGTAAAAAAGGTCGATGCCGAGTTCAGGGAGCTGCCGGGCGATGTAGGCGCTGTTCGTATCGACGATCTCGCCGAGGAGAATCTCGGTGCCAATAGCGACGATTTCGGCTTTCATGCGAGGAAGTCTACGGGCGCCATCCCCACGCCGATAGCCGATGCGATGCCGACGATGCGCGAGTCATGACGGCCCGTATGCTGGGCGAATGGCGCGCACGCGGGGCATGACCGGCCACAGAACTTCGACGAAGGCGGGCGGCCGCGTGCGGGGATTCCTTCGGCTTGTCCACCCGTTCCCCTCGATTCTCGTGGCCGTACTTACGGCCGGACTGGCGTTGGTTGCGGACGGGGATGCGTCCCCGGGACTCCCGTTGCGCCTCGGGCTGGGGATGCTGGCGTACCAGTTCTCGATCGGCATTGCGAACGATGTCGTCGATGCTAAAGACGACCGCGTGGCAAAGCCGTGGAAGCCCCTTGCCTCGGGGCGCGTTTCCCGCCGTGCCGCCGTTTTGGCGGCCGCGTGTTGCGCGGGCGTGGGTCTGCTTGTCACAGCGACGCTTCCAACGGGCGCGTGGCTGATCGGAGTGGGCGGTCTGCTCTGTGGGCTCCTGTACGACGTTCACTTCAAGCGAACGGCGTGGAGTTGGTTGCCGTACTCGATTGCGTTTCCGCTCGTGCCGGTCTGGGTGTACGTCGCCGCTGACGCCTGGGACGACCTCTTGTGGTGGGTATTCCCGCTTGGAGCCTTGCTGGGCCTGTCGCTCCATGCAGCGAACCAGGCGCCGGATAGTTCGTCGGACGGGGACGCCGGGAGCGGTGGCATTACGGCACGGATCGGCGAGAGGAAATCGCGAGCGGCCGCCATTGCCCTGTTCGGCTTCGCGGCAAGCGCGGCGGCGTTGGTGCTCCTGGCCCGAGACGCGGGTACGGCTGCGATCGCCGCCGCCGATGGCGCCGTGGTAGCGATGCTGGCGCCACGGGCGCCGATATTCTTCGGGCGGGACGGGCTGTTCGGATTGCTGGCAGTCGGCACCGGAATCCTGGCGGTCGTCTTCCTGTCAGCGGTGTAGCGACTGCTCTTCGATGTTCGCAAGCCGCCGGTTGATGTCGCGCACGGTGAACCGAAAGATCGCCATCGTGATGAAGAAGTCGAGCCAGAGCAGAAGTGCACCGATGCTGACGAAGATGACGCGGAGCAGGGTCTGGTCCACGAATATTCCGGCGAGCAGAAATGCGACGCCCAGGCCCGAAACGATGGATGGCAGGACGATGAGCACGAGCTAGACCGTCGCCAACTCGCGCTGGAGTTGCGCCAGACCCATCGGCCCCAGGTTCAACGCTGCGCGATGCCATTCTTTCAAGTCAAACGCAGCGCCGGCCTTGCGGCGGGAGGCTTCACGGGCCTCGAGCCAGCAGCGCTCGCCGACCTTGTAGCTAATCGCCTGCCCAGGCGACCCAAGGTACCGGGTTACCTCGCTCTTCATGAAATCCAGCGGGAACTGCGACCGGGTGTTGGCGAACTCCTGTCCCAGTTCGGCGGTCCAGCGCTCGCCAGGGTGGAACTGCTCGGTGCGTGGGATTTCGAGCTCCAGGTGCATGCCAATGTCGATGATGACGCGGACGGCACGCATCGCCTGCGCGCGCAGCATACCGAGATAGTAATCGGGATTTTCGAGGTATCCGAGCTCGCTCATCAACCGCTCGGCGTAGAGCGCCCAGCCCTCAACGTAGCCGGAAGTGCCGCCCATCAGGCGCTGGACGCGGGAAAGCTCGTTTGAGAGGTATTTTGCCGTTGCTCGTTCGAAGTGGTGGCCGGGCACACCTTCGTGATAGGCAATCGAGACCTCGCCCCACAGGGGGAACCGGGTCTTGCCGCCGGTTGGATACCAGGTCCGACCGGGACGCGAGAAGTCCTCGGCCGGCCCGGTGTAGTACATCGCGAGGGCACCGCCGGGTGGCGCGATCATCGCCTCGATACGGCGGAGTGGCGCGGGAATGTCGAAGTGGACACCATCGAGCTCGTCAATTGTTCGATCCTGGAGGTCCTGCATCCATTGGCGAAACGCCTCGACGCCGTCGACCGCACGCGAGGGGTCCGTCTCGAGGAAGGCCTTGGTCTCTTCGATCGAGCTCCCCGGACGGATGTGGTCGCAGGTACGGCGCATCTCGTCCTCGATGCGGTAGAGCTCATCCCATCCCCACTTGTACGTTTCCTCGAGGTCCAGTGTGATGCCATTGGAGGCGCGAGAGTTCAGCTGGTATCGGTCACGACCGACCGCGTCGCGCTCGGGTGCGGCGTCGAGGTATGTCTCGCGCAGGTAACGGGCGTGGGCCGAATAGGCAGAGGTAGCTGCGACTGCGGCGCGCCCGAGGTCGCTGCGTAGCGCGTCGGGCCTATCGGACCCGGCAACAAGGCTTTCGAAGAACGGAGTGGTGCCGTCCTCGCCGGCATAGACGGATGCCTGGCGAGCCGCCTCCAGCACCTGGCGGCGAGCGCCAGCTTTCCCCTTGCGAAGTCCCTCGGCCAGCGTCTGCTCGAACGAGGCCAAGGCGGCCGGAACGAGGGTCAGGCGTTTCGCGATCACCTCCCAGTCGGAGGGCGTCTCGCGCGGCATGACGTCGAAAACGCGTCGAACGGCACCGGCCGCGTTGCCGATGGTGCTCGACGCGATGAGGTGCTCGCCCGCGTCGAACTGCTCAAGCCTGAGCTCCAGGTGCTCGATGAGGTTGTCCTTCGCAATGCGGTCGCGTTCGCTCAGGACCGGCGCGGTTCTCGCTCGTTCCAGTGTCGCTCGCTGGAGCGCGGCGACCGCCGCGTATCCTTCGGGCGAGAGATCCGGCATCTCGGTGTCGTGCCCTGCTATCCCGAGCGCGGTGGCACTCACCGGGTTGAGGGCCGCGTACCGGACAACGTAATCCTCGGCGAGCTGGAACACCGGCGAGAGGGCAGATGCAGCGGTCATCGGCGCTCCAGTACAGAGTGGCGGCCCATTATGGCTGCCACGGCCGATCTCCGGCCAGCGCGAGGAAGTCCGCGTGAACTGCCGGCGTGGCGGCCACCGTCGCCCGCGAAAAGATCGTCGCCGGCGACCCGTCGCGGTCCGTCACAAGCCCGCCCGCTTCCCCGACGAGGACGATGCCGGCGGCGACGTCCCAGGGCTGAAGGTCGCTATGGAGATAGAGATCCCACCGTCCGGCTGCGAGGAACGCGAACTCGAGCGCGGCTGATCCCGGGACACGGAGGCCCTGCATTCCCGGCCAGAGCGCACGGGCGAGGTCCAGGTTCAATGCTCCGCGGCGATCGTCGTAGCCGAGGTCGATTGCCACTACCGAGTCTTGTACTGACTGCGCGTCGGAAACGTGCACGACGCTCCCGTTCAGTCGGCAGCCTTCGGCCCGAACGGCCGCGAACTCCTCCTCGAGGATCGGATTCAGAGTTAGCCCCAGAAGGGGCGCGGCGTCGTAGCACAGGGCGATGCTGAAGCAGAAATGTGGGATTCCACGTGAGAAGTTCTTGGTGCCATCAATCGGATCGACGACCCACATCCAGCCGTCGGAGCGTGTCTCGGCGGCCGTCTCTTCGCTGAGCACTGCGTGACTGGGGAACTCGGCGGCGAGGCGGGCGATCGTCGCTCGTTCCACGGCGAGATCGACGTCCGTCACTACGTTGCCGCGTCCCTTGACGCCGGAAACGGCGACATGGCCGAAGGCCGGGCGAATGAGGTCGCGAGCGTCCGTGGCGCAAAGCCGAGCGACCTCGAGGGGCGTCCGGCCGGTGACCGACCTCGGTAGCTGAACGTTTCGGTCGGCCATGCGCCCTCCCCCGCCATCTTGCGCCGTCGCTTAGCATGGCGCGATGCCCGCATTCATCGGACTCGACCTGGCGTGGACGCCGCATCACGCAACCGGTATTTGCGTATTCGAGGGCGACGAAACCGGGTTGCGCCTTGTCGAGCTGTCGTGTGAGACGGCCACGCCTGCCGCGTTCGCGAACTTCTGCGAGTCGTTCGGAGATGACGTCGTGGTGGCGATCGACGCGCCGCTGGTGGTCACCGATGACCGGCGCGCGGAGGCGGAGTTGGCGAGAGTGTTCGGGAAATACCGGGCCTCGGCCTATTCGGCAAACCTTGGTTTCCTTACGAGGATGAACGGGCTCGCCGGGCCGAATCTCGCCATGGAGCTTGGGAAACGGGGCTTCCGGGTCGTGCCGTCCGCGCTCAGCCACCATGCCCATGGCCGCGTTGCCGTTGAGGTGTTCCCGCACCCGGCGCACGTCGTCTTCTTTCGGCTCGCGGAGCGACTGAAATACAAGAAGGGTGTCCTGGCAGCGCGACGGGCGGGCATGGCCGAATACCAGCGGTACCTTGCGGCGCTGCTCGATCGAGAGGCTCCCCGGCTGTGCGAGTCGCTTCGCACCGAGGGGGTCTTCGACGCCCGGGCGGTCGAGGTCTCCGGACCGATGCTCAAGAACCTGGAAGACCGGCTGGACGCGGTGACGTGCGCCTGGGTCGCCTACCACTGCTGGCGGTACGGACCCTCGGGCTACAGCGTCTTCGGTTGTGACGAGCACGGCGCCATCGTGACGCCGTTGCTGGCCGCTACATCCGGTCGGGAGCTGTCATCCCCATAAGCTCGAGCACTCGCGCCAACGAGATCTTCGCGGCCAACACGAGTCGGAGCCGCGCCCGAGTGAGCTCGCGGTCTTCGGTGATCACTTTGAGCGACGAATCGTTGGCCTGCTTGTAGGCATCGTTGAACGCCGTGAACGCGGTCGCCAGCGACATGGCGTAGTGCGGCAGATGCTGGGGCTCGAACGTCGTGGCGACCGTCTCGATGACGTCGGCGAGTCGCATCATTTCCCGCACGAGAGCCAGTTCGTGGGGCTGCGTGAGGAGCGCTACGTCGCCGCCCTCGGCGGAGATTCCCTGCTCCTCCGCACGGGCGAGGATGCCGGCCAGCCGGGCGTGGGCGTACTGCACGTAAAAGACGGGATTCTCGTTCGATTGCGTGACCGCGAGGTCGAGGTCGAAGTCCATCTGCGCCCCGGGTGAGCGAAGCAAGAAGAAGAAGCGCGCCGCATCCTTGCCGACGTCGCCAATCAACTCATCCAAAGTGACGAACTCGCCGGAGCGCTTGGCGATTTTCACTGCGTCACCGCCCCGCTTGAGGAAGACCAACTGATAAAGCAGCACCTGGAGGGCGTCCGGGTTTCCGCCGACCGCACCCGTGGCGGTCTTCAACCGCGAGACATGACCGTGGTGGTCGGCTCCCCAGACGTCGATGACGAGGTCGAAGCCGCGGCGGATGAACTTGTCCCAGTGGTAGGCGATATCGCTCGCGTAGTAGGTCGGCCGGCCGTCGGAGCGGATGACGACGTTGTCCTTGTCCTCGCCGAGCTCGCTCGAGTTGAACCAGAGGGCGCCTTCTCGTTCAACGAGGGCTCCCTTTTCGCGAAGGATGCCCATGACGGAGGCCGACGCGCCTTCGGGGTCGTACAGCGAACGCTCACTGAACCAGCGGTCGTAACGGACGCCGAAGCTATCCAGCGTCCGGCGGATGTGGCGGACCATCATCTCGATACCGAGGGTGGCGAAGTCCGAGGACGCCGGTTCGCCCGGCGCCGCCAGGAAGGCATCACCCGCCTCGTTCCTGATTTCGTTGGCGAGGTCGATGACGTACTCGCCGGGATAGCCGTCCTTGGGGATGTCTACTTCGCGGCCGAACAGTTGCTGGTACCGGGCGTAGAGCGTTTCGGCGAACGTGTCGGTCTGAGTCCCGGCATCATTGACATAATATTCGCGACTCACAGCGTACCCGGCTGCGGAGAGCGCGGACGCCAGGGCATCCCCGATAGCGGCGCCGCGGCCGTTGCCGACGTGAAGCGGACCAGTGGGGTTCGCGCTAACGAACTCGACCTGAGCCTTGCGGCCCTCGCCGATGGCGAGGTTGGCGTAGCCGGCGCCGAGGCGGATCGTCGTCTCGACCTGCTGCTGGAGGAAGAGTGGCGACAGCCGAATGTTGATGAACCCGGGCGGCGCGACGGCTGGCGGGTCGATGCTCGCGTCGGCGGGAATATGCCGGGCGATGGCCGCAGCAATTTCGAGCGGGGATTTCATCGCAGCGCGAGCGAGACGGAGGGGAAGCGTGCTGGCGAAATCGCCGTTGGCGGGGTCTTTCGGACGCTCTATGGCCGATCCTGGGGCGGGGACGTCGGGGAGGTCGCCCGCCGCGATGGCAGCGGCGACGCCGCTGCTGACGAGCTTTTCAAGGTGGGCGCGTATGTCGCGGGCATCGGGCATGCGACATAGCGTAGTGGCCCGGGCGAAATGAGAGAAGGGAAGCTCCGGCGTTAGCCCTGGTCGAACGGGAACTGCCTGCTCCGTGCGAGCTCGGACACGTCGCGCGCGGCCTGCTCGGCAGAGGCGATCACGTCGTCGGGATAGCCGTACTTGCGCTGGTGCACGGAGAATTCGTCTTCGTCGAGCAGGTCGATGGCGCCGTCCGGCTTTACGGCGACATCCAGGTCCAGGTCGACGTAGCCGAGCTGGCATCCGTCGAAGATCGGCGGCGTGGTGATGTTGCAGTACCAAAGCGCCAACGAACATCCGGGACGGGAGAGCCTGAAGACGTTGTACCAGCGGTTACGCCAGAAGTAGACCAGGCTGTCGTACGGCGATCGGAATTCGCCCCTGCTCGTGTAGATCGGGGTGCGGGCCCGGTAGCGCGTGACGAGCAACGTGCCGTCGTCGGATACCACCTGGAAGGGCTGAATCCAGTGTGCGGCACCGTCGTACTTGGTGGCTCGCAGAAGGATACGGGAACCCGGCTCGGCGACGGGGGGCGACGTCGTCTCCATTTCCGGGATCATACAGGGCGATCGGCGCCGGGGCGGCTTCCTTACGTGAAGTGTGCTTAAATTTTGGCGGCTGACTAGTTATTGACGACTGTCAGGCCGAGCACGATGCCGGCGACGATGGCGATCGCGCCAAGAGCCCAGGCGAATGCCATCTGCGCGAACGAGAAGCGCTCACGAACGTCCAGGTGGGTGGGGGCGGCGCCGGCCTCGACAGGCGCGTGGTGACCTTCGTCCGTCGGATGTTCTGCGTGTTCGGGGGCGGCGGGCGCAACTGCCATGGATGTGACCTCGTGCCGGATGGCACCAGCTATTCTCCCTGTCGGATCCGTTGCGTGCATCCCGCTGGTAGGCTGGGCGGGTGAGTTCATCCCCTGCGCCATCTTCTGGTCCGCGTCGTAGGAAACAGTTGGTCTACAAGACCATTACCGTCCCCGGGAACTTCCAGCGGGCGTGCGACGAGTTCAACAGCGAGCGGTTCTTCGAGTGCCACGAATCGCTGGAGGAGATCTGGCAGGAGGAACAGGGTGAGGTCCGGGACCTCTACAAAGGGCTGATACAGGTCGCGGCGGCGTTCGTACACATCTCTCGCGGCAATTACGTCGGCGCCGAGCGTCTTTGCCGGACAGCGCTCGCGTACATGGAACCGTATCGCGGCGGTGCGATGGGCTTCGACGTGGACGCAATCTGGCGTGACACAGCAGACGCTCGCGACCGCGTGCTGGCGCTCGGCCCGGGCCGCATGGGGGAGTTCGTGGTCGCGAAACGTCCCGTGTACGTGTTCGATGCCGAAGCGTTGCCCGCTGAGGCACGCCGCTGGGGTGCGTGGGGATTCGATAAAGATGGCCTATCGATTCCCATGGAAATAGCCGTGGTCGAATGAGCGGACCGGGCCTGTTCCCTTGTTTACCCCGGCGAATCGCCTAACCTAGTTTGCGGAGCATGACTAGACCAGGGGCGGTTTCTCGCGCCCTCTTTTCAGGGAACCAAGGAGGCATCAGTACATGACCACGTCCGGCGCTACGCCTGCCATCGGAACGGTCGTCATCGAAGCCCGTGACGTGGTCAAGACATACGACACCGGCACGCTCAGAGTCCAGGCGCTGAAGGGCGTTAGCCTCGAAGTCCGCCGCGGCGAGATGGTTGCGATCATGGGTCCTTCGGGCTGCGGGAAGACGACGTTGCTGAACAGCCTCTCCGGGCTCGACGACTTCGACAGCGGGTTGGTGCTCATCAATGGCGTCGACATTACACGGATGGCCGACGACAAAAAGACTGAGTTCCGTGCGCGCGATATGGGGTTCGTGTTCCAGACGTACAACCTGCTCCCGGTTCTGAGCGCCGCGGAAAACGTCGAACTGCCGCTGATCGTTTCAGGAACGAAGCCGAAGCTTGCCCGGGAGAAGGCGCTCGAGTCGCTCGAAAAGGTGCGCCTCCGGGAGCATGCCAACCAGCGGCCATCCCAGCTCTCCGGTGGGCAACGTCAGCGTGTCACGATCGCACGCGCCCTGGTGAACCGGCCGGCAATCGTCTGGGCGGACGAGCCGACAGGCGCCCTGGACTCGGGGACGGCCACGGAAATCATGGACTTGATCGTCCAACTCAACGATGAGGAGCACCAGAGCTGCGTAATCGTGACGCACGATCCCAAGGTTGCGGCGCGCTGCCACCGGACGATTCAGATGGCCGACGGACTGATCGTGCGCGAGGATAGCCAGGCCGAGATGGCCGCGGTCGCGGCGGGTCACTGACGCTCCATGAACGAATTATTCGGCGTCTCGATGACGACCATCGCGGTAATCTGCGCGGCGGTCACCGGCCTGGTTTTTCTCGTCGTGGCGTTCATCGCGTGGCGCAACCCTGTGATGTTCAAGAACGGGCTGCGCAACATCCCGCGCCGGAAGGCGCAGACGGTACTCATCATCGTCGGGCTGATGCTCTCGACGCTGATCATCACGGCTGCCTTCGGCACCGGCGATACCATGACCAGCAGCGTCACCAACGAGGTGTACGGAATCCTGGGTCCGATGGACGAAATCGTGCAGTGGGATGCTGCCCGCAATCCCGCGCCGACCGACCAACAGACCATCCCGCTGACTACCGTTGAGAAGCTCAAACAACAGTTCGCTAACGATCCGAATATCAAGGGCTTCATCCCGTACATCCGCGAGAACATGCCGGTGCTCGATACGCGGACGCGGCTCAACCAGGCGTTCTCGCGGCTCACCGCAGCGACGCCGGGAAGCCTGGACCCGTTCGGGGGGCTGAAGGATGTCGACGGGCACCAGGTCGTGCTGGGTCCGGATGAGATAGCCCTGAACAAAAGCCTGCGCGACAAGATCGAGGCGCAGATTGGCGACACCGTGCAGGTGTTCTACAACAATCAGCCCGTGGAGTTGCGGGTCACGGCGATCGTGCCCGATACGAGCTTCGGTGGAACAGCCGATCCGTTTTCGCGCGAAGGCGCAGCGGTGAACTACGAATTCCTGAGCACCCTCGTCGGGCGGACGGACGCAGTCGACTTCATCGGGGTGTCGAACGACGGCTCAACGCGGGGCGGCCTCGGGGCGTCGGCGCAGGTGAAGACGGAACTCGAGAGTGCTCTTGCGGGCACGCCATACAAGGTGACCGAACTGAAGCGGGATCTGCTGAACACAGCGGAACTCATTGGAAACGTCTTCACCACGCTCTTCATCGTGATCGGGCTCTTTTCGATCGCGGCCGGGGTGCTCCTGATCTTCCTGATCTTCATCATGTTGGCTGCGGAGCGGAAGCCGGAGATGGGCATGGCTCGCGCCGTAGGAGCCAAGCGGCGGCAGATTGTTGAGAGCTTCCTGGCCGAGGGCATGGGGTATGACCTCGGGTCAGCAATCGTTGGCCTCTTCGCTGGCGTCGGGGTGGCGGCGGCCATGATCAGCTTCGTCAAATACGTGGCGGGAGACCAACTTGGGCTCGATCTCCGGTTCACGGTTGCGGCGCGCAGCCTTGTCGTCGCCTTCTGCCTGGGCGTCATTACGACGTTTATCGTGGTCTTCCTGGCCTCGTGGCGCGCGAGCCGAATCAACATCGTGGCGGCGATCCGCGATCTGCCGGAGTCTCATCGGGCGAACCCGGAGCAGGCGACGTGGCGGGGATACCTGCGTGCTGCCCTCAACGGGTTCGCGGCGTTCGGGGTCACCCTTGTGTCTGTCCTGGCCGCGATTCACTTCCGCGGCTCGGGGCTGTCCGCGCTGTTCTTGCTGGCGGCGGTCTCCGGCATCGCCGGCCCGTGGCTGCCGATGCTGAGGAACAGCAACTTCGGGGCCTCCCGAGCGGAGCGCAAGGAAGGCGAGCACATTCCGGTCTGGCCGATCATCGTTGGCGCTGTGCTGCTGCTCGCCGGGATAGGTGTGGTCATCCTGGTCGGCTACCTGCTCGCGATGCTCGTGGTGCGGCTCACGCGAGATCGGCGGCCGGCCGGTATGCCGCTGTGGCTCATCGGGCTGGGTATCGTCATTGCCCCGCTCGGAGTCGTCCTGGCGGCCCTGCAGGACCGGAATCGCCAAGTCTCATGGAGCGTGGCCGTCGGAGTCGTCGGGTTGGTAATCGGCGCGCTCCTCATCCAATGGGGCATGGAGGCCGAATCCATGTTTCTGTTCGGCCTTGGGGCGTCGCTGGTGGCGCTCTGGGCGGCGGTGACGCTGCAGTACTTCCGAGTGCATGAGCGCCTGTCGTTTACCGCCATCAGCGCGGCGCTGCTCGTGTTGTGGTACCTGCTGCCCGGCGGACGGCTGGAGTTCCTCGTCGGCAAGCTGAACGCCGGGACCGAGATGTTCTTCCTGAGCGGGGCGACGATGGTCACCGCCGGGACGTTCATCGTCGTGTACAACGCGGACGTCATCTTGCCGTTCGTCGCCCTCGCCGGCGCGCGAATCGGCCGGATTACCCCGGCGGTGAAGACCGCCGTGGCCTACCCGCTGCAATCGCGATTCCGGACCGGTCTCACCATCGCCATGATCGGACTGATCATGTTCGTGCTGTCGATGCAGTCCGCGCTCAACACCAACTTCAGCAAGGCATTCAGCGGGACTGACGCCAAGGGTGGGTACGATGTGCGGGTGGCGGTGAGCGGCAACAACCGCATTAAGGACCTGAAGTCGGCCATCCAGCAGGCGAACGCGGATACTCCCGCGAACCTCCAAACCGATGTGTCCAAGATCGCGGCCATTGGCGAACTGCGGACAGCCACCGCCGATGAGGTAGACATCAAGGACCCGAACAAACCGCTCCCAAGCGACCCGGCCGACGAGTTCAAACATTACCCGATGGCCGGCGCGGCCGATGACTTCCTCGATAGCAACGGTGTTCCCTTGCAGTTCCGTGCTGCCGGCTATGCCACCGACGCGGACGTCTGGCAGGCGCTCAAACAAAACCAGGATCTCGCGGTAATCCCGGCGGCGCTGACGACGGGGAACCAGGGCTTCGGGGGGCCGGGAATCGACAACCCGCTGGAACTTGACTCGGGCTACACGAGCGCCGGCTTCACGCCGTTCAAGCTGGTCGTGCGTGAGCCGGGCTCCGGGCAACAACACGAGATCACGGTGATCGGCCAGATGAAGAGTTCGGGCGCCACGTTCTGGCCCGACATCATCCTTTCGCGCAACGACTTCCTGCAGCTGTACCCGGATTCAAAAGGGCAGGCCTTCTTCCTGAAACTGGCTTACGGCGTGGACGCGAAGACCTACGCCAATCACGTGGAAGCGACACTGATTCGCGTCTCGGCCGATTCCCTCTCGAAGATCATCGATGACAACCAGGCTATCAATCGCGGCTTCCTCAACATGTTCCAGGGCTTCCTTGCGCTCGGCCTGCTCGTGGGAATCGCTGCACTCGGCGTAATCGCGTTCCGGGCGGTCGTGGAGCGCCGGCAGCAGATTGGAATGCTGCGTGCGATCGGGTACCAACGCTCCATGGTTCAACTTAGCTTCCTGCTGGAGTCGGGCTTCATCGCGCTGTCGGGGATTGTGCTGGGGCTGGGGCTGGGACTGACGTTCGCCTGGAGCCTGTTCACGAGCGGCGAGTTCGGGGAAACATCGAAGGGGATTTCGTTCACGGTGCCGTGGCTGCAGGTATTCGGTGTAACCGCCTTCGCGCTGGTCGCATCGTTGGTGATGACGTACGTGCCGGCGCGGGCCGCCTCGCGCGTCTCCGTCGCCGAGGCGCTGAGGTACGAGTGAACGGGCGCCGTCGGCCCGCTGCGGGTAGACTCGCACGTCGTGGACAGGCCTGAACTCCGAGGCATTCAGCTCTTCGATCTGACAGGGCGCACCGCGATAGTGACCGGTGCGGGGCGCGGCCTGGGACGGACGATGGCCCTGGCGCTGGCGGCGGCCGGGGCGGACGTCGTGGCAAGCAGCCGCACACCGGCCGAACTCGAGTCGCTGTGCTCTGAGATCGTTACGCTGGGGCGGAAGGCGATCGCCGTACCGGCCGATTGCACCTCCGAAGCCGACTGCGATCGGCTGGTGGCGTCTGCCATTGCGGAGTTCGGCCAGATTGATGTGCTCGTGAACAACGCAGGCATCAACATCCGTAAACCCGTGCTCGAGCTATCGCTGGAGGAGTTCCAGCGAGTCCAGGCGACGAATTTGCAGGGCTACTTTCTCTGTGCGCGCGCGGCGGGGAGGGAGATGGTGGCGCGGGGGGCCGGCAAGGTGATCAACCTGTCGAGCATCCTTGGGCGCGTTGGCCTCGCGACGCAGGCCGCCTACGCCAGCTCGAAAGGCGCCATCGAACAACTGACGAAAGTCCTGGCGTTGGAGTGGGCGACATCCGGAGTGCAGGTCAATGCCATCGCTCCGACGTACTTCGAGACGGAGCTGACCCGGCCGCTCTTCGAGGACCGGGAACGGAACGCGTTCATCACTGAGCGGACGCCGATGCGGCGATGGGGCCAACCGCACGAGTTGGCCGGGGCCGTGATTTTTCTCGCGAGCGCCGCTAGCGACTACGTGACAGGGCACACGCTGGCTGTGGACGGCGGCTGGACTGCCTGGTAGCGACGCCGGTCAGGCTACGCGGGCGAAGCGGCCGATCTGCATCCACACGCGTTCGAGAAGCAGCGGATCTCGGCGCACGTAGCGGTCGTTTGCGGGAGCCGCCTGCTGAGGCTTTGAGCTGGCGCGGTAGTACTGCTCGCGGAATTTCGCAGTGTCGTCTGGTTCGGCCGGTAAGGCCTGCAAGGCGACGGTCGAGTAATTGAAGTTCATGGTAGGGCCTCTTTGTGAATGTGCTTTCATTCACAAAGTATCATCTTACGAACTGATGTGGGGCTCATGAACAACCCGCATAGACGATCACAATATCCCTATTCATGCCACAGCGAGATGAGGTAGCAATCTGGCCCCATGACTGTGCATTCGGTTCCGTTTCCGCTGTCGTAGGGAGGAGCGATACCCTGGGCGCCCCGCTTGAGGGCCTCCCGGTAGGCCGATTCGGGGTCCGGCACGTGGAAGCGCAGCTCTGTGCCGATGCCCCGGGCGGCGCCCTCTGTCCGGAGTGCGTCGTACCACGGGTGGCCACGATAGGCTTCGTCGGCGTGGAGCATGAGCCGCATGCCGCCCACCTCGAACGCGACATAACCAGGATGCCGTTGAAGGACGTCGATGCCGGTTATGGCAGTGAGGAAATCTGCAAGGGCAAAGACATCGCTCGACCAGAGGACGATGTCGAGTTGAGGGTGGTTCTGCATTCGCCGTCCCGCCCGCCAGAGCAACTATAACGCGCGGTCAAGTGTTAAGCCCAGAAGTTGCCATAAGCCTTTCGCCGAATCTGGCAGTGGGCGGTCTGAGGGCCTATGCAGGCCGGAATTTGGGGATGGTCACGTCACTGTGGCGCTCCCACTCGACAATAACGGGCATGTTCACCTCGATGGCAGAGTTGCTGATGCCGACGAGGTTGGTCGGCATGCGGGGACCTTCTTCCAGCTCAACGATCGTGATGTTGTAGGGGAGGTCCGCGGCGAAGGCGGGGTGGTAGCGCTGGTGCATGATCCCGAACGTGCGAACCGTGCCCCGTCCGCTCGCCTGTTGCCAGGTGGTATTGGTCGAGAGGCACTCGTCGCAGTGTGTGCGCGGTGGGAGGCGCCACGTTCCGCAGTCCACGCAGCGCATCAACATCAACTTGCCGGCGGCTGCACCGTCCCAAAATTCGCGGGAGGCGTCGTCGGGCTCGGGTAGCGGCTTTGTGACAGGAGGTTGCGTCATGAGATTTCTCAGTTCGCGTGCGGGCTGAAGATGAGGGCCGCGTGGTAGTTGAGGCTGCCGCCGTTGCCCGTGCAGAGGATGACGTCGTTCTTTGCGACCTGGCGCTCACCGCCTGCGCCGCGGCCCTGGATGACGGCCTCGCTGAGAGGCGTCATGCCCCACATGTAATACCCGGAGAGTTCGCCTCCGCCGGTGTTCGTGGGAAGCGCACCACCGGGGCCGAGCTTGCCATCTTCGACGAACGGCCCGCCCTCGCCCTTCGCGCAGAACCCGTAGTCCTCGAGCGTGACCAGCACGGTATAGGTGTAACAGTCGTACAGCTGGCACATGTCGACGTTCTCGGGTCCGATGCCGGCCATGCTGTAGGCCGTCTTCGCCGCGATGCGTGCGCCGGTCTCTGTTTCCCAGTCGCTACCTGCTCGCCCGCGGTCGCCCGGGTGACCTTGCCCCATGCCGTGGATGTACACCGGCGGCTGCGGCATGTCCTTTGCCTGGGCGGCCGGGCTGACGACCACCGCAACGGCGCCGTTCGAAACGAGGCAGCAGTCGAGCAGGTGCAGCGGTTCGACGATCCAACGTGAGGCGTGGTAGTCCTCCAGCGTGATTGGCTCGCGCATCTGCGCGTGGGGGTTCTTCGACGCCCATGCGCGTTCGGCGACGGCAATCGCGCCGAGCTGGTCCTGCGTGGTCCCGTACAAGGCCATGTGCCGGCGGGCCGCGAGTGCGTAAGGTGTGTTCGTGCCGAAATACCCCGACGCTGCATAGAGGCCGCTCATGCCCTTTGGCCGCTCAGGGTTGCGGGCTGCGCCACCGTAGGCGGCCCCGGAGGAAGTGCCCTGCTTGAGGGGAGCGTCCGCGAACACGCAGACCACGTGCGTGGCCATCCCGGCGGCGATCGCCATCGTGGCGTACTGCACCATTTGTGCCGCGGTTGAGCCGGCGCCGTTCATGTGGTTGAGGAGGCGGAGGTTCGTGAGGCCGAGGTAGTTCTGCAGGCCGAGGGAGATGCCACCGCCGGTGAATCCGGTGATGCCCGGGTTGATCAGCAAGCCGTCGATCTGGTCCTTCTGGAGCCCGGCGTCCCGAATCGCATCGCGGACGGCGTCGGCGGCGAGCTCGTTCGTCGTTTTCCCGTAGATGCGACCCATGGGGGTCATCCCCAGGCCGGTGATGGCCGAAGCGCCTCGAAGCGGGTGCGGCATGGGCGACCTCCTGTGCGCACCGGATTCTAGCGGCCCGGCAGCAGGCGGCCAAACGACCTAAAGGCGGTACGTCTCGAAGTCGCGGGCAACGACCGTGTTCGGAAGCCCCCCCGTATCGACGTCTGCGTCGATATGTGTGAGTACGAGCGTGGCGTCTGCCGATTGAGCGGCGCGGACGACCGGGATGTCATCGACGAGGTTCATGTGGATGGAGATGTGACCGGATCGAGACGCGCACTCGGAGACGAGCACCTCGGCGTGGCGGGCGAGGTCGAGAACCGCGTCACAGATGGCGGTGTCACCCGTGTAGGCGAACTTGCGTCCGTTAACGAGTCCTTTGTAACCGAGGCTCTGCTCCAGCTTCGGGTCGTGACTGACGCTGACGGGTTCGAGGGTCAGGTCGCCGACCGCGAGGGGTGTGCCGGGGAATGCGTCGAGCCATTCGATCCCGTACGAGGCTTCCATGATGCCCGGGTAGACGGCCTCGGACACGTGGCGTGCCAGAGCCTCGGTGTGCGCCGGGCCTACGATGCGGACGGGCCGGGTGCGACCCATGTGCTTCCAGTGGAGGAGGAGGAACGGCAGGCCGAGGAAGTGGTCGCCATGGTGGTGGCTGAGGACAACGGCCTCGACCTCGTTGGGGTCCACGTCGAGGCGATTGAGGGACATGAGCGCCTGGGGAGGCGCTTCGAACAGGTACTTGTCGTTGAGAACAAATCCGCTCCAGCACAATCCGCCGGGGGCGAAGGCATTGCCGGTCCCCATGAAGCTCAGATCCAGTCGGCCCACAGGCAGACTCTACGGTTCGCGGCGTACTGCGGCTATCAGGGTAGGCGAGGATCTGTGACGTGAGTCACACAACTGGCCCGCTCGCCTTCGACCAGCGACAATTCGGGGGTGACTTACCGCGTCGGCATCATCAACGTCACCGGGTTCGCCGGGCTTGAAGCTGCGAGGCTGCTGTGGAACCATCCGGCGGCGCGCATCGCGGCAGTGACCGGACGCTCGCTGGCGGGCCAGCAGCTGGGCGAGGCCTTTCCCCACCTGGCGGTCTACGGCGATATGGAGATATCAGCCGAAATAGAGACCGACGTGGACATCGTCTTTTCCGCGTTGCCAACCGCGGCGAGCGCCGAGGCCTGCGCCCCATTCGTCCGTGCCGGCGTCAAAGTGATAGACATCGCTGCAGACTTTCGATTGAAGGACCCGGCGGCGTTCAAGGAGTGGTTCGGCCAGCCGCATCCGGCGCCCGATCTGCTTCCCCAGGCCGTCTACGGCTTGCCCGAACTGCATCGGGAGCGAATCCGCGGGGCAATGTTGGTGGCGAATCCTGGCTGCTATCCGGCGGCATCGATACTGGCGCTTGCGCCAGCGATCGCGGCCGGGCTCGTTGAGGGCCCGATCATCGTGGATGCGAAGTCGGGAATCTCCGGCGCCGGGCGTGGCACCGGCGGCAGCTACGGATACGCCGACGTCAACGAAGATGTGTCGGCGTACAAGATCGCAAACCACAACCACCAGCCCGAGATCCAGCAGGAGCTTGCTGCGCTCCGCGAGGCGCCCGAGCCGCGGGTGACCTTTGTGCCGCACCTCGTGCCGATGACCCGCGGAATCCATGCAACGTGTTATGCGCCGCTTGTGAAGCCGATCTCGGCTTCGGAAGTCCTCGAGATTTACAGAGACTTCTACGAACCTGCGTTGTTCACCCGTGTGGTTGCGAGGCCGCCCCACACGAAGCACACACTCGGGAACAACATGTGTCTCGTTCACCCCGCCATCGACGAGAGAAACGGGATGCTCGTCGCGGTCGGTGTGCTGGATAACCTGGTGAAGGGTGCGGCCGGCCAGGCGATCGAGAACATGAACCTCATGCTTGGCCTGCCCCAAAACTCGGGCCTGGACATTCCGGCGGTGTACCCGTAGTGGGGGACTACGCCGTCGACCCGGCCGGGAGCGTGACATCGCCCAGAGGCTTTCGCGCCGGGGCCGTCTATGCGGGCATGAAGACGTACGGCGAAGGCAAGCTCGACGTGGCCATCCTGGCGTCGGACCGGCCGAGTTCGGTAGCGGCTACCTTCACGCGTAACGCGCTTCACTCAGCGTCCGTGGATGTAAACCGCGCGCACCTGGCAAAGGGCCCGGCGCAGGCCGTGGTCGTCAACGCCGGCATCGCGAACTCCAGTACCGGCCAACGCGGCTACGACGACGGCGAGGAAGTCGCGGGCTGGGTCGCCGCGAAGCTGGGCCTCGAGCCGCACAAGGTGCTGGTTTGCAGCACAGGCGTGATCGGGCACTACCTGCCAATGGAGAAGATGCGCGCCGGCGTGGATGCCATCGAACTCACTGAAGCTGGCGGCCCTGCGATGGCGCAGGCCATCATGACCACCGACACGCGGCCCAAGCGCGGGAGCGTGAGTTTCGGTCCCTATACGATCGGAGGGTGCGTCAAGGGGTCGGGGATGATCCACCCCAATATGGCCACAATGCTCGCATTCTTGACGACCGACGCTCCGGTGGAGCAGCAGTTCCTCCAGTCCAGCCTGAGCACGGCGGTCGATCGGTCATTCAACCTCGTATCGATCGACGGGGACACGAGTCCCAGCGACACGGCTCTGCTGTTCGCCAACGGCGCAGCTGGCGGCGAGACAATCGACGGAGCCTCGTCTCTTGCCGGTCCCTTCGGGGAAGCACTGGAGTCGCTCTGCACGCACCTGGCGAAAGAGATGGCGCGCGATGGTGAGGGTGCAACGAAGCTTGTGGAGTTCAGCGTGACTGGCGCCGCGAGCCAAATCGACGCCCGCACAGTGGTGCGCGCGCTCAGCACGTCGTATTTGTTGAAGAGCGCCATTCATGGCGCAGACCCGAACTGGGGCCGGGTCATCGCCGTAGTCGGCCGCTCGGGAGTCAGGCTTTCAGAGCCCGGCGTGGTGGCATCGATCTGCGGGGTGCGTGTCTTCGAACGAGAGCAGCCGACGGAATTCGACCCGGAGACCGTCGCGCGTGCGATGCGCGGCGACAAGGTCACGATCGAAGTCGAACTGGGCGCCGGCGAGGCATCGGCGACGGGTTGGGGATGCGACCTTTCGGCGGAGTACGTCTCGATCAACGCTGACTACCACACATGAGCGGACCGCTCGTCATCAAGATCGGCGGAAGCACCCTTGGGAGCGCCGACACAACGTTCAAGGACGTCGCCACACTCGCACGCTCGGGCGACATCCCTGTCGTTGTGCATGGCGGCGGGGCGGAGGCGAGCAGGTGGCTCGAGGCGATGAACATCCCATCCCGGTTCGAGCAGGGGCTGCGAGTGACCGATGAGCGCGTCCTTCCTGTTGTAGTGGCGGTGTTCGCGGGCCTCGTGAACAAGCGCATAACCGCGGCCATCAACGCTGCCGGGGCATCGGCGGTGGGACTCTCGGGTGCCGATGGCCGGATCCTTGAGTGCCGGATTGCGAGTGCGGACCTGGGCTTCGTCGGCGAGCCGGTGCGCGTCCGGACCGACGCGCTCGACGCGCTTCGAACGGCCGGCATCGTGCCGGTCATCAGTTCCATCGGCTTCGTCCCCGGTGAGACGACCGACCAGCTTGTGAACGTCAACGCAGACACGATCGCAGGGGAGATCGCCGCTGCGCTTTCGGCCGAACGCCTGCTGTTCCTGACCGATGTCGAGGGCGTGCGGGGCGCCGGTGGGGAGCTGCTGCGACATTTGTCACCCGATGAGGCACAGGTGCTCATCGCGGACGGAACGATCTCGGGCGGCATGATCCCCAAGGTGGCGGCGTGCCTGCATGCGGTGCAGCTTGGCGTGCCGGCGCAGATTGTTGACGGACGCAAGCCGGGCGCGGCACTGAGTGGTGCGGGTGTGGGTACGACTTTCTCGCCATAATTGCGTGGAACGTTAACGACGATGGTCGAAGACGCGATGTCCGCGCCGTAGAATCGACCGGGGACTGGGTGAGGCGCCGCAGCGACTCGCACGGGAGAGCATGTGACTACCGAGACTCCGAACAGCACCGGTCCTGACGAGCGTGCGGGCGCCGGCCCGGACAGCGCGCAGACCGATCTCGACGATCCCCGTCTGTACCTCAACCGCGAGCTGAGCTGGTTGGAGTTCAACCAGCGCGTCTTCGCCGAGGCGCGGGATCACCGCAACCATCTCCTGGACCGCGTCAAATTCCTGGCGATTGCCGCGAGCAACCTCGACGAGTTCTACACCAAGCGTGTCGGGTGGTTGAAGCGCGTGCTGAACGCCGATCCGCGCGCACAGACAGTCGACGGCCTTACTATCCCGGAACAGCTCGAACTCGTACTCGCGCGGTGCGTCGAGATGCATCGTGCGATCGACGGGTGTTGGTCCGGGGAACTCACCCCGGCTCTCGCCGAGCGGGGCATCCGGGTGGTGCGTTTTGACGAGTTGGATGAGCCGGCTCGCGCGCGCTTACGCGAGTACTTCGAGCACGCAATTTTTCCGGTCCTCACGCCGCTGGTCGTCGACCCTGCGCACCCGTTTCCATTTATCAGCACAGGGAGCCTCTCTTTAGCGCTAAACGTGCGGCACCCGGACACCGGCCAGGACCGGTTTGCCCGCGTGAAGGTCCCGCAGAACCGCCCCCGCTTCCTCGATGCGGGCGAATCGCGGTACGTCCTTCTCGAAGACGTCATTGGCGCCCATCTCGGCATGCTGTTTCCGGGCATGGAGGTGACAGAGCGACATGCGTTGCGAGTGATCCGAAGCGCTGAGATCAATAGCCCGGACGAGGACGCTGAGGACCTGCTCGCGCTGATCGAAAGCGAGTTGCGTCGTCGCCGGCTGAACGACGCCGTCTCGTTGGAGGTGACCGGTTCTCTCGGGGCCAGCCGGACGGAGTTGCTCCTGGAGGAACTGGAGCTGGAGGAGCGCGACATCTATCGTTCCGATGGCCCACTGGGGCTCGCCGACCTCATGCAGTTTGCCGACCTGCCGTTCCCGGACCTTGTGGATGCGCCGCTCGTTCCAGTCATCCCGCCGGAATTCGCCGCTGCGTCCGACACGGCATCGCTGTTCGCGAGCATTCGGGAGCGGGACATCCTTGTCCATCACCCCTACGACTCGTTCGACGCGACGGTGGTCCGGTTCATCGATGCGGCATCGAGCGACCCCGCCGTATTGGCCATCAAGCAGACCATGTACCGCACGTCGCCCGATTCGCCCATTCTCGAATCGCTGATCGATGCGTCCGGGCGCGGCAAGCAGGTGGCCGTGCTGGTGGAACTAACGGCACGGTTCGACGAGGCAAACAACATTGAGTGGGCCCGAAAGCTGGAGCGAGCGGGCGTTCACGTCGCGTATGGCAACCCGAACGAGAAAATCCATAGCAAGATCTGCCTTGTCGTCCGCGAGGAGGTAGGGGGCGTGACGCTGTACGCCCACATCGGCACGGGCAACTACAACTCGCGCACCGCGCGCCTGTACACCGATTTCGGATTGTTCACGGCCGACCCGCGAATATGCCAGGACCTGGTGCGCGTGTTCAATCACCTGACGGGCTACGCCGATGGGATTGAGAGCCGTGAACTGCTCGTCGCACCGGACAATCTCCGGGCCGGACTTGAGTGGCGCGTTCGGCGCGAGATGGAGAACGCCCGGGCCGGCCTCCCCGCTCGCGTCGCCTTCAAGATGAACGCGCTGGAGGACCGTGACTTCACCAGGCTGCTCTACGAGGCCTCGCAAGCCGGCGTCAAGGTTGACCTCGTGATACGGGGCATCTGCCGGCTGCGACCTGGGCTCCCGGGGCTGAGCGAAAACGTCCGGGTCGTGAGCATCATTGGACGGTTCCTGGAGCACTCCCGGATCTACAGCTTCGAGAACGGCGGCAACCCGGAGTTCTTTATCGGCAGCGCCGATTTGATGAAGCGGAACCTCGACGATCGGATCGAAGTGCTCGTGCCCGTGCGGAGGACCGAGCACAAAGCGCGCCTGGCAGACCTGCTGACGCTCCTTCTCGAGGACCCTCGGCAGGGATGGCACCTCCGCGATTCGACCTGGGAGCGTGACGAGACGTCGACCGCGCCTGGCGTTCACGCGACGCTCCTGTCCGGCGCGTAAGGCGGCACCGGGTATCCGGAAGACGGTGCGGTGGCCTACCATTGAACGCTCCAACGGGACGGAGGGGAACATGACTGACTGGGTCGCGGACGAGCAGCGCTACGTTTTTCAGAACTACGGCCGGCAGCCAATCGTTTTGGAGCGCGGCGAAGGCACCCGCGTATGGGACTCGGACGGCAACGAGTACCTCGATTTCGTCGGTGGGCTGGCGGTGAATGCGTTGGGTCATGCGCACCCGGTGGTGGCGGATGCGCTCGCCGAGCAGGGGCGGAAGCTCATCCACACGTCGAACCTCTACTACACCGAGCCGATGATCGAACTGGCGAAGCTGCTCGTGGAGAACTCGTGCTTCGACCGGGTGTTCTTCTGCAATTCCGGGACGGAGGCCGTGGAAGCTGCGATCAAACTGGCCCGGCGCTGGGGGCACGACACACGCAACGGTGCCCACGAGATCATCGCATTCCAGGATGGCTTCCACGGGCGGACGACGGGAGCGCTCGCGGCTACGGGGACGGCCCGGTATCGCGAGCCATTCGAACCGCTTCCGGCCGGCTTCTCGCACGTCCCCTGGAACGATCTGCAGGCCGTCCGGGCCGCGACAACCGACCGCACGGTGGCGGTCATCGTGGAGCCCATCCAGGGCGAAGGCGGCGTGAACATGCCCGCTAAGGGGTTCCTCCAGGGACTCCGGGATTGGTGCGACGAGCGCCACCTGCTGCTGATCTTCGACGAAATCCAGACGGGAGTGGGTCGGACGGGGACGCTCTGGGCGTACGAGCAGGAAGGGGTCGAACCCGACATCATGTGCCTCGCAAAGGGACTGGCCGGGGGCGTGCCGATCGGCGCGATCCTGGCGAAGGACGCACTGGCGGCGCACCTGGTCAAGGGGGACCATGGGACCACCTTCGGCGCCAATCCGCTGGCCACCGCCGTCGGTCTCGCGAACATGCGGTACATCATCGATAACAAGATCCCGGAGCAAGGTGCGCGTGGCTCAGAGCGGCTGATGGGACGCCTGCGGTCGATGGAAGACCGCCTCGACGTCGTCAACGAGGTTCGTGGGCGAGGGATGCTCATCGCCGTCGGCCTGACCAGGGATTGTTCGGCCGAAGTCGTCACCGAGTGCCGCACGCGAGGTCTGCTGGCGAACAACGTGCGGCCAAACGCCATTCGGCTGATGCCGCCGCTCAATGCGAGCGACGATGAGATCGACAGGGCGTGCGACATCCTCGAAGCAGCGATTGTCGCCGCCACGTCTTCGTCGCCGAAGTAGGGGCGGAATGGACGGCCTACAAGAACCGGCGTGCTATCAAGCCGGAGAAGTCTCCTGATGCTCTTCGTGCTCGTCCTCGTGACACTGGCCTGCGCCGGAATCGTTCTCCTCGGCTGGATGGGGCTCGTTGGCCGGCTCCCTCGGAACTACTTCGCCGGAATCCGCACCCGCTACACGTTGGAAAGCGACGAGAACTGGGAACGCACCCACCGCGGTGCGGCGCCGTTGCTGATATTTGGTGGCGTAGCCGGACTCATGATCGGACTGGCCTTTTTGCCGTTTGCGGCCGCGGGCACGGTATCGGCCAGCGCTACCGTGGTGGTTAGCGTGGTGATTGCAATCATCATGGTCGCATCAGCGGTCGCGGGGTGGGTCGTGGGCACGCATTCGGCGAAGGGAGCACCTCCCTCACAGCCTGCCTGATTCCCCGGTTCGCCGCGGCATCGGATACTTAGCTTGCAGCGTTGCTGAACAGGAATGACCGTGCCCAAGCTTGTCCTCGCATATTCCGGTGGCCTCGACACCACAACTGCCATCAAATGGCTTTCTGTGGAGCAGGGCTACGACGTGATCGCCCTCAATATCGATGTCGGCAAGAGCCGTGAGCAGCCCGTTGTGGAATCGCGCGGCATGGCTGCGGGCGCCCTCAAGGTCCGAGTGATCGATGGCCGAGAAGACTTCATCCGCTATTTCGCCTTCCCGGCGCTGGCTGCCGGCGCCGTGTACCAGGATGCCTATCCGCTCGCGACGGCGCTCGCGCGTCCGTTGCTGGCGAAGCTGTTGGTCGACGTCGCGCACCAAGAGGGGGCATCGGCCGTGGCGCACGGCTGCACGGGCAAGGGCAACGACCAGGTGCGGTTCGACGTTGGCATCATGACGTTGGACCCATCGCTCAAGATCGTGGCTCCCACGCGAGAAAACGCGATGGCCCGCGAGATGCAGATCGAATACTTGCGCCAGCATGGCATTGACATCCCCTGGGGTGACAAAGGCCCGTTCAGCATCGACGAGAACCTGTGGGGACGGAGCGCGGAGGCCGGCGTACTGGAAGACCCCTGGCAGGAACCGCCGCCCGAGGCGTACGAGTGGACCGTCGCCCCGGAAGACGCCCCCGCCGAGCCGGCATACGTTGAGATCGCTTATCGGCACGGTCTGCCGCTCTCGATAAACGGGCAGGAGATGTCGCCTGTGGCGATGGTCGAGCACCTCAACGACCTCGGCGGTCGATACGGCATCGGCCGCATCGACCACATCGAAGATCGGTTGGTGGGAATCAAGAGCCGGGAAATCTACGAGGCGCCGGCCGCGACAGTCCTGCACGCTGCGCACCGCGCGCTCGAAGCGATGACGCTGTCGAAGCAGCAGATCAAACTGAAGAAGCATGTCGCGACCGAGTACGCGGAACTCATCTACAACGGCCTCTGGTTCAGTGCGCACCACCAGGATATCGCGGCCTACGTCGCAAGCACACAGCGCCACGTGAGCGGCACGGTGCGCGTGAAGCTGCAGCGAGGACAGGCGACCGTCGTGGCACGCCAGGCGGACGAGTCGTTGTATGACCGCGGACTCGCGACCTACGATCGTGGCGACACGTTCGACCAGTCGGCAGCGGTGGGATTCATCAATATCTGGGGGCTTCAAACGCGGCAGCAGGCGCGGGTACAACTGCTCGGGCAGCTTCCGGAAGCGCTCAAAATCGCCATGCCGCAGGGGGACCAATGACCACGACAGAACCTGAGATCGAGGTCCGTTACGAGGGCGCCGGCACTGGCTCGGAACTGTGGGGGATGACCCAGGCGAACTTCCTCGTCGAGCTGCCGCAGCGCCACAGCAAAGAGGTGGCCGTCATGTTGAACGACGCTGCTGCCGTATACCTCGCCAGGGAGCTGCAGACCAACGACTCCGCCGAATTCCGGACGGGGGCCGCGCGCCATGCCGGCGAGTACCTCGTCATGAAGCTGGCATCGGCCGGCCATCACCTCGACTCGTCCCTCATCATTTCGCTCGCGACCTTGCAGGACAACGGGGACATCCTGGACTACCTCAAGCGGGTCGCATCCTGAGTGGCTGCCGCCACCGGTAGCGAGTGGTGGCGTCGCGCGGTCTTCTACCAGCTTTATCCGCGCAGCTTCCAGGATTCCAACGGCGACGGGATCGGTGATCTGGAGGGAATCATCGACCGTCTCGACTATCTGAACGACGGCACGGACCAGTCGCTCGGCGTCGACGCGATATGGCTCTCGCCGACGTTTCCGTCACCGATGAAGGACTTCGGGTACGACGTCTCGGACTATGAAGGCGTCCACCCCGACTTCGGGTCGCTGGAGACGATGGATCGGCTCATCGCCGAATGCCACCAACGAGGCATGAAGCTCATCCTCGATTTCGTTCCGAACCACAGCTCGAATGAACACCGATGGTTCGTGGATTCGCGGTCGTCGCGGACGTCCGTCCACCGAGACTGGTACGTGTGGCGCGATCCGAAGCCCGACGGTTCGCCGCCCAACAACTGGTATTCGATCTTCGGAGGACCGGCATGGGAGTTCGACGCCACCACCGGGCAGTACTACCTGCACTCGTTCCTGGTTGAGCAGCCGGACCTGAACTGGCGCAACCCGGCGGTGGTGGAGGCGATGCACGATGTCCTGCGCTTCTGGCTCCGCCGCGGGATTGACGGCTTTCGCATCGACGTGATGGGGATGATCGTCAAGCATCCCTACCTCGCGGATAACCCGCCAAACCCCCACTGGAAGCCGGGAGATCCGGAAGAGGGGCGGCTGCTGGCGGTCAATAACCTGAACTATCCGGATGTCTTTCCGGCCGTTCAGGGGATTCGGCGCGTGCTGGATGAGTTCGACGACGTGATGGCCGTCGGCGAAGTGTTTGGCACGTCGGAAGAAGTGGCGCGCTTCTACGGTGAACATGCCCTGTCGGGGCTGCACCTTGCGTTCAACTTTCAGCTCATCCGGGAAGACGGAGAGGATTACACGCCCTGGGACGCGGCCGCCATCCGGCGCATCATCCATCGGGCCGAGACCGCTCTGCCGGCGGGGGCGCAGCCGTGCTATGCGATCGGCAACCACGACAGGTCACGGTTCATCAGCCGTCATGACGCCGACGGCCGCGGTGTCGAGCGCGCGCGTTCTGCCGCGCTGCTGCTGCTCGGGCTGCGGTCGACACCGTTCATCTACTACGGCGACGAGATTGGCATGGTCGACGTTGACATCCCGCCCGCGCTGCGCAAGGACCCGGCGCGTATTCGGACGGAGGGACGGGACCCGGAGCGGACGCCGATGCAGTGGGACGGCAGCCCGGGCCGGGGATTCACGACTGGCGTTCCATGGCTCCCATTCGGGGCCCCCTCGATCAGCGTCGAGGCCCAGAGGGACGAGCCCGACTCCCTCCTCGCGCTTTATCGCCGTGCCTTGCGGGTCCGTCGGCGGGAGGAATCGCTGGTGAGCGGAAACTACCGGGAGATCCCCGCGCCGGACGGCGTCGTGGCGTTCACGCGCCACTCCGCGGGGCACGCGCCAATCACTGTGATCGTCAGCACTGCCGGCGACGACCGCGTGATCGAAATACCCGAGGGGCAGGCGCGAGTCATCCTGGCGACAGACCGCGAGGCTGAGGGACGCTTCGTCGAAGGCACGGTCATAGTCCCTGGGCTCGCGGCAATGATGGTTGCCGGGCCGGAGCCCGAGGACGTTTGATATCCTCAAGCTGTGACTGAACGCAGGCGCGTGCGCGTTGACGGTAGCAGCCCGCGGAGGAAGCCGGCTGCGACCGAGACGGTTCCGGAGGCACCGGCCGAGTGCGACTGTCCGCGGCTTGACCCTGCAGAGTGGGACAACGTCGAGAGCGACTGGTCCGACATAACGTTCGTGCGAACGAGCACGACCGCTGTATTGGGAGTCCCGGTTGGGTACGCCGCGTCACGGGCGGACCTGCTGAAGCTGGCGAACAAGGCAGGGGCCACGGTGCCAGACGATGCGATGTTGCTCATGGGTTCCGGGCGATTTCGCCGTCCAATCATGCTGGAAGTCGAGGACGTTGTCCGCGATGCGAAAGGCATCCATTGCCCGGGCGGTGTGGCGTTTTCTCGAATCGTCGAGGCCCCGTGGGGACAAATGCAGCGTATCGTCGACGAGGCTCGGGATGCGGCAACGGAACGGTACGGGCGGGCCCCGGACAACCTTTGGGTGTGGTACCTCACCTGCCGAGAGTGCTCTCGCGAGCGCAACTTCGAGACGCTCGTTATTGCGCACTTCAAGGACTCGCCGTGAGTGCTGAGTCGCTCGTGCTGAGCAACGCCGACCAGGGGCACGTTTTCCTCTGGGTGGCGCTCGGACTCGGGCTGGGGGCTCTGGTTGGCCTCGAACGAGAGTATCGGGGCCACGAAGCCGGCATTCGCACCGCCTCGTTCGTCTGCGGCGGCGCCGCGATGTTCACTCAGATGAGCACACTGTTTGGCGATAGCCGCGTGGCCGCAGCCGTGGTGCAGGGTGTGGGCTTCCTGGGTGCGGGCCTCATCTTCCAGACGCGCCGCGGCGACACGAAAGGCGTGACAACGGCGGCGATGGTCTGGGTTGTCGCGGGGCTCGGGGTGGTCGTAGGAATGCGGCTGTGGCTCGCGGCGACGCTCATCGCCGTGACGCTGGTCGTGTTGCTGGAGTTGGCGCCTCTTTCGAACTGGGTGCTCACCCATGGCCGCCCGCACGCTTCGCCGACCAAGCCGGCGAGCGTTCCGGACGACCAGTTGGGGTGACCATTCCGGCGCCAGTCGGCTAGGATGAGCGGAGAACGGCGCAGGTGTTCGCGTCGAATACGAGTCCGAGGTCTGGCGGTGCGGAACGGGAAAACTGGAGAGCAGTCTGCGGGCGCAAGCCGCCGCAGAACTTTCGCCGCGCCCCAGAAGCGGCCCCCCGGGTACTCGCTCGCCCTTCTTCCGCCCCGCGGCGCATAGCCGGCGGGGCTATCGGGCTCTTTTTTCGCTCACACAACGACTCTTAGTTTCACGGGGGTACTCTCGTGGCAGACCGCTACGACCCGCACGCAATTGAGCCCAAATGGCGCGACCGCTGGCTCGCGGACGACCTGTACCACGCGGCCGACGACGACCCGCGGCCCAAGTGGTACGCGCTGACGATGTTTCCGTATCCATCCGGGGAGCTTCACACGGGCCACTGGTACGCCATGGTTCCAAGCGATGTGGCGGCACGCTATCGCCGCATGCTCGGCTACAACGTCATGTTCCCGATGGGATTCGACGCGTTCGGCCTTCCGGCCGAAAACGCCGCCATTCGCAACGGTGTCGACCCGCGCGATTGGACGTACGCGAACATCGACCGGATGCGTGGCCAGCTGCGCTTGATGGGCGCCGGTTTCGACTGGGACCGCGAAGTCGTGACGAGCGACCCCGACTACTACAAGTGGACGCAGTGGTGGTTTCTGCAGCTCTTCAAGGCGGGGCTGGCGTACCGGGCCGAGGCTGCCGCGAACTGGTGCCCCGGGTGCCAGACAGTGCTGGCCAACGAGCAGGTGGTGGACGGGCGGTGCGAACGGTCGGACGACATCGTTGAGCGGCGCTTTCTGACCCAGTGGTTCTTCCGCATCACGGCATACGCCGACGAGCTACTCCGATTCGAAGAGATCGACTGGCCTGAAAGCATCAGAGTGCGCCAATCGAACTGGATCGGGCGCAGCGAAGGCGCCAGCCTCGACTTCGAGGTCGATGTGGCTGGCGTTGACGCACCCATAACCGTGTTCACGACACGACCCGATACGGTGTACGGTGCGACGTTCCTGGTCCTCGCTCCCGAACACCCATTTGTGGAGCGCATCGTTACAGACGCTCAGCGGGCCGCGATTGAGGCATACGTCACGGCGACCAGCCGCGAGAGCGAAATCGACCGCCTGTCGACTGAGAAGGAGAAGACGGGGGTTTTCACCGGCGCGTACGCGATCAACCCCTTCAACGGTCAGCGCATTCCGATCTGGATCGCCGACTACGTGCTCGTGACGTACGGCACGGGAGCCGTAATGGGCGTTGCCGCCCACGACCAGCGCGATTTCGAGTTCGCGCGGAAGTACGGACTGGACATCGTCCCGGTGTACACCCAACCGGACGGCGATGCGTCGGCGCCGCTCGACCGTGCTCGGCCGCACGGCGGCACGATGATCAACTCCGGACGGTTCGACGGGACGCCGGAAGACGACGCCGTTGCCGCCGTCACGAAGTTCGCTGAGGAACGCGGGTTCGGCAAGTCGGCGGTGACGTACCGGCTGCGCGACTGGTTAATCTCGAGGCAGCGCTACTGGGGCGCACCCATCCCGATTGTGCATTGCGACACGCACGGGATTGTCCCTGTTCCAGACGAACAACTTCCTGTGCTCCTGCCGGACCACGTGACGTTCGAGCCGACCGGGCAGTCGCCGCTGAAGCTGATCGACGACTGGGTCAATGTGCCGTGCCCGATAGATGGAGGCCCCGCGCGGCGCGAGACGGACACGCTCGACACGTTCATGTGCTCCAGCTGGTACCAGATGCGTTTTGTGGACGCTCACAACCCGGAACGCCCGTTTTCGCGCGAAGCGATGCGGAAGTGGCTCCCGGTCGACCAGTACACAGGCGGTGGCGAGCACGCGGTCATGCATCTCCTCTATACGCGCTTCTTCTGGAAGGCTGCTCGCGACCTCGGGCACGTCGAAGGCGATGAGCCGATGAAGCGGCTCTTCAACCAGGGCGTGATCCTGGGACCGGACGGGAACCGTATGTCGAAGAGTCGCGGCAACGTCGTCGCCCCCGACGAACAGGTGCGGCAGTGGGGCGCGGACGCGTTCCGTTGCCAGCTGATGTTCGTGGGGCCGTGGGACCAGGGTGGTCCCTACAACCCGACGGGGATGGCTGGCATCGTCCGCTGGCTCAATCGGCTCTGGAGCCTCGTCACCGAACCTCCGGTGACGGTGGCATCCGGTGACGCCGATACGGCCCGCACACTGCGGAGGGTGACGCACCAGACCATCCGCGCTGCGACCGCGGACATCGAGGGCTTCCGCTTCAACACGATGATTTCCCGCCTGATGGAGCACACCTCGGCGATGCAGAAAGCACGCGACGGTGGATCGCCGGTCGATGCTGTGGCGTGGGACGAGGCTGTGGAGAGCGCGCTGCTGTTGACGGCGCCGTTGGCCCCGCATATGGCTGAGGAGTTGTGGGAACGCACCGGGCATGGCTACAGCATCCACCTGCAGCACTGGCCGAGCTTCGATCCGTCGCTTGCCGCCGAAGACCAGGTCGAAGTGGCGGTGCAGGTCAACGGCAAGGTGCGCGACCGGCTGACGCTGCCTGCGGGCGCTACGGAGGACGATGCGCGCGTCGCGGCCATAGCTCTCCCGCGCGTGGCGGAACTGATCGAGGGGAGGGATCTCAAGCGGTTCGTTTACGTGCCGGAGAGGCTCATCAACATCGTCGTGTAATCCCGTCGTAAACGTTTGCCGTAAGTGCTTTGGATAGGGTTCAGGAGCCGGAAAAGCGGCTGGACACTCATTCGGCGCGCATCTATGGTGCGAACGATGGCCGCGTTGCAGTGCGGTTGCGATCAGGGCTTGGAACCTGTGGAAACCGTCGCGAAAGGGAGGACTCATGCAGCTGAAGAAGTCAGCCCGTGATGCCCAATACGCCGAGCGTCTCGACCAGATGAGGGAGGAACTCGAAATGGCAGACGAAGTATTCGAAATGCCGGAGCAGCCACAGCGCCAGACGCGAAACCGGGTGCCAGAACTCGAGGAAGGCGCGCCGACGGATGTGCAGTCGCGAAAAGCGTCGGCGGGAACGCAGGAGAGCATCGTAGACGCTCATTCCACATTCGACGGCCGCTACGAAACGCAGCATGACCTGCGTGTCCAGGGATCGATCAGCGGGGAGGTCGTATGCCGTGGTCTGCTCACGATCGAGCAGGAGGCGACGGCTCGGGCGCGCATCCAGTCGCGAGACGCGCACATCGAGGGACGGGTCGAGGGAGACATCGTCTGCACCGGCAGGCTAGTGCTCGCGAGCTCGTCGAATGTTTCGGGGACGATCAAAGCTGCGTCGCTGGTGGTTCAGGAAGGCGCTACGCTCTCCGGCAACGTCGAGGCATCGGCAACTCCGGCGCGCAAGGATGAGTCCGCTGCACCGCCGCCTGCGCGAGCCGTCGCTCACATCGAGGAAGAGCGGCAGGAACGTCGCACTCCCGAGCCGGTGGGTGCAGCGACAGGAGGCAACGGGCGGAAGGCGCCGAGCTTCGCCTTCGTCCCGGCGGACGATCGGCGTCCCGACCACCGCTAAGCTTTATTTAGGGCAAACGGAAGGGGCTGCACTTGCAGCCCCTTTCTTATTACCTGGAGGAGTCCTCAGGAGACGGCGAAATAGACGGCGTCGTCGACGACCCACGTATTGACGGATCTGTTCATGCGCTTTCCGGCGCGGCTGACGCGAAGAGCGACGCCGCGCGAAGTTTCGCCGCGTGACGGAATCAATTTCCCGACCTTGCCCGGGGACACGCCTTCCACGAACTTCTCGTATTCGCGCATCCGCACGGCAAGCCGGCCACTCTGCCGCGTCGGACGTGGAGCGTCTGATTCCTTGATCACGCTGAACTCAGCCATCTTTGCTCACCTCGAAGCCACATTTCGCCATTGTTGTGTGCGCACTGGCGCTGGCGCTAGCCACAATACCGCACGCACCGGAGAAATAACAATTCTGTGCGGCCACGAGCAGCCGCCGACTTCAGCGCTTTTCTTGAAGGCTACCGATGCTCATACGGATCGACTCGAGGAACGCCTGTAGCTGGTTCTCGAGGCGATGCAACACTTCGAGGGCGTACTGGTCGGCGTCATCGAGTTGTTTGCTGGCTGCTTCAGCCGCTTCGCTCAAGTGGGCCGCAGCTGTGGCGTCGGCATCGGCCATCGTTTCTCTTGCACGCGCTTCGGCGGCCATAAGCATCGACTGGCTCCGCTCCTCCGCTTCTCGCACGATGGAACTTTCCTCGACGCGCTTTGTGCGTTCTTGCTCCGCCCGCTGCATCGTCTGTTGTGCAGCGGAATGGGCTTCGGCGAGGATTTGATCGCGCATCTCGAGGATTTGTTGAGCCTGGCGCAGATCGGTCGGGACGGACAGCCTCATCTGGTCGATCACGTCAAGCATGCGCTTCCGATCGACGACCAGGTTGCCGCCAACGGGCAATCTGCGCGCCTGGATCACCAGTTCTTCGAGACTATCGATGAGATCGAGGATTTCCACGGACGCCCTGGCGGCAGCCCCCTAAAGGTTCAGCTTGGCGCGGACTGCGGCGCGCACGTGGGCGGGTACGAGCTCAGAAATGTCGTAGCCAAAGCGGGAGACCTCACGGATTCGGCTCGCGCTCACGAAAAGATGATCCTGGCTCGCCATCAAATACACAGACTCGAGGTGGGGGGCCATCTTTCGGTTCATCAGTGCCATATCGAATTCGACTTCGAAATCCGTGACTGCGCGGATCCCTCGCACCAGTGCGACAGCGCCCTTCCTCTTCGCGAATTCGACGACCAGTTCATCAAAACCTTCTACTTCAACCTGCGGAAGGTCTTCGACTGCCCGCTTCACCAACTCTACGCGTTCTTCCCAGGTGAACATCGACGAACCGCGGTCACGGCCTTTGACGACGGCGACGATGATACGGTCGAACAGGTGCGTCATCCTGCGGATGAGATCGAGGTGGCCGTTCGTCACCGGATCGAACCCACCCGGGTAGACTGCGATTCTCATGCGGCCTCCTGCTGTGCGTAGAACGCTACGGCGCTGTCGCCGTAGACTCGCCGCTCCTTAAGTTGCAGCCCTTGCGGACGTTCCGGCGGATTGTACCGGCTTCCGTGTTCGTAGACGACCATGCCCCCTGTAGCGAGCCTGGTGGACAGTTGCTGAAGCGTCTCCACGGCTGTTTCGTCGGAATACGGCGGATCGAGAAAGATGATATCGAATGGCCCGGCGGCGGAACTGAGGGCCGCGGGGAGGTGTCCGCGCAGCACAGTCGCGTTGTGCTGAAATCCTGCCCGCGAAAGCGTCTGGAGGATCGCCTGGCACGCTGCCGCTTCGGCCTCGACAAACGTGGCGTGCGCCGCGCCGCGGCTCAAAGCCTCGACACCGAGGGCTCCCGTGCCGGCGTACAAATCTACCACGACAGTCTCGGCGATGAGGTCGCCGAGGATGTTGAAGATTGCCTCCCTGACGAGGCCGGAGGTGGGACGTAAACGATGGCCGCGCGGCTCGGTGATGGGGAGGCCACGCGCGCTCCCGCCGGCGATGCGTAGCCTGGCTGCGGCCATTAGCCGCCCGCCGTGGGGCTCGCGACCGGCGTGCCGGTGTCCTTCGCCTGGACGTTGGCCGGGATCTCGCTCTGGAACCGTGAGACGCCGTCGCTGAGGGTCAGAGTAACGCTATACGTGCCGGGCTCCGCTGGCGTATTCCACTTGATGGCCCCTTTGGTGCTGTCCTGGATTGAACCTTTGCTGGCGGTCCAGACCGGCCGAAGGTCATCGGAGTTTGGCTGCATCAAGACCGGCTGGCCGCTGTTGATAAATGGGACCAACGCCGTCCAGATGTCGCCGAGGTAGGTGTTCTTACTGGCGTCCTCGACGGCGACGCCGCCGAGTTTGTATTCGGCGATGTACTCGAGTTTGAAGCCCACGCTGAAGAAGTTCTCCAGCCAGACGGTGCGTCCGCCGTTGTTTTCGTACGTGAAGGCTACGGTCGCGCTGGCGGTATCCCACGTCACGCCGCTGCGGCCGTCTTCTTTGTTGATATTGACGCCCACGATACTCACAACCGAATTCGTCGCGAGCTTGCCGTCGGCGCCGGCGCGAATGGAAAGCTTGGTGGCGATGTTCATCGCGTCGGTGATGGTCATTGTGCGGATGCCGTCAGGGGCCTTCTCCGTAGCGTAAGGCGTGACGGTGAGGATGAGCTTCGTCGGCTGAACGATGCCCGTCAGGTAGGTGAGGATCGCCGGCATGTCGGCTCGATAGCGCCCCTGGTCGCGATATGGGGTCATTTGGAGGATATCGGCGGCCTGCCCGAGGGCCGCCCAGTCGTACGCGCCTTCGTCGATGCGGTCGGCAGTGCGGAGCGGTGTGGGGAGAGTGAGCGTGAGCTTCTTGTTACGGTCGTGCATTTGTTGCGCCAGCTCGGTGACGAACAGCGTGAATGACGTGCGGTCAGTAAGGGTGAGGTCCTCATAGGCCACGTCGATGCCAGGAAGGTTGTTGTCGTCGACGACTTTCGCGATCGCCTGGACGTGAGCGGTGCGCAGCGCGGAGCTCGCCAACAACGTGGAGACGATCGCATTGCTGCCCTTGAGGTTGGCGTTGGCGCTGATGGTCGGAATGAGCTCGAAGGTATTGTCGGCTTTGACGACGCTGAGATCGCCGGACACACCGCCGTCGGCCGCCGGCTGGAAGTCGCGGGTGTGGAGGATGGTGATCTTGCCAACGGCTTCAGGGTGGAGCTCGACGGGCGGGTCGGTAGTGATGTGTGGAAGGTAGGCGACGACGCTGCCGGCCGGCAGATTTCTCCGGAGGACGGCAATCAGGTCGGGCGTATCGTGAAGGGTGGCGGCAACCTGGGCTCCGTCGAGCTGGGCGGCCGCGACGGGCTCCCACGCCTGTGTTGCCTTGACGTAATGGAAGAAGCCGAGATTGCGCGCGTCGGTTGTCGCTTTGGACAGGGGCAATCGAATCAGGACGTCGTTGCCCGGCGCCACCGTGAACCCGGTGTTGTACTGGTAAATCTTCGTGACGAACTCGTACCCGTCGGGCGCCGCGATGGACTGGCCGGTGGCGCAGTACGCGGTGTCACAGCTGCTGCCGCCGCAGGCCCGGCTGAAGAGCACGTAGCCCACGGCCACGACGCCGATAACGATGAGGCACAGGGCAGCGATGCGGCCGTAGCTGGTGTTGCGTCCCCCGCCGTACAACCCTCCGCCGCGCGCGCTGCCGCCCCAGGGCAGCTGTGCGTTTCTTCGCGTCATCGAGTGCTCACCGGTTACACACCGGGGAGCTATGCACGTTTGGCAAGCCGAACATCGGTCTCGATTATCCGGCCATTGCGGTTGAGGACAACCCGCACGACATCGCCAGGTTGGTGCGAGAGCAGCGTGTTAAGAACGGGCGTCGCCTGGTTTACTTCCTCGTCGCCAATCTTCGTGATGACGTCACCGGGGACAATTCCAGCGGAGGCCGCCGCTCCGCCGGAAAGCACGGCCACGACGATCGCCCCATCGGAGATGGCCGTCCGGTTCAGGCGAGGCGGGAGGTCGGGCGAGATGTCGAGCGTGTCCGCATCGAGGGATGGTCGAGGGTAGCGGGCACCGTCGGTGATGATCCGTTGGGCGATGATAATCGCGCGGCTGCTCGGCAAGGCGAAGGCGATCCCCTCGACTGGAAGCCCGTTTGGCGTTTCACGGAGCACTGCGGTGGGAATGCCGACCAGTTGACCCTGGAGATTGAGCAGCGCGCCACCGCTGTTTCCGTTGTTGATGGCGGCATCGGTCTGGATGAGATCGTCCTGGCGCACCGCGTCGAAGACGCGCGTGCGGTTCAGTCCGCTCACCACGCCGACACTGACGCTGCCATCGAACTGGGCGAGTGGGTTGCCGATGGCGATTACTGTTTCGCCGAGGGAGAGGCGTGTGGAGTCACCCACAGGGATCGGGGTGAGGTTCCCTGGACTGATTTGAACGACGGCAACATCCGTGAACGGATAGTCTGTACCGATCACGATTCCGGGCCGCTGAGTACCATCGGCGAGAATGACTTTTAGCGTCTCTGCGTCCGTTACCACGTGTGCGTTGGTGAGGATGTGGCCTTCGGTGTCGAGCACGACACCGCTCCCGATGTCCTGTTCAGTGCCGGTCTGCGTCCGGTGGGTGCTTTCGATGCGAACCACGCCCGGGCGCGACTTGCTGGCTACGTCGAGGATGGCGCTGGTCTGCTGGACGGTGAAGGTGGCGGGCGTCGCCGTAGCCTGTGACGCGCTGGGGCTACCGCTGTTCCCGCTGTTATCGAGCAGCGCCACGATTCCTCCGCCGGCGAGGCCGCCCAGGAGTCCCGCCACCAGCGCTGCGCCCCCGACGACTTGCCAGGCCGCGAAATTCCGACGGGGTGCGGGCGGAGCTGGCGGCTCCGGCGGAGCATCGGACGCCCCCTGCTGCGGCGGCCCGTCGACGGGTGCTGCCTGCCACTCAAGGCCATCGGTCGCCCGGGGTTCCCGCGAACCGGGGCTCCGCCAGTCGTCACTCACGTGAAGCGCCCCCGGTTGCGGTTCGTTGCGGGCGGGCACACGTGATGGCTATACTCCTCGTGACTGAGGCGTCTCCGGCCCTCAGTCCTTTTTTGTTCCCTGAATTGCCGGGACAAGGGTACGACATGACAGACAAGCCAGTTCCGTTGACTCGCGAAGGTAAAGCCAAGCTGGAAGAGGAGCTCGAAGAGCTTCGCACGCAGCGTCGGCTCGTCGCCGAGCGCATTCACAATGCCCAGGAGCAGGGCACGAGCCAAAACGACGCTGAATACGACGATGCCAAGCAAGAGCAGGGCATGGTCGAAGGGCGCATCCTTGAAATGGAAGACATCCTTCGGCGCGCCACGATCATCGACGAATCGGGCGCCCACCACGCGGGGCGAGTAGTTGTGGGGAGCGGCGTGGAGGTCGACCAGGACGGTACGAAGCGGCACTACCAGATAGTTGGTGCACCGGAGGCTGACCCCGCTAAGGGTAAGATCTCGAACGAGTCCCCGGTCGGCTCGGCTTTGCTGGGTAAGGCGGTCGGCGACACCGTGGACGTGAACGCCCCAAAGGGTGTGATCAAGGTGAAGGTGCTGAAGATCGATTAGCGGCGGCCCGCTGAGGAAGAAGTGCGAGGGCCGCCGTGAGGCGGCCCTCGCGTTTGTCGCAAACCCGCCCTTGACGGAGGATGAAGGCTCGATGGACGAACTTATGGCAGCCCGTGTTGCGAAGCTTGAAGCGCTTCGCGACGCCGGCGTCGATCCCTATCCGCCGCGATCGATTCGCTCGCACACCGCCGCAGAGGTCAATGCTGCCGTCGAAGTGCTGCCGCCCGACGTCAGCGAAGCCCAGGGGCTGGTGGTCGATGTCGCGGGCCGGGTGGTGGGCCGCCGCGATATGGGAAAGGCGACGTTCGTCGATCTGCAGGACGGCACGGGGCGCATCCAGGTGTTGTTCCGACAGAACACGCTCGAGAGCTACGACTCGCTCAAGCTGGTTGACCTCGGCGACTTCATTGGCGCGCACGGAGTGCCGATGCGGACACGGACCGGGCAGCCCACCGTGGGCGCCACGGGCTGGACGATGTTGAGCAAAGCGCTTCACGCGCCGCCAGAGAAGTTCCACGGGCTCGCCGATCCGGAGCTGCGGCAGCGCCACCGCTACCTGGACCTCATGTCCAATGACGAAACGCGGGAAACGTTCACGATTCGAAGCCGCGCGATCTCAGCGATCCGGCGTTTCCTGGACTCGCGGGGCTTCCTCGAAGTGGAGACGCCGATCCTCCAGACATCGGAGAGCGGTGCGGCCGCGCGGCCGTTTGTGACGCATTTCAATGCACTCGATGAGGACCGGGTACTGCGCATCAGCCTGGAGCTGCACCTGAAGCGGTTGCTGATTGGCGGTCTCGAACGCGTCTACGAAATCGGCCGGAATTTTCGAAACGAGGGAATGAGCTTCAAGCACAACCCCGAGTTCACGATGATCGAGACTTACGAAGCCTATGCGGACTACAACGGCGTCGCGCGAATGGTCGAAGAGATGGTGAGCAGCGTAGCGCTGGAGGTGCTCGGAACCACCAGGGTGACGTTCCGGGAGTGGGAAATCGACCTGGCTCCGCCGTGGACACGGATCACGTTTGACGATGCCATGCGCGAATGGGGCGGCCCGGACCTGGAGCGGTATCGCGATGCGGACTCGCTGCGCGAGGAGCTACGCCGTCGTGGCATCGAGGTCTCGCCCAGCGCTGGATACGGGAAACTCGCCGACGAGGCGATGTCGCACTATATCGAGCCGAATCTCATTCAGCCGACCTTCCTGCTGGATTACCCTGTGGAGCTGTCGCCGCT
This sequence comes from uncultured bacterium, assembly GCA_963832795.1. Classification (GTDB taxonomy): domain Bacteria; phylum Chloroflexota; class Dehalococcoidia; order Tepidiformales; family Tepidiformaceae; genus CAWHVJ01. Next base: position 740,105 of record CAWHVJ010000012.1, read on the forward strand.
GGCGAAGAGGAAGCCCGGAAGCGACAGGCTTGTCGAACGGTTTGAGTGCTTCATTGGCGGCTTCGAATTCGGAAACGCCTACACGGAGCTCAACGATCCCATCGAGCAGCGGGCGCGCTTCGACGTCCAACTGGAGTTGAAGGCCGCCGGCGACGACGAGGTCGAGCTGGTAGACGACGACTTTCTCTTCGCTCTCGAGCACGGAATGCCCCCGACCGGCGGATTCGGGATGGGCATCGACCGGCTGATCATGTTGCTTACCGGACAGACGTCGATCCGTGAAGTCATCCTGTTCCCGCCGATTAAGTCGCTGAAGGAATGAGCGGCGACCCGGTCGAACGCCACTTCACGGCGACGGCCTATGTTTCCGTCGGGGGGCGCACGCTCCTCCTCTGGCACCGCATGGGCATGTGGCTCCCGCCGGGTGGACATCTCGAGCCAAATGAGGATCCAGTCCAGGCGGCCATCCGTGAGGCGCGCGAGGAGTCGGGCCTCGACGTGGACGTGATCGCGCCGTCGGACATGCTCGCGATCGACGCGTCGCATCCGGTATTGATCCCGCCCCCGGCGATGATGCTTGTGGCCGACATCCGGCGCGAGGACCAGCCGTTCCACCAGCACATCGACGCGGTGTACTTCACGAAACCACGCCAGATTGTCGACTTCGAGGCGCCAATACCGCACGGGCCCCACCGCTGGGCGACAGCGGCCGAATTGTCCCGCGCGTTTTCCCTCCCGGCGCCCGATGGTACGCTCGTTGCGGTGGCCGAGGACGTGCGGCTCCTCGGTGTCCGCGCTATCGCTGCTGCCAATTCCGTGGAGTGACTCCGTCGATGCTGAGCGTCCAGTACATCCGCGAAAACACCGACCGAGTGAAGCGCGACGTGCTGCTCCGCAACATGTCGGCGCCTATAGACCGGGTTTTGCAGCTGGACGAGGAACGGCGTGAGCTTCTTCAGCGCGTCGAGCAGCTGCGCGCCAAGCGAAACACTGTCAGCAAAGCCATTGGAGCGTCGAAGGACCCGGTCGACCGCGAGACGCGCATCACCGAAATGCGGCTGGTGGGCGATGAGATCGACCGTCTCGATGGGATGCTCAAGAGCGTCGAGACCGAGCTTCGCGATAAGCTCTACGAGGTTCCGAACATCCTCGACCCGAACGTTCCGAAGGGGCCCGACGAAGAGTCCAACGTGGTCGTCGAGACCGTCGGCACCAAGCCGAAGTTCGGCTTCCAGCCCCGTCCCCACTGGGAGCTGGGCGAGATGGTAGGCGGCCTCGACATCCCGCGAGGCGCGAAGATGTCGGGCAGCCGTTTCTACATCCTCAAAGGGCCGCTCGCGCGGCTGCAGCGAGCCCTGATCCAGTTCTTCCTGAACGAACACACTCGCGACGGCTTCGTCGAGTGCTACCTGCCGGACATGCTCTCGGAAGCGTCACTGCTGGCGTCGGGCCAGCTCCCCAAGTTCCGCGACAACCTGTACCGGGACGCCGAAGAGGACTATTACTTCATCCCGACGGCCGAGGTGGCTTTCGTCAACCTGTATCGTGACGAGATCATCCCGGCGTCGTTGCTGCCCCTGCGTCTCGTCGCGCACACGCCGTGTTTCCGCCGCGAAAAGATGAGCGCAGGCCGAGACGTGCGGGGCATTAAGCGCGTGCATCAGTTTGAAAAGGTCGAGATGTTCATCTACTGCGAGCCGGAGCGGAGCGAGCAAGAGCTGCAGCTGCTGATCTCCCGAGCGCGTTCGCTCCCAGAGAAGCTGGGAATCGCGTACCGGGTGCTTGAGCTGTGCAGCGGGGACATCGGGTTCAACGCGACGAAGACGTTCGATATCGAGATGTGGGCGCCCGGGCAAGAGGAATGGCTCGAAGTGAGCAGCGCTTCGAACTGCCTCGACTTCCAGGCGCGGCGGGCGAACATTCGCTACCGGCCGAGCGCAGACTCCTCCCCGCAAAACCCTCATCTTCTGAACGCATCGGGACTGGCGCTGCCGCGGTCTGTCATCGCGGTGATGGAGAACTACCAGCGAGAGGACGGGTCAATTGAGGTCCCAGAGGCACTTCGCCCCTACATGGGTACCGATGTCATCCCGGTGGTTGGCTAGCGCGTCTCTAACTGCTTTCGGGCCCGTCGCGATCTGCCAGGTGCGGCTCGGGACGCTCGTTTACCTGTCTATACTGGCGCCATGACCACCCGCGCTGACGTCATCGTCGCAAACCGATCTTACGTTGATCACCAGTCGCCTCGCTCCGCGGACGTACGCACGCCTCCCGCCAGCGGTGGACTGCTGGCGGCCGTCCGGCCCGTCATTGCACCGTGGGAAAACGGCCAGGGCACTACCTGGATCGGTGCGGGCCGAGGCCGCTTCGACAACGAGTGGTGTGACGCCGGGGGTATCGAGCTGCTCTCGACTCCGAACGGGGACCTTCGCCATCGACGGCTGTTTTTCGACGATGCTTTGTGGCGGTCGCACTACGCGCTGGTTGCCAACAGTTTTCTCTGGCCCCTGCTCCACCTCGTGCGGGAGCCTCTACCTGCGCGGACGTCCTACTATCCGGCGCCGCAGATCCCGGCCGATGCCGACTGGGATGCTTATGCGAGCGTGAACGCGTCGTTTGCGGAAGCGGCGCTCCAGGAAGCGCGCGGCGGAGCTTCCTGCTGGGTCCACGACTACCAGCTGGCGCTCGTTCCCCGAGCCATGCGCGACGCCGGCTTCCGAGGGAAAGTCGGGTTCTTCCTCCATACGCCGTTCCCGGCCCTCGCGGTGGCCCGGCCCTACCTTGGTGACCGCGGACTGGCGTTCCTCGCGCGCTTTGTCGCGGGGATGCTCGGCGCACACGTGGTTGGGCTACAGTCCGTTGGCGATGTGGCCCGCTTCAAGACGGCAGCCGTCGAACTGTGCGGAGCATCCGAGGTCCCCGAGGGGCTCATCGTGGACGGTCGACGGGTGTGCGTACGGGCGTTGCCGGTGGGCATCGATGTGCAGGAACTCACCGCTGTCGCGGCCGCGGCCCGTCGGCCCGACCGACTCGTATCACTTCCGCCGGATTTACCGTTAGTGGTAGGACTTGAGCGAGACGACTACACGAAGGGCATCCCGGAGCGGCTCCTGGCGGTGAGCGATGCGCTTCGGAGCGGCGCACGCTTCGCTTACGTGGGAGTTGCGGCGCCGACTCGGGCGGGTGTGCCCGCGTACGAGCGGCTGGGGGGCGCTATCGACGAGGCAGCGGCAGATGCTGCGCGGGCGGCCGACGAAAGCGGCGTGCCGTTCACGCACCTTCGCGAGATGGTCGACTGGTCCGAAGTCGTCGCGCTGCAACGCGAGGCGGACGTGGTGTTCACGTCATCGCTGGCTGATGGGCTCAACCTCGTTCCCATCCAGGCCGCGGTAGCACAGGCAGCACTGCCCGCCGGAAGACGGGCCGTGCTGATCGCCGGACGCGACGCAGGGGTGTCCAGCGCCTACGGCGGGTTTTCGGAGGAGGGGCTCGTCGCCGTCGACCCGCTGGATCGCGAGCAGATGGCACGGACGCTCTGCGAGGCGCTACAAGGGCGGCCGGGCCGAGTGAGCGACAGGCTGATCGGGGAGGTCAGGCGTAACGATGCCCGAGCCTGGGCGACGAAGTTCCTCACTGAGCTGGAAGCTGCATGCTGACGCTCGCCGCGATTGAACAACTCCGCGCACTGGCTACGGCGCGGGGTCCTCTGCTGCTCGCTACCGACCTCGACGGCACCCTGGCGCCTATCGTCGATAGCGCTTCTGAGGCGCGTGTCCCGGCTGCGACGCTGGCCGTCCTTGAACGGCTCTCAACGGCGGCGCGCGTGGCGGTGATAACCGGCAGGGACCTGAACACGGCGCGGCGCATGGTGCCGGTGAGCGACGTGATCATCGTGGGCAGCCACGGGCTCGAGGCGAGCTTCGACAGCGCCCTGCTGCCACCGGTGGACCGCGTTCCGCTTAGCGCCGCGCTAGAGGAGGTCGAACAGCGCGTGATTTCGGCCGTGCCGACGTCGTTTCTTCACATCGAGCGGAAGGCAATCTCGACGGCGTTCCACTTCCGGAAGGCGCCCGAACTCGAACCGCAGCTGCGGACGGTATTGGCGGACCTCCCCGAGGGCCTTCGGCTGCGTGAAGGGCGAATGGTGCTGGAGGTATTGCCGAATGCCCGGGGCGGCAAAGGCGTGGCGCTGACGGCTCTTGCTCAGCACTACCGCCCGAAGTCGCTATTCGCATTGGGCGACGACGCGACGGATGTCGGAATGTTCCGCGCAGCCCTCGAACTTGGAAAGACCGGCGTTCACGTGCTGCTGGCGGGCGTCAGCGGGGGCAGCGAGACACCGCCCGAAATCGCTGAGCTTTCGGACATACTGCTACGGTCGACCGACGAGGCGCTCGAAGCCCTGGAGACCGTGGCCAGGGCGGCCGGCGTCTAGCTGACGAGCGTTCCGAGGACCTTTTCGACCTGCTCCGGGCTGCCGGCCGGCATGCTGATGCTGGGAAGGTCGACACCGAGCCGACGGCGTTCTTCGATTCCGGCGGCGACGGTCTCCAGATCTCCGTAGATGGCCGTTTCGTCGAGCATGCGGTCGCCCATCGCGGCCATGAGTTCGGGGTTCGTCTGGAAGGGCATTGGCCGGTGCTCTTCGCCGGCTTTGCGCATTGCGGCGACTTCAGGCCCGAAGCCGTTGCGCGTCAGCATTTCGTGGTAGAAGTCGCCCATGTTCGTCACGTACCAGGAGATGGGCCCCGCAGCCTGTACCTTCGCCTTCTCGATGTCGGGATTCAGGACGACGGTGAGGGAGGCGACGCATTCCACGGCGTCGGCGGGCCGGCCGGCTTTCTGGGCGGCTTCGGAGACGAGCGACTTTGCCGGACTGGAACTTGGACTTGGGCCAGTAGATGGGCATCCAGCCGTCCGCAACGCCACCGAGGCTTGCCATGCTCTTCGGAGAAATGGAAGCGACGTAGATTGGGATGTGCTTGCGTACGGGCTCGAACAACAGCTTGAAGCCTCGCTGCAGCTTAAAGATTTCGCCGTCATAGAAGACCTTCTCGCCGCTGACGATCAGGTTGATGATCTCGACGTACTCCTTGGTGCGCTGGATCGGCTTCGAGAACTTCTCTCCGTGCCAATGTTCGATGACTCGGGCACCGCTGGTGCCGAGTCCCAAAACGACGCGGCCGCCGGAGAGTTCGTCGAGCGTAGCCGCCGTCATCGCGAGAACCGCGGGCGAACGGCCGAACACAGGAGCAATCCCGGTTCCCAATTTGATCTTGTCGGTCGCCATGGCGAGCTGGGTAAGGAGCGAGAACTGGTCTCGGCCCCACGTTTCTGCCGTGAACACCGCCTCGACGCCGACCTCTTCGGCGATCTTGACGCGCTTGATGATCTCTTTGGTTTGCTCAGGACTTCCGCCGAACCCGACCGTGACCGCCAATCGCCTGGCCATGAAGAACACCCCTTGTCGTTGGACGTAGGCACCGTTGCTTGAAAAGACCCGACGCAATCTAACAAACACCGTATAGGGCGGCAAACCGCGCACCCTGTCGGCCGGACGGGGCCTTAGGCGTCAGCCGCGAGGGGGAGCACAGAGTTGAGGAGCATGTCGGGCAGATGCTTCACAAAGTAGTCTTCGCCGAGCGGCCCATCCCGGCGCCTCCACACGGCACTGCCGTGAACAGAGAAGATGAGGGTGTAGGCGACGAAGCGCACGTCACGCCGAGCGAAGACCCCGGCCTGCATGCCATCTTCCAACACCGCTGAGAGGGCCTGTTCGTACTCACGGTCGGCGGCATGGATGCGGGCGCGCGCGTCCTCGGCCATGTTTCGCGGCCGGCCCGCTACGAGCGTGCTGCGGGTGAGCGGTTCGAAGCCGCCGCGCACCAGGTCTTCGATGATGGCGTGAAGCGTGACCGCCGGAGGGGCGCCGTGCTCCACGATGGCGTTCAGGCGCGCCGTGGCGTCTTCCACCGCCTCGAGGCACATCTCGGTGTAGAGGTCTTCCTTGCTGCGGAACTGGTAGTAGATGACCGTGCGCGTGACTCCAAGACGTGCTGCAACGTCCTCGAGCGTTGTGGCCGCATAGCCTTTTTCCCAGATGACGTCCGCGGCCGCGAGCATGATCTCTCGCCGGCGGGAGCGCATCTTTTCCGGGTCCTGGATGCGGTACCCCCGCAGGCCGATGTCCTGAGCCATGGTGAAGTTCCCTCGTTGACAAGCGTAGCACCCTGCCCGTAGATTCCGCGCGTTCGACTAAACGCGCGTGTTCAAGATTCGGACGACTCCAAACCGTTAGAGCGTTCGATACGTATTATTGACACCACGAATGGCGGACGATCTCGCGGGACATTCCTGGGACGCAGAGACATTCGGGAGGGGAATACCGATGGAACGCGATAACTACTGGACTCGTCGGCTCACACGAAGGCGCATGCTCGGCGGCGCGGCGGCCACCGGGGTGGGCGTAGCGGCGCTCGCCCTGACAGGTTGCGGCGACGACGACAGCGGCGGCGCGACCGCAGGCACGTCTCCCACGTCGAAGTCGAGCGTTCCGGCCGGGGCGACCGGGACTCCGGTTCCGGGCGGCGCTGTTGATGAATCGAAGGTCGATAAGACCGGGATCCTGCACGCTCGACAGGGCGCGCCGATGGCGAGCATCAATCCCTACAAGGGCCTCGATAGCGGCCTCCTCTGGGGCTTCACGATCATGGACCCGCTCTTCTACACGCCTGCCGACACGGGCGTGCGGGAGAACTTCCTGGCCGAGAAGATCGAGCAGCCAGACCCCCAAACCTGGACAGTGACGCTCAAGGACGCCGTGTTCCACAACGTGGCTCCGGTGAACGGCCGTGCGGTCAAGGCGTCCGACGTGAAAGCCACATGGGAGGCGTACGCCGCCGCGAAGACGGCCTCCAAGAGCGCCTGGTGGAGCGGCACGCTGGACAGCATCACGGTCATCGACGACAAGACGCTGACGGTGAAGCAGAAGATCGTGGACGCATGGACGTTCAGTTCGACGAACGCCGGGACTCCCATCGCGGGGATCCTGCCCGCTGAGATGGTCGCGAGCCCCGACACGATGGACTCCAACGTGATCGGCAGCGGCCGCTATCAGTTCGTAAGCGCGCAAAACGGTTCGAATCCGAAGATCAAGCGGTTCGACAACTGGCGCATCAAGGGCGAGCCCTGGCTCGCCGGGATCGAATACAAGCTGATCCAGGAGCAGGCGCAGGCGCTGGCATCGTTTCTTTCCAAGGACATCGACGCCGTCGCCCCGAACAACAAGCTCGAGCGCGATGACACAGTTTCGAAGGCCGGCAAGGACAACGTCGCCGTCGAGTCTCAGATCACCGGCTCAAACTGGATCCTGCAGGCGCGCGCCGACGGCGCGTTCAAGGACCTGCGCGTCAACCGGGCGATCAGCGAGGCGCTGGACCGGAACGAGTTTATCCAGCTGATGAACTTCGGCGACGGGGTAAAGAGCGGGCCCGTGCCGGCGAAGTTCCCTGCCCACGTGATGTCCGACGCAGACCTGAACGCAACGTACGGCAAGTTCGATGTCGCGGACGCGAAGGCGCTGCTGTCAGCCGCCGGCTTCGACACCACCAAGGAATACGGACTCAAGTACATCACACCCGGCGACCGCTACGCGCAGTTCGGCCAGGTCATCCAGTCGCAGCTCGCCAAGAACCTCGGGATCAAGATCAAGCTGATCGGCGAGGACTTCGGCAAGTGGCTCTCCCAGTCGCTCTACGGCTCAGACTACGACGCGTTCATCACGTTCCCGAATCTGGACTACGACGACCCGAGCAGCTACCTCGCCTGGTACCTGAAGGAGAGCGGCGGACGCCAGAACACGGCGCGCTTCTTCGACGACGAACTCGACAAGGCCGTCACCGACCAGAAAGCGATTCTCGATGACAAGAAGCGGGCCCAGGCGGTGATCGACATTCAGAAGATGGCCTGGGACAAGAATTCCCCCACGATCCCAGTCTTCACGGCTATCACGAGCAACATAACGTGGAATTACGTGAAGGGCCGGACGCTGAATCGCGGGAGCTACGGGCTATTCAGCGGCCGCACGTACATCGACCACGCCTGAGCGGGAAGCTGGACCATGCGACAGTACGCCCTTCGCAGGCTGTCTTACCTCCCGATCATCGCGATCAGCGTTGCGCTGATCACGTTCTTCACGCTGCGCCTGCCGTGGGCGAACGATCCCGTCGACCTGCATAGCAGCCTCGACACGACCGAACAGCAGCGGCAGGACCTGCGGGAACAGTTCGGGTTGGATAAACCAGCCCCGGAGCAGTTCGTCATCTGGGTGGGCGACATGCTGCGCGGCGACCTGGGTCGAACGTTCACTGGGGGGCAACCCGTCGGCGAACAGATCAAGGCGCGGTTGCCGGTAACGCTCGAGATCCTGTTCCTCTCGGTGACCTTCAGCACGATTTTTGGTGTGACCTTCGGGGTGATAAGCGCGGTAAAGCAGAACACGGCCGTTGACTACGTCCTGCGGGTCTTCGCTGTGTTCGGGCAATCCATCCCGGAATTCTTCCTGCTCATTCTCCTCATCGTCTTGCCGTCTATCTGGTTCAGTTACTCCGCGCCCGTCGGAGGGCACACGGGGCTGTTCTCCGATCCGGCTCGCAATCTGCGGCTCTTTGTTCCCCCGACGCTCCTGCTGGCAGTGGGCGGGTCGGCGGGAATGATGCGCATCACGCGATCAACGCTGCTGGAGGTATTCCGGCAGGACTACATGCGCACCGCGCGGGCGAAGGGCCTTCGAGACCGGTCGGTCGTTGTGAGCCATGGGCTGCGGAACGCCCTCATTCCAATCGTCACGCTCATCGGCGCTCAGATCACAGCGCTCTTCTTCGGTTCGCTGATCCTCGAATTGATCTTCAGCATCGACGGAGTCGGCCAGTTCCTGTATCGCTCTCTGCTGTCGGCGGACTTCCCGGTCATCCAGTTCCTGGTGTTCTACACCGCGCTCGTCGTCATCCTGATGAACCTCGCGATTGATTTGTCGTACGCGTTCCTTGACCCGCGAGTGAAGTACTCCTGATGGCCGCCGAGACACGTTCCCTGCCGTCGTTGGAGTGGACCCACGTTCCCTCGCGCCCGCGGTTTCCCCGGCGCATGGGTCGGCTGGCGCGACAGTACCCCCTCGGCGTGTTTGGTCTTGTGATCCTCATTGGCTTCGTCTTCCTGGGAGTGTTCGGGCCATACCTGCCACTCCGCGATCCCCGTGCGTTGAACGTCACTGAGCAGCTGCAGTCGCCGTCGTCGAACCACCTCTTCGGCACCAACTACTTCGGCCAGGACGTGTTTAGCCGCGTCGTGAACGGCGCGCGGATTTCACTGGAGATCTCCACCGCATCAGTGTTCTTTGGGAGTGCAGTCGGGTGCGTTCCTCGGGATCATGGCCGGCTATCTACGGCCGCTGGATCGACTACGCCGTACAACGCTCCGGCGAGGCGTTCGCCGCGTTCCCGAGCCTCGTCCTCTACTTCCTGCTGATCGCCGCGTTCGGCCAGGGCGTGAAGACGATCATCCTCGCGATCGGCATCGGCGCGCTGTTCGGCGGGAACCGTGTGCTTCGTGGGGCCACGATCATCGAGCGCAACAAGACGTACGTGGAGGCGGCGCGGTCGACCGGCTGTTCGGAGGCGCGGATTCTCGTGCGGCACGTGATTCCGAACGTCCTTCCACTCGTGATTGTGATCATGAGCGGAACGCTCGGCGCGGCGATTCTCGCCGAGTCGGCGCTCGCCTTCCTCGGGCTCGGGGTTGCACCCGGCACGCCGTCCTGGGGAATCGATATGAGCGGCAGCAACCTCTCATATGCCCGGCTCGGCTACTGGCACGTGGTGGTGTTTCCTGGAATCGCCATCAGCCTGGTGGTGCTGGGCGCGAACCTGCTCGGCGATGCCTTGCGCGATATCTGGGACCCCCGCCTGAGGAAGTGATCAGGCGCGGTGGCCGGCCGCGTCCGTCGAGTTGCTCATCGAACCGTCCGGCCGGTCCCGCCACGCTCGCAAGCCGAGCAGGGTGAGCGCGTTAACCGCGAGAAGGAGTCCAGCCGCGGTTGGGAACTCCCACCAGGCGAAGGCTCGTCCGTTTGCTGCCCAAAGCGCCGCGAGTGTGAAGCTGTAGCCGGCAACGGCGCTCACCGCACCGGTCGCGCGCGCGCCAACTGCGTCGAGCGACGTGAAACCTCCGCTCACGAGCGCGATCGTCGGGAATGCCGTCGCGGTCACGAAGATGAGCGCGACAGCGATGGCGAAAAGCCACCCCTGGCCGGTTGCACCGCCGACGATGTGAAGGGCGAAGCTCGCAGCAAACGAGCCGAAGGCAATCCCAATTCCCCGAAAAGCTTTCATCCTTGAGTTGAGGATAGCTTCATCCGGGCGGGCGCGCTCACATCGCCGAGCGCACCAGCGCCGTCAGCACGACCGCCGCCGTTTCCGTTCGGAGGATGGTCGGACCGAGGGAGAGAAGCAGGGCACCGTGCTTCTGGGCGAGTGAGATCTCCGCTTCCGTGAACCCCCCTTCGGGCCCCACGACACACGTGAGACGTCCGGCGTTCGGGAGCACTGGCCACGTGTCTCGCCATGGCTTTCCACGTGGGTCCGCAACGAGCAAAGGCCCCGGCGCGAGCCCCATAAGCAGATCGTCGAACCGGGCCGCCGGTTCGACGGACGGCAGGGAGAGCCGTCCGCTTTGTTCTGCGGCTTCGATTGCGATGCGCATCCAGCGGTCGTGTCGCGAGGATGACGGAGCTTCCCCGCGTGCCGAGTTTTCGCTCACCAGCGGGCGGATAAGGTCTGCACCGGCTTCCACGGACTTCTCGATCGCCCAGTCAAAACGATTCGGACGCACCAGCCCGCACCACAGTTCGAGGGCGAGCGGTGGGAGCGGGACCTGGCGAACCAGTTCGTGAACAGAGGCGCTCATGCCCCCGGCACTTGCCGTATCGACGGTCGCACGCCACTCGCGGCCGTCCCCAGAAAAGACGTTGAAGGAATCGCCCGGTCTGAGCCGCATCACCGCCGCCAGGCGTCTGCTTTGCGGTTCGTCGAGACGGAGCGTGCCGGCAATGTGGCCCGGCACGTAGAGGCGTGGAGTGTGAGCCATGGAACTCCCCTTCGGCGGCGGGCGTGCTGATGGTTGCCACCCGGTCCCCGCGTGAGGCATAGCTGATCATGCCGCGGGTCACGGTGACAAGCGGATGCCTAGTGGGCGAGCGCAGCAACTTCTTCCTCGGCGAGGGCTGCCTCCACGCTCTGCCTCGGCGCCATCGTACCGGCGGCGTCCCGGTCACGGATGAACAACGCCATCCCAACGCCGAGGAGCGTGAGGAGCCCGGCGACGATGAATGCGTCGTGGTATGCGGTGAGCGTGGCGTCCTGCACGAGCTGCGGCAGGTCGAGCAAGTGGGCGGCAGGAACTCCGCCGTGGAAGTCGATCCGGTTGGTCAGAACGGTGGCGGCCACAGCGACCCCAAGACTCTGTCCCACCATGCGGCTCACGCTGTAGAGCGAGCTGGCGCGGCCGGTGTCCTTGGCCGAGATGGTGGCAAAGGTGGCGGCCTGCAGCGGCACCAGCATGAGGCCGAAGCCGAAGCCCCGACAGAGCATGAGCCCGCGGATCGTCCACTGGCTGGTGCCGAGATCCACCGCGACGAATGCGAACGAAGTGAGCGAGGCGATGACGAGGCCGGTCATGATCATTCGTCGCGGACCCACATACCGGTAGACACGGCTGGCGGGCTGCGCCATGAGCATGACGCCAATGGCCATCGGGAAGGTGGTGAGGCCCGATTGGAAGGGACTTAGTCCACGTTCCCGTTGCAGGAGAAAAGGGAGCAGGAACAGCGATCCGGAGAAGCCGATCATCGAGACGAGTTGGGCGGACGCGCACGACCGGAACAGGCGATCGCGGAATAGCCGGACGTCGATCATCGGCTCCGCGACGCGCAGTTCTGTGAGAACGAAGGCGACGAGCAGAGCGAGCCCGGCAAATTCGAAGAAGATCACACGGGGATCGCTAAACCCGCGGCCTCCCGCCTCGGCGAGACCATAGAGAAGCGCGCCCAAACCGGCGCCCCCGAGGAGGAAGCCCGCCGGGTCGAACCGGCCGGGATGGGGCTCTTTGTGCTCCTTTACGTACCGCGCCGTGACGATTAGACCCAGGATGCCCACCGGAATGTTGACGAGGAAGATCCACTCCCACGAAACGTACTCGACGAGAAAGCCGCCCAGCACCGGCCCACTGGCCGGTGCGACGGTCGTTGGGATGACCATCAGCCCGGCCGCTTTGGAGCGCTCGGCCGGCGGGAAGGCGCGGAATAACATCGCCGTGCCGACGGGGGTCAGCATCCCACCGCCGACTCCCTGCAAGAAGCGGAACGCTATGAGCGACTCAACATTCCAGGCGAACGCGCACGCGGTGGAGAAGGCGGTGAACGTCGCGAGGGCGAACATGAATGTCCGCTTCGTACCGAAGTTATCGCCGGCCCAGCCACTCACCGGGATGAACACTGCAAGACTGAGAAGGTAGCCGGTGATTACCCATTCGATGGTGGTCGTAGAAGCACCGAAATCCTTCGCCAGCGTGGGCGCCGCGACATTCACGATTGTTCCGTCGAGCAAGTCCATGAAGAGGCCGACGGTCGCGACCAGGGCGACGATCCACTTGTAGTCGAGTTTCATTCGTGCCCCTCGTCCGTTTGGAGCGCGGAACTCGCACCGGAGTCGGTTGGCGCGATACCGCGGGCGATGACCGCAGCGAAGGCATCGGCCTGCTGCGCAACCCTGTCGCGGTCGAACTCGAACACCACCTGCCCGAAGAAGCTCATCGCGAACCCGGACGCCGTGATGCCCTGCGCAACGGCGTCGATGTCGGCATCAGCGGAAACGCGGCCCGCCGCCTGGTGTGCGCCGAGCCGCCGCCGGAGCAGTTCGACGCGCACGTCGTTGAAGAGGTCACGAATGGTGAGCCCGACCTCACGATCGATCGCGGCGCGCGAGATGTGCACGCGCATGCTCGCCCGCTTCTCCCAGGATGTGTCGAGGTTCAAGCGGAGTGCGCGGCGGATGTCCTCTTCTACACTCTCGGTTTCGGGGAATTGGGTGTTGTAAATGTCGACGAGGCTTTGCGCACGCTGCTCGAGGACGGCCAACAGCAGACCCTGTTTGCCGCCGAAGTACTTGTGGATGAGGCCCTCCGAGCACTGAGCGCGGTCCGCGACGGCTCGGGTAGTGGCTGCGTCGTAGCCGTGCCGGGCGAACTCCTCGATGGCGGCTTCCACGAGGGCGCGCTGGCGACCTTCTTTGTCGTGCTTGCCGCGAACGGGACAGTGTTCAGGAAGCGGCTCGGCGGGCTGCTCAGCCAAAATGCGCATTCGCCCACTTTATGGGCGGAGAGAGTCTCCGTAAAGTGCGCACGCACGCAGTTCCGGGAACCGTGGCCGTTGCGACAGCCGGTCAGTGGCCGCTCCACCGTCCAGGGAGGCTACGAGGAGGGTGTGCCGAGGGTCACCGTCGCCGTTTCCTTCTGGCCGTTGCGGTAATACTCGACCTGCACCTGTTCTCCGGGGTGATGCTTGATCAGCGCGACGGAAAGCTCGGACTCATCGTGGACCGGCTGGTCGGCGATCCGGGTGATCACGTCTCCCGGTTGAATCCCTGCAAGATCGGCCGGACCGCCCGGCTGGACCGTGCTTCCGGTAACACGAACGTTGGTTTGCTGGCCGAGGTCTGCGGGCGTGGGCAGGTAGATGCCGAGCGCGTCAGTCGGCACGCCGAGCTCCTTCGCCCGTGCGGCCTTGATCGACTGGAAGTTCTGGATGCCGAGGAGGCCGCGGCTCACGGTGCCGGTGTCCCGGAGCTGTTCGAAGACCGCTGACGCGGTGTCGCTTCCCACCGCCAATCCGATACCTGCGGCGGCGCTGCCGGTCGAACTGTCGGGCACGAGCGATGTGTTGATGCCGACCACCTCGCCGTTGTAGTTGATCAGCGGACCGCCGCTGTTGCCGTGATTGATGGCGGCATCGGTTTGGATGGACCCAAGGACGCCGCTGTTTCCCTCGTCGATCGAGCGGTTCTTGGCGCTGACGATGCCTTCCGTGACCGAGGGTGACCCTGGCGCGCTGTACCCGTTGGCGAGGTCGAGGGCGTACCCGATCGCAATCACGTCATCACCGACGTTGGTGTTTTCAAGGCTGGCGAACTTCAGGGCCGTGTATCCGCTGCCGTCGATCTTGACCAGCGCCAGGTCAGACCGCGGATCCGTGCCTTTCACCGTCCCGGTCTTCACTGTGCCGTCATCGAGCGTGACCTGCACGGTAGGGGCGGTGCCGCTGTTAGTCTGAACGACGTGGTTGTTCGTCAGGATGTAGCCGTCCTCGGAGACGAAAAAGCCGGTGCCGACGCCGACGGTGGTCTGGATGCGAACCACGGCGGGCTCGGCGTACTTGACGAGGTCCGGGGTAGAGAAGCGCCCGGTTGCCTTGGCCACGGCCTGGACGGACGCTGAGGACTGCGAGTTCGCCGTGGCGCCAGTGGAGCTGCTCTGGTCACCGCGATTGCTTCCAGCGGTGGTGGGGGTAGCGGAGGAGCAGGCCGCGCCGCCAAGGAGCAGGAGTGCAAGCATTCCTCCGGCGATCGTCTTCGTTCCTACAAGCATTGTTGACTCCGATGTCTCCGTCTCGCATCCAGTGTTTCGGATGACGCGGCAATGGGCTGTAAACGGGCGGCGCGCTGTGGCAGGGTAAAGTAAAGGCTGACTCGGCTTCCGTGGCCGGCGTGTATGATGCGTATTCGAGCAACCTATGGCATGGCAAGGGCATCCGGAATCATCCGGTGTACGTAGCATAATCAGGACGGGTGACCTCACCCGCTCCGAATCTTCAACCGTTGCGCCTCGCACTGATTGGTCGGATGAAGTGCTCATGGTTGCCATCGCCGCACGCGATGACGTCGCGTTCTCTGTTCTCTACGATCGCTACATCGACCTGGTGTACTCGACCGCGTTGCGCGTCCTCGCGGACGCGCAGCTGGCCGAAGACATGGCGCAGGACGTGTTCGTGCGCCTTTGGCGGCGACCGGAAACGTTTGTATCCGAACGGGGCCGGTTCCTCTCATGGCTCATGAGCGTGACGCGAAATCGTTCGGTCGATGAACTGCGGGCCCGAGGCAGGCGACGAAAGCGCGAGGGGATCGGGGGAACCGAATCCGACGACGCGATGGCAGCTGTTCCGGCCGACGAATGTGACGGCCCTGCGCATCGGGCGCAACTACACGAAGAGCAGTTGCTCGTTCGGGCTGCGTTGAAGCGTCTGCCGCGCGAACAGCAGGCCGCGCTCGAATTGGCATACTTTGGAGGATTGACGCAGCAGGAGATCGCGGCAGAGCTGCATGAGCCGCTCGGCACAATCAAGACGCGCATTCGGCTGGGCATGCAGAAGCTCAGAGGCGCCCTGGCGGACCAGGTCTAAGCCACGTCGATGCCTGACTCGCATCTCACACAAGAACAAGCGGACGAGTACGCTATCGGATCGCTGCCTCCCGAGCAGGAGCGGATCATCGCTCTGCACCTGGCCGAATGCGAGGCGTGCCGCGACGTTGCGCGCGATGCCGAACGGCTGGCGAGCCGGCTCGCACTCTCGACGCCGCTGAGAAGCCCGGGCTCGAAAAAGCACAAGGAACGCGTGTTTCGCGCGGCCGGCATTACGCGGCCGAGCGTGTTTCGTCGCGTTGGCGTCGTCGCGCGCGCGGCGGCCGGAGTGGCGGCCGTGATCGTCGCCGTCGCCGCGTTCACGGGCATGGTGTCGGTTCGCAACAAGATCAACGGGCTGGAGAAAGCCAACACCGAACTCGAAACGCAGATCAACGACGCTCTCTCGCAGAAGGTGGAGTTGGCTGCGATTACGCATCGCCTGACGGAAGCGGAGCAGTCGAGCTTCGAGCAAAGCCAGGCCGCCCGGGGCGACCGGGACCTCCTCCTCGCCATGCTTTCACCGAAGAGCGACGTCGCTGACGTCTATGCGCCCGACGACAACACGTCGGCGATTGGGCGATTGATCTGGAACAGCGAGCAGAAGCGCGTGTGGTTCGTCGCCGACAACCTTCCGCCGCGTCCCGACAACCAGACGTATCAGATCTGGGTGAGCTCGGGCGGCAAGTACACGAGCCTCGGCACGTTCCAGCCGGACGACACCGGCTACGCGCGCTACGTGGCGATCGTTCCGCAGGGCATGGATTCGTATGACACGGCCGTGGTGACGATCGAGGAAGCCGGCGGCTCGTCCCAACGCACAGGCCCGTTCGTCTTCAGCGCCGATCTGTCCGCGTTCAAGCACTGAGAGCGCCCGGTCTTCCGGGCCCCTTACCTCACTCGCGGACGTTGTACCGCGGCCGTCACCTTCCGCGTGGTTGGCGCCATACGTAGAGTGAAGTCGCTGTGCGCGAGTCAGAGGTGGTCCCAGATGATCGTGCGACGCATCGCCAGGGCGATGCCGGTCTGCTTGCCGAGCGCGCCGCTCGACGCGATCCGGAGGCATGGGCGGAGATCTTCGAATTGCACTACCGCTCTGTGTTTGCGTTCGTCCGTTACCGCCTGCGCGGCCAGGCAGAGGCGGAGGACATCGCTTCCCAGGTGTTCGAGGTGGGCTACTCGCGCGCCGATCGGTTCGACTATCGCGGGATCCCCATTGAGGGCTGGCTTATCGGCATCGCGAGAAACCTTTGCCGCGACCACGTCAAAAAGACGGCCCGCCGTGGCTACACCGAGGAACTCGACGACGCGACAGGACCCGCAGAACCCGACGCAGCCGAAGGAGTCGACCTCCGACAGGATCTGGCCATCGCGATGCGCGCTCTCACGGAGGACCAGCAGGAAGTGCTCTCGCTCAGGTTCCTCCTGGACCGGTCGGTCGAAGAGACGGCCAGGCTCATGGACCGGTCCGAGGACGCCGTCAAGAATCTCCAGCGCCGAGCGCTGGCAGCCATGCAGCGTGCCCTGGTCGACGTCAACTATCCCGCGGGACAACGATGAACCGTATCGATGAACTCCTTGGCGAAGCACTCTCCAGCGGCCGTATCCCGGACGATGCGACGCCGGCGGAGCGTGCCGAACTGGCGGAGTTGCTTGCCCCGGCCGCTCGTTTGCGGCATGGGGCCGAGCGCGTCGAAGCGGAGTCCGCTGCGGCGATGCCGATAGCGCGAGCGCGGTTCGAACGGTTCCTGGCCGATGCCACGCGCCCGACGCCGGCGCTACCTGTGGCGCCGTGGCGCCACAGCCTCTTCGGACGCTTCACAGGCCATGGGCGGATCATTGCCACGGCTGGGGCGGCAGTGGCGGTGGCGCTGGTGGCTGTGGTTGCACTCGCGGGCTCGCAGGTGCTGACGTCGACGACCGAGAGCGCGAGTGCTCTCACGCTCGACGACTATGTCCAGGTGCAGGGGGTGGTCGCCGGCACGTCCGGCGACTCGGTGACCATTCGTTCGGATGCCAACGACCTTACTGTTGAGCTAAGCAACGCCACGACTACCGACGCAAACGGAGAAGCGACGTCTCAGCCACTCAAGCCGGGTGACACGGTGCTCGTGGCGGGGGTTGCAACCGGGGTCCGGTCAATCGCGGCTACCACGGTGGCGCTCGCCGATGTGGGCCAATCAATCCCGAAAAAGGCGAATCTGAAGGAACTCAAGCAGTTCCGGCCGGGCGTTCAAGGCCGGATAGCGCTGCTTGCCATCGGGAAGAACGGCAATGCCGCGACGGTACTGCTGATCACACCCAGCGGCGAGCGTCTCGTCATACGCGTTGATGGCACGACGGCCGAGGCGCTCCTGAACCGTTCCGCCTCGGCGCTCGGAGCTGCTGTGACCGTGACAGACGGCGATGTTCCGAATGATGGAATCTTCGCCCTGACGCTCAGCGCGTCGGGCACAACCCCCACGCCCGGTGCTGCGCCAGCGGCGTCTCCTACGTTCGCCGGCGTTCGCGGTGTGGTAGTCGCGCGAGAAGGGAATCTCATCCAGGTGCTCGATGCCGCGCGGAAGGTCGTAACCGTGGTCGTGCGCCCCGCGACTCGGATTCTGCTCGGCGACAGCGGGCTGACGGCAGCGGACTTGACCGACCCGCGTCCTGCCATCGGGCATGAGGTGGCCGTAAGCGGCAGCCGGGAGACTCGGAACGGCCGCATCATCGCCGATGTTATTGTGCTGGGTCCCGCGCTGGCTCAATAGGCTGCGCTGATGCCGCGCCAGAGGGTTAGACTGCCGCGACACCAACTAAGTGAGCGAACGCCAATGACTGACGCGCTTCCGTTGAGCCCCTACACGGTTCTCGACCTGACGATCGCTCGGGCAGGCCCGACGGCCGTGCGACTCTTCAGCGACTGGGGCGCGAACGTCATCAAGATCGAAGCGCCCGCCGCCGGTGGCGCGGAGGGTTCGCTCACGAGTGCGCGCCATGGTCCCGACGAGCAGAACCTCCACCGCAACAAGCGCGGTCTTGCGCTCGACCTCAAGCACCCGCAGGGGCATGACGTGTTCCTCGACATGGTGCGCAAGAGCGACATCGTGGTCGAGAACTTCCGGGCCGAGGTGAAAGACCGTCTCGGCATTAACTACGAACAACTCGCCGCCGTGAATCCCGGGATTATCCTCGCGAGCATTTCCGGCTTCGGGCAAGACGGTCCTTATCGGGAGCGACCGGGTGTCGATCAGGTCGTCCAGGGCCTTAGCGGATTGATGTCGATCACCGGTGCGCCGGGCGAAGGCCCCATGCGCGTGGGTATCGCGATCTCCGATACGTCGGCCGGTATGTTCCTCGGCCAGGGAATCCTCCTGGCGCTGCTGCACCGCGAGCGCACGGGCCGCGGGCAGTGGGTGCAGACATCGCTGCTCGAGGCGATGCTTTGCAAGCTGGACTTCCAGGGCGCCCGCTTCACGATGAGCGGGGAGGTTCCTGGGCAGGAAGGCAATCACCACCCCACGCAGGTCCCGATGGGGATGTTCCACGCCTCTGACGGGCCGGTGAACATCGCGGCGAGCAGCGGCCGAATGTGGGTCGGGTTCTGCAAGGCGCTGGACGCGGAATCGCTGATGAGCCGCCCGGAATACGCGAGTCGCGGCTCACGCGCCAAGAACAAGGTGCAGCTCCGCGCCGAAGTGCAGAGCGTCGTCAGTCGCTATACCACTTCGGAGCTGGTAGAGAAGTTGAACGCGGCCGGTGTGCCGTGCGGGCCAGTCAACACTATCGGGCAGGCGTTCGAGGATGAGCAGGTCAAGTATCTGCGGATGACGCGCGTCGCACATCACGCGCAGCTAGGGGACCTCAACCTCATCCGCACGCCGATCCATCTTTCCGCGTTCGGCGAAGCGAAGGACTTCACGCGCGCAGCGCCCGATACGGGACAGGACACCACCGAAGTGCTTCGCGACTTTGGCTACGCCGACGCCGACATCAACAACCTCCGTTCCGCTGGAGCAATCGCATGAAATTGAGCACCGAGAAGATCATTGCCGATCTCGATGGGCACATCGGCTGGTTGACGTTTAACCAGCCGGAGCGCCGAAACGCGATGTCGCTGGAGATGTGGCAGGGCGTGGGCGACGCTCTCGAGGCCTTCCAAAACGACCCTGCCGTCAGAGTGGTCGTGATGAAAGGAGCCGGTGGCCGCGCCTTCGTCTCGGGCGCTGACATCAGTGAATTCGATCAGCACCGTGCGTCGGCGGAACAGAAGAAGGCGTATGGCGACATAACCGCGCGAGGCAATCGTTGGCTACGGCACCTCGACAAGCCGCTGCTGGCGATGATCCAGGGCTTCTGCATCGGCGGCGGGCTCGCCGTCGCGCTTACGGCTGACGTTCGCTTCGCGACGCCGGGTTCAGTGTTCGGGATTCCCGCCGCGAAGCTCGGCCTCGGCTATGACTTTGGTGGGCTCGCAACGCTGGCACGTCTCGTTGGCCCATCGGTCGCGCGAGACATTCTCTTCAGCGCTCGATTCCTGCCGGCAGATGAGGCGCTTCGTGTCGGTCTCATCAATCGAATCGTGCCCGACGACCGGCTCGAAGACGAAGTGAGGGAGTACGCGGGGCTTATCGCCGCCAACGCGCCGATGACGATTCGCGCCGCAAAAGCCGCGCTGCAACAGTGGGAGCGCGAGCCCGCCGACCGGGACCTGTCACGCGTCACCGCCCTCGTCGACGCATGCTTCGACAGCGAGGACTACCGCGAAGGACGACGCGCGTTCGCTGAGAAGCGAAAACCGCAGTTCAAGGGGAACTGACTCTCCGGGGACTACGCCTTGCCGTTGGACTCAGCGTTCACGGCGACGGCGGCCTGGCTGGTGCGTTCGAGGATCTCGTCGACCAGGCCGTAGTCTTTCGCCGCGTGGGGGTCGAGCCAGAAGTCCCGGTCAGTATCGTGTTCGATCTTCTCCATCGGCTGGCCGGTGGTCGTCTGGATGATCCCTCGCAGCACGCGCTGGAGGCGGATGGTCTCGCGCGCCTGGATTTCGATATCACGTGCCTGGCCCTGTGCTCCGCCCAGCACCTGGTGAAGGTGAACGGTGGAGTTGGGGAGAGCGTACCGCTTGCCCTTTGCGCCGGACGTCAGCAGTACCGTACCCATGCTTGCTGCGAGGCCGATACAGACCGTTGAAACCTTCGGACGGATGAGGTTCATGGTGTCGTAGATCGCGAGGCCTGCGGTCACGCTGCCGCCAGGGCAGTTGATGTACATCATGATGTCCTTCTCGTCGTCCTCGCGTGCGAGGTACAGGAGCTGGGCGATGATGACGTTGGCAATCATGGCGTCGATCGGCGTGCCGAGGAAGACGATGCGTTCCTTGAGCAGCAACGAATAGATGTCATAGGCCCGCTCTCGCCGCCCATCGGATTCGATGACGAACGGCATGATGTCGCTCGGCCGCACCAGATCAGCGTCGGGACGCCGGCCGCCGGTGAGGTCCTGGATCAGGTCAAAGCTAGTCTGGCTCACGTCACGCCTCCGATTCGTTCGAACTTCCAGTGTGGGGTGTTCGCCGCCCTATGCAAAGACTACCCGAACGGTCAGGTGGCTACGCCGGGCGCGAGACCGACGTTTCCCTGTTCCGTTCCGCTCCAGCACACTGGATCTTATGCAGTCCCGCCGCGCCGATGTGCGCAACCTCGCCATTATCGCCCACGTCGACCACGGAAAGACCACGCTCGTGGATGCGCTCCTGAAGCAGTCGCACGTGTTTCGCGACAACGAGCAGGTGGGCACGCTCATTCTCGACTCGAACCCCCTCGAACGCGAGAAGGGCATCACCATCATGGCGAAGAATGCCTCCATCGAGTACGCGGGCATTCGGATCAACATCATCGACACGCCGGGCCACGCCGATTTCGGTGGCGAGGTGGAGCGCGTGCTCAACATGGCCGACGGCTGCCTGCTGCTGATTGACGCGGTCGAAGGGCCGATGCCGCAGACGAAGTTCGTTCTTCGGAAGGCATTGGAACTGGGCCTTCACGCGATCGTTGTGGTGAACAAGATTGACCGGCCGAATGCGCGCATCGACGAGGTCATCCACGAAACATCCGATCTCTTCCTGGACCTGGCCACGGAGGATCACCAGCTGGACTTCCCGGTGATCTACTCGAACGCCCGGGACGGCTACGCCGGGTATGACCCCAAAGCTACCAGCGGCGACATGAAGCCATTGTTCGAAGCCATCCTCGAGCACACTCCACCACCGCTGTGCGATGCAGAAGCACCCTTCCGCATGCTCGCCACGACGTTGGCGTACGACAGTTATCGGGGCCGCACCGCGATCGGGCGGATCGTCGATGGCGCCGTTCACCCCGGTGACTCCGTCATTCGGTTCAACCACGAGGGCGAAACCTCGCAGCACCGCATCGTCCAAGCCTTCGGATTTCAGGGCCTCGGCCGCATAGAGCTTGCGGAGGCGCGCGCCGGCGACATCGTTGCGCTGACTGGCATTCCCGACATCCTCATCGGCGAGACTCTGGCGGCTCCCGAGGTCACGGTTCCGCTTCCGGTCATCACCATCGAAGAGCCGGCAATGAAGATGACGTTCCGTGTGAACGACTCTCCGTTTGCGGGCCGCGAGGGCCAGTTCGTCACGAGCCGGCAGCTTCGCGAGCGCCTCTTCCGCGAGGTTGAGACGAACGTCGCTCTGCGCGTCGAGGAAGGCGACACCGCGGACGCTTTCGTCGTCAGCGGCCGGGGCGAGTTGCACCTCGCCATCCTGGTCGAAACGATGCGGCGCGAAGGCTATGAGTTCGCAGTGAACCGGCCAGAAGTCATCTTCCACCAGGGCGAGCATGGTCTTGACGAGCCATTCGAACGGCTGTACGTCGAAGCCCCGGAGGTGGCCACGGGGTTCCTCATCGAAACACTCTCCGGGCGCAAGGCTCAGATGACGGGAATGCACTCCGATCACAACGGCAATGTCCGCATTGACTTCGACGTGCCCACGCGCGGTTTGATCGGGTTCCGGGACACGTTCATTAGCGGGACGGCCGGCGAAGGCATCATGAACACCGAGTACCTGGGGTACCGTCCGTACGCCGGCGAGATCCAGCGGCATCGCAACGGTGCGCTGGTCGCGTCGGAAACGGGTACGGCGCTCAGCTTCGGCATTGCCAACGCGCAAGAACGGGGAATGCTCTTCATCGAGCCGGGCGTGGACGTGTACGCAGGCATGGTCGTGGGGCTTCACAGCCGGGACAACGATCTCGAAGTGAACGTCTGCAAAGCGAAGCAGCTGACAAACATCCGCAGCTCCACGAGCGACATCGCCGTGAGGCTCACACCACCGTCGCCCCCGAGCCTGGAACGTGCGCTTGCGATGATCGGCGTCGATGAGATGGTAGAGGTCACGCCGAAGTCCCTGCGGATCCGTAAGGCCGAACTCAACGCGACGATTCGGGGGCGGGAAGCCAAGCGGGCGAAGTTCGCGGCCGTCCCCTCCTGAGCATCTGGCCCCCAGATAGACGTTGGCGGTAGAGTGCCGCCATGCGCATCGATGACCTGGATACTCCCTGCCTTCTGCTCGACCTGGACCGGGTGGAGGGGAACATCGCCAAGATGATGGATCTCATCGCCGGGACGGACGTTCGGTTGAGGCCGCACTTCAAGACACCGAAGTGTCCGCAGGTCGCCAGGATGCAACTGAATGCTGGAGCGATCGGCCTCACCGTCGCGAAGCTGGGCGAAGCGGAAGTGCTGGCCGACGCCGGGTTGGGGCCAATCCTCATGGCGAACCAGGTGGTTGGCCCGAAGAAGATTGATCGGCTGATGGCACTTCGGGCGCGGGGCGTGGACATTACCACCGCAGTGGAGTCGGAGTTCAACATCGACGAGCTCGCTGCCGGCGCAGCCCGATCCGGTCAGCGTGCGCAAGCAGTGATCGAAGTGGATGCCGGCATGCACCGGTGCGGCTCTGGAAGTCCCGCTGAGACGGTGCGACTCGCGAAGCTTCTGAAGGAGCGCGACATCGAATACCGGGGGATCATGGGTTATGAAGGCCACATGTACGGTCAGCCCGAGGCAGCAGAACGAGAGGGCGTGATCCGCAGCGCCCTGGGGCTCGTCAACGAACATGTCGAGGCTCTCGCCGAGGCAGGGCTCGCGCCGACAATCGTCTCAACGAGCGGCACCGCCAGCGTCCCCATCGCCAGCCGCGCCCCTGGGGTGACTGAGCTGCAGGCGGGTACCTACGTCTTCAACGATGGGAACTGCGAAAAGTTCATTCCCGATACGTTCGCCCACGCACTGACGCTGCTGACCACGATTATCACTGTGAAAGACCGTTACGCCGTTGCGGATTGCGGCATGAAGTCGTTGAGCAACGATGGTGGGCCGTCGTTCTCCGTCGACGGGACCGTAAAGGTCGCGCGATTGAGCGAGGAGCACGGGATCCTGACCGGCGATGGCGTCGCCAGTCTGAGGCCGGGCCATCGGATTCGTATCATCCCCAGCCACGGCGACACTACGATTAACGTCCAGGACAACTACAACGTCGTACGCGGCGATGAAGTGATCGATACCTGGCCGATTCTTGCAGCGCGGAAGTTTCGCTAGCGGCGGTAGAATCCGCAGCACCAGGAGGATTGTCCATGCGTACCTGCCCGTGGTGCGGCCGCCAGAACCTCAACGTCTACGCGTACTGCCAGGGATGTGGCCGCGGTTGGGACGGCCCGGAAAAGAAAGAAAGCAGCGGACGCAAACGGCGGCTGTGGCCGTTTGGTTCGAAAGCGGCCTGAAGGCGCGCTGAAGCCTACGCTCGTCCCAGCGGAAGTCGCACGCGGACGACGGTCCCGTGCCCGGGTGAGCTTTCGACGTCCAGCGTTGCGCCGAGGCCGGACGCCCGCTCGGCCATCGACTGGAGTCCCATGTGCCCGGGGAAGTCGCCTCCTGGGTCAAAGCCGACACCGTCGTCGCGGATTTCCAGGACTACGTGCGCGGCGTCAGAGGCCAGCGTGACCTCGACGCTGGAGGCCCGAGCGTGCTTAACGGTGTTGTTCATCGCTTCCTGGCCGATGCGATAGAGCGCTTCCTTCATCGCGACGTTGATGGCGGGCTCGATTCCAAGATGGGCGATGACCTCGATGCCGTGCCGGGCGCGGACAGCCTCGAACTGCTTGGTGAACGCGGCCACGAGGCCCTCTGTTTCCAGCGACTCCGGACGGAGTTCGAAGATCAGTGACCGAAGCTCGGCGAGTCCGGCTTCTGCGAGCGAGAGCACGTAGTCGAGCGGTTCGCTGGCTTGAGCCGGGTCACGATCCAATTGCGTGCGCGCGGTCCGGGCGCCGAGGGCGATACCGTAGAGAGCCTGGGAGACGGAGTCGTGGAGTTCTCGCGCGAGGCGCTGGCGTTCTTCGAGCGATGCAGCCCGTTGAGAGCGCTCGTACAGTCGCGCGTTCTCGATGGCAACGCCGGCACGCTGGGCGAAGGCCGCGAAGGTACGCAGGTCGTCAGGGGAGAAATGGCGAGAGGACGTATAGGCGAGATTGACGATTCCGTAGATCTGGCCCGCAATGGCGATGGGGACGTCAACAAACGATTTGATCCCCTCCGGATCCACGACCTGTCGGATCGCTCGCCGGTCGGTCTCCGCGTTTTCAACCACGACCGGCTGCGCGCGGTCGACGAATCCACTTCCAGGAAGGCCCGCCAGCGCGTCGTTCGCGCCGGCGATCGTGGCTGCTGCATAACCCCGATGCGCCGCCACATGCAGCCGACCGCTCTTCGGGTCGGTGATCACAACGAGGCTCTTGTCCGCTTCCAGGATGCCCGTCGTGACGTCGACCAGCGCCTCCAGCACGTCTGCGAGTAACAGCGACTGATGGAGGCGCTCGTCAGCCCGATACAGTGCGTCAACTTCCCTCGCCCGTCGCTCCGTCTCGGCGAACAGCCGCCGGTTGTCGATGGCGACGGACGCCTGATCGGCGATCGCACTCACGAGCGACAACTCCTCGGCGTCCGGCTCATAGCCAGCCGGGTAGTAGGTGTTCAGGGTTCCGAGCGCCGCACCGTGGTAGATCATGGGCACGATCACGACGTTTTCCCAATCGGCGCCCTCCAGGAACCGGTGGGTGGGGGTATACGCCGATTGTTCCAGCATCCAGGTGCGGGCATGGTGCACAACGCGCCGCTTCTGGCTGCCCCATGCGCCGACGGTGGGAGAAACGGCTCCTCCGCGGATGGCGGCATGCATTGCCCCAACAAGATCGCGGGAAACGGCCCCGGACGCGCCGTACAGTTCGAATTCGATGTCACCGCTGATGAGCACGACCGAGCAGCCAACGGCGCGGGTCGCCTCGACAACGTGCCCGGCGATCGCGTCGAGGGTGCGGGTCGTGGGCTGATCGAGCGCCAGCGTCGACGAGATGCGTGACAGCGCCTCCATTTGCCTGGCGCGCTTTTCGGCCTCTGCGAACAGTCGAGCGTTGTCGATCGCGGTGGCCGCCTGGTTCGCGAACGCCATGGCGAGACTGGCGTGCTGCTGGCCGAAGTGGCCCCGCTCCATGTGTTCGATACTCAGCATGCCAATCACGCGGTCGCGTGCCATAAGCGGCACCCCCATCCAGCTGTGAACGTTCCTGAGCCGATCGGCCAGCTCCTCGTCCCACGCGCTCCGCAGGGTTTGCGCGATCGGGGAGTCGCCGTGGATGTCATCGATGATGACGGGCGCCTTCTGTTCGATAACCCGGCGGTTGACCGGCACGTTCGCGAGCGCATACGTGCGGAGCGTCGATTTGCCTGGGTCGCCGAGTCGTTGCGCGGCGAGTGCCCGGAGCTCCGTCCCGTCAAGTTCGAAGATGGTTGCGCCGGCGTAATGGAGCGTCAGGTGCAGTTGCTCGAGGACGGCCGAGAGCAGCGGGCCGAGTTCCAGCGTTGACGTGATGTTGCGGGAAACCTCCAGGAGCGTCGCGAGTTCCTGCCGCCGCGTTTCTGCCTCGGTGAAGAGCGTGGCGTTCGATAGTGCGATCGACGCCTGCCCCGCGAGCGCTTCGGCCAGCTGCCGGTCGTGCTCCGTGAAGAACGCAGGCATATCCCGGGAGACGGTGAGCATGCCGAACACCCTGTCGTTGACCATGAGCGGTATCGCCATCCATGAGCGCACGGCCGCGAACACGGTATTCCCGTAATCTCCGACAACCGCCCGGTACTCCCTGGCGGCTGGCGCGTCGCCGCGCACGTCATCGATCATCACGGGCTCGCCCGAAAGCACGCGGTGCCAGAGGTCGCCTGGCGCGTTGAGCTTCATCCGCAATCCCGACGAAATCGGGCGCTTCGCGCCGCCAACGGCCCGCGAACTCACAACGACAATCTCCTCGCCCATGACCCGTACGATGCCGCAACCGGTGTAATCGATCAGGTGTTTGAGCTCATCCAGGACAAGATCTACCAGGCGGTCGAAGTCGAGGGTGGACGAGAGGCTGCTTGCGACGCTCAGCAGGGTGGCAAGTTCGCGGGAGTTGGTCGTGAGTTCGTCGAAAAGCCGGGCGTTGTCGATGGCGGCAGCCGCCTGGTTGGCGAAGGCGACCGCCAGCGCAGCATGTTGGTCGGTGTAGTACCCGGGCTGAGTGTGGATGAACGCCAGGGTCCCGAGAAGGCGGTCGTTGAAGACGAGCGGAACGGCCATAACTGTCCCGAGGTAGCCGGGCACATGGCCAATGCTGCCGCTCACTTCTGCGCGGAACGCGGCGGCCTCCGGGGCATCGGCGTAGACATTGTCGAGAATCGCGTGTGTCCCCGGTTCCGCAACGGATCCAAGGAATTCCGACTTTCCGAGCCAATCCAGACCGTCGTCGTGATTGAGAGCGACGGTTCCCGCGTGCTGGAGGAGCCGCATCTGGCCGTTCGGCTCGGCAAGGAACACCGCGGCGGCAGCGTAGCTCACGACGGGTCGGAGCCGTTTGAGGATCAGTGCGATGAGATGCTGCAGGTTTCGGGTCGAAGCGATGTTGCTCGAGACGTCGAGCAGCATCTCTAGTTCGCGGGTCCTCTCCTGTACCCGCTGCTCAAGAAGTTGCTCGCTTTGAAGCTGTTCGCCGATGTCCCGGACCACTGCGACCAGGTGGGGCCGGCCCTGGTATTCGCCCATCGATCCTGAGACCTCTACCGGAAGGACGGTCCCATCCTTTCGCAGGTCGTTCGCGCGGGAGCGGAACACCTTCCCGGCCCGGACAGTCTGGAGATACTGGCCGAAGAGCGCCATCGATTCGGGATGGATGAATGCGCTCGGATGGAGGCCGATAAACTCCTCGCGCTCGTAGCCATGCATTCGGCAGGCGGCGGGGTTCGCTTCCACAACGAGGCCGGTCTCGGGGTCGTTGATGATGATGCCGTCGCCCGTCGTCTCGAAGACCTGCCGGAATTGGTGCTCTCGCGTTTCGGCGAGCTGGCTCGCCTTGACCCTCGCCGTCGATTCGGTCGTGATGTCGATCACGCCAGTGATCTCGCCGTCTTCGATCAGAGGCTGGAAGACGAGGTCCCAGAACGACTCCTCGCCGTTCGACTCGAGGCGAATGGCGTCGCGTCGTACGGTTTCGCCGGTCAAGGCACGGCGGCAGAGCGGTTCGAGATAGTCGGCGGTGGCCGGGGCGACTTCACGCAGGCTGGCGCCGCGCACGATCTGTTCGAACGAGACCGGGGCGAAACGGGCGATGAACTCCGCCATCGGTCGATTGAAGTCGCGAACGCGCAGGTCGCGATCAAGCACGCCGATGCCGATCGGCATTCGGTCAAGAAGCACTTCGAGGACGGGCGAGTGGCGGGATTGGCCGCCGGTTTCTGCCATGGCTCAGCCCTGGGGAGGTTCTGAGACAAGCCCGATGCGGACCGCATAGAGCGCGGCCTGCGTGCGGCTTTGCACGCCAAGCTTACCGAGGATGTTGCTCACGTGCGTCTTGACGGTCTTCTCGCCGATGGTGAGGCTCCGGGCGATCTCTTTGTTCGCCTGGCCCTCGGCTAAGAGCTTGAGCACCTCGGTTTCGCGGTCCGTTAGGGCCTCGGGGCTTTCCGGCATGCGTACTTCGCGCAGCAAGCGGGCGGCAGCCTGCGGCGCCAGCTGGACCTGGCCCTCGGCGGCCGCCTTGATCGCCTTTCTCAACTCGTCGGCCTGTGTGTCCTTCAGGAGGTAGCCGATCGCGCCCGCCCGGACAGCGCCGACAACGGAGGCGTCTTCCAGCACGCTCGTGAGAGCGAGTACTTCCACGTCCGGGATATTGCTGGCGGATCTTTCCGATGGCCGTGATCCCGTCCATCACCGGCATCAAGAGGTCCATGAGGACCACGTCTGGCTGCAGCTCGCCGGCGAACTTGAGCGCTTCGGCGCCGTTGCTGGCTTCCCCGACCACCTCCAGGTCCGGATCGAGGCCAAGAAACATCTTGAGCCCCTGGCGAACGACACCGTGGTCGTCGGCGATCACAATGCGAATCGTCATCTACAGCAACCTCAGCCCTTTGGCGGATGTGCCCTGTCCACCACTCGACCCAATGTCTTCACAGCCGACGGCTGGATGCCGGGATGTGGGGTAGCCGGGTACAAATGTACCAGAGGCAAGCATGATCAAGCTCCTCCTTGTGGACGATGACCCGAATGTGCTCTGGGGGCTGCGAATGCGCCTTGCCCTCGAGTCGGACATCGAAATCGTCGGCGAGGCAGTCGACGGCGCGACGGCTGTTTCCAAGGCGGCGGTGCTCCACCCGGACGTCGTTGTGATGGACGTGCAGATGCCGGTGATGGATGGACTGATGGCTACGAGCGCGCTGCATGTGACGGACCCCGACGCGGCAGTGATCATCCTGAGCATCCACGATGACGCGGCGACGCGCGCGGCAGCGACGAAGAGCGGTGCCAGGGGCTTTGTCGGTAAGCACCAGTCGGTTGATTCGCTCGTGGCGGCGATCAGGCACGTCGGCGGGTCCAACGCGCCAGCCCTCTAGCCGGCTCACGGCCCACCGATACGGGACTCGATCCAGGGCACGATGAGGTCGATAAGGCGGTCGCGAGGATCGCTCAGGCTCGCTCCTTCCACGCCGACGGGGTTGAGGTAGTGGTCAGCCCAGGGAAGGTACTCAAGTCGCTTATCGTCCGCGCCGCTTTTCTCCAGTAGTTCCGCCTGCTCGGCGGGGAAGATGTCGCAGTCGCCATCCGCGTAGACGACGAGGGTTGGGATGTGGACGTTCCGGATCGTGTCCGGGAGTTCGGCCTGGCTGCTCAGCCCGCTCCATGTGCTGAGCCAGGCGCGCGGCGTCATGACTCTGGCGAGTCCGCCCGGGCCGTAGTTGCCGATGACCGGATCGCCCGGTGAGAAGATGCTGCCGAGCGGTCGTCGGCTCGGGTCGATGGACGGATCGAGATAGGCGGGGTTCGCAAGGGTCCGGTAGATCACCATGTAGCGGCCGAGGCGAGCGTGCCTCACCACGAGCCCCCGGGTGTCGTCCCCGAGCGCCTCGTGTCGGCCGTCGCGCAGTTGTGCGCGGAAGTACGCGTGGTCTGCGATGAATTCGTGCGCCCGCTGGTCGAGCCTCAGGTTGCGCTCGCGCTGGCGAGCCCGGTAGGCGGTGAGCCACGCCGGGTCGTAGGTGCTGCGTTCAGGGAACGGCCGGTAGCCATTTCGAGGGTTGTACATGTCCCAGGCCGAGTCGGTGGCCGTGGGGTCAGCCTCGTCGATTACGGCGGGGTCGAGCACGTTGAGCATGAACCGGCCCTCGCCGAGGTGAGCGGCCACTGCGATATACAGGTTTCCCTCCGGCATCAACTCGGAAGTCAGGTCAATCGCTTCGCCACCGGGCGTCCGGGTCAGTCGGGCCGCCGGTGGACGGCTCGCCTGCGACTGGTAAAACCCAAGGAGTGACCCGCCGCCACTGTTCCCGAGCAGAACGATGCGTTCGAAACCCCGCTCCTTCAAGAACCGCATGCCCGCGGCGATGTCGAACAGAAGGCGCTCGTGGACCATGTCGGTGTCGTTGTTGAGGTAACGGCTGTTGTGGCCGAACACTGCATATCCGCGTGAGATGAGTCCCGGAACGACGTAGTGGCGGGTGAACTCCGCCCGGGGATGCATGAGATAGACGGCCGTTCTCGGCTCGGCGGCCGAAGGCCGGTAAAGGATGCCGAAGCTCTGCCCCGTGTCGGTCGCTTCGAGCCAGACCGGTTCACGCCGAACATCCGGCTCAAGTTCGCGGAAGGCAAACGGCAGGCGCCTGCCTCGCTCATCCGGGGGCTGCGTCATAGGGCTTCTCCGAATTTTCGGTGACGCGAATATACGGCGCGAAACGCTACCTGGTTCCCGCGGCGATATGTTCAGCAATGGCTTTGCGGACCGGCAGGGCATCCTTCTCGTTCGTCGCGATCAAGTACACCACGACGAAGGTGCGGCCGAAGCGGTAGGCGTCGCTCCATACGTAGTTTCCCTGCCCATCGGGGTTCGCTGTGACGAAGGCCCTGCCTTCGTCGCCCGGGCCAGACCGCGCCGTGTCGGACTGTTGGGAATTCGGCCCGAAGAGATCGGGCGGCGGGTTGCGGAGCGCCTCCGAAAGTACACCGAACTGCTGCGTCGCCGTGGCGACGTCCGGGAGGACGCTGATCTCGACGCGCGCGGCCATCGCAGGGCTCCCGCTCTTTACGTACTGCGCCAGCGCCACGTCCTGGAAGTTGGTGGTAGCCGACGGCTTTCCGGTCTGAGTCTGTGCGAAGCCCAGGTCGTCGAGCTTCGGTAACAGCTCGACCGCATGCAGTTCGCCGGCCGCGGGCGAAGCGGTGACCTTCACGTTGGCAACCGTGCCGGGGGTGTCATCGCCGCAGCCCGCGCCGACGATCGAGACGCCCGCGACGACCGCTAGCGCAACGAGCAGGCCAATTGCACGAGCTCGCCCGCCTGCTGCGGATTCACGTGGTCGGTGTTGATGCAAAGATCGTAGGTGCAAGGAGAGAGCCATCCTATGTCGTAGAAGCGCCGGAAGTAGTCGAGGCGCTCGCTGTCGGTTCGCTCGACCGTCTTTAGCGCGGTCTTCTCGTCCACACCCATGCCGGCCATGATCCTGCGCGAGCGGTACTCACTCGAACCGGTGACCAGTATCCGTACCGTATCGAGTCGTTGACGTAGGATCACCTGCGCAGCGTGGCCCACGATGACGCAGTCGCCCTGATCGGCGAGATCGACGATCACTTGCTCGACGAATCGGCGGTAGTCAGCCGATGTGAAGAGCGGACTGGTGGCCAATGGCACCGGGTCGGCCCATGCCGCTACCGGCATCGTCGGGCTCCGTGCGAGCGCCTCGAGCACACGAGTCATGAGCGAGGGAGTGTGCTCGGCCTCGCTAACTGTTTCCGGCGAGACGCCCGCCTCGCGCGCGGCATCCTGGATTACCTGGTAATCGACGTAGCGAAAGCCCAGCATCCCCGCAACTGCCTGGGCAACCTCTTCGCCGGCAGTTCCAACCTGGCGAGAAATCGAGACGACCCGCGTGTTCATGCGCGCTCCCCCATCGGCTTTGGGGCCGCATTGTAGAGCATGGCCAACGATGCGTTGGTGGAGCGCGTTACGGGGACGGTTCGGCGCTTACGAAGCCGCGGGTGATGGTTGAGCCCGCGGACAGAGAGGAGCGTGGCACGCGGCACGTAGATGGTGAATGTCCCCGCCTTCCCCGGCGCGAGCACGTTCGGGTCAGGGCCGGGATATGCGGCCGTCACGGCGCCTGTGCTGGCCACCAGCGCCACGTTCCCGTCGCCGTCGTATATCGCGAGCGCTACGCGGTCCACGCGGATCGAATGATCGGTCGTGTTGCCGACAACACCGGACACGGCGAAGAGGTTGTCCGAGAGTGGGACGACGCCCGTGGCCTTGTCGGGCGGGCCGACGGGTGGCGCCTCCGGGGAGCCAAGGTTTACGAGCAAGCCGGTGATCGCCTGGTCGGCAGCGACGTTATCGAATCCAATCACGGTGGCCGAGAGCTGAGCCTGCGCGTCATCGAGCGGCCCCATCAGGACGGTGAACGGGGCGTCCGCACCCGCCGGGACGTTCTGGAGGGGCAACGTCGCGGTGCGCGTGTCCGAGCCGCCGGTCCAGGTCGCGGTGACTGATACCCGCACGTTCGCAATCGGATGGTCAAGTCCGTTGTGGATGTCGCCATAGACCGTGAGGGCGGTCGGCGAGCCGAGTCCGTCGATCGTGGACCTTCCAAGGTGGCCAGCAGCGACGAGCTCTGACGAGCCCGGCACGTTGGTTGGCGGGATGTCGGCGGCAACGTTCGCGATGAAAGCCCGTGCGACCGGGGAGTCGGATGCATCTGCGCGACTCGCAGCGGAACCGGGTATAGCGATTGCCACGATGATGAGCGCCAGGCTCAACCAAAGACCGATAAGACCTCTCCGCGTGCGCACGAATTTGAGTGTAGGGAGGGGTCTGCTGGCGATCGTTGCCAAAGTGTCACGCGGCGGGAGCGTGAAACGACCGCAGGCCCCCGGTTAATCGGGGGCCTGCGTGAGAAGGAGGCGCCTGAAGAGGACTCAGAGACTCTTCATGCCTGCAACGCGCTGGCGACTGCTTCGAATCGTGCCAGCAGGTAAGGGTCGAACCGCGTGCCCCCGAGACCATTCATCACGTCGAATGCGTCGTCGGCCGGCATGGCCCTGCGGTAGGGGCGATCGCTCGTAAGGGCGTCGAACGTTTCGCACATCCCGATGATCTGGGCTTCTACCGGGACTTCGTCGCCCTCGAGCATTCCCGGGTAGCCTTTGCCGTCAATGCGCTCGTGGTGGCAGCCGACCCACCATGCCGCGGCGCCCAGCCCGGGGATCTCGCTCAGGATGTCGCGTGCATAGGTGGGATGCAGCTGCACCGACGCCATCTCATCGATGCTGAGGATGTCGGGCTTGCTGAGGTAGTGCGCAGGCACTCCGAGCGTGCCGATGTCCTGCAGGAGGGCTGCGATCTTCACGAGATCGGCGCGGCGCTCGGTCATGTCGCAGGCAAGTGCCATCGTCCGGGCAAGCTCAGAAACACGGCGCCCGCGACCCGGCTCTCGCGAGTTGCGGGCATCAACGACATCGCTCACCACACCGCTGAATTCGAAGAGGTCGTCCCGGTTCATCATGCCGCCGTAGTTGAGCGACATAAGCGTGCCGGACAGGTCGTTGTCGTAGAAACCGAGCCAGAACTCGTCCCGTCCTGCGGCATTTGCCATGGTTTCGGCGAGCTCTGGATCAAGCTCGTTCCCGGCCATCTCCCGAACCAGGGACGGACCGCGGCGGCGCACGAGCAGCGGCGAGCCTTCAGCATCGATCATCGACTCCACGCGGTCTGCCACGGCGACGATTCGCGCGACGAGGGGGAGGCGGTCGCCAGCAAGCGCGCCCGGGAGTCCGGAACCGTCCCAGCAGTCGTGATGGCTCCCAACGGCGCGAGCGACGGTCTCGCCAAGGCCCATCTTCCGCGCGATGGACGTTCCCAGCTCGCAATGTTCTGCCAGCGCCTGAATCACATCCGACCAACCGCCGGTGGGAATGGCGTTGAGCACGTCTGATGCGCGCGTTGCGCCCGAAATTACGCGCGAACCCCGCGCGGTATCGACGCGGTTCTCGGTGCGGGCGCCGGCCATGCCAACGTCATGGAGGATGCAGCCGAAGAACACATCTTCGATCGTGGGCGCATCGAGGCCCAACTCGCTCGCAAGGTAGACGCCCACGTAGGCGACTCGTTGCGCGTGGCCCGGGCGCCGGCCCTCTGCCAGGTCGAAGGCTCGGCTGAGAGCGGCCAACACGGCACCCCTGCTGAGCCTCGGCAGGCCCGACAGGCCCACATCGTCATAGAGCGAGGGGTCCAGGAAGTCCGCTTTAACCGTCTGGATCTGGGCTTTAGACGCCATCACGAAGTAGTTCTCCAGCGGTAGTGGAACCGCTAACGGAAATATCGGCTGCGGCCAGTGGGCGGCTTAGAGACGATCGCGTGACTGGCCGTAGAAATCAGGAAGAGTCGTAGGGCCTATCCCGGGGCGGGTGGCGGGCGGCTGAACCGGGTGTGCGGGGTTTCTGCACGGAAATCAGGAAGGCGGTAGACTTAAGAATCGCAGGGAGCGTGGCGATCACCGGAGCCCCGCCCCAAGTGCAGGGGATCGAGATACCGACGACTCATGGATCGCTCCCGACTTAGTCGGTTCGTAAACCAGACGTTGCAAGAGTTGCCGCTCCAGGAGCCGACTCTGGTGAGCCCGGCCACATCCGTCCGGACGGCTGTATCGTTGCTCCACGAAGGGTCCCGTTCGTGCGTTGTTGCCATGGACGGCGACAATCTTGCGGGGATTTTCACCGAGCGCGACGTGCTCATGCGGTGTATGGGGGACGATTTCAACTGGGATCAGGCCCTTTCTGATTCCGTTCTCACCAGAAATCCGCGCACGATTTCGTCGGACCGCACCGTTGCGGAAGCTGTCGCAACAATGCAACAACACCACTACCGCACGCTGCCGGTAACAGAGGCAGGCCGGATCGTCGGCCTGATCCGGCTGGGTGACCTGATCACCCACCTCGCAGAGGCGTACCCCGAAGACGTACTCAACCTGCCTCCACGCCCTCACCAGGTGATGGAGAGACCAGAGGGTGGATAGCAGAGAGGCTCAATGACAACTGAAACCAGGACACCGCCACCAGGGCATTCCGTAGAGGAACTCGATCGAGTCACGATTCGTTTCGCGGGCGACTCCGGCGACGGGATGCAGCTGACGGGGACGCAGTTCACGCGGACGACGGCAGTCTTCGGGAACGACATCGCCACGTTGCCGGACTACCCGCGGAAATTCGCGCCCCCACCGGCTCACTCCCGGGCGTGTCCGGGTTCCAGATTTCATTCTCCAGCTCCGACATTCGCACGCCAGGCGACGCTCCGGACGCGCTCGTCGCGATGAATCCGGCGGCGCTGAAGACGAACGTCGGAGACCTCCGGGCGGGAGGCCTGCTAATCGTCGATGAGGACGAGTTCAACGCGGCGAACCTCAAGAAGGCCGCGTATGCAACCAACCCACTGGAAGACGGATCGCTGGCCAGGTACCAGTTGGTGCGCATCGCGATCACGCGGCAGAACGAACTTGCTCTCGAAGGGATGCCTCTCAACGCACAGGGCAAGTTCAAGTCCCGCAACTTCTACGCCCTCGGGGTCATTCTCTGGCTCTACGGGCGGTCCATGGACACCACCATCCGTTGGGCGCAGGAGAGATTCGCACGCAACCCGGAGACGCTCGAAGCGAACATCCGGGCGCTCAAGGCGGGCCACGCATTCGGCGAGACTACCGAGCTCTTCCGCGTTAGCTACAACGTTCCGAAGGCCGCGGTCGCTCCGGGCCTCTATCGGCACATCAGCGGCAACGAGGCGACGGCGCTGGGCTTCGTGGCCGCCAGCGTCTCCAGCGGCCTGCCGCTCTTCTACGGGAGCTATCCAATCACTCCGGCGTCGGACGTCCTCCACGAGCTCTCGAAGCTCAAGAGTTTTGGGGTGAAAACATTCCAGGCTGAAGACGAGATCGCTGCAATTGGCGCAGCGATTGGCGCCGCATACGGCGGGCACCTGGCGCTTACCGGCACGAGCGGACCCGGCCTCGCTCTCAAAAGCGAAGCGCTGAACCTGGCCGTGATGACGGAGCTGCCGCTCGTCGTAATCGACGTTCAGCGGGCTGGTCCGAGCACGGGTATGCCCACGAAGACGGAGCAGTCCGATCTCTTGCAGGCGATGTTCGGGCGCAACGGCGATTCGCCGGTCATTATCGTCGCCCCATCGACGCCGTCCGACTGTTTCACCATGGCAATCGAGGCGTTCCGACTCGCCTTGAAGTACATGGTCCCGGTCATTTACCTCAGCGACGGGTATCTCGGAAATGGTTCCGAGCCATGGCGAATACCG
The DNA here is from genome assembly GCA_963832795.1 of uncultured bacterium. Classification (GTDB taxonomy): domain Bacteria; phylum Chloroflexota; class Dehalococcoidia; order Tepidiformales; family Tepidiformaceae; genus CAWHVJ01. The sequence continues at coordinate 776,536 of CAWHVJ010000012.1, forward strand.
TCACTCGATGAAATTCCAAAGGTGGAGTACCACTACGCGGAGTTCGAGGATGACTTTTCGCCTTACAAGCGCAACCCGGAGACGTTAGCTCGCCCGTGGGCGGTGCCGGGCCAGAAGGGGCTTGAACACCGAATCGGCGGCATCGAGAAGTCGGGCAAGACGGGTGACATCAGCTATGACCCTCGCAATCACCACGAGATGACACTCGTGCGGGCAGCGAGGGTCGCCCGGGCGGCACAGGATATCCCCGACCTGGAGGTGACCGGTCCGGCTTCAGGCGATGTGCTCCTCCTTGGCTGGGGTGGCACCTATGGCGCGATAACCAGTGCTGCCGAAGACGCCCGCAAGCAAGGCAAGAGCGTAGCGTCTGCGCATCTGCGCTACCTGAATCCGTTCCCATCGAATCTGCCCGACGTGCTCAGCCGGTACAAGCACGTGATCATCCCGGAGCTCAACAACGGACAGCTGGCATTGCTGATTCGCGGGCGATTCCTCGTAGACGCGATTCCCTTCAACAAGATCTCGGGGCAACCGTTCAAGATCGCCGAAATCGTCTCCAAGGTCGACGAAGTCCTCGGGCTGCGCGGTCCTTACACCATCGAATTCGGGCAGGGCAACACCCTGTCAGGAGGCTAATCATGACTACTGCGGCCACGAACGGCGCCAATGGCCTTATCGCCGGCGATCTGCCGGTGCTCACCCGCAAAGACTTCGTTACAGACCAGGAGGTGCGCTGGTGCCCGGGTTGCGGCGACTACGCCATCCTCGCGCAAATGCAGAAGATGCTCCCCGATCTCGGGATCGCGCGGGAGAACATCGTGTTCATCAGCGGCATCGGCTGCTCGAGCCGCTTCCCGTACTACGTTGAGACGTACGGCTTCCATAGCATCCACGGGCGCGCGCTCACGCTCGCCACGGGTCTGAAGACGGCGCGGCCGGAACTCACCGTGTTCGTTATCACTGGCGACGGCGACGGCCTGAGCATCGGCGGGAACCACTTGCTGCACGCGATGCGCCGTAACGTCGACCTGAACGTGGTGCTCTTCAACAACCGCATCTACGGGTTGACGAAGGGCCAGTTCTCGCCGACGAGCGAGTTCGGGAAGGTCACGAAATCGTCGCCGTACGGAACCACGGAGCAGCCCCTCAACCCAATCCGTGTGGCGCTCGCTGCGGGCGCGACATTCGCCGCGCGATCGGTCGACCGCGACATCAAGCACCTGGAGGAGACGCTCTACAAGGCGACACAGCACAAAGGCATGTCGTTTGTTGAGGTCTACCAGAACTGCAATATCTTCAACGACGGCGCCTACGCGGCATTCACGGATAAGGAAGTCCGCCAGGACCGGATGCTCTATCTCGAAGACGGCAAGCCGCTGCGCTTCGGGAAGGAGCAGGAACACGGTATCCGCCTGAACGGCTTCCATCCCGAAGTGGTCGAAAACGCGACGAGCGACGAGGGACTCCTCGTCCACGACCTGAAGGCCGATATCACTGCTGCGAACATCCTCGTGGGAATGGACTACCCAGCGTTTCCGGTGCCGGTCGGCGTGTTCCGCTCCGTCGAAGCCCCAACCTTCGACGAACTGGTCGCCGGACAGGTCGCGAGTGCGCAGGCGAAGGGCAAGGGCGACTTCGAGGAGCTACTTCGTGCCGGCGAGGTCTGGCAGGTCGACTGATCCACGGCCGATCGCGCTAGCTGCTACAGTGCGGGCCGTCAGTAACTGGCGGCCCGCTTCGTCTTCCCAGGGAGGCTCAGGAATGGCTATCGGCCCCAAGAACGTCGTGATTTGCCCCAGTTGTGGGCACGAGAACATCGAAGGCGTGGACACGTGCGAGAACTGCACGGCCGACCTTCGAGCGCTCGACGTGCCGGACTCTGTGCAGATAGCTAGCGAGAGCGACCTCACGCGGCCCATTTCCTCGCTCCGTTTGTCGAAACCTCACACCATTGCGGTGGAGAAGACAGTGCGCGAGGCGATCGCAGCGATGCGGGAGGCCCTAACCGGAGCGGTGGTTGTCGTTGCGGCAGGCTCGATAGTGGGCATCTTCACCGAGCGCGACGTGCTGAAACGCGTGGCCTGCGAGCCCGGTGCGCTCGATGCCCCGGTATCCGCCTACATGACGCCCGACCCCGTAGTCCTGCGTGACGACGACATGATGGCAGTGGCGCTGAACAAGATGGGCGACGGTGGCTTTCGCCACATTCCGGTTTTGCGGAATCACCAGCTGGTCGCGATTGTCACGGCGCGAGACGTGATGAGTTGGGTGCTGGGACGTTATTTCGATTAGGTCGCCCAATACATACCAATGGCTGGCCTATGGATCAGGGATGGCGTAGAGTTGAGTCATAGTCTGTGACTATGGCTAACGAAGGAGCCATCTGTGGAACTCGCACAGTTGGACGCGTTCATAGCGGCAGCCGACTGCGGCAGTTTTAGTCGCGCCGCTGAGTTGCTCAATGTCGCCCAGCCATCGTTGAGCAACCGCATTCAGTCGCTGGAGCGCGAGGTGGGCCAGGCGTTGTTCGAGCGCATGGGCCGGGGCGTGAAGCTGACGGACGCCGGCCGGTCCTTCCTCCCCTACGCTCAGCGCGTGCTACGCACGCTTAACGATGGACTGATGGTGCTGGAAGGCACCCGCGACGGGACATCCGGGCGCCTTATGATTGGCACGGCTCCGGCCGTGGGCACCTACGTTCTGCCGCGCTTACTCAAGGTCTTTTGCGATAACCATGAGGGCGTCGATGTTCTCGTGCGCACCGGCCACTCCGACGAAGTGCTCCAAATGGTCCTGGATGACGATGTGCAGGTGGGTTTCGGACGGCCGATCAACCACCCGGACGTGCGCACTGTCGTGCTTTACCAGGACGAGCTCGTGCTCGTCGTTTCCTCGCAGCACCGCTACGCCAAGAGCGGCGCGGTGAAGGTCGATGACCTGGCCGATGAGTCGCTCATCCTGTTCGACCGCGATTCTGGCTACTACGGCATGATCTTGGGGCTTTTCCGAGACCTTGGTGTCGTGCCCCAACAGCAGATGCAGCTCGACAGCATCGAAGCCACCAAGAAGATGGTGGAAGCCAACCTCGGAATCGCACTGCTGCCGGAAGTGTCCGTGGATCGCGAGATCCGACTGGGCACCCTGCACAAGGTCCACATCGAGGCGGCGGAGACCGTCGAACGGGACATCGCCGTAATGTATCGCCGCAACAAGCCGCAATCCGGACCGATGGCCGCGTTCCTCGATCTCCTCGGCGAAATCTATGGGATGAAGCTTCCCCGGTAGTGCTCGTCGACCTGCACTGCCACACAACTCCCCTCTCCCAGTGCAGCGCCCTCAGCCCGGACGACCTGGTGCGGCTCGCCAGGCTGCGTGGCCTCGACGGCGTGTGCCTGACGGAACACGACGCCTTTTGGCCGGAGGCGGAGCTGCAGGCGCTGCGAGACCGCACCGGCTTCGTCGTCTTCTCCGCGGTCGAATTGACCACCGCGGTGGGTCATGTATTGGCCTTCGGGTTGCCGGCAGGATCGGCCGGCTTTGCAGACTCTGCCAAAGCCTACGAGGCTGCACAGTCCGTCGGTGGCTTATTGTTCCTGGCGCACCCTGCTCGCGAAGGGCTCCTGCGGGTGGACCACGACACAATCACGTGGTTTGCCTCGGTGGAGGCGATCAACGGCTCCGACAGCCGCCTGCAGAACCTGGCGGCGACCGGTCTGGCGAGAGGTTTCCGGCTGCCGGGCATAGGCGGCTCCGACGCGCACATGGAGCCTGAGGTGGGGCGCGCGGCGACCCGCTTCACGGCGAACCTCACGGATAACGCCTCGCTCGTTCGGGCGCTTCATGACGGCGCGTACGAGCCGGTCTACCTCCACGCGTGACGTAAGGGATTCCCACCGTCGGGATAGGGTGCCGAAGCGATGCTCCTTTCCGACGTGACCGCCTACGCTTGAAAGCTGATGAGTATTGACCCGGCCGCACTTGGTAGTGTTTTCGATGCGCACGTGTCACTTCGCGAAGCCGGACAAATCGCGCGCGGAGCGGCGAGCGGTTTCCGGATCGCCGGTAGTGCCCCTCCGGCCGCCGCAGCTTCTCCGGCGGCCCTCACGTCGCGTGCCGCACGGTCCTCTGCCATTCGGACGGCGATTCCACATACGCCGGTCGAATCGCACAGCAACGCCGACCCCGATCAGTGGGACAGTCTGCTCAACCGAATGGGACAGAAGTACAACGTACCGCCGACGTTTCTGAAGGCTGTGATGCTATCGGAGAGCGGCGGCCGCCCGGATGCGGTGGGCGATCAGGGCCACTCCGTCGGCCTCTTCCAGCTCAACGACAACGGCTACGGCGCGGGGATGGGCGATGCGCGCTTCGACCCGGCCGCCAATGCTGATCGCGCGGCGCAGGGCCTCGCGGAGGCGTGGCACGCAGGCGAGCGTGCCGGGTACACGGGCGAGTACGCTGTGCGCGCGGCGTACGACTATTCCTTCAATCCCGGCGGCGGCTGGGCCTACCAGGGTGACAGCGTTGTCAAGAATATGAACACGCTGCTTGCGGAGCAGGGGCAACCGCCACTTTCCTGAAGCACAAAAGACACCGAATTCGGCGCAGCCCGGTTAAGGCGGTGCTATCATCGATATCCGGACGCCTTTTGGGGCGTGCCAGTTCGATGCGTGGGAGGTGGCCCGTGGTCACAGCCGGGTACCTTGAGCACGATGCCGCCGTTAGCGGACGCCGTCTGCACTACCAGGAATGGGGCGATGCTGCCGCGCCAGCGATCGTGATGCTCCACGGTTTTGGTGTCTCCGGGCATATGTTCGACGAGTTCGCCGAACGGACGAAGGACGACTACCACCTCATCGCCCTCGACCAGCGCGGTCATGGCGACAGCGACTGGGCCGACGACGGCGACTACAGCAGAGAGGCGTTCGTCAACGATCTCGAGGGCTTCCGTAAAGCAGTTGGTCTCGACCGCTTCATCCTCGTGGGACACAGCATGGGCGGCCTCAACGCCGTCTCGTACACCAACATGCATCCCGAGTATGTCCGCGCGCTGGTGCTCGTAGACGTTGGCCCGGAAGCGGCGCGTGAGGGCGTTGATAACATCGTTCGCTTCACCCGAGGACCCGACGAACTCGAATTCGAAGAGTTCGTCGAGATGGCGCACCGCTTCAATCCTCGAAGAAGCCTGGACAACATCCGCGAGCGCATGCGCCACCGCCTGAAGCGAATGGAGAGCGGCAAGTACACGTGGAAGTTCGATTCGCGCTTCCGTAAGCAGGAAAACGGCCTGCGCATCGGGAGTACGCTCTCGAACGACGAGACCTGGCAACTCTTTCGGGCGGTCGCTTCGCCGACTCTGCTCGTGCGCGGCGCCGAAAGTGACGTCCTTACCCAGGAGGTGGCGGAACGAGCGGCTCGTGAGATGCAGCGCGCGCGTCTCGTCGTTGTACCCGCGGCGGGTCATAGCGTGCCGGGCGACAACCCGGACGCCTTCACCTCGGCGGTTAAGGAGTTCCTCAGTGATCTTGAGAGCGGCCAGTTCGAACCCGTGGCGGCGAAGGAACCGCCCCCGTTGCAGCAATTGATGGCCGAGGACAATGCGGCCCGCCGTCGCGGGGTGAGCCTGACGACGCTGGTGCTGGCCGGAGCCGCCGCTGCCCTTGCGGCCGCGGGGATAGGCTACGCCTGGCGCAGGCGAACAGCCGACTCGCGTCGGCGGTCCCTTCGCGCGCGCGCGTCGAAAGTCACTTCACTCGTTCCGGACCAGATCTCGCCGGTCGACCTGGAGTCCGCTCGCCGTAAGGCGGTGGCGCTTGTTGAAGACCTCTCGGCTGCAGGTCGCAGCGGCCTCTCACGCGCAAGGCAAACTGTGGATGAAGTGGATCTCGAGCGTGCCCGAGATGCCGCCGCGGAGTTGGCTCAGGTTCTCGGGGACCGTTCACGCACCGCTCCAGCTGCCGTGCGCGGCGCTGTGGCGAAGGTCGACCGGAAGAAGCTGAAGCGAGGGCGTTCCCAGACCACGCGCATTGCCCGTGCCGTCGCCGGCGCACTGGTTAGTGCCGCGCTGTCGTCAGGCTCGAAGGCGGCGGGTCGGCGCGGCAAGTCGCGACGCAAAAAGGGTCTGGGTTGGCGTCACTGAAGCTCGATCTTCGCGGCGCGGTGTTCGAGTACGAAGATCGCGGTTCCGGGGGTCCCCCATTCGTCTTCATTCACGGGTGGGCCTGCGACAACACGGTTTGGGCGTCCCAGGTCGAGGATCTCTCGCGGGACCATCGCTGCGTCTCTGTAAACCTGCGCGGACGTGGCGGCTCGTCCCCCACTCCGCCATTCGACGTGATTACGGCCGCCGATGACGTGGCGGGTCTGGTTGCAGCGCTGCAGTTACCCCCAGTCCTGCTCGTCGGGCACTCGCTTGGCGGTCTCATCGCATTGCTCGTCAACGACCGCCACGCCGACAGCGTGCTGGGCACTGTGCTGGGTGACTCACCATTGACCGCGGCGGGCGAAGGCCGGCTGGGGTCGCTTTCGGACCGCGTTCGCGACGGTGGAGCCATGGACTCCGTTGCCAGCGTCGTTGAATCGTTCTTCGTCGATGAGACGCCGGATGACGTCCGAGATCATGTGCGCAAGATGATGCTCGCGTGCCCGCCCGACATCGCCGCGGGGATGCTGGATGAATCGGCCGTCTTCGCTGGCCGCCTGGATGACATGATTCGCGCGGCCGACCAGAAGCCGCTGATGGCGCTCTGGCCCGCGCGCCCGCTCGGCGACCCGGAACACCTGCGGGAGATCACCATGTTCATCCGGCAGGAACCGGTCGCTGGCGCCGGGCACTTTTTCGAGTTAGAGCGTCCCGAAGTTACGAACGCACTATTGAGGGCATTCCTGGATGACGTGGAGAGAGACCCACGAATCGCCTCCCGGAGGTAGGCCGGAGTCCGAAACTCCGTTACGGTGCAAGAATGGAAAGCCCGCGCGATGGCGCGCAGTCTGCACCTGAACAGGCTCGGAGCGGTTGGCAAAACCTCTTCATCCTTGGCATCGGCTTTGTCGCCCTCAGCTTCGTTGTCTTCATCGTCGTCGTGGCGCACGCCCTGTCCGGCTCCGGCGGGAAGCCGCCATCGGCCGCGGCGTCCACTGCAGGTGCCGGGGAGACGGCATCTGCGACCGCGAGGCCCACGTCGCCCGCGGGAACTCAAACCGCGCCCACTCCGACTATCGCGGCACCCCCAGCGGCCGATGGCGACGACACCCCAGTGGTCGCCTGCGGCGACCTGCTGGCGCCAGTCGATAAGGCGCATCGTCTAACAGCTGATTGCGCGCCGACCGATCTCGTTACGTTGCCGGCCGACATCTCCGCCGAGGGCACGCAGCGCCTGCGGGCCCCGGTCGCAGCCGCGCTCGAAGAGATGTTCACGGCGGCGGCCACCGCGGGCATTCAGTTGCAGGTGAACAGCGGCTACCGAAGCTATCAGGAGCAGGTCGATACCTATAACTATTGGGTTCGCACCGATGGTCAGGCGTACGCCGATCGAACCAGCGCCCGTCCCGGCCACAGCGAACACCAGATGGGGACCGCCGCCGACATCGGCAGCAATGGCAGCTATCTCGAAGACTTCATCGGCACGCCGGGTGCCCAGTGGCTGGCGGACAACAGCTGGACGTTCGGCTTCATCGTGAGCTACCCCGATGGCAAGGAGAGCGTCACAGGCTACGCGGCCGAGCCGTGGCATCTCCGTTACGTCGGCAAGGATGTCGCCGCGGCAGTTCACGCCAGCGGCCTGACGTTGCACGAGTACCTCCTCAAAGGCTAGCGGACAGATAACGGTTGGTTGCAGGGTCGGTCTTATGATGCAACACTCGGCCGGCAATTCACCCGGAGGCACTTCATTGACCGCTGCTCCCGCCACATCCGAGCTTCTCGTCGAGCGCGCGAATCACATTCTGACCATCACACTCAATCGTCCCGACCGCCTCAACGCGATCAGCGGCCCGATGCTCTCGGCGCTCTCATCCGAGCTGCAGGCTGCGAACATCGACCGCGACATTCGGGTCGTCATACTGACGGGGGCCGGTCGGGGATTTTGCGCCGGACTCGACCTTAAGGATCAGGTCGCGGGGGAGGGCGACGTGCAACCGGCGCGCCGCGGTTACCAGTTGTTCGACCTCCACAACTCGCCGCCGATCGTCATCAACCGGATGGACAAGCCGATCGTTTGCGCCCTTAACGGGGCTGCGGCGGGCTACGGCATGGATCTTGCCCTCGGATGCGACATTCGTATCGCGAGCGAGCACGCCAAGATGGGGGCGGTCTTTGCCAAGCGAGGCGTCCTGCCGGAATCCGGCGGCTGTTGGTATCTGCCACGGCTGCTTGGTTGGGCCAAGGCCGCGGAAGTCGCGTTCCTCGGCGACGTGCTGGATGCTCAACGTTCGCTGGAGCTCGGGCTCGTAAACCGGGTCGTTAAACACGAAGACCTGATGACCGAGGCCACGAAGGTCGCGACGCAGATCGCCAACAATGCGCCTCTCAGTGTGCAATCAACCAAGCGGATGATGCGGCTCGGCATGGAAGAGAGCTTCGAGGCGGCGGTGGATCACATCTACCTGCAGCTGCTGCCGCTCTTCCAGAGCGACGACTTCAAAGAGGGCCTCAGCGCGTTTGCTGAACGGCGCGAGCCGGCCTTCAAGGGTCGCTGATCACATCCGCGAGCGGAGGTTCTCGGGCAACTCGGTCGGCAATTCGGCTACCGGCCGAGTTGCCGGCGAGATGACGATGTCGAAGATGTCGCTCCAGGCTGCGTCGTAGTAGTCTCCCGGGCCTTCGTCGTCCGCTTCCCAGATGAGCACGACCTGCGGCTGATCCTCGGGTGCGTTCACCCAGTATTCCCCGATCACCGTCGCCTGCGGGGGGTGTTCGAACGTCTTGCGGCGCTCAAAGGCGGCGAGGCCCTGTAACGCGTTCGTTCCCGGCCGGAACTTCAGGTACGCGACGTAGAGAGACATGCGTGGATTATAGAAACGTGGGCGGCCCCGCGGTTAGCCGGGGCTCTGCTAGACTAACGCCCGGGCGTCACCGGATGCCGCCGACCGAGAACCGCTGGAGTGGCAATGTACCGTCGCATTCTTTCGGGCATCATCGCCCAGGGCCGCACCAGTGCGTTTTTGCAGGCGATGCGGGAATCGAGCGAACACCAGGACGAACGCGGGATCCGGGCGCGCACCACCGTCTGGGGTGCGATGACCGGCCAGACCAACGGCGTACTCATCGCCAGCGACTTCAACACACTTGACGAGCTTGAGAAGTTCACGGACCTCGCTGCTACCGATGCGCGATTCGCCTCCATTCGACGCGCCGTCCGGACCGAAATGCTCTACGAATCGAGCGAAGTCTCGATTCACCGCATGTCGTATCACTCGGACGGCATGATCTCGAGCGAAGACGCGACTGCGCCGCAGCGATACATGCGGACGCTGCGCGGCGAGGTCCAAGCCGGGCGCCACAGGGAGTTCGTCATGTCGATCTCCCAGGCGCTCGAGTACCAGAAGCAGCGCGGGATTGCAGCAACCACGAGCGTGTGGTCATCGGTAACCGGCCCGACCAGCGGAGTCTCCGTGGTGGCCGAATTCGATGGGCTGGGTGAGCTGGAGAAGTTCGACGAGATGGCGGTCCAAGATGCCGACTTCGGCAAACTGCGGAAGGCCTCGCGCGAAGCCATGGTTTTTCTCACGAGCCGGGTGACGCTCATGCGGAACCTGATGTGACGTCCCGCACTCGGACATAGAAGAAGAGGACCGGCACGCCGGTCCTCTTCTCGTTAATTCGTAGTTTCGTACGGTCGGCCTAGTGGCAGGCGCGTGCCTGGCCGCTTCCGTCGGCGGTCTGGAAGCTGGACCCGCATGCGCACGACTTCGTGGCATTCGGGTTGAAGATGCTGAACCCGCTCTTCATCACGTCTTCGACGTAGTCGATCTCGGCGCCGCCAAGGTACTGTGCGCTCTCGGGGTCGATAAGGATTCGCACGCCGCTCTGCTCGAGAATGATGTCGTCGTCTTCCGCTGAGCGGGCGAGCGCCATGCCGTACTGGTAGCCGGAACAACCGCCGCCGGCGACGAACACGCGCAGCGCACCTTCAGGGAGTTCTCGCGCTTCGAGAAGCGCGCGGGCCTTTTCGGCGGCCTTGTCGGTGATGTTGACCAAAACTGTTGGGGCCTCGGTGTTCGTCGTCATTGGCGCCTCCGGAGGTTCTTAGTGAGATGCATGACGCCGCCCACGTCACTACGAAAAGTATAGCGCTTCACGGAAAGGGGCGTCCACAGTCCCCGAGACGGCTGAAACCTACTACGCTGGAGTAACGATGGAACGCATTTACCTCGACCACGCCGCGACGACGCCGCCCGATCCACAGGTGATCGAGGCGATGCTGCCGATGTACACGCGGTTCTGGGGCAACGCTTCGAGCATCTACCTCGAGGGGCAGGAAGCGCACCACGCGATCGATGCTGCGCGCAAGGCGTGCGCCGATCTCCTCGGTGTCTCAGCGAAGGAAGTGGTGTTCACCGGCGGGGGCACCGAGTCCGACAACGCCGCCATCCGCGGCGCGGCGTTCGCGCAACGCGAACGAGGGGCCGGGAACCACATCATCACGACGCAGATCGAACACCACGCGGTGCTCCACACCGTTGAGCAGCTTGAGCGCGAGGGGTTTCGGGCCACATACCTCCCGGTGGACGGCGAGGGGACCGTGGATCTGAGGGCGCTGGATGCTGCCGTCACTCAGGAGACGGCCGTCGTGAGCGTGATGGCCGCAAACAACGAAGTGGGGACGCTCCAGCCGATCGCCGAAGTCTCTCGGATCGCGAAGGCGCGAAACTCCAAAGTCGTCGTCCATACCGATGCGGTGCAGGCTGCCGGGGCCATCGACATCAGCCCGGCAAACCTCGGCGTCGACCTCCTCAGCGTTGCCGGACACAAGCTGTACGGACCCAAGGGCGTTGGCCTGCTCTACATCAAGAACCGGACGCCGTGGCAGCCGATGCTGGTGGGCGGAAGCCAGGAGAAGGAGCGACGCGCCGGCACCGAGAACGTCGCCGGGATCGCGGGCATGGCCGTGGCCATGAAGCTCGCCTGGGACGCAATGGACGCCCGCGGCAACCACGCCCGCGCCCTCCGCGATCGGCTCCTGTACGGGTTGCCGGAGCGAATTCCGGATACCGTCATCACAGGGCCGACCGACCCGGCCCGACGGTTGTCGAACAACTTCAGCTGTTGCTTCCGGAACGTCGAGGGAGAGAGCGTGCTGCTCGCGCTCGACATGGCGGGAATCGCCGCAAGTTCCGGAAGCGCGTGCACGACGGGCGCGCTCGAACCTTCGCACGTTCTCACCGCGATGGGCATCGACAGTGACCTGGCCCATGCCTCGCTCCGGCTCACTGTAGGGAAGGGCAACACGGACGCGGAGATCGATTACGTGATCGAGACGCTGCCGGGCATCGTGGCCCGGCTCCGTTCGCTTGCCGGCGGGTAGCTCGAGGCGAGGTCACCCTGCGTCGGGGGTCCCGCAGCGCTGAAGCCCGCTACTCCAGCCCATGCTCCTTCAGGAAGTCCAGGATGTCCTGGATGGTGTGGATGTTCTCTGCGTCTTCGTCGCGGATCTCGAACTCGGCATCGTCCGCGAAGGCCTCTTCGATGGCGATCGTGAGGTCGACGATGTCCAGGGAGTCCGCCCGCAGGTCGTCGACCAGGTTTGCTTGCGGTGTGACTTCTGAGGGCTGAACTTTGAGTTGGGCGACAACGACGTCGCGGACGCGCTCGAAGGTAGTGGCCATCTCGAGAAACTCCTGCTGCCCATGGGCGGCGTTATCTGCGGGTAAACGTGGCCGATGCTACGTCACGGCCGGTATTTGCGGAAGATCACGCAGCCGTTCTGTCCGCCGAAGCCGAAGCCATTGGCGGCTGCGGCGTTCACAGTCATATGACGTGCTTTCAACGGCACGTAGTCGAGGTCGCATGCCGGGTCCGCCGTTTCAAGATTGATCGTTGGGGGAACCACGTCGTCGTGGACGGCCATGACCGCCGCCAGGGCGCCTACCGCACCGGCGGCGCCCAGGAGATGCCCAACCATGGACTTGGGCGACGAGATCGCCAGCCGCCCCGCGGTTTCCCCGAAGGCCAGCTTGATTGCGAGGGTCTCAGCGGCGTCGTTCAGGGGCGTGCCCGTACCGTGCGCGGCGATGTAGTCGATTTCCCCCGGCGACATGCCCGCCGCTTTGAGGGCCTCCGCCATCGCCTCCGCCGCACCGGTGCCGTCCTCACGCGGAGCAGTGATATGGAATGCGTCGCAACTCAACCCGCCGCCGGCGAGCTCTGCGTATACCCGTGCGCCGCGAGCGGACGCGTGCGCCTCCGACTCGATTACCATCACGGCGGCGCCTTCGCCGAACACGAACCCGTCTCGATCGGCGTCGAACGGCCGGCTGGCGCGCGTGGGTTCATCGTTGCGGCGGCTGAGCGCCTTCATGTTGGCGAGCGCCGCGATAGGCAAGGCGTGAAGCGCTGCTTCCGTGCCCCCCGCAACGACTACATCGGCGCGACCGCTATCGATCATCTGCTTGGCTTCGACGTAGGAGAACAGGCCGCTCGCGCAGGCAGCGACGCTGGCCATCGCGGGGCCTCGCAACCCGAGGTGCATGGAGACCTGGCAGGCGCCCATGTTGGGCGCCATGGTCGGCACGTAGAACGGGCTCACGCGGGAGGGCCCCCGATCGCGCAGCACCAGCACCTCCTCCATGGTGTCGATGGCTCCGCCAGCACCGGTGGCGATCGCGGAGGCCGCTCGGCTCCGTTCGTTGTCGTCCAGGTGCAGGTTGGCGTCGGTGGCCGCGAGCTGTGCCGCTGCCACCGCGAACTGCGCGAACCGCGACATGCGCCGGGCGCCTTTCGCGTCCATGTAATGGCCCGGTTCGAAGTCATTGACTTCGGCGGCGATCTTCACGGGCAAGTCTGAGGCGTCGAAACGCGTGATCGCGCCGACGCCCGAAACGCCGGCGCAGAGGTTGCGCCAGAAATCGTGCGCCGTTAGGCCGATCGGCGTGATTGCGCCGACACCGGTTACGAGTGCTGTCGTCACAGGGTGCTCCGCAGCTTAGTTCGCCTCTTGAAAGATGAGGCAGGAGTTGTGGCCGCCCAGGCCAACTGAGGTCGTCATCGCCACGTGCACCGGACGCTGCTTCGCCACGTTGGGCACGTAGTCGAGGTCGCATTCCGGATCGGGCGTCGTGTAGTTAATCGTTGGCGGGACTCGCTGGTCCCGGATGGCCATCACGCACGCGAGCGCTTCGACAGAACCGGACGCTCCCATGCAGTGCCCCGTGATTGGCTTCACGGAGCTGATAGAAGCGCTGTAGGCGGCTTCGCCCATCGTCTCTTTGAAGACCATCGTCTCGACTCGGTCGTTGAGCGGCGTGCCGCTCCCGTGGGGGTTGATGTAGTCGATGAGTGCCGGATCGATCGCAGCTTTTCGAATCGCGGCGTTGACCGCGCGCTTGAGGCCCCGCCCGGTCTCGTGGAGGGCGATCATGTCGTACGCATCGTTGGAGCTGCCGTAGCCTATGAGTTCGCAGTAGATGCGGGCGCCGCGAGCCTTTGCCTGCTCGTACTCTTCCAGGATCATGGCGCCGCCGCCCTCGCCGGCGATGAATCCATCTCTGTTCAGGTCGAACGGCTTCAAGGCTTTTTCTGGATGTTCGTTGTCACCCGCAAGGGCGCGCATGGAGCACCACGTCGCGTGGTAAATGGGGAGGAGAACGGCTTCGGAACTCCCGGCGATGATCGCATCGGCGTCACCGCGCCGGATGGTTTCGAACGCCTCGCCCAACGTCGTGCCGCCCGTTGCGCAGGCGCTCACAATCGCCATGTTCGGGCCGCGGGCGCCGGTGGCGATAGCGATGTGGCCGCTGGCCGCATCGGGAATGAAGTTCGCCACGAGGAACGGCGTGATTCGTCGCGGGCCTTTTTCGTCGAGAATTCGCTGGTAGTCGATGATCATGTCGGTGCCACCACCACCGGCGCTGAACATAACGCCCACCATGTCGGCGTTGTCCTCGTTGATCTCGAGGCCGCTGTCCTCAAGAGCCTCGAGCGCCGCTGACATACCAAAGGTGACGCCGCGGTTCATATAGCGCTGCTGCTTGGCGTCGACGCGTTCACCCAGTTCGAAGCCTTTGACTTCAGCCTGGATGCGGACGGGGTACGGTTCCGGGTCAAAGAGCGTGATTGGGCCGATGCCGCTGCGGCCGGCGAGCATCGCGGCCCAGGTTTCTTCCGCCGTGTGGCCGACCGCGGTGACGGCGCCAACGCCCGTCACGACGACGCGTCTCGTCATTGAGCGGCCGCTTCGACGAGGCGGAAACCGTCGCTGAGGAGTCCGTCCGTCTCGTCGCTCAGGCTCAGGCTATTCATGTCGTAGTCGATGCGCCGCACGAGGCGCGTGAGGACGTTGCCGGGACCGGCCTCCATGAACATGTCGATGCCGTTGGCCTTCATCTCTTCGACTGAACGCTGCCAGCGAACGCCGTGCGTCAGTTGATCGCGAAGCTCCCCATAGACTTCCGGCTGTGTCCTGAGGAGCTCAGCGTTGACGTTCCCGACGAGCGGCTGGTCCGGGTCGTGCATGGGTAGCTTCTCAAGGAGCCGGCTCATTCCCTCGCTCGCGCGAGCCATAAGGGGAGAATGCGATGCGATAGTAATCGGCAGGCGCACCACCTTACGGGCGCGTGCCTTTTCGGCGAGTTCCATGGCCAGCTTGAGCGGCTTGAGTGCACCCGAGATGACGTTCTGGCCCTCGCAATTGGCCGTCGCGAGCCCAACGTACCCCTCAACGGAGGCTTCCCGGCAGATCTCGGCGACCTTGTCCTCCGGGAGACCAAGGATGGAGGCCATTCCTCCAGGGAACTCTCGGCCCGCCTCGTCCATCAAGATCCCGCGTTCTCTTACGAGGAGAAGGCCCTCTTCGAAGGACAGGGAGCCCGCCGCTACTGCGGCCGTGAACTCGCCCATCGAATGGCCTGCAAACATGTAGGGCTCGATCTTGCGATCCAGCGCTGCCCAGCGTTCCCGCAGAGCGGCGAGCCATGCGATCGACGTCACGAACGTCGCCGGCTGCTGATTTATCGTTGATTCCAGCTCCTCGGCGGGGCCTTCGAAGCACAGCCTCGAAAGTCTCGCTTCGAGAACCTCATCGGCGCGTTTGAAGACATCGCGCGCGGCCTTGGATGCCTTTGCGAGGCGCTCGCCCATTCCGACGTGCTGCGAGCCCTGCCCGGGAAAGATGATGGCGAGGCGATGCCAGGGCTTTGTTTCCTGGTCCATGGGCGTTGAGCCTCCTCCACACCGCGTCAGCGGCGCACCTACACCTAATGAGAATACCAGAGGGTTTGGATCCGCAAAACAAACATGTGTCAGAGCAGGCTCGCCGGATCGATGTCGACCGTCCAGTGTTGGCCCAGGCGCAGCCCCTCGATCGCCGATGCCGGATCCTTCCCGCGAAGGACGATCTGCCAGCGGTACTGTCCGCGCACCCGGGCGATGTATGCGGCGTTCGGTCCAAGCACGTCGGGCTCGGCCCTTCCCGCTGCGTCCCTCGCAGTTCGAATAGCGGTCGCGACCCGCGTGGCCTCTTCGAGGCCGTGTTCGCGACGAGAGTCCCGGTAGACGAGTTTCGCCAGCCGCGCGAACGGCGGATAGCCGGCTCTGCGACGATGCGCGATCTCCGCCTCGTAGAACGCTGAGTAGTCGTGGTTAGCCGCACACACGATCGGCGTCGCTTCCGGGTCGTACGTCTGGATGTAGACGTGGCCCGGCTTTCCCCGTCGACCAGCGCGGCCACCTACCTGAGACAGCAGTTGGAACGTTCGCTCGTTCGACCGGTAATCCGGAAGACTCAAGCCGACGTCCGCGTCGACCACGCCGACCACGGTCATTTCGGGGAGATCGAGCCCCTTCGCCAGCATCTGAGTCCCGACGAGTACGTCGACCTCGCCCGCTTCCAGCGCCTCCACCATGCGCTCGTGGCTTCCCTTGCGGCTCATCACGTCGCTGTCCCAGCGCGCAACGCGGGCGCCGGGAAACTCAATCCGGGCTTCCTGTTCGATGCGCTGGGTGCCAACGCCGAACGGCCGGTATTTCCCGCTATCGCACCTCGGGCAGCGCTCTTCCAGGCGGCGGGAGCGAGAGCAGTTGTGGCATCGCAACGTGGCGTGCAGCGGTTCTGAGGTATCGAGACTCAGCGGAATCTGGCACGACGGGCACAACGGGATGTATCCGCAGGCGCGACAGAGCATGAACCGTGCCGAGCCGCGGCGGTTCACGAACAGGATCGATTGCTCGCCCGCAGCCATGGCCGCCCTCACGGCACGCTTCAAGCGGAAGCTGAAGACGCTTCGGTTGCCTGACTTCAGTTCCTCGCGCATGTCGACCACCGTGCCGGTCGGCATGGAACCTTCGGTCGTGGCGCCGTCGCCCGTCGGAGCGAGACGCGTGCGCAACTCGTGGAGGCGAATGCTGCCGGTGGCGGCGCGGTGATACGTCACCACATCGGGGGTGGCGCTCCCGAGGACGAGCGTCCCACCGGCTAGCGCACACAACTGTTCAGCCACCTCGCGGGCGTGGTACCGGGGCTGCGGATCGGACTGCTTGTAGCTCCACTCGTGTTCTTCGTCGAGGACGACGAGGCCGAGATTGGGCACGGGCGCGAAGACCGCGCTCCGCGACCCGAGGACAACGCGTGCTTCGCCCTTCTGGATTCGGAACCACTGGTCGTAGAGCTCGCCGGTGCCGAGCGACGAGTGCAGGACGGCGAGGGTGTCCCCGAAGCGCTCGCCGAAACGGCGTATAGCCTGGGGAGTGAGCGCGATCTCTGGAACAAGCACGATCGCGCCCCGGCCGGCGTCCAACACGTGCCGCACAAGCTCCAGATAGACTTCGGTTTTCCCCGAGCCGGTCACGCCGTGGACCAGGTGCGATGAGCGTGGCTCGGCGACGATGTCGCGCCACACGGCTTGCTGTTCAGCGGAGAGCACAAGCGGCGGTCGGGCCGCGAACTGCCAGTCAGTCAGGGGGTTTCGTTCGACCTGTGATTCGAACTGCCGAATCCAGCCTTCGTCCTCGAGGGCGCGGAGATGGCGAGGGCCGGCGCCCAGTTCACGTAACAGCGTGAGTGGGACCGGACCGCCCGACACGGCGCGGAGCACTCTTGCCGCGACAGACCTGGGACGGGCTGACTCGAGGATCGCTGCCTGTTCCAGGAGATCTTGATCGTTTCGAGTGGGCTCAACCCGACGCTCGAACCGGGCATGGCCTGCCGGACGAGCAAGGCCCTGGGCCACCGTGAGGTGGCCGTCGCGCTGCAGCCGTTGGAGGCGCTGCAGCGATACGGGTCCCGCTGCCTCTCGCAGCGCCTCGAGTGAGGCGCGGCCGTGTGAGCCGATGTACTGCAGGATCGCCTGGTCTTTTGGGTAGATCGGCAGCAGTGGTGGGACATCGACCGGCGAGACCATCGTCACCGACTTCTGGCCATAGCCGCTCGGCAAGCACGCGGCAACACAGTCCCAGAGCGGTGCGACGTAGTGCTGGCTAATCCAGCGCGCGAGTGATGCATGGATGTCGTCCAGTACCGGATGGGCGTCGGCGATTGCGACCAGTCGCCGCACGGAATCCACGGGGCTTTCGTCCGCGAGCGAGAGAACGATGCCCTGGAGGATCCTCGGTCCGAACGGCACGAAAACGGCCTGGCCGGCCTGGACCACGAGGCCGTCCGGGATCTCGTAGGTGAAGCTCGTACGTGCCGGCTGGCCGGCGTTAACGGCAACGTCGGCAAATCGTGGCCCGTCGTGGCTCGCAGGCACAGCTTGTGGCGACGAAGTGGCCGTCATACGACGATCTTAGTCCGACTGCGGGGAACTCGAACGGGTCAGCGTCCGCCGGAGGCGGCGTCGGCGAGTGCCGTGACCAGCTGCGGCGGTTCGCTCGTCTGCACCCCACGCGTCAGACCCAAGAAGAGCAACGCGCCTGAGGCCATGAGCGATCCCCCGAGGACGAACGCCGCGCTGATATCGAACGCGCGGACGAGCACACCGCCCACCACTGAGCCGACGACGATGCCGGCGCCGTTCGCCGCCGATCCGATTCCCAGAACGGTGCCCATGCCGACGCGTCTCCCCGCAACCACCTGCAGCGCGCCCGAGGCCACGGCAGACAGCGCTCCGGACGCCCCCATGAAGAAGAGCAGCAGCACAACGAGCCCGTATTCCGGCGCGAAGCCAAGGTAGATGAGCAGAACGCCGTTCAGCGCCAGCCCGATCGCGACGAGCAGCCGTCGGCTGAAGCGGTCGGCCAATCGGCCAAAGAGCGGCTGCGCGCAACCGCCCGTCAGGTCCTGCATCGAAAAGGCGACGCCGATGGCGAAGGGACTGGCGTGGAGGTCGTTCTCCAGTCTGAGGGCGAGGAAGCTGAAGGACGCGCCGGTGGAGAGCGAGAGCAGTCCCTGGTGCGTCGTCACAGCCAGGACGAGGCGGTCGCTGAGGGCGGTGCGGAAGCTTGGTGAGGAGTGTCGCGGTGCGCCGGGCGCTCGTCGACCAATCTCGATCGCGCTGTGCCGGGGGAGCCAGAGCAGCAGAATGAATGCCGATATCCCCAGCAGCGACGCCATGGCGACGAACACCGAGTGGAATCCGATGAACTCCCGAAGTGTGCCCGGCGATCAGCGGGCCTGTGCCAAAGCCCACGATGTCCGCCGTGGCGAACACGCCCAGCCAGCGGCCTTCCTGTCCGCGCGGCGTGAGGTCGCCGACGTAGGCGCGCGCGACGGAGAACACCAGGCTGGTGCCGAAGCCGCTGAATACCCGGAAGGCGATGACCTGGATGAAGCTCTGCGCGGTCAAATAGCCGAGGGCTGCCGTCATGTAGATCAGCAGGCCGACGACGATGAATGGCTTCCTGCCATAGCGGTCGGAGAGCCGGCCGGCGAACGGTCCGAACAGTGCCTGCGGCACCGCGAAGGCGGAAAAGGTCAGTCCGAGCCAGATCTCGCTGGCGCCGAGCTCCTTCGCGTAGACCGGCAGGAGCGGGCTGACCATGGAGATGCCCATCGTCGCGACGAAGACGGCGATGTAGAGGGCGATGAAGGCACGAGAGCGCACGGGAGCCAGCGTACCCGCGCCAACCCGTTGGCGCTCCGCCTCGCCTGCGCGGACCTCCGTGATAAACTCGGTCCACTCCCACATCTCGTTTCCGGCAGGCGCTCATGAAGATCTTCGACATCCACATCCACTTCCCACGCAACTGGGAGAACCCGGACGAGGATCGGGAGCCCATGGTGGACCGGCTTGCCGAGATCGCGTCGACTGCCGGCATCACGAAGGCGTGCATGCTTACCGGCGGGCGGTTCGGCCCTTCCTACGAGCGGGGCATGGAGATTCTCGAGAAGTACAAAGAGTTGTTCATCCCGGTGGCCGTCATCGATCCGGAGGAGATCGACGGCGACGCGGTGGAGCGGCTCTACCACATGGGCTACCGAGGGCTGAAGCTGATCGGCGTGGCACGCGACTACGACGAGCCCGACTACATGCCGACGTACGCCCGGGCGCAGGATCTCAACATGCCGATCCTGTTCCACATGGGCGTTATCGGCGGCGGGTTGGACTACTCGATCACCCATCCCAGGCGCGATGCCGCGGCTGCCCAGGCCTACCAGCGGATGCTCGCCATGC
Source organism: uncultured bacterium (assembly GCA_963832795.1). Classification (GTDB taxonomy): domain Bacteria; phylum Chloroflexota; class Dehalococcoidia; order Tepidiformales; family Tepidiformaceae; genus CAWHVJ01. The sequence goes on from CAWHVJ010000012.1 coordinate 796,300, forward strand.
AGGAACGAATGCCGCCGCGGAACGTGTCGGCGAGCCGGATGAGCCCGCTCCACCTGGACACGATCGCGAATCGTTTCCCGCGGCTGAAGATCATCGGCGCCCACATCGGCAACCAGGGGAACTACGAGTACGCGGCATCGGTGGCGCGCTGGCGCCACAACGTCTGGTTCGACATCTCCGGTGGCGAGACGATCGAGCGGCACATGGTCGAGCGGAAACTGCTGGTCCATGATTCGCGCGGCGAGTTCGGCGTTGAGAAGCTCATCTTCGGCAGTGACTGCGGAATGGATGAGATCCGTGCGCACATCGACCGATTCGAGGCGATGTATGACCTCCTGGGGCTGTCCGACGATGAGCGCGAGCGGCTCTGGTGGCGCAATGGAGCGGAGATCTACGGCCTCGAAGAGCCGTCGTTCGCGGGGGAATAGCCTGGCTGCCGAGACTCAGCGATTGACCGTCGTCCCCACCGCTGGTCCGACTGCCCGCCTGGTGCTTGTGGGAGTGGTCTGTGCGCTCGGGCTGGTCTCCTACCTGGACGTGCGACCGGTGCAGCCCTGGATTCTGTGGCTCACGGCCGCGCTCGTGGCGCTCTCCGCCGATGGCATCGTTCGGGGGAATCCGAAGTGGACAGCCGGGAACGGCCTCGCCTCCGTGGTCTACGTGTTCTTGCCCGGCCTCGCCGCTCTCGGCGCGGGGCTGTTCATCGATGACGCGATAGGGGGCTACGGCCGGCCCGCTGCCGCGCTGCTTGCGGCGGCGTTCGTAGCGGTCGTGACGTGGGGCGAGTACCACACCGTGGACTTCGGCTCCGCGCTCTACGGGTCGATGAGGCTGATGCTCGCGATCGCGACGTACCTCACCGCCTTTGCGTTGTACACGGTCATCTTCAGCCGCGACCTCGAGCTTCCGATGGCGTCGCTCGCCGTCGCGCTCGTGAGTCTCGCCCTTTCGGCTGAGCTTCTCCGAGAAAGTCATCTGAGTGGTACGAGTTCCCTTCTTGTCGGTTTGGCCGTCGGCGTGTCGGTGGGCGAGTTGCGCCTCGCGCTGTACTTCTTCGCGCTGGACGGACTGTTGGCTGGTGCGATCCTGATCATCGCCTTCTACCTTGCCACCGGTCTCGTCCATCACCTACTGGATCATGACCTCGAGTGGGGGACGACGGCCGAGTATCTGCTCGTGGCCGGCGTGGGAACTGCCGCGGTCATCTTCACCCGGGTATTCGTGTAACGCCGATGGCGACGCTCAAGATCTGCTCGTGGAACGTCAACGGCATTCGCGCCAGCATCAAGACCGGTGACCTGCAGCGCTGGCTGGCCGACTTCGCCCCGGACATCGTCGGGATGCAGGAGGTCAAAGCCGTACCTGAGCAGGTGGAGCACGTGTGGGAGGAGCTCGGATACGAGTGCCACTGGCACACGGCTGAGCGTGCTGGCTACAGCGGCGCGCTCCTCCTCTCCCGGATCACCCCGGACGCCGTGCGGCTCGGCCTGGGCGTGCCGGAGTTCGACAGCGAGGGTCGCGTGATCGAGGCGGACTTCCAAGGCTTCACTGTCGTCACGGCGTACTTCCCGAACGCTGGACGGGGCGTCGAGCGGATGGAGTACAAGCTGTCGTTCTACAAGACGTTCCTCGAGCGCATGGACGCGCTGCGGGCGGCCGGGCGCAGCGTCGTCTTCATGGGCGACTTCAACGTGGCGCACACAGAGATGGACGTGGCGCGGCCGGAGGAGGCGCTGAAGGGCACGGGGTTCCTGCCGATGGAGCGCGAGTGGATCGACAGGATCGTCGAGCACGGGTACGTGGACACGTTCCGACTGCTGCACCCGGACCAGCGGGATGCGTACTCGTACTGGGACGCGTGGCGCGACCGCCGTGCCCGCAACGTGGGCTGGCGGATCGACTATGTGTTCGTGAGCCCGGAGCTGGCGGGCAAGGTGCGGAAGGCGTTCATCCAGACCGAGGTCATGAGCTCGGACCACTGCCCGGTGGGGATAGAGCTCGAGGTCGACTGAGCGGCTCAGGCCGGGCGTTCGCCGATGACGCCCTCCAGGCGTAGTGCGTCCATCTCGGCCGGCGACATGCCGAGGGCGGCGAAGACGTCAGCGTTGTGTTCTCCGAGCGTTGGGGCCGGCCGGTCGGGGGTAGCGCGGTCGCCGTCGTGGCGGACGGGGACGCCGGGGTAGAGGTGCATCCCGACCACGGCGCGGTCGAGCGGGGTAAGAAGAAGCCGGTGGAGGAGAACGGTTCTCCGGAGAGGACCTCGGCTTCGCCGTTGACCGGGGCGGCGGCGACGCCTGCAGCCATCAGTCGCTCGGCGAGAGCGTCGCGGGAGTGGGCTGCGGTCCAGCGGGCGAGGGCGTCGTCGAGGTCGGTGCGGTGGGCGAGGCGGCCGGCGGCCCTGGCGTACCGGTCGTCGCGGGCCCACGGTTCGTCGATGACGGCGGCGAGCGCGGCCCACTCGGCGTCGGTGCGGACGTGGATGGCGAGCCATTCGTCGTCGCCGGCGCAGGGGAAGGCGGCGCAGGGGGCGTCGCCGGGGCGGGCGTTGGCGGACCGTTCGGGGACCCGACCGGTGCGCTGATAGGCGATGAGGGCTTCACTGGTCATCGGGAGGAAGGCTTCGAGCTGGGCGGCTTCGATGCAGCGGCCGCGGCCGTCGACTTCGCGGGCGGCGAGGGCCGCGAGGACGGCCACGGTGCCGTTGAGGCCATTCACAGGATCGCCGAAGGCACAGCTCATCATCGTGGGCGGGCCGTCCGGGTAGCCCATGAGGGATGTGAGGCCGGACAGGCCCTCCATCGTGTTGCCGAAGGCCAGGTAGGTCGATTCGGGGCCGGTCGAGCCGAAGGCGGGTTGGCGGAGCATGACGAGGCCCGGGTTCTGCGCCGAGAGCGCCGAGTACGGGAGGCCGAAGCGCTCCATCACGCCGGCGGCGTAGTTCTCGACGACGACGTCGGCGGTGCTGGCGAGCTCGAGGGCGAGCTGGCGGCCCTTCTCCGTGGTGAGGTCGAGCGTGATGCCGCGCTTGCCGCGATTGACGGTGTTGTAGACGTGGCTGCGCTCGTAGAGCTGGACCGACGGATCGTCGCCAGGTGGGCGGGAGCCGCGCCACCAGTCGAAGCGGCGGTGGCCTTCGACCTTGATGACGTCGGCGCCGAAGCAGGCGAGGAGATGTGAGACGAGGGGGCCGGCCCAGCCCATGGCGAAGTCGAGGACGCGGAGCTTGCCCGGTTCCCAGGGGCCGTTGCCGTTGGGATGGGTGTTCGCCGGCTGTTCGGCGACGACCCTTGCCGGTGCGCCGGGCACGCGATAGGTGGCGCCGCCGGGCGTCGTGACGGTTCGCCACCAATCGCGGGCGGCGAGCTGCGGCGAGGCGAGGACTTCGGGGATGGTCGGGTTGGGGGAAGCCGGGATACCGGCGGCCTGGAGGTCGTGGTAGGCCTCGAAGCGCGTGCGGGTGGCGAGCCACGGGAGAAGGTAGGTGTCGAGGTCGGCGACGTTGGCGGCGCGATCGAGCGGGCCGGCGAAACGGGGGTCGGTGACGAGCTCGGGGTGGCCGACCAGGTCGCAGAGGCGGACCCACTGGCGATGGAGCGCGGCGTGGAGGCCGATGTAGCCGTCCTTGCAGGCGAGGGTGGCGAGCGTTGGCTGGGTGGCGGCGAAGCGGTTGCCAACGCGAGCGCGCGTGGAGCCGTGGTACTGGAAGGCCATCGCGTCGTAGATGGTGGTGGCGAGCACCGATTCGGCCATGGAGACGTCGGTGAGGCCGACCTGCGGTTGGCGGTCGCCGGGGAGGGTGGCGTATCCGGAGAGGGCGGCGATGGCCGCATAGAGGCCGGCGGTGAGCAGGGCCTGGCTGTTGGGTGCGCCGAGGGGTTCGCGGCCGGGGTCGCCGACGGCGTGCATCCAGCCGCCGGCGGCCTGGAGGGTGAGTTCGCTCCAGGGGAGATCGGACCATTCGTTGTCGAGGCCCCACGGCGTGAGCCAGATGACCTGCCGGTCGCGGGCCATTTGGGTGAGGCGGGCCCGTTCCGCTTCGGAGACGGGGGCGTCGGTGACGAAGGTTTCGGCAGGGCCGGGTTCGAGCCGGGGATTGGGCAGAGAACTGTGCGCCAGGGGCGAGGAAGGCGCCGATCGCCTCCGGATCGAGGGACGAGGTGTGGGTGACTTTGGCGCCGTATTCGGCGAGGAGCCACGCGGCGTAGGCCGCCGCGACGGTGTGCGACTCGACCGCGAAGCGCCGCGTGCCCAGGAAGTCCATGGCGCGGAACCATACAACAAATGGAGGGAGGAGGGAGCAGGGAACTGGGAACAGGGTGCTGGGTGCTGAGTGCAGAGGAGTGCTGAGTGCTGAGGCTAGTGGGGGGTGCGCAAATTTTATTCGCTAGTTGAAGTGGCGGGTTGAATCTGCGCGGGCGGGGTCGAAGTAGCAGGGAAGTAGGCGCTGAAGTAGCGGTGCAGTAGCGGTTGAAGTAGGGGTGAAGTAGCCGGCGGGGGTGGCTGCGGTGGGCGGACAGCTGCCGCGGGAGGCCGCTGATGCGATGTGTGAGGTCGGCGATGGGCGAGGCGGGCATGGGGCGAGGGTCGCATGGGAGCGAGGTTGCTCAGAGGGGCGGGTGGCATGGATGTGGGGGTGGGGGGCGTTTTGCTGGCCCGACAGGGGCGCGCTCGGTAGACTGGAAGGCCGGGTCGGGGTGTAGCGCAGCCTGGTAGCGCACTTGAATGGGGTTCAAGAGGTCCCGCGTTCGAATCGCGGCACCCCGACCAAAAAGGCTGGACCAGTCTTGCCCAGATCGCCCTCGGCCACTCTACGGCCGTTGGTGCCAGCACGAGACGCTCTATGAATACGGTAGAACTCCGTGCTGTGTCTCGTCCCGCTGAAATTCGGCGGGAGCATAAGAGCGACACCGTTCGCCAATTCGTCATCGATGGGCAAACCATCGAGCAGCATTTGAGGCAGATCGCGGCTCACCACGGGCTCGATTGGTTCAGGGATGTAGTCCTTCCGACCGGCGGTGATTCCACCTGCCTCTTTCCCTGGGACGAGCCGCTCGGCGTCGTTGGCGGACCGTTCGAGAGGGGCTATATCGATAGCCTCCTCTGCGAAGGGAAGCCGTGGTTCAACGGACAGCGCAGTGGACTCCTCTTTTGCGGGTACTGCTACGATCCGGCGTTTCACCTTGCCATTACCGCGCGCGTCGAATGCGGCAGAGGCAGGGTGATATGGAGTGAGTTCGGGTTCCAGTATTCGTACGAGCGCTCGCCTGTGGAGCTAGAACAGGTATTCAGCGGGCTCCGGTTCGAATTCGAGTCGCGAGCGGTACCGCACGCGTTATTCCGCGCCAGGGCGGTGAGCGGGATGGTGGCGCTTGGAGCGGGATGGGATGCGTAGGTTGCGGGACCGCAAGGCTGTGCCTGCCGGTGGACCCAGCGATTTGGGAGCGAGTGGACGTGGTGATCGAAATGGCCCGGGTTGAGGCTGTGTGGGGGCGTGTCGGTGGACCGCCGTGGAGGGTCCGGTGATTGCAGAGCACAACCGAACGGGTGGCGATGGATGGATGGCGCTGGAGTGGGGCTGGGCGGCGCTGGCGGTGGCCACGTTTGGGGTTTACCTGGTCGTGGTTGCGACGGCAGGGGGCGACCTGGGGGTGCGGTTTATCGCCGGGTTCGTCGTGGTGGGATGGCCGGTGCTTGTGGCGGGGGCGACGTTGTCGATGGTGAGCGGGCGCCTGCGGCATCGCGGGTCGGCGCGGTCGCTGTCGCGGATGGTGACGGTGAGCCTGGTGCTATGGGGAGTCGGAGCGGTTGCGATCGCGGCGAGCGCGGATCCGGGGCTGTACGCGGCCATCTTGTTCTGGATGGTGGCCCCGACGGTGGTAGCTGCGCTGGCTGGGTTCCTCGGCTGGCGCGCGGCGCCGGCAGCCGGCTAACGGTTGGTACGATAGAGGACGTTGCGCCAGAAACAATTTGCACTACCATTCCCGGCCATCAGATCTGGGGACCAGGATAACGGGCGTGGACCGAATCGGACTGGCGATTGGGGAGAGCGTCTGGGACGCGAGCGGGTACTACGTTGGGCGGGTGGACGAGATCGATGAGCGGGGCTTCCGTATCACCGGGTCGGCGGGCACGTTTTGGGTGCGGAACGAGGTCATCTTCCTCCACTTGCCCGACCGAGTGGAGCTCATCTGCAATCTGAGCCACATCACGGACTACGCATTCCAGCCCTGAGGATTGCGTCGCCCGGGAGCGGCGTGGACTGTGGGTGTTGGTGGGAGGGTGATGCGCGTCCCCGCGCTGCGGCCGGCTAGAGGCCGAGGAGTTCCTCGACGGCGGTCACGGCGGCGCGGCCGTAGAGGATGGGTGCGAGGGCTTCGACGGCTTGGGCGAGGCCGGGGTCATCCTGCTTGAGGGCTTCGTGGGCTTCGTCGGCGGTGCGGGTGCCGTCCCAGAAGGGCTGGACGGCTTCTTCGACGAGGGCGAGGCCGAGGAGTTCGATGCGCTGTTCGCGGTCGAGGCCGGCGACGGCGAGGAGCTGGGCGACGAGGTCGCGCACGGTTTCGGGGGAGGCGCCGCCGAGGTCCATGCGGACGGGGCGGGCCATGGGCCGGGGGCGGTCGCCTCGTTTCGCGGGCTCCATGGGAGGCAGCGTAGCATCAAACGTCAACTGGATATAGTTCTTTAGCATTTGCGTGGCCCCCGGTGCTTCAGAATCGCGAAATTGTTTATCGTCAACCTTGCTGTTCGACGCGCTGAGAACGTAAAGTCATGTGGCGACAATAGATGACGCCGCTCCGCAAGAATGTTGGATTTGCGGAGATGTGGAGGCGCGATATGCCCAGGGCAATGTGGTCCGGCGCGATCAGTTTCGGGCTCGTGAACGTGCCGGTGAAGATGTTCAGCGCGGCGAAGAGCAAGGACATCGGGTTCAATCAGCTTCACGAGAAAGACGGTTCGCGGATACAGCTGCGGCGATTCTGTGCGGTCGAAGAGCAGGAAGTGCCGTACGGGGAGATCGTGAAGGGGTACGAGATCAGCCCGGACCAGTACGTGATGATTTCGCCGGACGAGCTGGATGCGCTGGCGCCGGAAGTGACGCGGGGCATCGAGATCGAGGAGTTCATCGACCTGGTGGACATCGACCCGGTGTTTTACGAGAACTCGTACTACCTGACGCCGGACAAGGGCGGGACGAAGGCGTACGCGCTGCTGCGGCAGGCGATGCAGGATGCGGGGAAGGTCGCGATCGGACGGGTGGTGCTGCGTTCGAAGCAGTACGTGGTGGCGCTGCGGGCGGCGGGCGAGGCGCTGTGCATGTCGACGCTGTACTTCGCGGACGAGGTGGTGGACCAGGGATCGCTGGATGGGCTGCCGGAGGCGGTGAAGTTCGACAAGCGCGAGCTGGCGATGGCGGAGCAGCTGATCAACGCGCTGTCGGAGAAGTTCGACCCGGAGAAGTACCACGACGAGTACCGCGAGAAGGTGCTGGAGCTGATCGAGCGGAAGGCGAGCGGGGAAGAGATCGTGCTGCAGCCGCGGACGGAGGCGGCGCCGAAGGTGGTGGACCTGATGGCAGCGCTGGAGGCGAGCATCGCGGCGGCGAAGGGTGGCGGGAAGGCGAAGGAAGAGGCGCCGGCGAAGGCGTCGTCGAAGAAGGAACCGGTTGCCGCGGGCGCTGGTGGGAGCGGGAACGGGGAAGTGAAGCGGGGGTCGCGCCGGAAGACGGGGTAGGGCGAGGTGCGGAGTGTTTAGTGCTTAGTGCTTCGAAGGTTGGCGGGTGAGCGCAGGCCGCTCCCTTGCGGTCGCGGTAGTGGCTTGATGGTTCGGAGCGGGGTGGTTCGCCGACCGAGTCGAACGGCGATGGTGGTTCGCGGCCGGGGAGCGTACCCGCTCACTTCGCTGCGCTGCGTTCGGGGCTCGGACTCGGGTGGGGGGCTCGCGGGGCAAGCGCGGGCCGCTCTCGTCCGGTCGCGGTAGTGGCTTGATGGTCCGGAGCGGGGTGGTTCGCCGACCGGAGTGGAACGGCGATGGTGGTTCGCGGCGGGGGAGCGTACCCGCTCACTTCGCTGCGCTGCGTTCGGGGCTCGGACTCGGGTGGGGGGCTCGCGGGGCAAGCGCGGGCCGCTCTCGTCCGGTCGCGGTAGTGGCTTGATGGTTCGGAGCGGGGTGGTTCGCCGACCGGAGTCGAACGGCGATGGTGGTTCTCGGCGGGGGAGCGTACCCGCTCACTTCGCTGCGCTGCGTTCGGGGCTCGGACTCGGGTGGGGGGCTCGCGGGGCAACGCGGGTCGGTTCCTTGGGGTCGCGGTGAGGACTCGTCGCTGTGGGCGAGCGGAACCGTTCACTACGCTGCGCCGCGTTCGGGGTTAGGGGCGGTTGCGGTAACGACGGGTGTGGCGATGTCGGTGGAAGCGTGGCCTGGCAGGGAGGGAGGAGGGCTGAGCGCCGATGCGGTGGAGGGAGCGCGGGCATTGGTTCGAGCGCCCGCGCCCGCAGTGGGGCGCGGCTACCGGATGGCGGGTGAGGCGCGGGGCGCGGGTCGGTTCCTTGCGGTCGCGGTGAGGACTTGACGGGTATGGGGTGCGCCGGCCCGGCACCGAGATGTTCGCTCGGTGTCGTCTCCGGATGAGACTGTGCCTGGTGCCACCGGGCCTGGCGCTGTGACTGGAGAGGTAGCTGCAGTCAACATAATGCTAGCAAGTGAGGCCAAGCGATGCCCACTTGTTGCGAAGGCTGCAAGCAAGTCGCCTTAACCGACGGTGCGGCGACTACGGTCCTGAAACGAACCGCGCGGCTACTGGGCTGAGGTTGAGCCCTTGATGATGTCCTCCACGACGGCGGGATCGGCGAGGGTGGTGACGTCGCCGACGTTTTCGGGCTCGCCCTCGGCGATCTTGCGGAGGATGCGGCGCATGATCTTGCCGGAGCGTGTCTTGGGCAGGCCATCGACGAACTGGATCTTGTCGGGAGTGGCGATGGCGCTGATGTCGGTGCGGACGGCGTCGCGGAGTTGCTTCGCGAGGGCGGGGTCGCCCGTGGCGCCGGCGTTGAGGAGGACGAAGGCGTAGATACCGGTGCCCTTGACGTCGTGGGGGAAGCCGACGACGGCGGCCTCGGCGCAGGCCTGGTGGCCGACGAGGGCGCCCTCGATCTCGGCGGTGCCGAGGCGATGCCCGGCGACGTTGAGGACGTCATCGACGCGGCCGGTGATCCAGTAGTAGCCGTCCTGGTCACGGTGGCAGCCGTCGCCGGTGAAGTACTTGCCGGGATAGGTGCTGAGGTAGGTCTGGATGAAGCGCTGGTGGTCGCCGTAGACGGTGCGCATCATGCCGGGCCAGGAGGTGTCGATGCAGAGGCGTCCGGAGACGTCGTTGCCGTGCAGTTCGTTGCCATCTTCGCCGACAACGCTGGGTTTGACGCCGAAGAAGGGGAGGGAACCGGAGCCGGGCTTCATCGGGATGGCGCCGGGAAGGCCGGTGATCATGTGGCCGCCGGTCTCGGTCTGCCAGTAGGTGTCGACGACGGCGCAGCGTTCCTCACCGACGACGCGGTAGTACCAGCGCCAGGCCTCGGGATTGATGGGCTCGCCGACACTGCCAAGGATGCGCAGCGACTTGCGGCTGTAGCGCTTGACGGGCTCGTCGCCGTCGCGGGCGATGGCGCGGATGGCTGTGGGTGCGGTGTAGAGGGTCGTGATGCCGAGGCGGTCGACCATGTCCCAGTAGCGGCCGGAGTCGGGATAGGTGGGGATGGATTCGAACATAACGGAGGTGGCGCCGTTGCCGAGCGGGCCGTAGACGACATAGCTGTGGCCGGTGACCCAACCGACATCGGCGGCACAGCAGAAGACGTCATCTTCGCGAAGGTCGAAGACGTAGCGGTGGGTGAGCATGACGTAGAGGAGGTAGCCGCCGGTGGTGTGGAGGACGCCCTTCGGCTTCCCGGTGGAGCCGGAGGTGTAGAGGATGAAGAGCGGGTCCTCGGAGTCCATGGCCTCGGGTTCGCAGGTGGTGGGCTGGCCGGCGACGGCATCGTGCCACCAGACGTCGCGGCCGTCTTGCATGGTGACGTCGCCGCCGCTGCGCCTGTAGGTGATGGTGAACTCGATCGTGTGGCCGGGGGCGGCGAGCGCATCGTCAACGTTGTGCTTGAGGGGCACGGTGCGGCCGCCCCGGTAGCCCTCGTCCTGGGTGATGATGGCGCGGCAGCTGGAGTCGTCGATGCGGTCGCGGATTGAGCGCGGGCTGAAGCCGCCGAAGATGACGGAGTGGATCGCGCCGATGCGTGCGCAGGCGAGCATGGCGATGGCGAGCTCCGGGACCATGCCCATGTAGATGGCGACGCGGTCGCCCTTCTTGATGCCGCGGGCGCGGAGAACGTTGGCCATGCGGCAGACTTCTTCGTAGACCTCGCGATAGGTGAGGCGGCGGACGTCGCCGGGCTCGTCGCCCTCGAGGATGAGGGCGGTCTTGTCGCCGCGGGTGGCGAGGTGGCGGTCGAGGCAATTGACGGAGACGTTGAGCTTGCCGCCGATGAACCAGGCGATCTTGCCGGCGCGGAGGTCTTCTTCCTTCACCTTGCCGAAGGGCGCCATCCACTGGACGTAGGTGTTGGCCATTTCGGACCAGAAGCCTTCGGGGTCGGCGATGCTGCGGTCGTAGATGCGCTGGTAGTCCTCCAGTGATTGCACGAGAGCGCCTTCGCGAGCGCGCGGCGGCGGAGCGTACTTCTCGTTGACCGGCAGGCCGATTTCTTTCTCAGCAACCATCTGTGGGTCCTCCTTCGCATGAGTTGAACAGTGGGCGTTTTCTGCATTCTACGCAGCCCGGAGGGGATCGGCTGCCCCTGGTTGCCAGAGACGCTATGGCACTCAGGCGCGGAGGCGGAAGGCGACGGCAACGACAAGCATGGCTGCACAGAGGGCGGCGGTGACGCTGATTCCCGCCTGCGCGCCGGAGGCGACGAGGACGGTGCCCTGGAGGAAGGGAATGGCGACGCCGCCCGCGTTTCCGGCGGTGACCATCGATGCGGCGCCGCCGGGGACGCCATGTTCGGCGGCAACGCCGATGGCGGCGGGCCAGATAGGGCCGAAACAGAAGCCGGTGGCGACCGCGGCCAGGACGGAGGCGCTCGGGCTGCCGGTCGTGATGGCAAGCGTGAGCGAGGCGATTGTGGCGCCGAGCAGAGCGATGGAGAGCACGCCGGCGCCTGACCGGCCCTGACCGAACAGCCATCCGCTGGTGAGGCGGCCGGCTCCGAGCGCGGCCCAGTAGCCGGAGGTGAGGGCGGCGCCAGCGAGAAGGCCGGCGCCGACGGCCTCTTTTGCGTATGAGGCCACCCACGAGCCGAGGCCGATCTCGGCTCCGACGTAAAGGAAGAGCACGCTGCCCATCGCTACGGCGGTACGCGAAAGCCCGCCCGGCAAGGAGTTCGCTTCGTGCGCTTCGAGCCGCCGAGGGTCACTCGACGCGAGCACGGCGAAGGCGACGGCCATTGTTGCCGCGATGCCCGCGAACACCGGCCAGCGCTCATCGGTGACCTTGAGCGCCACGCCGGCCCAGAGCGGGCCGACGACGGCGCCGAGGGCGAAGAAGACGTTGAGGCGGTTGATGCCCTGGGGCACGTTCGTCGAGGTCTCGGCCATGAGCTGGTGGACGCCGGCGATGACGAGTCCATCGCCGAGCCCGACGAGGCCGGCGGCGACGACGCCCGCGACGAGCGTCGGCGCCAGGCCCAGCCCGGCCACGCCAAGACCACTCACAGCGACACCGATTAGGGAGACGCGTCGCGGGTCACGGCCGCGAAGACGCCATGCCAGCAGGGCCGACGAGGATATGGAGCCGACGAAGAGCACGCTCAAAAGGAGGCCGGCTTTATCGAGGGAAATGTTGAAATCGCGTGCGAAGAAGGGGAGGGCCGGGCCGAACGACGTCGCGTATAGCCCGACGCAGACGTGCGTCAGGAAGGCTCCGGCGTGCACTCGACTTCGGGAGGAAGGCGCCGGTCCGACAGGCACGCGGCGGTCTCCTCGCCGCAGTCGCGGCGGGGGCGATCATAGCTTGGGGGAGGCGTACGGGCGGGCGATGGGACGATGGCGGCGGTGCTCGGCGCCGCGATGGTTCGGTGCCTGGGAGCGTACCCGCTCGCTGCGCTGCGCTTCGCTCGGGGCTCGGTTTCGGGCCTGGGTGAGGGAATCATATTCGGGTTGGTGTGTGGCTCCGTGATGGCGGGTTGCCTTGGAGTGCACCCGCTCGCTGCGCTGCGCTTCGCTCGGGGCTCGGATTCGGGGCTCGGGGCTTGGGGCTCGGCGCTTAGGGGACGGTGGGGTCGTAGGCGGTGGCGATGTGGCCGGCTGCTGTGAGCGAGTCGAGCTCGGCATCCGAGACGTGGAGGACGTCGCGGTAGACGTAGTCGTTGTGCTCGCCGAAGCGGACGGGTGGTTGTGAGAACTCGACGGGCGTGTCGGAGAACTTCCAGATGGGACCGACGTATTCGTAGGGGCCTTCGGCGCCCTCGAACGACTGAGCCTTGAAGAAGTCGCGGGAGCGGAGATGTGGGTCGTCGAACATGCGGGACGCCTCGAGTACGGGCGTGGCAGCGACGCCGACCGCCTGCAGCCGTTGCATGAGCGCGTAGTCGTCCTGATCCTTCGTGTAGTCGGCGATGTGGTGGTCGATTTCGCGGAAATGTTCGGCGCGCCCGGCGTTGGTGGCGAAGCGGGAGTCCGAGGCCCACGAAGGGCTGCCGATGGCGGCGACGAAGGACTGCCACTCGTCGTCGGTCTCGACGTGGATGGCGACCCAATGGTCTTCGCAGGTTTCGGCGGTGCCGGGCGACTTTGCGGGGTAGACGCCGCAGGGGAAGCGACCGTTGACGTCGCGGTTGCCGATGGCGGACTGGATGTTGCCGTTGAGGCTGTAGTCCATCATGCCCTGGGTGAACATGGCGGCGGCGTTTTCGGCCTGGGCGATCTCGATGAGCTGGCCCTCGCCGGTGCGATCGCGGTGCCAGAGCGCGGTCATCACCGCGAACGCGCCCTGGGCGCCGGCCAGGTAGTCGCCGGAGAAGATGGCGGTGTTCGCGGAGGCGTCGGCGTCGTCGTAGCCGCGCAGGAGCGTGTGGCCCATGACGGCTTCGAGGTGGACGCCGAGGGCACGCGCCGAGGCATAGGGGCCGGTGCTGCCGTAGGCGGGCACGCTGACCATGATGATGCGGGGGTTCGCTTCGCGAAGCCACTCGTAGGTGATGCCGAGGCCGGCCATGGTCCCGGTGGCGTTGTTTTCGTAGACGACGTCGGACACCGCCACGAGCCTTCTGAGGATGTCCATGCCCTCGGGACGGCGAAGGTCGACGGTGAAGCTCTTCTTGTTGCGATAGAGGCTGACGAAGGTGGGGTTGTAGTTCCAGGGCTTTTCGCCGACAACGCCGCCCGGCAGTCCCCCGGCCCATGCCGCGGAACGATCGAGGAGGATCTGCGGCGGGTGGGCGATCGCACCGCGGGTCATCGGCTGGAAGACGAAGGGGTTTTCGGGCTTGATGATCTCCGCGCCGAGGTCTCCGAGGAGCATCGTCGCAAAGGGGCCGGCCCAGACGACGCAGAGGTCGATGACGCGGACGCCGTCAAGTGGCTTCGGGGTCATCGCGCGGCCTCCAGGACTTGTTCCGTAATCGCGGCGGGCACGTTCGCCTCGCGCAGCACCTCGGCCGTGTGCTCGCCAAGGCGCGGGGCGGGGCGGCGAAGCTGCCAGCCGCCTTTGCCCATGATGAGTGGACGGCCCGGCATTTCGAACTCGCCGAGGTCGGGGTGGGACGTCTGATGCCAGAAGCCGCGACCGCGGAAGTGGTCGTCCTCGAAGAGGTCTTTCATCGAGAAGAGCGGCCCGCACATCACCTTGGCGCGCCGGGCCTCTGCCCAGACCTCGCGCTTGGTGCGCTCGAGGCACCAGCCGAGGAAGTGGGCGTTCCACTCCTCGATCACGAACGGATCGAAGCGCTGGATCGGATCGTTGAAGCGGGGGTCATCGAGCCAATCGGCGTGATTGAGCATTTCGGCGACGCGGTCGGGGCGCAGACCGGCGTTGGTGAAGTCGACGTAGCCGTCGGCGCAGGGGTAGATGCCCTGGGGCATGCCCCCGCCGCCACCGGCCGCGCGCTGCGTCTTGCGGCCGCTGTACTGGAAACCGATAGCGGTGGCGTGGCGGCGGTCGACCCCGCCGAAATGCGTTTCGGCGAGGGCGACATCGACGTGCTGGCCAATACCGTGGCGCTTCGACGAGAAGAGGGCGCCCATGATGGCCACGGAGACCGCGGCGCCGGACTCGAAGAGAGCGGCGGTGCCGGCCATCTTCGTTGGTTCGCGTTCGGTGAGCCCCATGGAGTACATCTCACCGGCGAACGCGTAGAGGGTCAGTTCGGTGAGCTTGAAATCACGGTAGGGCCCCGTCTGGCCGAAGTTGGAGATGGAGACCACCGGGAGCCCCGGCTTGATGGAGTGGAGGAAGTCCATCCCGATGCCGAGCGAGTCCAGCACACCGGGCTGGAAGCTCTCGACGACGATGTCGGCTCGCTGGACCAGGGCCGCGAGCGCTTCGCGCCCGGGACCGGACTTGAGGTCGAGAACCACGGAGCGCTTGTTGCAGTTGAGATAGAAGAAGAGGCCACTGCGCTCGGGGTTGGGCGTGTTGCCTTTGAACGGCGGCAGCTGGCGAGCGACATCGCCGCCAGGCTGCTCGACCTTGATGACGTCGGCCCCGAAGTCGCCCATGAGCCGGGTGGCGTATGGGCCGGCGATGTGGTGCGTCAGGTCGAGGACGACGACGTTGTCGAGTGCCTGCATCTAGAGCGCTCCCTTCGTCACAGCGCGAGCGCGTAGACGTCGTAGTTCACGGATTCGCGGTCGGACCGACCGATGCCCACGGCCTGGACGCGGTTGAGCCAGGCGTAGCGGTCGTCGCCGGTCTCGAAGAGCGGGGCGCTGCGAATGACGTTCTTGCCTTCGACGACCATGCCCACGCCGTTGTAGGCCATGTAGATGACGGCGCCATCGTCTGTGACGAGCGTGAGGCGGACGTCCAGCTTGAAGCTGCCGTCGGCGCGCTGCAGTACCCAATCGGCGCCGGAATTGGTGACGACGGTGCCGCGGAGACGTGGCCCCTCGAAGGTCCCGCCGCTGACGAGGACGATGACGCGCGTCCCGGCGGGGCCGCCGGGGATGACGTTTCTTCCGCCCAGCGTGAGGGCGAGGCGAAAGAGGTGTTCGACGGGAAGAGTGGTTTCGGGCATTGTCGACATCCGCCGGCGGTGGTGCGCGGAACTCTACGGCAGCCTTTCTCGCCGTCGCAAATCCTGTCCCGCCCCAGGGCGGCATCGGAGGACGAAGTGGCTCGATACGAAAACTGGCGCGACGAGTACGCATCCCGCCAGAAGACGCTCCCGCAGGCAATGGAGCTGATCAAAGAAAACGACCTTGTTGGGGTCACGATTCTGGCTCCGATGGCGCTGACGCTGGCGCTGAACGAACGGGCGAAGAGCCTGGGGCGCGTGGACATCCGCGGGCTGGCGCCGCGGGAGCCGCACCTGTACAGCGCGAACGGCCCGAAGGGCGAAAAGGAGATCGAGATCTTCATCGGGGACGGGATGCGTCCCGCCCATGACGCGAAGATCGCGACGTATCTCCCGAACACGTTCATGCTCGGGATGAAGGCGTTCGACAGCGGGCGGCCAGAGGCGCGGATGCCGGACGTCTTCCTGACGCCGTGCAGCGAACCGAACGACGCCGGGTTCGTGCACTTTGGAGCGCACATGTGGCAGCGCAAGGCGTACGCACGCCGTTGCCCGATCACGATCGCGGCCGTGGACCCGAACATCCAGCCGGTGCACGGCGATGTCTGGGTGCACGTAAGCGAGATCGACACGTTCGTGGTGGGGGCGATCAAGGCGGTCGATGCGGCGGCGATCGAAGAGCGGGTGAACACGATGAGCCCGCCGGAAAGCCGGCCCCAGCTCCTGGAGATCCTGAGGACTGCAAGCCCGGAAGCGCTTGCCCTGGTCGAGGACCTGTTCCACGCGATGCCGCCCGAGTTGCTGAAGACGGCGCTGGGGGTCGTGCCGATCGATCCGGAGGCGCAGGCGATCGCGGACAACATCCGGCCGCTGATCCGGGATGGGGACACGATCCAGGTCGGCGTGGGGCAGCCGAGCTCGCTGATGTTCAAGGCGGGGGCGTTCGATGACGCGCATCACCTGGGGCTGCACACCGAACTGGGATCGCCGGGGCTGGCAAAGCTGTGGGAGCGCGGCATCATGGACGGGTCGCTGAAGACCATCCACAAGGGGAAGGCGGTCGCGGTCGCGTGGTCCGGGTGCGATGGCGAGGACCTGCAGATCATCCGCGACAACCCGGCGTTCGAGCTGTACGACCCTGACTACCTGCTGAACCCGTTGCTGATGGCGCAGAACCGGCAGATGACCTCGATCAACAGCGCGATCGCCGTGGATTTGCTGGGCCAGATCGCGAGCGAGGATCGGTTCGGCGGGCACATGGTGAACGGCACCGGCGGTCAGCCAGACACGCACCTTTCGGCGTCGCTGTGCAAGGACGGCCGTGCGATAACGGTGATGCGGTCGACTGCGCTGGAGGGGACGCTGTCGAAGGTGGTGGCTCGCCATGAAGCGGGGACGCTGGTGACGATTCCGCGGTACTTCGCGGACACGATCGTGACGGAGTACGGCGTGGCGCGGCTCCTCGACAAGAACCACCGGCAGCGTGCCGACGAGATGATCAGCGTGGCGCACCCGGACTTCCGGGCGGAGCTGCGCAAGGAAGCCGCGGAACTGGTGGGGACTCTGTAGCGACGCCGGTCTAGACGGCGGCGGGCTCGTCGTGCTTTTTTCCGCGCAGGTTGAGCGAGATGGACTCGCGGCCCATGAGGAGGAAGGCGCCGCCGAGCAGGCTGACGGGGACGACGTTCACGAGGTGGGCGAGAATAGCGAAGCTGAGGGCGCGGCCCGGGCCGACGTCGAACGGCAGGAGCGAGGCAACGGCGGCGGCGTGGAATACGCCGAGGTAGCCGGGGGACGACGGCAACAGCATGGCGAGGTTCGTGGTGCAGGTGAGGAAGACGGCTACCGTGATCGGGGCGTCGATGTTGAGCGCCTGCATGAGCATGTAGTTGATGGCGAAGGCGCCGAGCCACGCTATCCAGGACCACCCCCAGATGGGGAGCACGTGTTGGCGCGAGAAGAGCTGCTTCCAGCCTTCGCGGAACGACAGCGCTTCGTCCTTCATGCGGGTGCTGGGGACCAGCCGGCTGAGCGAAAGCTTCCGGGCCAACGCCGCAAAACGATGCCGGAGCATCGTCACGAGGACTATCACGAGGGCAATACCGGCGAGCGAGAACCACGCGATGTGGAGCCATTCGCGATAGCGGTCGGGGATTGGGAGGAAGGGGCTGACGAGCACGAAGCCGGCGATCAGCGTGACGGAGTCGGTGACGCGCTCGGTGAGCATGGAGGAAACGACGTGCCCGAAGCGAACGCCGGGCTGGCGGGACGTCATTGCGACGCGGGCGACGTCGCCGAGGCGTGCCGGGAGGACGTTGTTCAGGAGGAAGCTGATGTGGAGGATGCGGTAGAGACGCGGGGTCGTGACGCCGGAGGTTGAGGGCAGCAGGAGGCGCCAGCGCACGGTCTTCGCGACGAGCGAAAAGACGAGGCAGCTGACTGCGAGGATGATGTACTTGATGTTTGCGGATTCGAGAGCGGTCGCGGTGCTGGACCAGTCGATGAGCCGGAGCAGTAGCCCCCCGCAGATGACCGTCAGCGCGATGCCCAGAACAAATCGGCCCATGTTCACCGGCGGGGAGGGAAATACCCTCGGAGAAAGCGTGCCACACTTTGCCGCTTCCGTCAGTCCCCGCGGGGTTATACGATCAGGGGAATGCGCGCACCAACGCGATACATGCCCACTGGCGTGGGCGCCCGCGAAGCGTTTTGGCGGCCGGCGTCAGTGCGTGGCGCAAGTTTGCTGGCGCTCCAGACTCTCTCGCTGATCCTGATGACCGCGACCGTGGCCACGAAGGTGTGGCAGGACGAGATGTGGGTGGGATTCGTGCTCGTCGGAGTGGCGGCGGCCCTGTGGGCGCCGGAGTTGACGCGGCAACGGGCGCGGCGCTGGTGGTTCGCCTACGTGGCCGGGATCTTTGTGTACACGCTGCTGCGTTCGTATGCGGACGAGACGGCGATTCCGATCCAGACGTCCTATGTGATCGACGTGGACCACTGGCTGTTCTTCGGGACAGACCCGGTGGTGTGGCTCCAGGAGCGGCTGTTCTCGCCAGGCCGTGTGACGCCGCTCGACTTCGCGGCCGTTGAGGTCCACTGGTCATTCTTCATCGCGCCGCATGCGCTCGCGGTGCTGGTGTTCATCTGGAGGCGGGACCTGTTCGCGCGTTATGCGCTGCTCGTGGTGGGCACCATGTACGCAGGGTTGATCCTCTTCTTCCTGCTTCCGACAACGCCGCCGTGGCTAGCGGCGCGTGCCGGGCTGCTGCCGGAAGGGTTCCGCATCATGGATTTCGTGGGCGGCAGGGTGAACGGCGATACGTATCGGAACCTGTCGGTTTCGCTGGGCGAGCCGAACTCGGTGGCCGCGATGCCATCGATCCACATGGCGGTGACGTTCGCGATGTACCTGTGGTCGCGTGACCACGCGCCGAAGCTTGCGCCGTGGCTGCTGTTCTACAGCCTCATCATGGCGTTCTCGCTGGTGTACCTGGCGGAGCACTACGTGCTCGACCTGGCCGTGGGCGTGATCGTTGCCTATGGCTGCCACTGGCTCGTGAACCGGGTAATGGCGGCCCCGGAGCCCAAGCCGGAGCCGGTGATTGCCGGCACCTGACGCTTAGGCGGCTTTGCGGTACATGCTCGTGCCGTTGGTTCGGAAGCCGATGTCGTGGGAGCGCATGATCATCTCGCTGCCGCCCACGAAGAGGAGACCGCCCGGCCGCAACGCGTTGGCGAAGCCGGTGTAAATGTGCTGCTTTGCCTGCTCGGTGAAGTAGATGACGACGTTCCGGCAGAGGATGACGTCGACGTCCTGGGGGTAGGGATCGCTGAGGAGGTCGTGGCGGCGGAAGGTGATGCGGCGCTTGAGCGACTCCTGGACGCGGTACGTCGCGCCTTCGCGAACGAGATATTTGTCAAGCAACGCCGGGGGCGTAGCGCGGACTTCGAAGGGCTGATAGCCAGCGCCGGCCCGGGCGCGGGCCAGGATCGGTACGTCCACATCGGTCGCGATGATGGAGTGCCGGCCGACGGGATCGAGCTCATCGAGCAGAATCGCCAGCGTGTACGGCTCGCAGCCGATGGAGCAGCCAGCGCTCCAGAACTTCAGGGTCTTGCGCTCCTTGAGGAGCGCGGGGATGTGGACGGTGGCGAGCTCCTCGAATCGATCGGCCTGCCGAAAGAACTCGCTGACGTTGATGGTGAGCGTGTCGCGCACTTCGACGAGGAGCGCGGGGTCGGTGCGGATGGCAGCGGCGAACACGGCCCAGGTGGCCATGCCGCGGCGGGTCATGATGCTGGCGAGGCGCCGCTTCATCTGCGGCTCCTTGTAGGCGGCGAGCGGGACGCCAATGGCGGCTTCGAGGGTGTTTCGAAAGCCCGTCCAGGCGGCATCCTCGGGTGTTTCGGTCATGCTGCACCTCCCCGGGCCATGGCTGCCAGGTGGGCGGCGACCTGCGTGAGCGGCGCCTGGACGGCGGCACGAGTCCGCTCCTTGGCGACCCTGGGCATGCCGTAGACGACGCAGCTGGCCTCGTCCTGGACGACGACGCGACCGCCGGCTTCTTCAATCCTGGCGGCGCCGTCGGCGCCGTCGGCGCCCATGCCGGTGAGGATGGCGACCGCCGCATGGCGCCCATAGACGTCTGCGACGGAGTTGAGCGTGATGTCGACGCTCGGCCGCACGCCGTGGACCGAGGGCGCCTGGTCGAGGTGGACGTGGCGGTCGCGGCCGACGCGCATGTGGAAGTCGCCGGGGGCGACGAGGACGCGGCCCGCGGAGACGACGTCGCCCTCCACGGCTTCGGAAACGTTGAGCGGTGAGAGGCTATCGAGGCGGCGGGCGAGCGCCGCTGTGAAGCCGGCGGGCATGTGCTGCACGACGAGCACGCCGACGGCGAGCTTCGCAGGGAGATGGGAGACGACTTCGGTGAGAGCGGGCGGCCCGCCCGTGGAGGAGCCGATGACCACCACACCTACCGAGGGAATGTTCGAACACTGGCCACCCGTGGAGGCGGCCGCGGGAGGGCGGAGGGCGGCGATCGGATGTGGACGGCGGCGTTGCACGCGGGCGACGCTCGCGCGGGTCACGGCCTGGGTGAGCAGTTCGCCAACGTTCGCGAGCTCGTGGCTCAGCCCGCTCGGCTTGGCCACGCATTCGACAGCGCCTGCCTCCAGCGCGCGCAGCGCGGTGTCGGCGCCGGCGGTGGTGAGGGTGCTGACCATGACGATCGGGGTGGGCACGGCCTGCATGATCTCGGTGACGGCGGTGACGCCATCCATGCGGGGCATTTCCACGTCCATGGTGATGACATCGGGGCGGAGCGAGAGGGCGAGCCTTACGCCGTCGACACCGTCAGCGGCTGATCCCACGATTTCGACGCGAGGATTTGCGGACAAGAGCCGTTCGATGGCGCGCCGCATGAACGGCGAATCGTCGACGACCAGGACCCGAATGGTTCCGGGATTGGACGATGGAGAGAGCACAGCCGGGGCCTCAGGCGCAGAGCTTGCTGACAGCGGCGAGGACTCGTTCGCCCTCGGTGGGCTTCACGAGGAAGTCCTTGGCGCCGGCTTTGACCGCCTCTAGGACGATCTGCTGCTGGCCGAGCGCGGTGACCATAGCGACGCGGGCGGTGGCGTCGTACTCGCGGATCGCCTTGAGGGCGGTCAGGCCATCCATCTCGGGCATCGTGATGTCCATCAGGACGGCGTCGGGGCGGCTGCCCTTGTACTTTTCGAGGGCGTCGAGACCGTTCTCGGCCTGGATGACCTCGTAGCCGGCTTCGGAGAGGATTTTCGACATGCGCATCCGCATAAACGCCGCGTCGTCCACCACCATGATTACTGCCACGTCGAGCCTCCTAGAGTTCGCTGGCCGGTGAGGCCGCGGTGCGCACGAATGTTTTGCCGGTGGCTGGATGGAGCTCCAGCGTCCGGCCTTTAGTCCCGCCCAGGTCCGAGGCAGCAGGAGAGAGCCCGTGTTGGACCAGGCGTTCCCTGACAGCTTCGGCATTGCGTTCGCCGATCTTGAATTTTTCGGCGTTGGCGGGTCCCAAAACGGAGGCGCCGCCGGCGACTTTGACCACACAGCGACGGGGCATCGCGCCCATGGCCACCATTTCGCGGACCAGCGAGTCGATGCCGGTGTCGGCGAAGCGGGCTGGTTCGCGTGGATCCGGTTGCTTGCCTTCGGAGGCGGGCAGGAGGACGTGAACCATCCCGGCGACGCGGGCGGCGGGGTCGTAGACGCTGACGGCCACGCACGAACCGAGCCCGTAGGCGATCAGGATTTGCGACGGATCTTTCGACACCGCGAGCTGGCCGATGCCCACGGAGACCCGTTTGCTCTCGGAGGTCGCGGTGGTCATGCGGCAAGCCTCAGCAGGCGGTCCAGGCAGACCGGATCTGGGGCGACGATCAGCAGTCCGGCGGTGCGGCCGGTGTGGTCCGAGAAGATGGTGTCGATCATGACGACCTCGCCGCCCTGCGAGAGGATCTCGGCGTAGACGGACTCGACCAGGGCGATAGCCATGTCGTTGAGGATGGTCGGAGGACTGGGATGGAGTACGAGATTGAGCTCGTCAGCGAGGGCATTGACGAAGGCGGAGCCGACGATGTTGCCGAGTTCGCCGACGGCCGAGAGGGCGAGCTCGTCAGTGTCGTGCGTGGTGCCGATTGGCTGGCCGCACATGAGGTCGACGCAATCCAGGGCTCGCGCCAGAGGGAAGAGGAGCATTACGTGGCCGGTGATGTCGCCAGAGATGGAGAGGTACGCGCCGAGAACGACGCTTTCCTCGCCACCGACGGTATCGCACGCATCGGCCTTGGTGCCGGCGCGAACGCTGGGGACGTGGATGCTGATCTCCTGGCCCATGAGGCCGCTGAGGCCGCGTCCCGCGCGGGCCGCGCCATCTTTGGCGACTCGCGAGAGCATGGTGACCATTTCTTGCATTTCAGCCGACATACCCGTCTTCCCCCGTGTGGTGGTCAGCCGGCCGTGGCGAGCTGCGTTTGTTCGGCAATGAGGCTTGCCGTGTCGATGATCAACCCGAGCGTGCCGTCGCCGAGGATGGTGGCGCCGGTGAGGCCCCTGCGGGCGCCGACGATCTCGCCCATGGATTTGACGACGATGTCCTGCTCACCGAGGAGGCGGTCGACCATAAAGGCCAGATCGTGCTCAGCGTGGCGTGCGGCAACGACGAAACGGCCGCTGCCGATCGGGCGGGGGCGCATGTCGCCGAGCGCCTCGCTCAGCTCGACGACCGGGAGGAGCTTGCCCGCGCAGGCGGAGCGTGCGGCGGCCTGCGACGCTGTGGATGTCGGCGTCGGCCTCCGAGAGGGCCTCGGTCACGGAGACGAGCGGCATCGCGTAGACCGTCTCACCGGCCATGACCATGAGCGCCTTGGTAGTGGCGAGCGTCAGAGGAAGCTGGATGACGAATTCGCTGCCCCGGCCACGAGTGCTCTTCAGCATCACGCGGCCGTTGAGGCGCTCGATGTTCGTCCTGACGATGTCCATCCCGACGCCGCGGCCGGAGACATCGGAGAGCGCTTTCGCGGTCGAGAGCCCGGCGAAGAAGATGTACTGGAGCACCTGCTCGTCGGTTGCGGCATCGGCGGCTTCGCGGGTCACGAGGCCCTTTTCGACGGCCTTTCTGCGAATGGTCGCCGTGTCGATGCCCTGGCCGTCGTCGGTGATCGAGAGGTAGATGTACGCCTCTTGATTCCAGGCGGTGACGGTAACCGTACCGGTCTCGGACTTGCCTGCGAGCCGCCGCTCTTCGGGAGTCTCGATGCCGTGATCGATCGCATTCCGCAGGATGTGAACCAGCGGGTCGGAGATCTCCTCGATCACCGAGCGATCGAGTTCCGTCTCTTCGCCGGAGGTCACCAGTTCGACTTTCTTGCCGCACTTCGCCGCGACATCGCGGACCAGCCGTGGCAGGCGCGTAAGCACCGAGCGAATCGGGAGCATGCGCGAGCGCATGATTTCTTCCTGGAGCTCGTCGGTGATGCGGGCGAGATGTGAGGTAGTTTCGGTGAAGTTGTCGGTCAACTCGTTCAGGTTGGCGTCTTTCAAGACGCTGCTGAGCTGTTCCCGAATCTGCGTCAGGCGGGTGCGGTCGATGACGAGCTCGCCGACCAGGTTCATCAGGCCGTCGAGGCGCTCGACATCGATGCGGACCGATTGCGTGGCCTTGCGGGCGGGGGGCCGCGCCGCTTCGTTTGGCTGGACGGCCACGTCCGGAGCCGTCTGCCGTGGGGCCGACGAGATGGGCGTGGGCGCCGAGTGCGCAGGGGGCTCCGCCGCGAGGGTCGCCAGCGCCTCTTCGTCGATTCGCTGTACGAGGACGCGGGCCACGTCGGAGATAGACGCAAGAGCACTGTGGAGTTGCTCGTCGGTGGCGGAGGAGGTGCCGAAGGCTCTCAGATCATGGTCGGCTCCGCCGCCTTCGACAGTGAGCCGGTCGGGCCAGGTGATGTGTATCGCCGCGAGAGCGTCGAGCTCCTGGAGTGCCTGGTAGCAACGGATCGACGGCAGCTGGCATTCCGCGTCTATGGCGACTTCGACGAGGTAGGCGATCCTGCCCTGTTCGACATCGGCGCGGACTCGTGCGTGGATCTCGGCATCGAGGAGCGGCGGCGGGCCGGCATCCGCGGCCAGGGGCTGTGCCGGTATGGCGACGTCGGCTTCGAGGATGGCGAGGAGGTCGGCCTCGAGGGGCGCCGGATCGATGCCGCTATCGATGCGCGTCACCACTTCCTGCGCGAGCAGGCGAAGGGCGTCAAGCGCCGCGAGGAGGGCATCGACCATCGGCGCGGTAGGCGTGGCGCGGTCCTGGCGCACGGCATCGAGGACGGTCTCCATGGCGTGGGTGAGGCTGGCCATCTTCTTGTGGCCGATGGTGGCCGAGGAGCCCTTCAAGGTGTGCGCGGCCCGGAAGATCTGCTGGACCAACTCGGGTTCGGGCTGGCTCTCGAGTTGGACGAGGAAGGTATCGAGAAGCTCGATCTGCTCGTCGGCTTCGTCGCAAAAGACCTTCAGGTCCTCGTCATCGAGCTCGAACTGGAGCCGGTTGCCTTTGGCCATGGCCATGCGGTGGCACTCCTCTGTGCGCTGCGGCGCGCGGTTGGACGGTTGTCGCGGTCAGGCGGCGGGCGCTTCGACGAGGTGCTGGACGCTGTCCTCGTCGTCGCCGGGGAGCACTCCTTCGAGGTCCATGAGGGAGATGAGGCGATCGTCGAGCTTGGCAACGCCGCGGAGGTAGCTGTTCTCGGGAACCTTGACGATGCCACTGTGAGGCTCGACCTGGTCGGCGGGGATGCGCATCACTTCGGAGACGGCGTCGACGATGAGGCCGACCATGCCGTTGGGGCTGCCAACGACGACGATGCGGGTTTCCGGGGTGTGGTCGCCGGCGGGAACGTTGCAGCGGCGGCGCAGGTCGATGACGGGGACGACGCGGCCGCGCAGGTTGGTGATGCCCTCCACCCAGGCATCGGCGCCGGGGATCGAGGTAATGGCCTGCATGCGCACGATTTCCTGGACGGCCTGGATGTCGAGCGCGTAGTGCTCGTCGGCGAGCCGGAAGATGACGACGTGCTCTTCGGCGGTCGATGCGGCCGCGCCTTCGGAAGCGGACTCGATGGGCTTGGTGGCCATGCTGATCTTCTCCTCGACAACCTGCACCGCAGACTTCGCGTGCAGGCGATATCCAAGGCTACGAACAGGTCGGCGTGCGTCGGCATTGGGAAGAAGCCGCAGCAGCCCCGGGAATTCCCCTATGCGCGCGATCAAGGGTTGGGATCATTGAGACCTAGGGAACCCGCCGATAGGCTGCCGATACTTCTGACAGGAGACTGTGGAGAGCACCGGAGGTGGTTGGTGGCTGCCGAACACGCCGTCCTGAGCCAGCGCGAAATCGATGCACTGCTGAACGCCGATGTCGGCCAGGCGGAGCCCGACGACGTCATTTCGATGATCGCCCACGCACGCCCGGAACCCGTGCGGCGAATAAAGACGTACGACTTCCGGCATCCTGAGAAGCTGTCCAAGGAACAGATTCGCGGGCTGCAGATCATCCAGCAGGGCGTTGCGGGCGCGCTCGCGGCCTCGTTTTCTGGGCGTCTGAGGGCGCCTGTCGAAGCACGTCTGAGCGCGTTGGAGCGCGGGATATACGAAGAGTACGTCACGCAGATTGGGACGACGGCGGTGGTCGTCATCATCGACATGAACCCGCTGCAGGGGTACGCCGTCGCGGCCTTCGGGCTGGACGTCGCGTTCGGGATCATCGACCGGCTGCTGGGCGGCAAGGGCAAACAGAACGTGCGCTCGTTAAACCGGGATCTCACGGACATCGAGGTGGCGCTGATCCGGCACATCGGCATGGACATCGCGCGTTCATTGATCGAGCCGTGGCAGCGTGTCACCGAACTCGTCCCGGATGTCACCGAGCTTGCCCTGGGACCGCAGGTGATGCACGTCATCCCTCCGTCCGAATTTGTGATCACGGCATGGTACGAAGTTCGCTTCGCCGACCAGACGGGCGGCATTTCGCTGTGTTTCCCGCTGACGGTGCTGGAGCAGATCCTGCCGAAGCTGACCGGGCAGAGCCTGTTCGAGAACCGACCCAACCGGAGCCGCACCGAGGACACGCACGTGAAGGACGAGCAACTGCTACCGATGAACGTGCCGCTGCGGGCGATCCTCGGAAACGCGCGTGTCGATGCGATGGACCTGGCCGAGCTGGCGCCGGGCGATGTCATCGTGCTGGATCACCTGGTCGACTCGCCCGTGAGGATTCTTGTGGGCAACTGCGAACGGTTCGCCGGCTCGCCGGGAACCCGTGGGCGGAAACTGGCGCTACAGGTCTCGGGCAAGGTTGACGATGATGGATGGGTGAAGCCCTTCGAGGACGGCGCCGCATGAGTCGCGCGACATCTCCCCGGACGATCCTCATGTCAGCCGACATCAAGTCCGGCGGGAGCGGTTTTCACCGGCTCGTGTTCAAGGTCGACAGTGGTGGCAGGGCGGGAATCTCCCAGGTGACCGTGCTGATTTCGCAGGACGCGCATCGAAAGCTGGCGCTCCAGATGTCACGCGCGCGGCTGCGCCCGGTTGAGCCATCGGTGCTGTTGAAGACGTGGGCGTGCTGGGAGATCGCGAACCGCATCGAGAACCACGGGGTACCGCCCCAGTCCATTGCCATCACCGCGAGCGACCTCGACGACTTTGGCGCGTACGCGACCGACCTCGGGCGCACACTCCAGGCCAGCTGATCCACTGCATCGTCACTGTTGACAACAAATGACGGGGTCCCGCCGTGGGGCCCGGAGGTAAGGAATGCACGCGAAAGTGACGGTAGCTGAGGCGGCGGAGGCCGCGGCAACCGCGCCCGACCGCCCGCGATTGGAGCTCGTGGGGCCGTTCGTCGAAGCCGCTGCCCGCGTGCTCCAGCAGGAATGTGGCGAACCGTGCCGGCGTGGCGAGTTGCACCGCGTTCGTTCCCCGCAGACCAGCCGCGACGTTAGCGCGTTGATCGCGATAACGGGCGGCGTTGCGGGGCTCGTCATCTACTCGATGTCGAACGAGACCGCGTTCGAGCTGGCGGGGCGGATGATCGGCGAGCGGGTTACGGAACTCGATGCGATGGCGCAGAGTGCGATCGGCGAACTGGCGAACATCATCACCGGCCAGGCCGGGATCGGGCTCGAACGGAACGGCTTTCCGAGCGACATGTCTCCGCCGCTCCTGCTGCTCGGTAAGGGCAGCTCGATTGCGACGCTCAACCTGACACGCCTGGTCGTGCCGCTGGTGCTGAGCTTCGGCGAGATCACGATCGACATCGCCGTGAAAGAGGCGTGAAGGGCAACGGCGCGGTGGGGGCGCTATACCGTTTGCCGATACGGATCTAGGATCGAAGGCGATGACAGCTCGGCAACCGCGTCGCGCTCGCAGGCGCGCCGCCCCAACATCCCTTCCCCGGCCGTCGGCGACTCCCATCGAGGAGAACATCTCCCCGGCCGCCTCGGCTACGGCTACGGCGCCTCGCGCTGCCGCCCGTCGCACGCCGGTGCACCACCGCGAACACCATGTCACACGGGACTATGGCCACGTCCACAAGGACCTCGTCACCGTCTCGATCGTGGGTGTGATCGTGGTGTCGTTCATCGTCGCGATGTCGTACGTAATCTAAGACGACCGGAACGGTGAGCAGGGGTAGCTAGACGTACCGCAGGTTCTGGTACGCGAAGTAGATCGCGACGCCGACGGCGACCAGTCCGTAGAGCGCGATGCGCGGCGGGACGAACAGGAACTGCATTCCCCAGGCGATGAGGATGCCGCCGACGGCGAAGGCGACGACGACCGGCCCGCGCTTGCGGCCGGTGGCGAACTCCATCGCCCGCGTGAATGCATAGCCCAGGCCGGCGCCGAGGAAGATCGAAAAGAACCCGACGGTGAACTGGAAGAGGACGAACCCCCAGATGAGTCCCATCGCCACGCCGCCGATAACCGCCGCCGAGGCGGCGCGGAGGATATGCATGGCGGAGAGTGTGTAGATCGGCGAGTGGGCGATGCGCGCGCAATCGCGACACCGGGCTCCCACCGGCGTCTGAACGAGGCAGCGCGGGCAGATAGGCGTCTCGCAGCGACTGCAGCGCAGCGCTGTCTCGACGCCTGGGTCCCTAGGGCAGGGGACGATCCCCCGCGAGGGAGCCCTCGCCGGCGCGGGCGGAGCGCTGGCCTGGGCAGGGCGGAGTCCGCGTGAGGCGTCATAGTCCGCCCGGCGCGCCGGGTCCGACAACACGGCGTACGCGGCGTCGAGGTCGCGTCGCTTCTCGCGGACCTCGGGCGCCGGATCGGTGCCGTACTTGTGGTTCAGGCGGTCGTAGGCGGCGGCGATGACGTCGGGGTCGGCGCTGGGCGAGACCTGCAGCACCTCGTAAAGGTCGTCGCCGAGCATCGATTCTTTCGCATTCATGGGATCACCACTCCGATCGTAGCGCGCGGAAGGTAAAGGGCGCGCGTCAGGCGCTTCCGGACTCGCTGAGATCGACCAGGGCGAAGGAGATGACGCCCTCGGCTGCCAACTGGCCGTCGACCGTCGCCCGGACGCTGCCCTTGCCGACCGGCCCGCGTTGCTTGTCCAGCACGAACTCAAGGCGCAGCTGGTCGCCGGGAACGACGGGGCGCCGGAAGCGCATGTGTTCGATGCCGCCGAAGAGCGGGGTCTTTCCGCCGGCGCCGACGCCGTAGAGCATGACGACGGCCGCGAGTTGAGCAAGCGCTTCGACGATGAGGACGCCCGGCATCACTTTCCGCCCGGGGAAGTGGCCCTGGAAGAACCATTCGTCGGCGGTGACGTTCTTGAGCCCCACGCCGCTCTTGCCGGCCTCCACTTCCGTGACACGGTCGACGAGGAGGAAGGGATAGCGGTGAGGGATGATCTGTTCGATGTCATCGACGTTGAGCATCGGCGCTCCTTCCGGTGTCCACGCCACGTTCCTCAAGGAATGCGACGAACGCGTCGACCTGCGCGTCGCCGAAGGGAATGTCGCCGATGTCGCGATCGTCGGGGTTACCCAGGCCGTGGTAGTCGCTGCCACCGGACTTCGCGAGGCCAAGGCGGGCGGCGAGTTGCTCGTGCGCAGCGACCTGCTCGGGCGTGTAGTGCTTGTAGTAGGTTTCGATGCCGTCGATGCCCCAGCCGGCGAGCTGTTCGACCGCCGGGCCGTAGTCGTCGGCAATAAAGACGGCGTGTGCGACGAACACCACGCCGCCGTTCTCGTGGACCATCTTGATGGCTTCGGCCGGGACGAGCTTCGGCCGATCGACGTCGGCGGGCTTCCCGTTTCCGAGCCAGAGGTCGAAGGCTTCCTGGACGCTGGCGACGTAGCCGCGCTCCATGAGCGCGCGGGCGACGTGGGGCCGGCCCGACCGTGGCCTCTCCGGCGATCTCGAGGACGCGCGACAATTCGATGGGCATGCCGTTCTCGCGCAGGATGTCGACGATCTTCTGGGTGCGGCCAAGGCGTCCGTCGCGCTGCCACTTGAGGAAGTCCTGGAGCGTTTTTGCGTTTACATCGAAGCCGTAGCCGAGCAGGTGAACATCGGACTTTCCAAGGTCGGTGCTCATCTCCAGGCCGGGGATGAGGCGGAGACCGCGGGCGGCGGCGGCGGCTCGTGCCTCGGCCAGGCCTTCCGTGGAGTCGTGGTCGGTGAGCGAGAGTACCTGCACGCCACGGGCGGCGGCGGTTTCCATCACCCAAGTGGGTGTGTGCACGCCGTCCGAGGCGGTGCTGTGGAGGTGGAAGTCGCCCTTCGCCATCAGCAGACCACCCGGTCGCAGCGCGTGATGCTGGTCGCCCGGCGACTTGTCTCGTCCGCCTCGATGAGGAGGCCGTTGAGGACCGCGGTCCCGGTTGCTGCCGGCAGCCGGGTGGGCATCTGGGTGACGAAGCGATGGAGCACAGCCTGGATGTCGTCGCCGATGACGGAGTCGCGGGCGCCGCACATGCCGGCGTCGCTGCAGTAGGCCGTGCCGCCGGGCAAGACCCGGTTGTCGGCCGTGGGAACATGGGTGTGCGTCCCGACGACCGCAGTGACGCGCCCGTCGAGGTACCAGCCCATGGCCTGTTTCTCGCTGGTCGCCTCGGCGTGGAGGTCGACGAGGATGAAGCGGTTTCGGCCGACCGTTTCCAGCGCGGCGTCGACCGCGCGGAAGGGGTCGTCGTAGTCGGCGCCCATGAAGGTTCGGCCGATGATGTTGATCAGGGTGAGGTCGCCGGAGCTGGCGATGCCGCGGCCGGGAGCGCCGGGCGGGTAGTTGAGCGGCCTCGTGATGCCGTCGGTGGAATCGAGGTAGGCGTAGACGTCGCGGTGCTGGAAGGTGTGGTTTCCGCCGGAGATGAGGTCCACGCCGCAGGCGAAGAGGTCATCGGCGGTGCGGGGGGTGATGCCCTTACCGCCGGCGATGTTTTCGCCGTTGGCGACGACGTAGTCGAGGTCGAGTTCGCGGCGCAGGCGGGGAACTTCCTGGACGACGGCGTCGCGGCCACAGCTTCCTACGATGTCGCCGAGAAAAAGGAGGCGCATCGGCTAGCGCGCGTATTCGGTGGCGCGCGTCTCGCGGACGACAGTCACCTTGATTTGGCCCGGGTACTCCATCGTCTCCTCGATCTTCTGGCTGACGTCGCGGGCGATGCGCATCGCCTCGAGATCGTCTACCTGCTCGGGGCGGACGATGATGCGGACCTCGCGGCCGGCCTGGATGGCGAAGGCCGATTCGACGCCCTTGAAGTCCTTGGCGATGTTCTCGAGGGTCTCGAGGCGACGGATGTAGTTCTCCAGGGACTCACGCCGCGCGCCGGGACGGCCGCCGCTGACGGCGTCGGCCATCATGACGATCACCGCTTCGACGCTGTTCGGTTCGACCTCTTCGTGGTGGGCTTCGATGCAGTGGGCCACCGCTTCCTTGACCTTGAAACGGCGGGCGATGTCGGCGCCGATGAGCGCGTGGGTGCCCTCGACTTCGTGGTCGACAGCTTTGCCGAGGTCGTGGAGGAAGCCGCCGGCCCGTGCGACGTCGACATCGGCGCCGATTTCGCGGGCGATCATGGCGGCGATGTGGCCGGTCTCGATGCAGTGGCGCATGACGTTCTGGCCGTAGCTGGTGCGGTAGCGGAGACGGCCGAAGACCTTGAGCACCTCGGGATGGAGGTTCAGCACGCCGGCTTCGACGGCGGCGGCTTCGGCGGCCTCGGCCATGGTGTTCTCGACGTCGCGCCTGGCCTTGTTGACGGCCTCTTCGATGCGGGTGGGATGGATGCGGCCGTCCTGCACGAGTGAGCTGAGGGCGACGCGGGCAATCTCGCGGCGAACCGGGTCGAAGGCGCTGACGGTCACGGCATCGGGCGTGTCGTCGATGATGAGGTCGACGCCGGTGGCCGCTTCGATTGCGCGGATGTTGCGGCCCTCGCGGCCGATGATGCGGCCCTTCATGTCGTCGCTGGGGATCTGGACGACGGAGACGGTGCTCTCGGCGGTGACTTCGGAGGTGTAGCGCTGGATGGCGGTGGCGAGGATCTTGCGGGCGCGCATCCCGGCTGTGGCTTCGACTTCCTTCTCTATTTCGCGGACGCGGCGGCTGGCCTCATCGCGGATCTCGATGTCGACGGCAGCGAGGAGCTGTTCGCGGGCCTCGGCAGTCGTGAGGCCGCTGATGCGCTCCATTTCTTCGGCCTGGCGCCCGCGCAGCTGTTCGGCTTCGGCGCGGATCTCGTCAACGTGCGCTTCGCGATCCCTGATCGCCTGTTCGCGGCGCTCAAGCGTCTCGATCTTGCGGTCGAGGTTTTCTTCTTTCTGGGTGAGGCGTTGTTCGATGCGCTGCGCCTCAGCCCGGCGCTCGCGAATTTCGGTTTCTACTGTGTTCCTGAGTCGAAGCGTCTCCTCTTTCGCCTCGAGAAGGAGTTCCTTTTGTTTTGTTTCGGCCTCAGCGATGATCCGGCTGGCCTGCTCCTCTGCCTGTTGCAGTCCTGTTCCGAGTGAGCGGCGGCGGGCCATATAGCCAGCCCCCGCTCCCGCCAGCAAGCACACGAGGCCGACGATAATGGCAATTATCGCCAGCATGAGTGTTCTCCACGTATGTCGAGTAACGCGACATAATCAACGAAATCCGGCTGACTTACATCAGCGATTGGTTAACAGGATGGTACTCTCGCGTTGCAAGGGCAGTCAAAAAAATGGTGGTGGGCTTACGTGCCGGTTGGGGCGTCGAACTCGGCCACGTCATCGGAGCCGATCTGGCCCATCTCGGCCCAGACAGTTCGCGCCGCCTCGGCTGCGACCTCGTAGTCGAATCCCCTGCGACGCAGAAACTCGCCAATTTTGCTGAAAAACGACGTGTAGTCGGGCGAGCTGATCTTCCTTGCGCGGCTCCGCGCGAGCTCAACGGCCGTTGAACGGTCGTCGACGTCGTTGGTGGCGAGATCGACGGACTCCGGGTCGATGCCCCGGCCGAGGAGCTCGTAGCGCAGCATGCGCCGGCCGCGCGGGGCGATGCGCTTGCGGTCTTCGACCCAGGCACGGGCGAACTTCTCGTCGTCGAGCAGACCCGCGCGTTCGAGGCGTTCGAGTTCTTCGTCGATGGCGGCAGGCTCCACGCCACGCATGGCCAGGCGGGTGCGCATCTCGGTGCGGCTGCGCGGCCGGTGTGCGAGGAGACGCAGGGCGGCCTCGTGGGCGAGGACGCGCTGCTCGGCGGCTTCGAGTGCCCCAAACAGCTCTGCCTCGGCGTCCTGGCCTTCGACGATGCGGACGCGTTCACAGGCCTCTTCGCTAAAGAGGAACTCGCGGCCGTCACTCAGCGTAATCAGCCGTTGATGCCCGCGCGGTGCGTTTCGCACCTCGACGATGGTGGGCGTACTGGGAGGGTCGTCCATGTGTGCTGCTGCTTATCCGCCTGCGGTAACCGGCTCCGGCACCGGCTGGGTGATGTGACCCGTCGGGAGACCAGCCTGGCGCCGGATCTCCGCCTCGATCTCGTCGCGCAGTTCCGGGTTGTCTTCGAGGAAGCCTTTGGCGTTCTCACGGCCCTGGCCGACGCGAAGGTCGCCGTAGCTGTAGAAGGCACCGCTCTTCCCGAGAACTCCGTACTCAACGCCGAGGTCGACGATATCGCCTGACCGGCTGATTCCGCGCGGCATATCGAACATGATATCGAACTCGGCGACTTTGAACGGTGCCGCGACTTTGTTCTTTACGATCTTGGCCTTCACGCGGCGGCCGATGACGTCGGTGCCCTTCTTGATCGACTCCACACCGCGAATATCGATGCGGACGGAGGAGTAGAACTTCAGCGCCCGCCCGCCGGGCGTGACTTCGGGATTGCCGAAGACGATGCCGACCTTTTCGCGGAGCTGGTTGATGAAGATCACCGACGTGTTTGTGCGGGCAATGGTGGCGGTCAGTTTGCGCAGCGCCTGGGACATCAGGCGGGCCTGGAGGCCGACGTGGGCGTCGCCCATCTCGCCCTCGATCTCGGCGCGCGGCACGAGCGCGGCGACCGAGTCGACGACGATCACGTCGACGGCGTTGGAGCGGACGAGGGCCTCGCAGATCTCGAGCGCCTGCTCACCCGTATCGGGCTGGCTGACGAGGAGGTCTTCGAGACGAATGCCGAGGTCGCGGGCATAGGTGGGGTCCATGGCGTGTTCGACGTCGATATAGGCGGCGGTGCCGCCGGCCTTCTGCGCTTCGGCCATGATGTGCTGGGCGAGCGTGCTCTTACCGGCGGATTCGGGGCCGAAGATCTCGGTGACGCGGCCGCGGGGGATGCCGCCGATGCCGAGGGCGATATCCAGGGCGAGCGAGCCGCTCGAGATCGCGCCGATGGC
Source organism: uncultured bacterium (assembly GCA_963832795.1). Classification (GTDB taxonomy): domain Bacteria; phylum Chloroflexota; class Dehalococcoidia; order Tepidiformales; family Tepidiformaceae; genus CAWHVJ01. The sequence continues at coordinate 829,980 of CAWHVJ010000012.1, forward strand.
CTCGGGGGTGCCTTCTCCGAGGCGAATCACGGCTCCGCGGCCAAACTGCTTCTCGATCTGCCCCAGGGCCAGTTCGAGGGCCCGCGCGCGATCTGTTTCACTCATGCCTTACCCGTCCTCATCGGCCGATTGCGGGAACGGATGTTACCATCGCGCCCGCTGGGCCGTATGCTACACGGGCGCAAACAAATGTTCTAGTCGTTTGTGAAGATTTCGCCTGCGGCGAGGGCCCGTGCCTCTTTTCCGTCTGCGCGTCCGTGTCACGCCACGCGCTTCCCGCGACGCCATCGAGCCCGCCGGCGCGGCGGGGCTGGTGCGTATTCGCGTCACCGCGCCGCCCGTGGAGGGCGCTGCGAATGCGGCGGTGGTGCGGCTGCTCGCGGCGGCGCTCGGCGTGCCGGCGCGCGACATCGTTCTCGTGGGAGGCGGCTCAGCGCGCGAGAAGACGTTCGAAGTGCCCCTCGACGAAGCAACTGTGCGGAAGCGGCTGCGCGGGGTCACCTGACGGGGCAGGCGTCGTCTTCGCGTGCGGTGGCGGCTTCGGTAGCGCCGGGCTGCGGGAACGGCTGTTGGAACGTGAAGGCGCGCGCGGTTGGGCCATCGTTCCGCAGCGCGACGAGGCGTTCCTCGGCCTCAGCGAGCGTGGGGCGGTGGCCGGCGGGCACCCACCACAGCACCGTGTAGACGTCCATTCGCTCGAACCAGCTCCGGCGCCGACGCATGTAGGCGGTGTGAGCGCTTCGGTAGACGAAGTCGGCGAGCGCGTCGAGGGACGCCCAGGTCGACATGTTGACGAGAAGGGAATCGTCGCCGAAGCCGCGGAAGGACGTTGCGTCGCCGGCATCGTCCTGGAGGCGCCAGACGAAGCCGGGGGCTGCATCGGCGAGGGCGTTGATGGGAGCCAGTCCGGCGACGAACTCCGCCATGACGTCTGAGTCGAGGGGGCCAAGCGGGCGGCCGATGTTGAGCTGGGCGAGTTCGTAGGGGGCCGTCATGGCTTCTGATTCTACAAGCGCGGACGAAGGGAGGGCCCGTAGGCGCGACTGCGATAAGGTGGTGGTTCAGCCGCGACGCATCCAGCGTCGCGAGCCCTGCCCAGGATGTGACTCGTTGCCAGCACCCGACCTCGAAACGATCGTTTCGCTCTCCAAGCGCCGTGGGTTCGTGTTCCCGGCCGCTGAAATCTATGGCGGCTTCGCGAACACGTATGACTACGGCCCGCTGGGGGTGGAGCTAAAGCGCAATATCCGCGAGGCGTGGTGGCGTGCCATGGTGCGCGACCGCGACGACGTCGTGGGCCTCGATGCGGCGCTCATCACCAACCCGCGGGTGTGGGTGGCGAGCGGGCACGTGGCGAACTTCACCGACCCACTGGTGGACTGCAAGAAGTGCCAGCAGCGGTGGCGGCTCGATCACATCGCCGAGGGCCAATACGGCGAGCCGAAGCGGGACGCGGCCGGGAATCTGCTGTGTCCCGAACGATGGTGGCGAACTCACCGAGCCGCGGATGTTCAACATGATGTTCAAGACGCAGGTCGGGCCGGTGGCCGACGAGACGGCGATTGCGTACCTGCCGCCGGAGACGGCGCAGGGCATCTTCCCGAACTTCGAGAACGTGGTGGCGTCGATGCGGCGCAAGCTGCCGTTCGGCATCGCGCAGACCCGCGTCAGCTTCCGCAACGAGATCACGCCGGGGAAGTTCGTGTTCCGGACGCTCGAATTCGAGCAGATGGAGATGGAGTACTTCTGCCGCCCACCGAAGGACCGTGAGAATCCGGTCGAGTACCTGGAGCTGCACCGGGAGTGGATCGACACGCGTTTGAGCTGGTACCGGGACACGCTCGGGATCGACGCTTCGCGGTTGCGTATTCGCTACCACGAGAAGGAAGAGCTCTCGCATTACAGCGCGGGCACGGCGGACATCGAGTACCTGTTCCCGTGGGGCTGGGGCGAACTCGAAGGCGTGGCCGCGCGCACCGACTTCGACCTCTCGGCCCACGGCAAGGAAAGCGGCCACCCGCTCACGTACTTCGACGACGAGACGAACGAGCACATCGTGCCGTGGGTGATTGAGCCGGCTGCCGGCCTGACGCGGACGCTGGCCGTCTGCATGCTCGAGGCGTACACGGTCGAGCCGGACGAGAAGGGCGACCCGAGGACGGTTCTAAAGTTCCGCCCGAACATCGCGCCGATCAAGGTGGCGGTGCTCCCGCTCTCGAAGAACGACGCGCTTCGACCGCTCGCGCGGAAGGTGTACGACCTGGTGCGGCCGCGGTGGATGACGCAGTACGACGAGACACAGGCGATCGGACGGCGCTATCGCCGGCAGGATGAAATCGGCACGCCGATCTGCGTGACCGTGGACTTCAAGTCAGTGGGCGAAGGCGGCGAACCCGGCGACGACGCGGTCACGATCCGCGACCGCGACACACAGCAGCAGGTACGGGTGCCGATCAGCAACCTCGTTGCCGCGCTGCAGGAGCGGCTGCCGGGCTGTTAGGCCCTCACCCCCGACCCCTCTCCCGCGAAGCGGGCGAGGGGAGGCGTGCCGGCCAAACTGGCGGACGTCTTGCGCTCGCTCGCGACGTTACTGGCGCGGGCCGGCGGCGCGGCAGGCTTCGGCGAATTCGGAGAGGGCGACGACGAGCGGCTGATGCGCACCGAGGTCGAGCGGGCCGAAGCGGTGCGTGAGCGCCTGGTAGACGTGCTGGCTGGCGTCGGCGATCTGTGCCTCGTCGCCCGTGCGGCTGGTTGCGCCGTATTCGGAGATCGCCATGACCAGGTGATCATGCGCGCCGAGGTCGAGCGGGCCGAAGTGGTGGGTGAGGGCTTCGTAGAGGTGTTGGCTTGCCTCGTGAACGCGGGCTTCGGGTGCTTGAGCGGGACTGGTCATCGCCGCCTCCTCAGTAGAGATTTAATCTGTTCGTAACATAGCAGAAACATGGCCGAAACGCAGTAAGGGCTTCCACGTACTTCCGGCAGAGTCGTAAACATTCCGGGGCTCAAGGCGGTAGGCTTCTGCTCCATCGCCGCTTATCGGAGTGCAGCCGTGCGCAGAGTTCCCGTTCGAGACTTCACGGCAGCGGACGTCGACGCTGCCGCCGCCCTCCTCGCACGCCGGCATGCAGCGGACCGGATCCGGCTCCCAGAGCTCGGGCAACGGCTCGAGTCCGTTGAGGCGTGTGCCGACGAGATCCGCCGGCTGGCGGCGAACCCGCGGGCAGACGGCGTCGTGGCGGAATCGGCCGACGGATCGGTCGCCGCATTCCTCTTCGGCGAGAAGATGATGCTTCCTCCCGGCGCGTACCCGTCGATGTTCATCTATCCGCACTCGATTTCGATGCCGGTGGAAGGACATGCGGTCGCGGAGGGAGCTGACGTCATCGCGTTCTACCGGGCGATGTACGCGGTGCTCGCGGCGCGCTGGGTGAAGCAGGGGTTCTTCGTGCACCAGGTCAATATCACGCCGGCAGACGCCGACGTGCAGGAGGCGTGGGTCGCGCTCGGGTTCGGACGGACGACGACGGCGGCCGTGCGGCACACGGGGCCTGTGGAAGGAGCGGCGCCCGCGCGCGTCGAGATCCACCAGGCGTCGGTGGAGGACCTCGGCGTCGTGAACGCGCTGAGCGACACGCTCTTCGGCTTTCATAGCGAGTCGCCGATCTTCTGGCCGTTCCTCGAAGCGCCGAAGGACGCGGCCCGCGAACACACACGCGAACTCCTCTCCGGAGCGGAGAACGCCTACTTTGTCGCCTACGACGGGGGCGTGCCGGCGGGGATGCAGACGTTAATACGGCCGGGCTTCATCCCGCCCGTGCTCGACCTCGATGGGAACGTGTACCTGTACGAAGGCGTTGTCGAACCCGACGCCCGCAGTGGCGGCGTGGGCACGGCGCTGCTCGCACATTCGATGGAGTGGGCGAGATCGCAGGGATACCGGCAATGCACGCTGCATTTCGCGAGCGGGAACCCGAGCGGCGCGCCGTTCTGGCTCGGGCACGGCTTCGTTCCCATCGAGCATGCGATGGTGCGGCATGTCGACGAGCGGGTGGCATGGGCGAACGGCTGGCGGTGAGGAGGGCCTCGGCGCGAGGACCTCACGCTGCATCCTTGCCCTGAAACTAGCCAATCGACTCCCCCTTTCGTGCGCTCGTTGATCGCACGTCGCCCGGCGGGACAGCCCTCACCCCCGGCCACTCTCCTATCGCGATGGGAGAGTGGAGCGTGTTTTGGGCAACTCCCAGCTCCCAGGAGAGCGGTGGAAGCGGGGCATCGCACCCGCTCACTACGCTGCGCTTCGTTCGGGGCTCGGATTCGGCGATGCCCGGCCGGGCCGCGAGGCGACGTCCGTCGGAGTTTTAGCGACTGTACGGCTCTCAGCGCTGGCGGAAGGCGGGGATGACCGTTTCTGACCAGGCGTGGAGGGCGTCCCAGTCGAGGGGTGGGCGGAGGGCGATGTTGATGCGCGCCGCTCCCGCCTTGGCGTAGCTGGCGGCGCGTTCAATCGCCTGGTCGGGCGTGCCGAGCACGACGCCGCGCTGGCGCATGACGTCGCTTGCGGGGCCCCACGTCTCCTTGAAGCGGGTTTCGTTGCGGTCGAGATCAGAAGCGGACGCCGACATGTGGAAGCTGAGGTTCACGTTGCGCTCGATGGTCGCCGGATCGCGGCCTTCTTTTTCGCACCAGGCGTCGAGCACACCCGAGAGGCGGGTGTACTCCTCCGGCGAGGTGTAAGGCGTGTTCCAGCCGTCCGCGTGGCGGGCCGCGATGCGGAGGGTTCGCTTTTCGCCGTTGCCGCCGATCCAGATCCGGGGCCGCTGCTGGACGGGCTTGGGGTTGCAGGCGGCATTCGTCAGCGAGAAGTATTTTCCGCTGAAGTTAGCCCGGTCCTGGGTCGTGAGGAGACGCACCACCTGGACGCCTTCTTCGAGGATGTCCATGCGTTGGCCGATCGGCGGGAAGGGGATGCCGTAGGCGGCGTATTCCTGCGCGTGCCAGCCAGCTCCGAGCCCGATTTCCAGACGGCCGCCGCTGAGGTGATCGATGGTGGTGAGGGCGTTCGCGAGGACGGCGGGATGGCGGTAGTTCATGCCGAGGACGAGCACGCCGATGCGAACGTTCGTGGTCTCGCAGGCGATGGCGGCCATGCACGTGGTGGCTTCGAAGCAGCTGCCGTTGCCGTCCTCATAGGGTGCTTCGTAGAAGTGGTCCCAGACATCGACCCAATCGAAGCCGGCGGTGTCGGCCCAGCGCCAGAGCCGGCGCATCTCGTCCATGCTGATGTTCTGCTGACCGATGTGGAGTCCGAATTGCATGATGGTTCCTCGGTGCGAGCCTGGGGCGGGCTACGATGCCGCGAAAGCGCGGCAGCGGATGGCTCGCTCGAGGTCGTCGTTCGTCTCACGGAGGATTCGGTCGAGCAGCGGCAGGTCGACGCCATACGCGCGTTGGACCGTCTGTGATTGGGTGAGGATGTCCTCTTCGACGCGGTAGCCGGGGAAGAGCGACCGTGCATAATCCGTCGCGAACTCACGGTCCTTGTTGCGAAAGATGCCGGGGACCGCTTCGAAGTAGAGGCGGACGTACGGATTGAGCAGGTCTCGCTGATGGACCCAGTTGAATCCGCTCATGGCAGCGCTCGTGAGATAGAGCGAACCGTACCCGTCACCGTTGATGCGGTCCCAGGCGTCTGCCTTCGCGGTCGCGGAAGGCACCGACGTTTCGGCGCGGATCTTCGCGCGCTGGCCACGGTCGGAAGGGTCGCGTTGGAGTTCTTCGGCGAGGCGGTCCTCGGCGCCGTCCATGCCGTGGCCGACGTACTTAAGAGCGATGCTCCAGCGCATGTCCTGGTCGATGGTGAGCCCGGGAACGACTTCGCCGCCGTCGGCGAGCTGCGCCACGCGCTCGATGTCGGTGGGAACGATGGCGGCGGCGATGAGGGCGCGCGCCCAGATAATCTGCGCGTCGCCGGGAGGGGCGTTGTGCATCGCTGACCAGTGCGTGAGGAAGGTGAGGTGGTGCTCGCTTTCGCGACGGGCATCCGGCACGTAGCGCCCGAGGGTGGCGGTGGCGTATCCGAGGATGGCGTCGACGAGCTCGGGCACAGGCTCGAGGGGCGCCTTCTCGCGGACGAGCGTGAGGAAGTCGGTGGACTTGAGTTGCTGGTCGCGGACCATGTTCCAGAGCGAAGACCAGAGGAGTTGGCGGAGGAGCGGATCATCGATGCGCTCGATGTTGGCGCGGACGAAATCGAGGGATTCAGGGTCGAGGGCGACTTTTGCGTACGCCTGGTCGTTGTAGTTAGGGAAGACCATGGCGGGCCGGGCCAGGCCGACGGCCGCGGGCACCTCGACTTCTTCGCCGAGGATGTTTACGGGGAGAACGGTGACATCGAAGCGGCCGCCGTCGTTGCGAAGGAGCCCGACTTCGAGGTGGTGTGGACGGATGACGGGGTATTCCGGCAGGCAGGTCTGGCTGATCGTGAGGTTGGTGAGGCGTTCGCCGTCAGCCTCCCATTTCGAGGCGATGGTGTTGAGGGAGGGCGTTTCGAGCCAGAGCTTCGCCCACTCCTCGAGGTCGCGGCCGCTGCCGTCCTCAAGGGAGGCGATGAACTGGGCGAGGGTGGCGTTGCCGAAGGCATAGGTGGAGAAGTAGAGGCGCATGCCGGCGCGGAACTCGTCCACGCCCATGGCCGAGACGAGTTGCTTGAGGACGGAGGCGCCCTTGCCGTAAGTGATGCCGTCGAAGTTGAGGAAGGTCTGGTCGGTATCAGCGACCTGGCCGGCGATTGGGTGGGTCGTGACGAGCTGGTCCTGGCGATAGGCCCAGTTCTTCATGCTGGCATTGAAGTCCTGCCAGGGATTGCGGAAGCGTGTTGCCAAGTCGAGGCAGAGGTAGGCCATGTAGGTCGCAAAGGACTCGTTGAGCCAGAGGTCGTTCCACCAGCGCATGGTGACGAGGTCGCCGAACCACATGTGTGCCATCTCGTGGAGGATGGTCTCGGCGCGGCCGCGACGCTGGTTATCCGTCGGGGTGTCGCGGAAGATCATGTACTCGTTGTGGGTCACGCAGCCGACGTTCTCCATGGCGCCGGCATTGAACTCGGGAACGAATACCTGGTCGTACTTGCCGAAGGCGTAGGGGAAATCGAAGAACTCGCCGTAGAAGTCGAGACCCTGCCGGGAGATGGTGAAGATCTCATCGGCGTCGAGGTGTTTGACGAGCGACTTTCGGCAGAAGAGGCCGAGCTCGACGCCCTTGTGGACGCTGCGGACGGCATGGTATGGGCCGGCTACCAGCGCGAAGAGATACGTGCTGAACGCCTTCGTCCGCTCGAACTTGTGGCGCTTGCGTCCGTCGCTGGAGGTGGCCTCCGACTGGTGGCGGGAGTTGGCGATGACCTCCCACTCGGGGGGTGCGGTGACGGTCAGTTCGTAGGTTGCCTTGATGTCGGGCTGGTCGAAGCAGGGAAAGAGGCGGTGGGCTTCGTACGGCTCGAAGTTGCTGTAGAGGTACTCTTCGCCGTCTTCGGGGTCCTTGAACTGGTGGAAGCCGTCGCCCTGGTGGTCGTAGTCGTTTTCGTAGGAGATGAAGACGGTGTTCTCGGGCCGCAAGAGGTTGCCCGGAAGGGTGAGCCGATAACCGGTCCAGCGCGGCTTCTCGACGGCGACGTTGTTCACTTCCAGGCGAAGGATGTGTTTGCCGCGGTGGTCGAGGAAGACGTCGTCGCGGCCAGACACGTTGAAGCGGATGGTGACCTCACCGCGGTAGGTGTCGCTTCCGCGCACGAGGTCGATGGCCAGTTGATAGTGACAGTTGCCGATGCGCGCGGCGCGTGCTTCGGCCTCGGCCTGGGTCAAGATGTCGTTTTGATGCTCTACCACGGTGGTCATAGGTCCTCGGTCGCGGGGCTACTGCACTCGGCGAATGCCCCGGCTGGCTTGTGTCGGTACAGGCTACAGGGTGGGGGTGGCGGGCGTCAGCAGTCCGCGCGGCGCGGGCTCGCTACCCCGCATTCGTGACAGGCGTTACAATCGCCGCGACCAACGCAAGGGACAGGTTTCGCGCCCGGCATGAGCAACATCGACGCGGTCAACGCGCTCATTACAGCCATCAACTTCGATCGCTTCGCTGAGATCGAGGCTCGCCACAACCCCGACGTGCTGTTCACGTCGTTCCGTGGCCCCATATTGCACAGCAGTGTCGCCGTCGAAGACTGGCACCGCGCGTTCCTGCGCGACTACGCGGACTGCAACTACACCGACCTCGAGTACATCGAGCAGGGCGAGTCGGTTGCCGTGCGGGCAACCATCGAGGCGAAGGGCTACGACTGGCGTGCGTTCACGCAGCGTGTGGTGGAAGTCTTCGACTTCTACCAGGGCGGCGTGTCGGAGCGGCGCATGTACGGCATGCTGCCGGACCTCGAGCTTGATAAGCCGTCGACGGCCGCGATGAACAATGCCCGAGAGTCGCGGGGCGGCAGTGCGAGCGGAACGCGTTCGATCGTGGACGGCTTCTTTGCCGCGCTGATGGCGGGAGACAAGGAAACGGCCGCCACATTCCTGGCAGACAAGGCGACACTCGTCGACAGCATTTACGGCGTCGCGAACGGCCCCCAGAACGTGATCGACCTGTATCGCAGCGTTCCCCGGCCGGCGTTCGGCACGTACCGAGTGACGCGGACATTCGCTGGCGAAAAGGACGCGCTCGTGGAGACCGCGATCGATGCGAGCCGGCCGCGCCGTGCCGACTGGGTGCGGATCGTGGACGACAAGATCCTCGTGATCGAGGCGTACTGGATGTTCCGGGAGATCGGTTTCAAGCCCGAGGATCGCGCCCGCCACGTGAAGCAGGTAATCCTGCCGATCTAGCGTGGCGACGGCCGCTGGCACGCCGCTGCCCGCTTCGCCGTGCCTTTCGCCCAGCGGCTGAACCACAACCCTGCGAGGTGCCCCATGGCCACGATGTTCTACGACAAGGATGCCGATCTTTCCCTGCTGAACGGGCGCAAGATCGCTGTGATCGGATTCGGATCCCAGGGTCACGCGCATGCTCTGAACCTCAAAGACAGCGGCTGCGACGTGATGATCGGCCTCTATCCGGGGTCGAAGTCGTGGGAGCAGGCGGAGAAGGCCGGGCTTCGCGTTGCGACGGTGGAACAGGCGTCGCGCGAATCGGACATCATCATGATGCTCGCGCCGGATCACGTGCAGAAGGCGATCTACACGCAGGGGATCGAGCCGGGGCTCAGCGAAGGCAAGATGCTGATGTTCGCGCACGGCTTCAACATCAACTTCCAGCAGATCGCGCCGCCGCCGTTCGTGGACGTGACGATGGTGGCGCCGAAAGGCCCGGGGCACCTGGTGCGGCGCGTATACACGGAAGGCGGAGGCGTTCCCTGCCTCGTGGCCGTGCACCAGGACTACAGCGAAGTGGCCCAGCAGGTTGCGCTGGCGTACGCGAAGGGCATCGGCGGGACGCGGGCGGGCGTGCTGGAAACGACGTTCCGCGAGGAGACCGAGACGGACCTCTTCGGGGAGCAGGTCATTCTGTGCGGGGGGCTGTCGTCGCTGATCAAGGCCGCGTACGAGACGCTGATCGAGGCGGGGTATCAGCCCGAGAGCGCGTTCTTCGAGACGATGCACGAGCTGAAGCTGATCGTCGATCTCATCTACGAGGGAGGCCTTGGGCGCATGCGCTATTCCATCAGCGATACGGCCGAGTACGGCGACTACACCCGCGGGCCGCGCATCGTGACGGACGAGACGAAGGCCGAGATGAAGCGCATCCTCAAGGAGATCCAGACGGGTCAGTTCGCGAAGGAGTTCATCCTGGAGAACATGGCAGGGCGGCCGAACTTCCTGGCGACGCGCCGGCTCGAATCCGAGCACCCGGTGGAAGCGGTGGGCGCGGAGATGCGCGCGATGATGAGCTGGCTGAACGCCCCGAAGCAGTAGCCGTCCCGATCGTCCGCAACGCCGCGGGAATCTAGAGTGACGGGGTGCATCTCACCGTCTCGGAGCTGATCGGGGCACTCGACCGCGTTGGGATGGTGGCGTTCGCGATTTCAGGAGTGGAAGTTGGCGTCCGCAAACGACTGGACGTCTTCGGGCTGCTGGTAATGGGCGTGGTGACTGCGACCGGGGGTGGATTCCTCCGGGATGTCGCGATTGGCGCCGTGCCGCGCGTTCTTGATCGATGGGACTACCTGGCATGGGCGGTGGGCGCTTCACTGGTTGCGGAAGTGTTGTTCGCGTGGGGCCGGACGGTCCCTCGTTGGCTCCTGGCTGTCGCAGATGCGGCAGGGCTGGGAGCGTTCGCGGCGGCCGGCGCGCTCGCGGGGATCCACGCCGACCTCCCTGTGACGGCGGTGGTGGTGCTGGCGATGCTCACGGCGACGGGCGGCGGCGTGATTCGCGACCTGCTCGCCGATCGGGTTCCGCTCGTTCTCCACGCCGAGGTGAACGCGACGGCTGCGGGGATCGGGGGCGTTGTGGTATGGGCGATCGAACCCACGTCGGCCAGCGCAGCGGCGCTTGCAGGTATGGGTACCGCGGCCGTGCTTCGGGTGGTCACGATTGCCCTCGACCTTCACCTGCCGCATCCGGGCCGGATCGAGGATGTTGGCGGGTGAAGCCGGTGGTCGCCGCGAGTTGCATGAAGCCACCGGTTTGAAGCGCGGGCGAACTTCGCTGAGAATGTGCGGTACGCGCGTCCGCCAGGGCGCTGCCAGACAGCCCGGGACAGCATAGGAGCACACGTGGAACTGCGTTTTGGAGAGGCCGAAGAAAAACTGCGCGGAGAAGTACGCGCATTCCTGGAGGATCAACTCGGCGAAGGGAACGATGAAGGCAGCACCTTCATGGCCCGCGACGACTCAGCCTTCGAGAAGGCCCTCGACTTCAATCGGGAGCTCGCGAAGCGGGGATGGATCGCTCCAGCGTGGCCGAAGCAGTACGGCGGCCTGAACGCCACGATCGCCGAACAAATGGTGTTCAACGAGGAGTTCGGATACTACGGCGCGCCGGACACGGGGACGCGCGGCTTCGGGGTCGGCATGATCGGACCGACGCTGATCGTTCACGGCAGCGAAGAGCAAAAGCAGCGCTACCTGCCGCGCATCACGAGCGGCGAGGACATCTGGTGCCAGGGCTATAGCGAACCGGGCGCGGGCTCGGACCTCGCCAGCCTGCAGACGCGGGCCGTCCGCGACGGCGACGACTACGTGATCAACGGCCAGAAGATCTGGACGTCGGGCGGGCACCGCGCCAACCAGATGTTCTGCCTCGTCCGGACCGACCCGGATGCACCGAAGCATCGCGGCATCAGCTTCCTTCTCATCGACGACATCAAGAACACCCAGGGCCTCACGATTCGCCCGCTGATCAACATGGCGAACCGTCACCACTTCAACGAGGTGTTCTTCGAGGACGTGCGGGTTCCGGCCCGGAACCTCGTCGGCGAAGAAAACCGCGGCTGGTACGTGGGCATGACGCTGCTCGACTTCGAGCGTTCGGGGATTGGCACAACAGCCAGCCAGAAGCGCACGCTCGAGAAGCTCGTGGAGACGCTGCGCAGCGGTGCGGCCGATACGCGTGAGAAGTACCGAACGCGACTTGCCGATCTCGTGGTGGCGAACAACGTCGGCCGCTACCTCGGACTGCGCGTGGCCTCGATGCAGTCGAAGGGGCTGGTACCGAACTACGAGTCGTCAGTAATCAAGATCTACCAGTCGGAACTTGGCCAGCGGATCTACAACTTCGGGGTGAACATGCTCGGGCTCGCCGGGCAGTTCGTGCCGGAAGAGCAGCGCGCGCCACTCGGCGGCGGAATGCCGGAGTCGTATCTGCAGGCCGTCCCGTCGACGATCTACAGCGGCTCGAACGAGATCCAGCGCAACGTGATCGCCACGCGCGGACTGGGTTTGCCGCGGGGGTAAGCGCGGCAGCGTTTCGGTCAGTTGAAAGGAGGGCCCCGCTACGGCGGGGCCCTCCGTTTGGGTGCGGAGCTTCACGCGTGGGTTCGCGAGCCTGACGGCGGGTGGCTCGCGTCCGTCGTCAGACTCTGCGCAGTCGGCGGCGCAGGTTCAAATTGGGCAGCGAGTAGCGAAGGGCGGCCGTCTTCCAGAGCCAGCCGGGCTCCTTGCCGATGATGGCTGCGAGTGCTGGAGGGAGCTCTCGTGGAGGCGTCGTCCATGGATCGAGTCCGGGCGCCCATGCGTAGACGTCGCCGAGAGCGTGGACGCTCGGCGGAGCCACCACCGCCAACCCCTGGCCGATGGTATCGATGCCCGGGAGCGGCCAGTTGCGCCGCGTCGCATACGTGTTGGCTCCTGACCTGTAGTAGAGATGTCTGCCTCCCCGTGAGGTGAGGGCGGTGGACGTCAGGAGGTCTGCCCCGCCGACGAGGCCGCGAAGCTTTTCGAGTGATTCACCGCCGCGTTTGTAGGGGTCGATGTCCAGGACCACGAGGCGGGAGGCTCCACAGTCCAACGCCCACATTCGCTCTGGGCCAGGTCTCCCACCACGCCTCGATCTGCGCGCGGGCACGGCTTCCGCGCTGGCCGGTGCCCGGCCGCCCGTGCTCCGTCACGGGATGCTTGGCTCGTCGTGGGCACCACTTGCTGCGACAGCCACACGCGCAAATCTCGCCTTCGATCCACGCGAACGGAAGGACCGCGAAACCGAGTTCGGTGTACGCGACGGCCGCCGCCCTTGTGCCGGCGGGATCGAGAGGCGGTCACGCCTCTATCCCCAGGCGCCGCGCGATGCGCCTGAGCGTCGCCCTGGCGCCCATTGGGAGGTGAAGAGCATCGGCGATCGGATAGGGAGCGTTTCGGATGTACCAGCCTGCGCCGGGGCGGCGGCCGAGGCGCGCCGCGAGATCGGCGGGCAGCGTCGCAGGCGACCGTTCGAGGAGGCTGGAACCGGCGCGCCAACGGTATGGGCGTAGATTGTGGTGCGTGCTTGGCGGTGCGACCGCGTAGCGATCCGTGATGACGTCGATCCCCGGCCCGAGCCGATCTTTGCCGCCAAACAGCCTTGCCGGCGGCGACGGTGCCCGGAAATACAGGTGATATCCCTTGCCGGACATCGCGACGACGGTTTCGTCGACGAGGTCGCCGTGTGCGTCGCGGAAGTCCTTGAGCACGTCGCCATGCCCGGGCCGGAGGTCGAGGTCTACAACCACGAGCAGGGACTCGCGGGCCAGCAAGCCGACGTTGGCGAGCGGCCAGCGTTCCCACCACGCGTTAACCTGCGAAGGTTCGGAGGATCCGAGCTGGGGCGGGACCAGTGGGTGTTTGGCACGCTGCCAACAGCGCCGGTCACTACAGCCGCAGCTGCACGTGTCGACGTCCGTCGGCCAGTGGAGCGGCAACACGACGAGTCCGCAATTGGCATAGACGAGGGCCGCCTCTCCCTGCTGGCTCACGTGTCCCTCCGTAACGCCCGGCGAAAGACTACCAGAGCGCGGGCTTCTGACCGCCCTCCCTGGGAGGCTCGCGGGCTACAATGCTGCTGTGCTTGGCCCCCGCGATTTTGAACGGCGAATTGCGACAACCGGAACGGTCGCCGTGGCGGCGCTGCTCGTGTTCTTCGGTGGCCTGGCGTACTGGCAGGTGTTTCGAACCGACCTGAGCACCGACCCACACAATCCGCGGGTGCTCTCGAGCTTCAACGATCCCCACCGTGGACGCATCCTCGACCGCGACGGGAACGTGCTTGCTGAATCACTTCCGGACGGGACGCGGAAGTACTCCGCTGGTTCCGCCGCCCACGCCGTTGGATATTTGAGCGACCGATTCGGGTCACAGGGAGCGGAGCTGGCGTTCAACGACGAGCTCACTGGGAAGACGGGCGATTCCTGGAGCAACGCGTTCGACGCGGAGTTCAATCGCCAGGAGCAAGCGGGGCTCGACGTGCGCCTCACCATCGACCCGACGATCCAGGCAGCGGCCGCGGCGGCGCTGGGAGACAGGCGGGGGGCTGTCGTGGCGTTGGACCCACGCAACGGCCAGGTTCTCGCGATGGTGAGTGTGCCCAACTACGACCCGAACAGCCTGGCCGAAGCGGGCGACGCGCTGCTGACGGATGAGCGCTCACCGCTGCTGAATCGCGCCACGCAGGGCGTCTATCCGCCGGGCTCGACCTTCAAGACCGTGACGGCGACCTCGGCGCTCGAGAACGGCGTTGTTACGCCAGATACCAGCGTGACGTGCAACCATCAGATAGTCATCGATGGCTTTCCGATCTCGTGCGACAACGTGAGCCAGGGCGAGGGGACGTACCCGTTCTCGCACGCTTTCGCGTTTTCGGTAAACGCGATCTTCGCGCAAGTCGGCGTCAAGCTGGGGTGGCAGCATCTCCTCGACACGGCGTCGAAGTTCGGATTCGGCTCGGCGCTCCCGTTCACGCTCGACACGACGCCGACACAGGTCCATAACCCCGATTCGAAACTGACGACGACGTTGCTGGCGAGCACCGCGTTCGGCCAGGGAGAGCTTCTCGCGACTCCACTGCAGATGGCGGTGATCGCGGCGGCGATCGCGAACGGCGGGGTGATCGAGTCACCGCATCTCGGGCTCGAAACGCTGGACGGAGATACCGTCGTCGGAGCGCTGGAGCCGCCGACAGCGCGGCGCGTGATGAGCGCGTCGGTGGCGAAGACGATGAACGCGCTCATGGTTTCGGTGGTGGACAACGGGCAGGCAAACGGCGTGGCAATCCCGGGGGTCAAAGTCGGTGGCAAGACGGGCACTGCGGAGACAGGCTCGGGGACGTCGCATGCGTGGTTCATCGCGTTTGCGCCTGCAGACAACCCCACCATCGCCGTCGCAGTGGTCGTGGAGAACGGCGGACGGGGCGGCGAAGTGGCGTCGCCGATCGCCGGGACAGTACTGAGGGCGGCACTGGGCAAATGACCGACGAGTCGTCCCGCCTCGAACGTTTCCTGGAGCAGACAGCGCGAAAGGTGAGCGGCGGCGGGCTCCATCCCATCGAGTTGCTTCAGCGCGTCGAAGAAGCCGTGGAGCATGGCGTCGATGACGGGGTGGCACCAAACGACATAACGATCGCGATGAGCGAGGCGGACTTCGGGCGGTACCAACCTGCGATCACCGAGTTGCGAACGGAGATCCGGCGGCGGCTTGAGACCGTCGAACGTGAACGGGGGCTTCGCCGGCTCGGAGAGCGTCGCGTCAGGTTCGAGCTCTCGACATCAGTCGCTGATGGGGCGCCGGTGGTGAGGGCGCGGTTCGCCGACACCGAACACGCGCCAGTGATAGCGCCGGGAGTGACCCAACGCATCGTTCCCGAACGTAACCTTGTGCTCGTTCTGAGCGATGGGCGGCGCGTGCGTGTGAGCCACACGCCGTTCAACATCGGCCGCGGGAAGGAGAACGACCTGGTGATACCGAGCATGGACGTATCCCGCCGGCATGCACAGCTCACGAATGGCACGGGTGGGCCCGTTCTCCGGGACGCCGGGAGCCGGAACGGGCTCGTGGTGGAGGGGGCGCGCTTTAGCGAAGTGGCCCTTCGCCCGGGTGTGCGGGTGCACATGGGTGACGCGTGGATTGCGCTGGAGGTGATCGGTGGCGGGCGGTAACGAGCTTTTGCTGCTGCGGCTGGGGCTGCTGGCGGTGATCCTGGTGTTCGTCCTCTTCACGGCAATCACGCTGCGTTCCGGGCTCCGGCCCGCTGTAGCCCGACCGGCGGCCAGGCCGCGGCCGGCCTCGGCGCAACGGCCGGTTGGGCCACGGTTTGTGGTGCTTTCCCCGGGCGCGACGGGGCTCGCCGCAGGGGAACAGATTGCGGTCGCGGGGGAGATGTCGATGGGACGGGACCCCACCAATGGCATCGTCCTGGGCGACTCGTCCGTTTCCGGAGTCCACGCCAATCTCGTGCGCGCCCGCGACGGGTGGCGCCTGACAGACCTCGGGAGCACCAACGGTACGACGGTGAACGGCCGCCAGGTGGACGGGCGCGGCGCATCTCTCAAGGGCGGCGAGCTTGTCGGACTCGGTGCGGTGATGCTGCGGTTCGATTCCTGAGCTAGCTTCGACTTGCTGCGCTCTCCTGCGAGATCCCGAGAAGCAGTCCGATAAGCGCGAAGTTGACGATCAGGCTCGAACCGCCGTAGCTGACGAACGGGAGCGTGATGCCGGTGGTGGGGATGATGCGGAGGTTCCCCGCGATGATGACGAACGCCTGGATGGCGATGAGCATGGCGATGCAGGCAGCCAACAGACGGCCGAAGGCGTCGTCGGTGCGTAGCGCGACGCGCAGGCCGGCGAACAGCAGGAGCACGTACAGCAGCACCACGCCGAGGGCGCCGGCCAGGCCGAGTTCCTCTCCGATGGCGGCGAAGACGTAGTCGGTCTGTGCGGCGGGGATATCGTTGGGCTGGCCCAGGCCGAGGCCCTCGCCGGTGATTCCCCCGGCCTCAATGGCGTAGGTGCTCTGGAGCGTCTGGAAGCCGGCGCCGTCGGCCTGGGAGTGCGGATCGAGCCAGACGTCGACGCGTGTCTTGACGTGTCCGAACGCCAGGTACCCAAGCACGCCGGTTATCCCCAGGAGCACCAGTCCGGCGAGCACGAACCTCCCCCGCCCCGTCGCGACGTAGAGGGAGCTCATCACGAGGAGCACGAGCAGCGCGATGCTGCCCAGGTCTTTGAGGAGCGCGAGCGCCGCCATCGCGGCGAGAACCGTAGCGAGCAGCGGAATAACGTACGGGAGGGCGCTGTAGGTCCTCCCGCCGAAGCGCAGACGGGGTGCGGCGAGCACCCCGCCCTGGTCGGCGAGGTAGGCGGCGAGGAAGACCACGAGGAAGACCTTGATCAGCTCCGTCGTTTGCACGGACTGGCCGGCAATGGTGAACCAGAGCCTGGCGCCGTTGATGGTGGTGCCGAACAGACCGGTGGCGAAGAGCAGCAGCATGGCGGCGAGCGCCGCGGTGTACTTGTAGCGGCGGAGCACGGGATAGCGTCGGCCGGCGATGACGCCGGCGACCATCATGACCACTCCGGCGGTGACCCAATTTGCCTGGCTTTGGGCAGCGTGCGGCGCCAGCCTCACGACAAAGGCGAGCCCAACGGCGGTGAGCAGCATGGCGACGGCGTAAGGTTGGGGTTCGGCCTTCGGCGCAAAAATGCGAAGCGCGACATGTCCCACAGCCGCCGAAAGCAGGAATTGCGATAGGATTTTCTCGGAGCCTGCGGGCATCGTGAAGGCGGCCGCGTCAAGCGACCGCCACGCCAGCGCGATGAACGCGACGCTGCCAGCGAGGAGCAAGAGTTCCGTATTGCGCGCGCGAGAGGTGATTCTTCCCGTCGCGGATCGGAGCGTCACCGGCCTGTGAACCCTTCCGACATCATCGATGCACGATATCGGCTCGAACGCCTTCTAGGAACGGGCGGAGTGGCCGAGGTGTGGCTCGCCGAGGATCAGCGACTGGGGCGCTGGGTCGCCGTGAAGGTGCTGCGCGACGGCGTCACGGCCGGGAACGAAGACGACCTGGCGCACAACTTCGAACGCGAAGCGCGCGTGGTGGCGCGGCTGCAGCACCCCAACATCGTCGGCGTTTACGACGCCGGGCGCGTCGATGGCCGGCAGTACATCGTCATGGAGTACATCCACGGGTACTCGCTTCGCCAGATTCTCGATGCGCAGGGCCGGCTCGACCAGGCGGACGCGGTGCGTTACGGGCAGCAGATCGCCAGTGCCCTGCAGTACGCGCACGAGCAGGGCGTGGTGCACTGCGACATCAAGCCGGAGAACATCCTCATCACCGAAGAGGGCGTGCCGAAGCTCGCGGACTTCGGCGTGGCCGAGACGATCTCGCGGACGCTGTCGCCGAGTGAAGCGCGCGCCATCCTCGGCACGATCGCCTACCTCGCGCCGGAGGTGCTGCAGGGGGCGCCGGCGAACCCCCGCTCCGACGTGTATTCGCTGGCGATGACGCTCTACGAGGCGGTCGCCGGAAGGCTCCCGTTTGCAGGCACCAACCCGGCGGCGGTCGCGGGACAACGGCTCGCAACGCCGGCGCCGCCGCTGCGCACGTTCGCACGGGATGTGTCGCCCGGCCTCGAGGCCACGCTGGCGGGAGGGCTGGCGGTATCTGAACTCGACCGATTCCCGTCGGCGCGGGAGTTTGGCATCGCGCTTCAGCGCTCGCTGAGCGGGGCCGCGCCGAGCACGGTTGTCCCGTCCGCGGCACTCCCCCGGCCCGCCCCGCCACCGGGGCCGGCGCGCTCGAGATACGTGACCACGCGCGTTGCCCATCAGCCCCGGCCGGCGAATCGCAGCACCATGAGCGGCGCCACGCTCGGCGCGATCATCGGCATCATCCTGATCGCGGCCGGGCTCGGTGGATTCGGCGCCTGGCTGCTGGCGCGAAACGACGACACGAACGGCTCCGGAGTAACCACGCCAACTCCTCGACCGTCGGCAACAACGCAGGCGACGGCAACGAACCCGCCGCCAACGGCGGCGGCCACGCCGACCGCGGCCGCTACTCCCACCCCGACACAGGCGACCAAGTCGCCCACGGCGACGGCAGCTCCCACGAAGACGGCTGCGCCTACAAAGACGCCCACGCCGACAAAGACAGCCCCGCCTCCGTCGCCTACTGCCACGCAAGCGGCGACGCCAACGCCGTGAGTGGCCGCCTGTCTCCTGCGCTATCATCCCGACCAACTCGTTCGGTGGGGTAGATCATGCGTCTCGGAGTCTCGCTCAGCAGTTCACACGCCACGCGGGATCCGCGAGAGGGCGCACGATGGATGATCGAGCGGGCGGCAGCGGCACAGGACGCCGGGCTGGACTCGCTGTTCGTCGGCGACCATCACGCGATGCCCGTGCCGTATTACCAGAACGTCCCGATCATGGGACGGTTGCTGGCCGAGTGGGGCGACAAGCCCGCCGGCTGCTTGTTCCTGTTCCCGTTGTGGAACCCGGTGCTCCTCGCCGAACAGGTCGGAACGCTCGCATCGATCGCGACTGGCCGCTTCATCGTCCAGTGCGGGCTTGGAGCGGGGCGCGCCCAGTTCGACGCCCTGGGCGTGAACATCAAGCACCGGCCGTCCTTGTTCGAAGAGAGCATTGACGTGATCCGGCGTCTGCTGGCAGGCGAGACCGTGTCGACAGAGGGGCGCTATCACGTTCGCGAGGCGCGGATCGCGCCGATACCGGCCGAGCCGGTTGAGTTCTGGATCGGCGGCAGCGCGGAGGCGTCCGTTGAGCGGGCGGCGCGTCGCGGCGAAGCGTACTTGGCGGGGCCGGAGCTGACGCCAGACCAGGCGCGGCACTGGGCGGAGTTCTACGTCTCACGCTGCGAGGCCTACGGTCGCCAGCCGAAGCTTGCCATTCGCCGCGACGTGTTCGTCGGCCCGGACGCGCCCGGTGCGAGAGATGTGGTCGAGCCGATTTTGGCGAAGGGCTACCGGGGCTTCGATGCCTCTGCACTGGCGTGGGGCAACGTGGACCAGGTGGTAGCGCAGCTCTCCCAGTATGCCCCGATGGGCTACAGCGAGGTGCTGATTCGGCACATCACCGACGACCACCGGGCTGTCCTGGGTTCGATGAAGCGTCTCGGCGAGGTGAGGGCGGCGCTGGCTTCGGTCTAGAACCCGTTCGGGCAGTGCGGCGCGTATGCGGTCGCGAAGAGGCGGTCGGCACGTTCGAGAGCGGTGGACGAGGCGGCCTCGATGAGCCCCGCCCGTTCCAGGCGCGTCGCCGAACGATGCCCTGCGAGCAGCGAGCCGAGGGCGTTCGGAGAGACGGTGAGATCGGCTCGACGCTCGCTGCGGGCAACGTGGGCCGTGGGTCCGTCCGTTTCCACGAGGTAGGTCCCGTTGTTCCACGGGCACATGTCGTCGCCGCCCAGCGTGATCGTCAGCTCGCCGCGGTCCCCGTAGGGCCGTTGCGCCAGGGCCGACTCAGCGTCGACGATGCGCATCCAGATGCCATCGGAGGTGCTCCGGTTGAGCATTCGCGGCTCCAAGAGCAGGTCCGGCGCCGGATCGTCGGATGCGACGTGACCGTGCATCGAGACCGTGCCGACAAGGTCGTGGCGGCGCAGGTATTCCCACATGCCGCGATAGGCGTCCATATCGAGCGGGATGAAGTCCTTGACGGTGAGCTCCTGGTTGGGGCCCGGAGATTGCCGCGGGGTCTCCGCCGTGACGTAAACGAGATAGCCGCGGGGCTCGCCTTCGGCGTTGTGGTAGACGCCGACGTAGAGCGGCTGGTCCTTCTTTGGGGGCCGAAGCGTGTTCGCCTCCCAGAGCGCCCGCGAGCGGTGGATGTAGAGGTTCCGGGGCGTGGCGTGTTCGATGTAGATCTGCTTGATGATCGGGAACGCGTCGTCCCTGGAGAGCAGGCGCACGATGCCGGTGGGTTCAGGGCCGCTCGCTCGAACTGGGCGTAGCGGGGATCGAAGCTGTAGTCGACGGTTGTGGTGGCGAGTCCGTAACCGAACCGCTGGTAGATGGCGCCCATGCTGGCCCAGAGGATTGCGTAGGCCTGGTTGCGTTCTTTCATCGTCGCCAGGGCCTCGCGCATCACGCGGCGGAGTATGCCCTTCCGGCGGAAGGCCGGGAGCGTGCCCACGGCCGTGACGCCGCCCATAGGGACGGCAGCGCCGTTTAGCCGGACCGTGAACGGGAACACGCCGAGAGTCGAAACCATCTCGCCGTCGACGAACCCGCAGGTGGTCCACTCCGGGGCGGTCGTCCGGAGTTCGGCCTCCATGTTCGCGGAGTCGTTCTCAGCAAAGACGT
The DNA here is from genome assembly GCA_963832795.1 of uncultured bacterium. Taxonomy (GTDB): domain Bacteria; phylum Chloroflexota; class Dehalococcoidia; order Tepidiformales; family Tepidiformaceae; genus CAWHVJ01. Next base: position 850,759 of record CAWHVJ010000012.1, read on the forward strand.
AGCTGACGATGCGCCCGTAGGCGGCCATCTCGTCCGCGTCGCGGGCAGCACGAATCTCCAGTTCCATCCCACACTCCTTGGGCCGAGGCGGCCGCCGCTCGACATGTGAGTATACCGGTTGACCCGCGGGCTACGGCTGCAAGGGCGTGAGGACGCCAGGCGACGTCACGAACAGTTCGTACGTCGAGCACGTCTCCAGCGTCGTGAACTCGCGGGCCCATGTTGGCGTGTCGGTGTTTCCGTACACCGCCCAGGCGCCGCGCGTGCCACTGGAACAGGCCGTTGTAGTCGCCGGCCACGGAGTGGAGCGCGTCCCTCACGTCCGCCGACGCGCCGATGTAGACGATGTCGTTCCAGCCCGGTTTCAGCGTGACGGGCAGCGGGACGGAGAGGGAGAAGCCGGCGGTCAAGGTGACGGCTCGCTCCGCGAAGAACCAGTAGGCCTCGCCCGGCTCGAGGACGTTGAGCGTCCGGTCCGAGCTATCGCTGGCGAACCAGTGATCGAAATCCGTGGAGCCGTCGCGGAGGTGGTAGATGGCGGTGACGGCGCCGGGGCTTTCCCCGGACTCGGGGAAGATGCTGCCGAGATTTGCAGGCTCGGCGCCAAAGAAGCCGACGTGGTTCCACCCGGGCACGAGCGTAACGTTCCCGCACTGCGCAACGCCGGCGCCGACGCGCGTGCTGGCTCCGAACTCGCTGGTGTTTCCTACAGCGTCGGTAACGAGGCCGGTGATCCACTGGCCCGCCGTCACGGCTGGGGTGTCGAGCGTGAAGTGTCCGGTAGCGTCGGCGACCACCGTGCCGCCGGCGACTGGGACCGTGCCGTAGTCGGTAGCTCCGCCGGGGACGTGCTGCGCGAGGTAGATCTGCACGGTGCAGCCGCCGCACGTCGGGCCGGCCGAGCCGGTGAGCGTGGACTGGATTGCGCGGGTGAACGTGGGCGAGTTGATGAGGCCGTTGGCGCCAGTGTCCGCGTCGCCTTCGTCGTTCGGGTTCACGACGTGGTCGGCGTTGAGGTCGATGGCCATGCCGCTGAGGGCCTGGAAGGTGTTCTGCTGAAAGCGGTTGCCGGTCACCGAGACGCCGTCAACGTCAGCGGCCACGGAGATGCCCGTGGCGGCGTAGGCGATGGTGTTGGACTGCACGAGCGTCCCGGTGCTGGGCTGGGCTATGACGATGCCGGTGGTCACCGGCGCCGGGCTGTTGTCCGGCCCGCGCCCGATGACGTTGCGGACGATGCGCGTTCCGCCGAAGGCGGCCTCGCTTCCCGTGCCCACGCGGATGGCGGTGTCGCTATTGCCGACGACATTCATGAACCCGGCGCCCTGCCCATCGTCCCCGATGGTCGCGTTGCCGACGGAGATTTCGATACCGACTCCCCACGGTCGCCGCGCTGCCGTCGGCCGCGAAGCCGATGACGTTCCCCGCCACGGTCGCGTCACTTCCCGCAAGCGCGAATCCCGTGCCTGAACCGCCCACGCGGATGCCCTGTCCCGCGCCTGCATCGCCGCCCAGGACGGCGCGAGCGCCCTCTACGCGGACGGCCGCGCCGCTGAAGTCGTCGATCGACATCCCCCGCAAGGTCACGTCGTCGGCAGCGATGACGAGGCCGTCATTGGAGGCCGAGAGGCTCTGGCTGGTGCTGAGGAGGCGAACGCCAGCGCCGGAGGCGTCGATCGTGGTGCCCGCCCGGACAATCGCAGGGAGCGGGTTGTCGCCTATCTCGATGGTCGCAGGAGATGCGGCAGGGAACACGGCGGCGTCGAAACCGATGGTGATTGGTCCGCCGTCGGGCTCGGCGTTGGCCGTTTCGATCGCCTTTCGCAACGTGCAGTCAGGGCCGGGGCAATCTGCGGCGCCATCGTCTCCCGCGCTGGTTACGACGATGTCGGCGGCCGCGCTGGCGATGCGAAGAGGCGACGTCCAGCCCGTGCCGAGAAGCGCCGCGGATAGTGCCGCGACGAGGATGGCCGCCGGGCGCGCCAGGCTAGAGCGCCTTGAAGACGCGTTTGCCATCGAGCCGCACGATGTGCCCCATGCCGGGGTGCTCCCAGTGTCCTGCCATCCATGTGCTCCCCTCCGCGATGACGCCATCAAAGAGCGCGTCCCGCGTTTTGGCAGACTGCACGGGATCGAAGTCGTACGAGGGCGACCAGTCGGGATGGATGAGCTGGGCCGGGTGGTGGCTGGAATCGCCGGCGATGACGGCTCGTTCCCCGCTCGACATAATGCCAATGGCGACGTGGCCGGGCGTGTGCCCCGGCGTGGGGATGAATGAGACGTGCTCGTCCACGGCGAACTCGGTGGTCACCATCTCGATGCGGCCCGTGTCCTTGAGCGGCTCCACGCATTCGACCAGGTGGGCGTTGCCTGGCTCGGCGAGACGTTCCTTCGTCATCCAGTAGTCCCATTCTGCCTGCTGGAAGAGGAAACGCGCTTTCGGAAAGAACACTTCGCGGGTGCCGTCGTCCCTGTCGATGGTGTTCCAGCCGACATGGTCGATATGGAGGTGGGTGTTCAGGACGATGTCGATGTCGCCAGGCGCGAGGCCTGCGCTTGTCAGCGACTCATCGAGGTGACCGCGCGGGAATCCCGGGCGGCGGCGCGCGCCGAGCCCGGTATCGACCAGGATGTTCTTTCCCCGCGAGCGCAGCAGATAGCAGGTGACGGCCATGGTCATCAAGCCGCGTTCATCGGCGAGATGGCGGTACTCGGTTGCGAATTCCTCGGCGTGGGCGGGCAAGAACTGCCGCGGGTCCATCAGGAGCCCCGTATCGAGGAGCGCGGTTACTTCGACATCACCGATGCGGACCTTCTGCATCACAGCCACCTCCGCGCCGGATTCTACCGAGTCGGCGGCGGGAGCGCCGTGCTGGGGGCGGGCTACTTCGCGGCGGAGCGCTCGGCGACTTCGGCCATGGCCTCGCCGAGGCGGTGGATGCCCTCTTCGATGTCTTCCATCGCGACATAACTGAAGGCCAGACGGACGTGGTTGGTGGCCTTGCCGTCGGCGAAGAACTGGGGACCCTGGCCGACGATGACGCCGCGTTCGTTCGCCGCCACGGCCACGTCGCGCGAGTTCATGCCGGGCCGGAGCTGGAGCCAGAGGAAGAATCCGCCCTGGGGGCGGGTGTAGGTGCAGTAGTCGGCGCAGTAATTGTTGAGGGCCGCTTCGACGCGCTCCAGCTTGCGCAGGTAGATGCCGCGGAGGCGAGCGATGTGGCGGTCGAGATCGCCGTTGTTGATCATCTCGGCGATGACGCGGCCCTGGAACGGACTGCTGCCCATATCGAAACGGACGGATGCCATCCGGCTGACGAGCGCGGGCGGGCCCATTACCCATCCCATGCGCAGGCCGGTGGCGATAATCTTGGAGAAGCTGGACACCTTGATGCCGTGGTCGGCGCCGGTGAGCGCGAAGATCGAGGGTGGCGGGGGTGTTTCGAACCAGAGCTCGCCGTAGGCGTCGTCTTCGAGGACGAAGGTCTTGTGTTCACGGGCCAACTCCACGAGGCGCTCTCGCCGCTCCAGATCGAGCGTGCAGCCGGCCGGGTTCTGGTGGGTGGGAATGCAGTAGATGAACTTCGCGCGCTTGCCTGCGTCGCGAAGCTTCGTCAGCTCCTCGTCGAGCGCGTCGACACGGAGACCGTATTCGTCCATCGGCACGGCGACCTGTTCGGCGCCGAACGACCGGAACGTGCGCATGCTCCCGGGGAAGTTGGGGCTCTCGACGACCACGATGTCGCCAGGGTCGAGCAGGGTTTCGCAGACCATGCCAATGCCATGGGCGGAACCCGAGGCGATGATGACGTTCTCAAGGCCGACCGGTATGCCCTCGATCCGGGACGAGCGCTCAGCGATGGCCGCTCGAAGCGGTGTCGGCCCGAAGGTGCCGCCGTACTCCAGCGCCTCTTTCTGTTCGCGCTCGATGACGGTGCGGGCGGCTTTGAGGAGGAGATCGCCGGGCAAGGAGGGGATGTCGGGAAGGCCGCCGGCGAAGGAGATCACGGGCCGCGGATCCGGCGTGGCGGCCGCCCAGACGGTGGGCCCGAGGATCTTTGCGCGGTGGCTGACGATTTCTTCGAGGGTGTCCGATGTCCAGTACGACTCTTCCGTCATCGCGAGCCTCCGAATCTGATGGTTCAGTATACGGGCCGGGCAAAGTTGGGGAGCAAGCATCGGAGTTGGCATAAGCGGCGGGGAAAGGGGTCGACGGATCGACCCGCGGTGCTGCTATACTGCAAACTCACCTTTTTGGTACCCTTTCGTTTGGGAATGTTTTCACAAATGCCAGCTCTGCTCACAGGGCATGGCGCGGGCTTCGCACATTCCTGAACGAGCGGGGCGCCACTTTCGGCGACGAACGAGGAAGGACGACCATGGCCGCAGCAGGAATGCCGTCCGCGCAGGGCCTCTACGATCCCCGCTTCGAGCACGATAGCTGCGGCGTGGGCTTCATCGTGCATCTGAAGGGGCATCGCTCTCACCAGATCGTCGACGACGGCCTCACAGCGCTCGAGCACCTCAATCACCGTGGCGCGTCCGGGTCCGAGCCGAATACTGGTGACGGCGCCGGCGTCTTGATCCAGATTCCGCACGAGTTCTTCCGGCGCGAAACGGCCGCCCTCGGGTTCCGGCTGCCTGAAGCGGGGCACTACGGCGTCGGCGCGTTCTTCTCATCGCAGAACGAGCGGGCGCGCTCACACGCGATGGCGGTGTTCACAACCATCGTCGAGGAAGAGGGCCAGCACCTGCTGGGCTGGCGCGACGTCCCCACCAACAACGATGGCCTGGGCGAGAGTGCGCTGGTCGTCGAGCCGCACATGCAGCATGTGTTCATCGCCCGCGGCCGTGACATCGGCGACGAAGACGACTTCGAGCGAAAGCTCTACGTCATCCGTAAGCGGTTCGAGAAAGCGATCGTGCGGCTCGATCTGCTGGACAGCGAATACTTCTACTTCCCCAGCCTTTCGTGCCGGACGCTGGTCTACAAGGGCATGCTCACGGCTTTGCAGATGCGGTCGTACTACCCGGACCTGTCGAGCCCGCACCTGATCAGCGCGATGTGCATGTTCCATTCGCGCTTCAGCACGAACACGTTCCCGAGCTGGGAGCTGGCCCACCCGTACCGGATGATCTCGCATAACGGCGAGATCAACACGAAGCTCGGCAACGTCAACTGGATGACCGCGCGGGAGGCCCTGTTCGCTTCGCCGCTGTACGACGACATCCACAAGATCCTGCCGGTCATGAAGAGCGAACACGGGAGCGACACGGCCTGCCTCGACAACGCGCTCGAACTGCTCGTGCGGTCGGGCCGCACGCTGCCGCACGCGATGATGATGCTCATCCCGGAAGCGTGGAGCGGCCACGAGTCGATGAGCGCCGAGAAGAAGGCGTTCTACGAGTACCACAGCTGCCTCATGGAGCCATGGGACGGGCCGGCATCGGTGGCGTTTACGGATGGCAAGACGATCGGTGCTGTGCTGGACCGAAACGGCCTGCGCCCATCGCGCTACTACGTGACCAAAGACGACCTGGTGATCATGGCGTCGGAGGTCGGTGTGCTGCCGATCGAACCGGAGCGCGTGCTTTCGAAGGGACGGCTTCAGCCGGGCAAGATGTTCCTCGTCAGCCTGGAAGAGGGACGCATCATCGACGATGCGGAGTTGAAGTCGAAGCTCGCCGCGGAGCGACCGTACGACGAGTGGCTGCGTACGAACCTGATTCCGCTTGAGACGATCCCGGAAGTGGAGACGCCGCATCCGCCGGACGCGCACTCGCTGTTGCAGCGCCAGATGGCGTTCGGGTACTCGATCGAGGACCTGAAGTACATCCTGACGCCGATGTCGATGAACAGCGAAGAGGCGATCGGGTCGATGGGCACGGACACGCCGCTCGCGGTGCTCTCGGATCGGCCGCAACCGCTCTACAACTACTTCAAGCAGCTGTTCGCGCAGGTCACGAACCCGCCGCTCGACGCCATTCGCGAAGAGCTGGTGACGTCGGTGAAGACGGTGATCGGGCCGGAGGGAAACCTCCTCGACCCGGAACCGGAGAACTGCCACCTGGTGAGCCTTGAGTCGCCTTTCCTGGACAACGCGGAGTTGGCCAAGTTCAAGTCGCTGAAGGATCACGCGCTGCGGGCAACGACGATTCCGATGGTCTTCCCGGCGAAAGCTGGACCGGCGGGCCTGGCTCCGGCGCTGGACGCGATCTTCGCTCAGGCGGACCACGCCATCGACCACGGGGCGAAGGTGCTGATCCTTTCGGACCGCAGCGTCGATGCGGAGCAGCGCGCCGATCCCTTCGCTGCTGGCGGTGGCGGGCCTGCACAACCACCTGGTGCGGCAGCGGAAGCGCACACAGGTTGGGTTGATCGTGGAAACTGGCGACGCCCGGGAAGTCCACCACTTCGCGTTGCTGATTGGCTACGGCGCGGGAGCGATCAACCCGTACCTGGCGCTGGACACGCTGGGCCAGATGCGGGACCACGGCTACCTGCCGGCGGACCTGAGCCCCGAGGAAGCGGGCAAGCACTACCTCAAGGCGATCAAGAAGGGTGTCGTGAAGGTGATGTCCAAGATGGGCATCTCGACCATTCACAGCTATCGCGGCGCCCAGATCTTCGAAGCCATCGGGCTGAGCGAGGGGCTCGTCGACCACTACTTCACGAAGACGGTTTCGCGGATCGGCGGAATCGGGATCGATGAAGTGGCGGTGGAGACGCTGGCGCATCACTCGCGGGCGTTCCCCGACCGCGATGGCGGGCTCGAACAACTCGACTACGGCGGCCAGTACCAGTGGCGCCGCGACGGCGAACTGCACCTGTTCAACCCCGACACGATCTTCAAGCTGCAGCACGCCACGCGGACGGGCCAGGAGAAGATCTTCCGTGAGTACACGGCGCTCGTGAACGAACAGAGCGAGCGCATGGCGACGCTGCGTGGGCTGTTCGACATAAAGTCGGATCGGGCGCCGGTGCCCATCGAAGAAGTGGAGCCCGTGGAAAGCCTGTTCAAGCGGTTCGCCACCGGCGCTATGTCGTTCGGCTCCATCAGCGCTGAGGCACACGAGACGCTCGCCATTGCGATGAACCGCATCGGCGGCAAGAGCAATACGGGCGAGGGTGGCGAAGACCGTCGGCGCTTTGTCCCGGACGACAACGGTGACCTCCGGCGGAGCGCCATCAAGCAGGTGGCTTCGGGACGCTTCGGCGTCACCAGCGAATACCTGGTGAACGCGGACGAGCTGCAGATCAAGATGGCGCAGGGCGCCAAGCCCGGCGAGGGCGGCCAGCTGCCGGGTGCCAAAGTCTACCCGTGGATCGCCGCGGTCCGGCTGGCCACGCCCGGCGTGGGGCTGATTAGCCCGCCGCCACACCACGACATCTATTCGATCGAGGACCTGGCGCAGCTCATCCACGACCTCAAGAACTCGAACCCGCGCGCGCGCATCAGCGTGAAGCTGGTCGCCGAAGTTGGCGTGGGCACGGTCGCTGCCGGGGTCGCGAAGGCGAAGTCCGACGTGGTACTCATCAGCGGCTACGACGGCGGCACTGGGCGCGAGCCCGTTGACGTCGCTCAAACACGCGGGCATCCCGTGGGAGCTCGGGCTGGCGGAGACGCAACAGACGCTCGTCCTGAACCGCCTGCGCGACCGCATCACCGTGCAGGTCGACGGCCAGCTGAAGACCGGCCGCGACGTCATCATCGGCGCGCTTCTCGGGGCGGAGGAGTTCGGTTTTGCGACGGCGCCGCTGGTGGTCATGGGCTGCGTGATGATGCGCGTGTGCCATCTCGACACGTGCCCGGTCGGCATCGCCACACAGAATCCGGTGCTTCGCGAGAAATTCGACGGGCGCGCCGAGCACGTCGTCAACTTCTTCACGTTCATCGCGCAGGAAGTGCGAGAGATGATGGCGGCACTCGGGTTCCGCAAGCTCGAAGAGATGATCGGCCGCAGCGACCTCATCGACGTGCGGCGGGCAGTGGATCACTGGAAGGCGCAGGGCCTGGATTTCTCAGCGATCCTGTACCGGCCGGAGATGGACGAATCCGTCGCGACGCGCAAGGTCGCCGAGCAAGATCACGGGCTGCGGCACGCGCTCGACAATCAGCTTCTCGAGATGGCGGCGCCGGCGCTGGAGCGCAAAGAGCGGGTTTCGATCGAGCTGCCCATTCGCAACGTGCACCGCACCGTCGGCACGATGCTGGGGAGCGAGCTGACCCGGCTGTACGGCTTCAACGGCCTTCCGGACGACACGATCGATATCAGGTTTACGGGCTCAGCCGGTCAGAGCTTCGGTGCGTTCGTTCCGTCGGGGATGACGCTCCGGCTGGAAGGCGACTCGAACGATTACATCGGCAAGGGGCTGTCCGGAGGCAAGCTCATCGTGTTTCCGCCTCGCGACGCCACGTTTTCGCCGGAGCAGAACATCCTCGTGGGGAACGTCGCGCTGTACGGCGCCACGAGCGGAGCGGCGTTCTTCCGCGGCGTCGCAGGTGAGCGCTTCGCTGTGCGCAACAGCGGGGCCGTGGCCGTTGTGGAGGGTACCGGCGACCACTGCTGCGAATACATGACGGGCGGCCGCGTGGTGGTCATCGGGCCGACGGGCCGCAATTTCGGCGCCGGGATGAGCGGCGGCGTGGCCTACGTCCTGGACGAAGACGGCACGTTCGCGAACCGCTGCAACATGCAGATGGTCGACCTGGAGGCGCTGGACGACGACGAGGACCTCGAACTTGTTCACGGGCTCCTGGAACGGCACCGCGAGTACACGGGGAGCACCATTGCGGACGGGCTGCTCTGCAGTTGGCCGACGACGGCGCAGAAGTTCGTGAAGGTGATGCCGCTGGAGTACCGGCGGGTTCTGCGCGAGCGCCAGCAGGCTTCGAATGAGGGCGCGACGGCTGCGCAACCAAGTTCGGGTGCGGTTGGTGCCGCTCGTGGCTAAAACGACGGGCTTTCTCGAGTTTCGCCGGCAAACCCCGACCCGCCGCCCCATCCCGGAACGCGTCCACGACTGGCTCGAGGTGTACGAGGACTTCCCGGTCGAGAAGCTGCGGGAGCAGGCCGCGCGCTGCATGGACTGCGGGATTCCGTTCTGCCACCAGGGGTGCCCGCTGGGGAACATCATCCCCGACTGGAACGACCTCGTGTATCGCGGGGAGTGGCGCGATGCGATTGATCGACTCCACGCGACGAACAACTTCCCGGAGTTCACCGGGCGCCTTTGCCCCGCTCCGTGCGAGGCTGCCTGCGTGCTGGGAATCAACAACGACCCGGTGACGATCAAGCAGGTCGAGTTGACGATCGTGGAGCACGCCTTTGCTGCCGGCTGGATCAAGCCCGAGCCGGCGGAAGTGAAGACGGGTAAGGCCGTGGCAGTGATCGGGTCTGGCCCGGCGGGACTTGCGTGTGCACAGCAACTGGCGCGGGCGGGCCACGATGTGACCGTGTTCGAACGGGACGATCGGATCGGCGGACTGCTCCGCTACGGCATTCCCGACTTCAAGATGCAGAAGGAATTCATCGACCGCCGGCTGGCGCAGATGGAGGCCGAGGGCGTCGTTTTCAAGCCCGGCGTCAATATTGGCGTGGATACGGACGCACGGGAACTGCAGGCGCAGTTCGACGCGGTGTGCCTGACCGGCGGAGCGACACAGGCACGGGATCTCAACGTGCCCGGGCGCGACCTGAAGGGCACCTACGTGGCCATGGAGTACCTGCCGCTGCAGAACCGGCGCAATGCCGGCGATGAGTCGCCCGACTCGAGCTTCATCAGTGCGCGTGGCAAGCGCGTGATCATTCTCGGTGGCGGCGATACAGGCGCGGACTGCCTGGGGACGGCGATTCGCCAGGGCGCGACGGAGGTGCTGCAGTACGAACTGCTGCCGCGGCCGGCCGACTCGCGACCCTCCGAAAACCCGTGGCCGACGTGGCCGAACATCTACCGCGTTTCGTCCGCGCATGAAGAGGGCGGCGTGCGCGACTACTGCATCTCGACAACGCGTCTTTCCGGCGAGAACGGCGTGTTGAAGGCGCTGCATGGCGTCCGCGTGGAGTTCGTGACCGAGGACGGGCGGCAGGTCATGCGAGAGATTCCCGGCACGGAGTTCGAGGAGCCGGTCGACCTGCTGCTGCTGGCGATGGGCTTCCTCGGGCCGGAGCGGCCGGGGATGCTGGAACAACTCGGCGTTGAACTCACGCCGCGGGGCAACGTGGCCTCCGACGAAAACAAGATGACGAACGTGCCTGGCGTGTTCACCGCAGGCGACATGACGCGCGGCCAGTCGCTGATTGTGTGGGCGATTGCCGAAGGACGCATTGCGGCGCGGGGCATCGACCAGTTCTTGATGGGCGAAACGCTACTCCCCTGACGGCTCCGTGCGCTTGCGGGCGGGACCGAGGACGTGCTCGTGCTCGATCGTGCGGGCCGGCGCGCCGACAGCGGTGTGCGCTGGCGGCACGTCGCTTAGCACCACGGCGTTCGCGCCGATGCGGGCGTTGTCGCCAATCGTGATCGGGCCCAGCACCTTCGCGCCGGTGCCGATGAAGACGAACTTCCCGATGGTGGGACCGATCAGGCTCGCGTCGGGTCCGCCGGTGTTCAGGCCAATGGTGACGAAGGGCGCTATCGAGCACTCCGGCCCGATGGAGACCAGGCCATCGATGACGACGTGGCCGTGATTGATGAGCAAACCGGGGCCGATGCTGACGCGGTCTCCGACTGACACGCCGGCGAGGGTCATGGTGAGCTGTCGGCAGAGCGCCGGCAGCAGCGGCACGTGGTGCGCCTTCAGCCATGCCTGGGCACGGTAGATGAGCACGGCTTTCAGCGATCCGGACAGCAGAATCGCCGCGGCCGTCTCGGCCTGTGGACCGAGGGCGCGGCGCACGGCCGGAACGGAGTGCCAGTTGACTCCCTGTGCAATGTCCTCGCGAACGCTCTCGAACACAATCGGACGCTAGGTCAGTGGTCCCGAAGGCGCAACGGCTGTCACGCCTCGCGGTCGACGAGGTACCGCGCGATGGCCCGGAACTGTGCGCGGGCGGCGTCATCGAGGCCCAGGGTGTCGAGAACGACATCGGCTTCGTGCGCCTGGCTGCGGGCGCGCTCGCGGCAGTACTCAGCCGACCCGGCGGAGTCGAGCGCCGTGACGACTGCCGCGATGTCTTGGTCTGAAATGGCGGGCTGGCGGTAGACCTTCGCAACCACGGCACCAAAGTCGGCGTCGCCCAGCGCGTGGACGATAGGGAGCGTCTTCTTTCGCCTGGCGATGTCGTTGGTGTTGGACTTACCGGTCTGGTTAGGGTTTCCCCAGATTCCGAGGTAGTCGTCCTGGGCCTGGAACGCCGCCCCGACGAGGGCGCCCCAGCGTCCGACCAGCGCGGCACGTTCGGGGTCGACCCCCGCCAGGATCGCGCCAATCTCAAGCGGGGCACTGAGGAGTGCGCCGGTCTTGCCGGCGACCATCTCCAGGTATTCGTCGACGCTGACGCGGTCGCGCGTTTCGAATTCGATGTCGAACCACTGGCCCGTGATCATGCGCTGAACCGCGTCGTTCAGCAGTTCGAGAGCACGCAGGCGACGTCCGGCGTCACCTGCGCCGGACGTGAGCGCCCGAAAGGCGCGCGTGTAGAGGAAGTCGCCGACGTTGATGGCCTGCGCTTCGCCCATTCGGGCCCAGATAGTTGCGTGGCCGTGACGCTGTTCGTCCTTGTCCTGGATCTCGTCGTGGACGAGCGAAAAGTTGTGGACGAGCTCGATCGCGACGGCGCCGGGCAGTGCCTCGTCGATCGGGCCGCCAAACGCTTCAGCGGCGAACAGGCAGAGTGCCGGGCGGATGCGCTTGCCACCGCGAGCGACGGGCGAGCCGCGCTCGTCCTCCCAACCCAAAACATAACGACAAGCGGCAGTCAGTGGATCGCCGCCAGCGCCGACGGCCGCCTTCAGCGCGCTTTCGAGTTCGTCGCGATGGGCCTCCAGGACGGTCGGGGCAGAGGTCGGGGTAGTGGCCATAGGGTGAGGAGCTTACGCGGTCGTGAGAGCGCCGGCCGGCCGGTCCTCGGAATCGGGGGGCGTGGCCAGGCGCAACGCTTCCAGCGTTCGCGCGGCGATCCCCGCGCCGTCGAGCTGGTAGAGCTGCCGGAAGGTGGTCTGGGGGCCATGGTCGACGATGCTGTCAGGCATGGTCAGGCCAACGAGGAAGCGGTCGGCGAGGCGTCGTTCGGAGAGAGCCTCGAGCACGCCTTCGCCGAAGCCGCCGGCGGCGACGTTCTCTTCAGCGGTCACAATCCCTCCGGTGGACGTGGCGAGCCGGGCGAGGAGCTCCGTATCCAATGGCTTGGCGAACCTGGCGTTGACGACGGTGGCGGCCACGCCGGCTTCCTCGAGAATGTCGGCCGCCTTCATGCACTCGACGACAGAAACGCCGAATCCGACGAGTGTGACGTCGGCGCCTTCACGCAGAACCTCGGCGCGACCAATCGGGATCGCCGTCATGGGCAGGTCGGTGGGCGCCCCGGGGCCGGTGCCGCGCGGGAATCGCACGGCGAAGGGACCGTCGTGGTTCACGCCCGTGTAGAGCAGGTCGCGGAGTTCTTTCTCGTCTTTCGGTGCGCTGACGACCATGTTCGGAAGGCAGCGCAGGTAACTGATGTCGATGAACCCCTGGTGCGTCTTGCCGTCGTCGCCGACAAAGCCAGCGCGGTCGAGCGCGAACACGACGGGCAGGTTCTGGACGACCACGTCGTGGACAACCGAGTCGAAGCCGCGCTGCAGGAATGTCGAGTAGATCGCGGCGATCGGCCTGATCCCCTGCGTGGCGAGGCCGGCGGCGAACGTCACGGCGTGCTGTTCCGCAATGCCGACATCGAAGACCCGGTCGGGGTGCTTCTTTGCGACGGGGGTCAGGCCGGTGCCTTCGAGCATGGCGGCCGTCACGGCGACGACCCTGCTGTCCGATTCGATGAGCTCGTTGGTGGCGTCGGCGAAGACCTGGCTGTAGGTGGGCAGCGGGGGCGGCGAGCCCGGCGCCGGGGAACGCTTGAGCCAGTAGGTGCCGCTGTGGCTCTTCACGGGGTCGGCGGCCGCTTCCGGGACGCCATGGCCCTTCTCGGTGAGGATGTGGAGCAGCACGGGCTTGCCGCGGACCTTCTGGATGGCGAGCAGCGTTGCTTCGAGCTCGTGCAGGTCGTGGCCATCGATGGGGCCGTAGTACTCGAAGCCGAACTGCTCCCAGAAGCTCGCCGGGACGAGAAGGTCGCGCATGCTGGCCTTGACGCGTTTTGCGCCCTGCCACATCTGGTGGCCGAGGGGCAGGTGTTCGACGATTTCGCCGATTTCGCGCTTCGCCGTCCGGTAGAGCGGATCCACGCGCAGTTTGTTCACGTTCCGGCTGAGGGCACCGACGTTCGGCGAGATCGACATGGCGTTGTCGTTGAGCACGACGATCATGTCCTCGTGGAGGTGGCCCGCGTGGTTCATGGCTTCCAGGGCCATGCCGGCGGTCATCGCCCCGTCGCCGATGATGGCGACGACGCTAAAGTCCTCGCCCTTGAGATCGCGCGCGACGGCCATGCCCGCTGCCGCCGAAATAGACGTTCCAGCGTGTCCGGCGCCGAAGGCATCGTGGTCGCTTTCCTTGCGGTCGGCGAAGCCGGAGAGGCCCTGGTACTGGCGGATGGTATCCATGCGGGCGCGCCGGCCGGTGAGGATCTTATGGACATACACCTGGTGGCTTACATCCCAGACGATCTTGTCGTGGGGGGTGTCGAACAGCCTGTGGAGGATGATGGAGAGCTCGACGACGCCGAGGTTCGAAGCGAGGTGGCCGCCGTCACCGATGCAGTGGACGGTATCGACGAGGAATTCGCGGATTTCGCCGGCCAGCTGCTGCAGCTGTTCAAAGGAGAGGCCGCGTAGATCGGCCGGGCTTTCGATCCCATCGAGCAAAGTCGCCAAAGGTTCTCTCCTTGCCGCTCAAACCGTAGCGTCGGGCCCTGTCAGCGTGCCGTGGGGAGGCTTACTGATTGTGCCTCAGAACGCGTCACCGGAACGTATAGGCGACGCGAAGGTGGGTCAAGAGATCGAGGCCGATGGCTGCGCGCCGGGGTTGACGTGAGGCGGCGCCGATGGAGGGCCATCGTCCGGGGTTGTGAGCGGGAGCGAGATGGTGAAGGTCGAGCCGCGACCCGGTGCGGACCGTACCCCGACGGTACCGCCGAGCGCGTGCACGAGGTCCTGGACGATCGCCAGGCCGAGTCCGCTGCCGCCCTCGCGGCGGCTGCGGCCTTTGTCGACGCGGTAGAAGCGGTCGAAGATGCGGTCGACCTCATCTTCGGGAATGCCGGCCCCGGTATCGGCCACCTCGATGATCGCCTTGCCGTCGCGCGTCGCGGTGCGAACGGCTACGGAAGTGTCCTGGCCGGAGTACTTGATGGCGTTGTCCACGAGGTTGAAGACGCAGCGGTAGAGGAGGTCGGCGTTCGATTCGGTTTCGAGCGATTCGTCGCCTTCGACGCGGAGGACAACGCTCTTCGTGGCGGCAAGGGGCAGGAGCTGTTTGACGACCTCGCGGCCGACGTCGGCAAGGCGCACCGGTTCCTTCTCGAGCGACTCTTTGTCCTCGCTGGTGAGCAGCAGGAGGTCTTCGCTGAGGCGGGTGAGGCGCGCCGTCTGCGCTTTCACGGTCTCGACGAGGTCGCGGTACTCCTCGACGGTCACATCAGGGTCCATCTCCATGACCTCGATGTTCGTGCGGATAGCTGCGAGCGGAGTGCGGAGCTCATGGGAGGCGTCCTGGACGAACTGGCGCTGCCTTTCGAAGGACGTCTCCAGGCGGTCGATCATCGAGTCGAAGGTCTCGGAGAGTGCCCAGAGTTCGTCCTCGGGGCCCTGGTGGTTGATGCGCTGCTTGAGATTGGATGCGCTGATTTCCGATGCGACGCGGGTAATGTCGCGGACGGGACGGAGCATCATGCCGGAAAGGACATAACCGCCGACTCCGGACGCGAGCGCGAGCCCAACGACAGCCACCAACGACCAGGTACGGAGATGGTCGAGGTTCTGCGAATAGAGTTGGTCTTCGGCCTGGCGAAGCGTAACGACCGGCTGGATGCCGAGCGCCTGGCCCGGTTGGCCCGTGGGTACAGGGCCGCGGAACCAGACTCCGTCGATGTCGTAGAGCGTGGGCTGGTCCAGGCGGACGGCAAGGTTGAGCGCGACGACGAAGGCGACGCCGAACACGAGGAGCAAGCTGGAATACCAGATCGTGAGCCGGAAGCGCACGGTCCGCGTGAACGACGGCATGCGCACGCTAGAGGACGTAACCCTTTCCTCGGATTGTCTCGATTAACTGCTCTTCGAATCCTTCGTTGAGCTTGCGGCGGAGGTTGTTCATGTGCACTTTGACGGTCTGCGTGAAGGGGTTGGCGTGCTCATCCCAGATGTGCTCCAGGAGTTCCTCCTGCGGCACGGCGCGGCCCTCGTTTCGCGCGAGATAGTACACGAGCGCGAACTCCTTGGGCGTCAGGTGGATATCGCGGTCGTCACGCTTGGCGCGGTTCGTGTTGGGATCGAGCTCGAGGCCACGGGTGTTGAGCACGGGCTCGCGCAGGCCGCCTTCGCGGCGGGTGACGGCACGGATGCGAGCGGCGAGCTCGCTAAACGCGAATGGCTTGACGAGATAATCGTCGGCTCCGCGGTCGAGGCCCTCGATTCGCTCTTTGATCGAGCTGCGCGCAGTCAACATAATAATTCCGCCAGCGAAACGATCTTCGCGCAGGCGGCGGCACACTTCAAGCCCGTCCACGCGGGGGAGATTCAAATCGAGGCAGACGACGTCGTAGTTATTGACGGTCGCCTTTTCGATGGCTTCGGCGCCGTCGGCTGCGACATCGACGGCATAGCCGATCTTGATCAGGCCACGTTCTATCGCGCTCGCGATTGGTTCTTCGTCTTCAACGACTAACACACGCATTCGGTGTGAGCTCCAACAGTAGTTCGTTCCACCGTAGCCGTGATCCGCCGAAGCGAAGGTAAAGATTTCCCGGGACGCGAGTTTGTGCTCAGGCTCCGGCGCCGATCGGCGGACCTGCGACCTCGACAGGCTTGTGGTTGACGTAACGCAACGTCACCTCTCGAGTGTCGTTTGCTTTGAGCTGCCGAATGAGGAACTCGAACTTGTCCTGGAGCGTGCTGCCCAGCGCCGAGCGGACCTCCGCCGGCAGGTCCCAGGTCTGCTGCTTGAACGGCCCCCACGCCTTTTTGCGGGTCTTGTAGAAGAACTGGATGTCGGTCTCGCCCTGCTTGCGCTCGTCGGCAAGGTCGCGGTCGGCGTAGGCGTGCATCTCCTTGAGCAAGGCGGCGGGGAACTTCGGGTGGTCCATCAACAGGTTCTGGAAGCCCGTGGCGAGGTGGATTTCGGCCGTGTCGACCTCCGGGAAGCGGTGGAACAGCTCATCCGGGAGCGTGCTGGCGCCGTGTTGGACGGCCCCGGCCATGCCGTAGCGTTCACGCGCCACCTGTGACATCTGGCGGAGCGTCTCGAAGTCGATGGCGACCTTCGCGATGGAGCCGTCGGGCAGGGGAATGCCGCCGTGGCTGGTGCCCGTCTGGACGCTGACCTTCGAGATGCCTTTCATGTCAGGGCCCGACAATCGCGCGGAAGCCATCGACGTAGGCGGTGAGCTCTTCGACGGTGCTGTTTTCCTTGCCAACCTCGCCGATTTCGCCACCGATCGAGATTTCGACGCCGTTCGGCTCCAGTTCGCGCACGAGCTTCGCAAGACGCGCCGTGAGGCGAGCATTCGGCGCCTGCTGATCGGCGACCTTGTCGAAGCTGAGGTCGACGAGCGTGGAGGCGTCGATGTCGATGCAATAGAACTGCGCCGCGACGGCCTGGCGGATGAGCTCCTCGAGGGCGTGCGTCTCTCCCTCGGCATCGGTCGCGAACTTCTTGGCGTTGGCCTGGAAGTGGTCGCCCTGGATGAAGACGGGCCCCTGGTAGCCTTCGGCGATGGCGCCGGCGATGACAACGGTGGCGAGTTCCGCGGGGTCCTGGAAGGTGTAGCCCATCTCGGAGCGGGCCAGTTCGAAGACGGTCGCCGCGGCGCCTGTGTTTTGCATCGCGCGGAACAGTGCGCGGGACATGTCATAGGCCATCCCGCGGATGTTCACGGCCGGGACGGTGAAACCGCTCAGTTCTCCACGGCCGCGCGCGTTGTAGAGGCCGGCTATGGATGACGGGACGGCGCCCAGCTGGGGAGCAGCGGCGCGGATTGCGTAGCGGGCAAGGCTCTGTTCGTCAGGCGTGCCGAAGACGGCGAGGCGGACGATGGCATCGATGTTCTGTCGAACGGCCTCGGCGTCGCGCAACGAAGCGTGGTTTCCGGATAGGTTGAGGACCTGGGAAAGCGTGGCGTTCATGGCGCCATTCTAGCACCGGGTTTCAAGCCCACCGGACTCGATGCCGGCGGGCCTGGCCGCGTGTAGCGGAGCCGGAGCGAGGCTACGCGGCTTCGCTGACGCGTGCGCCGCCGCGGCGGTCGCCGCGGCGTTCGAGCATGTAACCGAAGCCGCGCACATTCACGATGTAGTTAGGGTCCGCCGGGTCTGCTTCCACCTTGCGGCGGATGCGCCGGATGTAGACCTTCACGATTTCCTGCGCCTCGCGGTCGGAGTACGTGTAGTCCTGCACCGCGCGGAGGATTTCCACGGGGCTGACGACCTTCCCGGCGTTGCGGGCGAGGTAGGCGAGGATCTTGAACTCCGTCGGAGTGAGCGGAATGGTCTCGTCGTCCCGCACGGCCTGGCAGCGGTCGAAATCGAGGACGAGGTCGCGCACGGTAATGGTGCTGGGGCCGTCGTCTTCGTCCACGGGCTGGGACGGCCCCTTGCGGCGGGACAATGCGCCCAGCTGGGCCGAGAGGTACTCGATGCCGTCCGTATCGAGTACGCAGACGTCCGCGCCGGCTTCGAGGGCGTAGTTCAGGCCAGCCTTGTGCGGGCCCCGGGGCCAACACCATGAGCGCCGCGTTGCAATGGCGGCTGATGTTCCGCACGAGTTGCAGGTCATCGTCCATCCGCGGGTCGATGGCCAGGACGACGAGATCGGGGTCGAACTGCGAAAGCAGTCGCTCGGTCTCGCGGTCGTGGGGCCGCTCGGTGGTGGTGAAACCATGCCGCGCGAGCGCGGGCAACACCTCAGAGGACCGATATTCGCGAGTGTGCGTGACGAACGCTACGGCGCTCTTGTAGCCAACATCCTGCCGGTCTGCCATCGGTTTTCGTCCCCCGTCTCGCGAGTTGCGAGTGCGCGAGCATCAGCCCGCAATTAACTCTGCCTGGTGGCGACGCGCCGTGCGGTGGGTTGAAGGTCCACGCACAAGCGGCTGTCACTAACTATCTTCGGCAAGGCCGGCCGTCCTAGTAGGGTTCCGGTGAACGAAAAGTGCAAAAACCGGGACTCTCCCGACACCTTCGTCACCGGATCAGCGAAGCACGCTTCGCTGCCCGGCTCTGCCACCAACATTCGAATGTCCATCTGCTCAGGCGGCGTCGCTCAAGAGCGCACGGCGCAGCCGCTTCACGGCCTGGGCGTGGAGCTGGCTGACGCGCGTTTCCGACACCGAGAGCACATTGGCGATGTCTTTCATCGTCAGATGCTCGACATAATAAAGAGAAACAACGAGCCGCTCACGTTCGGGCAGGCCCTGGACGGACTTCGCGAGGTCCTCGTACAGCTCCTTCTCTTCGAAGCTGCGGGTGAAGTCGATGTCCTCATCGGCTGTGGGCATCTCCGCCGCCGGGAAGGAGTCGCCGTCGGCGTCACGTTCGAGCATGCGGTCCAGGGAGACGGTTACCCAGCGCGAGTTGGCGCTGGCGTCGCGATACTGGTCGAGGGTGATGCCGAGGTGCTCGGCCGCCTCGCGCTCGCTGGGTGAGCGGCCGAGAACGGTCTCGAGCTCGCCCTGGGCGCGCTGTACGTCGCGCGCCTTCTGCCGCATGGTGCGGCTCAGGCGGTCCATGCGCCGGAAGGCGTCGATCATCGAACCGCGGATGCGCTGGACGGCATAGGCATGGAAGTTGGTGCCCTTGGAGGGGTCGTAGCGGCGGACCGCCTCGACGAGGCCGCAAGTGCCGTACCCGACGGCGTCTTCGAACTCCAGGAGCCCCGGGATTTCCAGCGGCAGCGAACGCGCGACGCGCCGGACAAGCGGGGCGTACTGCATCACCAGCTGCTGCTGCTCTTCTAATGAAAGTCGTTGAGGTGCTCCGGCGTCCTTCGCCGGATCCGTGGACGGCCACTGCATCGCTTTGCTCCCCCGAACAAGCACCCTGACCGCAACCGGTCTCCATGGTTGTCGATCAGGTGTCCCGATTGTTCAGGGTGCGCGGGTGACAGAACAACGCGCAGCGCGTGACGTGTTCGTGGTGCTTCGGTGAACCACTACGGCGTGGCCCGGCTCTTTGGTAGCGGAAGCGTGGCACTTTCAGCGGGCGTCGGGCAGGCGCCAGGGGCTGTGATGGCCGTCCCTGCCGGTCTACACTGCATAACTGATATAGTGCGAAGTTAAATCACTAACGAGCGAGGATGCAGTAAACGGGCGGTAATCGCTCAAATTGCTGCCCGGATCAGGCCGCTGGTACACTCAGCGTCAATCTCCGGCCGGCTAGCCCCGGCGAAGGCAGTGCGCGCCCCGCATGGAAGTTCCCCGCGATCAGTCGGCTCCGAGCCTCAGCGAGCGCTCGGCGCGCACCGCTGTCGGCGTTTTTCTGCTCCTCGCGATCGTCACGCTCGCCTTCGGGCTCGGGTACCTGGTCAGCGATCAGACGGGCAGTTCGTCTTCCCCCGCGGCGACCAGCAACACTCCGGTGGTCAGCGCGAACGACCCGGCGGGCGGCGCGATCATCGATGAGATCTACAGCATCCTGAAGAGCGATTATGTCGACCGCGCCGCGCTCGATGCGGACACGATTCGCAAGGCCGCGATCAACGGTGTCATCACCTCGCTCAACGACCCGCACACGACCTACCTGACGCAGGCGGACCTGAACGCAGGCGACCTCGACCTGAGCTCGAGCTTCGAGGGTATCGGGGCGAGCATTTCGGACGCGACGGGGCCGGTGCAGGTCGTGGCGCCGATACGCGACACGCCCGCCGAGGCGGCCGGGATCAAGTCGGGCGACATCATCCTCGAGGTCGACGGCGAGAAGACGGACGGCTGGAGCGCTCAGCAGGCCGTGCAGAAGATCCGCGGGCCGAAGGGGACGCAGGTCACGCTGCTGGTCCAGCACACGGGCGGCGAGCAGCAGACGATCACGATTACGCGCGGCGACATCCCCGTCGATAGCGTGTTCTCGGAACCGAACCTCGAAGTGATCCCGGGCGAGAGCGGCACGAAGCTCGTGGACCGTGACGGCAAAGAGGCGACGGACATCGCCTATATCAACGTGTCGGAGTTCCGTGAGAACACGCACGACGAACTGGTGACGAAGCTCAAGGCGATCAGCGGGAAAGGCTACGTGGGCCTGATCCTCGACCTACGCGGCGACACGGGCGGCCTGCTCAGCTCGGCGCTGGCGGTTGCCGACGAGTTCATGGACGGCGGCACGATCGTCTCGCAGAAGGACGCCGACGGGAAGGTAACCACGGCGAAGGCGAACCCAGGCGGCCTGGCGACGACCATCCCGATCGTCATCCTCCAGGACCAGTCGAGCGCGAGCGGATCGGAGATCGTGGCGGGAGCGCTGCACGATAACGGCCGCGCGAAGATCGTGGGCACGCGGAGCTTCGGCAAGGGAACCGTGAACCAGTTGCAGCAGCTGACGAAGTGCGGCGATCCGGCGGGCTGCGGCGCGCTGTACCTCTCGGTGGGGCGGTGGTTCACGCCGAACGGCGACCAGATCGAAGGCGTCGGGATCAAGCCGGACGTGGAGCTGCCGATGACGTCGGACGACTACATCAACAACGGCGACATCCAGGTGTTCAAGGCGATCGATATGCTGCGCGGGAAGTAGCGCCAACCGGTACACTCGATCTACTACCCGTTGAGCGGTTCGCTCGCAGGACACCATGCCCGACCCGAACTCTTCCACCATCGCGCAGAATCGCCGCGCGCGGCACGACTACGAGATCCTCCAGCGTTTCGAGGCGGGGATCGTGCTGAGCGGCTCCGAGATCAAGTCGGTGCGCGACCACAACGTGCAGTTGCTGGGTTCCTATGCGCGGCTCAAGGGTGGCGAAATCTGGCTGCAGGACGCGCACATCGCGCCGTACGCGAACGCGGGTTACGCATCCCACGACCCGGTTCGTGACCGCAAGCTGCTGCTCCACAAGCGAGAGATCGCGAAGATCGCCGAACAGCTCGGGCAGCAAGGGCTGACGCTCATCCCGCTGGCGATGTACTTCAAGCGCGGCAAGGCGAAGGTCGAGCTCGGGCTGGGACGCGGTTTGAAGCGTTATGACAAGCGTCAGGTTCTGAAGGAACGCGACATGAAGCGCGACGTGGCCCAGGCGGTGCGCCGGCACGCGTGAGGGCATGCAAGCGGTGTCAGTCTCGCAGGACCCGGGGCGGCGGCAGGTGGCCGGGCGTCCAGGCATCGCCGAAATCGAAGTCCTGCAATTGGTCGATGCGTTCGATCGTCAACGTCGCCGGCGGAAAGTGCGAGAGGATCGCGGGGTCGGCGGCGTAGTGGCCCTGCTGGACGAAGACGGTCGTCAGGCGGGCGCCCCAGGCGTCTTTCATCGCGGTGAGCAGCCGTAGCTTGTCGTCCATCATGACGTAGTGGTCGGCGGGGAAGCGCGTGGCCACGTCTTCGAGCATCTCCTCCTTGTGGACGTAGATGAGCACGCGGCCATCGACGGCGTCGAAGAGGCCCGAGCGTTGGACCTTGCGGGGCTGGAAGACGACATCACCGTCCGAGAGGATGGCGGCGCGGCCCCACGGGCCGACGGCATCCACGGCGTCGAGCGCGCCGGGGTAGATGCGGTTCGCGAACGGGTAGTCGACGAGGTATGAGGACATCTCGAGGATGTGCGGGTCGCGTGGGTGGCGCGTGCGGAAGAGCTGCAGGGCGCCGAGGTAGTCGGCGTAGCCGAGATCGTCCCGGAAATCCTCGAAGATGGCCCAGTACTCATGCATCATGGCGGCGCCAAAGGTGCGCGTGAGGTGGCGTTGCAGGTCTTCGATGACGCGGTCGTTGTTGAGGAGGGTGTTATCGACGTCGAAGAGGAAGACGACCCGTTCGTTCATGATGTGAGCGTACAGCGGCAGGCAAGCGCGGGAATCGCGCCGACTGGCGAACAGGCGTGCTATAATTGTGGCATCACGGGGACGAAGGGATTCGACAGGAAGCTAGGTAGCCGGATAGCAGGCCGAGGTTGGTTGTCACCCTCGTTAATCAGGCGACCAAAAATAGTTGGCAATCGTCAACTCGCTCTCGCCGCTTAACTAGCGACGACGTCTCGCGCAAGTCTCGGCCCGGTGGGCCTGCGATGAGACGCTGCAATGCCGGGATGCCGCTGAGGGACGCCGATGCGCTCAGCGAAAGATTTATCGGCTGGCCGGTTTGCATGGGGACCACCACTGTAGCAGCCGGCGAGATCCCAATCGGTGGGAAAGCCTGTAGGACAATCCGGAGCTGAACTTATCTGGACCGGGAGTTCAACTCTCCCGCGTCTCCACCATTTTTAAATCTACAGGGGGCCGAAAATGGCCCTCTGATCACACAATGATCACACAAAGCCACGGAACGCCAGGACGAACAGGGCGCGGAACCTTGCATGACCAACCCACGCATCGACCTGCAGGCGAGCTTGGAATTCGCACTCGGCGGCTTCGTGGTCTCGTACGGGCAGCTCATGGTGCTCGTGAAGTTCGCCGCCACCTCGATGGTCAATCCGCGCGATCCCGCAATCGGGGGACTCTGGCTCGACAGGTGCAACGACGCGCAGATCGAAGACGCTTGGTGGCGGCTAGCGAAGTACCACGGTGCCGCCAATGAAGCTCGGGTCAAGTCGATCGAAGCGATGCACAAGGACATGGCTGACCTCCGGCGCGATCGCAACACCAACGTGCACTGTGGCTACATCGCGCTGACAGAGGGCGACCCGGCAAACGTCGGGGAGTACCGAGCTGCTCCGCGCGGGAGGTGGGAGGTCAGAGAAGGAGCGTTCGTTACGCCGACGCCAGTTGAGATTGCAGACATCCACAAGCTGACCGAACGGTGCGAGGCGATCAGGATCAAGTTCATGTCGGAGTTCGTGCCAAAGGGCACGGGCTGACGCGACTCTACGCCAGCTCAGCTATCAGTCCGGCCTTGATCCTTCGCAACTCGAGCGAGTGCTTCTCGATCGTGTCCTTGCGGTCGGCGGGCAGTGTGGCGGCGATACGCTCCAGGCTCTCTGCGATGTGCTGGACCGCGGCGACGAGGGCGGTGGCGGCGGTTGCGCTGTTCATGTTCCGCACGGTGAGCGTCACCGGCTCCATCTCCTAGACCCGCCTGACACTCCCGGGTAGAGTCCGCGCCGATGAACGACGGCCGATCGAGGAGCGTTTGATGTTTGGACTGAACAGCGGCCAAGTCGAAGCGTACGTGCGTGGCCTGGAGAACCTCGATGAACGAGCTTGGGACAAGGTGGTGGCCGCCGACCGGGTAGGGAAGGCAGCATTCGGCGGAATCGATTGGCTCCAGGTCGAGTCGATGAGCGGCGACCGACGATCCGACGTCGAGCGTGCTCAGCGTGCAGCGATTGCGCGCCTGCCCCGCACGCCCGAAGGAAAGCGGCGCCTCGATGTGCTCGGATGCGCCATCGGCGCCGCAACGGTGCTGACGCTCCCGGATGTCGTCACCTGGGGTTGGTTCGCCAGCGGTTATGCGCCTTTCCTGGACGTGCTACCTTTGGCGTCCCTTGGCGACGGCCTAGCTCCAGGAGTGCCTGTCCCGGCGGACAGCCGGTTCGGCCGGTTCGGGACACGTTTGCGAGCACTGACCGATCCGCCGTGGGGCAACGCTCTCCTCGTTGCCCGAATGCGGAATGACGCCGTTCCGCTCGATTTGCTACACGCGGCACAGGATGCAGCCACGCGGGCGCTCGACAGGGTGTATGAAACGCGCGGCACCGAGTTGCACGCCGCCATCGACGACGTGGAAATGGCCTGCGCCCCAACCGGATCCTCAGCGGGAACTCGGCGTGTCTGGGAGTTGATGTTCAAGCGAGTCGGCAAGTCGGAGTTCGAGGCAGCTACCCATTGGGCCGATCGTTGGGCGGACGACGAGGTGGCCGCACACGCCATCGCTGCCGATGCCCTCGCCGCCGTCGCCGCCTCCGACATCGCGCCTTGGCCTGAATGTGCCTTGATGTACCTGCCATTCGCGGCCGTTATTCCGCTGAACTCTCTGGAAGTCGAGCGGCTCTGACGCAACGCGCGCGGCACGACATCGCCGCAGGACCCACCGTCACGACATGTGAGCCAGATGTGAGTGGGGCGTGATGGGTTCGCTGGCCGCGAACCGGCAATCTTCCGTGCAACACACACGGGAGGGATTAGCCATGAATTTCACCGAAGACACGAACACGAAGGCGGGCGAGGAAAGCAAGGTCGGCGGGCACAAGCGTGGGACAACGAGCCTGCTGCGCTGGACGGGCGTCGCCGGGCTCCTGGGCCTGGTGCTTGTGGGCGCTGTGGCGATGACCGCCGCCCCCGCTAACGCGATGGTCAGGTTTTGCACGGCGACCGTCTGCATCGGGCAGCCGAACGGTTGCAACATCAGGGCGTCGACGGGCGTTGTCGTGATGGTCGACGATGGGGACTCGTTCATCGCCTCGGACGGCAGCAAGTGGACCTGCAACCACGGGAAGTGGGTCATCACCCCCAAGATTGTCAGCACCGGCGGCGGCATCACGGCGAACATCGGCAACGTGCAGGGCCTGCAGGTGGCGTCCGATGATGGCAACGTCGGCCCGACCGTTACGGCTGTGACGGCGCCTCGGCCGGTATCACGTCTCGGGCGGTGAGCCGCGCGACCCCACACGCTCGCTTACGCGACCCCGAAGAGAGGGCCCGGACGATAATATTCGTCCGGGCCTCCTTTCTGTTCGCAAACAGGCGGTGACTCAGGTGACGGGAGCTAGAGCGAGAGGGAGTCGCCGACGGCGACGCGGCCCTCGACCAGGACTGAGCAATACATCCCGGCGCAGGCGTTGTTGAGCTCGCCGGCCTTCTTCAGCACGGCAGGCGTTGATGCGCCGGTGTCGGGATGGAGCGTAATCATGTTGCAGCGCCGGTCAGGCTCATGTACGGCGATGGTGGCGCCGCCGATGGTCACCTGCTTGCCCGCCCAGGCGTTCTCGGCGAACGGTTCGTCGCCGATGTCGACCACGAAGTTCATGCGGAAGCGGCGGTGGTCGTTTTCAACGCCGCCAGCCTCGGTGAGAGCGCGGATGGTGGCGGTCGAGATGACGGAGACGTAGGCCACGTCCTGGCAGCCGCGGTAGTCCGAACGCAGGGACGCAGCGATGCCGCTCCAATCCTGCAGCTTTGCCTTCAGCTCGGGGCTCGCCAGGTCGAACTCGCCGTCCGGCGTCGCGACGCGCACCTCCGGCCATTTGCCATCGCTGAGAGTGGGCTGGCACTGGAGCATCTGCGGGCAGTCTCGCGCCGTGAACCAGGGAAAGGGCGAGAGCACGCCGTCCTGCACGAACGCGAACGCGCGGTCGAAGGGGAGGCCGACGAAGTCGATGTCAACGGTATCGAGCGCCTCGCCGCGCATCGACTTCACGGGGTAGCGGGTGATGTTGACGACGGAACCGAGGCTCACGCGGTTGTCCCTGCCAGCTTCTTCTGTTCGATGATCGCGTCGAGTTCGACCTTGAGGCGGTCGAGGACGGTGTCGTAGGGGAAGGCGCCGAGCTCTTCCTCGCCGCGCTTGAGGTTGACGAAGTTGGGGGCGCACCAGAGGCCAAGGTCGGCGTCGTCGGTCTCGCCCGGGCCGTTCACGCGGCAGCCCATCACGGCGATGGTGATGTCGTACGGCTTCGCGTAGGCAGCCATCTCCTTCACGTTGAAGGCGAGGTCGATGAAGGCTTCGTTCTCGACGCGGCTGCAGCTGGGACAGCTGATGATGTTCAGGCCGTGGTCCTGGAAGACCGGCACCGAGCGGAACCGCCCGGCCTCGATGTCCGTGATGATCTGCTTGCCGGCCTCGACTTCCTTCCACTTGTCGGCGAAGGGCAGCGTGAGCGAGACGCGGATCGTGTCGCCGATGCCGCGGCTGAGGAGCTGCTCGAAGGCGATGCGCGTCTTGAGGACGCCGTCGGGAAGCAGCCCGGCCTCGGTCACGCCGAGATGGAGCGGGACGTCCGGCCGCACGGCGGCAAAGCGCGTGTTCCCCTCGATGACCTTGCGGGGGTCGCTGTCCTTCATCGAGACGACGTAGCGGGTGAAGCCGAGGTCGTCGAGGAAGCGGCAGTGCTCGATCGCGCTCTCGACCATGGCGGAAACGCCATGGAGTTCGGGCGGGTCGGCGCCGTCGAACTTCTCCGCCATCGCGGGGTCGACGGAGCCGCAGTTCACGCCGACGCGGATGGCGCAGTCGTTCTTCTCGGCTGTCTCGGCGATGAAGGCGACCTTGTCGCGCGCGGGCTTCGACTTCTCGTGGTGGTAGAGGTGGCCGGGGTTGTAGCGCACCTTGTTCACGTGCGGGCGCGACCTGCGTCACCAGGCGGTAGTTCTCCTGGAGGTCGACGACGAGGTTCGCCTGCGGCACGCGCGCCCGGACTTCGGCGAGGGCTGCGACGTCCTTCGGGTTGTCCACTGCGACGCGCACCAGCCCGGCGCCGGCGTTGTGGATCATCTCGACCTGGTTGACCGTCGCCTCGATGTCCTGCGTGCGCGTGGCCGCCATCGATTGCACGACGATGGGCGCGCCTCCGCCAATGGTGATAGTGCCTGCGCGGACGGATCGGGTGTTGGCTCGCTTCATGGCCGAAAGTGTACCAGCGCTCGAGTCGTGATGCGTGTGGGCGTCGTTAACGTGGGCCGGCGGTAGCCGACGGCCAGGTGCCCGCTATCCGAACCAGGCACGGTCGATGCCGGTGAAGACGACGAGCGGCACGACGAGCACAGCGGTGGCGGCCGCGATGGCGAACAGCGGCCCGCGGTTGGCGGCTACAAAACTCTCGCGCGGGCCCGCGTAGGCGTTACCGCTGCGTTCCGCGATCGCGCGGGCCTGCGTCCGCAGTCGGAGGCTGTTGGCCATCACGCTGACGGAGCTGAACGCCATGGTCGCGCCGGCGATGATCGGGTTCAGCAGGCCGGAGGCGGCCAGGGGGATGGCGACGACGTTGTAGCCAAACGCCCAGACCAGGTTCTGGCGGATGGTGTGAAGCGTGGCCCGGCTCAGCGTGATCGCCTCGGCGATCTTCGAGACGTCACCGTTGAGCAGCGTTATGTCGCCGGACTGCATCGCGACGTCCGTGCCGGTGCTCATGGCGATGCCGATGTCGGCCTGCACGAGCGCGGGCGTGTCGTTCACGCCGTCGCCGACCATCGCGACATGGAGGTGCTGCGACTGGAGCTGGCGCACGAGCGCGAGCTTGTCCTCGGGGCGCGCTCCGGCGTGCACCTCGTCGATGCCGACGTTCTGAGCCACCGTGCGGGCGGCGCGTTCGTTGTCGCCGGTCATCATGATGACGCGCAGTCCCAGCGCCTTGAGCGCGGACACGGCTCGCGGGGCGTTCTGCTTGACTTCGTCGCCGATGCCGATGACGGCCTCGACGCGCCCATCGAAGGCGGCGAAGACGACGGTCCGGCCGGCTTCGCCGAGGATGGCGGCTTCGCGCTCTGCCCGGTCGCCGACCTCCAGGCCGCGCTCCGCGAAGAGCTCGCGGTTGCCGACGAGGATGTGTTGCCCGCCGACGATCGCGGAGACTCCGCGCGCCGTGAGCGCCTCGAACGACTCCGCGGGCGGAAGTTCGTAGCCCTCGTCGACGGCGGCGTCGACTACGGCACGGCTCAGCGGGTGCTCGCTGCCCATTTCCGCGGCGGCCACGATGGTCAGCACCTCTCGCGGCGAGAGCGAGCCGACGGGGATGACCTCGCTCACCTGCGGGCGGCCCTCGGTGATGGTGCCGGTCTTGTCCAGCGACGACGACGTCGAGCCCGCGCGTGCGTTCAAGCACCTCGGCGTTGCGAATGAGGACGCCGCGCTCCGCCGCGAGTCCGCTGCCGACCATGATGGCCGTCGGCGTAGCGAGGCCCAGTGCACAGGGGCAGGCGATGACGAGCACGGCGACGGCGTAGACCATCGCATCGGTCCACGAGCTGCCGAGCAAACCCCACGCCAGGAAGACGCCCGCCGCTATCAGGATGACGACGGGGACGAAGACGGCTGCGACCTGGTCCACGAGCTTCTGGATGGGCGCCTTCGAGCCCTGCGCCTCCTCCACCATGCGCGCCATCTGGCGCAGCACCGTCTCGTCGCCCACGGCCGTCGCCTCGACGTGGATGACGCCGCTCTGGTTGACCGTCCCACCGATAACGGCGTCGCCGACGCGTCGCTCAACGGGAATCGACTCGCCGGTGATCATGGACTCGTCAACGGTCGATTGGCCGGCCCGGACGACGCCGTCGACTGCGACGCGCTCGCCGGGGCGGGTGATGAAGATGTCTCCGCGCCGAACCTGTTCGATCGGCGTCGGCGTCTCGACCCCGTCGACGAGGAGCATGGCCGAGCGGGCGGACAGGCCCAACAACGCCCGAAGCGCAGACGAGGAAGCGGTCTTTGCGCGCTCCTCGAAGTACTTGCCGAGGGTGATGAAGACGAGCACGGCGGCGCTCACGTCAAAGAACATGTGGCGGCCGTTGTTCGCGAGCACCGTCCAGGCACTGAAGCCGAAGGCGACGCTCGTGCCGAGTGCCACGAGGACGTCCATGTTTGGGTTCAGGTGGCGCAGGCTCGTGTACGAGCCCCGATAGAAGCGCCAGCCGAGCACGACCTGCACGGGCGTCGTCAGCGCGAGCAGGATCCATCCCGTGAGCTCGGCGTCGCCGTTGATGGGCAGATCGGCGATGTCCATGGCCATCGCGAGGACGATCGCGGGCACGGCGAGAACGGCGCCGAAGATGAGGGCGTACAGCGTCCTGCGCGCGAGCGCTTCGCGCTGCTCGTCGCCGCCGTGATCGGGTGAGGATTCCGCTGCGCCGTAGCCGGCTTTGGTCACAGCAGCGACGAGCGCGGGGAGCGCCACGTCCTCGGCGAGGGTGACGCGTGCGGTCTCGGCGGCGAAGTTGACGCTGGCGGTCTCGACGCCGGGCACCTTGCCCAGGGCACGTTCCACCCGCCGCACGCAGGAAGCGCACGTCATACCAGTTATGTCGAGCGTGACCGCTCGATCAGTCGTGGCCATCGTTGTTGCCTTTCGTCAGCGCCAGGGCTACTTCACCGTGGCGGTGTAGCCCTCTTCTTCGATCGCGGCGAGAAGCGCTTTCACGTCGATGCTCTCGCCCGTGATCACGGCAGCCTTTTCGTCGAGGCTCACGTGCGCATCGGTTACGCCGGGTGCCGATTTCGATGCCTCCGTGACGGCGTGGACGCAGTGGTCGCAGGTCATGCCGGTGATTTCGAGATTGATGGTCTGAGACATGTGGTAACTCCTTTTGTGGTAGTGCCGGTCAGGCCTCAGCAGGCCCCTGGACTTTGTAGAGCCGGAGCAACTCCCCGACGGCGCGCTCTGTTTCGCCGCCGGTCATTTGCTCGATGACGTGTGTGCGCAGGTGGCCCTCGATGACGAGGCCATCGAGGCTGCGCAGCGCCTTCTGGATGGACAGCGAGAGATCGAGCACGTCCATGCAGTAGCGGTCGTCTTCGATCTGCTTTTCGAGGGCCTGCACCTGGCCGCCGATAATCTTGAGCCGGCGCAATGCTTGCTTCTGGGTTTCGGGCGTCATCGGCGCCTCCGAATAGGGTACCCCCCTATCCTAATGCGTACGGCGCGGACTCGCAACGGTGGCAACGCGAAACGCGCTGCGATGCGGCCACGTCGAGAGCGCACCCGCTCACTCCGCTGCGCTGCGTTCGGGGCTCCGATTCGGCCGCAGGGACGCCGCCGCTGTGTGGAGCAGGTCGAGTTTGTCGCTGCGCGCGGCAGAGGCCGGGTTGCGTCGACCCGTGCTAGCGGCTGCCGATGGCGCCGACTTCACGGAGGTGGGCGATCTCGTCCCAGCCGAAGCCCGCTTCGAGCAGCACCTCTTCGGTGTGCTCGTCGAACTCTGGCGCGGGGCGACGGATGGTGCCGGGGCTGGCTTCGAGCTGGACGGCCGGCCCCACCATGCGGAGCTCCTCACCGGTCGGATGTGCGAAGGGCACCACGTAGCCGTTCGCCACCACCTGCGGGTCATCGACGACCTGGCCGTAGTCCTGGACCGGGGCGACGGGGAGTCCCTTCCCGCAGAGGTCGTTGACCCAGTCCCACTGGTCCCGCGTGGCGAACAGATCGTCGAGGATGGCGATGAGCTCGCCGCGATGGTCGTGCTGGCTGCGGGAGGTGCTGAAGCGTTCGTCGGCGAAAAGGTCCGGGCGCTCGACGGCTTCGCAGAACGGCTTCCACCAGCGCCCGACGAGCGACATGCTGAGGGCCACGTAGCGGTCGTCGCGGCAGCGGTAAACGTTCCACATCGGCTCGGACTCCTGGCGGGAACGTCGTGGCGGGACGCGTCCGCTGAAGATCGAGTTGGTGATGTTGAAGGACTGCAGCATGACCTGGCCGCCGAGGAGCGACGCGTCGAGCTGCTGGCCCTCGCCCGTTCGGGACCGGTGCCAGAGCGCGATGAGGATGCCGTAGGAGAGGGAGATCGCGCCGACCTGGTCGGCCATGCCGCCGAACGAAAAGATCGGGCGCGAGATCCGGCGGGCCCTGCATCATCATCGTTCCGCCGCGTGCCTGCCCGAGGATGTCCATCGCCGGCCACTCAGCGTGTGGCCCCTTGCTGCCATAGCCACTGGCGGAGGCATAGATGATGCCGGCGTTCCTCGCCTTCATGTCGTCGTAGGCGAGGCCAAGGCGCTTCATGACGCCCTGGCGCATGTTCTGGACGAATACGTCAGCCGTCTCGACGAGCCGCAGAAGCGTTTCGCGGCCCTCGGGATGTTTGAGGTCGATGACGATGCCGCGCTTGTTGCGGTTGTGGCTCTGGAAGTAGCCGTCCGTGACGCCGCCACCCTGGCCGCGGCCCGGGATCGGGCGACTCCGGTCCTTCGACCTTCACGACGTCGGCGCCGAAGTCAGCCAGCATCGCGGTCGAATACGTTCCCTGTTGCCAGATGGTGCAGTCGATCACCCGCAGGCCGGAGAGTGGCAGACCGGTGTGTGGAACGTCGGGGAACATGGTGGCCTCCCGGGGCTGGCGCCTGTGGCCGCATCATCCGAACGGGTCATCGGCCTGTCAACGACTTTCACCGCGAACCGTATACTCGTGGCTCACCGTGTCGTCCCGGGAGGTTTGCTGTGTACATCGGCGCCCACGTTTCCAGCGCCGGGGGCCTGCCGAAGGTCTTCGACCGCGCGCGCGCCATCGGCGCCGAAGCCATGCAGCTCTTCGCCTCGGCGCCGCAGCAGTGGAAGGCGCCCGTCCACACCGACGCGGCGGTCGAGGAGTTCCGCGCCCTTCACGCCGATTGGCCGATACCGGTGTTCTTGCACGGGGTCTACCTCATCAATCTCGGGAGCACCGATGAGGCCCTCGTTGCACGTTCCATCGAATCGCTGAAGCAGTCGCTGGAATGGGGTGAGCGGTTAGGCGCGACGGGCACCATCTTCCACGTGGGGAGTCACCTCGGCGCGGGCTGGGACTCCACCATCACGGCGTCGATCTGCGGTCACATCCGCAAAGTTCTCGATTCCACTCCCGCCAACACGCTGCTGGTGCTCGAAAACAATGCGGGACAGGGCAACTGCATTGGGGGCAAGTGGGAAGAACTCGGCGCGATCATCCACGGCCTCGACGGCGACCCGCGCGTCGGTGTCTGCCTGGATACGTGCCACGCGTTCGCCATGGGGTACGACATCTCGACGCCGGCGGGTTGCGAGGAGGCGATGGCCGGGTTCGACAAGCACATCGGGTTCGAACGGCTGGTGGCGGTTCACGCGAACGACAGCAAGACGCCGCTCGGCGGCTTCCGCGACCGCCACGAAAACATCGGCGACGGTTGCCTCGGACTGGAAGGCTTCGCGACGCTGATGCGCCACAAGGCGTTCAAGGATGTGCCATTCTTCCTGGAGGTTCCCGGGCTCGACGGCAAAGGCCCGGACCGTGAAAACGTGATGCGCCTCAAGGCGATACGCGCAGGGATCGGGCTTCCGGCGCCGGAGATGCGGGCCGCCGGGTAATTTGCCCGAACCCCGCCGAGACGGGCAACATGGCGCCCTAAACAACGCGTCTGCGAGGAAGCATGGCCGAACGCGGTCGACTCCAGGGCGAGCTCTTCACGGAGTGCGCCGAATGGATCTGGGAGCAGCTCAACGAGGAAGGCATCTCACTGGCCGGCGAGCTGGTGGAGCTGATCCTGGAAACCGAGCGCGAGATTGGCGTGCACACGCGCGGCCTCGATGACATCGCGACGCTCCTCATCGACGAGTTCAGGCTGCGCGGCATCGAGGGCAAGCCGCAGCCGATCACGCCGCACCTCGTGAAGGCCGTCCTGGAGTGGGAGGACGAGTTCCTTGGCTTTGCGGGCATCACGCGCGAGGCAAGCTGACGCCTCGCTTCTGACGCTCCACTCGCCTCACAAACGAGTAGTACGAATCGCTCAAACCCTTGACCGCGGAACGGCTGGCCGCAGACACTTGGTCCATCACCGACTGAGGAGGCGCCGCGACCAGACAGACCGAAAGCACGCGACGAGAGCACAACGAACCAAGCGCCAGGCCCCGCGAAAGCGCGGGCGACGAGGCGGGGGCAGTATCGAAAAACTCGGCGGATGGCCCCCCGGCAGGCACAGCCGTAGGTCGCACACAAACCAGCGAGGGTAACCCGCTGACAAAGGTGCGCCAGGTGCCAGGGAACCGCATCCCTTCTTCGCTCTCGGATTCTTGAGAGACACCCTGCGGGGTGTCGTCAACAGCGCGTGCTCCTTTTTGCCCTTCGTGGGCTCAGCAAAAGGAGTGTTCCCACTGTGTGTGGAATCGTCGGATACGCCGGCTCGCAGCCGGCTGTGCCTATCCTGCTGCGTGCGTTGCACGACCTCGAATACCGCGGCTATGACTCGGCGGGGATAGCCGTTCTCGGGCCCGGCGGGTCCGCCGGCCCGGAACTCGCGATCACCAAGCGCCAGGGCAAGATCCAGAACCTCGAAGCGGCGCTGGCTTCGGACACGGCCCTCGGCGGCACGACCGGCATCGGACACACGCGCTGGGCGACCCACGGCAAGCCCAGCGACGTCAACGCCCACCCTCACGCGAGCTGCGCGTCCGAAGTCGTGGTCATTCACAACGGCATCGTCGAGAACTACGCCGAATTGCGGGCAGAGTTGCGGCAGCGGGGGCACGTATTCGAGTCGGAGACGGACACCGAGACCATCGCTCACCTGATGGAAGAAGAGGTCCGCGCCGGCGTCACGCTG
This sequence comes from uncultured bacterium, assembly GCA_963832795.1. Lineage (GTDB taxonomy): Bacteria > Chloroflexota > Dehalococcoidia > Tepidiformales > Tepidiformaceae > CAWHVJ01. The sequence goes on from CAWHVJ010000012.1 coordinate 884,390, forward strand.
CTCGAGGCGCTGCGACGCACGACGCTGCGTCTCCACGGTTCCCAGGCGATCGTGGCGATGAGCCCGGGCGAGCCGGGCGCGCTCGTCGCTGCCCGGGTTGGCAACGCCGGCGGCATCGTCGTGGGCTTTGCCGACGGGGAAACGATCCTCGCCAGCGACCTCGCGGCCGTGCTGGACCGGACGCAGGAGGTCGCGTTCCTCGCGGACGGGCAACTTGCGAGCGTCGGCGCTCACGGCGCGAACTTCATCGACCGCGATGGCATGGCGGTGACCGTCGAGCGGCGCACGGTCCCGATCGACCCGGCAAGCGCACTCAAGGGCGACCACGCGCACTTCATGCTGAAAGAGATCATGGAGCAGCCCGAGGCGCTCGCGGACACCATCCACGGCGTGGTTACGCTCGAACCGGCGGAAGTTCGGCTGGACGACCTGGGCAAGGCCGCTCCGAGGCTCGCCGACATCGACCGCGTCGTGCTGATCGGCATGGGCACGTCGTTGCACGCGGCCATGATCGGCCGCCGCTACATGGAGGAGCTGGGCGGCGTTGCGGCGGAGACCGACAACGCGAGCGAGTTCCGTTATCGGAACCCCATCCTCAGCAGCCGGACGCTGGTGGTTTCGGTTAGCCAGTCGGGCGAGACCGTCGATGTGCTGGAGGCGATGGCCGTCGCGAAGGCGGCGGGTGCAGTGCAGGTCACGGTGTGCAACACCGAGGGCGCACAAACGACGCGGGTGGCGGACGGCACGGTCTACACGCGGGCGGGATTGGAACGCGGCGTCGCGAGCACGAAGTGCTTCACAACGGCCACGGCGGCTCTCTACGCGCTAGCGCTCAAGGTCGGCGAAGCGCGCGGACACCTGACGCCCGCTGACGTGGCCGCCCGCATTCACGACCTCGCCCTTCTGCCGGATGCCGCGGCACGCGTTGTTGCGTCGGCGGAGAGCATTCGACCGGTCGCGAAGCGGTTCGTGGAGGCGCAGCACTTCCTGTTCCTGGGTCGCGGTCTGGCGTTCCCGGCGGCGATGGAAGGGGCGCTCAAGCTCAAGGAGATCAGCTACATCCACGCCGAAGGCTATGCGGCTGGAGAGATGAAGCACGGCCCGATCGCGCTAATCGACGAGAACTTCCCGACCGTGGCCATCGCCACGCGGCACGCGCTCAGGGCCAAGCTCATCTCGAACATCCAGCAACTCCAGGCGCGGAACGGACCGGTGCTCGCGGTAATCACCGAAGGCGACGACGAGCTGGCAGAAATGGCCGGAGCGTCGATCTCCATCCCAGAGGTGCCCGAGCTTCTGGAGCCGATCGTCGCGTCGATCCCGTTGCAGCTGTTCGCCTACGAGATCGCGGTCCTGCGGGGCTGCGACGTTGATCAACCGCGCAATTTGGCCAAGACAGTTACGGTCGAATGACCGTGTCGTTACGGTTTCTACATACTCAACATGCGTGTGATCGCCGGGTGTCCTTTATAATCGGCCCCGGCGTGCTATCAGTGTGGCCTATGACACGCCTATGGAGGTATAGCCCGTTTGGTTAGCTTGACCCGGTCGGTTGTGTGGTTTTCAGAAGTTGGTCGCGACGATGTCGGACTCGTCGGTGGCAAAGGCGCGAACCTGGGGGAACTGACGCGCGCAGGCATCCCGGTTCCCCCGGGGTTCGTCGTCACCGCAGACACCTATTTCCACTTCATCCACCAGAACGGTCTCGAGCCGGAGATAAAGAAGGACCTGTTCAACCTCGACGTGCATGACTCGCGGGTGCTGAACGAACGCGCCGCGCACATTCGACAACGGATCATGGACGCGCGCATGCCGGCGCACATCGCGGACGAAATCCGGGAGTCCTATGAGAAGCTCGGCGGCGGTCCCGTCGCGGTGCGGAGCTCGGCTACAGCCGAGGATCTGCCGGAGGCGAGCTTTGCCGGGCAGCAGAGCACGTTCCTGAACGTCGTGGGCGCCGAAAACGTCGTACGAGCGGTGCAGGCGTGCTGGGCATCGCTCTTCGAGGGCCGTGCGATCTTCTATCGCGAAGAAGCCGGGTATGACCACACGAAGGTGGGCCTGGCGGTTCCGGTGCAGCGGATGGTGCAGTCGGAGAAGTCGGGCGTGATGTTCACCGTTGAGCCTGTGACCTCGGACGAGAAGAAGATCACGATCGAGGCGGTTTACGGACTCGGCGAAGGGATCGTGTCCGGGGAGATTTCTCCTGACCTGTACATCGTCGACAAGGAGTCGCTGCGGATCATCTCGACGACCTCCGTTCCGCAGGAGCGCATGATCGCGCGCGCGTTGAACTCGGACGGAGCGCACGAGGGAGCCAACGACTGGCTTCCTGTGCCGGAAGCGCTGGCTGGGGTTCAAAAGCTAACCGAAGCGGAAATTCGCGAACTCGCGCGCATTGGCCGGACCGTCGAGGAACACTACGGCCATCACCAGGACATCGAGTGGGCGTACGAGGGCGGCAGCTTCTACCTGACCCAGGCGCGGCCTGTCACCACGATGCGGGCGGCCGTGGAGGATGACGCTGGCGAGACGGAGACGGCGCCCGTGCTCCTGAGCGGGCAGCCGGCCAGTCCGGGCGTGGGTATCGGGATCGTACGAATCGTCCAGGACCCGCACGACATCGACATCGTCCGCAGTGGGGACGTGCTGGTGGCGGAGATGACGACGCCCGACTTCGTGCCCGCGATGAAGCGGGCGTCGGCGATCATCACCGAGCGCGGCGGGCGCACGTGCCACGCCGCCATCGTGAGCAGGGAGCTCGGCATCCCGTGCGTCGTAGGCGCCGCCGATGCAACGACGGCCCTCCGCGTGGACCGCGAGGTGACGGTCGATGGCTCGACGGGTGTGGTGTACGACGGCCGCGCGGAGGCGCGGCTCGCGTGGGCCGCACGCCAGGCCGAGCGATACGCCAATGCCGCCGCCCTGAAGACGATCACGCGCCTTTATGTGAACCTGGCAGAGCCGGAGCTTGCGGAGCGCGTGGCGAACCGGCACGTCGATGGAGTCGGGCTCCTCCGTGCGGAGTTCATCGTCGCGCAGATTGGGACACATCCGCGGACGTTCATGGAAGAAGGCCGGGCCGCGGAGTACACGGCCGCACTCGCGGCGGGAATCTCGCAGTTCTGCAAGGCGTTCGCACCGCGGCCGGTGGTGTACCGCCTGACCGACTTCAAGACCAACGAATACGCCAACCTGCGCGGCGGCGCCAAGTACGAAGCCAACGAAGAGAACCCGATGATCGGCTATCGCGGCGCCAGCCGGTACATTCGCGAGCCCGACGTGTTCCAGCTGGAGGTGGCGGCGATCAAAGAGGTGCGGAAGCAGTACCGCAACCTTTATGTCATGGTGCCGTTCGTCCGCACGGCGAACGAGCTCAAGGGTGTGAAGCAACTGCTCGCCGAGCAGGGCCTGGTGCGCGGGGAGGACTTCAAGCTCTGGATGATGGTCGAAGTCCCGTCGAACGTGATCGTGCTCGATCACTTCATCGACGTCGGGATCGACGGCATCTCCATCGGCTCGAACGACCTCACGCAGCTGGTGCTCGGGATTGACCGCGACAGCGAGGCGCTCGCCGAAACGTTCGACGAACGCAACGAGGCGGTCATGTCGGCTATCCAGACGGCGGTCACTGTGGCAAGGCGCCGCGGGATCACGGCGTCGATTTGCGGGCAGGCGCCCAGTGTGTACCCGGAAGTGACCGAGAAGCTGGTGGAGTGGGGCATCACGAGCGTCAGCGTGAGCCCGGACATGATCGACCGGACGCGGGAGATCATCGCGAACGCCGAGGCGAAGCTGGGCCGTGCGCCCGGCCAGGTGCTGGACGGGCGTCAGCATTAGCCGGTCGTCGCCAGAACCTGTCGCGGTCGTCTCGTAGAATCGCCACATGGACCTTGCGGTAGTGCGGCGGCGCCTGGAAGCGAACGAGCAGCGGCTCAGCCGATTCGCGGCCACGAGCGCCGGAAGCCGCGGGCGGGCGCGCCCGGAAGAGCCTTCGCCCCTGCGTACGGACTTCCAGCGCGACCGCGATCGGATTCTCCACACAAAGGCGTTCCGGCGGCTGAAACACAAGACGCAGGTCTTCATCGCGCCATCGCAGGACCACTACGTGACGCGGCTGACGCACACGCTGGAAGTGGCACAGGTGGCGCGAACCATCACGAGAGCGTTGAACCTGAACGAAGACCTCGCCGAGGCGGCCGCCCTCGGCCACGACATCGGGCATAGCCCGTTCGGCCACGCCGGTGAGGAGGCGCTGGCTGAATGCCTGCCGGAGGGCTTCCGCCACAACTACCAATCGGTCCGGGTCCTGGACCGACTCGAAAACGGCGGGCAGGGGCTAAACCTGACGCTTGAGGTCCTCGACGCCGTGGAGAAGTCGAGCAAGGCGCGCGAGGATATCTTCGCCGAGGGCTGGGGGGTGCCCTGCACGCTCGAGGGACAGGTCGTGAAGACGGCCGACGCCATCGCGTACGTCAATCATGACATCGACGACGCGCAACGGGCGGGCATCATCAGCCTCGCCGATCTGCCGTCAACGGCGCGGCAGCGGCTGGGTGAGACGCATGCGGAGCGGCTCAACACGCTCATCTGCGACATCGTGGAGGCGAGCTGGGAGGCGACCGGAGAGGACGCGGGCACTGTCGCGCCGGCGATCCGATTCAGCCCGCCGATCAGCGACGCCGCCAACGAACTGCGTGAGTTCATGTTCCGGCGCGTCTACCTGTTCGACCGAACACGCGCTGACGCGGAGCGGGGCAAGCGCGTGGTGGCCTTTCTCTTTCGGCACTTCGTCGAGCAGCCGGAGGAAGTGCCGGACGGCTATGCGCTGCCCGGCGATACCGTGGAGCGGCGTGCCGCGGATTACGTGAGCGGCATGAGCGACCGCTTCGCGATACGACTCGCGCGGGACCTCGGATGTCGCGAAGCATTGAGCTGGCAGACGTAAAAATTGCGGAAGCGTTAAGAAACGGTGGCGCAAAGCTGTTGCCGCTACCCTGAACCGCCCGGATACTCGTCATAGCCTCATGAGTGATCGTTACGGGTCCTACCCGCCCGACGAGCCGATTATCGGCGCCTCCTATCCGCCCAGGCAGTCTTCCACCCCAACGCAGGACGAGCCGCTGATCGGCGGTCCGTCGGGCTACGACGAGGAGTGGGACGACGAGTACCAGGACGATTACGACGACGGCTACGAAGACCCGTATTACGACGATTACGACGGCGAAGCACCCGCTCGCCAACCCATGTTTTATGTCTTCATCGGAATCGCCGCGCTGATCGGCGGGATCATCATCTTCCTGCTGTACACGCTGTTCAACGGCGGCGGCGGCACGGGCGATGTTGCGGCCAGCTCGTTCAAGATCTTCATCGACTCGCCGACGCCGAACCAGCGGATCGAAGTGGGCGCGACGCAGGATGTCAACGTGCGCGCTACGGCTTCCGAGGCGATCACCAAGTTCGAACTCTTTGCGGGCGGCCAATCCGTGGACTCTCTCTCGGTTACTCAGCCGCCCGCGGCCGACGGAACGTATTCGGCGACGCTGCGGCTGCCAGCCTTCGCGCAAAAAGGCAACCAGACCGTCAAGGTGCGGGTGACCGGGGCGTCGGGTGCGTCGAAGGATTCCGACCCGGTTACGGTGGTGGTGATCGAGCCCGTCGGCGCCAAGCCGCAGCTGATCAAGGGCAAGGTGCTGGCGGATGCCATCACGCGGCTCGGGCCTGCGGATTCGTTCGATGCCGGGCAAACGCTTCGCGCCGGCACGGAGGTCGACATCCTGGGCAAGACCCGCGACGGCGGGTGGCTTCTCATCGACATTGATGGCGGCGTCTGGGTCAAAGCGACGGCCATCTCGGCGGAAGACTCGCTTTCGCTGGTCCCGGTGAAGGAGCCGACGCCCGTGCCCGAGCCAACACAGTCGGCCACCGCTGTGCCAACGCCTTCGCCGAGCGTCAGCCCGACGGCGAACGCAAAGTCGCCGGACTTCCGGCCCGAGAACGCTACCGTCTCGAACGGGCAGGTCCACATCACGATTTCCAACAGCACGGTGAACAGCTACACCGGGCCGCTGGTGGTTTCCGTGTCTGGCCTGACGGACACGCCCATGGTCCAGGTGTTCAACGTCAACATCCCTGCGAATGGCAGCGCCATCGTCGATTTCGAAGTGAGCATCGACAGCCCCAAGGCAGCTGCGGTGAAGGTCGATCCGGACAACGCCGTGAAGGAAGTCAACGAGGACAACAACTCGGCGACGTTCCAGCTGAAGCCCTCCGAGGAGACGCCAGCGCTGACCGTCAGCGCCACGAAGGAGGGCGGGAGCCTCACAGTGGTAATCAGCAATAGCGGCGGCCCGCTCGCGGCGCCCAGCGCCAAAATCCGCGTGACCCTCGGCGGCGATACGAACGAGAAGACCGTTGCCCTCGCCATAATCAAGGGCGGATCACAGACGATCACGGGAGTGACGGCGCCGTCAGGAACCGGCACGGCCACGATCGAGGTGGTCGTGAGCGGAACAACCCTCGCGACGACGACGCTCGACATCCAGTGACGTAACGCGTCTCCGACTGTCCAGATTGGTGGATCGCGACTCCTCGTGACGCGTCCTGGCCCTAGGATGGCGGAGATGGACGTCGTTGCGGAGATCAAAGCCAAGCTCGATCTCGTCGAGTACATCGGCCGCACGACGAAGCTGACGAAAGCCGGGCGCAACTTTCGCGGCCTGTGTCCGTTTCACACGGAAAAGACGCCATCGTTCTACGTGTTCCCCGATCGCGATCATTGGCGCTGCTTCGGTGCGTGCGGCGAGGGCGGCGACTTGTTCGCGTTCGTGCAGAAGCGGGAACAGGTTGATTTCCGGACGGCGCTGCGCGAACTCGCGCGCGAAGCTGGAGTGCAACTCTCCGCCGAATCGGCGGAACACCGCGGGCGGCTGGAAAAGCTTTCGGCGATCGTGTCTGCGGCGGTGGCGTTTTACCAGGAGCGGCTCCGGGACGAATCGGCCGCCGCCGCACGCAGCTATCTCATGGAGAAGCGCGGGCTTGAGCAACGCTCCATCGAGGCGTTCAAGCTCGGCTGGGCGCCCGAAGGCTGGCGCAACCTGCGCGAGTACCTTGGCTCGCGGGGCTACGATGAGCGGGACATGGTCGCTTCGGGGCTGCTCGTCGAAAACGAGAGCGGTCGCGAACCGTACGACCGATTTCGCGGCCGGATCATCGTTCCCATCGCCGATGAACGTGGGCAGTACGTGGCGATGGGTGGCCGCGGCATTCACGGCGAGGAGCCGAAGTACCTCAACTCGCCCCAGACCGAGATTTTCGACAAAGGCCGCACGCTTTTCGGGCTCGACCTCGCCTCGCGCTCCATCCGCGAAGCGGGCACGGTGGTCGTCGTCGAGGGCTACATGGACGTCATCGGGCCGTGGCAGGCTGGGCTTCACGAACGTGGTCGCGACCATGGGGACGTCGCTCACCGAGCACCATGCCGCGCTGTTGAAGCGCTATGCCCGCCGCGTGGTGCTCGCGATGGACCCTGACGCAGCCGGACTGGCGGCGGCGGAGCGCGCCGGCAGCCTCTTCATCGCTCTCGACTCGCCCGAAAATATGGCGCGGTCCGCGCACTCAGCCGACGCCCTGGCTTCCCGCGCGGAGCTGGACCTCCGGGTGGCGCCGTTACCTCCGGGGCAGGACCCGGACGAGATCACGCGCGACCATCCAGAGACGTGGGAGGCGGCGGTTCGCGACGCTCCGCCCTACGCCGAATTCCTCCTCAACCGCATCATGGCGGCGTCGACGGCCGACTCGCCGGCGGAGGCTCGCCTCGTCGTGGACCGACTCCGACCGGTGCTCCTCGCGGTGCGAGACCCGGTTGAGCGGTCGACGTACATCCAACGGATCGCCCGGCGGCTCGCGGTGAGCGAAGACGCGGTGCTCGAACGCGTTCGACAGGGGCTTCCACAGGGACGCCCCCGGCCGGCCGGCGCACCCGCTGGCCCCGGACCGAGCCCTTCCCCCGAAGAGGCACTGCTGGCGATCCTGGTTCGCTATCCGCACCTCCGTACCGAGTTCCGGAACTACCCGGTCAGCCTGTTCACAACAGCGATTGTGCGTGAGGTCTTCCAACGCTGGGTGTCGGGCGAAGATTTCGACCTCTCGCCTTCGGACGACCCGGTGGTGGCCGCCGCCCGTGTGCTTGCGGCGCGCAGGTTGCCCCCGCTCTCGCATGACGAGGCGCGACTGGCGGCGCAACGCAAGGCGCGGGAGATTCTGCGGGAGCGCGTGGTGCAGCACCAGGCGGCGCTGACGGAGGAGGTAGCGGCGGCGGAAAAGGAGCGCGGAGCGACGGCGGTTGCCGCCCTCTCACACGAAGCGTGGCGCGGCGAGATCCCGCCGGACGATGAGCGATCGCTGGCAGAGACGATGATCGAAGACCTTCAGCTCGGCCTCAGCATCCATCGGCGCGAACAAGCGACCTGACGCCCTAATTTCGAACGCAACCGTCCCAAATGGGAATGCCAGATTGCGCCCATTTCGCTATTCACCTACTTGACACCGTCTGTACACCCTACGTCATACTGGCGTCGCTGGCTGGCGCAACGGCCGGACGATGCGAGGAGACAGCTTATGACCAAGACCATCCTCTGGTAACCCATTCGAGGTGCCTGATGACTCAGACATCGCCCGGGGGCCATGCGCGCTAGCGCACGGAGCCCGGAGGCACAACAAAGCGAAAACGGCGGGCCAACCGGTCCGCCGTTTTCACGTTTAACGAGTTAAGGGGCCCGTCAGCTGGCGCGGCGCTCCGCTTCGCTGTCCTTCCGCATCCACGATGGGAGATAGAGCGGTTTGGCGGCTTCGCCCGGTGTTTCTTCACGCCAACGAGGGAACGCCGCTTCGAACGCCTCAACGACCGTTGGGTCGAACTGGGTCCCGGCGCAGCGAAGGATCTCTGCTAATGCCGCATCCGGCGACTGGCCGCGGCGGTAGGGGCGGTCGGAAATGATCGCGTCGTAGGTGTCGCAAAGCGCGAAGACACGCGCGCCGAGCGGGATGTTTTCTTCCTTGAGGCGGCGCGGATAGCCTCCGCCGTCCCAGCGCTCGTGGTGGGCGAGGACGATCTTGGCCGCGGGACGAAGGTAGGGGACCTGGGCGAGGATGCGGTACCCCATGGCCGGGTGGCGGCGCATGAACTCCCACTCCTCATCGGTCAGGCCGGATGGCTTGAGCAGGATCGCATCGGGGACGCCGATCTTCCCGACGTCGTGCATGAGGGCGCCGCGGTAGATGCAGGCCAGATCCTGCTCGTCGTCGATGCCGAGCATGCGGGCGATGTCGAGCGAGTGGGTAGCCACGCGCACGGAGTGGCCGCGCGTCTCCTGGTCACGGACGTCGAGCGCCGTGACGAGCGACTCCAGGGTGCCGGTGTAGGCCTCGTGGAGCTCGTTCGACATGTGGCGAATCTCGACGTAGGCGTGCTGAAGCTGGTCGTTCGAGCGCTCGAGGCGCAAAACGTTGTCACGCGTGCGGTCGACGAACTGCATCATTGCGTAGCGGCTGAGGAGGAGCGGCAGCGCGAGCACGAGGATCGAGGCGATGCCGATCTCGAGGTAGGTCACGGCCAGGCCGCCGGCGACCATGCCGAGCACAAGATGATGGGGCAGCAGCCACCCGAAGTTCTCGCGGTAGTTGGTGCGGAGCCGCTTTCCGCCGGTCACGGTCATGATGATGGTGACCGCGGTGGCGCTCACGATGAACAGGCAGAGACCCGCGGCGGCGCCCGCACCGATCGCAACGACAGGATTGTCCAGCTGGTGTGATGCCTGGCTCAGGACCACGGCCGCCGCGGCGACAACAGCAGCGAGGTTCGCGTGTCCGAAATTGAACAGGAACTTCTTGACCGGGCGGCCAGACGTGACCTGTGCGCTGAGCACCACGGCGGTGGCCGCGAGCGCTGCGCCCATGGCGCCGAAGAGGAGCGCAGCCAGCACGGTTCCAACGAAGCTGACCGAGACGCGGCCATCGAAGTAGAGCTTGACGGCGAGCCGCTCGCTCAATCCGGTGAGCGTCACGATGGTGAGAAGGCCGATCCAGTCGTTCGGTTGCGGGAAGAAGAATGCGGAGGTGAATGCGATCGCGCCAAGCGCGAAGACACACACAATCACCCACTCTTCGCGTCCGCGGCGGGTCGCCTCGTTCGGCATATCAGTGTTGTTATCGGCCGGAGCGGCAGAATCTGACAGCGGGCATTCACTGAGTGGTCACGCCCCGCCTACCTAAACGGGTGATCGCCAGCGGGCGCACGCGCCGAAGGTGACAGGCCATCGCGCGGCCCGAGCCCTGAATCTGAACGTAGGAGACCGCAACTCTCGCCGGGCGGCCACGAATGCGCAGCCGCTCCGTGGCGCGTTGGTGACAGTTTGGTGAACGCCACCGGCCGTTCACCGGATCCCCGACATCGCGCCTACAGGCTAGACTTCCGCAATGGCCGCACCACTTACCGGGATCCGCATCCTCGACTTCACCAGGTACCAGCAGGGGCCGTTCGCGACGGTGATGCTGGCGGACATGGGAGCCGAGGTCATCAAGGTTGAAGACCCGCGTGGAGGGGACTTTGGCAGACGGATGTGGAAGGAGCCGGACGGATTCACGGCGTTCTTCGAGTCGCTCGATCGCGGAAAGAAGTCCGTCTGTATCGACCTGCGCAAGCCCGAAGCCCGGGATGTGGCCCTGAAGCTCGCCGAGTCGTGCGACGTCGCAGTCGAGAACTTCCGTCCCGGGACGATGGAAGCGTGGGGCCTCGGCTACGAGGAACTCAGGGCCGTGAACCCTCGAATCATCTTCGCCGAGGCGACGGGCTGGGGAACGAAGGGCCCGATGGCGACGCTGCCGTCGTTCGACCAGATTGCGCAGGCGTTCAGTGGCTTCGCACAGCATTCCGGCGGCGGACCAGGCCACCGGCCCGAGATTCCGTACCCGGGGATTGCAGACCAGTCGGGCGCGATGAACCTGGCGTTCGGCATCATGACGGCGCTGTTCGTACGGGAGCGAACGGGGATCGGGCAGAAGCTCGAGGTCTCGCTGCTGGGGACGCAGATCGCGCTGCAGGCGCCCGAGATCCTTCACTACCTCCATTTCGGGCGCGAACACGAACGGGAGTTTCGCGCGTCGCCCATCGTGGGGCACTTTGAGTGCGCCGACGGCCGCTGGATCATGGTGGTGTGCATCGACCAGAAGTTCTGGCCGCGTCTCGCCACGGCGATGGAAGTGCCGGAGCTAATCGACGATCCGCGTTTCGCACGGGGTTTCCCGCGGTACACGAACCGCCACGAGCTCGAGCCGCTTCTCGAGCGGGCGTTTGCGTCCAAGCCCTCGGCCTACTGGCTGAACCGGCTGCGGGAGGCGGACGTGCCCGCGTCGATCGTCAAGGACTACGCCGAGATGGTGGAGGATCCGCAGGTGGCCGCGAACGACTACATCGTCGAGCAAGACCACCCGCGCTTTGGGCGCCAGCGCGTCGTGGGTCTGCACATCCAGTTGAGCGAGACGCCGGGGGCGGTTGGGAATGCGGCGCCGCTGCTCGGCGAACACACCGTCGAAGTGCTCACCGCCGCCGGGTACGACGAGCGTGCCATTGCCGAGCTGGAGAAGTCAGGAGCGATCGCGACCGGCGCGGTGTCGGCCGGCTGACGCAGTTCGCCGCTAGGGATCGAGGTTGCCGTTCGCCGGCCCCCTGGCGCCCGCGAAGGCGAACCCAAGCAGGGCAAGGGCATCACGCACGGCTTCGCGCTCGCCCGGAACGCCGTTGCCGTTCGCCACGCGCACCGCAGCCCTGTCCGCGGCGTCGAGCGCGCCCGGTGTGTCGAAGTCGTCGTCCAGTCGCTCGCGGACTTCGGCCATCACGGTCGCATCGGCCCTGGCTGTTCGTTCCGCCGCGGCGACCACTCGCTTGAAGCGCCCATAGCGCTCGCTGACGCGCGTCAGGTCTCCGTCGTGGTAGTTGGCATCGGTTCGGTAGTGCTGGCTGAGCAGATAGAGCCGGAGATGGTCAGGTTCAATGACGGCCATGAGGTTGCGCGCCAGCACCAGGTTTCCGAGCGACTTGCTCATCTTCACGCCGTCCAGCTGCAGCATGCCGTTGTGCATCCACCAGCCACAGAACGGTGACTTGCCGGTGGCGCATTCGGCCTGGGCGATCTCGTTTTCGTGGTGCGGGTAGAGCAGATCGTGGCCGCCGCCGTGGATGTCGATCTGGTCGCCGAGCCACGTGCGCGACATGGCCGTGCATTCGATGCTCCAGCCGGGCCGGCCGGGGCCCCACGGGCTGTCCCAGCTCGGGTCGCCGGGATCGACTTCCTGCCAGAGGAGGAAGTCGAGCGGTCCGCGCTTCTTGTGTTCGCGCTTGGATTCGGGATTTTCGCGCTTGGCGAGTTCGGCCACGGTCACGCCGTTCAGAATCCCGTACCGCGGGAACTTCGCCGCTTCGAAAAAGACGTCCCCATCGACCACGTAGCCGCAGCCGTTCGCGATGATCTGCTGTGTCGTCTCGATGATCTGCGGGATGTGGTCGGTTGCGCGCGGATAGGCCCAGGGACGGAGGACGTTGAGGCGATCGAGGTCGTTCCGGAAGATAGCGTCGTTCTCGTCGCGGATCTCGGCGATAGGGCGGCCGCCCTGTCGCTTCGATACCATGATCATGTCGTCATCGATGTCGGTGATGTTCTGGACGTAGCGGACTTCGTTGCCGAGCGAGGTGAGGTACCGGCGCAGCGAGTCGAACTGGACATACGAGAAGGCGTGGCCGAGATGCGTGACGTCGTACGGGGTGACTCCGCAGACGTACATGCGCACGACGCCGGGCTCCACGGTTCGAAACTCACGCGCGTCCTGACCAAGAGACGAATAGAGGCGTAGCGCCACGGGCAACTCCGTTCCAAAGTGACGGTCTAGGTTAGCAGAGGGCAGTCGGTTGCAGGAAACCACTCGCTCGATCCCCCGAACGCAGCCGCCGGACTACGACGAAAGTTCAGCCCGGCGCGACCACCATGCCTCGGCGGCGGTCATTGCGCTCTCGGCCTCCTGGATGCCGTCGCCCACGAGCCCTGCGGTGGCAGCCCAGTGCAAGGGTACAAGGGCAAGAGCTCCGGGGAGCCACCGGTGCTCGTCGCGAGTGAGCGGTTCCGGAGCCGTGCTTTCGTAGGCGTCGAGAAGTCGTTGCGGCTCGAGCAATTCCGCTGGCGGGCCCACTCCATCAGGCCCGCTCTGTGCGACGTGATTCAGGGTGGCGGCGATGTCGTACATTCGCTCCCTGATTCTCACAAAATCCAGGTCGAAGGTGGCCCATGAGCCGTCCGACAGTTCTCCCACGTTGCCCAATTTGTAGTCCCCATGAATTGGAGCGCATGGCAGTTCGACCTCCCGCCGGAGTTTGGAGAGCTCGCCGGTCAGTTGGCGCATCCGACGCACGACCGGCTCGCTGCGGGGTCCGAGCCTGCGGCGTGTGAAGCCGGCCGCGTAACGCACTTGGCCGAAGGTCCTGTGGTCGTCGAGGGGTTCAGGCGGGCCGGGCTCCCAGACTGCTTTGAGCGCAGCGTGAACGCGTCCTAGCTCTTCGAACAGGCGGATGTAGGAGTCCTCGTCCGCCCGTGGCGGGACGTGATCGATGAACTCCTCAATCTCAGCCCAACGATCAGCGACCCTCAGGAGGTCGCAGCCGAAAATCCGATTCGGCCGAGCGACGCGGACCTGCGTCCGCTGGAGCCGCTCCCGCAGGCGCCGCAGTCCCGCTACCCGGCCGCGGCGGACCCAGGGCCGATGAACCCGGAGGACAACCTGCGGCTCAGCCTCTATCCGCAGGTTGAGGTTGAACCCACCGCCAATGTCTGCCCATCCGGCCCCTCGCGCGACGCGGGCGATCAGGGCCGAGACGGCCGGGTCATCCGGGCTGGCTCTCGGTCCGAACCAGCGCGGCAGGGGAGGGGGAGAGGTCGAAGCTTCGATTCCGGTCACGGCGATGGGCCACCAGTACACCCGAGGAAGGGTCCGCGAGCGAGCACGGGGCAATCTTGGGGGACGCTATGACGGCCGGCACGCCGTAGCCCTTTCAGCTCGCCTGATCACCATCGTAGAGACGGGTAGCTGGTCGATCGAGCTACTGGGCAGAGGGCGGGGACAATTCGTCGGGATCGCCACAGCCAGGAACCGCATCCCGGCGTTCTCTTCACGTTGGAGGGGCACTAGGTCAGTGCGCCGAGCGCGACGAGTTCCGCGACCTCCTGATCGGACATGCCGAGCAGCTCGGTCAACACCGGGAAGGTGTCGACGCCGGTGGCGTGGACGCCCTCGGCGGCCTCAGGGCGGGAGCCGTTGAAGAATGCGGGGAACCGTTCAATCCCGTAGTCGCTCCAGGAATCGGAGTGCAGCGTCCCGAAGAACGCACGGTCGGCGGTCTGTTGGTCGCGCATGAAGAGGTCGGCGGCGTCCTGCTCGGCGCCGGAGGCGATGCCAGCTGCCTGGCAGCGGCGCATCACCTCGTAGCGGTCGAGCCCGCCCGTCCATGCTTCCACGGCCTCGTCGAGCTTATCCTCGTTCGCGATGCGGGCGGCATGAGTGGCGAACCTCGGATCGAGGGCGAGCGCGGGGGTGCCCATCGCGTCGCACAGCCTTTGCCACTCTTCGTCGCCGCGGACCGCGATCGCGGCCCACTGGTCGTCGCCAAGGCAGCGGTAGATCCCGTGGGGCGCCCAGGCCGCGAACGGATGGCGGTTGCCAACCGGCTCGGGGTTCACGCCGTTGGCAAGGTAGTCCATCAACGCGGGCGCCATGATGCCCAGGCCCAGCTCGTACTGCGCGAGGTCGATCTCAAGGCCCTGGCCGGTGCGGTCGCGGTGTTCGACTGGCTTCGAGCGCGGCGAGCGCGCCGGCGAGTCCGCTGAGGTGGTCGGTGAGGGAGAAGCCGTAGCCGAGGTCATGGCGGCCTGCCGGGTTCGTGAGATACGTCAGCCCTGTGAGCGCGTGGATGGTCGGGGCGAACGTGACGAAGTCACTCCAGGGCCCGTCCTGGCCCATGCCGCCCATGGCGATGACACTGATGCCCGGGTTGGTCGCGGCCAGGCTGGCGCGGTCGAGCCGCCAGCGATTCAGCACGCCGGCGCTGAAGTTCTCCATGATGACGTCGCTCGTTGCGGCGAGCCTGCGCGCGACTTCACGCGCCTCCGGGACGGCCATGTTCAGCGAGACGTTGCGCTTGTTGCGGTTCCAGCACATGTAGTAGGGATGGTCGGGCGTATTCGCGCCGCCCGAGCGCGAGGCGGCCGTGATCTTGATGACGTCGGCGCCAAGGTCGCCGAGGACGCGCGTTCCGAATGGCCCGGCGAGGACGTGCGTGAAGTCGAGGATGCGGACGCCCGCGAGCGGCGCCCGCGGTGTTGCCGATGAAGCGCTGCGCCGCGACGTTCGAGGCGACCAGGTGAGCGACGCTGCATCGACTCGTGCCGGCGGCGCTGGATGACCGGTGTCGCCGTCCGTGCGGAAGAGCCGCCCCGGCATCTGCACCGGCCCCACGCCGTCGACCTGGACGGGCTGGAAGTACTTGCGGGCGGCGATCTGTGGCGTGGCCGCGGCCTTCGCCACGTCCCACACGACGCCGAACGGCTCATGACGGCGCTGCGCTTCGTAGAACAGGGCATCGCCGTCGTACGTCGCGACCCAGTCCCGCAGCACCTTCATGACGTAGGGGAGGTCGCGGATCATCGAGATGATGGTGGGGAAGCGTTCGGGATCGGCCAGGTCCTGGGCGGCGCCGTCTTCCTTCAGCCATGGCAGGAGCACATCGGCGAAATGGAGCGCTGCCGTGACCATGACGCCCTGGTTATCGCTCGCCGGGTAGATCTCGTAGGCGGTTGACCAGTGGAGGCTGCCCTGGCGGGCGGCGATGGGCGTCCCCCACGTGCCGCCGGGGAAGAACCACTGCATCAGCACCTGCTCGGTGCAGCTGATGAGGGCCTCGTGGGCCGAGAGGTCGACGTGCTGGGCCTCACCCGTCGCGCGCGCGGCGCGGACAGCCGCGAGCGCACAGATGGCCGCGTACAGCCCGACGGTGTGGTAGGTCTGGTTGCCGTAGCCGGTGAGCGGTGGGGTCTCGGCGTTTCCGGTGACCGAGGCCGCGCCAGAGAGCGCGTTCGCCACGAGGTCATTGGTCTTCATGGCGGCCCATGGCCCGGAGAGGCCCATCGGCGTTATGGAAACTCGCACGAGCGAGCGCGTTCGCGGCGCGGAGTGTGGTGTCGGGCAGGGGTGGCGCCAGGCCCCAGTCTTCGATCAGCACGTCGGCATCGGCGATGAGCTCGAGGAACTTCGCGAGGCCGGCATCGGACCCCAGATCGAGCGCAACGACGCGCTTGCCGGCGTTGTACCAGGTGTCCTGGATGGACACCCCGGTATTGCCGAAGAACGGCGGCTCCGATGCGAGCGGGTCGCCAGCGGGTGGGACGACGCGTACAACGTCGGCGCCGCCGTCGGCCATGAGCCGGCCCGCGAAGACCCCATTCCAGCCGCAGCACTCGACCACGCGCAGGCCGCGCAGCGGGCTCTCGTTCACCATGGCGCCCAATCCTACCGGCCACCCACGACAGCGGCGAACCGCATGTGAAGGCGGGACCGGCGGGATAGCCCTAATGCGAAATCCCTGTAAATTCCTCCATTTCTCCCCGTATACCGTCGCTTAACGGGTTGTTCGTCCCCGGATGCTCAGTTAGGGTGCCGAAAGCCCTCAGGAGAAGTGGAGCAGGTTCTGCATGCCGATGTTCCAACACCGGCCGGCCCTGGCAGCCATCCTGGTCGCCTTTGTTGCCGTCCTCACCGCTGGAGCGGCCGTCCATAGAGCAGCCGCTGCGCCAGCCGCGACAAACCCGATCGTCTCTGTCGCCGAATCTTACGAAGGAACCTGGCAGGGAGAGTGCTGGATCTTCGCCAAGAAGGTCGTTCTGGAAGCGACGGGCCGCCAGATGGGCTTCGATTACCGGCAGGGCTACTTCGATGCCGGCGCCGTAGAAGTGACCGCCGCCGAGGCGCAACCCGGCGACATCATCCAGATCGCCGACGACAGCGATACGTCTCCCGACGCGAGCTACAACGGCCTGCACACCGCGATCATCATTGCGAACCTCGGCGACGGAACCTTCAACGTGGTCGATTCCAACCGCGACTTCGATGGGATGGTGCATGAGCGTGATGGCTATGACCCGGCAGAGAGCGCGGCTCGCTATGGCATCCAGTACCACATCTACCGAATCTCGGGCGATCCTTCCAGCGCACCGCCGCTGCCCGCCTCTACACGGCCGAAGCTAGCCACCGGCGGGCCGTTCGTGAGCGGCAACAAGGCCGTCACGGTCACGCCCGGCGACGTGCTCAACCTTCGTGCGACCCCAGGTGGCGCCATCGTCACGACTCTGCGTGACGGCACGAAGGTGACCGTGAGCTCCGATCCGGTCACTTCGGGGACGCACCAGTGGGTGAAGGTATCGACGCCTTCCGGCGACGGTTGGGTGGCGACCGACTTCCTCGCGCTGGACACGTCTTCGGACACCGCCGCGGCGGGCTCGCCGGCGACGACGAACGCAACGAAGCCGGCGCTCCAGCGGCGGACGTTCGTCGCCACCGTAGCCAACTGACCTGCTCCAGGACTCCGCCATGACGGGTTGTGGCGGACGCTACGCCTGACATTGAAGTCGTTCGCGCCTACGCTGTTGGCACCCCAGAACAGGTGAGCTAATTCGTGACCCGGACCGCGTCAGCGCAGTCGCGACCGGCCCTTCGGCCCGGGCAGACGGAGGCGCTTCGCGCATGGGCGGCGGCACTCCGGGCGGGTTCGTCGTCGGAGCTGGTGGTTGTGCCGGTCGGCTACGGCAAGACCGTCATCGGCGTTGGCTCCTTCGACGTAGCGGCGAACATCGGCGACGCGGACACGTGTCTCTACCTCACCCCCACGGACGTCCTGCGAACGCAGGTGTACAACGGTGTGGAGCGCGCCCTCGGTGTGCTCGGCAGCACGCGCTCAATCGGCAAGACGCTGGCCGAGAACGCGGCGCCGCAGCGGATGCGGGATGCGCGCGTGAACTTCATCGTCGCAAGCTACCAGCAGGTGGCGGCCGCGCCCGCAGGTTTATGCGCGCCTCTGCCGCGACCGCCGGGTGCACCTCGTGGGCGACGAAGCGCACCACCTCGGCGAACGGGGCCAGTGGGCCAGTGCGCTGGCGACGTTGCCGGTGCGATCGACGCTGCTGCTGTCGGCGACGCCGGTGCGGCTCGACCGCGATCCGATTGCCAACGCGCGCTACGTCGAGGGCGAGGACGGCGGGCTGGTCGTCGACCCGCTGCTGCACGTCTCGATGCGCCAGGCGTGGAAGGAAGGACACATCCTCAAGCACCTCAACATGCAGATGAAGGACTACGCGGTCCAACTGCGAGGGGCGGACGGCGAGGTCTACGACTTCACGGCCTCGGAGATGGCCGAGCTGCCAGATTTCGATCAGCGCTGCGTTCGCCAGCAGCTCCGCTGGAACGAAGACTACGTTCAGCCACTGGTCCGCGAGTTCGCCCAGACGCTGCAGCTGAAGCTGCAGGCGGCGCCCAGCAAACACCAGGGACTGGTGTTCGCGGCGACGACCGAGCACGCGAACCACCTCTACCGCGTGTTTGGGCAACACCATCCATCGCTTCGCTGCGCAGTGGTGCACAGCGGCGACATCGCGGATGGCGAGAACGAGCGGCGGATGCGCGACTTCCACGCGGGACGGACGGACGTCCTTATCCAGGTGCGGAAGGCGAGCGAGGGGTTCGACGCACCGGCAGTCAGCGTCCTGCTAAAGCTCGACGCTGTGTTTAGCCGGGAGCCGGTTATCCAGCAGCTCGGGAGGGGTTTGCGCTACAACCACGCGCTTCCCGAATCGCAGAACCTGCTCAACGTCTTCATCGGGCGCGACCCAAGGCTGAGTGCGATCATCGAACACCTCGAGCGGGAGCAGCCAATTGCCGCCGCGGTGCGGGGCGCGGCCGACTCCCCCGAGTTCGTCGACGAGGCACCCGACGAGGACGAACTGGTCGAGGACGAAGAAGCGGCGGGCACGGCCGAGATTCTCGACGTGGCCGAGGCGGGCGACGCATACCTGGACCACACCGGGCGGCTGGTCGAAGGGCAGCAGCTGACGATGTTCGGGGTGGCGGCCCCGCCACCCGCCCCGGACGCACCGCAGGCGGCGCCGGCGGTGGCTGAGGTGATCGACATCGCGGGCGAGATGCAGGAAGCGATCGAGTACTGCAGGACGTGGACGAATCGAGCGGCCAAGGAACGCGGGCGGAGGTCGCGCGGGCGCGAGAATCACCACGCCGCCCTGAACGCCGCCTACGCCGCGCAGACGGGCCGTAAGGGCACGCTTTCCACCCCGGGCGAGTACCGTGCCAAGGGCGACTGGATGAAGCGGAAGTACATGGAGCTGATGGGCTGACGGCCCTCACCCAGCCCCTCTCCCGACTTCGCGGGAGAGGGGAGAGCGCGTTGCGCTGCATGGATTGGCGGTGCGCTGAGCGGCGCAGCCCCATGCGGAAGGCGGATTGCATGTCCCGCGGAGTCGGGAGGGGGTTGCGGCCGTATCAGCCTTCTTCGGCGCCGTAGTACTCGAGCGAGCGTTCCTCCTGGGCGCGGCGTGTGGCTTCGCGGTCCGGCAGCTTGAGCGAGAGAACGAACGCGAGGGCGAGGGCGACGAGCGCCACGATGAAGATGAGGTTATACGCGCTCTGTGCCTCGTCGGCGCTCACGGCGGCATCGGCAGCCGAGAGCGAACCGATCCGGGCGACGATGAGGCTCGAGAGGATGGCCACGCCAAGCGCGCCGGCGATCTGGCGATTGAGCGACCGGACGGCCGATGCCTGGGCGACGAGCTTCGCCGGCACGGAGTTCATCGCGGCTACCGTATTGGGCATGACCGACAGCCCGGTACCGAGGCCCTGCAAGAACAGGAAGAGCACGATCAGCCCGATGGGCGTCGACGGTGTGAGCGTTCCGAGGAAGAACGCGGCCCCCGCGATGATGGCGATACCCACCATCACCGGCGTGCGGGCGCCGATGCGGTCGGCCAGCCGGCCGCCGAGCGGCATCGTGGTTGCCGTGCCGAGGGCGGCCGGTGCGAGGACGAAACCGACCTTGAGCGGAGACATCCCGCGCAACGTCTCCAGCTCGAGCGGCATGAAGACCAGCCGCGCGAACTGCATCACGCTGACGAGCCAGACGACCGCGATGGTGACCGTGAACGCGCTGATGCGGAACATCCGCAGTTCGATCAGCGGGTGTTCGATGCGCAGTTCGCGAAGCGAGAACAGCACGAGGAGCACGGAGCCCGTCGCGATGAGGGCGATCGTCTGCACGGACGTCCATCCCTGCGAGTTCGCCTGTGAGAACGCGATGAGCAGGCAGAGCAACCCCGCGCCGATCAGCCCCAACCCCAGGCCATCGAAGGGTCGGCGTTCGCGGTAGCCGAGGTCGCGAAGCCACGTGACCGCGGCGAACACGCCGAGCACGCCAATGGGGACGTTGACGAGAAACAGCCAGCGCCAGCTGACGGCGGTGACAACGAAGCCGCCCAGCACCGGTCCGACGGCCGGCGCGGCCATCGCGGCGATGCCCCAGATGCCGAGCGCGCTGCCGCGCCGGTCGGGCGGGAAGAGCTCGTAGATCATGGCCATGCCGACGGGCATCATGGCGCCGCCGCCGAGCCCCTGGAGCACGCGGAAGACGACCAGCATGAGGAGGTTCGGCGAGAGCGCGGCGAGCAGCGAGCCGAGGGAGAAGAAGATGAGGCTCGCCGTGAAGATGCGCTTGCGGCCGTAGCGGTCGGCGAGCCAGCCCGTGGCCGGCTGGCTAACCCCGACCGCGAGCAGATACCCGGTAACTACCCACTCGACCTGCGACACCTGGCCGAGCTCGGTGCCGATGACCGGCAGGGCGACGTTCACGATGGTGCTGTCGAGGATCACCATGAACGTCCCGATGAGCACGACGCCCATCGCGACCCAGGGGTATCGGCCGAGGTCTTCGCCGCTCGCTTCGGCCCGTCGCGGCTCAGCGCGAGCCGAGCCGGCCGCGCTCTCGACGCTCAAGCGCCGCGTCCCGGCGGGGGCCCGCCCGTAGCGATTCGATAACGAGGCATTAATCAAAATCTACGAGCAATCGCGCGGTTCGCCAAATCACGGCGACGTTGCAGTTGGCGTTGCGGACTTAGCGGTCGAGGAACGCCAGCACCGCAGCGGCCACCGCGGCGGGTTGTTCGAGCATGGGCAGGTGCCCGCACTGCGGGATCAGCTGCAATTTCGCGCCGGGGATGGCGGCCGCGAGCAGGCGGCTGTTGTCCGGCGGCACCATGCCGTCGTCCTCGCCGCACAGGACCAGGGCGGGAACGGTGATCTGGCCAAGGCGGTCGTGGCTCGACCAGTCCGCGATCGCTTCGCGTTGACGGGCCACAGCGAAGCGGCGCGGCGGCGCTTCCAGGTCGACGCCGAGGCAGTAGGCGAAGGCATCGGGGTCGCGCTCGCGCCAGCCGGGGGACGCCATCGCCTCGTTCTGGGTGCCGAAGATCTCCTCGCGGGAGCTTGCGGGGTCGAAGTTCATGGCGGCATTGACGCGGTCGGTGGAGCCGACAGTGCCGGGGCCGCGGTGGCTCGTGCCGCAGAGGACCAGGGCGCGGGTTCGCGCGGGGTAGGTGAGTGCGAACTCCTGGGCGAGCATGCCGCCGCGCGACCGGCCGTAGATGGCAGCGCGTTCCACCCCAGCGGCGTCGAGGACGGCGCGCATGTCTTCGACCTCGTCGCGGACGGTGTATGCCTCGTCGCGGCGTTCGGACTGCCCCATGTTGCGGCAGTCAAACGTGACCACAAGGAGGCGTTCGGCGAGGAGCTTCGGGAGGGTTCCCCAGTGCGGGAGTCGATGGCTCAGGCCAAGCGTGAGCAGGATCGGCGGGTTCGCGCGGTCGCCGACGGTCTCGTAGTAGATGGTCCAGCCGCTTTGTGTTGTCTCTGGCATCGTGCGCGACAGCCTACACGGACGGCGGACGTTTGCCGACGCCGAGTTCAGTCGTTCGCGGCCGCGACGGGCGTGGCGCCCGTGAGGGCGAGGAGGTCGGTCACGGCAAGGCGGACGTCCCAGCCGCGTTGGCCAGCGCTGACGAGAATCGAGTCGTGCGTGAGCGCGGCGGCCTCGACGTAGACGGCGAAGCCCTTGTTGAGGAGCGCGAGTGCGCTGATGCCGCCCACCTGGAGGCCGGTGACGCGCTCGGCGTCGCGGTGCGAGGCCATGCGCAGCTTCTTCGCACCGACCGCGGCGGCGAGGCGCTTGAGCTCCAACTCGGAAGTGGATGGCATCATCACCAGCATCGGCTTGCCCTTCGGCGGGTCGTGCTCGACGACGAGCGTCTTATAGACGAGCGACGGGGTCGATGCCCGTGTGCTGTGCCACGCCGTCGGCGGAACGGATGGCAGCGTCGAACTCGAACACCTCGTGCGGCACCTTGCGTTGCTCGAGCATGCGGATGGCGAGCGGCTTGGCGGGCATTGGCGCTACAGGTGTTCGGAGATGCCGCCGTCGACGTGGAAGACCTGGCCGTTGAGGTAGCCCGCGGCGTCGGAGGCGAGGAGCACGGCGAGGGCGGCAATCTCGTCGGCGTGGCCCCAGCGGCGCAACGGGATGAAGCGCATCAGGCGATTCGCGCCGATGTCGTCGGGGCCGCGGCCGGGGGTCCAGTCCATCCAGCCGGTGGAGATGCAGTTCGACGTTATGTTGCGTTGGCCCAGCTCCTGGCTCAGCGCGGCGCTGAGGCCAATGACGCCCGCCTTGGCCGCGGCATACGCGGCATGATCAAGCAGGCCGCGTTCGGCGAAGACGGTGTTCACGAAGATCAGCCGGCCGGTCGTGCCTTCCGGGAGCTCCTTCGCGAACGACCTCGCGCTGTAGAAGGCGCCGTTGAGGTTGACCTGCTGGACGTGAGCGAACTCGGCGTCGGTGGTGGCTTCGAGGCGTTTCGCGAACGGAAAGTCGGCGTTGTAGACGAGGACCGAAGGCTGTCCGAATTCCTTGATGAGCTGCTTGAGGCCGACCTGCACGTTCGTCGGAAGGGTCACGTCCCAGCCCTGCGAGAACGACGCCCGCCCGAGGGCGGCAACGTCCTTGGCGACGCGCTTGGCGGCCATCACCTCGTCGCCGTCGAGGGTGGCGGAGGCTGCGGCGACATCCGCGCCGGCCTCGGCGAGGGCAAGCGCGAGCGCGCGTCCCGCGGGGTTGGCGAAGCCGACCACCAGCGCGCGTTTACCGGTGAGATCGAATCCGGGCTTTGGTTCCCACTCAAACACTGGCGTACCCCGGTGCATATTCCATGCGGTAGCCGGTCGGGGCGACGCCGCCCGCCAGGCCGCCGCCGTCGATGACGAAGCTCTCCCCGGTGACGTAACTGGCTGCGTCGGAGCAAAGCCAGACCGCGAGCGGACCGAGCTCCCACGCCTCGCCGAGGCGCCCGACCGTGTTGAACTTCCCGCGCGACTGGACTCGCTCCAGCTCCTCCTGCGACTCGGGCGCATGCTGGGCGACGTAGCCGGGAACGATGCAGTTCACGCGGATGTTCTCCCCGGCCAGCATGCTGGCCATGCTCTTCGTGAGCGAGATGACGCCCGCCTTCGCAGCTGCGTAGCCGAAGGACGCGGGCGATGAGCGCAGTGCCGTGCCGCTGGCGACGTTGAGGATGACACCGCCGCCGCCCTGTTCGTTCATGACGCGCGAGGCCGCACGGGAGCAGTAGAAGGTGCTGTAGAGGTTGACCTCGATGGTGTCGTGCCAGTCGCTGTCTTCGAGGTCCCAGAGCTTCGCGTTGCGGCCGCGCGCGTCGCCGATGCCGGCGTTGTTGAGCATGATGTCGAGCCGCCCGAAGCGCTCGATGGTTGCGGCGATGAGGGCGTCGCACTGGGCGCTCGACTGGACGTTCGTGGGAACGGTCAGCGGGCGGCGGCCAGACGCCTGTTCGATCTCGTCGGCGGCGGCATCGAGCTGCGCGACCGTGCGGCTGGCGATGCAGACGTTCGCGCCTGCCCGGGCGAGGTCGGTGGCCATTGCCTTCCCCAGGCCGCGACTGCCACCGGTGACGATGGCGACGCGGTCGTCGAGGCGCAGCTTCTCAAGCACCATGTCGGGACTCCGAGTCGGATTTGTGGCGTGAGCATAGCCGCCACGCCCGGGGGCGGCGAGTCAGTGCCAGACTTATGGCTGGCGGTGACACGGCGGCGGGGGTTCGCCTACCATCTGCGGGCATGCTGAAACGGATGGCGCCCTCCCTTGCCCAACGTTGCATCGAAGAGGCGCGCCTGTCGCCGCTGGCGAACCCCGTGGTGCACTATCCGCCGTGGTACCTGCAGCGCTGGCACTTCCTGCCGGAGGGATACCTGTCGCGCCGCAGCGCGGCCGGGTACGAGCGACTGGTCCGGCATGTCTACAACGCGGCCTCGGAACGCCTGGTGCTGGAGCGGCTGGTCGACGCAATCGCGCGGCAGGGCCCTCGTTCCCTGCTGGAGCTGGGTTGCGGGCCCGGGCGTGCGCTGGAAGTCATCGCGGCGCGCCTGGCCGCTCCGGAATTGCACGCGCTGGACCTGTCCCCGTTCATGCTGGAGCGGGCAGCGCGCCGGCTGGAGGCGACGGTCGCCCCCGCGACGCTGCTGCATGCGAGCGGAACCGACATCCCGCTGGCGCCGAACAGCTTCGACGCGGCCGTGGCGACCCATTTCTTCGGACACCTGCCACGGTCCGCGGCGCAGCGGGCATGGGAAGAAGCGGCGCGCGTTCTTCGGCCGGGCGGGCGGCTCTACGTCGTGGATCACGCATGGCATCCGCGAACGACCGGTCCGTTGGCGCGCATCGGGCAGGTGAGGCTGTTGCGCGGCCTGCTGCGCCTTACTGTGCTGGAGAAGGAAGGGGCAAGCGGATGACGATGCCGGCAGACGTGATCGAACGCGGCCGGGCCTACCTGCAGCGGGAGAGCGCGGCGCTCTCCATCGAAGGCATCATCGAGCGAGTACAGGCGGCCGCCGACCGGCTCGCGACCGCGGCGAACTCCCGGGGCGAGGAAGCGTTCGGGGCCGTCGCGGCGGACGGCTGGAACGGCGCGGAATGTCTCCAGCATGTGGTGGGCTGGAACGCCCGCAATGCGCAGCAGATCCTCTATGTAGCCCTCTCCGGCGAGCTTCCCGACGATGGCGAACCGCCGCTGCCGGCCAGCCGGGAAGAGCTGCTGGCGAAGCAACAGGAGGTGCTCGACTCGCTCTACGCGCACGTGCGTGAGGCGGAGCCGGCGGCCTACCTGGATGTCCGCTGGGCGCACCCGTTCTTTGGCGACCTCAACTGGCGGGAGTGGCTGCTGTTCCTCGAACTTCACTGCATCGACCACGCGCGGCAGATCGAGGCGATGGCGCGTGCGTGAGCCGAAGCCGCTGCGGCTGGTTCACACGTCGGACGTCCACCTCGGCGCCTACGCCGGAAGCTCCGACGGGAAATGGGCCGAACGGCGCGAGCTCATGGAGAACACCTTCGCGCGCGTCATCGACCTGGCGAATGAGAGCGGCGCGGACGGTCTCGTCATTGCAGGCGACTTCTTTGACAACGACCGCGTGGAGACCGAGACGGTCGAATTCGCGGCGGAGCAGATCGCGCGCTTTCGCGGCCAGACGTTCCTCATTCCCGGTAACCACGACCCGATGGACCCGGGCAGCATCTACTGGCGCCACGACATGGAAGCGCGGGCGCGCCGGCTGCACATCGTGCGCGAGCACGCGGGAGAGATGGTGGAGCCCGAGGGGATCGACCTCGTGCTGTGGGGGCGGGCGTACCTCGACACGGATTGGCACTTCAAGCCCCTGGCGGGACTGCCCGAGCGCACGGACGGGCGCTGGCACGTCGCGATGGCGCACGGCCATTTCGTCCGCAACGACGGCGAGCTGCACCGCTCGCTGCTCATGAAGGAGTCCGAGATCGCGGCGGCCAACGGTCACTGGGACTACATGGCGTTCGGGCACTGGGAGCCGCACGCCGACGTCAGCTGCGGTGGCACAACCGCGGTGTACTCGGGCGCACCGATGCCGCTCTCCGACGCCAATCGCAAGGCGGGCTGGGCGATCGTCGTGGACTTCGACGAAGGCGGGGTACGGTGGCAGGCGCACCGCGTGGATCCGCGCGCCCTTCCGCTGGAGCTCTAAGCAGCGAAGCCCGGGGTGTCCCGGGCCTCTTTCGCGACTACTGCTATGCGTCGCCGGACGCCAACCGCGCCCCACGAGGTTCAGTTCGCCCCATGGTCGCCGGCTCGGTTGCCACCGCGCCCTTTCCCGTCAGCAGCACGATCCCAACCACGAGCGCCCAGATGGGGAGGGCCGCCAGGGGAAGGAAGACGACGCTGAACAGGGCGATAAAGGCACAGACGAAGCCGAACCACACCAGCCAGCGCGGCATGCGGCGCGTCCTCATCCAGTGTCCGGAAATGGCGGCGATCATCGCAGCCGCTGCCACGCCTCCGGCTACCAGCATGATGCCGAAGCCGAGGCTCGACATGGCCCGCGCAACGTCTGCATTGATTGGGGCACTAGAGAACTTGACCTCGGCCGAAACGGTCGCGAGGGCGACCCGTCCGAGTGCGAACGCCGCCGCGGCCGTGTACGCAAATGCCCTCGCTGCAGCTGCGAGCCCCCCAACACTCCCGAACGCGACGGCGGCGAATCCAACCAGGGCCAGCGCGGCTGCCGTTTCGAGATACGCTGCGACGATGTCCTGCGTTTGCTGGCTGCTGTCACTGTAGAAATCCACCCACTTCGCATCCGGATCGTTGCCGTCCGGGCTGTTGTTGCCGACGACGACACCCGCTACAAATAGCACCGCAAATACGATTGCGGCGACGCCGGCCCACTTACTCACCGTCATAGAGACGCCCTCCTGTCGCTCCTTGAAATTGCAGAGAACCGATACTCGCGGTCCCACCGCTTGTGTCACATACCATCCGCTTGGGACCGGTGTTTCAACGTTGTAACACCCATCAGGGCACCCGCGAGTTCGCCCGCGGTACACTTGCGGGCATTCCCTGGCGGTTGGAGCACCGATGATTCTTGGCTTAACTGGTACGACGATCTTCTCGGAGGACCACACGAAGCTGGTCCCGTTCTATCGCGACACGCTGGGCGTTCCGCTGTTCAGCGAAGCGAACGGCTTCACATTCTTCGGCGCGCCAGACGGGGCGCAGCTCTTGATGGGGAGCCACAGCGACTTGAAGGGTCCAGCGAAGGAGCCCGAGCGTCAGATCCCGTCCCTGTCGAGCAACGATGTCCAGGCCGACTACGCTCGGCTCAAGGCGGCCGGGGTGGACTTCCTCGGGGAACCTCAGAACCTCGGTCCGGTGACGGTCGTGACGTTCCGTGACCCTGAGAACAACCTGGTCAACATCGTCCAATTCCACTGACAAGAGCCGACTGGGTACGGCGTCGCCGTTGTGACTCGACAGTCATCAGCGCGAGGCGGAGAGCTGCGCTCCCAAACCCACCTTCGCGAAGAACTGGTCGAGTCGCGCGTTGTAGCGGTCGCCAGCCTCGTAATAGACGTTGTGGGGCGCGCCGTCGATGACTTCGTATTCACTCCCGGGCACGAGGCTGTGCAGCCGTTCGCACCACGGGACGAGGCGGTCGAGACCGCCGACGACGATCAGCATGGGCGACGTTATCGCCGCCACGCGATCGGCCATGCCCCTGCGCTCGTCCATGGTCTTCTGCCCCGGGCGGCGAGGATGGCGCATGGCTTCGAGGCGCGTCGCCGTGCTGCGGATACGCAGGTAGCGCTCGTACATGCGCGGCTGCTGGGTCTTGAAGGTCTCGGTGAGCGCGTCGCCGGTGGGGAGAAACAGCGTCTCGGGATTGAGTGGCTGCGCCGCAGCCGGCACGGCCGACTGACCTTCGGGGGCGACGCCCATGCCCGACGGGATGAGCGCCGCCGCCTGCGAAGGGTGCCGCGCCGCCCAGCGCAGAAGCGTGTTCCCGCCCATCGAGTTGCCGGCCAGGATCGGCCGCTCGATGCCCATGGCTGCAAGGAAGCCTTCGAGCTCGTCGGCGCGGTCGGGCTCGTCTTCACCGCGAGGGCTGTTCGATGAGTGGCCGTGGTTGACGCTGTCGTAGGCGATCACTCGGAAGCGGTCGCGGAAGTGGGCGAACTGCTGGAACCACGCTTCGCAGCATGAGCTGTTGCCGTGCAGCAGGACGAGCGGCTGTCCGCTGCCCTCCTCGTGGTAATAGATGTCGGTCTGGCCTACTTCGAGCCACGGCATAGTGCTGTCCTCCGGAAGTTGTGGGCCGAGTATAGGCATCGCGCATGGCCGATTTCCCGCCGGGTTATTGGCACGCGCCGGTGGTTTCCGCGGAGAAGAGCGGTGGCATTTGTAAGCGACGCCTGCGTTGCGTACCGTTGCCGAACCAATTCGCGTGAGGCTTACAGATGTTCAAGGGAGTCGACCACGTCGTCATCGCAGTCAAGGACCTCGAGGCCGCCGTCGGCCGCTACGAATCGATCTACGGCACCGGGCCGAGTGACCGGAGCGACGCGCCGGCGGCCGGCATGGCCATGGCGTTCTTCCGCTTCGGCGACTCGTACATCGAACTCGTGTCCGCCACGAGCGACCAGGGACCGATCGCCAAGCGGCTGTCGGAGCAGGGCGAAGGCGTGCACCTCGTCGCCATGAAAGTCGACGACATCGATAAGACGCTCGAAGACCTGCGGGCCAAGGGCATCCGGCTGGTCGGCGACCCAGGCCCGGGGAACCCCGTGAAGGGCCAGGTCTTCATCCATCCCTCGGTGACCGGCGGCGTGCTCACGCAGCTCGTCCAGAGGTAGCGGAGTGCCCGACTGCATCGTCGAGGTTTCGGATGGCGTGATGCTGATCCGGCTGAACCGTCCGGAGCGCATGAACTCACTCGGCGGCACGCTCCTCGAGGAGTTGAACGCCGCGTTCGACGAAGGCCGGCGAAGCGACGGCGTGAGGGCGTTCGTCGTGACCGGCGAAGGCCGGGCGTGGTGCGCGGGCGCCGACCTCGTATCGATCGGAGGCGCGCAGCCAGACCCGGAGCAGGCGCGGTTTCGTGCCCTGGACCCGCTCGGCGAAGTCGGCCGGACGGTGCTGAACATCTACCACGCGGAGAAGCCGACGATTGCGGCGGTGAACGGCGTGACGGTCGGTGGCGGCTTTGGGCTGTGCAGCACGTTCGACATCCGGATAGCGAGCGACCAGGCGCGCTTTAGCACGATCTTCATCAAGCGGGCGCTGGCGCCGGACTGCGGGCTGTCGTGGTTTCTGCCGCGGCTCGTGGGTGCGCAGGCAGCGGCGGAGATGTTCTACACGGGCCGCATGGTCGATGCCGCGGAGGCGTTGTCGATGGGGATCGTCTCGAAGGTGGTTCCCCACGAGGAACTGATGGAAACGGCGATGGCGTTCGCTACGGCGGCCGCGAAGCAGCCTCCGGCCGCGCTCAACTACACGCGCCGCGCCCTTCAGCACTCGACGATGGCGACGCTGGACGACCAGCTCCGCTTCGAATGGACGAACCAGAAGGCATGCCTTGCCGCCGGGGAGTTCCAGGAGGGCGTCGCGGCGTTCCGCGAAAAGCGCGAACCGGACTTCAGCCGCTTCTAGGTACCTGTCAGTGGCCCGGCGTGCGTGCGCGTGTAACGTTCACACCCGAGCCGCGACAGTACATGCGGGGCGGAGGAGGTTTGGAGCGTGAGTCACACGCGGATCACGATGTATGGCACCAACTGGTGCAGCGACTGCAAGCGCACGAAGACGTTCTTCGGCGAGCAACGGGTGCACTACGACTTCGTCGATATCGACAGCAATCCTGAGGGCCTGGCGGTCGTCGAGCGGGTGAACAAGGGCAAGCACATCATCCCGGTGCTGGTGTTCGAGGACGAATCGACGCTGGTGGAGCCGTCGAACGCGGAGCTGGCGGCGAAGCTGGGCCTGCAGACGCAGGCCGAGCACCGTTTCTACGACCTCATCGTCATCGGGAGCGGACCCGCCGGGCTCACCGCTGCGCTGTACGCGGCGCGCGAAGGCATCGACACGCTCGTGATCGAGCGCGGCGGAGTTGGAGGGCAGGCCGGCATCACGGAGCGGCTCGACAACTTCCCCGGGTTCCCCGAGGGCGTGACCGGCGCCGAGTTCGCTGACCGCCTGCGGGCCCAGGCCGAGCGGTTCGGCGTCGAGATCCTGACGGCGCAGGAAGTGGCCGAGGTCAGCGTCGACGGCGAGTATCGCTGCGTGCGTACGGCCGATGGCACGGAGTACCGCGCCTGGGCGGTGCTGCTCGCGCTTGGCTCGACGTACCGCCGCCTCGGAGTGACCGGCGAAGAGGACTTCATCGGCGCGGGCGTTCACTTCTGTGCGACCTGCGACGGCGCGTTCTACCGCGGGAAGGAAGTGGCGGTCATCGGTGGCGGGAACTCCGCCGGCGAAGAGAGCATCTTCCTCACGCGCTTCGCGGCCAAGGTCACGATCATCACGCGGGACAAGCAGCTCAGCGCGAGCAAGGTGGTGGTCGAAAAGGTCGACGAGAATCCGAAGATCGAGGTCATCACCGGCGCTTCGCCGGTCGAGTTCAAGGGCGATTCAAAGCTGCAGAGCGTCG
Source organism: uncultured bacterium (assembly GCA_963832795.1). Lineage (GTDB taxonomy): Bacteria > Chloroflexota > Dehalococcoidia > Tepidiformales > Tepidiformaceae > CAWHVJ01. The sequence goes on from CAWHVJ010000012.1 coordinate 915,113, forward strand.
TGTTGAAGGACAACGAGTCCGGCGAGACACGCGAGATCTCCCCGGCGGGTGTGTTCGTCTTCATCGGGCTCAAGCCCAATACGAAGCTGGTCGAGGGCATGGTGGACGTCGACGGTATGGGCTTCATCGCGACGGCGGCGGACCTTCAGACCAGCGTTCCGGGACTGTTCGCGGCCGGCGACGTGCGCTCAGGCAGCACGAAGCAGGCGGCGTCGGCGGCCGGCGAAGGAGCGGCGGTCGCGCTGGGCATTCGGCGCTACCTGGAAGGGAAAGCGGGTACCCGGCCACGGGACGAGATGCCGATGGCGGCAGCCGCCGGGTAGAGCGGCGGCCACCGCGCCGGTTTGCTAGATGAAGTCGCCGCCGCAGGCGCCGGCGGTTGTCCCGGTCGCCTGGTAGGCCTTGATGAGGTTGCGCCCAACGGTCCACTTGTGGACCTCGTCGGGGCCGTCGACCAGGCGCTGGGAACGGATGCTGGTGTACCAGCGCGCGAGCGGCGTGTCCTGGCTGTAGCCGAGCGCGCCGTGGAGCTGGATGGCCGTGTCGACGACGTGGTGGACCATGTTCGCCAGGTAGACCTTGGCGATGGAGTTTTCCTGGCGCAGGTCGAGGCCCTTCTCCGCCTTGTAGGCGATATGCATGAGCATGAGCCGTGAGATGTAGAGCTGCGTCGCGCACTCGGCGAGCATGAACTGCACGCCCTGGCGGTCCGAGAGCATGCGGCCGAAGGTTGAGCGTTCGGTGACCCGCGCGGTGGCCATGTCGAGGGCGCGCTGGGCCATGGCCACGTTGTGCATGCCGTGGCGAAGGCGGCCATAGGCGAGGCGGTGCTGGCCCATGTTGAAGCCCTGGCCCTCGCCACCGAGCAGGTTCTCAGCCGGGACAACGAGATTGTCGATCTTGATCTCGGCGTGGCCGCCGCCAAGCATCTCGCCGAGCGGGCTTTCGATGGCCATGGTCTTGATGTTGCGGACGATGTTGTAGCCGGGGTTCGGGAGCTCGACGAGGAACGTGCTGAACTGCTGGTGACGAGGCGCGTCGGGGTTCGTCTTCGCCATGACCAGCGCGACATCGGCGACGCTGGCGGCGCTGCTGAACCACTTCTCGCCGTTGAGAACCCAGTTGTCGCCATCGCGCACGGCCCGGGTCTGCATACCGGTTGCGTCAGCGCCGGCGGCCTTCTCGGTCATCGAGTAGCAGATGCGCTTTTCGCCGTTGAGCAGCGGCTTGAGGAACTTCTCCTTCTGGTAGGGCGTGCCGTAGGTCAGGAGCGTGAGCATGGTGGCGTCGTCGGGGCCTTGCGTGTTCAGGGCAAGGGCGCCGAGATAGCTCTCGCCCAGTTCCATCTGGACGAGAGCGTTGGCCAGCGGTCCGAGGCCCATGCCGCCGAACTCGGGTGGGATGAACGGGCACCAAAGCCCCTGCGAGCGTGCCTTCTGGCGGAGCTCGGCGAGGACCTCCTTGTAGGGCCGATTCTCGAGCTCCTTCTCCGCCGGAATGCACTCTTCCTGGACGAACTTGCGGACGCGTTCTCTAACTTCCTGCGCCTCGGCAGGAATCTCGAAGTCGATTGCCATGCGGTGTGACTGCCTCTTGGTGAGATGCGGGGAGTCTACCGAAGGGCTGCTGCCTTGGCGACGCGGGCGCGGTCGTGGGCTGCGTCAGGGAGCCGCGCGGACGACGAGGTGGCCGGTCATCTGTTGCGGGTGAACGTCGCAGTGGAAGTAGTACGAACCGGGCGTGGCAGGCGCGGTGAACGTGGTCGTCTGCACGTCGTTGGGACCGGTGCCGATCTTCGTTGCAGCGAGCGTCGGGCGAATCGGCATTGGGGCCGTTGAGGATGTCGATGTTGTGCGGAGTCGTGCTGTTGTTTGTGTAGCGGACGGTCACCTGTTGGCCGGCCGTCACGTCCAACTCGTTCTTGTCGTAGTGGATGTCGTTCGGTGTCGAAATGTCGACGGTCTCAGCTCCGCCAGGCGCGGCAGGGGTGGTGGCGGTGGTCGCGCTGGGGCTGCCCAGGTTCGAGCCGGAGGTGCTCACGCCCGTTGGCACAGCGGAAGGCGCGGCCGCGACCGGGCTGTTGCTGTTCTTGAGACCGACCAGTGCGAGCGTGACAAGCATCGTGAAGAAGACGGCGCAAACCAGGCCGAGGTATCCCATCGTCCGGAACAAAACTACCTCCGGATGGCGCCGGGGCCGCGTGACCACAGAGGATTTCTCGGAGGGGATCGGCGTGGTGTGCGGCCAAGAAGCGCGCATCGGAGCAATCATCGTCTTCAAGCGGTGCGTACGCGTTGTCGGCGTTCTGGAATCCGTTGCGGGGACATCGCAAAGGGGCTTAGCTGGCGGCGCCACCAGAGACGGTTAGCAGCGCACCGGTCGTGAAGCTCGATGCGGCCGAGGCGAAATAGAGAGCGGCGCCCACGATCTCGTTCGGCTGCCCGCCGCGCTGGAGCAGGATCGTGCTGGCCGCGTTGCGGTTGAACGCCTCCAAATCCCAGGCTTTCGAGATGTCGGTCAGAAATGGGCCCGGGACGATGCAGTTGACGCGGACCTTGGGCGCGAAGGCGCGGGCGAAACCGAGCGTCATCGCGTTCAGGCCAGCCTTGGCGGCAGCGTAGGTGATGACGTTCGCGCCGGCATGAAACGAGGCGGTGCTTGAGACGTTGATGATCGAGCCACCGTCGCCCTCGGCCATGCGCGTGCCAACGAGCGCGGAAAGGCGGAACGGCCCCTTGAGATTGACGTCCAGCACCTTGTCGTACAGCGCCTCGGAGACGTTCGAGACGTGGTCGTAAATGGGGGACATGCCGGCGTTGTTGACGAGCACGTCGACGTGGCCGAAGTGGTCGTAGGCGGCTTCGGCGAGGCGCTCCACCTGGTCCCATTCGCCCACGTGGCAAGCGACGGCGAGCGCCTTGCGTCCGGTGGTGCGCTCGACCTCGGCCGCCGTCTCCTGGCAGGCGTCGAGCTTGCGGCTGGCGATGACGACATCGGCGCCCATCTGGGCAAAGGCGAGGATCATCTCGCGGCCGAGGCCGCGGCTACCGCCGGTAACGAGGGCCACCTTGCCGGACATATCGAAGAGAGCGTTGGCATCCATGGCGCGAATCATAAGCGCGTAGCCCCCGGACGGTGCGCGCACCCGGGCGTAGGACCCCGACCGTTGGGTGGGTCCGTGGTAGGCTGGGCGGCATTCCATTCGTCTTTGTGAGGAGTCTGCATGCCCCGGAAAAAGGTCACGATCATTGGCGCCGGGATGACCGGCGGAGCCATGGCGCAACGGCTGATCGAGCTCGATATCTGCGACGTGGTGCTGCAGGACGATCCGCAGTACGCGGGCACGATGCACTTCGGCAAGGCGCTCGACGAGTCGCAGGCGGCGGCATGGGAGGGGTTCACGAGCCGGATTTCGGCGACCGACGGATGGGAAGAGACCGCGAACAGCGACGTCGTGGTATGCACCGCCGGCGCGCCGCGGAAGCCGGGAATGAGCCGCGAAGAGTTGCTCAACGGCAACGCGACGATCATCCGGGCGAAAGTGAGCGAAGCGGCGAAGCACTCGCCGAACGCGGTGCTCATCATCTTCGCCAACCCGATGGACGCGATGTGCCACGTGGCGATGAAGGCGAGCGGATTCCCGCGGGAACGCGTCATCGGCCAGGGCGGAGCGCTCGACAGCGCGCGCTACCGCTACTTCGTTTCCGACGCCGTGGGCGTCTCGCCCTCCGACGTGCACGGGTTCGTGATCGGCGGCCACACGGACACGACGATGGTGCCGGTGGTTTCGCAGACACGGATCGGAGGCGTGCCGCTGACGGACCTGCTCCCGGCGGACAAGGTGCAGGCGCTGGTGGCGCGAGCGATGCGCGGTGGCGCCGAGATCGGCGAGCTCTACAAGACCGGCAGCGCCTACTACGCGCCGTCGGCGGCAACCATCGCAATGGTCGAATCGGTGCTGCTCGACAAGCGGCGGCTGATCCCGTGCTCGGTCTACCACCAGGGCGAATACGGGATTCGCGACGTCTTCAGCGGAACGGTTTGCCAGCTCGGTGAAGGCGGCATCCAGCGCACCTTCGAGTTGCCGCTCACGGAAGACGAGAAGCAGCGCGTCGTGGCCGCGGCGGAGGCGACGAAGGGGCTGGTAAACCTCATTACCGACTGACGGGACGGCGCCGGTCCCTGGGCGCGCGGCGTGTTGGAGACCTGGCGTGGAAGAAGCACGGGAATATTCGCAGCGGCTTGGCGTCATCCGGCGCGAGCAGCTCGAGGCAGCCTGTCGAAGGTTTGGGCTCGGACGTCTGAACGACGCCGAGCCTGCACCAGGTGGGCTGTTCGGGCAGAACATCTTGCTGGATACAGACGCAGGGGCGTTCGTGCTGCGCGGGCACCAGCATGGCGACTGGCAGCTCGCGAAGGAGCGGTGGTTCGTGAACCTGGTGCACGACGCCGGGACGGCGCCCGTGCCGTGGCCCTACGAGATCGATGACGACGCCGGAATCTTCGGATGGCCGTATGCCGTCATGCCGCGCCTCGCCGGGACATCGGGCGAGCATGCGTTTGGCGGGAACCAAAAAGCCGGACGAGACCCGCAGTTCGCGGCCGCGGCCGGCGCGGCGCTCGGCCGGCTGCACCACACGCCGGTCGGAGATGCGGGGCTTTATGACCTGGCGACTGACACGCTGGTGCCACACCAGCGGCCGTACGCCGACCACGTGACCGATGCCGTGCGGGCGGCACTCGCTGCGAGCCGCACGGCCTCCGCGGCCACGACGGACGCCGATGTTGAGTGGGCCGAACGACTACTGGAAGCCGCGGCGCCGGCGCTCGCGGAACCGTTCGCGGCGACCGTGGTGCACCTGGACTACTCGCCCGGGAACGTCCTCGGAGTTCCGGGCCCGGACGGGTGGGAAGTGACCGGAATCGTGGACTGGATGACGGCCGAGGCCGGGGATGCTGAGGCCGATTTGAGCCGCTGGCTGTCAATCTCCGTGGACTACCCGGAGGCAGGCCGGCCGTTCCTTGCTGCGTATCGCTCGGAACACGCCCTGCGGCCCGGATTCGCGGAGCGCTTCCCGGTTTACATGCTCCTCGAACGGCTGTTGATCTGGGAGTACGGGCAGCGGAACGGGGTCTGGTTCCCGGAGGGAGTCGGCATGCGGCAATGGATGGAGCCGTTCACGGCCATGCGCGTTGACTGACCTGGTCACGCCGGAGTGATCGTGTAGACGATGCCCGTCGACCAGTCGCCAACGAAGAGCGTGCCGCCGGGCGACAGCGCTACGGCCACGGGGTTCGGGAATCCCGGTAAGGAAGGTCGAGACCTCACCGGAGTAGCTGGAGCCGGCGGAGTGGAGCGCCACGCGCATCACCTTGCCGGTGCTCCACTCCGCGACGATAGCTGAGCCGGCAAGTGAGGATCCGAGTTGGTCGGATAGGATGGCGATGCCACTGACGGCGGCGTGCTGGTCGAGCGCTGCGACCGGCGTGGGCGCTCCGGCGCAGACGGCGCCTCCCTGCCCGTAACAGTCCGGGAACCCCCAGTCGTCGCCGTCATGAACAACGCCGAGCCAGTCGCCGGGCGTGGCTGCTCCCAGGTCGTCGCGCTGGTTCATCGTGACGAAGAGGTCGGTCGTGCCCGGGTAGTAGGCGAAATCGATGGGCGCGCGAATGCCTGAAGCGTCGACCTGGAGGTCACTGCCGTCGGGGAGGAATGATAGGACCGCCGCGGACCACTTCGAATCGGGCTGGCAATGGTCGCAGGGCGCGGAGACGCCCACGCGCATGCGACCGTCCGGGCCGAAGACGAGGCCGTTGACCTCGCCCACGCCAATCGGCAGCGACAGGACGGATGTCGAGCTCGTGAACCGTGTGCCGTCGAAGCCCGAGTACGCGTCGACGCGCTCCTTCGAGCTCACGTAGAGCGCGCCGTGGTACCAGAGCAGTCCGAGTGCGGTGTGCAATTTCGGGATGACAAGCTGTGCCGTCGCCCCCGCCGAGGGTACGAGATAGACGCCGTCACTCCCCGAGTCGGTGTAATCGGCCGTGGCAATCCAGAGCCGCCCCTGGTCGTCGAATGCGAACGCCGCTGCATTGGGGACGCCGCGGGAAAACACGGAAGCTTTGAGCCCGGCCGGGCCGGACAGCCCTTCGCCGATGTCAACCAGACCCGATGGCGAAGGGGACGCTGCGGGAGATGCCCCACCCCCGCAGCTGGTCGCCGTCAGCGACAGCGCGAACAGCGTGAGGAGGATGACGCAGGTGCGGATCACGGCGTTGAGCTTAGCGGCGGTGGCGGATTGGGCGAAGGAAAGGCCGCCGCGTGCCCCTGCAATCGATGGGAGCACGGGCGGCCTCCTGCCTGGCACGGGTTCCGCCTGGGCGGAAGTGCGCCTGCTACATCGCGCCCGGGAAGCTGCGCGAGTGGTGGCGGAACGAGGTCTGGGTCGCGCCGCTGGTGCTGCCCGAGCTGTTGCTCGAGCCGGGGCCGTTCGTCGAGCCACCCATGTTCGGGCAGTTCGCCGGATTGTGGGTGCCGTTGCCGCCACCCGGGGTCGTCGGTGCATTGGGGTCAGCCGGCGTGGCCGGGGTGGGGCCTGGCGCCTGCTGCTGGATGACAGCCGGCGTGTCGCCAACACCAGCACTGCCAGACTGGCTGGCCGCAAAGGCAACACCGCCGCTGACGATTGACGCCAGCGCGAGCGGAGCAGCCACCGCGAGCACAACTCGCTTGGTAAAAGGATTCAAACTGTATTCCTCCGAAAATTGAGGCGTCGACCAGAGCTCATAGTCACAAACAAGATGCTATTAGAATCGATGGAAAGATTCGGTACTTGTACTTTATATTGCCGAAGTATGTACAGAGAGTTCGACTACGATAAGAATCAGATTGGTAGTCTCTCATGCCAATCTCACGAGCTCCGGCCATGGCCCCTCGCGGCTTTTCGGAAGTGGACCTCGACTGCTGTGGCGTGTTGGTCAGAATTGCGGCGCGAGGAGGAGCCCATGGTTCAGATCGAAGGCATCGCGCACGTTGAGCTCACGGTTACCGATCTCGATGCGAGCGAGGCGTGGTACGGACGCGCGTTCGGCTTCGTGAAGGCGTGGGAAGGCGACGATCCGCGCGAGGGCATCAAGGCCCGCGCATTGTTCGAGAAGAACAGCAGGGTTGTGCTGGGACTGACCCAGCATGGAACCGGCACTGGGGCGCCATTCGACGCTCGGCGACCGGGGCTCGATCACCTCTCGTTTGCGGTGGCGGACCGGGCGGCGTTGAGGGAGTGGGCAGCGACGCTGCGCTCAGCCGGGATCGAATGCTCCGCGATCGCCGAAGTCGGTCACGGGGCTTCGTTTACCGTGCGCGACCCAGATGGGATTGCCGTGGAGCTTTACGTGCGAGGCGCGCCGGCCGCGTAGTCAGGCGACGTCGCAGAGGACGAGCAGCGTGGGACGCAAGCCCTCCGCTTCGTCCTCGCTCTCCCAGCGCTCGATGTGCGCTGTTCCGTCGACGTGGCGCCGATGGTCGATCACGAGGTAGTGGCGGCCGCGGTGGTCGAGCCGCGCAACGACGGTGCCGTCTTCGAGCTCAACAAACGGAGCGGCATCGAACCTCGGCATGTGGGCTTTGCGGGCACTGCCTAGCCGGAACGAGAGGGCGCCGATGTTGGTGGTGATGGGCATGGGCGCAATTTCCGCCGCGCGTGTTAACAGTTCGCGAACAGGCAGCGCGTTGGATTCCACCTCCAACGTAAAGTTCGCAGCGGGGGAGCCGGGAATGTCCGAGAGACGCCTGATAGGAGACCGACTGGCGGTTAGAGCGCGGCCCGGAGTTGCGCCGCTGCGATGCGAACCTGGCGCGGCGCGGTACCACCAGGCACGTCGCGGGCGGCAAGCGACGAATCCACGTCGAGCGAGAGGATGTCGGGCTCGAACAGGGCGCTGGCGCCCAGGTACACGTCTAGGGGAAGCTCGTTGAGTTCGCAGCGGCGTGCCTCGCACTCCTTCACGAGGCCGCCGACGACGCCGTGCGCGTCGCGGAAAGGCAGGCCTTTCTTCACGAGGTAGTCGGCGACGTCGGTGGCGAGCGAGAAGTTCTGGCCGGCGGCCATCCGCATCCGTTCCAAGTTGAAGCCCAGCGCCGGGATCATCGCGGCGAAAATGCGCAGGGTGGGAATGACGACGGCAGCGGCGTTGAGCACGGCCGCCTTGTCTTCCTGCTGGTCGCGGTTGTAGGCGAGGGGCTGCCCCTTCAGGTTGACGAGGACGTTCATCAGCTCGCCGAAGACGCGGCCCGTACGTCCGCGGGCCAGTTCTGCCACGTCGGCGTTTTTCTTCTGGGGCATGATGCTGGACCCCGTTGCGAAGCCATCCGGAAGGGAGATGAAGCCGAATTCGGCACTGGCCCAGAGGACGACCTCTTCGGCCAGCCGCGAGATGTGCATCTGGGTGATGGCGCAGGCCGCGAGGAATTCCGCCACGAAGTCGCGGTCGGCGGTGGCGTCGAGGCTGTTGCGGCTGATTGCGGCGAATCCGAGCTCGCGCGCGACCATCTCGCGGTCGAGGGGGTAGGGGGCGCCGGCGAGCGCGCCGGAGCCGAGCGGCATCAGATCGGCGCGGCGCCGGGCGTCGCGAAAGCGATCGCGGTCGCGGAGAAGCATCTCGCCGTACGCGAGGAGGTGATGTCCGAGCGTAATTGGCTGCGCGCGCTGGACGTGGGTGTACCCGGGCATGGGATCGGCGGCATGCGTCGCGCCCAGTTCGCAGAGGACGCCGATGAACGCCTCGCAGCCGGCGATGCACTCGTCGCAGAACTCGCGCACGAGCATGTGGTTGAGGAGGCTGACCTGGTCATTGCGGGAGCGGGCGGTGTGGAGGCGGCCGGCCGCGTCGCCGATCTTCTCCCGGAGCAACACCTCGACGTGCGTGTGGATGTCTTCGAGCTCGGCGCGCCACTGGACACGGCCGGCGCGGAAGTCCTCAAGTACCAGCGCCAGTCCCGCCACGATAGCGTCCGCGTCCGCCGGGGGGATGATGTTCTGCTTGCCGAGCATGCGCGCATGAGCGACGGAGCCGGCGATGTCGTGTTCGTAGAGGGACTGGTCGACGCCGGCGGTGTACTGCGCGGTGAGCGCGTCCATGTCGCCTTCGAAGCGGCCGCCCCACGTGCGCTGTTCGGCGGCCATCAGGCGGCGGCCTCCAGGGCGGGGAGGGCCAGCAGTTCGGCCAGCTCGTCAAAGACGAAATCCGGCACGACCCCTTCGGCGTCGGGGGCTGATCGCCGCCATGCGGCGGCCATGCCGACCGCCTGGGCGCCGGCGACGTCCTCGGCGAGGGAGTTGCCGACCATGATCGCTTCGTTCGCCGCCACACCGAGATTCTGAAGCGCATGGTCGAAGATGGCGCGGTGCGGTTTCAGGAAGCCGACCTCGACCGAGACCGACTCGGTGTCCCAGCCGATGTCGAGGCCGGCGTCGCGGAGATCGGAGCGGAAGCGTTCGCCGCCGAACGCCCGGTTCGTGACGGCGCCCAGGAGGAAGCCGCGGCGCCGCAATTCCAGGAGAGTGGAGCGAGCATCGCTGAAGGCCGCCTTGCCCCCTTCGACGCCGGAAATGTACGTGGCCTCCAGGAGTTCGGCGGCATCGTCCCGGTTGAGGGAGAGGTTGAGCTTGTCGAGCGCATCCCTGGTGACGGCCCCGTAGTCGGGCTCGATGAGATCGGTCGCGCGCGCCCGGCGCATTGCTGCTTCCATCGCTTCCCAGGCTGAGCGCGCGACCAATGCGGGATCGGGATGAGTGAGGCCGAACTTGCGGAGCTCTTCGGCGGCGCGTTGCGCGGCCATGCGGCGGAACTCCTCGGGGGGAGGGGCGCCGCGGGAGTGCCAGAGCGTGTCGCCTATATCGAAGAGAATTGCGCGAAAGGGCATGCGGTCGAGCAGGCAGCAGTCAGGTTCAAAACGCAGCTGCGCTGAGATCGGATCATGGCATGGAGGCCCTATGCGGACAACCGCGGCATTGCCGACGCTTCACGAATGTGACACATCGGTAGCGTTAGAATGAAAAGATGCGATTGAAGGCAAGCCACACATTCGTCGTGGAGCCGAGGCTCCCTGATTCACTCGCGCCCCTGGGAGCGATTGCCCGAAACCTGTTCTGGACCTGGCACACAGATGCGAGGGCGCTGTTTGAGCGCATCAATCGAACCAACTGGGAAGAGTCCGGACACAACCCTCTCCGGGTCCTGCAGCTCGCGTCGCCGGAAGAACTGGAGGCCCTGGCAGCGGACGAGGGGTTCCGGGCGCACGTGGCGCGCGTCGAAGCGGCGATGAACGAATACCTCGCCCGCGAACCGCGTATGAGGGTGCCCGGCACGAGCGAGCGAGACGTGATCGCGTACTTCTCTTTGGAGTTCGCGCTGACGGAGAGTTTGCCGAATTACTCGGGCGGGTTGGGGGTGCTCGCGGGGGACCACCTGAAGTCCGCGAGCGACCTGGGGCTGGATTTGGTCGGCGTAGGGCTGCTTTACAGCGAAGGCTATTTCAAGCAGGTATTGGGGCCGGACGGCTGGCAGCAGGAGGAATACAACTCGCTCGATCTCGCGTCGCAGCCGCTGACGCGGGTGGTGGACTCGAAAGGGGCGCCGTTGCTCGTGACCGTGCCGTTCAGCGGCCGCGATGTCCACGCTGCCGTGTGGCGTATCGATGTGGGCCAGGTGCGCCTCATCCTGCTCGACTCGAACGTGGAGGAGAACACCGTGGCGGACCGCGGCATCTCTTCGCGCCTGTACGGGGGCGACTTCGAATTGCGCATCCAACAAGAGATGTTGCTGGGCATCGGCGGAGTCCGCGCGCTCGCCGCCATGGGCCTGCGGCCGGCGGCCTGCCACATGAACGAAGGGCATTCGGCGCTGCTCGGGGTTGAGCGCATCCGGATGCTGATGGAAGAAAGCGGCGCAACCTTCGACGAAGCGCGGTTGCCGGTGACGGCCGCGACCGTATTCACGACACACACCGCCGTCGCCGCGGGCATCGACCTCTTCCCCTCGTCGCTCGTCGAGAAGCACCTCAGCGGCTACTACGGCGCGATGGGGCTGGACGCGCGGACGTTCATCGGCCTCGGCCGCACGAACCCGGACGACGCGGAGGAGCCGTTCTCGATGGCGCTCCTCGGATTGCATCTCAGCGGATTTCGGAACGGCGTGTCGCAACTGCACGGTGGGGTTTCACGGCGGCTGTGGGCGGCGGCATGGCCGAACCTGGCCGACACGCAGGTGCCCATCAGCAGCGTCACGAACGGCGTCCACCTCCCCACGTGGGTGTCGCACGAGATGGGCGATCTTTTCGACCGCTACCTGGGGCCTCAATGGCGTGACAATCCCGAAGACGTGCAACGGTGGCAGGCGATCATGGATGCGCCGGACGAAGAGCTCTGGGCGGTGCATGAGCGGCAGCGACGGGCGCTCGTGGTACGGGCGCGGCAGCAGACGCAGGACACGGCGGCCGAGCGGGGTCTCTCGACGTGGGATGCGACGTTCGGCGCGGCGCTCGATGAGAACGCGCTGACGGTGGGGTTTGCGCGCCGCTTTGCGGGTTACAAGCGGGCGACGCTGTTGTTCCGCGACCCTGAGCGGCTCGCCGCCATCCTCAACAAAGTGAACAGGCCCGTGCAGTTCGTATTTGCAGGGAAAGCGCACCCGCGCGATGAGCCGGCGAAACAGCTCATTCGCGAGGTGCTCCAATTCAGCCAGCGGCCGGAATTCCGCGACCGGCTGGTTATGCTCGAACGGTACGATGTCGACCTGGCACGCTCCCTCGTCCAGGGCTGCGACCTGTGGCTCAACACGCCACTTCGGCCGCTGGAAGCGAGCGGTACGAGTGGGATGAAGGCGGTGGCCAACGGGGCGCTCCACTGCAGCGTCCTCGATGGGTGGTGGTACGAAGCCTTCGTGCCCGGGACGGGCTGGAAGGTGGGGCGAGACAGCACCACCGACGACCCGGAAGTGCAGGATGCTTTCGACGCCGAATCGGTCTACGACCTGCTCGAACACGAGATTGCCGACGCGTTTTACACGCGGGACGCGGACGGCATCCCGCGGGCATGGGTTCAGCGGATGAAGGCCTCGATCGCGCAGTATGCGCCGCGGTTCAACACCAGCCGCATGGTTGCGGAATACGCGTCGCGGGCATACACGCCTGCGGCGGCCACGTGGCGCACGCTCACCGAGCAGCATATGAAGGCGGCAAGGCGGCAGGCCGCATGGCTCAAGCGTGTAACGGCGAACTGGCCGGCGCTGCGCGTCGAGAATGTCGAGGACGAGATCCGAGCCGATGATGGCGTGGAAGCGGCGACCGTCACGGCGTGGGTCGCCCTCGGGCCGCTGACTCCGGACGACGTCCGTGTCGACGTTATCCACGGGCGGACCGACGAGTCCGGGGAACTGCTGGAAGAAGCCGTGACGCCGCTGGCGTCATCGGTCCAGTCGGAGAACGGCACGTGGTGCTTCCAGGGGAAGGTCCTGCCGAACGGAGGCGGGCGTACGGGATACGTCGTGCGCGTGCTGCCTAACCATCGCGAACTTGCCGATCCGTACGCAGCGGGCCTGGCACTCTGGGCGTAAGGCGCACTGGCGCGCGAGCGGGTCCTGCTGCAATCTTCAGATAGGCAGGTAGCAGTGACGACAGGTCAGCCGGAGCGCAGCGCGAAGAACCGCACCATGAGTCGCCCGGGGCGATGAGCAATCGCGTTAACCTCGGCCTCGTTTTCCATCAGCACCAGCCGGTCGGGAACTACGACTTCGTTTTCGAGGAGCTCTTCGCGAAGTCGTACGAGCCGCTCGTCGCGTGCTTCGAACGTCATCCCGGCGTGCGCGCCGGGATGCACTTCAGCGGCCCCCTGATCGACTGGCTTGCGGCCAATAAGCCGGCCTACATCGATCGACTGCGGGCGCTCGTCGTGCGCGGCCAGATTGAGATGCTCGGCGGCGGGTACTACGAGCCCGCGCTTCCGGCGCTGACCGAAGCAGATCGTGTGGGTCAGCTCGCCAAGATGCGAGGGGAGGTCGAGCGACTGTTCGGCAAGGCTCCGGACGGCGCATGGACGGCCGAGCGCGTGTGGGAGCCGTCGTTTCCGACGGCACTCGCGGATGCAGGATACCGGTGGACGATCCTGGATGACGTGCATTTCGAGGGTGCGGGGATCGCACCGGACGACCTCCGCGGCTGGTACATGACCGAGGCGGAGGGCAAGACCGTTGGTGTCTTCGGGTCCAACACGCGGCTCCGCTACCTGATCCCCTGGGGGTCGGTCGACGAGTGCATCGACTTCCTCGGCGCGGCCGCCAACCGTGAGCCGGATTCGCTCATCGCGATGGGCGACGACGGGGAGAAGTTCGGGGGCTGGCCGACGACATACCTGCACTGCTGGGAGAATGGCTGGGTCGACCGATTCTTCGAGCGCCTCGAGGCTGAATCCGGCTGGATCGAGTCAGTTCACCTGAGCGAGTGGCGCGACCGCCACGCGGCGCGGTCGCTCGTGTACCTGCCGACAACGTCGTACATGGAGATGGGCGAATGGGCGCTCCCTCCGCGGGAGCAGCATGAGTTGGAACGAGCGAAGTCGATCCTTCGTGAGCACGGCGGCGGCGGGCTGGAGCGCTTTCTCCGCGGCGGCCACTGGCGGAACTTCCTCGTGCGGTACCCGGAGGTCAACCTGCTGCACAAGCGGAGCCTGCATCTCTCGGCAGACGCGCACCGGGACGGCAACGCGGCGGCGCTGGAGGAGGTGTGGAAGGCGCAGTGCAACTGCCCCTTCTGGCACGGTGTGTTCGGCGGCGTCTACCTGGAGAACATCCGGCACGCGAACTTCGGGCACCTAGCGGCGGCCGACGCGGCCCTGCGGCCGGGCGCTTCGGCGCCGGACGTGCGCGATTGGAACCTCGATGGCTCGGACGAAGTCTGCCTTCGTTCCGAACAGCACCTGGCGATCGTCGCGCCCGACAGCGCCGGACGAATCGACGCATGGGACCTGCGGAGCCGGCCATGGAACATGACACACGTGGTGGCGCGCCGGCCCGAGGCGTATCACGAGGGCCTCGGAGCCGCCAGCGAGGGCGACGTGCGGAACATCCACGACCAGGTCAAGGTGAAGGATCCTGCGGTGCTTGCTGCGGGATTCCAGTACGACCGGGGGATGCGCCTCGCGGCGCAGGACACGCTTCTCCCGGAGGGCGCCGACCGCTCGGAGTACGTGCGATGGCGCGAAGAAGGCACCGCCCAGGTGACCCACTGGGAGGCCCGCGGCGACACGATTTCGATGCGCGCGCGGGCGGACCGCGGCACATTCGAGAAGCGCGTGAAGGTGGGCGCCCAGCTCGAAGTGACCTACCGGCGAAACGACCTCGAGTGCCGGCTATTCAGCGAGTGGAATCTCAGCCTGCCTCAGAACAGCGACGGAAGCCCGCCTACGATCGACGTGTCCAAGAGCGGCCTGAGCATCAGCAGCGGATGGTTGCGGCTTACGGCCGCCCACGACGCTGACGATGTCTGGGTGGAGCAGATCTTCTCCGCGTCGAATACGGAGGGCGGCGTTGAACTGGCGCCCCAGGGATGGGCCGTGGTCTTCGCCAAGGACATCGGCGAACAGGCGCCACAGCTATCGCTGGCATGGAGTGTTGAAGAATGACCGGCCGAGCGGTGCAGGGGCGTTGAAAATCCTCTTCGCATCTGCCGAGGTGGACCCCTTTGCGAAGGTGGGCGGCCTGGGCGACGTGGCCGCGGCACTCCCCCAGCGCCTCCTCGAGATCGGCCACGACGTGCGGGTGGTAATGCCCTGCCACGCTAGCGCGAAGCCGGCATTCGAACAGTCGAAGGAGCGTCGGAGCCTGGCCGTCCCGCTGCCGGGCCGCGACCGTCCGATCGAGATCGCGACCGTCCTGGGATTCGGTGGCGTCCCGGTCGACCTGATCTCGGATGATCACTATTTCGGACGGGAGCGCGTGTACGGGGAGCCCGACGACCTGCTCCGCTACCAGTTCTTCTGCCGCGCAATCATGGAACTGCTCACACACGAGGCGTGGGCGCCGGATGTCCTCCACCTGAACGACTGGCACACGGCGCCGCTGGCCTACGCACTCCGGAACCTCGCATGGTCGAACCCGGCGCTGCGCGGCGTGGCGTCCGTTTTCACCATCCACAACCTGCGCTACCGGGGCCCGGACGCCTACAACGACTTCCTCTGCCAGGCGATCTACTACGCCGACATGGTGACGACGGTGAGCCCGACGTATGCCCGCGAGATCGTCACCTCCGAGTACGGCGAGGGGCTTGAAGGGCTGCTGGGCATCAACCCGGCAAAAGTCGTGGGAATCCTGAACGGCGTGAACTACGACCTGTTCAACCCGCGAAGCGACGCGCACCTGCCGGTGCAATTCGACCTGACAACGCTGGAGCGGCGGATTGAGAACACGGCCGCCCTGCGCGCAGAGCTGGGGCTGCCGGAATCCGACGGGCCGCTCGTGGGAATGGTGACGCGGCTGACGGAGCAAAAGGGCCTCGACATCCTGCTGCAGGCCGTCCCGGACATCGTCTCCCAGGGAGCCCAGCTCGTGGTGCTGGGCGAGGGCGACCGCTGGCTCGTAGAAGAACTGCAGCGCCTGGAACGAACGTACCCGGATAACGTCCGGCTGGCGCCGCGCTACGACGAGGGACTGGCGCAGCGCATCTACGGCGGCGTGGACATCTTTCTCATGCCTTCGCGTTACGAGCCGTGCGGCCTGGGACAGATCATCGCGATGCGGTACGGGGCCGTCCCCATCGGGCGACGAACGGGCGGGTTGGCCGACACCATCCTCGACTACGACCAGTACCCCGAGATGCCCACGGGGTTCCTGTTTGACGAGTTCAGCAGCCACGCCCTGACGGCTGCCTTCGAACGCGCCCTGCGCGTGTTCCGCGAGCCGGCCGAGTGGCTGCGCGTGCAAAAGCAAGGGATGAGCCGCGACTACTCGTGGCGGGCCTCGGCCGCCCACTACGTGGAAACGTACATCGGCGCCCTGCGGGCGAGAGGGATCGTCCCGCGGGAGTGAGCGGTCCAGAGCGCACTGCTATGCTCGGGTCATGACCGAGGAGCCATCCGGAATACTGCACGTCGTTGGGCTCGGACCCGGCGACGCGGCGCTCATGACCGCTGAGACGCGGGCGCTCATCGAGCGGCTTCCCGTTCTCCTGCGCACGCGGCATCACCCGGGCGATCGACGAACTCGCGCAGCGGGCGGATGTCACCGATTGCGACGATCTCTACGCAGGTGCTTCGCGCTTCGACGAGGTCTACGGGGCCGTCGCCGAGCGCGCCCTGCTGCGAGCCGCCGACGCCGGCGAATGCGTCTTCGCGGTCCCCGGGCACCCCCTCATGGCCGAGCGGAGCGTGCAGGAGATCCTCACCACCGCCAGAGGACAGCGGAGTCGAGGTGCGTGTCTACCCAGCGGTGAGCTACGCCGATGTCGCGGCCGTTGAGCTGGGAATCGACATGGGCTCGCTCCAGCTCTGCGATGCCCTCGAACTGCGGATCGACGCGCAGCGGCCCGCGCTTATCAGCCAGCTCTTCGACCGCGACACCACCACGGCGCTCAAGCTGCGGCTGCTCGAGGTTTACCCGGCGGACCACGAGGTCACCATCTTGCGGGAGCTCGGCACGGAGCGATCGACGCGGATCGACCTCCCGCTCTCAGACCTCGACCACCGCCCGTTCGGGTACCTGGACTGTCTCTACGTGCCGGCCGTAGGTCCGCTCGAGGACGTGCGACGGTTTGACGGGCTCGCGTACGTGATCGAGCGGCTTCACGCGCCAGACGGCTGCCCGTGGGACCGCGAACAGACCCACGCGTCGCTGCGGCCGCACCTGCTCGAGGAAAGCTACGAGGCACTGGAAGCGATCGACTCCGGCGATCCCGATCGCCTCACCGAGGAGCTCGGCGATGTCCTGCTGCAGGTGATGATGCACGCCGCCGTGGGGGAGCGCGAAGGCGAGTTCTCGTTCGCCGACGTGGCCGAGCACATCACACGGAAGCTGGTTAGCCGCCACCCCCACGTGTTTGGAGACACCGCCGTAGAGAGCGCCGCAGAGGTGTACCAGAACTGGGAAGCGCTAAAACAAAAGGAGAAGCCCCGTGAGTCGATTCTCGAGGGCGTGCCCGCGACATTGCCGGCGCTGGCCGCTTCGCAGTCGATCCAGGGCCGCGCGCGGCGGATCGGCTTCGATTGGCCCGACATCGAAGGTCCGCTCGAAAAGCTGACGGAGGAAATCGGCGAGTTCGCGCGCGCCGCAAACGCGAACGAGCGCGAAGACGAATTCGGCGACGTCCTGTTCGTCGTCGCGAACATCGCGCAACGGCTGGACATCGATGCTGAACAGGCGCTGCGCAGGGCGAACGAGAAGTTCCGGCGCCGCTTCGGCATTGTGGAGCGGCTGGCGAAGGAGGAGGGTCAGGACCTGAAAGCCCTCGACCTCGCGGGCTTGGATGCGCTCTGGGACCGGGCGAAGGAATTGGAATCACGGTTGTAGGGCGTGGGAGCGAGTTGTAGGCTGAAACCCACACTTAACTGACGGAGACAACACCATGGCCCAGGCCCCGGCTTCGCCCATCACCGCAGACCGATTCCAGAAAGGGAAGACCTTCCAGCAGTACCTGGACAGCGGCATCCGCAACCGCGAGCTCTTCGAACAGAACTACAACGGCACGACCGTCAGCGAGGCGCAGGCCGCGGCGCTGAAGGCGGCCAAAGCCTCCAAGGGCCTCGACCACATGGTGGTGATCGGCGAAGACTGGTGCCCCGACGTGTACCGCGGGATGCCGGTGGCGGCGAAGATCGCGGAGGCCGCGGGCATCGAGATCCGCATCTTCGAGCGCGACCAGAACAAGGACATGATTCAGCCATACCTCAAGGACGGCGAGTTCGAGTCGATTCCCGTGTTCGTGCTTTATGACAAGAACCACAACGAACTCGGCCACTTCATCGAGCGGCCGAAACTGGCAAACGAGCAGATCCACATGACGCGTTCCGTGCTCGGCGATACGTCGCCCGAGGGCATCGCGAAGGAGTTGGGCCACGAGCCGTCCGAGGACGAGATCAAGGAAGCCCGCGCGAAGGCCCGCGAGAAGTACCTGGAATGGCAGAAGGGCGACGTCTGGGCGGGCTGGCGGACCGCCACCGTGGACGAGGTTATCGGCCTCCTGAGCTGACGGACCGGTTATCGGGTCTTCAAGGCGGCGTCATAGTGACGCCGCCTTTTGGTTGCTACCGACTTGCGACGGCCGGAGCGCCGCGCCACGATGCCCGCGACGGAAATGCGACAGCGGACACGGATTCTCAGGCCGGGTATGACGCAGGCAGCGTTCGCGCTGGTGGCGCTGATGGCGTTGGCAGCGGCGTACATCGGCGTCATGCACGCGACGCTGCCGGTTTCCCGGATCGAAACACCGCGTGGGGCAGATCGGCGCGATCTCTGGTATTTCGGGATTCACGTTGGCGGGCTGGTTGTGGCCGCGGTGCTGGGCTTCGGGCTCGGGAAATGGTTGAACGGGCTTGGCCTCGCCTTCGCGCTGCTCTTCGTGGTGGTGCTGGGAACGCTGATGGTGGGCGTTCAGCTCGGGTCGTACGAGCTCGCCTGCCACGGCACGAACGACATCGTGCGCCACTGGACCTGCTAGCCGAGGTTCCAGGGACGGACCCGCAGCGGGCGAATGCGAAGCACCACGCGGTCGCTGCGGGAGATGCGCTCAAGCGTTGCCGCCGGGAGTTCCGGGCCAACATAGCGATGGGCGATGCTCGCGACGAACGACTTGTCAGGGTCCGCTATGACGTCGGCGGTCCCTTCGATGGCAACGCCCCGGTAGGGCATCTCCTTGGTGTCGACGACGAACGAGACACGGGCGTCGCGGCGCGCATTGCGGGCTTTGGGCCGGTCGGCCGGCGTGGAGATGATGATGTCGCCTTCGTAAAAGCCGAACCACACCGCGGACGCCACCGGTGCGCCGCCCGGGCCGAGCGTGGCAATGACGGCGGGGACGCGCATCGATTCGAGGAATGCACGAACTTCCGCGGAGATCTCGGCGGTCACTTGAAGGCGATCGCGTTGGGCGGGGAGCCCACACCGCCGGCCTTGTTCAGCGGCGCCGAGGTGAGGAAGAACTCATAGCGTCCATCGATCGCGCAGTCCTCAGCCAGCGCCTCGAGGTCCCAGAGCTCACCGATGGCCATGCCGAAGAGGCCGATGAGGTACTCATGCACGAAGCCGCCGTGCTCCATCATCGGGGGCCACGCCTCGAGGGCCGGGCAGTCGCTGCAGGCGGCAACGATGTGGAGGTCCCAGAGATAGCTGGCCATCGATTCGCCGGAGGCGATGCCAGGGGCGCGCAGCGTGTCGCGGTTCGCCAGCTCGCGCTTCTTCACCACATCCTGCTGGAGATACCAGGTTGGCCATCCCGTGCGGATAAGGAGCATGTCGCCCGTGCGGATCTCCACGCCTTCGGCGGCGCGGCACGCCTCCAGCTCGCGGACGGTGAGGCGCCGGTCGGTGCCGCAATCTATTGGGTTCCCGGAGTGCTGGAGGAATCGCGCCATGTCGAGCAGGACACCGCGCCCGGCGATGCCGCGGCGTGCCCAGTTTTCGATGCCGCCGCGAGAACGCGCCGCCACCTCCTCCGGCGTGACGCCGTTGTAGAAGCCGTGTTGCGCGTTGCCGACGTGCACGAGGCTGTCCCACTGGCTGCTCGCCTGCGGGAAGAAGTTGTCGAGCACGTCGTCGTTGACGTTCGGGCGCGAGAGGATGGTCTGACGGAGCGCACCCCGGCCGTAAAGCGGCGGATTAGGCTCTTCCAGCGCCCAGTTGAGCGGGAACATCGCCCCGCGCTGGACGAGGCGGGCGGCGTCGGCGATCCGTTCCGGCGTCTGCAGGTTGAACAGGCCCACCTCGTCGTCGCGGCCGAAGAGCCACCAGCCTGACTTGGGCGGCGCCCCTTCGACGGCCGGGAGTTCGTCGAACGACGGCAAGCGGTCTGGCAGGGTCACCGGCGGCACCTCGGACGACGGGAAGTGGGGCATTCTTTCTGCGATGCGGCGATGGGGTCAAGCGTGGCACGGCGCTAGACCTTCCCCGGCAGAGCGAGCAAGATCGAGTACGAGCCGAATGAACACGCCAGTCACGCCGTACGTTCTCGCCGGGCGGATCTTCTCCATTATCGGGATGGGGTTCACGGCCGCGTGCGCGATCCTGCTGTTCATCATCCCCGCGTGGTGGTGGGGGCTGGCATTCACGGCGGCGTTCTTCCCGTTCCTGGGGCTGATCATCCTGGTGGAGCGCTACTCGGCGAAGCACGGCCTGATCGGCCCACCCGACGCGGAACAGGATGGCGAGTAAGGCTGCTGCCGGTGCGTTGATCCTGGGCGGAGCCACCCTCCTGGCGTCGGCCTGCAGCGGTAGTGGCTCCGCCGCTTCGGCCAAGTCGTTGAAGGGCCAGGTGTGCACGTCGCCGGACCTCGGGCAGGACTTCCGCATCGAGACTCAGGGCGACTTCACGGTCGGGAATCTCGCGGACCTGGCAGCAGATGCGTCAACACGAAAGAAGGCGCTCGAAGATGCAGGCATGGAGGGCGGCTACTTCGCCTACTGGAAGCACCACGTTGGGGGGCCGCCGTTTCCGCCTCCGGCGGAAGTCGTCTGCCAGGCGATGGAGTTCGCGACGGACGCGGATGCCGGCGATTTCGTGGCTGCGATGAAGCCGACGCCCGAGGACCTGGCGACGTCTGCGATCGCGTGGGTGCCGGATTCGAACAGGAAGGTGGCTGAAGAGGACCTGACGGTGGGGGACTTGCCGAGCGCCCGTGCATTCAAGCTGACGGCCTCCGATAGCAACGTCAGCCTGTCACTCGACATCGTCGTCGTGGCGTCCGGACGCTATGTGCGCAGTGTGTACGCCGGCGGCGAGCGCGGAGCGGACGAGCTTGGCCAGGCCGAGGCAATCCAGCAGCGGATGGAACAGCGGCTGCGCTAGGTACCGCTCGTGGTTTCGCGAAAAACAGAAGAGCCCGCGCGACTGGCGGGCTCTTTCGTGTCTCCGGCCGGGACGCCGGTTACTTCGGCGACTCGGTGATCGTGACGGTCTGGATCTTAACCGGTGTCACGGGCTTGTCGGATGAGTCGACGGCGACCTTCGAGATGGCGTCGGCGACATCCATGCCGCTCGTGACGGTCGCGAAGGGGTAGAACTTGTCGCTGGAACTCGTGTAGTCGAGCCCGGGGTTGTCCTTGAGGTTGACGAAGAACTGGCTGCCGAAGCTGGAGGCGCCCTGGGTCTTCGCCATCGACACGGTGCCGCGCGTGTTCTTCACCTGATTCGGCTCGTCGTTCGTGGAATAGCCCGGTCCTCCGGTGCCGTCGCCCTTGGGGTCGCCCATCTGGATGACGAAGTTCTGGACGACGCGGTGGATGATGGTGTTGTCGAAATAGCCCTTCTGGGCCAGGAAGACGAAGCTGTTGACCGTGTTCGGCGCGGCGTCCGCGTTCAGCGCGAGCACGATGTCGCCCATGTTGGTCTTGATCGTCGCCGTGTACGTGTTCTTCGTAGCGTCGATGACCTGCTCCGCTTTGGTGAACACCTTGGGATCTGCCGTCGGCGTCGTGCTGGGCGAGGCGCTCGGGTCCACGGTCACGCTGGACGTGGGCGTCGCCGTCGGCAGATCGACGGAACTGTTGTTGTTGCGGGTCGTGGTCAGCAGTGCCGTGCCCACCATGATGGCGGCGATGACGATGCCCACGATCGAGAAGAACTTGAGGTTGCCCAGCAAATTCATTGGGAAGCCGGGCTTGTAGATCTCTTTTGGGGCGGTGCCGCCGGTGGTGTAGGAGCGCTTGCGCGTGGGCTCCTGGCGCAGGTGTTGCTGCTGCCGTCGTTTGGGCTTGGCCAAGTGTGTGAACCTCGTAGTTGGGGGGCCAACTGCCTGTTGGCGCTCGAATTTCCAGTATACGAACGAGGCCCGTAGCGGCCAATGCGGGGTCGGAAAGAGGCGGTTAGCGGCCGGTGAATCCCAGCTTCGCCAATTCCTCGCGGGCCACGTCGCGGTCGTCCCACGGCCGTGATTCGGACCCATAGACCATCGACTTTTCGTGACCCTTTCCGGCGATGACGAGCACGTCGTCCGGGCCGGCGCGGCGGAGCGCTTCGGCGATGGCTTCACGGCGGTCTTCGATCTCGAGGAAGTCCGTGCCGCGCACACGTCCGCCGCCCTCGGCGTGGCGACCAATCTCCTGGACGATGCTGGCCGGGTCCTCGCTCCGCGGGTCTTCGCTGGTGAAGATGGCGAAGTCGGCGCCGGCGGCCGCGGCGCGGCCAACGCCAAAGCGGCGGCCCGGGTCACGTTCGCCGGCTGCGCCGACGACGATCATGAGGCGCCCGCCGCATACTTCGCGGAGCACCTCGAGGACTTTGCGGACGGCATCGCCGGTGTGCGCGTAGTCGACGATCACCGTGAAGGGCTGTCCTGCATCGATGCGCTCCATGCGGCCCGCAACCCCACGACACTCAGAGAGACCGCGCGCGATCGTGTTGAGGTCGACGCCGGCGGCCAGCCCGGCGCCCGCGGCAGCGAGCGCGTTGGAGACATTGAACACGGCCGGAAGCTGAATCGACGTGTCCGCCATGGCACCGGGTGTGATCAGACGGAAGTCGGTGCCGTCGGCGCGGAGCCGCAGGTTCCGGCCGAGGAGATCCGCTTCGCGAGACTCGAGGCCGTACCGAAGCGGGGCCGCCTTCTTCGTGCGCGAGAGCATCGCATTGGCCGAAGGATCGTCCGCGTTCACGACGGCGACCTTCTGCGGCCCCTTCTCGACGGAGGTGTCGAGCGCCTCGAAGAGCCGTCCCTTCGCCTCGCGATACGCCTCGAATGTCTTGTGGAAGTCGAGGTGGTCGCCCGTGATGTTCGTGAAGACCGCGATGTCGTACTCGACCTGGTCGAGGCGATGAAGCGCGAGCCCGTGGCTCGTGGACTCGACGATGGCAAAGTCGCAGCCGGCGTCGACCATGCGACGTAGCAGACGCTGAACCTCCGGGGCCTCAGGCGTGGTCATGCGGCCGAGGCTGCCCGTTTCGCCTGGGAGGTAGACATCGACCGTGCCGAGACGACCCACCGGCGCGCCGGCCGCTTCCAGCACGCTCGTGAGCATGTGCGACGTGGTGGTCTTTCCGTCGGTGCCCGTCACGCCGATGACGACGAGCTCGCGTCCCGGGTGGCCGTAGAACCAGGCGGCGGCTTGCGCCATCGCCGCGCGGGTATCGTCGACGGCGACGACGGCCGGGCCTGGCGGCAGATTGGAGAACGCGTCTCCGTGATCGCGCTGGACAAGCAGCGCGGACGCGCCGGCGCTGATGGCGCTCTGCAAATACGCGTGGCCATCCACGACGAAACCGGGAACGGCGACGAAGAGCGCGCCGGGCGTGACACGGCGCGAGTTGTCCTCGAGCGTGGTCACGCCCGAATCGGCGCTACCGGAAACCAGTGATGCGCCGGGGAGCTCTTGCAGGAGGCCGGCGACTGAGAGGGGATCTGTCATACCGGCCCCATCGTACCCGAAGCGGCGACGAAGGGAGGGCGACGCCTTGGGCCCCACAACGCAGCGGTCCGCGACGGCCACTGTAAAGGTCTGAGAGCGGTACGCGGGAAAGATATGCGCACTGCCGCATCCCACGAGGCCCATACGCAGTCGATGTATTAACGTGCGCGTTAACGTTGGAGTCGAGGCGAGACGTGCAAGAGGACGTCCGGGAACGACCTAAGCGAGTGCGGCGGAGGCAGCCGATGCCCGGATACAAGACGCTGCGAGGGGTTCGCCCGTGCCGCGCGGCGTAGCCCGGCTCGGGCCTTCGCGAGCTGCGGCGTCGCCCGCGCTTCGCGCGTTTCGCAACTACAACTACCGGTTGTTCTGGACAGCCCAGGTGGTATCGGTCACCGGAACGTGGATGCAGCGGATCGCGCAGGCGTGGCTCGTCTTGCAGCTGACGGACTCGCCGCTGGCGTTGGGGACCATCGCCACGGTGCAGTTCCTCCCGATCCTGGTCTTCAGCCTCTTCGGCGGGGTGTTCGCGGATCGCCTGCCCAAGCTGCGGGTCATCACCACGACGCAGACGGTGATGGCAGTGCAGGCGCTGGTATTCGCGGTGCTGACGTCGGCGGGCGTCATCAACCTGGCAGAGGTGTATGTGCTTTCCGGCGTCCTCGGCGTTGCCAGCGCGCTCGACATGCCAACGCGACAGGCGTTCCTGGTCGAGATGGTGGGACCCGAGGATCTCCCCAACGCCGTGGCGCTGAACTCGGTGCAGTTCAACGTCGCGCGCATCAGCGGGCCGGCTCTCGGCGGCCTGGCGATTGCGGTGATCGGCGTGAGCGGCTGTCTCTACGTGAACGCTGCCAGCTTCGTTGCCGTCATTGCCGCACTTGCCATGATGCGGCGGGACCAGTTCCACGACGTGCCTCCGCGAATCAAGGGCAAAGTCTTCGCCCAGCTTCGGGAAGGTCTCGGCTACGCCTTCCACACGCCGGACATCGCGTTCATCATCATCGTCCTCGGCATCGTTGGGACGTTCGGCTACAACTTCACGGTCGTGCTCCCGCTGATTGCGAAGTACTCGCTGAATGCCGGCCCGGGCGGATTCGGGCTGCTCACGTCGGTGATGGGCATCGGATCGGTATTCGCAGGGATCGGCGTGGCGATGGGGAAGAGCCCCTCGCGCGGACGCCTGCTGATGGGGGCCACGGGCGTCAGCGTCCTGCTGTTCGGGCTGGCGTTCTGCACGTCGTGGTTCGCGGCCGTGCCGGTAGTGTTGGCGCTGGGCGTATTCAGCATTCTCTTTCAGACGACCGCGAGCACGCGCCTCCAGCTGCTTGCCCCACGGGAGATGCGCGGCCGCATCATGAGCATCTATCAGCTGCTCTTCGCCGGGACCACACCGATCGGCGGTGCCATCTACGGACTCCTCGCCAACAGTGGCGGCGTGAAGTGGGCGACGGGCGTGATGGCCGTGCTCTGTGGCTTTGGGGTTGTCGCGGGACTTACGTACCTTCGAGCGGGAGGGCTGCGTCAGCCGCCCGGGCCGACTATCGAGCCGAGGGAAGCGCCCCAGGCCGGCGGCTGACACTCGTCATCCGGCGTACTCAGCCAGAATGCGGGGCAGTTCGGTCGCAAGCGCGCCACGACGATGGACATGGCTGACGCCGTTGGACCGCGCCGACGAGAAGACCTCGACGCGCTCATGCGGTGTGAAGATGGCCGTCCGGAGTGGCTCGAACGCGGCGGTGATGGCCTCGACATCGGCCGCGATCGAGCTGATGTCGACGATGAGGACGTCGGCGGAACCGACATCGGCCAACGTCTCGGCCTGGCGCGCACGGTGACCCATCGCGCCGGACACGCCCTCGACCGCCGAGAAGAAGATCAGGTCGCCGGTGAGCACACAGACGTCCATGGCTAGCGTTGGATTGGCGCGAAGCCCGGCACGACCTGGCAGATGTCGAGGAAGTTCCCAAGCATCCGGGCGGTCGCGCCCCAGATGAGGTCCTCGCCGAACTGGTAGGACTGGAACTCCACTTCGCGTCCGTTGATGAAGCGCCGGTCGGGGATGCGGGTAGCGGGATGGAGGAGGTGGGAGAGCGGCA
Organism: uncultured bacterium; assembly: GCA_963832795.1. Taxonomy (GTDB): domain Bacteria; phylum Chloroflexota; class Dehalococcoidia; order Tepidiformales; family Tepidiformaceae; genus CAWHVJ01. Next base: position 940,810 of record CAWHVJ010000012.1, read on the forward strand.
CTTCGAGCAGGTACGCCACTTCGTGATCGCTGAAGCGCCATTCGTACGGGTAGCGGGCAAGCCAACCAACGAAGGGCGTAATGCGGTAGTTGCTGATGGTCGCCATCTCGTCGAGTTGGCCGAGGATGTCGACGTCATCCGGGTCGACGCCAATCTCTTCGTGCGTCTCGCGGAGCGCCGTGTGGAGGAGGGTTTCGTCCTCGGGATCCGCTGCTCCGCCCGGGAAGCTGATCTGGCCCTTGTGGTCGCGGACGTGGTCGGTGCGCTTCTGGAAGACCACGTGATAGTCGCCGGCGTGCTCGTAGAGGAGGAGCAGAACGGCGGCGGGCGCGAGCGGGCGGGAATCGTCAAACGGGCTGGGCTCGTAGGCGGCGAGGGCGGCGCGAAGCTGCTCTTTCATCCGAGCCGTGTCGCGAACGCCCGGCGATTGGTGGATTCGACGAGTTCCGCCCAGATGCGCTCGTTGAGGGCGGTTTCCGCTGCTCCGTCGCTGCCTTCCACGGCAGCGTGGACGTCGATCAAGACGCGGCGCAGGGCGTCGTTTTCGGCCTGGAGGGACGAGACGCGGTGGTCCGGTGCAGACGTGCGCAGCGCTCCGTCGATTGCATCGGCAAGGCCGGGAACCACGGCCCTGGCGTCGGCGAGAATGGCGCGGACCGCCGCGTTTTCGCGCAGAAGGCGGTCGGCGGCGCGGTCGAACTCCTCGCTGACCATCAAGCGCAAGGCCGGCCGCGGACGATACGGTCTGCTGGCCGAACGGCGTCTTCACTTCGGAAATGACGCTCGTGAGGAGGGAGATGCCGATTCCCTGGAGGACACGGGCCGGATCGGGTTTCATGACATCTTCCCCAGCGCACGGAGCGCGGATTGGTTCTGCGAATTGATGAGGCTGTACGCGACGATCGCGAGAAAGAGCTCGGATGTCTTGCCATCCTGGAACGCCCGCGCCGCCTTCAGCCAGATGCCCTGGCATTTCACGTCCGTGAAAACCTCCCACCAGTGAAGCGAAGCGGGGTCGGCCTTGAGGCCGCTCGATTGCTCCCAGATCGCGATCGCCGTTTCGCGCTCGACGATGCCGCCCGGGCGGCCGTCGCGCGCCCATTGCCAGGACTGGTTGAAGGACCACGCGAGGTCTTCGAGCGGGTCGCCGAGATGCGCCATTTCCCAGTCGAGGATCCCGTAGATCTTGCCGTCGTCGCGATAGAGGAAGTTACCGACGCGGTAGTCGCCGTGGACGACGGAAACGCGCTGCGCAGGGAGCGGCGGGTTCGCGCGGAGCCAGCGGATCGCGGCCCGGACGATGGGCTGCGGGCTCAGCTCCTCTTCGTTGATGATGGTTTCCCAGCGAGACAGCTCGTACTCCCAGGCCGTTTCTTCGGTCGGGACATGGCAGACGCGCTCGATGTCGGTGCCACGCCAGTCGAACGTGGCAATGGCGGCGAGGATGTCGTACATCTCGTGCGCGAGCTGGGGTTGGACGGCGAGGTATGGCGGTGCGAGGTGAGCCCGGGTGTTCGTCTCGCAGCCGAGGATGCGCTCCATGATGAAAAACGGGCCGCCGAGTACGGAGGCGTCCTGCTCCAGCCAGCGCATGCGCGGAACCGGCACCCGGGTGCCGTGGAAGCTGGAGTAGAAGGCGTATTCGACCTCGCGGTCCGTATCGAGAAGGGACGCGGGCGGGTCCTTGCGGAGGATGAAGGCCATCGACTCGGTCGCGCCGCCCTCGTCCCACGCGGCATCGAACATCCACGTCTCGCGCGACGCTCCGCCGGGAATCCGGGATAGGTTCGTGACGGTCACACCGGATTCGGCGAGGCGCGGTGCGAGGTAGTCGGCGAGGGCTTGTTCCACGGTGAGGCATCGTGTCGCCGGGGGGCGCGGGTGTCAAACACGCTCGGCGCAGCGGGCCACAGTACCCGCCTAGATGGTGCCCTTCGTGCTGGGGATGTCCCCGGCGCGGCGGGGATCGATGCGGCAGGCGGCGTCGAGCGCCCGCGCGACGGCCTTGAAGCACGCCTCGACCTTGTGGTGGTCGTTCACGCCGGCGATGGTGCGGACGTGGAGGTTGAGCTTCGCGCTTGTCGCGAACGATTCCAGGAAGTGGTCGAAGAGGTCGGGCGGCATCCCGCCGATCTCCTTGCCGTAGAGCCGGAGGTCGAGCGCCGCGTAGGGGCGGCCGCTGAGATCGACAGCCGCGAAAGCGAGGGCTTCGTCGAGCGGCATGTAGGCAAACCCGGCTCGTACTACGCCTCGCTTGTCGCCCAGCGCCTCGGCGAGCGCTTCGCCGAGAGCGATGCCGCAATCCTCGACGGTGTGGTGGTGGTCGACGTGCAGGTCGCCCGTGGCGCGGAGTTCGAGGTCGAACACGCCGTGCTTGGCGATGTGGCTCAGCATGTGGTCGAGGAACCCGATGCCCGTGTCGATCGTGTACTTGCCGGCGCCATCGACGTTGAGCGAGAGGTCGATCGTGGTCTCGTTGGTGCGGCGGGCGACGGTGGCGGTGCGGGTCATTCGGCCTCCACGGCGCGGAGTGCGGCCAGCAGGCGGTCGGTGTCTTCCGGGCGGCCGGCGCTGATGCGGATGTAATTCGCGAGGTCGGGGCGGTCGTAGTAGCGGACCAATACGCCTCGTTGGCGCAGCGCGGCGACGACGTCCTTCGCTCTTCGCCCGCCTGTGACATGAAAGAGCACGAAATTTGACTGTGACGGCAACGGGTTGAGCCAGCCCAGCGACGCCACTTCGCGCGCCATGCGATCGCGTTCGGCGGCGATACAGCGGACCGTTTCGAAGATCTCCCCGCGGTGTTCGAGCGCCGCCCGCGCGGCGACATCGGCCGCGACGTTGACGTTGTAGGGCTGCTTGATGGCCATCATCGGCGTGGCGAGCTCCGGCGACGGAGACGGAATAGCCGACCCGAAGCCCTGCAAGGCCAGCCCATTTGCTGAACGTGCGCAGGACGACGAGGTTGGGATGCGAAGCGATAAGCGGGATCGACGTCTCGCCGCCGAACTCGATGTAGGCCTCGTCGATGACGATGAGCGCGTCGAGGGCGCAGAGTGCTTCTGCTTCGGCGCGCGTGAGCGCGTTCCCGGTGGGATTGTTCGGCGACGTGACGAAGACGACTGAGGCGCCTTCGTCGACGGCCGCTGCAGCACCGCCCACGTCGACCGCGAAGCCCTCGGTGCGGGGGACTTCGATGACCTTCGCCCCGACGATCCTGGCAAGGAAGCGGTACATGCCGAACGTCGGGACGATGACCGCGACGGCTTCGGGCATAGTCAGGCGGAGGAGGATGTCGATGAGGTCGTCGGCGCCTGTGCCGGCAACGATCTGCTCCGGGGCCACGCCGACATAGTTGGCTATGGCGGCGCGGAGCGCGGTTTGGCCCGGGTCGGGATAGATGTGCAGGTCCGCCTTCGCAATCGCTTCGAACACCTGCGACCGGCGCTCCGTAGAGGTTCTCGTTCGCGTCGAGTTTGACGAGCTGGGAGACGGGCAGGCCGATCTCGTCCGCGAGCACGTCGAGCGGCTTCACGGGGACGTACTCTTCGAGTTCGTCGAAGTCGGAGCGAAAGAAGCGGCGGACGTCCACGGCGCTCAGCGGCCCTGGAGCCGTCGCTCGACGGCGTGCGCGTGGCCGGTGAGGCCCTCCGCTCGCGCCAGTACGCTGGCGTACCGTGCGAGCTCCTCGGTGAGATCTTCGGGCACGTTCACCACGCTCGTGATCTTGAGGAAGTCGCGGACGCTGAGCGGCGAGCTCCAGCGGGCGCTGCCGCCCGTGGGCATGGTGTGGCTCGGTCCGGCTGTGTAGTCGCCGATGGCCTCCGGCGAGGCCTCGCCGAGGAAGAGCCCGCCCGCGTTGCGAACCTTCGCGGCGTACGCCATCGGACGCTCCACCAGCAGGCAGAGATGCTCGGGGGCGTAGCCGTTCGCTAGCTCGATGGCGTGGTCGATGTCGTTGACGAGGATGCAGCCGCCGCGGTTGTCGAGCGCCGCACGAGCGATCTTCGCGCGGTCCATCGTTTTGAGCTGCCGCTCGATCGCGGCTGCGACCTCGTCTGCGAGGTAGTGCGACGGCGTCAGAAGGATCGGGCTGGCGAGCGCGTCGTGCTCAGCCTGGGCGAGCAGGTCGCTCGCCACCATCTCCGGGTCGGCACTCTCGTCTGCGATGACCACGGTTTCGGTCGGGCCGTAGATCGCGTCGATGCCCACGTCGCCGAACACTTGCTTCTTGGCGATGGTGACGAAGAGGCCGCCCGGGCCGCAGATCTTGTCGACCTTCGGGATGGTTTCGGTGCCGTAGGCGAAGGCGGCGACGCCCTGCGCCCCTCCCGCCTTGTAGATTCCATCCACGCCGGCGATGTCCGCGGCGACGATCTTGACTGCGGACACGCTGCCGTCCGGAAGAACGGGGCTGGTGAGGTAGACCTCTTCGACGCCCGCCACTCGGGCAGGAATGGCACACATCAGGACGCTGCTCGGAAGCGGTGCGCGCGTGCCGGGGATGTAGACTCCAACGCGCTGGAGGGCGCGCGTCACCTGGCCAAGGCCGCCCTGGTTGAAGTCGACCATCGAGCCGCGGAGCTGAAGCTCGTGGTAATTGCGGATACGCCCCGCGGCGAACTTCAGCGCCTCAACGACCTCCGCGTCGACCGCGTCGTATGCGGCGCGCACTTCCGCGTCGGAAACGCGGAGTTCGTCGGAGCTGCCGCCATCAAGGCGGGAGTTGTAGAAGCGGATGGCGTTGTCGCCGTCTTCGCGGACGTCGCGGATGATGCGGCGGACGACCTCTTCGGGAGCGAGCTCCTGGCCGAACGTGCGGAAGGTGGTCTCCCGGATTTCCATCGGGAGCTCTTCGGTTTCGAGGGGCCTGCGGTCGAGGAGGAGTTTCCGCCCCTCCTCGGCGTTTCGAATTATCCGCATGCCAGGTACCTTTCGACGGCGGCGCGGGCCGCTTCGGTGGATCGCTGGACGAAGCCGTCGACTTCGGCGCTCGTTACGTGAGCGATTGTCGCATCCAGGAGTTCGGGGAGCGAATCCAGGAACGACGAAAGCGTCTCGCCCTGCTCAAGTCCGGCGATGCGCAGGTGGTTCGCGATCATGCCCCGCATTCGTTCCCAATCCATATTGCGGCTGGCGACATCGGAGCTCACCTGGCGCCAGCGTTCCAGCGTTTCGGCGTCCACGAAACCCGCCTCGATGCCCTCGACAGTGCCGGAGAGCGCCTCGCAGATCTCGGCCTTCAGCCCCGGGTCGTTGCCGTATTCGCGGTCCAAATCGAATTGCAGCAGCCGGTCCATCACGTTCGCGCGGATGGTGCCGCCAAGTTCTTCGTGGCGGGCGAAGAACGGCCGGTAGATGCCGGTGATGTACTGCTCATCCATCACGAGATGGCTGACGTAGCCGGCGACGAACGAGCGCGTGTCGTCGTTGAGCTTCTCGGGACGGCTCAACGGTTCGTGCATGGCGAAGAATGCGGCGACGGAATCCTGGTGGACGTGCGCATTGAGGTCGAAGAAGTGCGTGCTGAGGCGGTCCTGCTTCGTGATCACGCGAATGTCGGGCGTCGTCGCCCCAAGCAGGTAGGCGCCGGACGGTTGCAGAGAATCGAGGGCAAGGTCGATTGCGATCTGGCGCGCGAGAACCATGTGGAGCGTGATCGGCGGCATGGGCGATCCAATCATAAGAGCACCCGGATAAGCCGCGAACGTCGCTCTATACTCGATGCGCAATGAGAGCGACCGCGACTGTGCGGCGAATCCTGGCGGGCCTGGCACTGCTGGCCGGGTTGGCGCTCGCCGGACTCGGTGCTTCCTGCGGCGGGAGCACGCAGGACCACGCGGTGCACATCCTCACCGCCGACACCGACGTCGGGCCGGTGATGGAGCAGTACATCGACCGGGGCATAACGCGCGCCGAGGACAACGACGCGCGCCTGGTGATCATCCGCCTTGATACGCCGGGCGGGCTGAGCGACTCGATGAAAGGCATCGTGCAGCGTATCGAACGGTCGAAGGTGCCGGTCGTGGTGTACGTGTCGCCGAAAGGCGCGTGGGCGGCGAGCGCGGGGACGTTCATCACGATGGCGGCGAACGTGGCCGCGATGGCGCCGAACACGTCCATCGGCGCGGCATCGGCGGTCAACGCCGACGGCAGCGACATCGGCGGGACGCTTGGGAAGAAGATCGAGAACAACAGCGTGTCCTACATCCGCGGCATCGCTGACCTGCGCGGCCGGAATGCCGACTGGGCGGAACAGGCCGTGCGCGAGGCGGTTTCGGCCAACGAGACGGAGGCGGTGAACCAGAACGTGGTCGACTTCGTGGCGGACGACATGGACCAACTGTTGCGAATCCTGCAGGGGGAGCAGCCGCCACTGGGGAAGGGCCCGAACCCGCCATACGTCGGGGTCGCCGACGCGCCGCGGGTCTACACCGACATGACGGTCTGGGAGCACCTGCTCGAGTTCATCTCTGACCCGACGCTGGCTTCGATCCTGATCACGCTGGGCTTCTTCGGATTGATCTTCGAGCTGTCGAACCCGGGGCTGGTGTTCCCCGGCGTGATCGGCGTGATATGCATGGTGCTGGGGTTCATCGGGCTCGGCACGCTGCCCATCAACGAGGCCGGCCTCGTGCTGATAGCGCTCGGCCTGGCGTTCTTCGTCATTGAACTGTTCGTGACGTCCGGGATCCTTGGCGTTGGGGGCGTCATCTGCATCGTGCTCGGCGCGATCATCGCCTTCCGCGGCACCTCGGCGTCGGTGCAGCCGTCGAAGGCGGTGTACGGCGTGCTCGCGTTCTTCCTCGTCGGCTTCGCGCTCGCGATCGCCACAGGCGTCGGACGCATCCGCAAACTCACCGCACTCACGGGCACGACCGCGCTGATGGGGAAGGTGGCGGTGGCACGGACTCCACTCACCCCCGACGGCTACGTGTTCGTGCAGGGCGAACGGTGGAAAGCGCGGATGGACCGCGGTTTCGCTCAGCAGGGCGATCGCGTGCGTATAGTCGGTGCGCAGGGGTTCGAGCTTTCGGTGCACAAGGAGGACGAGGCATGACCAGCCCATCTGCGGGGGTTCCACGGCCGCCTGATCTTCCGCCGGAAGAGTACCCGAGCGGCCTCCCATCGCGAATCGTGCGGACCGCACTGCTCGGGCTGAGCGGCTTCTTCCTGATCTTTCTCTTCCCGTTCTTCATCCGCATCGTGTCGGAGTACGAGCGGGGCGTGATCTTCCGGCTTGGCCGGCTCGTGGGCGCCAAAGGGCCGGGCCTGTTCATCCTCCTGCCGTTTGCCGACCGCATGGTCAAGATCGACCTCCGAACGGTCACACTCGACGTGCCATCGCAGGAGGCGATCACCCGCGACAACGTCACGGTGAAAGTGAACGCCGTCATCTACTTCCGCGTCGTCGAGCCGAACGCGGCGGTGGTCCGCATCGTCGACCATGTGCGGGCCACGTCGCAGATCGCGCAGACGACGCTTCGCTCCGTGCTCGGCCAATCGGACCTGGATGAACTCCTGGGCCAGCGGGAGCAGATCAACCAGCGGCTTCAGACCATCATCGACGAGCAGACGGAGCCGTGGGGCGTCAAGGTGAGTTCCGTCGAGGTGAAGGACGTCGAGCTGCCGGGCACGATGCAACGCGCCATGGCGCGACAAGCCGAGGCCGAACGCGAACGGCGGGCCAAGGTCATCGCTGCCGACGGCGAGTACCAGGCGAGCGAGCGACTGAAAGAAGCCGCGACCGTGATGGCCGCGGAGCCCGTGACGCTCCAGCTGCGTTACCTGCAGACGCTCAGCGAGATCGCCGCGGAGAACAACAGCACGATCGTGTTCCCCATCCCGATCGACATGATGCAGCCGTTCATGGACCAGGAGGGCAGCTAAGGCTAACCGGTTGAAGCACCGGCCGTCCGGGGACGCACCGAGACGTCGGCCGCAACCACGGTCTCCGTCCCTCCGTCGCGGCGAGTGACGACGAGCGCGCCTTCGGGCGGTGATTGCGGTTGCGACCGCGTCGTAGCTTGGGCCGCTCGAAGGTGTAACTGTTATGTCGCGTCCGACGATCATGCTGAGCTCTTCGTAGCGCCGGGCGAGGTGCGTCCGGCGAAGCGTGTCAGCCAACGCTTCGATGCCGTTGCAGACACGAGCAAGGATTGCCTCGCGGCTCGCGGGGCGCCCGGCCTCGCGGGCCACGCTGGTGGCGATTTCGCGAAGTTCGGGAATGCGCGTGGGGTCGCCGTTGACGTTGATGCCGATCCCGGGCATCGCGATCGGGAGACCGCCGGCGGGAAGCTCGGCGTCGATGAGCATGCCGCAAAGCTTGCGCTCGCCCACCCAGATGTCGTTCGGCCACTTGATGCGCGCAGCCGGGCACGTCCGGCTGTACGGCCTCGCAGACGGCAACCGGGACAATAAGCGGGAGGCGCCGGTGCACCTCCATCGGGAGGCGCAATACGAGTGTGAAGTAGAGATTCTCGCCCGGCGGGCTGAAGAACGAGCGTCCGCGCCGGCCACGGCCCGCGGTCTGCTCTTCTGCGAGGACGAGCGTCCCGTGGGGCGCGCCTTCGCCGGCTTCGCGGCGCGCCAGCATCATGGTGCTTTCGACGCTCGACCGGTAGAGAAGAAACCGCCCGATGGCCTCGGTCGTGAGCTGGGCCTGGAATGCGGCGGCGGAAAATTCGGCGGCAGTCATGGGCAAAAAAAGGGGCCCCGCGATGCGGGGCCCCGAGCGTAGCTAAGACCGGAGTCTTAGGAGGAGGTCACCTCCAGCGCTAAGGTCCTGCCGTAACTACGACTGTGATCGTCCATGCGCATCACCTCCTTCCTTGCCAATTACGCTACTTGGACGGCGGGGGCACGTCAAGACATTTCGTGAGATTTGTTAAGGCCGTAACACGGTTGTCGAATTGCGGGCGATGCGCGACCTCACCGGTGTGAGGCGGGCCCGCTCACGGGCCGGACGGTCGGCCCGGACCTTGGGTCCAGACGGGCGTCGACTCGGCCGCCTGGGACTGCCAGAGTGGTGCCATGAAGCGTCTCGTCGTGGTGGTTCTGATGCTGGCCGCGGCAGCGCTCATCGGAGCGTGCGGCCACCACGAGCGCGCCGTCCCCGACGGCTACGCCGACGGCGCCCACGACAGCGACCGCCACCGCGACGGTCGCCACGCTCGACAGCTCCACCCGCGACACCGACGCCTGTTGCTACGGCGACACCGGTACCGACGGCTACTGCGGTTCCCACGCCTCCAGCGGCCGGGGTCGTGGTCGAACACGGAAGCCGAAGCTCCGGCATGGTGGCGCTCACGTTCGACATGGGCGGCCGCGTCGACCCGGCGCTCGACATCGTCAACTGGCTCATCGACCACCGCGTCCACGCCACGATCTTCATGACGGGAGCGATGGTCGACAACGTGAACACGAGTGCCGGTCGCGACGTGCTGGCTCTTGTCAGCGCGCATCCCGAGCTGTTCGCGCTCGGGAACCACAGCTACTCGCACCCGGACTTTCGCGACCTGACGGCGGCCGAAATGCGGGACGAGCTGGCGCGGACAGAGGCATCGATCGCACGGTACGTCGACGTCAGCCCGCGTCCGCTGTTCCGTCCTCCGTTCGGCGGGCAGAACGCGACCGTGGTCCAGGCGGTGGCCGCCGCCGGCTACCCCTACACCGTCCTCTGGGACGTGGACACCATCGACTGGAACCCGGAATCGGACGGCGGGCCGACGACGGCCGACATCGTCCAGAAGGTCACCGATAAGGTGCAGGGCGGCTCGATCGTGCTGATGCACCTCGGCGGCTACCACACGTATGAAGCGCTGCCGAGCGTTGTTGCGGCCGTCCAGTCCGCGGGCCTGGAGCCCGTGACGCTCACGACGCTCCTGGCGCAGTAGCGACCAGGCCTCACCTCATTCGCCCGCGGCGTCGTTGGGCTCGACCGGCCCACCGAGATTGGGTCTTCGGGCCCTCTGCCAGGTCAGGGATTCCCCTGAGACTGAGCGGGGAAAGACCTTAGAGGAGGTGCGGCGTGGCAAACGTAACGCGATGGAATCCGTTCGACGAGATGTTGAGCCTTCGGCCGACCAACCTGTTCAACCGCGACTTCTTCAATTGGCTCCGCAACGACACGACCGGCGACGTGGCCTGGAGCCCGCGCTGCGACGTGACCGAGGCGGATGGGGTGATGGTTATCCATGCCGAGCTCCCGGGCGTGGAGCGGAAGGACATGGAGATCAGCGTCGAGGGCGGGATGCTCACCGTGCGCGGTGAGAAGCGAACCGAGAAGAAGCGAGGAAGAGAAGGGACGCGCCTACAGTGAGCGCTTCTTCGGGTCCTTCGAGCGCTCGATCGCCATCCCCGAGGGCGTCGACCAGGCGAAGATCGAAGCGAACCTGAAGGACGGCGTGCTGGAAGTCCGCATCCCTATGCCCGCGAAGGCGGAAGCGCCGGCGAAGCAGAAGATCGAAATCAAGGATGGCGCATGAGATGACAGAGCTGGCAACGGCTCCGCCGCCCGCAGGCGGTGGTGGATGACACAAACCACGATCTCGTGCACGCATTGAGCGTCAGGCTCGACGCTCGTTGGCAGGAGGGTTCCTATGGCCTTGAGACCCACTGCGCCGGATGCCGCCAGGTCTTCGATCGGCTCCGCGGAGATCGATCGAGAGGCGGCGCAGTTGTTGAGCGTCGAGCTCGCGGCGCACGTTCGCTCGAACCGCTTCCCGCTCGACATCTCAGACTAGTTCCCCTGCCGAGCGCGACGATGCGAGCGGCCCGGGACCTCCCTCGCCGGGCCGCTCGCCGTCCTCGCCGTACTTGTGCACGGACAACTGCGAGAATGCGCGGCAAACGGGCCGACGCGCCGGCGAGCGCAGGCGGCGACAGGAGCAGCTATGACGTCGACTGCCACACATGACGCACTCGCCATTCCACCGGAGCGTATGCGCACGGAGGTCCCGGGCGGGGCGCTTCCCAAGTCGACCGCCGACGTGGCCCCGCTCCTGGAGATTGCGGGCCAGGAACGGGCGCGCGAGGCGATCCAGTTCGGGTTGAGCCTGCTCGCGCCGGGGTACAACGTCGCGGTTTCAGGCCTGCCGCAATCGGGACGGACCAGCCAGGCTCGCAAACTCCTTGACGCCGCGGCGCAGTTGCGGCCCGCGCCGCACGATTGGCTCTACGTCTACAACTTCGTCGACCGGGGGCGGCCGGTGGCGGTGAGCCTTCCCGCCGGAAAAGGAAGAGAACTCGACCGCCGGCTGCGCGAGCTCGTGGATGCCTGCCGCGACAAGCTGCCGGCGAGCTTCGAGGCCGACGCCTACCAGGAACGGACGACCCGTGCGATGGAGCCACTCACGCGGGCGCGCGACGAGCTCTTTGCGCAGGTGGGGCGTGACGCCAGCGCGGCCGGCTTCCTGATCAACAGCACGCCGATGGGGCCCGTGCCCGTCCCGAAGGCGATCGACGGCTCGGCGATGTCGGCGGAGGTGTTCGCGGGGCTCCCTCCAGAAGTACAGGCCGATCTGCAGCGGCGTGGGGAGGCCGTGGAGGAACGGATCGGCGTGGCAATGCGCGAGGCGCGCCAGCTCGAGCGCCAGATGCGCGACGCGGTCCGCTCGGTGGATGAAGACGTGGCACGCGGCATCGTCACGCCGCTGCTCGATGACCTCCGGAACGACTTCGATGCCAGCGCGCTGAAGACCTTCTTCGACGCGGTCGGCGCGGATGTCGTTGCGCAGGTGGAGGTCTACAAGCAGTTCGCTCCAACGATTCGCGATCAGTTGCCCCCTCAGCTCCTTTCCCTTGCGACGGAAGAGCGAGAGGGACTCTTGCAGCGATATGCCGTGAACGTGTTCGTCACACACGAGCCGAGCAGCGCGGTAGCGCCGGTCGTGGAAGAGAACCACCCGACGCACGCGAACCTGTTCGGCCGCATCGACATGGAGAGCCGCGGCGCGACGATGGTTACGGACCATCTCCACATCCGGGCGGGCGCGGTGCACCGCGCGAACGGCGGATACCTGCTCCTTCAGGCGGCAGACCTCCTCGCCGACGCGCGGAGCTGGGTCAAGCTGAAGCGCTGCCTGAAGACCAGCGAGATCCGCGTCGAGGACCCCACGGACGGGCTGTTCCCCCTCCCCACCGTGAACATCGCGCCCGAGGGCATGCCGCTGGACGTGAAAGTGGTGCTCGTCGGCGACCCGGGGCTCTTCCACCTGCTTGATGCGGTCGACACCGAGTTCGCGCAACTCTTCAAGGTGCGGGCGGAGTTCGACATCGGACTTCGAGTTGACTGCGAGCACCGCGGCCGACTACGCAGGCTTCGTGCGGCAGCAGGTGGACACGTGCGGGCTGCTCCACTTCTCCGGCGAGGCAGTGAGCGCGCTGATCTCGCAGGCGTCGCGTCTCGTCGAACGGCAGGATCGCGTCACTGCGCAGTTCGGGCTGATCGGCGATATCTGCCAGGAAGCCAACCTGGTCGCGCGTGGCGCCGGTGCAGCAATCGTCGGAGCGAGAGCACGTGCTTTCCGCGATCGAGGCGCGCCGGCACGTTCGGGCTTATCGCGGAACGGCTCAAACGCATGATCGCCGAAGGGACGCTCCACATCGAGACGTCGGGAGCCGTTGTTGGCCAGGTGAACGGGCTGGCCGTCTACTCAACCGGGAGCGAGGCGTTCGGCACGCCGATCCGGATCACGTGCCGCACAGGGCCCGGGCAACGCGGGCTCGTCGCCATCGAACGCGAGACCGAACGCAGCGGCGCAATCCACACCAAGGGCGTGCTCGTGCTCAGCGGATACCTGATGGGCGTCTTTGGGCGGACGCTGCCCCTGGCATTCAACGCCAGCCTGACCTTCGAACAGAGCTACGACGAGGTCGAAGGCGACAGCGCCTCGTCCGCGGAGCTGTACGCGATCCTTGCGTCGTTGGCGAACGTGCCGCTGCGCCAGGATATCGCCGTGACCGGCTCTGTCGACCAGTTTGGGAACATCCAGGCCGTCGGCGGCGTTCCTCAGAAGGTGGAGGGATTCTTCGACCTTTGCCGGGTCGTAGGTCTCAGCGGCGAGCAGGGCGTCGTCGTTCCGGAGGCGAACATCGTCAACCTGACGCTTCGTCCGGACGTGGTCGACGCGGTGGAGCGTGGGGAGTTTCACATCTGGGCTGTGCGACGAGTGGAAGAGGCGCTGTCGATTCTCACCGGCATGGATGCTGGCGCCGTGGGGACCGACGGCGAATATCCCGAGGGCACGCTCTTCGCGCGCGTTGCCGCCGCGCTGGACGCCATGCGCAGGGCCGCGGTTCCGCCCCGCGGCGACGGCGGACAGCGCGCCTGAGTCCGCGGGGACGTCGCGATGTTCCGTTGCGCAACGCTGCTGCAATGGCATCGAGCTGGGGATGGCGGTCTTCATGTGAGCCTCCTTCGGCTTTCTTCCTGTTGGACACCGATTCCGCCGGGCTCTTACAGATTGGTCGCGTGGGGCGGCGCCGGATCCGGGCAAGGGGGCATCCGTCGCGCCGGCGGTCTATGCTTGCGCATCCCACCCAAACAGGAGAGCGCACATGGGCAGCATCAGTGCCGTCGACGAGAAGACCGGGCGGAAGTTCTACGTGGACGACCCGGACGATGTGAAGCCGGGCGAGAGCGTCGTGTTCTTGCTCAACCTTCACGGCGGCGGCTCCGTGGGCGCGTGGCAGCGTCTCTACTTCCCCGCGTTCGACTACAAAGACAAGTATCGCCTGGTGATTGCCACTCCCTCGGCCGCGACCAAGGAGCCGATGCGGCGCTGGGTGGCTGAAGCGGATGACGAGCACCTGCGCAACGTCGTTGAGTGGGTCTTCGAAAAGTACGGCGAAGCGAACATCGCTTCGTTCTGGCTCGTGGGGCACTCGCAGGGCGGCATGACCTCGAACCGGCTGCTCGGCCAGGACTACTTCAAGGAGCGCGTGGACGGCTGGCTGAGCCTCTCTGGCGGACGGATCGGACCTGTCGAGTTGCCCGCCTCGTTCTTCGTCAATCGCGGCACACCGCCGCCGCCGACGCCCGGACCGGATGCGCCGCGCCCGGGACGGGCGTCGATGCCGGACTGCGATATCTCGTTCATCTTCGCCAGCGGCGAGCACGAGATGGTGAAGCTCCCGGAGACATCGCCGTGGGCCGAGAAGTACGGCGCGGGCCCCCGCGTGAAGCTGGACGACGTCGTCGACGAAGTGGCGGGCCAGGTGCACGACACGCGGCGCGAAGGCAATTCGACGCCGGCATGGGGCCTCTCGCCGCGGCCAGGGACGGCGCAGGTCTATGTCTATCCCAACGCGCGCGACGGCCGCCTCATCGCTGACGTGGTCCGCCTGGACAAAGGGCACACCGAAGGCCTCGAGCCCCACATCACCGAGACGCTTGTCCGGATGATGGTGGATGCTCCCGGCGGGAAGGCACGCGAACGCCTGGAGAGGTCCGCCCGAGTCTGATTCCGGAGCTCGCTTTTAGCCTCGCCGCGTCGGCGTGGCGAATCTGCATCCGTTCCCCAGATGCTTCCGTCAGGCGCTACGAGGCGCTATTCTCGAACCGTACGTGTATGCAGGCGACGTCGGGTCGGCCCAGTGCCGGCCAAATCTATGCGTCGTACTTCGTGGAGGACACCCTGGTAACGCCCGTTAGCATGAAGCAGTTGCTGGAGGCCGGCGTCCATTTCGGCCACCAGACCCGCCGTTGGAATCCGAAGATGCGCCAGTTCATCTTCACCGAGCGCAATGGCATTCACATCATCGACCTTCAGCAGACCGTCACGCGGCTGGATAACGCGATCACGTTCATCCGCGACGTGGTGGCCGGCGGCGCCGATGTGCTCATCATCGGCACCAAGAAGCAGGCCCGCGAAACAGTCGAGATGGAAGCAACGCGAGCCGGCCTCCCCTACGTCAACAACCGCTGGTTGGGCGGCACGCTGACGAACTTCCGAACCATCCAGAGCCGGGTGAAGCACCTGATAAACCTGGAAACGTCGATGGAGCGCGGCGACTACGCGCGGCTCACCAAGAAGGAACAGCTCGACATCTCGAACGAGATCGAGCGGATGAACCGGTACTTCGGCGGCATCAAGCACATGGACCGCCTCCCGGCCGCGGTCTTCATCATCGACACGGTGAAGGAGAACATCGCCGTCGCCGAGTGCGAGCGGCTCAACATCCCGATCGTCTCGCTGGTCGATACGAACTGCGACCCGGACCCGATCTCCTATCCCATCCCGAGCAACGATGACGCCATCCGTGCGATCAAGTTGATTTTGGGCAAGGTGGCGGACGCCGCTATCGAGGGCCGTGCGGCTCGCGAATCCGGCGCCGGCGCCGGCGTTCACGGCGACGAGTTTGCCCGTGCGGCGAGCGCCGAAGCGGGCATGGAGAGCGGATCGTTCTCGGCATCGCCCGACGAAGCGGAGGAGGCCGCGGGCGAGCAGTCCGTGACGGTGATCTCAGCGCGGGCGCAGGCGGAAGTTGCCGCTGAAACGCCACCCACGCCGCCGGCGGAGAGCCCGGCCGCGCCAGAAGCCCCGGTGCAGGAGTAACAGAGGCACGTGGAAATCACTACAGCAATGATCAAAGCGCTCCGTGAAAAGTCCGGAGCGGGGGTGATGGATGCCAAGCGCGCGCTCGAAGAAGCCGAGGGCGACATGGGCAAGGCAGAGGGGATCATCAAGGAGCGTGGCGCGATGGCCGCGGCCAAGCGCGCCGACCGCGAGACTTCGAACGGCGTGGTCGACAGCTACATCCACGCCGGCGGCCGCATCGGCGTGCTCGTCGAGCTGAACTGCGAGACCGACTTCGTGGCGAACACGGAAGACTTCCGGGGCCTTGCCCGCAACATCGCGATGCAGGTCGCGGCGATGAATCCGCTGGTGATCGCACCGGACGATCGCGTCCACCATGAGGTGGAGGGATCCGACGAAGAGGTTTGCCTGCTGAGCCAGCCGTTCATCAAGGATCCGAAGCTCACGATTGGCGACCTTGTAAAAGAGACGATTGCGAAGACGGGCGAAAACGTGCGCGTGCGCCGCTTCGTTCGCTTCGAACTGGGGCGATAACGACCGCGGCGAGTGCCGCCACGTGGGGGTTGCCTGTGCACGGTCCATATCGTCGCGCGCTGATGAAGCTCAGCGGCGAGGCCATGATGGGCGACCGGGCCTTCGGCATCGACCCGGCGACGCTCCGGGAGTTGGCGACCCAGATCAGCCACGCCATCGATGCGGGCGTGCAGGTTGCCGTGGTCGTCGGCGGGGGAAACTTCTGGCGCGGTGCGACCGTCGCGGAGACGGGCATGGACCGGGCGACGGCGGACTATGCCGGAATGCTGGGCACGATCATGAACGCCCTCGCGCTGCAGGACGCCCTGGAAAAGGTGGGTTGCGTGGTGCGCACCCAGACCGCGATTCCTATCCCGTCGGTCGCCGAGCCGTACATCCGTCGCCGGGCGATCCGGCACCTGGAGAAGTCGCGCGTCGTGATCTTTGCCGCCGGCACCGGCAACCCGTACATGACGACCGATACGGCGGCCGCCCTCCGGGCGGTCGAGACCGATTGCGACGCACTCCTGATGGCCAAGAACGGCGTCGACGGCGTTTATGATGCGGACCCCGCACGCAACCCGGCGGCCAAGCGCTTCGCGCACCTCACCCATATCGACGCGATCCAGCGACAGTTGAAAGTAATGGACATCACCGCGCTGAGCATGTGCATGGAGAACGGACTCCCCATCATTGTGTTCAACGCTGATACGCCGAACGGCATCTACCGCGCGCTCATGGGCGAACCCATCGGGACCGTCATCTCGACGGAGGCGGAGCCGGAGCCCGTGGCGAACTAACCGCGACCGGAGGCGACGAAGATGACTGACCCCGACGAGATCCTGTTGGATGCTGATGAGCGGATGGACGGCGCTGTCCAGGCGTTGAAGCGAGAGCTAAACGGCGTGCGCACCGGGCGCGCGCACGCGAGCCTGATCGAGTCGCTTGCAGTTGACTACTACGGAGCCACCACGCCGCTGAAGCAGTTGGGGACGATCAACGCCCCCGAACCTCGCATGCTCACGATCCAGGTCTGGGATCGGGGAGCGTTGAAGGCGATCGAAAAGGCTATCCAGGGCTCTGATCTCGGGCTGAACCCCGCCATCGACGGGCAGTTGATCCGGCTGCCTTTCCCGCCGCTTACCGAGCAACGGCGCAAGGATCTGGTGAAGCTCGTGCACAACAAGTCCGAAGAGTCGCGTGTTGCCGTGCGAAATGTGCGGCGGCACGCGCACGACGAGCTTCGGAAAGCCGAGAAAGAGGGCTCCGTGTCGCAGGACGACCTCAAACGGCACGAGGAAGAGTTGCAGAAGATGACGGACACGCACATCGCAACCATCGATGCGGAGGGCAAGCGCAAAGAGGCGGAGCTCCTTGAGGTCTAACGACCGCGCAACGGAAGCCCCGGAGTCAGGGCAGGCTCCCGCCGAGCACCTCGGCGACCTGATCTCGCCGATCTCCGGCGGCCGCGTGCCACGACACGTGGCCGTGATCATGGACGGCAATGGCCGCTGGGCGACGCAGCGCGGCCTGCCCCGGGCTGCCGGCCACCGCGCCGGCACGGAGAACATCCGGCGCGTCATCGAGCGGTTCGCCGACCACGGCGTGCAGTACCTCACCCTCTATGCGTTCAGCACGGAGAACTGGAATCGACCGCAGCCCGAAGTGCGCATGCTGATCCGGCTGCTTCGGTTCTTCCTTCGGCGCGAGGTGGCAAACCTCCATAAGAACGGAATCCAGCTGCGCCTGCTGGGACACCTCGAAACGCTGCCAGACTGGCTCCAGCGCCAGGTCAACAACGCGATCGAGCTGACGCGTGACAACCGGCGGATGGTGCTGAACATCTGCTTCAGCTACGGGGGTCGCGATGACATTCTCGTCGCCGTGCAGCAGATCGTTCGCGCGGAGGTGGCCGCGAGCGACGTCACCGAGGAGCTCATCTCCGAATACCTGTACACCAAAGGCATGCCCGACCCTGACCTCCTGATTCGCACCGCGGGCGACCAGCGCATCTCGAACTTCCTGCTCTGGCAGTGCGCGTACGCGGAGATGTACTTCACCGACACGTTTTGGCCAGACTTCGGCCGCGAGGACATCGACATCGCGCTGGCGGAGTACGGCCGGCGGAAGCGGAAGTTCGGCGGTCTCCTTCCCGAAGACGCCGCGGCGCTCGGCAAGCGCTAGCCAACTTCCTCGCACGCGTATCATCGACACGATGACACCACGGTCCCCGGGAACGTGAGCCGGAACCTGCAACTGCGCCTGCTGACGGCTGCGGTTGGGCTGCCGCTCCTCCTCGGCGTCGCATGGATTGGCGAGTGGCCATTCGCGCTGACCGCCGGGGCGGTGGCGCTGCTCGCGTCGACGGAGTTCGTCCATGGCTGGCTGTTTCCCTCCATGCCGGTCTCGGCGGTCGTTCCCCAGGCTGTGATGTACGCGGCCAGCGCGATGATGGTGGGCGGGGTCCACGCGGACCCGGGCTTTGTCTACGTCGGTCTCGCCTTCGGGGCCATCTTCGCCGTCGTGGGGTACACGCCGACGAATGCTTTCGGGCCGCGAAAGCCGTGGCGCGTGCAGTCGTGGTGCATCGTCTACATCGGCCTGTTGATGTCCACCATCGTCCTCACCCGGGATGCAGCTGACGGTCGGTCCTGGGTGTTCCTGGGCTTCCTGTCGACGTTCGCGGTCGACACCGGAGCGTATACCACGGGGAAACTGATCGGCCGCCACAAGATGGCGCCGAGCATCAGCCCGGGGAAGACGTGGGAGGGCGCGGCGGGCGGCTACGTCTGGGGGGTGGCCGCCGTCTTCGTGCTCAACGCCGCCTTCGACACCGGAGTCCCAGCGGCGACCATTGCGCCCTTCGCCGTCCTGATGCCCATCGCCGCAATCGCTGGCGACCTCTTCGAAAGCTGGATGAAGCGGCGAATGGGCGTAAAGGACTCGTCGGGACTGCTGCCCGGGCACGGCGGGTTCCTCGACCGCCTGGACTCGATCCTCTTCGTGATGCCGGTGCTGTACCTCTTCCTGCGGCTGCGCGTGCTCTAATACGCTGTACACGTGACTGATATCGACTCGACGCTCCAGCACCGCTACGCGGACATCAACGGCATCCGCATGCACTACGCGGAGGCCGGGACCGGTGAGCCGGTCGTGTTCCTCCACGGCTTCCCGGAGTTCTGGTATTCGTGGCGCCACCAGCTTGCGGCGCTGGCACCGAACTATCGCGTGATCGCCCCGGACCAGCGCGGCTACAACGAAACCGAGGCGCGCGCACCGTATGACACCGGAACGCTGCAGCAGGACGTCCTCGACCTCATCGCTCACATCGGCGAGGAACGCGTCCACCTTGTCGCCCACGATTGGGGCGGCGCGATCGCGTGGCTGCTAGCCATCGAGCACCCGGAGGTGTTGCGCTCGCTGACAGTCTGCAACCTGCCGCACCCGGCTCTGTTTCAGAAGGGAGTGCGGCGGCCACGGCAGATCCTGCGAAGCTGGTACATCGCGTTTTTCCAGCTCCCATGGCTCCCCGAACGTGCCCTGGCGATGGACAACTACCGGCGCCTCGCGAAGGGCATCATCGACCAATGCCGGCCGGGCACATTCACGCGCGACGACATCAAGGCGTTCCTCGC
The DNA here is from genome assembly GCA_963832795.1 of uncultured bacterium. Lineage (GTDB taxonomy): Bacteria > Chloroflexota > Dehalococcoidia > Tepidiformales > Tepidiformaceae > CAWHVJ01. Next base: position 960,500 of record CAWHVJ010000012.1, read on the forward strand.
GGCGTGGCGCCGCCAGGGCCTTCACGGCGGCGTTGAGTGGTATCGCGCGGCCGTGCGGCATCCCCGGCCGCTGCCCGAGCCCGTGCCGCTGATCCAGGTGCCGACGCTCCTCATCTGGGGCGAGCGGGACTCGGCGTTGGGCAAGGAACTCACCCACGGCACGGACGAATACGTCCGCGACCTTCGCATCGAGTACCTCCCGGAAGCGAGCCACTGGGTTCAACAGGAGGAGCCCGAGCGGGTGAACGCCCTCATCCTCGAACACGTCCGCCGGGCGAGCGGCAATGCCTGAGCAGGGCCGTCGGTTGCGCCGGCCGACGTTGGATGACTTCGCCTTCGAAGGCGAGCAGGTGCCCCTGCTGCTGCGGAAACGCGCGTTGCTGGCCATTGCGGGGGCCTTCGCTGTTGTTGTCGCGGCCTACGTAATCGCGGCGAGTGCATTCGGCGTCTCTTTCAACGTGAACGCCGGGCCGTTCCGGGATTGGGTCGACGGCTTCGGTGTGTGGGGGCCGTTCATCTTCATCGCCGTGATGGCGTTGTCGGTGTTGTTCGCGCCGATTCCGAACGTGCCGATCTTCATCGCCGCAGGGCTGGCATGGGGGCCGATCGTGGGCACGGCTTATTCAATGGCAGGGCTGCTGCTGGGCTCGACGATGGCGTTCTTCGTGGCACGCTGGTTTGGCCGTCGCCACCTCCCGCGTCTCATCGGCGCGAAGGCGGCAGCACGCATCGACAACGTCTCGGACACGATGGGCGGCCAGATGATCTTCTGGCTGCGAATGCTGCCGGCGGTCAACTTCGATTGGATCAGCTTCGCGGCGGGCATGACATCGATCCGCTTCAGCGTCTTCATCGTGTTCAGCGCGCTCGGGATGCTGCTGCCGACGGCTCTGGTCGTGGTGGCTGGCGACGGTCTCGATGGCAACCCGGGAGTGACGCTTGCGATGGGCGGCGTGTGGGTGGCCGGCATCGTCGCGAGTGCGGCGTTCTTCTGGTACCGGCGCAGGCGCTGGAAGGCATCGCGGTCGGACCGCGCCGCTGCTGCGGCCGCACGGCTAGAGGCGTAGCGAGGCCCGATCGCAGGGAAGTGACCGCCCACGTCGGGGGATTACCTATCACCTCGCGGTATGGAAGCGCAGAGAATTCGGCCCATGGCAATGTCGCGATTCCCCGGATACCTGGCCCTTCTGCCGGACATCGCGGAACGGCGTGCCGTCGACGGAGAGCCAATTCCCTTCCCCACCGCGGCGGCCTTCACGCGGGACGAGCTCTGCAACGTCGCAAGCCAACGCGGTCTGCTTGACCGCCTCGAACTCGTCGGCGGTATTGCGCCCTCCGCGCCGCTCTCGTTCGTCGTCGTGAAGGTCGATGGCATGCGAGAACTGAACGCGGTCTGTGGCCGAGAAGCGGGGGACACCGTGCTCTGCGCCATCGCTGACGAGATCCACAGCATCACACGTCCGACCGACCTGGTCGGACGGCTCAGCGGGACGGCGTTCGGCGTCGTATTGCAGGGCGCCGGGGCAACAGCAGCGGCCGCGGTCCAGGCACGCCTCGCCTACCGGCTGGGCCGCTTGCCGCAGGTCATAGGTTCCGTCGACGTGCGAGTCTCGGCCGCGACCGGTATCGGCTGCCAGTTCGGGCTGCTGCCCGTGGCGGCGATGGACTCGTTCGAAGACGCAAGCTAAGACCCCCGCCCGACCGTCTCACGCCAGCGGGACGGAATCGTCGCCGGCGAGGTTGAGCACCACCGCCACTTCCTTGCAGTTCGTGAAGAACGGGCAGCGCACGCATTCGTTCCAGACCTTCTGCGGAAACTCCATCACGTTGGCCAGGCGGAAACCCTGCTTCTCGAAGAAGCCGGGCTTGTACGTGAGTGCGAAGACGCGCTCAAGGCCGAAGTTGCGAGCATCATCGAGACAGGCGGCGACGATCCTGGCGCCAATGCCTGTGCCTTGCTCGGTTTCGGCCACTGCCAGCGAGCGGACTTCGGCCAGGTCGGACCCCATGATGTGGAGCGAACCGCAGCCGACGATCGTGCCGTCGCGGCGGGCGACCTTGAAGTCGCGGATCGCTTCGAAGATTTCGCCGACGGGCCGGTGGAGCATATCGCCGCGGTCGGCCCAAAAGGTGACCAATTTGTGGATGGCGTCGACGTCGCTGAGGCGCGCCGGTTCGATGCAGAGCAAGGTGTTCTCCTGAGTGATGAAAGAGGCGTGGTGCGTCGGCGGCCGATCAGGACCCGCGGGCAGGGGCGACGTGCGTCACGTCGCCCCGGATCACTCCATCACTCAACTGCTGCCACATATGCATAACGCAGTGTAGGGCATGAAGAAGCAATGGCGACAACGCCCGAAGCGGTTTCGTTGCTGGCCGGCTGCTGTAGGCTGATCGGCGCGGGGAGGAAGCATGCGCGTATCGATCATGGGCCAGGCCGCCTTCGGTGAGGCTGTGCTGAAACGCCTGCTTGCCGACGGCGTCGAGGTCGTGGGCGTGAGCGCGCCGCCGCCCGCGGAGGGCGCCCGCCCGGATGCTCTCTGGGTCGCGGCCGAAGCGGCCGGTCTGCCCACGCTCGCGACCGCGTCGTTCAAGGAGCCCGGCGGCCTCGATCGCTGGCAGGCGCTTGGCGCCGATCTCTGCGCCATGGCCTTCGTGACCGAGATCATTCCGGCAGAACTGCTGGCCGCCCCCCGCCTGGGAAGCATCCAGTACCATCCGAGCCTTCTCCCGCTGCACCGGGGCTCGTCCGCGATCAACTGGGCGATCATCAACGGCGACGCTGAGACAGGGCTGACCATCTTCTGGCCCGACGCCGGCATCGACACCGGCCCCATCCTGCTCCAGAAGACCACGCCGCTCGGCCCCGACGACACCGTAACCAGCGTCTACTTCGACCGCCTGTTTCCGATGGGCGTGGATGCGATGGCGGAGTCCGTTGCGCTTGTGGCGGCCGGAAACGCGCCGAGAATCGAGCAGGACCACCGCCTCTCTACGTACGAGCCGCCCTGTAGCGATGCCCACGGCCGCATCCACTGGTACGAATCTGCCGAGCGCATTTCGGCGGTGATCCGCGGCTGCAGCCCGCAGCCGGGGGCGTGGACTCCGTTCGAGGGTGGGAAGCTGCGCTTTTTCGACGTGACGCTCACCGGCGACCAGGAGCCAGGTATGCCCGGCAAGGTGCTGCGCGTCGACGACGAGGGATTCGACGTGCGTCTGAACGGCGGCGTCCTGCGCGTCAAGCGTGTGCAGCCCGAGGGCGCGAAGAAGATGAGCGCCGGCGAATGGGCGACGGCATCCGGGCTGGCGCCCGGGTTCCGCTTCAAGTAGGCGCTCGGGCCCCGGTCGCAAGGGCTTGACCGACTCCCGCAACGGGACCCGTAGTGCGGTGCAGATTGCCGGTCTGGTAGGCTGCGGAGAAGCGCCGCGACAGAGTGGAGACGGCTCCCAGGCCCGACAAGCAGTTCCAATGCTGTGATTCGGTAGCGCGGCGCTGGCGTTCCTCGACGGAACGCGTGGTGCGGCGCCAGTCGCCCTGTCCGAGATGAGTGCCTTCCGTGTTCTCCCGGGCGTTCCGCCGCTGAGCCGCCGCATGGTGCGCGCCCGCGCCAACAGGCCTGGCCGCGACCCCAGGTTGAAGGAGGCTGGATGATCCGTTCCGTGGGCGGGCACCTGCGGCCAGAGTGGATGACCCGCGACCTTCAGCTGCTCATCCTGGCCCGGTCGTTCATGAGCGCCACTCGCGCGCTGGCCGGCGTGGTTGTCCCGATCTACCTGGCGAAGCTGGGCTTCAGCGCCACCACGCTGGGCATCCTCTTCGCGGTGACCGCGATTGTGTCCGCCATTCTCACCGGCCTCATTGGCTTCCTCTCCGACCGCGTCGGCCGCAAAGTGTTCATCATCGGCGTGCCGCTGCTAGCGGCGTGCGCCGGGCTCGTCTTCGCGCTCACGCAGAACGAAGCGGTGGTGTTCTTTTTCGCCGCAATCGGGTCCTTTGGCCGCGGCGCAGGCGCCGGTGGCGGCTCGATCGGCCCCTACCAGCCGGCCGAGCAGTCCTACCTGGCGGATTCGGTCCCGCCGGGCGCCCGCACGAGCCTCTTCGGCCGCATTGCGTTCGCTTCCTCGCTCGGCGCGGTAATCGGCGTCGGGGTGCTCGCGTGGATTCCAGATGTCGCGCAATACCTCGGCGTGGGCGAATTGAACGCGTACCGACCGGCGTTCATCGCGCTTTCGCTGATGGCGTTTACGGCGGCCATGTTGCCCCTGCCCATCGCTCCGCGGCATGCGGCCGCATCGGCGCGCAAGGCGTCGTTCAGCCTCCCGCGCCGGTCATGGCCGGTCTTGCTGCGCTTGTGGCTCTCGAACTCGATCAACGGGCTCGCCGTCGGCTTCTTCGGCCCGTTTATCACCTACTGGTTTTACCGCCGGTTCCATACGGGGCCGGGAACGGTGGGAACGCTCTACGCGATCATCAACCTGGGCTCGATGGTATCGAATCTCAGCGCCGCGCCCGCCGCACGCCGCCTTGGGCTCGTGCGGGCGATCGTCGCGGCACGAAGCATCGCCGCCGTGCTCATCGTGCCCATGGTGCTCTCACCGCACTTCTGGATGGCCGGCACGGTGTACTTCATCCGCATGATGATCCAGAGGCTCGGTCTGCCCATGCGCCAGTCTTATGTCATGGGCGTCGTGGCCGACGACGAGCGCGCCGTCGTGGCCGGGCTCTCGACGTTGCCCTCGCAGGCGACGTCCGCTGCGAGTCCGGTGGCCGCGGGCTACCTGTTCGAACACGTGGCCATGGCGGTGCCATTTGAGCTTGGCGCGATTCTCCAGGGAGCGAATTCCGTCGTGTTCTGGCTGTGTTTCCGGAACCTCCGGCCGCCCGAGGAAGGGATCGAAGAAATCAGCGGCCCCGAGGTGGCCGTCGCGCGGTCGACAGGAGCGGACGCAGCCGGACGCTGAAGCCTCGCGGCGATCCGCAAATCGCTTGCCACTCCGCGCCGCCGTCACTATCGTCGCCACGGACCGAGGGGGTAAGGATGACTGAGGCAGGGTCGCTGACGGCCGAAGACTGGAATGAACTGGAGCTGGCGCCGCTCTGGGTGCTGTCTGCGGTGGGCGCGGCCGACGGCAAGATCGATAAGAGCGAGCGAGCCGCCCTGGTAGAGGGACTTCGCGGCGGTGCCGAGCACGCGGATGCGTTCGTGGGTGGAGTATTCGCGAGGGTGTCCGAGAACTTCGACGCGATCTGGGATCGGTACATGTCCGACGAGCGCTTCGCGATTCATGGCCTGCGCACCGTCGGCGACGTGGTCGACCGGGTGGCCGATCCGGTGCAGGCGCTTCACTTCAAGCAGACGCTCGTGCAGTTGGGCGTGGATGTCGCAGATGCCTCCGGCGGCGTGCTCGGCCTCGGAGACAAGCGCAGCCGCGCCGAGCGTAAGGCGTTGGCCGACGTGGCGAACGCTCTGCGCGTGTCCAGCCGTCGACTGATCGCCGGGAGCCAGACGGGGTTCGAGTCGCTGCTGGTGCCACTTGACGGATCACCTGAGGCGGAAGCGGCGCTGCTCATGGCGCGAACGCTCGCCGATGCGTTCGGATCGCAAGTCACGCTACTCGAAGTGGTCGTCGAGCAGCGGCCGATCACGGCCGTTGGCGTTGAGGGGTACGTCCCACCGGTGATCGTCCCAACGACTGCGGAGCTTTTGACCGCGGCCAGCGCGTACCTCGAGAGTGTGCGTTCCACCTACGGGTCCCCTGACTGGCACACGGCAGTCGTGCGAGGCGCGCCGGCGGACGTCATCGTGACGCACGCCCGCCAGGCCGGGTCCAGCCTGATCGTCATGGCGACCTCGGGCAGTTCCGGGCTGAAGCGCATCTTCGAAGGCAAGGTGACCGAAGAGGTGTCGCGAAAGGCGGAGACGCCCGTGCTGCTCGTGCCCGTGGTCGAGGACGAGTTCTAGTCCGCGCGACGCATGCCGGTAGCCGCCCCCCGTTGCTGCTGTAAGATTCCGCGATGCCCAGATATGCGGACCCTCGAATCGCGAACGAACCTCCCATGGTCATCATGCGAGGGCTCACCGCGGAAGTGTATTTCACACTCTCCGACTCGTCCCAGCCACAGAACCTGGTGAACGGCCTCCTCTACGCATCGCCGCATCCAACGGAGCAGCACGAAGATGCCGTTCTGGCCATAGCCGAGGCACTTGCCGACTGCACGCGCCAAAGCCGGGGCAACGTGTTCGTCGGCCGCGATTGCTGGCTCGGAGATGCCACGGTGGTGCAGCCCGACGTCTCCTACCTGGGCCCCGAGCGTGCCACTCGCGCCGGGCGTTTCCTTCGCGGTGCTCCGGACCTCGTCGTGGAGGTTGTCTCGAAGGGCACGCATACCTTCGACCGGGAAGTGAAGTTCGGCGCCTACGGGGTCTCCGACGTGCGTGAGGCATGGTTCGTCGATCTCGAGGCTGCGACGGTCACCGTGTTCATCTCCGGGGATGGCGCCTGGCAGGCCGAGGCCCCCGTCGCGTTTGGCGAGCGCATTCCGTCGGCCGTGGTGCCCACGGTGGGCGCCGCCGGCCTGGCGTCGCGCGGCGAGACCAACCACCAGGGCAGTTAGCGGCCCGTCGGCGTGTTCCGCACGCCTGGGTCAGGCGTGATGCTGCCGGATGGACTGGGGCTCGCAGTGGGCGAGGACTTCGCGCCTTTCACGAGGTTGAACACGACCGAGACGGACAGCCCCTTGCCGTCGTCCGTGGAGAGCCGCAGCGTGTAGACACCATTCGTCAGCTTCGTGACGTCCAGGACGCCGAGCGAGCCGTTGTTCACCGTGGCCGTGCCGGAGCCGATGGTCGCCCACTCGGTCGGTGCGGCGCCCGCGCCGACCTCGAGCTTCCAGTTCTTGACCGTCGGCGGGTTTACAGTGCCAATGACCACCGTGGACGAGTTGATCGTCTTCCCGTTAGTGACGTTCGTTATGGCGACCGCGACGGACCCGTTGCTCTTCTCGGTCGGCGCAATGGGGATGTTCCGCGCCTTCGCCAGCGCTTCGGCAAGTTCGGGATGGAAGGACGGCAGCTTCACGAATTTCTTGGTCACCCGGTATTGAGCAGGCGTCTGGTCGGTCGCGAGGAAGCCATTGCGGGTGTCGATTTCCCTCTCTTCGCACTCGGAGGCGTAGGTCACGTCTGTGCGGATCCAGGCGGTGATCCTCTGGTCGCAGCCGCCGCCGCTGAACACGCGATCGGTGGTCGGCGACGAGATCTCGACGTGGGCGACATTCGGCGGACGCAGCGAGTCGAAGTTCGCCGGGGTGGTGAACACGCCCTTCGATTGCAGGTAGTCGTGGTACGCGCCCATCCAGCTCTTGAAGAGCGTGGTCGTGGTGTTAGCGGCGTTGTAGTTTGCCGAGGGGCCGTCCCGCACGAGGGACTTGTCCGCGTTGCCCACCCATACCGCCGTGGCCGCGTAGCGCGAGTAGCCGTTCATCCAGGTGGCGAGCGTGTCGACGGCGCTCAACGGCCCCTGCTGCGTCCCGGTCTTGATGCCCTCAGGGATCTTCGTGCCATCGGACATGAACGCATCGAGGCGCAGATCCGTGTTGTTGCTCCCGCACCCCCAGATGATGAAGCGAGCCGTGCAGTCGGTCTGGATCGACTGCAGCAGCCATGCGGAACCGGCGTTAACCACCTGTTCCTTCTTCAGGTCGTTGGCCGTCTCGTGGTCGTAGAGGATGTTGCCGTTGTTGTCCTGGACGCGCAGGACCACCACTGGGATCGAGGTCGCGCGTACCCGGGATGCGGATGTTGCCCCGCGCGAAGTCGAGCTTCTGCGAAAGAGCCGAATCGTAGTCCGCCCCTGTAGCCCCCTTTAGGCTCCTCATTTGATCGAGCGGCACTGTCCTTGCATAAGCAGGCACACCGACCATCTCGCCCATGTTCGCGATCGTCGCGTTCATGTACGCCATGTCGATGACGCGAACATTCGCCCCACCCGTGGCGATCGAAGCCCCGTAGGTGATATCGGGATGCGAGTAAAACGTGGGATCGAAGTGCTGGTCGAGCGTCGTGATGCCGAGCTTCTTCGCCATCGCGATGACGTTGTCGACGCCCACTTCCTGGGCGGCCCGGAACGCCGGGACGTTCTGTGACCCGCCGAGCCCCGCGCGCGCCGTGATCAGCCCCTCGTTGCCCCCGTCCGGGCGCGGATCGGTGATCGCGGTGCCCTCGACCGTGAGCGGGCTGGTATCCCAGATGATGCTCATCGGGTTCTTCGGGTTGTCCGGGTTGTCCATCCACGCCAAATACACGGCGGGCTTGAACGACGACCCCGGCTGGTTGATCTCCACCGCCTGGTCGATGTCCCCGGCGACGCGTGGATCGGTGGTGTTCTTTGGATCGCGGTTCGGCACGTAGATGATCACCTGGCCGGTGCTCGGCTCGATGGTCACGATCGAGGCGTTGTTGCACCCGCAGCCGCCGTACGACTTCTCAAGCCCCGCTGCAATCATCTGCTGGACCATCGTTTGGGCGGCATCAGTCTCGGCCCAGTCGAGCGTCGTCGTGACCTTCCAGCCGGCCGAGTGGACGCTGGTGCTGCAGTTGGAGGCGCTCGGCAGCCGCGGCAGCACGCCGGCCTCGCACATGCGAACGAGCCGCGGCTCGACCTGGTCGTCGATGAACGCCGATGCCTTCAGGTCGTTCGAGGAGGCGTAGACCAGCAACGGCTCCGCCTTCGCGGCGTCGACCTGGTCTTGCGACGCTCTGCCGTGCTGCGCCATGAGGTCCAGCACCTCTTCCTGGCGCTTCTTCGCGTCGCCGCTGACCGTCGTGCGGCCCTGCGCGTCGACGATGCAAGTGCCGTTGTCATCCTTCGCGCAATTGAGTCGCGGGTGGTACGTCGTAGGCGCCGCCGGGATGCCGGCCAGCATCGCGGCTTCGCCGAGCGTCAGGTCGATGGCGTCCTTGTGGAAGTAGCCCTGCGCCGCAGCCTGCACGCCGATATAGCGGTCGGCGTACGAGATCTGGTTGAGGTACCACTGGAGGATCTCGTCCTTCGTGTAGTCCTTATCGAGTTCGAGCGCATAGACGATCTCGCGCAGCTTGCGGTCGACGCCTTCCCGCCCGGTGCGGGCCGCCGAGGTGCACGGAGCCGCGTCGTCGGAGCCGACGCTGGGGCAGATGTAGACGTTCTTGATGAGCTGCTGAGTAATGGACGAACCGCCCGTGCCGCTGCCGATGCCGCCGCCGACGTAGTTCTCCCACACGGCGCGGATGGTGCCCGTAATGTTCACGCCCGGATTGGTCTCGAAGGTGTTGTCCTCGGTCGAGATGGTGGCCTGGATCATCCATGGGGAGATGCGGTCGAGTGTCACAGGGTCGAGCAGCTGCGCGTCGGGGTTGGTCAGGTCGCCAAGTTTGACGCCGCCCCCTCCCTCGCCGTCCGGCGGGCCGCCGCGGTCGTAGATCTCCGTCAGTCCGACGCTGTTCTGGTGGAGCTTGTCGGCGATCGGGACGTAATCGGAGGCGTAGGTGTTGTACACCGCGAACAGCGTCCCCACGCCAGCAGCGGCGCAAAGCGAGCCGAAGACACCCAGGGCGAGGAGCGTGATGACGAAGAAGCGACCGCCGCCGTGGCCCTTGCCCTCGCGCCGCGTCTTGAGCATCTTGCGCTTTTGGAGCGTGTTCATCGGGCCGGGACCCACCGGTGCGCCCAACGCCTACGGGGAAGCGTGCGCATGCGCATTGCTAGAGAAGGTAACAAAGCCATCTCCCGCGTGCGAACGAAGGTTGTGGGGCAGTAAAGAGGGAGCCGTTGTACCCTTCCAAGCATGGCGCTCACGTCCGACGAAGTCCTCCATATCGCCCGCCTCGCGCGTATCGCGCTGAGCGAAGCGGATGTCCAGCGGTTCACCGCACAGCTCTCCGGCATCCTCGACCACTTTGCCGCGCTCGCGGCCGTGGACACCGAGGGAGTTGAGCCCACGGCACACCCTCTCCCGCTTTCCAACGTCATGCGGGCCGATAAAGTTGCACCCTCGCTGGCTCAGTCCGAGGCGCTCGCCAATGCACCCGACAAAGAGGACGGCTTCTTCCGGGTGCGGGCGGTGCTCGAATGACCGACCCCTGGCGGCTGACCGCCCACGAAGCGCACGAAAAGCTGCGCGCGAAAGAGTTCACTGCGGTCGAGCTCACGCAGTCCGTCCTCGACCGCGTGGCGGCCGTGGAGCCTCGCGTTCACGCCTACATCACGCTCACCGCCGAGGTCGCCCTCGACCAGGCGAAGGACGCGGACGCGAGGTTCGCCGCGGGCACGGCCACGCCACTGACCGGCATCCCGGTCGCCGTGAAGGACCTCATCGTGACGAAGGACGTCCGCACCACGGCGGGCTCGAAGATCCTGGAGAACTTCATCCCGCCCTACGACAGCCACGTCTACGAGCAGTTGCGCCGCGCCGGCGCGGTGATGGTCGGCAAGGCGAACATGGACGAGTTCGCCATGGGATCGAGCACCGAGCACTCGGCCTACGGCCCATCGCATAACCCATGGAACACCGACCTCGTCCCCGGCGGAAGCTCCGGCGGCTCAGCCGCCGCGGTGGCCGCGGGCGAGGCGCTGCTCTCGCTCGGCAGCGACACCGGCGGCAGCATCCGCCAGCCAGCATCGCTCTGCGGCTGCGTCGGCTTCGACCCGACCTACGGCCGCGTCAGCCGCTTCGGCATCGTCGCCTTCGGCAGCTCGCTCGACCAGGTCGGCCCAATCGGCCGCGATGTCGAGGACGTCGCGACGATGCTCGATTGCATCTCCGGCCACGACCCGCGCGACAGCACAAGCAATCCGGAGCCCGTGCCCGACCTTCGACACTACCTCGGCCGCGACATTCGCGGCATGCGCATCGGCGTGCCGAAGGAGTACTTCATCGAAGGCATGGAGCCGGGCGTCACGGCCCGCATCGAGGAGGCGCTTGGGCTGTTCGAGAGCCTCGGCTGCACCGTCGACCGCGACCTCTCGCTCCCGAGCACCGAGCACGCCCTCGCCGTCTACTACATCATCGCCCCGAGCGAGGCGAGCGCGAACCTCGCCCGCTACGACGGCGTGAAGTACGGCTTCAGCGACCGTAGCGGTCAAACCATGTGGGACAACATGGAACAGACGCGCGCCGAAGGCTTCGGCGCCGAAGTGAAGCGCCGCATCATGCTCGGCACCTACGCGCTCAGCGCCGGCTACTACGACGCCTATTACCTCAAGGCACAGAAGGTCCGCACGCTCATCAACCGCGAATTCGAAGCCGCGTTTGCGAAGTACGACGTGATCGTCACGCCGACGTCGCCCACCGTCGCCTTCCCCATCGGCGCGAAGGTCGACGACCCCTACGCCATGTACCTGAACGACGTCTACACGCTCCCCGCGTCGGTCGCCGGCCTGCCCGCGCTCAGCCTCCCCTGCGGCGAAAGCGAAGGCCTGCCCGTGGGCCTCCAGATCATCGGCAACTTCTTCGACGAGCCCCGCATCGTCCAGGCCGCCCACGCCTTCGAACAGGCGCTGGGGTGGTCCAATCGCGTGGCGCCGCTCTAGGACGGAGTCGTCGTACCGCGGCGGATCAACGCCACCAGCACGACGGCAACGATCCCCGGCACGGCGCCAAGGACAGCGCCTTCCCAGAACGCGTTGCCTGCGCCAATTTCGTCACCGTCAGACGAAATCGTCCTGATGCCAACCGCGACGGCGATGCCTGCGGCGGCAAAGAAGCCACTCATGGTGAATCCCAACACCGGAAACCGGCAGGCAGCCACCACGCCTGCCAGGAGCGGAATTGCAGCGAGGAGGAGAAAGACCAGCGGCCACCCGCCGAAGGTGATCCGCGGGAGCACCGCGATGAGCCCGCCTCCTGCGAAGCCCGCTGCGACAGCCGCGCCCGCTCCCATCGTTCGGGAAACGAAAGCCGCCACGACGTTACCCGTGACCTGGTGAGGCGCTGGGAGCGGGTCGCGCATCACCGGCGCGGGCCGCGATTACGACGATCGCCAGGAGGCCGGCCACGACGAGCGCCAGAAGGCTCGCCTGCAGATGGCTGTGGACTGTGTCGTTGTCGTACCCGCCTGTCCATACGAGGTTTACGACCGCAATGTCGACAGCCATCGTGACAACGGCTGCAAGGATGCGGGAGCGGACGGCCTGGCGGCTGATGCCCGCCGCGGCAGCCGGCGCGCACAACAGCGCAATCAAATTCAGCACAACGAACGCGTGTCGAGGGGTGCCGTGGGACTGGTCGACCAGCACGCTCGTCAAAAGGATGCACAGGCTCGCAACAGCGACAGCAAGTGCAACCGTCGTGTTGATTCGGCCCAAGCCTGCTTGGTCCATCTCATTCCGTCCTGCGCCGCCCTGGCTGCTGCCGATCAAAGTGTTGACGACGTACGCAGCCACCATCACCACCAGAGCGCCGCCAACCAGTGTGACCACAATCGCCCTTCATCGTCAGCCTGGCTGCCATCTCGTCACACCTCGTCCACTCTCTGGGAGAGGAGCGCCGCTCCCCGCCCTCCGCACGGGCACTATCGGTCCCGTATAACGCGCGCGTCAAGGTTGCGAACGGAAAATCCCCACGCGCATCCCGCTTGTTCGTTGCGGGCTACACCGCCGGGCGCTTCACGTGCCACTCCGTCGCCTGCTCGTAGGCGTAGGCCGCGCGCAGTACCGTCGGCTCGTCGAACGGCCGGCCCGCCAGCTGGAAGCTGATTGGCAGCCCGAGCGCATCGAAGCCGCACGGCAGGGCCAGCGCCGGCAGCCCGGCCACGTTGAGGGGCTGCGTCAGCCCCGCCATCGCTCCGCCCACCGTGATCTCCGTGTCCTTCACCATCACCGGGTCCTCGCCGATGATGCTCGCCGTGCGCATCGTCGTCGGCGCCGCGATCACGTCGACCTCCTCCAGTGCCCGCCGGAACTTCTGCTTCACCTCGTACGAGACCCTGTACGACCGTGCCAGGCCCACTGCATCGGGGAGCGGCGAAGACAGCACCCGCTGGAGGTCCGCCCCGAAGTCCTGCGGCCGCGTCGTGAAGTTTTCGTGGTGATACTCCTGGCTCTCGGCCGGCGCCAGTACGAACGCCTCCGATGCCTCCTCGCGCGAAACACCTACGTCGATCTCCCGCACGTCGGCGCCGAGCTCGCGCAACTTGGCGATGGCCGCCTCGACCGCTGCGCGAACCTCGTCCTCCAGCAGCCCAAAGAAGAGTGCGGACCGGTCGACACCGATCCGCAGTCCCTTCACGCCGTCCCGAAGGTTCGCGCGGTAGTCGGGCACGGGCACCGGTACGGTGGCGAAATCGTCCGGGTCGTACCCGGCGATCGCCTGCAGCATGATGGCGGCGTCTTCGACGGTCTGGGTGATCGGCCCGGCGTGATCGAGCTGGTACGACATCACGGCCACGCCCGCCTTGCTCACGCGCCCGAAGGTAGGCTTGAACCCCACACACCCGCACAGTGCCGCGGGGATGCGGATGCTCCCGCCCGTGTCGGTCCCAAGCGTCCCCGCCGCCATACAGGCGGCAATTGCCGCGCCCGAGCCGCCGCTCGATCCTCCCGGGATGCGGTCGAGGTCCCACGGGTTATGCGTGGCGCCGTAGTGCGGATTGTTCGTCGTCGTGCCCCACGCGAACTCGTGCGTGTTCGTCTTCCCGAGCAGCACTGCGCCGGCCTCGCGCAGCTTGCGTGCCGCCGTCGAGTCCGCCTTGGGCACGTTGTCCTTATAGATGATGGAACCCGCCGTCGTTCGGATGCCCGCAGTGTCGTACAGGTCCTTCAGTGCGATTGGGATGCCGTGGAGCGGCCCGCGATATTGTCCCGACGCTATCTCGTCGGCGGCCCGCTTCGCGTCCGCACGCGCTCGTTCTGCCGTGACGGTCACGTAGGCGTTGATCGACGGGTTCAGGCGGTCGATGCGCGCGAGGTACGCCTCCGTCAGTTCGACCGGGGAGAGCTGGCGCGAGCGGATGCGCTCGGCGGCGTCGGCGATGGTGAGCGACGTGAGTTCGGCGGACATGCGGCGGCCTCCGGTGGGATTCTCCGGCGGCACGCGGCGGTTGTCGATGGGTCTCTCTTACTCCCGGTGGGCGATCGGCAGATAGAGCGTGACGGACGTGCCATCACCCGGCACCGACGCTACGTCGAATCCGCCGCCGTGCAGCCGCGCGACGCCGAGCGCGCTCGCCAACCCGAGACCTCGTCCCGGGAACTTCGTGGAGAAGAACGGATCGAACATCTTTTCGACCGTGCCGGCGTCCATGCCTGCTCCCGTGTCGCTGACCCGCACGGCAGCGTACGTGCCGGCCGGTAGCGGTGGGCGTACGTGCGCCGCTCGCTCAACATCGAGGTTGGCGTTGGAGGTCGAAACCTGGACGCTGGCATTCGATGTCCGCAGCGCCTCCCGTGCGTTTGCCACAAGGCTGCGAACGACGAGCTCGATCTGCCCTCCGTCACCGCGAACGGGCAACGCGGCCGGCCACGTCTGTACGTCGAAAGAGTTTGCGGTCCCGCGGAAGTCGGCCTCGACGTCACGTCGGACTCTTCGAACGAGGGCATTCAGGTCGACGACGGCCATCTCGGCGCCCGACGCGCCGGCGTATGTCAGCATCGCGCCGGCCAGCGCCTGTGCCCGCCCCGCCGCGGTCCGAAGCTCTCGGAGCATCTCCTCCGTGGCTGGGTCGTGGTGCTCCATCTCGAGCAAATCGAGCGTCAGCACCATGGTGGTGAGGACGTTGTTGAAGTCGTGGGCGATGCCGCCGGCGAGGGTGGCGAGGCTCTGTTCGCGGTCGAGGCGCTCACGCAGCCAGGCAGCTCGCCGGGCTTCCGTGATGTCCTGCAGCGCCGTCACGATCGCAGGCTTGCCCCGGAACGTGACATACGCGGTCGAAGCGATGACGTCGACCGTGTCACCGTTTCGCGTCCGGATCTTCACTTCCGCGCCGTGCACGGGCTCGCGTCGCGCGTAGCGCCTGAAGATGGCGACGCGCGCCTCCGGATCGGCCCATGTACCGAGTTCGACGGTGGTACGCCCGACCGCTTCAGCCGCGGTGAACCCGGTCAGCGCCTCCGAGGCGGCATTGAAAGCGAGCAGCCGCTCGGTCTCGAGGTCGGTCACGAAGATCGCCGCAGGGCTTGTCGTGAACAGTTCCTGCAGCTCACGGTCGCGGCGGGCGATCGCATCATTCAGGCGCAATCGCGATATCGTGGCCGCGATCTGCAGCGCCATGATGCTCGCGCTTGCCTCTTCGGCACGGGTGAATGGTGGGCGCCCACGCAACCGCGTCATGTAGAGCGATCCGATCGTCGCCCCCGGTACTCGGATGGGCACGCCAAGAAATGCGCACATGTCGGGGTGTCCGTCGGGCCACCCGGTGAAGCCGGCCGCCGCCTGCACATCGTCGATCCGGAGCGGCGCCCTGCGGCGCGCGAGGTCGCCGAGCAGCCCGCGCCCCACCGGCGGCAACGCCATCCGCTTCCACCACGGCGCCGTCCATGCCGGACTGGATGAACTGATCCATGTGTCCGTGATCGTCGAACGTCGAGACGGCTGCGAAGTCGGCGTCGACGAGCACCCGGGATCGTTCCGCGAGGCGCTGCAGGATGTCCGGCGTTGCCGCCGGTCCCGCCATCGCGCGGTTCGTGATGGACATCTCGCGCTTGAGGCGGCGCGCGTCGGCGGGGTCGAACGGTGGAGTCGGCCGAGCTTTCACAGATCGATCGTGGCCGATCGGAAGAGGATCGGAAAGGGGACGGCCGGCCGCAGTGCAGGGGGCTATTGGCCCTATTGACGTAAGCGAAGGATGCCGACAGAGTTTGAGACGATGTTTGCGACGTTCGCTCTACGGCACACCTGCACTGCACCCGCGGCGGCGGCGGCAGCGCATGCGCGCAGGTAGAGCCGGCGGTCGCCACGCATCAATAGTCGAGAGACACCAGGCCGCCTGCAAGGCGGCCTTTCTGTGAAAACAGCTCGAAGGGCGCCTGGCGGGGAAACAGGAGCAACAGTTTGAGCACCTCGCAGGATGATCCGTCCCGTTTCATTGCGCGCCGCATTAGCGCCGTGCCGCCCAGCGGAATCCGCAAGTTCTTCGACCTTCTCAGCACCATTGACGATGTGATCTCGCTCGGCGTCGGCGAACCCGACTACGTGACGCCCGAGCCGATCAGCCGCGCCGCGATCGCGAGCATCGAACGGGGCGACACGCACTACACTTCGAACTACGGCCTCCCCGAACTGCGCGAGAAGCTGAGCGACCACCTCTTCCGCCTTTATGGCGTCCGCTATAGCCCGAAGGACGAAATTGTCATCACGAGCGGCTCCAGCGAAGCGTTCGACATCGCCCTGCGCGCGCTGCTCGATCCCGGGCAGGAAGTGCTCTGCGCGGACCCGTGTTATGTCGCATATCTGCCGGCCACGCTCATGGCTGGCGGCTGCTTCAAACCGGTGCCTACCTACGCTTCCAACGACTTCCGCTTGCTCCCGGAAGACCTTGAGGCAGCGATCACGCCGCGCACGAAAGCCATCCTGCTCGGCTACCCCTCGAATCCCACCGGCGCCGTGATGGGCCGCGAAGACCTGCTCGCCGTGGGCGAAGTCGCCGCCCGCAACGACCTCGCCGTCATCAGCGACGAACTCTACGACCGCATGACGTACGGCAGCCAGCACACCTGCTTCGCCTCGCTCCCGGGGATGCACGGCCGCACGGTTCTGCTTGGTGGCTTCAGCAAGGCCTACGCGATGACCGGTTGGCGGCTCGGCTGGGTGGCCGCTCCACAGCCGCTCGCAGAGGCGGTGATGAAGGTCCACCAGTACGTGATGATGTCGGCGCCGACAGCAGCCCAGTACGCCGGTATCGCCGCTCTGGATGAAGGCGAGGCATTCGTCGCCGAAATGGTGGCCGAATACGACCGCCGACGACGCCTCATCGTCGACGGCTTCCGCGCCATCGGCCTGCCGACGTTCGAACCGCGCGGCGCCTTCTACGCCTTCCCCGATATCACGCGGAACCGGCCTCGACAGCGTGACCTTCAGCGAGCGCCTGCTCGCCGAGGAACGCGTGGCCGTGGTCCCGGGGAGCGCCTTTGGCGCACGCGGCGAAGGCTACGTCCGCGCCTGCTACGCCAGCGGCTACGAGCAGATCGAGCGTGCGCTGGAGCGCATCGGCCGCTTCGTGCAGCGCGTGTGAGAGCGTAACCAGAGCCATACATTTGCGGATCTCGGTACCGAACCGCCAGCCCCCGGCCGTCTACCGAACTGTCGTGCCGCCGGCTCGAACGGGGGACACCTCGTCGCAACGCTGCGCAACGCGTTGTCCGCCGAACTGGACCTGAGAGCCTGGCCAGGCCCGCCCGATCCCTTCTCTGACGGCCCAAATCATGCGCATCGAACCGCTCCCCGCTATCCCGGTCACCGCCCAGCCGCCCGCCGCTGCGGCCCCCTCCGCCGTCGAGGCTGAGCGCCCGGAGCCCCCGGTCCTTCGCAACGATTACCTCGTCCTCTCCGCGGAAGCGTACCGGGCGCTGGTCCAGGCGCCGCGCATGGATCCGCAGCTCGCGGGTACGTTCTCCGTGTCGGCTGCGGGCGCGCAGGGACAGCTGTCGATTCGCCCCGGCGCAGGCGACGGCTTCGTCCACGTCGAAATCGACCTGATGCATGTCGCCCAATGGCCCGAACCGCCGGGCCCGATTCGCCACCTGCAGTTGAGCGCCGAGCTGCGCGGGAGCTGGGTGCAACGCGCCGCCGAGCGAGATGGCGCCGGCAACCAGGCGACGAGCATCGCCGAAGCCGTAGTCGCGCTGGCACAACTCCCTGGCCAGCGCACGGTCTCCGTCGAAGCCCTGCAGGGCGCTGACGACGTACTCGAGCCCGCCGCGGCCTGAATCCAAACCCGACCCACCACGGCCCCGAATCCGCGACGCTGTGCCACCGGCGACTACACGCTGCCTCCTTAGATCCCGCAAGCTCACCAAATGCCCCCTCGCTTCCGCCGCCGTCTACGACTGTCCCTTCGGCGCACGCCGCGCCGCCGTCTTACCGCCATCCCGCAAATCGCTGAGCCGGGCCTGACTGACCGCACTCTCCTGTCCTATGGCGATGGAACAGGGATCAAGGATGAGCTTTCTCCGGCGCGCCGAAGAAACGTGAGCGCGCCGAGTGGGAGTCGGTTGGCGATGTTCTCGCCAGTGTCCGCGGTGACCGCATACACCACTTCGCGTACCACTTCGGCACCACCAGGGGCACCAGTTCGGCACCACCTGGGGACCACTTCGGTGACTGGTTCCGCAGATTCAAACCACTGGTTCAACCAGTGATTCTTTTTTGTGTACCCCCTCCTGCCCGTGCGCACGGCAGCCGGCCAGGGGGCCCGCCGTGAGGAACCCGCGCTCCGGCCGCGCGAGCGATCCCCCTCGCGGCGCACGCGCGCGGCTTCGCTCTCCCGGTAATCCCGGACTTTATCGACGGGCAGAATGTTCGCGTGCCCCGAAACACCGTGTTAGAATCCCGCCCGCAATACTCGGTTGTGCGCCAACCGGGGGCGCGGCGTGCCCCTATCGGTCCGGACGACCACGACACACGGAAAGGGACAGACCCCGAATGGATCTTGGCCTCAGCGAAGAACAAGAACTTCTCAAGAACTCGGCCCGCGAGTTCCTCGAAAAGGAATGCCCGGAAGAGCACGTCCGCGCCATGGAAGAGGACGAGAAGGGCTACAGCCCCGCGCTCTGGAAGAAGATGGCCGACCTCGGCTGGCAGGGATTGATGATCCCGGAGGAGCAGGGCGGCGCCGGCTTCTCCTTCCTCGACCTCTGCGTCCTCGTCGAAGAGTTCGGCCGCGCGCTCGTGCCCGGGCCGTTCATCCCGAACGCGGTCTGCGCGTGCGAGCTCATCCTCGCCGGCAGCGCCGACCAGAAGGCGAAGTACCTTCCCAAGATCGCCGATGGCTCCGCCATCCACACCTACGCGATCACGGAGCCGAGCGGCCGCTGGGACCGCGAGGGCATCGAGATGAAAGCCACCGCCAGCGGCAGCGACTTCGTGCTCAACGGCACGAAGCTGTTCGTGCCGGATGCGCATGTCGCCGACACCCTCCACGTTGTCGCGTGGAAGCCGGATGGCCGCCTGAGCACCTTCATCGTCCCGCGCGACCAGCCGGGCGTCTCCGTCACGGTCCTCAAGACGATCGCCAGCGACAAGCAGGCCGAGGTCGTCTTTAAGGATGTGAAGGTCGCCGCCGCCGATGTGGTGGACATGGACGAGAAGACCGCTGCCCGCCTGCGCAACATGGCCACGAACCTCGAGTGCGCCTACCTGGTAGGCCTCGCCCAGCGCGACTTCGAGATCTCCGTCAACTACGCCAAGGAGCGCGTGCAGTTCGGTCGCCCGATCGGCTCGTTCCAGGCGATCCAGCACAAGGCCGCCGACATGGTCACGGATGTCGATGGCATGCGTTTCATCATGTACAAGGCCGCCTGGGCGACCAGCGAAGGCGAAGATTCGGCCGACATGGACACCGCTATGGCCAAGGCATGGTGCAGCGACGCAAGCCGCCGCGTCGTCGCGCATGGTCAGCAGATCCACGGCGGCATCGGCTTCACCAAGGACTACATTATCCAGCTCTTCTTCCGCCGCCAGAAGCGTGCGGAACTGTTCTGGGGCGATGGCGATTTCCATCGCGAGCGCGTCGCGCAGATGTTGGAAATCTAGACCGTCGCAGGTTGCACGGTTGAACGAGACGGGGGCTGCCACTGGCGGCCCCCGTTTTACGTGCCGACGATAGGGAGGAGCGGCCCGGCGACACCGGGACGCAGGGAGGATCGCACATGCACCGAGGCACGAACGAAGCATCTCATCTTCGCGGCTTGCCTTGCCGTCGTCTTCGGCGCTGCGCTGTTCGCCGCGTGCGGCGACGACGACAGCGGCGGCACCGGCAACGACGCCACGTATGTCGCGGCCATCTGCAAGGCGCAGGCCACCTTCCGGGACAGCCTGGATGCGTTGGACCCGACGAAGCTCACGACCGATGCCGACCAGGCGAAGGCGCTGGTCGACCCCGTATCCAACTACCTCAAAGACGTGAAGGCAGCGAACCCGCCCAGCGATGCCAAGCCGTATCACGACAAGATCGTGCAGTTCCTCAGCGACGGGCTCGACAAGCTCAAGCAGGGCGACATCTCCGCGCTCAACAACGAACCAGAGCAGGCGCCCCAGGCGATCCGTGACCGCTTCCAGGCGATCGCCGACGGCAACGAGGACTGCAAGCGCACCAGCTTTACGTTCTAGTGTCGCGGCGCGAGCTTCGGCTTTCCGGAGCCTGCACCGGAGCTTGCACACGAGATATCCAGACGTGACGATTGGCCGAACGCCGCGCCCCCACGGACGTTTGGGAGGTCTCGTGAGCCGAACGATGCGTGCCTTCGTGCCAGCGACCGTACTTGTGTGCGCGCTCGTCGTGCTGGTCACGCTGGTTCCGCGAACGGCGGCCCGGGCGGCGGACACCGGCGTGGTCGAAGTCGTGCGGGTGTCCCACGCCGCTGGCGGGACCGTGGAGCGACGCGTGCTCGTGGAAGCGGATTCGCCCGATGATGCCTCGGCTATCGCAGATAGCGTGGTCGGCGCGGAGGACGCCGGCGTCACGGCGCAATATCACGTCAATCCGTGGAAGTGGCCGACGGGGTCGATGCCGGTGGTCGTGCGGGTCAACTCGTCGCTGGAGGCGCCGCGTCCACCACTCACGCCCGCTGTGCAGAATGCCGTCGAGCAGTGGTCCGGGGTCAGCCCAACGACGTTCGCCTTTGTTCTAGGCCCGACAACAACAGCCGCCGGTGGGCTGTGCGACAACAACGCGCACGGGAACGCCGATCCACATACGGACGGCGTCAACTCCGTGTCCTACAGTTCCACCCTGCCGTCTGGCGTCCTTGGCCTCACGTGCTCTTACCAGCCCGACGACGACCCTACCGTGCTCCAGGAGTTCGATACCGAGCTCAACTACGCCATCAACTGGGGCGCGGGTGACATCACGGCGCAGCAGTACGACCTCTGGTCGACCGTCCTGCACGAGATGGGACATGCACTCGGACTCGGGCACTCCTGCTTCTCGTCGTTGAGCTGCACAGGTGTGGCCGGGGATGCCGTGATGAACTATGCGCTGGGCAAGGGGCAGACGAAGCGGGTGTTGACGGACGACGACCGCGCGGCGCTCAAAGCGCAGTACCCGCTGGCGGGTCCCACGCTCCCGCCGCCGTCACCGAGCCCAACTCCGTTCCCGGAGTTCCAGAGGAACTACGCCAGCAAGATCGGGTTCATCGCCCGCACGCAATAGGCGGCACGCCGGTTAGTGCGTATGGCCGCCCGGGCCGTGGCTGTGGCCGCCAAAGTCGTGGGAGTGGCCGTGGCCGCCGAAATCGTCGTCGCCGCCATCGTCCAACCCGCCACCTTCGTCGTCCCAGGGCGCTGGTCCATCACCCACAGACGCTTCGGCGCGGCCGACGAGCGCAAAGCCGCCGATCACCTTCTTCGCCTGCTTGCCGCAGTGGGCGCAGGGAACGAGCTGGAGAACGTCGCTCATGGGCATGCGCTTCTCGGTACGCTTGCCGCACGCGGAACAGACATATTCGTACAGTGCCATGTGGGGATCGTGGCTGGTGGCCCGTTGACGGTCAATGGTTTCGTCCGATGACGACGGTCGGCGATCCGGCCGACGGCTATACTCAGGCAATCGCGAAACGAGGAGCATGCCTTGGACGAGAAGACCGAAGCCGCGAAGAAGACCACTCTGCGAATGATTCCGTACGGGCTGTACGTGCTGGGCGTGAAGCACGGGGACGAAATCAATGCCGGGGCGATCAACTGGGTGACACAGACGTCCTTCGCCCCGCCGCTCATTGCGATGGGCGTGAAGAAGGACAGCGGGCTCTACACGGGACTGATGAGCGCAAAAACGTTCGCATTGTCGTTTCTGGAGACGGGACAGAAAGACCTGGCGTTCGCATTCTTCAAGCCGACCGATGTCCACGGGGAGATGATCAACGGACACCACTTCGAGACGCACGAGACGGGTGCCCCGGTGATTGCGTCGGCGGCCGCGTGGGTAGAGGGCCGCGTGGTGGGTGAAGTCGCCATTGGCGATCACAGTTGCGTCGTCGGCGAGGTGACGAACGCCCACCTGAAGCGCGAGACGAAGCTGCTCACGCTCGAGGAATGCGGTGTGAAGTACGGCGGCTGACGGAGCCGGACCGCTCGGTCAGGCGACCTGCCGGACGCTGTAGATCGCGCGGTGGGCGACCCGCATAACCGGTTCGGCATCGTTGGCAACCAGGAGCACGTCGAGGTCGACGAACTCGTGACCCTTCCGCTCAAACAGGTCCGTGACGATGGCGCGAGCCGTAAGGCGGTCGCCGTCGTGGACGAGCCGGAAGTGCTGGGTGTCGCTCGAAACGTGGATCCACGGGCCGAGGCGAACACTTGCGACGAGAACGCTGTTCGCGAGCCGAATCGTGTAGCCGGGATGGGCGACCGCCGCAGGCCCTCGATAGAGCGGGAGGTCGTCACGGATCTCCTCAAGATACGGCGCGTGGACAGACTCCTGGGCAAATGTGACGCGGAAGGTACCAAGCACCGTTCCGACGGCCAGCGATTCAGTGGAGGCCTCGGGTCGCGTCGTGGGCAACGCAGCTTCGGGGATCGCGTCGGCGGAGGGCACCGGCGGCGGATCGGCAAGTAGCGTGGCAGAGCCGTTTGCGCACAACTCGCCGGCCTCGTTCGTTGCCGCGATGTCGAAGGCGACGCCTTGCGGGTCAGAGCGGGTCACGGTCGTCGTGATCGTCGCCAGTTCGCCTTCGTAGAGCGGCTTGAGGAAGCGGGCCGACATCGTTCCGCGCTCGAGCCAGGCGGCGCCGAGCACCGCCGCGACCGGGTGCGTCATGTACGCGTAGTCGGTCACGCCGGGGACGAGTCCGCCCTTGAATCCGTACTGCCTCGCGACCTCTGTGTTGTGGATCTTGTTTTCGGATGCCTCCGCGGAGTTGTGTGCGCGGATGGTGTACGGCGGCAGTTGCTGCCCAACCGACCAATGCCCCAACTCCTTCGTGGGACTACTCATCGGGCCGGTCCGTTTCATAGGGAGCGGCATGCCGAACCACCTGGCGGAATCGGTCGAACATGGAATCGAAGCGGCGCACGTTCGACGGGCGATGGATGCCCTGGTGCTCACAGGCGGAACCAACCGAGCAGGAGGCGCAGCAGTAGGCTCTCCCGGCCATGAGGTGCGGAGGCGTGGTATAGGCGGCGTGGCAGCGGATACAGCGAGCCGGCGTGTCAGTGGACATTGAATCTCCAGCGTTCGTTGGCGGCTGGGCCGCAAGCGAGACCCATTGTGACGTGGCGCGGCCGTGGCGGGAAGTCGCGGCGGCGGCCGAGATCGGCGATGCTACCACCATGGTGACGATCAACCGTGTCTACACACGTGCGGGCGACGATGGGTCGACGGCGCTCGGCGGCGGGCAGCGTATCGCGAAGGACAGCCTGCGTATCGAGGCTTACGGAACAGTCGACGAGCTCAACAGCGTGGTGGGAGTGTGCGTCGCCGCCGGGCTGCATGAAACCCTGAGGCCGGCGTTCTTCGTAATCCAGCAGGTGTTGTTCAACCTGGGATCGGACCTGTGCATCCTGGAGGCGGACAAGCAGCGGTTCGCGGTGCCGGGCATCGAGCAACGACATGTCGATCAGCTGGAATCGCTAATCGACGAGTGGAATGGCGAACTCGCCCCGCTCAAGAGCTTCGTCCTCCCGGGAGGCGACATGGCCGCGGCCCAGCTTCACGTTGCGCGAACGGTGTGCCGGCGGGCTGAGCGGATCACGATCGCGCTCAGCCGCGAAGAGCCGGTCGGCGCTTTCGTCGTGCCGTACTTGAACCGGCTGAGCGACCTGCTCTTCGTGGCATCGCGTTACCAGACGAAACTCATCGGCGGCAAGGACGTTCTCTGGGACAGCCACGGCTATTAGCGGCGGCTTTGCGCTTAGCGTCTCAACCGAACGATGGGACCTTCGTTATAGATCGGCGTGATTGCGAGGCCGAGGCGTTCGTGAACGCTCTTGGGGATACCGAGGTCGGCGAGATAGAGCTCACCGACGTTCGCCCTTGCAGATGGCTCGAGCATCCCCTTCTTCGGCAGGTCGAGCATGATGGTGGTGGTCGCCCGGATGGCCGGTGAGCCGACTTCGCCCGTTGTGGCGTTTACGCCGGTCGGGGTGTCGAGGGCGAGGATGGGTTGGCGGGAAGCCACGGCCAATTCGGTGGCGGCAGCCGCGATACCGACGGGTGCGCCCGTCAGGCCGTAGCCGACCAGCGCGTCAACGATCAAATCGGCACGGCCGAGTTGCTCCTCCAGCGTGATCTCGGATGCCTCGAGGTCGCTGGGTTCGGCAACTCCCGACTCGATCAAGATGTTGAGCTCGCGTCGCGCGGCAAACGAACTCTCGCTCAGGACGTCGGCCATGATTGGTGCGACGGAAAAGCCCCAGTTTGCGAGGCTTCGCGCAGCGGCGAGCCCGGCGGCGCCGTTGTTCCCGCCACCGGCGAGGATGACGATCACCTGGCCCTTGCCGCGCCCACCGAGCATGTCGAGGGCGAGCCGGGCGCACGCTCGGCCGGCGTTTTCGGTGATCTGCAGGATATCGATCCCGTAGTCTTCCTGGGCGACGCGCTGGATGTCGCGCATCTGTGCGGCGGTCACGGCGGGAACGTCGCCCACCCTCCGCTGAGGAAATCCGCCGGGATCCGACTTTACCGCCACGGCGTTTCCCGGAGCGCGGTTGCGAGGCGAATAGTCAGCACGCTGGCAAGTCTAGCGGGGCTTGTGACGTACGTCACCAACGGTCCTCTCAGGGGGCAGAGTACGTCGCGCGAACGCGGGCCGAGATGCCGCCTCGGGTGTTGAAGTCGCCGACGACGGTGGCGCGACGGGGGGAGGTCGCGGCAACGACATCGTCGAGGATTTGATTGACCACGTTCTCGTAGAAGATGCCGCGATTGCGGAATGTCTGGAGATAGAACTTGAAGCTTCGCAGCTCAATACAGCGTCCGTCCGGCACGTAGACGAGCGAAATCTCTCCGAAATCGGGTTGCCCAGTCATCGGGCAAACGCTCGTGAACTCCTGGGCGAGGAATTCGATCTCGTAGTCGCGACCGGGGAAGCTGTTCTCAAAGGTATCGATGGTGCCATCGGTCTTGAAGGTGTTCTCGGACATTGCACAAGCGTGTGGTGCGCCACGCCCGCGCGCAAGCAACAGCGTGCGTGCCTAGTCCCAGACAGCGACGGGGTTGAGGTTGGTGCGGGCGTCGTAGACATCGATGCCTTCGAGGCGCTTGAGAGCAATGACCACCGCGTAGGTGACCGGCGTGAAGACGGTCTCGAACAGCACCTTGAACAGCCATTGCTTCCAGATCAGCGGCCAGAGCTCAAATCCGGTCCGTCCGGCAAACGCGATCGTGATGAAGATGGCGGAGTCGAGGCCCTCGCCGACGATGGTGGAGCCGATGGTGCGGGCCCAGAGGAAGCGCCCATTCGTCGCGACCTTCATCCGGGCGAGAACGATAGAGTTTGCGAACTCGCCCACGAGGAACGCCGTGAAGGATGCACCGACGATGCGCCAGGTCTGGCCGAGGATCGCGTCGTAGGAGGACTGGTCTCCCCAGAACGGCGCGGATGGTACGTGTTGGGCAATGACGATCGCGAGGACCGCCAGCGCGTTGGCCGCGAACGCCGACCAGATAACACGGCGAGCGGCCTGGTAGCCGTACACCTCGGTGAGGATGTCGCCAATGATGTAGGAAAGAGGGAAGACGACGACGCCCGCCGGGAGGAAGTAGTCATCGATCGGGCCGGACACGCCGCTGAAGTTGGCTATCTTCACGGCCACGATGTTGGAAACGATCAGCGCGCCGGTGAAGAGCGTCGCGACGAAGAGGAGGAATCGTGGCTGAGCCGGCAGCTGGTTGGTCACGCGGCGATCGTCGTTGCCGCGGGCGGCTCGTGCAATCGTTGGGTCAGGCAGCGGGGCGAGCGGATTGTGCGACGCCCAACGGCACCAATCGCGCTGGTTCGACCCACAGAACGAGGTCGTCACCGTGATGGAACACGCCGTTGAGGTAGGCAAGGCCGTCGGCGCTGCCGGGCGCGGCTACGGGTTGAAATGCTTCCGCGGGCGCGTCGGCCACTTCTTCGACGGCGTCCACCAGGAGGGCCACGGAACCGCCGAACGTTCGGACGAGCACGAAGCGGGCTTCGAAGTCATCTTTCGCGGGGACTCCGAACTTCCAGTGAAGGTCGAACACCGGCACGGCTCGGCCGCGAATGTCGGTGAGGCCGAGGACACCGTTGGGCGCGTCGGCAACCCGAGTGACGTGCTCGGGAGCGAGTATCTCCTCGACGGCGGCGATGTCGAAGCCGTATCGCGTGTCGGCGACACGGAAGATCACGATTTGACGTGGGACCGAAGCGGGAAGTGCCATTTCGAGGACCTCGCGGGATTTCATGGAGATCATCGGGCAGGGACTACGGCGCGCCGAGCGCGCGGGAGGTGAACAGCCAGTTTCGGCTACTATGCGGCGACACGCAGGAGGGGTTCATGAAGCTCGAGGATGTCCAGAAAATTGGAGTGCTTGGCGGCGGCATCATGGGCGGAGGAATCGCCCAAATATTTGCGATTGCCGGCTTCGACGTCGTGGTGCGCGACATCAACGACGAAGCCATCGAGACAACACGGCATGCAGTGTTCGATGGTAAGTGGGGCATCAAGCGATCGGTGGAAGTGGGCAAGTTGAAGTTCGACGACGCCATGTCTGCCATCCAGCGGGTGAGCTTGAGCACTGAGCTCGGCTCACTGGCGGGCTGCGACATCGTCGTGGAAGCGATCCCTGAGAAGCTCGAACTGAAGCAGGCCGTGTTCAAGGAACTGGATGGAGTAACGAAGTCCGACGCGATCTTCGCTTCAAACACGTCCGGATTCGTGATCGCAGAGGTCGCCCGAGACGTTTCGGAACGACGCAAGACGCAGTTCGTGGGGATGCACTTTTCCAACCCCGTCACGACGATGCGCATGTGCGAGGTGATCTACACGCCGGAATCGAGCGAAGAGACGGTCGCAACCATCCGGGAGTTGGCCGAGCGGTCCGGCAAGGTGGTTTCGATGGTGAAGGACACGCCGGGAACGTACGGCTTCCTGCTCAACCGGATCTTTGGTGCGGCGGCGCGGGAGGCGCGGGCGATTGCAGAGCAGGGCATTGCAACGCGCGAGGACATCGACAAGGCGATGATCACGGGCCGGAACTGGCCGGCAGCGTTCTTCGGGTCACGTGGGGGCATCGGTAAGGAATGGTGATAAGGCCCGGACGGCCCTGAAACGCTGGCCGGTGTACCGCGCGAGGAACGGCGGAGGTCTGTACAATTGCGCGTGAGTACGAGAGCGGAGGTCATCGTGAAAGTGGATCGTTATCGCATGCAACACCGCGCCATCACGTGCCGGAGTTGCATTCAACTGGACGGGAAGCCTGTCCCAGCGGATGCGCGGGACTGGCTCAAGCCGGTAGCAGGGCACGCGATGTTCTTGACCCGGCAAGGGCCGGTGCGCGCCTGCGACCTCGGTACGCTACCGGCACCGGGAATGCCGCCTGCGCGCGGGACGTCGGTGCCAGCCGACTAACGCCTCGAGGCGGCGCTTCTGGGCAGGCGGCCGGACTAGCGGCCGGTGAATACCGGCTGCCGTTTTTCGGCGAAGGCGCGCGGCCCTTCCCTGGCGTCATCGGTTTGCCCGACAACGTAGCGCATAGTGGATGCGAGGCGGAGAGCGTCGCCTGTGGGGAGATCTGCCTGGCGCCGAACGAGTTCCTTCAGTGCGCGGACCGCTACCGGCGCATAGCCGGCGATTCGGCGGGCCATGGCCAGCGCTGTGTCGTGCAGATCGCCAGGAGGGACGACCCGGCTGACGACGCCGAAGCGCAGCGCTGTCGCGGCGTCGATCCGCTCCCCGGTGAAGAGCATGTCGTTCGCGAGGGCCCTGGGAATGGACCGAGGAAGGCGAACGGGTCCGCCGGCGAGTGGGAAGAAACCGAGCGTGATCTCCGGAAGGCCGAATTGCGCAGCTTCCGACGCTACCAGGATGTCGCAAAGAAGCGCGATCTCGAAGCCGCCGCCCAGGCAGAAGCCGTTGATGGCACCGATAACGGGTTTTGCGACGTCGAACTCGAAGATGCTCGGCGGCGGAGTTGCCGCGAACAGCGATGCCGGCCCCGACGTAGCCGCGGGACCGTCGGCGCGACTACGGAGGTCGGCGCCGGCGCAGAACGCCCTTCCCGAACCGGTCAACAGGGCCACGCGAATGTCGTCCCGGTCGCGCACATCATGGAACGCCTGCAGGAGAGCGGCCGAGAGGTCGCCATTAATCGTATTGAGCTGGTCGGGCCGATTGAGCGTGATCGTGGCCACGCCGTCGGAAACGTCGAAAAGCACTGCCGTCGTTGTCGGGTCCGTCATAGCCGTCTTCCTCGCGAGGCTGGTTCGGGGGCATGCTACCGAAGTGCGTTGCAGGTTGCAACGCACTGACCCCAGGACTCGGTTTCCGCTTTAGGGCGCCGCCCGCAGACCGGCCGAAAGATACCGGCCTCTGTGGCGCTACGTTAACGCTGAAACGTGCACGTGAGTAAACGCGACGTTCATTACATCTATTGAGGTTTGAGGAGGGGCGCAGAATGTGGTATCCTAATAAACGTCGAATCTTGGCTCAGGCCAAGAGCGGGGGACCCACCTAACGGGGCTAATCGCGAAACAGCGACGGCGACTTCGACGCCGAGCCCGGCAGCTAACCTCGCAGACAGTCGGAGGCTTATAGCGATGGCTGAGAGAGCCAACCGGTGTCGCACGCGCGGCACAGAGTTCGACCGCACGCACGTACTCGCTTTAGCGACTTCGCTTCGCGTCGGTGCAGTGTCGCGTCCCTGGCAGGTGTTGCACTGGCACACGAGCAGGCGCGAGCTTCCTCACTGATCGTTCCACAAACTATGAGCGGGTCTATTCGACGCAGCTCGTGCCACAACTTGTGACGCGCGGCCGCGCAGCTGCATGCCACGGTTGATGGCGTGGATTTGTGGAGGAAATTGTGGTGTCAACGCATGAATTCGAACCAGGTACGCTCGCGACGGGATCGACGGTCGTCGGGAGCTGCGAATTTGGGCTGGAGGCGGTCGAGCAGATGGCAGACCACCTGCGGTCGTGGGCAGTGATTCGCGGAGCGACGATCACGGGGACCGCGTTCCTCAGGCTGTGGCCAGACGGTCGGTGTGAGGTTCATCTTCCGGTCGAGCCCGGAACGGCACCCCATCCGCAGACGGGGCTCCGCCTTGAGCACACGCGGGCGGAGGAAGTAGCCGTTACGCCCGGAGTGCAGTTCGAAGAGATGCGAGAGCTGTTCGACTCGCTGCGCGCGGAGCGAGCCGAGGCAAGTCGCAGTGCATTCGTAGAGCTCCGCCCGAGCGAGCACGCCTTCAAGAGCGGGATGTTCGTCATTCCGTGGAACGCGGCGGCCTCGGCGACGTCGCCAACCGTTCGCTCCGACGAGCCAACGACCGGGGTTCGGGAGGGCGATGCCAGCGGGTTGCCGCAGGGCGCGTCGGCTCCGATCGGGATTGGGGCCCGCGCGTGACGATCGCCCCCACAGGACAGGGGCCGACGGACCGCCAGATCGCGATCGACCTGGATTGCACCCACCACTTCCTCCTCGGCCGGCCGAGCTCGAACGGCACCGACGGAGTGTGCCGCAAATGCGGGACGGCACGTACGTTCCCACCCGAGGAGAAGAGCAATTGGTCTCGGGCGACAGCGCGAGCGCGGCGAAAGGGCGTGCGCGGTCGCCCGACGGTCGGGATCTGAGAGCCGGCCGGGTCAGGCTGAGACTGTAGCGCTCGCCGAAAGCGCGCGGCGTACGCGGGCGAGTTCGGCTGCTGGACCGAAAACGGTGAGTTGATCGCCGAGTTGAAGCAAGGTCTTGCCAGTGGGAAGGAACCCACGTCCGCCTCGCCTGACGAGAACCACGACCGTGCCGCGCAGCTGAACGCAACGCTCGATCGTGGTCTGTAAGTCCGGGTTCGTGACGGTGATTCGTGCCGTCCGCAGGTCTTCGGTAGTGCTGCTCAGGGTGTCGACGGCAGTCGATTCGAGAAGGACATCCGCCATTTCAGCGGCGATGGCATCGTTCGGGTTGATCACGGAGATACCTGCGCCCTCGAAGAGCGGGTAATTCGAAGCGTCGTCGACGCGTGAGAAGACGCGCTTGCAGCCGAACTGTGTGCTCGCCAATTGTGCCGCCAGCAGCGCTCGATCATCGTTGGGCATCGTGGCGATAAAAGCGCGCGCATCCGCGACGCCGGCGGTGCGGAGGACGTCGGCGCTACCGGCGTCACCGAAGAGGGTTTCAAAGCCTTCCTCGCGGGCGCGCATGACCGCTGCTTCATCGCTATCGATGAGGAGCACCGCCTCACCGGCCGCAACGAGGCGGGCGGCCAACCGCCGGCCGACCTCACCGGCGCCTGCGATGACGGTCGTCATCGGGAATACCCTGAGCCAGCGCGAAAGTGGTCCGGCATATGCCGATTGTACGGCGATGGTGCTCGCGATCACGACGAACACGGTGGCGGTGAAGCGGGCTTCGTCGACGCCCAGGTGTCCGCTGGCCTCAACCGCGACGGCGCCGGCGAGCGCGGCGGCCACCACGCCACGCGGGCCGACAGCAGCGATGAAGATGCGTTCACGATTGGTGACCGTCGTGCCGAATGTGGCGATGAACACGAGGAGCGGGCGCCCAACAACCGCAAGGACCAGCACCAATAGCAGCGCTTCGGGAAGGACATCGCGCACGTCGGCGATGCGAATCTCGGCGGCGAGCAGCACGTAAACCGCAGACACGAGGAATGCGACCGTCTGGTCCTGGAACTCGACGAGGCTTTCCCGGTGCGGCAAGGGGAGGTTCCCGAGAGCGACGCCCATCACCACCATCGACGTCAGCCCAGACTCGTGGGCGAGCGACTCGGCAGTTGCGAACGTGGCGACGGCCGCGCCGACCGTAAGGAGCGCCATGTCTCGCGATGAGAGGCGGCGCACGACCCGAGGCACGAGAAAGACGACGAGGGCGCCGACCGCGCCTGCCACGATGCCGGTTCCGATGCGGCTCACCAGCCAACCGGTCGGCCCGGTGGGGTCGATGGAGTCGGAGACGGCGATTTGGAGCAGGAAGAGCGTCAGGAGCGCGCCGAGCGGGTCGATGATGATCCCCTCACCCATCATCGTTATGGAAACTCGCTCGTTCACCTTTACGGCCTGGAGCAGCGGCGTTATGACGCTCGGTCCGGTGACGCAGACGATGGCGCCGAAGAGCACTGCCACACGCCAGGGAAAGTCGAGCAAGAAGTGTGAGGCGAGCATGCCGACGGCCGGGGTGATCACGAGGCCGCCGATCACGAGATTCCGGACCACCGGCCCCATGACGCGGAGCAGCCGCCAGTTGAGTGCGGTCCCGCCTTCGAACACGATGAGTGCCACCGCCAGGACGACCGTGAGTTCCAGCAACCCACCGAGCTCATCCGGCTTCACGACGCCCAGTCCGTCCGTGCCTAGCGCGAAGCCGAAGGCGAGAAGGATGAGCGGCACCGGCACGCGGATTCGGCGCGCGGCGATGTGAGCGATTGCGGCGCCGGCGGCGATGGCGGCCGCGGCCTGGAGGCCGCTGTCGACGAGCATCAGCTGAGTCTACCGGGCACCTCGACTCGACGGCGCGGCGAGATGGCCAGACAAGAGCGAAGCCCCGCTTTCACGGGGCTTCGCGGAGAGGGCACAGCCAGGATGAGCTATTCCGTCACCACCATCGCGGTGACGAGACCGAAGAAGCCGCTGGGTGCCTCGGCATGGGAGAGCACGTGGCAGTGGAAGGCCCAGAGGCCAGGTTCGTCGGCCTCGATGATGCAGTCCATTCGCTGCCCCGGAGGGACGTCGATGGTGTCGCAGTTGTAAGGCGGGTTGATCGGGAATCCGTCCCGAGCGAACACCTGCATCACGAGCCCATGGAGATGGAACGGGTGGTACATCATGCCTTCGTTCATCCAGCGGATGAGCACGCGTTCGCCCTTCTTCGCGATGATGGCGTCGGTCGCGGGGAAGCCCTTGCCGTTGATAGTGAAGCCGAGGAGCGAATCGTTCATGATGAGGACATATTCGCGGTCATAACTCGGGTACGAAGCAGGATCCTTGGGATCGATGATGAACGCCCCGAGGAGGCCCCGGTTCACCTGGTCGGCCGAGTTCATGTGTGAGTGGTACATGTGGGACCCGGAGTTCTTGAGCGTGAACTCGTAGGTGTACGAGGAGCCTGGCGGGATGGGATCCTGGGTGATGTACGGCACCCCGTCCATGGCGTTGGGCAGGCGAATGCCGTGCCAGTGGATCGTGGAGCTCTCGGTGAGGTTGTTCTTGACGTTGATGCGGACGTGGTCGCCTTCGGTGGCGCGCAGAAGCGGTCCCGGGATGACCCCGTTGTAACCGCGCGCGGTCTCCATATTTCCGGGGGTGGTCTCCCAGCTGACCTCGTCCATCGTGAGGTCCCAGACCTTGACGCCGTTTTCGATGCGCGGCGCCAGTGGCTGGTTTCCCTTGCCCTTCGTGAGCGGCGATTTCTGGTTAGCGAGGAAGTCCTCGACGCCCTTCTTGTGGGCGGCGTCCTCTTCAAGGCGTGCCTTCTCGGGATCGGGGGTGGGCGTCGCCTGGGCGACCACGAGATTCGTGCCACCCGTGCTGCCGCCAGTCGACCCGGTGGGCGGCGCCGTGACAGGAGCCGCGGGACCGCCGGTCGGATCGTTGTAGCAGGCGGAGATGATCAAGCCGCTGGCAACGGGAATGGCCGCACCGACGACGCCAGCGCGTCGCAGGAAGCGGCGGCGACTGATGCCCGTGGAAGCGTCCGAGTCTGTGGGCTGACCGGGGTCTGCGTTCGTCAAGATGTGAGCCTTTCGGAAGGTGCTGTTCCAGATGTTCGGGGACGCTCGCGGCGCGAAATACGGCCGATCGGACGCGTGGCGGGGACCGATGGTCGGAAGCAGGATTCGCTTGATGTAAGAGTCCGGCCTGCCTGGATGTCCTAAGGCCAACACCATTGGGAGAACGAGCCGTGAAGAACCTTGTGAACGTTTTCAGTGCTATCAGGTCCGAGCGCCGGTCCCGCATTCAGCGGCGGCTCGGAGAAGTACGCCGATCGAACTCCATGGAGGAGATGGCGCAGCCAACAGTGGATGCGGCGAAGGAACGACCTGGCCAAGAACGCGGGTGGGAAGCTGTCCTGGTGGCCTGCGGAATCAGCGCGGACGCTGTTCAATGACGACGTTGGAGATGGTCACCGGCTGAAGGGCCATGTTGGCGCCATCGGTCTCCGTTGAGGCGATCCTGTCGAGGACGTCGAGTCCGCTGGTCACCATGCCGAACGGGTAGACTTTCGCCAGCTCGGTGCCGTCAAAGTCGAGAGATGTCTTCGGCTTCTGCGTGTAGACGAAGAACTTCCCACCGAATTGGCCCACGACGGCTGACATTGCGATCGCCCCGCGGACGTTGCGAACGGTGTTTCCTTCGACGGCGAGCTGGTATCCGGGGTCGCCCGTACCTGTGCCGGTGGGGTCGCCACCTTCGATGAAGAGGTCCTTCACCAGGTGGTAGAAGGTCGTGCCGCTGTAATAGCCCTTCTCGGCGAGGAAAACGAAGTTGTTGACGGTCCGTGGCGACTGATCGGCGTAGAGCTCGACGTCGATGTTGCCCAGAGGCGTCATGATGACCGCGGTGTAGGTGGAGGCTGCGTCGACCACCGTTTCGGGCGCGGCGAACTGGAGATTGTTCAGTGCCAGGTACCGGTGCGCGCCGTCGGTCGTCCCTTCCTTAGTCCAGCCCGTCGCAGCACCGCCGTTCGCCGTGACATGCCACCATGTTGCGCCTTCGGCCACCCTGGATGGATCGCTCCCCACCGTGACGATGTCCCCTGTACAAAGCCGGACGACGGCCTGGTTCGTGGCCGAGGCCGTCTCGGATGGCTCGGTCCAGACCGCCAGCGGGCACAGGCCATCGCTCCCCTTTGACGAATCCACGACGCGGGCCTGCACGCCGGCCGAAAGGATTGAGAACTTCGCCGATGCGGGCGGAAAGACGGTCGGCGGAACGGGCGTGGCCGTTGACGCCGGGCCGGCGGTCGCTGAGATTGCGCCGGCACCGGCCGTTGTGGGCGACGGCGAGGTTGGAGGCGAAGTCCCGTCTCCTTTCGTCAGGACGAAGACGATGCCGAAGATGGCTGCGGCTGTGATCGCTATGCCAAGCCCGGCGAGTGCGAGATTGGGCCGTCGGCGCCTCGGCACTGCCGCCCCGGCCGACGGTGGCGGAGCGCCGGGCGACGTCGAAATTGGGGGCGGCGCCACCACGGTCGCAGCGGGCGTGATGCGAGGCGGTTCATGCGGCGTCTGCGGTGCCACCACGGTGGCGGGCCTTCCCGCCGCGACCTCGGTTCCGTTGCCAGTTCCGGCCACCTCAGTCGCTGGACTGCCCGGTGGGGCGACCTCAGTCGGACGCGGTCCTGGAAGAGACTCGGGAGCGAGGACGGCCGGGGTTGCCCGAACGTACCCGGCCGCCGCCGCACCCGGCGCCATGGGCGGTGGCTGCGTCTGCATACGGAGCATCGATACCCTGGCGCGTTCGAGGGCCGCTGCGAGCTCCCCAGGCGAGGAGTATC
This sequence comes from uncultured bacterium, assembly GCA_963832795.1. GTDB lineage: Bacteria > Chloroflexota > Dehalococcoidia > Tepidiformales > Tepidiformaceae > CAWHVJ01. Next base: position 995,322 of record CAWHVJ010000012.1, read on the forward strand.
TGTCGAGCGGATTCTTCTCGAGGCAGCGGCGCACGATGTTTTGGACGGAGTCGGGAAGGTGTGAGAGCGGCCCCATCGGGAGCGATACCGTGCGATGCTGGACCAACACTTCCATCGCCGTCCGGCCGCGGTAGGGCGGCGAGCCGGCGAGCATGCAGTAGAGCGTGGCACCGAGGGCGTAGATGTCGCTGCGGGCGTCAGCCTCTCCCTCTACCTGCTCGGGGGCGGCGTAGGCAGCCGTGCCGACGAAGGCTCCGATCTGGGTGAGACCGCCGCTCCCGGCCTGCCTTGCGATGCCGAAGTCTGTGACTTTGACACGGCCGTCCTGCTCGATGAGGACGTTGTCTGGTTTTATGTCGCGGTGGACGACGCCTCGCGCGGCTGCCTCTTCGAGCGCCCGGGCGATTTCCGCCGCGATCTGCAGAGCTGAGGCGGGCTCCAGGGGACCGCGTTCGAGCGTTGTGGCCAGGCTTTCGCCCTCCACGAACTCCATGACGAGGAAGTACTGTCCCGCATCGACACCGAAATCCAGCAGATGGACCGTGTAGGGGGATCTGAGCAGCGCGGCAATGTGGGCCTCGCGTTCGAAGCGCTCGCCGAAGCCCTGGTCCATCGCCGCGAGGTGAGGGTGCAGGGCTTTGATCGCGACTTTGCTGCCGTCGCGACGATCTCGGCCTTCGTAGACGACGCCCATCCCGCCGCGACCGATCTCGGCGACGACTTCGTAGTGGCGTAGAACGATTCGGGGGGGCGGAGCGGTCATAGCCTGCCGGGCAGTATACGACCGCGGCAACGGTTTCCCGGAGTCAGAGTCGTTCGATGACCGTGGCGGTGCCCATTCCGCCGCCAGTGCACATGGCGATGAGCGCGGTCGAGAGGTTGCGGCGTTCGAGTTCGTCGAGCGCGGTCTCGATGAGCATGCCGCCCGTCGCGCCGATCGGATGCCCGAGGGCGATGGCGCCTCCGTTGACGTTCAGGCGCGTGTCGTCGATGTCGAATTCCCGCTGGAATCTCAGCACGACGGACGCGAAGGCCTCGTTGACCTCGAAGAGATCGATGTTGCTTTTGTTCATGCCCGCCTTCTTGAGGCAGAGCTGCGACGCAGGCGCAGGAGCGGTAAGCATAATTACTGGCTCAGTCCCGGCCGTGGCGGTCATCACTACGCGCCCGCGCGGCTTGAGGCCATGCGCCTTCGCGTACTCCGGCGAGGCGATCAGCAGCGCACTCGCGCCATCAACTACTCCGGATGAATTCCCTGCGTGGTGCACGTGTTCGACGCGTTCGATCTGCGGATAGACGTCCTTGCAGATCTCGTCGTACGTCCGGGTGTCGTTGGGGGGATTCATGACGCCCATCTTCGCGAAGGCAGGGTTGAGTCCGGCGAGGCTCTCCATGGTCGTGCCGGGCCGCGGATACTCGTCGTGGTCCAGGGCAAGCGACCCGTCGTCGTTGTGGATAGGCACGACGCTCCTGGCGAAGCGGGTGTCGTCGATCGCCGCCGCGGCTCGCACCTGGCTCTGTACGCCGTAGCGGTCGCAGTCTTCGCGTGTGAAGCCTTCGATGGTGGCGATGAGGTCAGCGGAGATGCCCTGGGGCACCAGGGGATACTGGTCGTACAGGTGGGCGTTGTTGGCGGTGAATCCGTCGACGCCGAGCGGCGCCGGCCGAGACATGGATTCGACCCCGCCTGCGACGACGAGCTCTTGCTGGCCCGACATCACGCTCATGGCGCCGACGTTCACGGCCTGCTGGGCTGATCCACAGAAGCGATGGAGCGTGACGCCGGGGACGCTTACCGGCCATCCGGCATCGAGCGCGGCCATGCGCGCGATGTCCATGGCGTGGTCCCCGACACCGGAGCCGTTGCCCATGATGACGTCTTCGACGTCGGCGGGGTCGAATCCCACGCGTTCCTGCAGCGCGTTGAGGACCTGGGCGAGGATGCGCTGCGGATGAATGTGGGTGAGGCTACCAACGCCCGGCTTTCCACCGCCGCGTGGCGACCGGAGGCCTTCGATTATCCATGCTTCTTTCACGGCGGTTCCCTCAGGGAGAGCTCGACGTTCAAGCGTCGGCACGTGTCGCCGGTAGGTTACACGGATCGGCGCTGGATTGGTGAGAAAGCGGAAGGGCGGCGCAGAGTCGAGACGGCGGCCAACCCGGGGAAAATGGAGCGGGAGACGAGGTTCGAACTCGCGACATCCTGCTTGGAAGGCAGGCGCTCTACCACTGAGCTACTCCCGCGCGTGGGCCGACGCAGTGTCAGCCAGAAAAGTGACGGTTGGCATTGTATCAGACGGTGTTCGCTGGTCTGCTTTGGGAGCTGCGTCGGCGAGCACGGGAGGAGGAAGTCACGGATCGGTCAGCGTCCGACGTCGGGCGCTGGACGGCAGTCGAACAGGTGTGGTGACCCGAGCGGGGAGAGTCCATCGTCGGCGAGGTCTCGGCAATTCGCCAAGAACCACTGGCCAAGCGACTGGGAAGGGTCCATCCACGGTCCGGTCAATGGCAGTTCCAGGTAGCGCAGTTGGCCCGAGTCCACCAGGGACTGCAGGGCCGTCCGGGCCTCCTGCTGGGTCGAGTACGAGTCGAGCGTGAGCACTGGAAGATTCGCGATCAGGACGTACCGCGGTGCATTTCCATAGAGCGACCGCTCCGTCAGGACGAGGTATTCATTGCCGCGGCGGTGCGCCAACAAGAATGGGAGCACAGGGTCAGCCGACAGCTGCGCCGGGCCTGGTTGGTCGCCGCCGAGCGCGTGAGGATAGTCGCGGGCGTCTCTTGGGCCAGCCGCGGGGTAGCGTCCCGACGAGCCGACCTGGGGGACGACTGCCGTGGCCACCGCCCAGACGAGCGGCCCGATCGACAATGCCGCGAGCAACGCAACTTCGCCGAGAGTCGTGAGCCAGCGGGCATTCAAGCTCGGAGCCACCGCGACGCAGGTTGCTCCAATGCCTGCAAGCGTGCCTGCCACGGCGATGTACCGGACGGTGTCGTCCGATGTCCAGAGAATCGAGCAGCCGAACGCGACTATCAGAACGGCGCCCGCGACCGCCAGTGCCCGGCGATCTCTGAGCATCGCGGCGAGATCGCAGAGACCAACGCCAGCGCAGACAGCGAGCGGAGCGGCCATGGCCTCGAGGTATTGGGGCCGGGCATCGCCGGAGAAGGAGAAGAGCAAGAACCCCGTCAGGAGCCACGACGCCCAGAGCACGTCCGCGGGTCGTCGGCGTCGCAGAAAGACCACGCTCTCAATGAGCGCGAGCGGGAGGAACCACCCGAGTTCCCCGCCCATCGCGCCTGTAAGCAGTCGCCACGGTCGTTGTGGGGGTGTCGCTGAAGCGGCTCCCAGGCCCGCCGTCGAATCCTCGGGCGACCGCACGCGCGCCTGTTGCCCCGTGGCGATGAGGTGGTTGAGTCCGTTGAAGCGGAACGTGAGCTCCCAAATGTTGTTTCCATATCCGTTGTAAACCACCGGCCGGTCGCTTGAAGGCGTCAATCCGACTGCGGTGACCCAGCAAAGCGACACGGCCACGAGTATTGCGCCACCACCAAGCAGCGCCCGGCCACGTGCCGCGACGGCGGCGCGGCGCTGACCCACCAGGTACGCCAGCGCGAAGGCCGGGAGCGGCACGAAAGCCTCGAACATCTTCGTGTTGAACGCGAGGCCGGCCAGCACGGCGGCGCAGGCCAGCCACCTGAAGTGCTCCCGGTCGCGGAAGCGTAGCACCGCCCACGCGGCGAGCAGCATCAGGAGCATCGTCAGCGTGTCGAGGGAGTTGTTTCGCGAGGACGCGATACTGACCGGCAGGGTGGCCAGGACGACGGCAGCGACAAATGCGCGTGCTCGTCCGTAGCCGCGCACCATCCAGTAGAGGATGGGGACAGCGGCCGTGCCAGCGACGGCCTGCGGCAGCGCGAGCGCCCAATAGTGGAACCCGAACACCCAGGCCGACGCCGTCTGCAGCCAGAGCCCGAGCGGCGGCTTGTCTACCGACAGGGCACCGCCGGGGTCAAAACTGACGAAGAAGAAGTTGTGCCAGGAGTCGAGCATGCTCCGCGCGGCAGCGGCGTAGTACAGGTTCTGGCCCGTGTCGCCCAGGCGGTAAAAGCGGAGGGCCGCCGCCACGGCCGTCGCGGCCACGAGAAGCACAAGGTCGTAGCGCGCGATTCGCACGTTCTCTCCCCGTCGTTGGACCGGGGACACTGAACCACAAGTGTTCGATCCGCGAAATGGCGGTGCACGATTCGGGTGCTGCGGCGGCGAGCACGTGCGGCGAGCGCAGCCGCGGAGCCCCGCCGAGCGCCCGACTGTGGGACTCGGCCGGCTAAGATGCATGCTGCCGACGCGCCAGCCTGCTGCGCCCGCGGCGGGGGCCCGCCGCCTATCCCTCTCGGCGGAGGATTCGCAGAACTTCCTTCTCGTCGTCGGTGAGTGCAGCGTCGTCGTGGTGGCAACCGACCGACCGCCGCCGGCGCGTCACAGGCCTCTCGCCGGTGAGATAAGCGTGGATGACGGCCGGGTGCACGTAGCACTTGCGGCAAACCGCGGGCGTGTTGCCGAGCTGGCGCGCTACATCCTCAATCGCGCGGACGACGTTGGAACGGCGTTGTGCTGTGGAATCCGCCGGCTCGCATCCCTTCAACGCGACAGCTGCAGCCACGGTGCCCGCCCAGGTGCGGAAGTCCTTCGCGGTGAAATCCTCGCCGGTGATGGCTTTCAGGTAGTCATTGACGTCGCTGCTGCCGATAGGGTGGGGTTCGCCGTCGTCGCCTTCGTACTGGAATAGCCTTTTGCCCGGCAGGTCGTGACACCGCTTTACCATGTTCGCCAGCCGCCGGTCGCGCAGGCGCACCGTTCGCCACTTGCCGGCCTTCGCACGGAAACGGAACTCGATGGCGCTGCCCTCCACTTCCACGTGGCGCGACCGCATCGTCGTAAGACCGAACGAGTGGTTTTCCCGGGCGTACTCCTCGTTCCCCACCCGGATGTGCGTTGTCGCCAAAAGGCGGACCACCGCCGCCAGCACTTTTTCGCGCGGCAGTCCGCGCAATGCGAGATCGTGCGCCACGCGCCGGCGAATCGTCGGCAAGGCGGCGCCGAAATCAGCCATCCTCGCGTACTTGTTCTCGTCGCGAGCGGCACGCCAGCGCGGGTGGTAGCGGTACTGCTTTCGCCCTCGCGCATCCCTGCCGGTCGCCTGCAGGTGCCCGTTCGCCTCCGCGCAGATCCACACGTCCGTCCACGCCGGTGGAATTACCAGAGCCCGGATACGCGCGAGCTCGGCCGCGTCCCGGAGGGTAGCTCCGTCGGGCGACGTGTACCGAAACGAGCCGCCGCGGCGATATCTGCGGATCCCCGGCTCAGCGTCAGTGACGTATCGGAGCCGGCCACGGTTCCACCCGGCGGGAAGGTCGGGCTGTGACTCTCCCGCTCGCCGTCCGGGCCGAGGCCGGGCATCGTTGCGGCCCGCGCCCGTCCGCCGGCCGCGAGATCGGGCCGAGCGGGGCCGGACCCCCGCAACGTCTTTAGGCACCGGGCGTCATGTTGAGCGTGAGGTAGATCAGCATTCCGTTGGGCGAAAGCTCAATGTCCTGGAGTTGGTAAGTGTCGTTGGGCAGGGCGCTCCGGATGCTGCGGTTTACTTCGGACTCCACGACGCTTTGGACGACGTTCGGGAGCCGCTGTCCGATCGCGCTTGTATTCGATAATTTGACCTGCAGTCCACCGCCGTCAGTGGTCATGGGATGTACGGTCGTCTTAAACGGGACGGGAATCGTGAAGGCTGCTACTTTCACGTCGGCGTCTGCACTCACCTGGATGCCGAGGGTGGTGTAGTGGATCTTCACGGAGCGGAGCTTCACCGACGATTGTGTGTTCTCCAGGTTTGTCTTGATCGTTTGCTCAATTGCCGGCCCCTGAATCACGAGCAGGCTGCGTCCGGGAGAAAGCGGCAGAACAGCGCCTTGCCGCACGTTCACGGTATAGGTGTCACCGCCGGTGAACGCGAGGGCACTTCCCAGCCCGGCAAGGAATAGCGCAATCGCGACCACGATGACGCCGACCACGCGCGGCGACAAACGATAGAACCGCTGGAGCGGCTCGGGAGCTGTGGCAATGTTCCTCATACTTAACGGTTTACCGCTGCTTCTGCCGTCGCAAGCACTACCGCGCTCGTGGTGTTGCGAATATCTCGCTGCCCGCCGGGGCCGGCTCGTTCGCTCCACCGCTGAAACCACGGCCGTCTGAATATTGATCGCTACGTTCCCTCTTCTCGGCGACGCTCAGTCCAAGTCTGCGGAGAACGAGGAGGATTGAAGTGCTCAAAACAATCTGTGCACTCAGCATGGTGGGGACGATGCTGGTGTTTGCTGCAGCGTGCAGCAGCTCCAGCAGTTCGGACACCACGCCCGAAAGCACCATCTCGGGCAGCCACCTTTCGACAGCTGTCCCGTCGGTGTCGGTCAGCCAGGTCACCCAGGGCTCGACTTCGTCGAGCGACTACACCGCGTACGTCAGCCAGGTCTGCCGGGCGGCCAAACAGTTCAAGAACGACCTTTCCAAGAGTTCCGATTCCCTGCCGGGTGACCCATCGCAGGCGCTTGACCAGGCCGGCCAAGCGTTTTCGAGCTTCTCATCCGCGCTTCAAGGAATAAATCCTCCGTCCGATCTGCAGGCGTGGCAGCAGGACCTGGTGAACCGTCTCGATACCATCGGCCAGGGACTCCAGGACCGCGACGTCTCGACGCTCGGGCAGGCATTCAATAACCAGTTCCCGCCAATCCCCGATGCGACGCGGAATGAGGTCAGCAAGGCTGTGAAGAGCAGCCCTGACTGCGACAACACCTCCGTGTTCTCCACTCCGTGAGGCTGCGGCCCGAACCCGCAACCCATTGAGAACGCTCGCAGCTCTCGTCGCTCGCCTGTGGTGGCTGGTGCTTCCGGCACTGGCCGCCGCGGCGATCGGGCTGACCCAGATCCAGCCGCCACACAGCGATTCGGGGCACCAACTCGTGGCGGCAATCCCGCGGGACCTGCCCGCGGTGAACGCCGAACGACGTTCGTATGAGCTCTTCGGCTTCCCGCTCATCGCTCGGGTCGCCGTCGTGCAACGCAACCCGCAGGGCCTCTCGTCGGAGGCCCAGAGCCGGGCGATTCTGCAGGCGGTGCAGCTCAACCTTCACCAGCTCCCGGGACTCGAAGACATCGCCGGTGCGCTCCCCGTAACGAACGCCCTCTCGCTCTTTCCAGGCTCGAGCGAAGACGGGACAACCCTCATCACCTATCTTCTCTTCAGGCCGGACGTATCAGTCGTCCGCCAGGTGAAGCTCGCCCAGAGCTATGCCGACCAGTACCTCAACCAACCTTCCGATGGAACTGTCGGCATTACGGGCGCCGTCCCCTTGCGCTACACCGCCGGCGAGAAAATCTCCGCCCGCCTGCCGCTGCTCGAGATCGCCAGCGTCGTCCTCGTGACGATCATCGTGGCGGTGGCGTTCCGTTCGGTGTTAGCCCCGATCGTCGTCCTGCTGCCGGCCGCGCTCGCCTTGTACGCCGCGCTTACGGCTGTCGGCTGGCTCGATCAGATATCCGGCTTCACGACGCCGAGTGAGTTGCGGCCGCTCATCACCGTCCTCATCTTCGGCGTCACCGCCGACTACGCTGTGTTCTACCTGTCCAGCTTCCGATCCGGTCTCGAACGCGGGCTCACTTCTCGCGACGCGGTGCACGATACCGCGTCCGGGATCACGCCAATCGTTCTCGCGGCAGCCGCCACGATCGCGGGAACCAGCCTTACCGTACTGCTCGCGCGCCTCGAATTCTTCCAGAGCGCCGGTCCCGGAATGGCGGCTGCGGTGGCCATCGCGGGCATCACCGCGACGCTCGGCATCCCCGCACTCCTCGGGCTTTTCAAGGAGCGCGTGTTCTGGCCCTCGCATCCAGGCGGTACGGCAGCAATTGCCCCGCCCGGCCGGTCCACGGGACTGCTGCGCCACGTAACCGCGGCGGCGTCATCGGGGGTCGGCAGACTCGTAGTGCTCCTCCTCGTGCTCGCTCTGCTCGCCCGCGGGGTATACGCGCTCAGCGGCTATCACACGGCGATGAATCTCATCGACGATCTCCCCTCCAGTGCGGCCCCTGCCCGCGCCGCGGACGCCGCGGCGATGGGCTTCTCGCCCGGAATCGTGGCCCCGACAATCGTCCTGGCTCAGTCCGATGGCATCGGCAACAACAAAGAAGCACTCCACAGCCTGCAGAGCCAGATCAGCGGGACGCCCGGGGTTGCTGGCGTTCTTGGCGCAGGGACGAGTCCCTTCGACCAGCCCCAGGCCGGGATCTTCGTGTCCCAATCGGCTGACGCTGCGCGGTTCGTCGTGATCCTCGCAGACGATCCATATTCGCCCGCAGGCATGGCCACCCTGGACCGTCTCGAATCCGCTTCTGATCGCATGCTGCAGCAGGCCGGCGTTTCCCAGGGCTCGCTCACTTTCGCAGGGGACACGGCGATCAGCGCGCAGATCTCGTCCCGCGCCAACATGGACCTCTTCCGCGTTTGCGCCGGCATCTTCATCGTCGATGCCTTGATCCTCGCCCTTTATCTCCGGGCGTTCCTCGTGGCCGTCATGCTCCTGCTCACGAACGCCCTCACGCTCGCGGCGGCCATCGGGCTGACGGTCTGGGTGTTCGAAGGCCCGCTCGGCGCCAGCGGGCTGACGTACTACGTTCCGTTCGGGGTCGTTGTGCTGCTCTCTGCGTTCACCACCGACTATACGTTGTTCGTTGTCGGCCGAATCTGGGAGGCCGGCGAACAGCGCACTCTGCGGCAGGCACTGTTGTCTTCGAATCCCCGATCCACCCCGGCCGCGGCAATCGCCGGCATCGGCCTCGCGTTAACCTTCGGGCTGCTCGTCGTCATTCCGCTGGCTACGTTCCGCGAAGTGGCGCTTGCGATCTGCGCTGGTGTGCTCATCGACACTCTGCTGATACAGCCCCTCGTCGTGCCGGCCTTACTCAGCCTGCTTGGCGAAGGCGCGGCCACCTGGCCAGGGCGGCACTTCCGCGCCTTGCGCCGCGACCGCGAGTAGCTCCCTCAGCGGGCGGGGCTGACCTTGCAGCATGTGATTGGATGCCGAAGCGCACGGCAGGGATGGTCGGCGCGTTCTCGTCAGGACTAGCTCTGCGCGAACTCGGCCACTTCTTCGTTTGCCTCCTCCGCCTCGAGCCAGCGAAAGGCGAGCACATCTGTCGACGAGTGAAGCAATACCGACAGCGCCACGACGATGGCCACCTCGTGGAATATCTCGATTGACCCCCGCGTACCACTGGAAACGACCAGCAGCGCATAGAGCACCGAAGTGAAGCCTCGCGGCCCAAACCAAGCTGCAACGATGAACTCCCGGCGCGTCAGCGGCCCGCCGCCCAGCGCGATCAGCAACGCCAGCGGACGGACCACGAGCAGCGTTATCACCGCGAACGCGTATCCTCGGACGCCCACCTCCGCCAGGAGGTGTGGCGAAAGCAGCGCACCAAAGACCAGCAACGATGCCAACTTGAGCACCTCAGCAACCGGTGCGCCGATCTGGCCATAAGCGTCCACGAGTCCCGGCTTGAGCACACCAAAGGTGATCCCGGCCACGAATGCCGCGAGGAACTCGTTCACGCCGATCTCCACTGCCGACGCCGCCGCGACAATCCCCACCGCGACTGCGTACAGCGGCGTGTAGACGCCGGCCGGCTGAAATCGCGGCAGTCGCAGCAGTCCGGCCGCTGCGACTGCGACCATCGCGCCCAGACCGGCGCCGCCGGCCGCTTCGCCGATCGCACGGACTGTGGAAATGCTTTGCGATCCGGTCACGCCGATGAGCACGACCACGATGGGAAGAGCTAGACCGTCATTGAGGCCGCTTTCGAGGTTGAGCAAACGGCGCAGCCGCGCCGATACCTCTGTCCGTCCCACGATGGCGGCGGCGAAGACCGGGTCGGTCGGACTGAGAACCGCGGCAAGCAGCAGCAGCTCGCTCCATGGGGCACCAAGAAGTGCGTAGCCCACCACGACGATGCCCGCGATGGTGAGCGGAATGCCGAGAACCAGGGCGCGGATCGGCAAGAGGAGCGCGCGCCGGCTCTCCCCGAGGTCGATCTCCATCCCGTCGGTGAAGAGCGCCGCTATCACGGTGACCTCGATGAAGGTCTCAAGACCCTTCTCGTCCACGGAGATGTTGATTACGCCGAAGACGCCACCGAAGACCACGCCCACCGCAAGGAACAGCACCGAGGTTGAGAGGATGCTGCGACGCGCCACGTCGGAAATGAGGACGGCACCAACGAGGGCGAGTCCGAAACAGAGGGCCACCGCCATCTCAGCCCTCCGGGAAGCGCAGGTGCACGGGCGTTGGGCCTCGAAACTTTCGGCAGGTCGGGAGGCCCGTCTTCACCTGTTCATGCTACGAATCGAACCATCAGGGGCCGTGGACCATCCCGGAGGCGCGCTAACAACATCGTTGCGCTGTTCGCTGACGCGTCTCCCCGCAGCGGGAAGCTGCTATGCGTGGGGGTCACGGATCGCTGGAGCGTATGGGCGCGCTTTGGCGCAACTTCTGCCGCACCCATCGCCCAACCACGGCGGCGATCGTGAGAAACACTGCGCCGCCGAAGAGGATCGCGAAGTAAAGCTCGAGGCTTTCGACCTTGGTACCGAGGAAGTAGCCGAGAAGCAGGAGCGACACGACCCACGTGACGCCGCCGATGACGTTGAACACCGCGAAGCGGCGGTACTTCATCGACGCGGCGCCGGCGACCGGCGGCGCAAATGTGCGGATGTAACCGATGAAGCGCGCCACGAAGATGGTCTTCCCGCCGTGCTTCTCGTAGAAACGTTTGGCCCGGAGCAGATGATCGCGCCGGAAGATCCGGCCGCGGTCGCGGGAGAACAACCGCGGGCCCAATCGCTCGCCGATGTAATAGCCGGTGGAATCGCCGAGCACCGCAGCCAGCGACAACGCCGGCAGCAGGATCCAAAGGCTGAATTGTCCGCGTTCGCACAGGAAGCCAGCTGAGAGCAGCAGCGTATCCCCCGGTAAGAAGAAGCCGATGAGCAGCCCCGTCTCGGCATAAATGGCCGCAGCCATTCCGGGGTAACCCGCAGCCGTGATCCACCCCTTGAAGTCAACGGAACCGAGATCCACCACGCCATCACACTATCCGTTGGCCCTGCATGTGAGGCACCGCGCGTTCGGGGCAGCTCGTCGCGCGGGCATCGCAATCGAACGTGGCGACCGTGGCCGAGAGAGGCCTGTTACGCGACGTGGTCAAGCGTTGTGCTGTGGCGCCCATCGGAGTGGGACGGTGAGATTACTAATCCCAACGAAGTGAGCAAAAACATGGCGAAGCTGGTCGCGGACTATCTCCTGGAGCGCCTATCCGAATGGGGCGTAAAGCGGATCTTTGGATACCCGGGCGACGGCATCAACGAACTGCTAGGCGCGCTCAATCGAGCGGAGGACCGCTTTGCCTTCATCCGGACAAGCCACGAGGAGATGGCGGCATTCATGGCCTGCGCACATGCCAAGTTCACCGGGGAACCCGGGGTGTGCCTCGCAACCTCCGGTCCCGGCGCCATCCACCTCCTCAACGGGCTCTACGACGCCAAGAAGGATCATCAACCGGTGGTGGCCATCGTCGGCCAGCAGGCGGTCACGGCACTGGGTGGCGACTACCAGCAGGAGGTCGACCTCATCTCACTATTCAAGGACGTGGCGAACGAATACGTCCACATGATCTCCGAACCGACCCAGGTCCGGCACATGGTCGACCGGGCGGTCCGCATCGCGCGGGCGGAGCGCACCGTCACGTGCCTGATCGTGCCAAACGATGTCCAGGAGATGGAGGCGGTCGAGAAGCCGCCCCGCGCGCATGGCACCATCCATTCCAGTACGAACTACACATCTCCTCGCGTCGTCCCGACGGACGAAGATCTCGATCGCGCAGCCGGGATCCTCAACGCCGGAGAGCGCGTTGCGATCCTCATCGGCGCCGGCGCCATGCGCGCGAGCGACGAGGTCGTGGCTGTAGCGGAGACCCTGGGCGCCGGAGTGGCCAAAGCGCTGCTCGGCAAGGCAGCCCTCCCAGACACGCTGCCGTTCGTCACGGGTGCGATCGGCCTCCTTGGCACGCGGCCGAGCTGGGACATGATGAACGACTGCGACACGTTGCTCATGGTGGGGACGAGCTTCCCCTATTCTGAATTCCTTCCGAAGGAGGGCCAGGCGCGCGGCATCCAGATCGACATCGACGGCCGCATGCTTGGCATCCGGTATCCAACGGAACTGAACCTGGTCGGCGACAGCAAGGAGACGCTCCAGGCACTACTGCCCCGGCTTGAGCGAAAGACGGACCGCTCTTGGCGCGAGAGCATCGAAGAGGGCGTCTCGGAATGGTGGAAAGTGCTTGAGTCGCGGGCGATGGATTCAGCCGATCCAATTAATCCCCAGCGCGTCATCTGGGAACTATCTTCCCGAATTCCTGACGACGCGATCATTACCGCCGATTCCGGGTCGGTCGCGAACTGGTTCGCGCGGGACCTGAAGATCCGCGGCGGCATGATGGCGTCGTTATCGGGCAATCTCGCCACGATGTGCCCCGGCGTTCCCTATGCAATTGCAGCGAAGTTCGCGTACCCGGAGCGACCGGTGGTCGCCCTCGTCGGAGACGGGGCCATGCAGATGCTCGGAAACAACGGACTGATCACCATCAGCCGGTACTGGCAGGAGTGGGACGATCCTCGGCTGATCGTGCTGGTACTCCATAACAACGACCTCAACCAGGTGACCTGGGAAATGCGCGTCCTCGCCGGAAATCCGCGCTACGACGCGTCTCAGCAACTCGAAGACTTCCCCTACGCGCGCTTCGCTGAATCCCTCGGCCTCAAGGGACTCGTGGTAGAGCGGCCGGACATGATCGGACGGGCGTGGGACGAGGCTTTCTCTACCGATCGGCCGGTTGTACTCGACGTTCGGACGGACCCCAACGTTCCACCGCTGCCGCCGCACATCACGGTCGAGCAGGCAAAGAGCTTTGCGTCCAGCGTGCTCAAGGGAGACAGCAGTGCGTTCGGCATAGTCAAAGAAAGCGCAAAGGAGTTCGTGTCCGGGTTGCGGCGGTGAATCGAAGCGGATGCCCTATCGAAGAAGTGACGGCCGCCGCTTATCGGATCCCAACCGACTTCCCGGAGGCGGATGGCACGTTCCGCTGGGACGGAACCACGATTGTCGTGGTCCACGTCCGCGCCGGAGCCGCGACAGGTCTGGGCTACACCTACACCACCGAAGGCGCTGCGGAGGTCATCCGACGGCTCCTGGCTCCTGCGATCGAGGGATGCGATGTCTTTGCGGTCGAAGGGTGTTGGTGGCGGATGGTTGAGCGCGTCCGCAACGCGGGCCGGCCCGGCCTCTGTTCAATGGCGATTTCAGCGGTAGACGTCGCACTCTGGGACTTGAAAGCTCGGGTCCTCGGGATCCCGCTGGCAGCATTGCTGGGACCCGTACGCCAATCCGTGACGGTGTATGGCAGCGGCGGCTTCACTTCCTATCCCCACGAGAAGCTTCAAGAGCAGCTCGCCGGCTGGGTGGCGCGCGGGATCCCCAACGTGAAGATGAAAGTTGGCTCCGAGCCAGCGAGGGACCCTGCGCGTGTGGGCGCCGCCCGCGCCGCTATCGGCGATGCTGGTCTCTTCGTCGATGCAAATGGAGCGTATGACGCGAAGCAGGCCCTTGCACTCGCTGATGCGTTTCGGGACGAAGGCGTCACGTGGTTTGAGGAACCGGTCTCGTCTGACAACCTCGACGGCCTTCGCTTTCTGCGTGAGTCGGTGCCGGCACCGATGGAAGTGGCGGCTGGCGAGTACGGCTGGGACACGGGCTACTTCCGCAGGATGCTCGCGGCCGGGGCCGTCGACGTCCTCCAGGCGGATGCGACCCGCTGCGGCGGAGTCACCGGCTTCCTAAAAGTCGCCGCCCTCTGCGAAGCGTTCGAGGTGCCCCTTTCCGGTCACTGCGCTCCCGCCCTGCACACTCACGCTGCCTGTGCAGCCCGCCCCCTCCGGAATCTTGAGTACTTTCACGACCACGTTCGGATCGAGGAAATGCTCTTTGACGGGACCCCGGTCCTGCGCGACGGCGCACTGCACCCCGACTTCTCGAAGCCTGGCCACGGGCTGGAATTACGCAAAGAAGTGGCGGAGGAGTACGCCGTATGACAGCACTCACATCTCGTTCCAAGGTCGACACTTCAAGCACTAGCGCCCCGTGGCAAAGCCCGCTCACTCGAGAACGCTTTGCGAGCGGCGATCCGCGGCGAAGTCCGGTTCGAGGCAGCGGCCCGCGGGGCGTACTCAACCGACGCCTCCAACTACCGCCAAATCCCGATTGGCGTGGTTATCCCGCGGTCCGTCGACGATGTCGTCGCGGCTGTGCGAATCTGCCGGGAGTTCGATGCGCCCATCACGTGCCGTGGCGGCGGCACGAGCCTCGCCGGGCAGACGTGCAACTTCGCGGTGATTTTCGACTTCTCGAAGTACATGCACCGCATTCTCGAGATCGACCCGGAGGAGAAGACCGCCCGCGTGGAGCCGGGGTGCATCCTCGACGACCTCAGGCACGCCGCCGAATCCCAGTTCGGTCTGACGTACGGGCCCGATCCGGCTACCCACAATCGGAACACGCTCGGCGGCATGATCGGTAACAACTCCTGCGGCACCCACTCGGTGATGGCGCAGCTTTACGGCTACGGGCCGATGACGAAGCACCAGGTAGTCGAGCTCGAGGTCCTCACCTACGACGGAACACAGATGCGGATCGCGTCCACGACCGAGGAAGAAGCTCGGCGCATCGCCTCGGAGGGCGGCCGCCGCGGGGAGATCTACACCAGCCTCCTTCAAATCCGGGACGAGCACGTTGAGGAGATTCGGCGACGTATGCCGGACATCCCCAGGCGGGTTTCGGGATACAACCTGGACTCCCTCCTCCCCGAAAACGGCTTCAACCTTGCGCAGGCGCTCGTCGGAACCGAGGGCACCTGTGTGATCGTGCTCGGAGCGAAAGTTCGGCTGATGGCCAGCCCGAAGGCCCGCGCGCTGGTCGCGCTCGGTTATCCAGACGCGTACACGGCCGCAGACCACGTTACCGAGGTGATGGCGCGCAGACCCATCGCCCTCGAGGGCATCGACCACAGACTGATCTCCTACATGAAACGCAAGAAGCTGCATCCGCGCGACACGGAGTTGCTGCCTGAGGGCGAAGGCTGGCTCCTTGTGGAGTTTGGAGGGGACACGCGCGACGAGGCGAGGGGTCGTGCGCAGGAGCTCGTGGACGACTTGAAGGACAGCGACCAGCCGCCGCACGCGAAGATCTTCGACGACGCCGACGAGGAGGCGAAACTCTGGGAGATTCGCGAATCCGGCCTCGGCGCCACGGCCCATGTGCCCGGTATGCCCACGGCGCACCCGGGTTGGGAGGACGCATCCGTACCGCCGGACCGGCTCGGCGAGTACCTTCGCGACTTCCGCAAGCTCCTGGACGAATTCGGATACGACGCCGCGCTTTACGGGCACTTCGGTCAGGGTTGTGTCCACTGCCGCATCGATTTTGACCTCGACTCCACAAACGGAATCGCCGAGTACCGCCGATTCATCGATCGCGCCGCCGATCTCGTCGTCGGTTACGGCGGTTCGCTTTCGGGGGAGCACGGCGACGGACAGGCGCGCGCTGCGCTGCTAGAGAAGATGTACGGGCCCGAACTCGTGGCGGCCTTCCGCAAGTTCAAGGCAGCGTGGGATCCGGCGGGAAAGATGAATCCGGGGAAAGTCGTCGATCCGTATAAGCCCACCGAGAACCTCCGCCGCGGCGCGGACTACACGCCCCGTCAGTTGGAGACGCACTTCGCGTTCCTTGACGACAACGGATCCTTCATCGGGGCGGCCGACCGTTGCGTTGGCGTCGGAAAGTGCCGGCGCGAAGACGATGGCACCATGTGCCCCAGCTACATGGCGACACGCGAAGAGATCCACTCGACGCGCGGTCGGGCGCGGCTGCTCTTCGAAATGACGCGTGGCGATTTCATCCAGGACGCCTGGAAGAGCAAGGCGGTGAAAGAGGCGCTCGACCTCTGTCTCGCGTGCAAGGGTTGCAAATCGGATTGTCCCGTGAATGTGGATATGGCGACGTACAAGGCTGAATTCCTGTCCCACTATTACGCTGGGAAGCTGCGGCCCCGCGTCGCGTATGCGATGGGATTGATTTACTGGTGGGCTCGGCTCGCATCCCATGCGCCACGTGTCGTGAACTTCTTCACGCAGCATGAGTTCACCGCACGATGGCTGAAGAAAGCGGGGGGCATTGCCGAGAAACGCCAGATTCCGCCATTCGCGGCGCCCACATTCAGAGACTGGTTCCGCGAGCACCGGCGCAACAGGGTCCCGGTGTCGCTCTCCCTGCAAAAGCCGGTGGTGCTTTGGCCAGACACGTTCAACAACTACCTCACGACCGGCCCGGCGATTGCGGCGGTAGAAGTCCTCGAGGCGGCGGGTTACACCGTGCACATACCGCCGAAGCCGTTGTGTTGCGGCCGCCCACTCTACGACTACGGCATGCTGGGACTCGCAGACCGCCTCTGGAAGCAGACGATCCGGACGCTTCGGCCGGCACTTCGTGCCGGCGTGCCCATCGTCGGGCTGGAGCCCAGCTGCGTTGCGGCGTTCCGCGACGAGCTGCCGAACCTGCGGCCGAACGATGTGGATGCACAGCGCCTCACGAGCCAGACCTATCTCCTCAGCGAATTCCTACAGAAGGAAGGCTACGAGCCTCCGCCGCTCAACCAGCATGCGCTCGTACACGGCCACTGCCACCACAAGTCCGTGCTGGACTTTGGCGCTGAGCTGTCCCTCCTGGACAAGACGGGGCTGGACTATGAGCTTCCCGATACGGGGTGTTGCGGCATGGCAGGATCGTTTGGCTTCGAAGCCGAAAAGTATGACGTCTCGATCGCCGCCGGCGAGCGCGTGCTGCTGCCGGCCGTGCGCAACGAATCACCGGACGGGTTGCTGATCGCAGACGGCTTCAGCTGTCGCGAGCAGATCGAACAGACGACGGGCCGTAAGGCGCGCCACCTGTCGGAGGTGCTGGCTGGCGCCCTGCAGCGCGAGGACACGCCACATCCCGAACGAAACGGGCACGTCTCCGTGGAGGCGGAGCGGGAGATCCCCCGCCAGCCCGCCGCCACATCATCAAGTAGCACAGCAGAATGGAGAGCACCGTGGAAAGCAAACTGATGCTGGCTGAGCCCCAGCGAACATTCGTAGCCATCTTCGAAACCGGAGACGACGTTACCGGGGAACTGAAGGCGCTGGCGAAGCGCGAGAAGATCCAGTCCGCGCACTTCACCGCAGTGGGCGGATTTATGCAGGCACGGCTCGGCTTCTTCGACTGGGAGACCAAGGACTACGTCGGCATACCGGTGGACGAACAGGTCGAAGTTCTGTCCATGGACGGGGACATCGCCCTCAAGGGCGACGAACCCGAGGTTCACGCACACGCCGTGGTTGGGCGCCGGGATGGCACCACACGCGGTGGCCATGTCCTCGAGGCGACCGTGCGGCCCACGCTCGAGGTGGTCATCACCGACACCCCAGGGCGTCTGCGGCGGGTCCACGACGAGCGTTCCGGTCTTGCGCTCATCGATCTGGATGCCAGCTCTGCTTCGGCGGCCGCGTCCGGCAACGGCGCAGTACGTCGGTGACGGCGAGCACAAGAAAGGCAGGGTGAATGTCTGTGGAGGCTGAACCACTTGGCCGCCGGTGTTGGGTCATCTCCGAGGGGTACATCCCTGGTTCGAGTACTGGCCCCGCGCCGGCGTTCACGAGTCATGAGACTGCCTGCATTCTCAACACGTCCGACTCCGAGGCGCACATTCAGCATTCGGATCTTCTTCGCCGACCGTGAGCCAATCAGCGGCTATTCGATCACTGTCGGGCCGCGCCGCACCTACCACATGCGCTTCAACGAGCTCGACGATCCGGAACCGATTCCACGGGACACCGACTACTCGTCGGTGATTGAGTCCGACGTTCCAGTCGTGATCCAGCACACGCGCCTCGATTCCCGGCAACCTCCGCCCGCGCTAATGACCACGTCGGCTTACCCGGCCCGTTAAGCCGGGCGGGAGGGATCGCCCCTCCACAACGCGGTCACCGCCCATCCAACACAGTCGACGGCAGCCAACCGCCATAGAGTGGATGGTCGCGGCCGATCGGCAACCGGACTTCGGTTCCTGTCCGCGCTGAGTGGTACGCCGCCGTGAGGAGTTCCAGTGAACGCCGGGCGTCGTCGATAGAGACCGGAAGCGGTCCGCCTTCGGTGAGCGCCGTATGGAGGCGGACGAACTGCCCGGCGTTCTGCTCCGGTCCGGTCGGGGCGTCCGCGAGGGCCGCGTCAATCAACTGCTGGCGTTCCGGGTCCGAGGCGATAAACCGCCATGGGGTTGTCCCAGGGTTGTAGGGGCTGTGGTTGCTTTCAACCGTCAGTCCGTCAAAGCAGAAGCGCAGCCGCGAGAGCTCCTCCTCCGAGCCGAGCGTGACAGAGAGCGTCGCGAGCGAACCATCCGCCATCTCCAGGACTATGGCGGCGCAGTCCTCCGTTTCGATCGGATTTACCCGCGTCGTGGTCTTCGCGTAAACGGTCGCCACGGGGCCAAGGATGTAGGTGAGGATGTCGTGCGCGTGAATGGCATGAGTGGTGAGGCAGCCGCCAAGCTCGGTCGCCCAGCGTCCCCGCCACGGGTTGTCGTAATAGTTCGGCAGCCGCCGCCAATGGGTTTCGACGGTCGTCGAGTAGCACTTGCCGACGAGGCCTCGCTCTTTGAGGTACAGCAACTGGGCGATTCCGTTCGAGAAGCGGTACTGGAAGATCGGGGAGACGCGCTTGCCGGAATTGCGCTCAAGTTCGGCGAGCGCGTCCGCTTCAAGCAATGAGCCAGCGAACGGCTTCTCGATAACGACGTGGAAGCCGGCGAGCAGAGCAGCACGGGCCTGGGCGAAGTGCAGTGCCGAGGGCGTGCAGATGTCGATGATGTCCAGATCGAGGCCGAGCAGGGATTCGTAGTTGTCGAGCACCCGTCGCACGCCGCGGGAATCCGCGACCTTCTTGGCGCGGGCCGTATCGATGTCGCAAAGCGCTTCAACCGCGAACATGTCGCCGAGGCTTTGATATGCGCTGACATGATTCGCGCCAATGCCCGCGCCGACGACGCCAACCCTGAGTGTCCTCATATCGCGCCTTCCTTCGGTCGGCTACCGCCGATTCGAGTGGCCTGCGCTTCGGCCCGGAGTGCCAGCTCCATCGCCATGAAACAGTGGCTCTGCTTCATCGCCGTCTCGGTGCGATTCAACACATCGTCGCGCAGGTCTTCGCCGTAGGTGATCCTGGTTTGCGAGCAATCGACGTGGCGCACGCCCTTCTTGTCGACGAGGAAGAGATGATCGCCGCCCTTGCGGCCTTCTATGTCAATGTATTTCCTGAGCTCGATCGTTCCGTCGGTGCCGAGAACGAAGAGCCGCCCGTCGCCCCAGGTCGGTAAGCCGTCCTGAGTGAACCAGTCCACGCGAATGAAGCCGGTCGCGTGATCCGAGACGAGCACCATTTGCCCGAAATCCTCGAACTCCGGGTGTTCCGGCGTGTCGAAGTTGGCGAACTGACTGGACGCGACGTCGGCTGTTTCCGATCCGGTGAAGAACAGGAACTGCTCGGCCTGGTGCGAGCCGATGTCGCAGAGGATGCCGCCGGTGAATTCCTTGCTCCAGAACCACTCGGGGCGGCCGTAGTTTCCGATCTTGTGCGGACCAAGTCCGACGGTCTGCAAGACCCGGCCAACTGCGCCGGCTCTCACGAGATCGCCGGCCGCGATCGTGGCTCGCTGCGTGTAGTGCTCGGAATAGAGCACAGAGTAAATCCGCCCGGTCTCGGCCTGGACGCGGCGAAGTTCGGCCAGCTGGCCGAGCGTGGTCGCGCCAGGTTTGTCGAGCATTACGTCCTTGCCGTTCCGCATCGCCCGAACCGCCATTGGGGCGCGCTCGGCGAGGATGCCAGCACCGACGACGAGCCTGATCTCGTCGTCTTCGAGAATGGCGCGTTCGTCGGACACCCGCGTCGCATCGGGAAACCTCCTCGCGAAGGTCTCAGCGAGGTCGTCCTCTCTGGCATGGAACGCCTTCAGCCGGCAGCCGGCGTCGATCATCACCTGCGTCTGTTCGTAGACGTGGCCGTGATTGATGCCGATGACGCCGAACGCAAACGCCGAACTTCCAGCCACGTTAGAACCTCGCAAGCCCCCGGAGTCAGTCCGCGAACGGGAACGACACGGATGATACCCGGGGGGAAAACGGGCGACACGTCGCATCTCGACCCTTCTCGCGGCCCTGAAAGAGCGCTCAACTCGCGGAAGGACGCCAGGCTAAGCGCGGAACGACGACGAGGAGGTAACCCGCGGGGGGCCGTGCGCGTTTCTCCGAGGAGACGCGACGCGCGCCCCGGTTGCGTACGCAGGAGAGCCCCGCTGACCACGGGGCTTTTCGCTTGCCGGGCGCAATGCGCGACGTGGCCCCGGGATGACTATCAGCGGCCCGTGAGATGCGCGACAATCGTCGGATGCATGCTTGGGAGGCAGCCAATGTCTAACGATTCGCCGGTTCTTTTGACAGTCGGAACGAAGAAGGGAGCCTTCCTGGTACGCAGCTCCGCGGGTCGCGACCAGTGGACGTTGAGCGGGCCGTTCGCCGCGGGCCTTGATGTGAATCACGTGTCCGTCGATGGCCGTGACGGGACAATCTATGCGACCGCAAACGACCCGTGGTTTGGTCCCCAGGTGCGGCTATCGCGGGACGGGGGAAGTACGTGGCAAGACGCGAAGGCGAGCCCGCGATTCGTCCAGGACCCCGTGGTTCAGCCAGGCGGGGAACCGTGGTTCCTTCGCGGAGCGGTGATGGAGCGACTGTGGCGGGTACAGCCCGGACGATCAAGCGAACCCGGTGTGCTGTACTGCGGGACCGGGCCGGCGGCGCTGTTCCGCTCCGCAGACGGCGGCGCTTCGTGGCAAGAGAACGAAGCGCTGAGTAACCACCCCACCAAGCAGTTCTGGAACCCGGGCGCGGGCGGGCTGATTCTGCACTCGATCGTTCTCGACCCGAATGATGCGAATCGGATGTGGGTGGCCATCTCGGCGGCCGGGGTATTTCGCACGGACGATGGCGGAGCATCGTGGCAGCCGAAGAACTCCAATATCCGGGAACCGGCGCATCAGTTCGATCCCAACGTGCCGCTGTACCCCGAGGCGGGCCAGTGCGTGCATCACCTGGAGCTGGCGGCAGGCGGCCGGGAGCGAATGTACCTCCAGGGGCATTTGGGAACCTACCGCAGCGACGATGGAGCCGAACACTGGATCGACATCACCGCCGGTCTGCCGTCGGAGTTCGGCCTCGCGATGGCCGTGCACCCACACGACCGCGACACAATGTACGTCTTGCCGCTGCAAGGGGGTGACCTGCGGTGCCCGCCGGAAAAGAAGCTTCGCGTGTACCGGACGCGCGACGCGGGGAACAGTTGGGAGCCACTGACGGCGGGCCTGCCCCAGGAGCATGCTTTCATGGGCGTGTACCGCGATGGGCTTTGCTGCGACGACCTGGACACGCCCGGCGTGTACTTCGGTACCAACACGGGACAGCTCTATGCGAGCGCCGACGAGGGCGCGAATTGGAGCTTGATCACGCAGAACCTTCCTCCGATCACGTCGGTGACCGCGACGCGAATGTAGTGCGGTTTCTCCGCGGCGCCGGCCCAACCCGGCGCCCGGCACGAGGTCCGACAGGCCCGGGAACGGAGGTCCTGGGGACCGTGGACAAGGCGTCCGGCCGGTTGCAGTTTCGTGGACATCAGGTGGACGCCCGTCCCGAAAGGAGCCAGGCCGTGGTAGCCATGTTGAAGGAGCCCGTCGGCATTCGTCCTCAGCAGCTCGGTGGCACTCCCACCGAGGTTGTCTACTGGCAGGCGGTTGTAGAGACGCGCTGGGGACTCGCGCCCGTGCAGCGCTCAGATGCGCTCGGTGGAGGGCCGCCAACGGCGACGTCGACGCCTGAGACCGGGGTCTCCGCTGACCTGCCCGGACGCTCGCGTTAGGCCCGGAGCGCCTCTCAGGCCGTAGCGCGCGCCGTCCGCTGGGCCCGTGCGAGGAGTCGGCGAGCGGACTCCCATGCGTTTCCGAGCAACAAGCCGGCGGGAAGGAAGTAGACGGCGCCGTTCGCGACGAACAGCACGTAGCTCATGAGAGCGACCAGCACGCCAAACTGAACCTGGTCGCCATAGCGCACAGGACAGGTGGGCGGGTCGTCGAGCATGAAGAACGCGAAGAAGAGCAGGGCTTCGATGTCCGGTTCGCGAAAGATCTCCGCGACGCGGCCGGGATCGATGACGAATGAAGCGGCCGTGAACAACGCGACGTAGGCACCGAGGAACGCCAACAAGAGCGGTAGTTTGTTGATGCGGTCGGCGATGAACACTCCGGCGGCAACGAGGATGACGATGCCGGGAACGCCCATGTCCGCGAGACCGCCCCACCAGCTCTGGGCGCTATCGAAGAGGAGCGCCGAAGCGACGAGTGCGAACGCCGCGGGGTTGAACACGTTCGAGAACCGCGTTCTGAAGGCGTGCTTGCTCGCGATGGCGATGGCGCCGGTAGCCGCCTCGATGAGGGCCGACGAAGTGGTGCTCAATACCATGGCCACGATCAGTCCCGTCAGGAGCGCGCCGGACGGGAAGATCCACTGGCGCCGGAGGAGCCGGAAGAGCAACACATCGAGGGCGGCACACGTGGTAACGACGACGACCAACCCGGGGAGCGCCTGTTGGGCGCCTTCGTGACCGAGCGCGATGAGGAGCAGCGGGACGAAGGTAAGGAGTAAGACTCCCTTGGGCGTGCGAAAGAAGCGTTGGATGGGCCGGAACGTGGGGTTCGAGGCGATGGTTGCGGCGGTCATGCGAGGAACTCCGGAAAATCCGGCGTGGAGAGCAGAGTGCCGTCAGACGTCACGATGCATCCCTCGACACCGGCGCGGCGCAAAAACCGAATGCCCCGCGTGGGGCCAAGGACGAACGCCGCGGTCGACAGCGCGTCGGCCATGGCTGCGTTCGGGCCAATGGTCGTGACCGAAGCTGCGCCACCGGGTGAGCGTCCGCTGACGGGATCGACGAGATGGTGACCGGTCCCCAGCGGACTCGGACGCTCGTAGCCGCCGGACGTGCAGATGGCCGTATCGCTCACTTCGATCGCACCGAGAATGCGCTCCGGGGCATGCGGATCGCGGATCCCGGTTCGCCAAGGGAAACCGTCGCGATTCACACCAGCCAGAAACAGGTCGCCTCCAGCGTTGATGGCGAAGTTCTTGTGTTCTTTGAGTTCCATCGCCGCGAGATCGATGGCGAAACCTTTCGCTACGGCGCCGAGGTCGAGGAGGACCGGGCGGCGCAGCAGGACGGCGCTCTCCTCTGGCAGGAGGACAATGTCGCGGAACGTGGCGTCCGTGGCGTGCGCAATCTCGGGCGCCGGCCCTCCCCGATGGTTGCGGTTGAACCCGGCAGCACGAACCGCACCGCCTACGCACGGATCGAAGGCGCCGTCGCTCGTGCGCGCGACCTCCACGGCGATAGCCAGGACGTTAAACAAGAGTGGGCTCACCCTGACGCGCTCGCCCGGACGTGAGCACAGCGCCACGAGTTCGCTCGACGCATCGAACCGACTGCAGCGCGACTCGACCTCCGCGAACCAGCCGAGGGCACGCCGAACTCGCGCGGCCGTCGGTGCGTCGTTATATGCGCCGACGACTTCGATTGCGACGAGCGTATCCATGCAGATCATCGAGTCGTTATACCGGACGCCTGGTGGCGAAACGACAGTGCGCTCCATCAGACGGCCTGTGCGAGCGCGGCCGCTACGGCCTGTCGATAGGCGTTGGAACTGTCGGTGGCGCCCGAAACGTGGTCGATCTTCGCGCTCTGGCGGGAGAGCACCTGGCCCTGAAGGGAGCTGATCTGCGAACAGGGATAGCGGGTTTGGCAGCTCGTGATGGCCGCCGAAGTGATCTTCCCGCCGCTGACCACGAGCCGGACGGTTACGCCACCGTGGCGGCTGGTGCCGGAGCCCGTGTACGTGCCGTCGCGGTAGCCTGATGCCGGCGTTGCGGTGGCAGTCGGCACAGCGGTGGGCCGAGCTGTCGCGGTGGACGACGCAGCCGAGCCAGATCTGGTCGTCGGGGGTGTGGCCGCTGCCGAGGGCGATGTCCGGGCTGTGGCGCCGGCCGTGTTGGGCGTCCGCGGCACCGCCGCAATAGCCGTCGAAGTGCCGCCTGCAGGGGCGACCGTGTCGACGGACGCGGGGACGTCGGCGGGTACGGATGCGGTGAGCTGGTCCTCGGCGGACTGCGTGCGAGCGTAACCGACGGCGTAGACGGAGAGGATGGCGGCGGAGCTCAGGACCACGAGGCTATTCGCGACTCGTCCCGTGCGACGTGTGCCCCGACGGGCTGTCGCTGCGGCGCGACCCTCGCCCGGCGGCTTCTCAGGCGTCATCCATGCCTCCTCCACGGCTCCAACGGCGACGGCGCCGCCGGAGAGCTTTGGTCACAGTAGTACGGAACCATGAGAAATCCATGAGAGAAACCACTCTGCGGTGAAGAACGCTTGACGACTGCGGCGTACCAGAGGTCCGGGGTGAAAGAGGTAGTATGCAGGCACTCCAGGAGCGCGGGAGACGTATGGACATGCTCTTGCCCGGCGACATCTTCCTGGTGCGAGGCACCGGGCTGATCTCCTGGTTCATCCGCTTCTTCTCCCGGGGCATCGGGGAGTCGCGGACGATGGTGAACCACTGCGGGATCGTCGTGGGCGAAGGTGACCTTCGCTCCGCCGAGATCGTCGAAGCGGTGCGGTTCGTGCGACGCCGAAAGCTGTGGAGCGGCTACGGCTCAGGAGATGACCTCGTAGCGGTCTACCGCCCGACCAATCTGAGCGACGCTGACCGCGCCATGGTTGTGGCGGCGGCGGAGAGCTACGTCGGCCGCGACTACGGCTACCTGATGATTGCGGCGCACCTGCTGGATTGGTTCTTCTTCCATGCGTATCTGTTCCGCCGGCTCATCCGGTCGGATCGCTATCCGATTTGCTCGTGGGTGGTGGCTTCGGCGTACAGCAAAGCAGGAAAGACCTTCGGTTGCGCGCCCGGCGCGGCGGAGCCTGATGACATCTGGGACTTCGTCACGTCGAACCCCGACAAGTACACGCAGGTTCGGCCGCTCGTCCCACTTAAGTCGTCAGCACCGGCCGCGACCGCCGGGACCGGAGCCAGCTGACTCGCACTGCCAGGAATGGGCTCGCTGCGGAGAGATCCCTTCGCTCGAAGAGCATCGCCGACGTGACAAGGAGCGAGAGACTAACCAGTGTGAACAGGCATGCGGTGAGCCAGGGAAAGCCCTCCACGAGTGCCGACGAAAAGTCGGCCCAGTAGAACGGCGACACCTTCCGAACGACATCAAGGGAATCCACGAACGCACCAAGCGTGTTCACGAAATACGCTGCGATGGCAGCCGCCACGACAACGATCGTTCCGGCCGTTCGGTTGGGAATGGCGGCGCTGGCCAGGACTGCAAGCGAAAGGTAGAGCAGTACGAGCGGAGCCATGAAGAGGGCGGCGCCGGCTAGCCGAAGCATCGGGAGATCCAGGTCCACGAGGAGGGCGCCAACGACGAGGCCCGCCATGCTGGCGGCCGTTATGGCCAGCAAGTCTGCGACGAGTGCGGCCGACTTCTCGATAATCACCCGCCAACGCCGAATCGGCTGAGCGAGCAGGAGCTCCAGCGTACCGCCAGCTTCATCACCAGCGACGACGCCGGTTCCGGCAATGACGACGGCGATGAGGATCAACAGCGGCACATAGGAGAAGTACTCGAGGCTCAGGTATCCCGCGGGCGAACTCAACGAACCTGCCTTACCGGCGAAAGGCGCGAACGCGCCCTGTGCGTCGAACGCTTTGAATGCCTCGCGGAACTGCGGGTAGATAGCGACGGTGATGAGGCCCATCGCGAATACGCCCGCACTCCAGGCGATCGTCGACGTGCGCTGATCGCGGAGTGTCTTCACGAACATCGGCCAGCGCGATGATGGTGCCAGGGCGGTGGCCGGGTGCGCAGCGCTGTGCTGGCGGCCGATGGGCCGCGGGCGCAACCTCCAACCCCACGACCGGCCATTTGCGGAAACGTCCCGGCGAACGAAGACGATGGTTGCGAGCGTCAGGAGGACCGCGGAGACACCAACGAATGCGGCATCGCGTGCCCAGTCCGTTCCGTGCGCTATGACGCTGCCGTAATTTGCCCAGTAGAACGGTGACAGCTTCCGAACCTGGTCGAGCGCGTCCACAAACGTGCCAAAGATGCTAAGGAAGTAGCCCGCCGTCGCCGCAGAGATCGCAATGATTGTTGAGGCCGTGCGGCCGGGGATGGCGGCACTCCCGAGGATGGCGAGGGAGAGGTAGAGCAGTGCGATGGGAACGATGTTCAAGCAAGCCTCGGCGAGGCGAAGCGACGAGATGTCGAAGTCGACGACGAGTGAGCCAGCGACGAGCCCAGGGAGGCTCGCCATCGCGACGATGACCACGAGTACGACCAGACCCGCAGTCTTCTCGAGCAGGAACCGGGCACGTCGCACGGGCTGAGCGAGGACGAGGTCCAGCGTGCCGCCGGTCTCCTCGGACGCGATCACTCCGGTCCCGGCGATGATGGCAAAGATGAGAACCATGATGGGCGCGCCGGTGAAGTACTCGGCGTTGAGATAGCCGCCCGGGGTGCCAATCCCGCCTGCTTCGCCAGCGAGCGCCTTGTAGTAATCCAGCTGGCTTAGTGCGGAGGAGGCGTCGCGGTACTGCGGAAAGAGCACCACGTGCACGAACGCGAGGATCATCAGCGCAACGGACCATGCCAGTGCCGGCACGCGCTGGTCCGCAATCGTCCGCCGGAAGACGGTCAGCGTCGTCATGAAGTGTCGTCTCGGCGGTAGTAGCCGAGGAGGATCTCTTCCAGACCGGGCTGTTCAGTCTTTATGTCGAGTATGTGATAGGTCGCCAGCGCCTTGACCAGGCAATCGAGGTCCCCGGTCGCTTCGAAATGCACCATCGGCCCGACACGCTCAACTTCCCGGACGCCCTTGATGCGGATCTCGTCCGGCGCGGGAGGTTCGGCGAAGGTTACTTCGATGCGGCGGACGGCGCGCTCCTTGAGGACGGCTATCGGCTCCACCGCTACCAGCTTCCCATCCCGGAGGATGCCTACGCGCGCGCAGGTCGCATCGACTTCGCTCATTACGTGGGAGGAAAAGAACACCGTGGCCCCATCCCGAGCGGACTCTTTCAACAATTCCCACGTCGCGAACTGCATGATCGGATCGAGGCCGGAGGTCGGCTCGTCGAGAAGCAGAAAGCGCGGCCGGCCGAGCAACGCGAGGATGACGCCGAGCTTCTGCCGGTTCCCCTTCGAGTAGCCCCCGACTCGCTTGCCGAGATCGAGGTCGAGCGTCGTCGTGAGGCGGTTGAGGTAGGCGGCGTCCAGTGGCCCGCGACGGAGGCCGGCGATGAAGTGGACCATCTCGAACCCGGTCAGAGATGGATAGAGGCGCAGGTCACCCGCCAGGTAGCCAGTCAGCGAACGCACGCCGATGGAGTCCCGCTGGCAATCACGCCCGAATACTTCCGCGCGTCCGGCGGTCGGCCTGATCAGGTCGAGCAGCAGGCGGATAGTCGTGCTCTTGCCGGCGCCGTTCGGGCCGAGGAACCCGAACACCTCTCCCGGCGGAATCTCGAGGTCGAGGTGGTCCAGCGCGAGGACGTCGCCAAAGCGCTTGGTCAGCCCTTGCGTGCGCAGCGCCGGTGTTTCACCCATGAAGAGATGATGAGCCTGACGCTGAGAGCCGAACACGGCCGAAAGAGCCCAACGTAGACGACTACCGACCAATGCCGCTCTTGGGACGTACGGCCTCCGAATTGGCGCCATGCCGCCGCAGTCGGCGCGCGGATAGGGCCATAGACTCAACGTCAATGGACGTGCCTGAAACGGCCCTCGGGCTGGCGGTTGCACTCGGGATCGGCCTGTTGGTGGGGCTGGAGCGAGAGCGGCATAAGGGCCGTGGTCCCGGCCGCGGGGCGGCGGGCGTCCGCACCTTCGTGCTGGTCTCGCTGCTTGGCGGGCTTTCGATGGCTACGGGAATCGACGGGCTGGTTGTCGCCGGCGCCGTCTTCGTCGCGGCGCTCGCGGTGATCTCGTACGGACTCGGCTCCCGCGAGGATCCCGGCATCACCTCCGAAGTCGCCCTCGTCACGACCTTCGCGCTGGGGGCGCTCGCTCAGCGCCGACGCGGCCCTTGCGGCCGGAGTGGCCGTCGTCGTGACGATTCTTCTTGCCTCCCGCGCGCAACTTCATCGCCTTGTGCGCGACCTCATCTCGGAGCAGGAACTCCACGACCTGTTGCTGTTCACTGCCGCAGCGGTGGTCATTTATCCGCTCCTTCCGAATCGCGACATCGGGCCGTACGACGGCCTCAACCCACACACCGTCTGGCGCCTGGTGGTTGTCGTAATGGCCGCTGGTGGCGCCGGCCATATCGCCGTGCGTTTCGTAGGGCCGCGCTTCGGGCTTCCGCTAACGGGGCTCGCGGGCGGATTCGTTTCGAGTGCCGCGACTATTGCCTCGATGGGGGTAGTCGCACGCGAGAACCGTGCACTCCTCCGCGGCGCCGTGGCCGGAGCGATTCTGTCGAGCGTAGCGACCGTCATCCAGCTCGCCGTGGTGCTTGCTGTGGCGAGCACCGACCTCCTCTATGAGGTGGCTGGCGCGCTCGTGGCAGCTTCCGCCGCCGCCAGCATCTTCGCGGTCGCAGCGCTGTGGCGGCTACCCAATCGGCTCGTCCAAGACGAGTCCCTCGAAAGGAAGAGTGCCTTCGATCTGGCCGGGGTGGTCGTGTTTGCATCAGCGATCACGCTCGTGACGCTGTTTGCGTCGGTCATGGAGGGGTGGATAGGGCCAGGCGCGGCGCCGGTGACGGCAGGGATATCGGGGTTCGCCGATGCCCACGCGGCGGCCGCGGGAATGGCCGCGCTCGTGACGGACGAGAGAATCGGCCCGTCCGGCGCCGCCATTGGTGTGCTTCTCGGCCTGACCACGAATGCCGTGACGAAGGCAGTCGCGGCAGTTTCAACCGGCGGCCGCCGGTACGCGCTTCCAGTGATGGGCGGGCTCGTGGCTATGATTGGCGGCGCGTGGGCGGGGCTGCTCGTGCAGCAGCAGGTCCTGAAATAGCCAGACCAGAAGTGACTACGAAGGACGAGACCGCGCGAGAATCACCGGTAGCGGCGACTTTCCTACGACGCTCAATGCCACGCTCCCGGCAAACAGATGGTAGGCGGCCCCGTGGCCGTGGGTCGCCATCGCGATGGCCGATGCGCCCAGTTCCGTCGACGCCGTCGACTATGGCATCTACGACACCGTCAACGAGTGGCACTTCGCGCACGAGTTCCGCGATGCGGTCTGATTCCGGAAGTTCGGCACGGAGACGGGCGAGGTTCTCGTCGCACTCGGCTCGCGCCTCGTCGGCGGCGCCGGGCCAGCACAGGCGCAGCAGCGTCACATCCAATCCGGCTGTCACGGCGGGCCGGACGGCACGAACCACGGCCATTGATGCCGGCGAACCATCGGTTGTGGCCAGGAGGTGGTATCGACGTGACGTTATGGGCGGTTCCACTTTCGGGCCGGTGACCATGACGGGCAAGTCTGTAGAGCCGACCAGGCCCATCGCCACGCTACCGGCGAGCAGGTGATGGAGGCGTCCGGCGCCGCGCGTAGCCATGGCTATCAAGAATGCATCGTGAGCCGCGGCAGCCCGGCCGATGGTGTCCCACGTATCCTCAGCGCGCTCGCGTATGACTACAAGTGGTTGGCCGGCGACGCCGTGACGGGCAAGGGCTTCGGCGAGGTCTGCCGTCCATGCAGCGGATGTGCGCTCCACAGCCTCGTCGAGTGTCGTGGTAAGCTCGTCAGCGCAATCGGAGCGAGGGTCCAACACGCGCAGCAGGAGCAGATCGGCTCCGATGGCGCGTGCGAAGGCGCCTGCGTGCGGTAGCACCTCAAGCGAGCGCTCTGAGCCGTCGTTAGTAACCAGCACGTTCATGCGTTTATCAAACCGTTTCGTCAGCACACCCGGGAGAACCATGCGTCCCCGATTTTCGCGTCCACCGACCGGTGCTCCGATTACGGTAACGGTTCGGCTAGTGCACGTGGAGCGTCGTGTGCATTCCGGCGGCGTAGTGTGCCGGCTTGTTGCAGATGATGACGTACGTGCCGGCTTTGAGGTCCTGGATTGCGAGCGTGCCCGTGGTTCCCGGATCGATGTTGACGATTTCATCGATCTTTTGGATGCCCGGGGCGGATTCATCCACGACGTTGTTATTCACGGGAAGCTTGTCCTCAGGCATATCGGTCTTCAAGACGACGAACTCGTGCTGAACCGTCCCGTCGTTCTTGATGGAGAACGTGACCTTGCCCGGCGCAATGCTGGAAACACCGAGCGAGATGCGGAACTCACTTTCCGTGCCCGTGATCGTGACGCCGGCACCTGCGGTCGCGAGTTGCTGTCCGCTCGTCGCCACCGCGGTAGCAACCGTAGGTGTCGGTGTACTGGTCGCCATTGGCGTCGCCGTGGGGGTGTTGGAGCCACCGCCCCCACAGGCAGCTAAGATCCCGGCGGCCAGAATCGGGATCAGCAGCGCCAGCCAACGTCGATTTCGCACGGATCCGATGCTATTGCCCTCGCGCGGCCGCCCGGACGGGCCACGGAACCGCCCGCGTTACAGACGGATGTCGGACTACCCGCCGTGCGGCGGGCCGATCGTGGCTGTGGGCGGTCGGTCGGAGCCGGTGTTCGGTGGGGTAGGGGGTGGCGTAGACGTCGGCGTGGGTGACGGCTTCGGCGTTTCCGTCGGGGTGGTCGTAGGAGCCGGGGAACGCGTGGGCGTTGCGGTCGGAACGCGGCGGGGGCGTCACGTCGGGGGGAAGTGGCGTGACCTTCGCCAATTCGATGGTCGGAACGCCGACGAAAACCATCTCAAGGCTCTCTCCGAGGCCGCTGGCGATGTCCTGCTGGAGAAGCTGGACGGTCTCTTCCGAAAGCCCCGCCGGCACCTGAACGCGGAGGCGAAGAAGGAGGGTGTTGTTGAGGCTATCCCGGTGGAGCTCGAGCAATTCGGAGCCCGGAATCCGGTCGGCGAGCGCGGTTTCCACCACGCGTCGGGTGCGTTCGTTAGCACGGACCTGGTCGACCGTCCGGAGCGTCAGTACGGAGAGCGCCGCCGCCAGCACGAGCACGACGGTGGCAGCCGCGACAAGATGCACCCACTCCGATGGCCGATGCCGTGCCCGAAGGCCGAGAACAGCGAACACGATCATGGCGGAAAACGAAATCGCCGCGAAGTTGGTGAGAAAGAGAAGCGATGCGCCCTGCCAGATTGATCGGTCGGCAAGCGTGATACCGATCCCGGCCACGCAGAGGGGCGGCATGAGGGCAGTGGCGATCGCCACTCCGATAACGGCCGCCGCGCCCTCGAGCCTGGCCGTGGCGTAGGCGCCGGCCGCACCACCGATGATCGCCACGCCCAGATCGAAGGGGCTTGGTTGGGCCCGGACCTGGACCTCAGAAGGGATCGTGGTGAGGGCATCGAAGGGGAGCCACACGGCAATCGCCGAGATGAGCGCGGCAAGACCGATGGACAACAACGCCCCTGTGGTCAGGGCGATGAGCGCGCGCCGGTAAAGCAGCGGCTGGGGACGCAGAGCAGAGAGCGCGACTCCCATGATGGGTCCCATCAGCGGGGCGATGAGCATTGCGCCGATGATCACTGCAACGGAGTTGGTGATGAGGCCGAGCGTTGCGACGCCGCAACTCAGCAAGAGAAGGAAGTAGTACTGACTGGTGGGCCTGGCGCCGTCCTCCACCTTGAGGGCTACGCCATCGCGCATTCTGCTATCCACGTTCCGGTGGAGCTTATCGCCGCGACGCCGTGCATTCATCCTGCACTCGGCCGAGTCAGGGAACCGAGTGGTCGCTGGCCGGCGAGGACGGCGCAACGGCGGGGTTCATCTCGCCGGCCAAGCCTGCGACCAGGTAAAGGCTACCACCGCACGCGACACGTGCACCGTGGCTGTCCGGTAGCAAGGCTCACCACCTTGCTGGCAGCGTCGACCTAAGCGGGATCGTCCTCGGGCGCCCACACTCCGTCTGTCCGGAGCGCCCGGTAGTGATCGGCGAGCTCGTAGAGTCCGTCGCTGAACGTCTGGGGATGGGAGATGCAGGCGAGGCCGTGCGGCGACGGACCATAGGTCACGCGCCAGGCAGCGTGCGGTGAGCCGACCTGCGTCAACGAACCGATGGATTCCCATGCACCGTCGACGAACTGGTTGCAGCGGGCGTCCGGCGAGTCTTCGAAGCACGCCGCGGCGACGACGTGGTATTCCTGTGCCCAAGACACGTCATCGCGGTTTGGCTGAAGCTTGAGTGGGACCCCGTGAACGATGCGCACGGCCCCGGATACGGAACTGCCTTCCATGGGAACTCCCCCGGGCGGACCGAAGTCGGCGCACGTCCGTCCGGACTCACTATGTCTGCTATCGTACATTCTGCCCGGCGGCGGCGATGGACTTGCAACACGGTTGTCGCTTCATGCGAACGTAACCATCGTCCGCACCGAAGACGGTAGTGTTTCCGGGAATGGAAGCTGACCGGAAGGATCTGGGCCACGATGCTCGTTGGGAAGGGCCGGCCAGCGCCGTGGTGCGGGGTGCGCTGATCTTCCCGGGACACCTCTCCTTGTGGACACGCGATGGCGCGTGGGGTGGCCGGCTGGTGCTCGACGTCTTCGCGCCGCTGGACGATGAGCGGGAGATCGAACTCGCCCTGCGCGATGCGGGGAGATTCCCCATCGCGATCCACGAAGTGAGTCGACAGCCGGGCATCCAGGCACAGACAGCGACGGTGATCCTGTTCACCGGATACGGGGTTCCGCCATCGGCTGTGTCCGGCGGACTGCCCTCGCCTTTCGATTTGTGAGCACGCCGATGCGCCAGGGTCAGGAGGACGCGCCCAGTCGGCGTCAGTACGCTGAGACGAACCGCCAATCCCTGGACGTCTCTCCGGTGCGGTAGGGAGATCCGGTTCGCTTGGCGGTCACTCCGGCGAGCCCGGTATCCCGGGCGGCGGTAAGCAGCGTGCGGCCGCCTGTTTCGTATGAGGGCGAAGGGCGCCAGTACTCCCCTTCGGGAAGCAGGCTGCCAAGTAGCTCTCGCCGCTCGAGCAGGCTCAGTGCCGTCGTCGTGTGACCTTCGGCGAAGAGGAGATCGAAGGCGAAGAACACAGCGGGCGTTCGTTTCATGCCGGTGCGAGCCCGCGCCGCCGTGGCGCGCTCCAGCCGGTTGCTGAGGGCGTCCCTGGCCGGGTGGCCGTCGTCGCCGAGGACCACGAGCTCACCGTCGAACACGGCTTCCGTTGCGCCCATTGCCGCACCCAGGCCTATGAACTCGGGGAACTTTGCCGTGACGTTGTTCGCGCCGGCAGCCATCACGCTGGCCCGTCCGCCCTCAATAAACGCCAGCGCCCTCAGGCCGCCCCATGACATCTCGAAGGACCAGTCAGCGCCGGTCGGAAGACGCCGCATGGCCGTTGGCTGCATCGGCTGAAGAGAGCGCGGGAATGGCTCCCTGTCGGGATCGTCCGGCGGGTCCATGCGATGAACCATCCACTGGTCGCCGCGGGTTCGAAAGAGGACGTACTTGCCGCGGACACGTTGGCCGTGCAGGACCACGATCACTTCATCGTCCCGGAACTTCTCGGTCTCGAACGTTCCCCGGTCCCAGAGGATGACCCGCCCGCCTCCGTATTCCCGTTCGGGGATGTCTCCCTCGAAATCGAGATAGCTGAGCGGGTGGTCCTCCGTGTGAACAGCGAGGTGGTTGGGGCGTCGCATTTGTGGGAGCCCCTTTGGCACGGCCCAACTCACGAGGACCCCATCCTTTTCGAGGCGGAAGTCCCAGTGCAGCGCTGTCGCATGGTGTTCCTGGATGACGAAGCGGCTGGCCGCAGGTCCGGTTGGCGCATCGGGAGCGGGCTCCGGCGTTCGCTGGAAATTCCGCTTGGAACGGTATGCGTCAAGTGGACTGCGCTTGTTGGCGTGAGGCATGGCTGAGATACCGGGTCTGGCCTGTAAGCCATGCTAACTCGTCCCGAGAGAGGAGCGGGGCGAACCGTTGCGGCACCGAGACGAATGCGACGCGCCGTGACAGGCGTGGAGGGCCTAAGGCGGGGCTATGGGAGGGGCCGAACTATAGCCATCGGAACCCCAACTGGGGAACGGGTGACCGGTGGGCCAGCTGGGTAGCCCGGACGAGGTCGCGGCGATGGCCGTCTACCTCGCGAGCGACGAGGCGTTCGTCACGGGGACGGCGCTGCCCGTCGATGGGGGATTCGTCGAGCGGTAGTGGGCTGTACAGAAATCAGCGATGGGGAGAGCGTTGCGCAGGGACCGAACCCTAGATTCACCCGATGTCGCCTACCCTTGAGACGTGCTTGTTGTCGACGTCGGACTTGATCCGGTCGCTTTCTCCCTGGGACCGTTGTCCGTGCACTGGTACGGAATCGCCTATGTCGCCGCCATTTCGTTCGGACTCTGGGTGATTCTCCGGTACGCGCCCTCACGGGGCATCAGCCGGGACCAGGTATGGTCGATCGCCACGTGGGCGATACCTGTCGGATTGATTGGCGGGCGACTGTATTACGTGGTGCAGAACGACGCGGGCAGTTACGTGACGCATCCAGGCCGTGTTTTCGAAGTCTGGCACGGGGGAATGGCGTTTTTCGGCGCGATCTTCGCCGTGCCGGTGGTGATTGCGGCGTTCTGGATTGTGCGGCGATGGCCACTACTGCCGATGCTGGACATCGCGGCGTTGTTTGCGCTCGTCGGACAACCGATCGGCCGCCTCGGAAACGTGGTGAATGGCGACATCGTCGGCCCGGCCACGAGTCTCCCCTGGGGCTTTCGCTACACCAACCCTTCGAGCTTCGCGCCCAGCACAACGGCGGCATACCACCCGGCGGCGGTCTACGAGATTCTCGCGAACCTCGTGCTCATCGCCGTGCTGTATCCGAACCGTAATCGGCTGCCGCAGGGCGGAATGGCGGCCGCGTATCTCGCCGGCTACTCACTCACTCAGGTGGTGGTGTTCTTCTGGCGGTCGCAGCCAGTTGTCGCCTTCGGCCTGCAGCAGGCACAGATCACGGCGATCGTGGTGCTCACCGTCGAGGCGGCGCTCCTCGCGGCCCTGTATGGCTACCGTCGGCGGCAGAGTGGCGGTCCCCGACGCCCTTCATCCGATGCGACCGGGGACCACGGGAGCGAGCGCTCGAACACGTCTGTCGCGTGAGCTACCAAACGCGTGACGCGGGGCGGCTGCCACCGGGCACCGAGGGGCCGGTCAAGGAGCGATCGAATCCGGCCGTAGGGCCGCGTGGGAGGTCATCCGTAGTATGCGGGCCTGCCACAGTTCGGACTAAAGACCGTTCGCCCACTCAATAGCAGCCTCAGCCGCGTCGCGAGTGCGGTCCGGGGGGTGGCGCAGGCGTCGCTCCTCGGTGCGGCCGGGACACTCCCGATGGTGCGTCCACGCCAGCCAGCCATCGGCCTCACGCGCCAGGAATACATGGCGATCGTTCACGGGGTGCCGGTACTGAAAGTGCACGCTTGCGGCACCAACGATCGGAATCCAGTCGGGATCGTTCACGGGACACTGAGGGGGATTCGCATTGGCGAAAGGGTCGCCGCGGATGGACTCTCACCGATGGGCCGGGCGGCCTTTTCTTGAGGTCCGAATGGCCCTAACTCGGACTCACCGGCGGGGTAGCAGGGCTGTTATGGCGAGAACGGGCCGGTTCGTTGCTCCGGGTTGGCCCGTCCTCGCCATCCCTCTGGATAAGACGCCGTCGGGAAGAGCCGAGTATCGGCTGCAGGGGTTTCCGTTGTGTTTCTCAACCGTTCAGGAGTGGTCGTGCCGGTCGACGGAGTCTTCACCCGCGAGATCGGCAATGATGCGGTTCGCCTGTTCGTACGGCGCGAGTTCGGTATCGAGCGCGATGGCAGTGGGCGTCTCGTCGCCATCGACGCGTTCGTAGCCTGCGCGCTGGCCGAGATACACCTCCAGGCGCCCATCAGACCACGGGTCGCCACCCGCCGCCGTGCGGGCGTCTAACCGCGCGCGAACAATTTCGTCCGGAGCCGTGCATTGCACGAAGAGGAACCTGGCAGCGTAGCGCGCGGCGACCGCTCGCACGGCGTC
This sequence comes from uncultured bacterium, assembly GCA_963832795.1. Taxonomy (GTDB): domain Bacteria; phylum Chloroflexota; class Dehalococcoidia; order Tepidiformales; family Tepidiformaceae; genus CAWHVJ01. The sequence continues at coordinate 1,031,828 of CAWHVJ010000012.1, forward strand.
ACGGTCGGCCCGGCGACGAAATGTCGCATCGAGAATGAGCCAGCGTCCGGCGGCGAGAGCAGCCTCGGCACGGGCGCCGAGCGCGGCATAGACGCGAGCCGTCGTTTCAGGGGAGTAGATGCCCTCGCCCGGCGCGTCGTATCGGTGTTGGTTTGGCCCCAGGCCTGCGAGCCGTTTTCGTGTTTCATCCGCGCTCACAATTTCAGCCGGGAGGACGGATGCCAGCAGCTGTGCGGTGGTGCTCTTGCCTGTGCCGGTCAGCCCGCCGACAGCGATCAGCCATGGAGTTTCGTCCATGCGGATGAAGCGCAGCGCGGCATAGAGGTAGCGGAGCGCTTCACGTGATGCCGACTCCCGCTGGGACGCTTCGAACTCCATCTCGGTGGCGCGGACGAGGGCGACCTTGCACCGGACCGTGGCGCGATAGGCCATGTAGAACGGCAGCAAGCCGCCGAGGTCGTTGTGTGTGGCACGCGCGTATTGTTCGACGAGGGCCTTAGCAAGGTCCGGTGCCCCAGAGGTCGCGAGGTCCATCGCAAGGAAGGCGAGGTCGAGGCCGACGTCGCCCTTTCGGAAACGCGACGCGAACTCGATGCAGTCGATGATGTGAATCGCGTCTCCGGATAGGTACACGTGCTCGCAGCGAAGGTCGCCGTGCCCATCACGTATGAGGCCGGCGGCGATGCGCGCGGCGAAGAGGGGCTCAGAAATCGCCAAGAAATCCCGCATCCGCCGATCCAACTCGTCGACGACCGGGCGGCTCAACCAGGTGCCGGATCCGCAGGCGATAGCGTCCAGATTTTCCGCCGTGTTCCGCTGAAGATGGGCGCGCCGACCATAGCGAGCGGGTGCGACGGCAGCACTAGCGTGAAACGCGGCGATGCGATCAGCGACACGTCGAATGTCGGAGACCGTCACGAGGCCTGTGTGGAGCCTTGCTGCCAGCGACTCGCTGTCAGCAAGCCGACGCATGTGCACAAGGTAATCGAGGGCGGGCCCAGCGTGCCCGAACGCGAGGGACCCGTCCGCACGACGCACCAGGCGTTCGACGCCCAGATATACCGACGGCGCGAGCCGCCGGTTGAGGTTTACCTCCCGGCGGGCCATGAGCGCACGCCGGCGGCGGGAGGAATAGTCGAGGAAGCCCAGGTTCACGGGCTTCTTCAACTTATAAGCTTCGGTTTGGGTGAGGAAGACGACGGAGGCGTGCGTCTCCCGGACGTCGACAGTCCCGCCAGCCGCGCCGAGGAGGTCGCTGTGTCGAAGCTCCTCGACCAATCGCCGAAAGTCGTGTGGATCCGGGGAGGGCCCGAGGTTCGCCATCGACTTCACCCTGCTCCCTGCAGGCGAACGTGTACAGTTCCACCGGCCCTGCATGCCGGCACCGTTCGTCCGTACGATAGTGGCGCGAAACGGTCACCCGAAGGCGGCCCGGCCCGCTACACTTAGCCGCCGCCCCGCGGCCTCTGGCAGGACGCGTTTGGACGGGGGAAGAAGGGGATAACCAATGCCATTCGTACGCTTGTCGCTCATGACGCCACGGCCGGACCAGCGCGAGCGCGTGGAGGAACTTCTCGACAGGCTCGTGCAGTTGTACCAGGGGAGAGAGGGATTTATCGCGGCCTATCGGTTGTCGCCGGACGCACATTCCGGGAGTCACCGTCTCGGCCGGGTCTCGATCTGGCGAAGCGAGGGCGACGCCCACAAGACGGCGAACGACGACACCGACCTCGCGCTGCAATCGCAGCTGAAGCTGTTCGTGGAGGACGACCCTTCCCACGAGGAGTATTCATTCCAGGCGTTCGATGGGAAGTCGGGGTAAGGCGGCTATCTCGTATCCAATGCCGTCGCGAGACGCTCCAGGCCTTCCAGCAGGAGGCTGCGTGGGCACCCGAAATTGAGGCGGACGAAGCCAGCTCCGGGCGGGCCGAAGTTTGTGCCATCCCCAAGGCCGACTTTGGCATGTTCCAGGAACCAGGCGAAGGGGCCACCAGGAAGCTCGAGGGCGTTGCAGTCGAGCCAGGCAAGGTAGGTTGCCTCGGCCGGGTAACAGGTTACCTGTGGCATGCGCTCCTGAATGAAGGCCGCCAGGGTGTCCCGGTTCTCCGTGAGGTACCCGGTGAGGGCGGCCAGCCACGGATCGCAGTCGCGATAGGCGGCCGTCATCGCCACGTACCCCAGGATGTTCACCGCGCCGACCAGACCGCCTTTCGCGGCTTCGAACTTCGCGCGCAGATCGGCGTTCGGGATGATAGCAACCGATGCCTTGAGTCCTGCCAGGTTGAAGGTCTTACTGGGCGCCATGAGCGTGATCGTGCGCTCGGCGATTTCCGGGGAGAGGCTCGCGATAGGTGTGTGAACGCTCCCTGCAAGCGTGAGGTCGCAGTGAATCTCGTCCGAGATAATCCAGGCGCCATGCTCGAGGCAGATCGCGGCCATGCGGCGCAGTTCGTCGGGCGAAAACACGCGGCCCACGGGGTTGTGCGGATTGCAGAGCACGAATACTCGCGTGGACGCGTCGAACGCTGCTTCGAAACTCTCCCAGTCGATTTCGTATCTCCCCGAGTCGGTGCGCACGAGAAACGCGTCGTGGCGCACGAGACCATGGTGATTGCAGGCGTTGAGTATCGGCGGGTATGAGGGGAGCTCGACGACGATGCTTTCGCCCGGCGCCGTCAGCGCCCGCAGGCCCATGTTGAAGCCGGGGATCACCCCGGGCACGGGCACGAGCGCCTCTGGGGAAACCTGCCATCCGTACCGCCGGGCCAGGCGTGCAGAAAAGGCGTCGTGGAAGTCCTCGGTGGCGCGTCCATAGCCGTAGAAGCCCTGTTCGACCCTTTCGCGAAGAGCCCATCGAACGGGCTCCGGCGAGGGAAAATCCATGTCGGCGACGGGCATGGGAATCACATCGTCGGGGAACCGTGCCCACTTCGAGCTGTCGGTACCGCGGCGGTCCCGAACGGTGTCGAAATCGAACTCCATGCGCGGATATTACGACTGAAGTGTGCTAGTCGCCGCCACGCGACCGGGCGTCACACCGGCGACCGCCGCCTGAGCGACCGGCGACGGTGGCCCGGCCCCGGATATGACCGACATTCCCTACGAGATGGTCCTCTACGACTCGGACTTTCCGGCCAGGTTCTGGTTCGTTACGGAGGCAAGAGGCTCGGCCGCGCGCGCCCCCTCGGCGGGACCGACGCGCGGTTCGGCAGCCGGGCTGACCGGTGAGACGACCGGTGGCTGTCCGCGCATGCGCGCTGCCAGCGTGTCCGCGGCTCTGCGATTGTCAACAAACAACGAGACGACGACGGGTATGACCATGATGGAGGCGCAGGCAAAGAAGGCGTACTGATAGCCCCGTTGGGCGCCCTCTCGAAGGATCGCCGCGCTGGGGCTGGCGAGATGCTGGCTCGCGGTTGTCGAGTTGACGTAGGAGTGGAATTCGCGCAGTTGTACAGTTGCCACTGTCGCAACACCAAGCGACGCGGCGACCTGGCGGATGGTGTTGTACGCAGACGAGGCGGCGCCCTGCTTCTCACTTTCGAGCGGACCGTAGATCACGGTTTGGGCGGCCACGCTCGCGAACGAGAAGGGAAGACGGCGGATGCAGAGGAGGGCGATGACGATAACGAGCGGTGTGGTGGCGGTCAGGAACCCAAACGGAAGGATGGCCAGCAGCGAACAAAGCGTGCCGCCGATCAGCATCTTCTTTGGGCCGATGCGGCCGTAGTAGTGACTGGCCAGCGGTAGCGAAATGGCGGCGCCGAGGGCGGCCGGCGCTGTGATCAGACCGGCCTGCAATGGGCTCCAACCCTGCAGCTCCTGCAGGTAGAGGGTCATGATGAAGAGGAATCCGGAGAACATGGCAAAGGCGGGCAACATGATGAGGTTGCCCTGGGTGAAGAGCGGCCGCGAGAAGAGCCGGACATCGATGATGGGCGGGTGGGCGCGCAGTTCCTGGAGGACGAAAACGACGCCAAGCACGATGCCGGCGAGGCCCGAGCCGACGACGCGGGGGGCCGTCCAGCCAGCCGTAGCGGCTTCGGAAAGGGCGAAGAGGAGCAACGCAGCTCCGGCGCCGCCCGTGACCAATCCGATGAAGTCGAAGCCTTCCCTGGCATAGGGTTCGCGGTGCTCCTTGAGCACCTTGAGGGCGAAGAGGAAGCCGGCCACACCGATGGGTAGGTTGAGGTAGAAGATCCAGCGCCATGTGACGTAGGTGACGAAGTACCCGCCAACCACCGGTCCGATGAGCGGCGCAAGCACCAACGGAATGGACATGATGGCTGACGCCTTAGCCCGCTCCGCGCCGGGGAACTCGCGCGACAGCATGGCGGTGCCCACGGGAGTCATCATTCCTCCGCCCATGCCCTGGAGGAAACGGAAGGCGATGAGCTCGTTGAGGCTGTGTGCCTGACCGCAAAGTGCTGAGGCTGCGACGAAGATGGCGATCGCAAAGAGGAAACAGCGCTTGGTGCCGAACCGATCGGACAGATAGCCGGCGGCGGGAATGAAGAGGGCGAGGCTCAGGAGATACCCGGTAACGGTCCACTCAACCTGCGACGTGGTGGCGTTGAAATCGCGGCTGAGCTGCGGGACGGCGACGTTGATGACCGTCGTGTCCACCATGTCCATGAAGAGGCCAAAGATAAAGACAATGGCGACCAGCCACTTGTACTGAAGCCTGGGCGTATTCGAACTCCTGGAACTGCGGTGCGAGGCCCGGCTGGGGCTCCACCATTTTGCCAAGCATGAACCATCCTGCCGACAAATGCACCCCGGCTGCGACTGGCGCTCGATGCCCAATGCCGGTCACGACGCCGGGTTTCGTTGGGCCGTTCAGCATGCGCAACCAATCGGTTGCGCGATGGCCGGCCACGCTCTAATATGCAGCCTTGAGGTTGCATATATGAACAGTGATCGCATCGTAAAAACAGCGGTTCTCAAGGCGCCACGGACCCGGGTCTGGCAGGCAATCGCCGACGCGGCGGAGTTCGGAGCCTGGTTCGGCGTCGCATTCGACGGAGGATTCGCTCAAGGCGCCGCGGCAGAGGGCCGCATCACCAGTCCCGGCCCGCACGCCGGCGCGCGGTTCACGATCGTCGTCGAACGAATCGAGCCGGAGATGCTTTTTTCGTACCGCTGGCATCCACACGCCGTCGATCCAGCCGTGGACTATTCTGCTGAACCGATGACGTTGGTGGAGTTCCAGCTTGAGGATGTTCCCGAAGGCACCAGACTCACGATCGTGGAGTCCGGATTCGATCGCATTCCGCCGAGCCGGGTACACGAAGCGCTGGACATGAACGCCAGCGGCTGGGAGATCCAGATGGGGAACGTCGCGCGGTATGTCGCCTCCTAGCGGGATTTTGCCGGCGTCGGCAGCGCCGCTGTTTGCTGCCCTCGGCGACGACACTCGTCTTGCAATCCTCGGACGCCTGTCTGCAGAGGGGCCGCTCTCCATCACTCGCGTAACAGAGGGCTCGGGAGTGTCGCGGCAGGCTGTGACGAAACACCTCGAAGTCCTGGCGGGAGCACGGCTGGTGCACGCCTCGAAGCGCGGCCGCGAACGCGTCTGGGAGCTAGACGGCGGTCAACTTCTCGAGGCGAGCCGCCTGATCCGGGAGATGTCCGCCCGCTGGGATGAACGACGTCTCGAGGCTGCGAATCCTCGTTGAGGACCGCGCATCGACTGATCAGGTGTGCACGTAAACCGGCATTCCTATTTCCGCGAACGCAAAGATGGCCGCCGACGCGCCAGTGCGGATGCAGCCATTGGAGACGCGACCCGTGGAGGCGTCGACCACCTCTCCGTTGGCGTCTTCGAGGAACGAATGGAAACCGTTGTCGAGATTCGGATCGAAGCCAACCCAGTTAGCGATGTACGTGTCGTACGGAGCGTCGTAGGTGAGGGCGGCCGTCTTGCTGTACACGTGAAAGAGGCCCGTTGCGGTCGAGTTGTAGACGCCGGTGTCAATCTCACGGCCGACCGCGACCGGGGAGATGGTGCGCACGGGCGTGCGGCCGTCCATGAGGCTAACGGTGAAATTCGTTACGTCGACATCGATCCACTGTCCCGCGCTGGGAGCCGCCGAACCGCCAGTGGCTGTCGGCGGTGTCTGGGGGGCTGGGTCGGTTGGCTCCGGTGTCGCGGTTGCGATGGCCAGCGTGGATGTCGCCGGCGCGCTCGAGGGGCCCGCTGACTCGGACTGAGCCACAGGGGCCTCGCCTCCGCACCCGACCGCCGCCCCAAGGGCCAGCACGAACAGCCCGACTAACGCGATGATTCGAGGGAGCATTTCCGTTCACTGTCGACCGACGCGGCTTGGCGGTCAATCGCCGTCTTGACGACTGCGACGCGACTGCGTAAGTTCCGCTTAGCGATACTTAGTCTCATCAGGTGAACGAATGCAACGCAGCGGCATGGCCACCGGCGAGTCGAGCAGCGGAGTGATCGTGGGTGGCGCGCGGTCGGTGGTGATGCGCAACGGTTCAGTCCGGCGCGATGGTCGCGTGGTCTGGGAGGGCATCAATCTCGACGTGCACCCCGGAGAATTCGTGGCCGTGCTCGGCCCAAACGGAGTCGGGAAGTCGACCCTGATCAAGGTGCTGCTGGGCCTGCTGCCGCTCGCCGGCGGAGAAGTGCGGGTGCTGGGGCGGGCGCCGAAGGACTCTCTCCGCGAGGTGGGCTACCTTCCGCAGCGCCGAACGTTCGAGCCCGGGCTCCGCATCCGCGGGATCGACATTGTTCGCCTGGGGCTGGACGGCGACCGATGGGGGGTTCCGTTACCCATCCCAAGCCGATGGAGCGCATCCAAGCGCGCCGCCGCCGAGCGCATCCACGGGGCCATCGAGCTCGTTGGAGCAACAGCGTTCGCGCATCGACCGATCGGCGAAATGTCCGGCGGCGAACAACAGAGGCTGCTGATCGCCCAGGCGCTCGTGCGGGAGCCAGCCCTGCTGCTGCTCGACGAACCGCTCGACAGCCTGGACCTTCCGAACCAGGCAGCTTCAGCGGCGCTGCTGAACCGCGTGTGCAAAGAGCGGCACGTCACCGTGCTTATGGTGGCCCACAACGTCAACCCGATCCTCTCCTATCTCGACCAGGTGGTGTACCTGGCGCGGGGGAGCGCGGTGTCCGGGACGCCCGAGGAAGTCATCACGGCACCGACGCTCACCAAGCTCTACGGAACGCCGATCGAGGTATTCCGCACGGCGGACGGCCACCTCGTCGTGGTGGGGCAGCCCGAGGCCCCCCATGGCGACGTCCACGCCCACCTGGTGCGCTGAATGTCCTCCGACCCACAGCTGACATGGAACCTGCTTCGCGATATCTCGCAGCTGTTCGATTACCCGTTCATGGTCAATGCGTACCGCGCCGGCACGATGGTCGCCGTGACAGCAGCGGTCGTGGGCTGGTTCATGGTGCTCCGGCGCCAGACATTCGCGGGACACACGCTCGCCGTCGTCGGATTTCCCGGTGCGGCGGGGGCGGTCCTCGTTGGGGCAGATGTGACGCTCGGCTATTTCGGCTTCGCCGTTGCCGCGGCGTTGGTGATCGCGGCTTTCCCGGCGGCGCGCCGGGGGAGCTACTGCCGAGCAGTCCGCCGTCGTCGGCACGGTGCAGGCGCTCGCGCTCGCATCAGGGTTCCTGTTCATCTCCCTGAGTCACCGCAACGTGACCGGTATCCAGTCTCTCCTCTTCGGGAGCTTCATTGGCATTACGAACGAGCAGGTGCTGCTGGTCGTGGCGGGCGGGCTGATGACACTCCTGGTGCTCGCCGTCGTCGCACGGCCGCTGCTCTTCGCCTCAATCGATCCGGACGTGGCGTCATCGCGAGGAGTCCCCATCAACGTCCTTTCGGTGGTGTTCCTTGTGCTGCTTGGCGTGGCCGCGGCAGAGGCGAGCCAGATCACCGGATCGCTGCTCGTGTTCGCGCTCCTGGTTCTGCCCGCCGCGACGGCCGAAGCGCTTGTGATACGGCCTGTGGCGAGCCTCGCGCTGTCAGTATCTCTCAGCCTCGCGGTGACGTGGCTCGGGCTGGCCTTCTCCTACTACAACGATTACCCGATCGGGTTCCACGTAACGACGATAGCGTTTGCGGCCTACGTTATGGCGCAGGCGGCGCGGCGCTTGCGAGCAGGGCCCGCCTTCCGAGGAGCCGACCTGTGATTTGCGTGTTTGGAATCACGGACCCGGTGTCTGCCGTAGCCGACATGTTCTCGTACCCATTCATGCGGTACGCGTTCATCGCCGGGACCGCCACTGCGGCAGCGGCCGGGTTAGCCAGTTACTTCGTTGTCCTCCGCGGGCAGGTCTTCACCGGCGATGCGCTCGGCCATGTCGCGTTCACCGGTGCACTCGCCGCACTTGCGGTAGGGATGGATCTCCGTTTCGGGCTGTTCATCGCCACGGTAGGGGGAGCTCTCGCGCTTGGGGCACTTGGTGCCAAGGCAAGGGCGGACGATGTGGTGGTGGGCAGCGTGTTCGCGTGGGTACTCGGGCTGGGAGTGTTGTTCCTGTCGGTCTTCACGAGATCGCAGAGTTCCGGTAACGCCGCGGGCGGCGTGAGAGTTCTGTTCGGTTCGATCTTTGGACTCGACCAGCAGCAAACGATCCTGGCGGCCGTACTCGGCGTGCTGGTTTGCGCGGGAATAATCGCACTCGGCCGGCCACTGCTCTTCGCCACCGTAGACGAGGCGGTCGCGGAGGCGCGCGGCGTCTCGATTCGCGGGCTGGGTTACGTGTTCCTCGTGCTCGTAGCGGTTGCTGTCGCGGAAGCGACCCAGGCCGTAGGCGCGCTGCTCGTACTGGGACTTGTCGCTGCGCCCGGCGCGATTGCGCAACGGCTTTCGTCCAACCCTACGTCGCGATGCTTTCTACAGCTGCGCTTGGCGTCGGCGCCGTCTGGGTGGGACTAACGTTGAGCTTCTATGTGCCCCGGCTCCCGCCAAGCTTCTCTATTCTCGCCGTGATCTCAGCGGCATACGCCCTGGTGATCGTCGGAGGGAGCGCCCGCCGGCTGCGAGGCGCAGCGTAGGTGGGTAGTCCCGCTATCCTGTGCGCGTGAGCACACGTAGCCAGTGGGAAGACTTCTACGACCGTCACGCGCCCTTCTACGATCGGGGTGCGTTCACCGGCCACACGGTGGCTGAAGTTGAGTTCCTGCTCGATCTTCTGCGGCTGCCACCGGGAAGTTCTGTCCTCGATGTGGGTTGCGGGACGGGGCGCCACGCTGTCGAATTCGCGAAGCGCGGGTTCAGCGTCACCGGGCTTGACCTCTCCTCCGGCATGCTGGGGCAGGCCGCGCTCAAGGCTGCGGCTGCCGGGGTGAACGTGCGATGGGTTCATGGCGACGCGGCGGCATCGGTGCCGGTTGGCCCGTTCGACGCCGTGCTCTGCCTCTGCGGCGCGGCATTCACAACGGTTGACCTCGCCGCCGACCCGATTGAACACGACCAGCGGATTCTTGCGAACATCCACGGGGCTCTTCGGCCGGAGGCGCCGTTCGTGCTTACAACACCGAACGGCTACCGCCGAATCCGCGAGCTCACTGCTGCGGACGTCGCCGGCGGAACGTTCGACCCCCGGACAATGGTCCAGATACGGGACGACGAGTTTGGCGTCGGCGGAGCGGCTGGCCGAATGCGTTACAAGGAGCGGCTCTACATTCTGCCCGAGCTCGTCGCCCTTCTCGAAAGTCGCGGGCTCGGCGTCGAGCACGCATGGGGTGGAACGGCGGGCCGGTGGGGACGCCGGCCGCTCGAGCTGGACGAAATCGAAGTGATGCTCGTCGCCCGACCGCGTGGATAAGGAGCACGCCGATAGGCCGTTAGCGGGATCGGTGCTTAGATTTGCCCGGATCCGCGGCCCTTTCGTCGCGAAGCAACGAACCACTGGGGGAGTTCATGAGGAAGCGTGTAGTGTTTTTCGGGCTGGCGTTTGGCGGCCTGGTTGGCGCGGGATTGCTCGTTTCCGGATGCGGCGGAGGCGGCGGCGACAAGCTTGTGGACCCGGCGAACGCCGACGCGCTGGCGCACCAGGCGCTGCTCGTGGAGGCGGACTTGCCGGGCACCGGCTGGTCGGTGACGAAGACCGACGACTTCTCTGACTCCGGCATCGAAGGCGACACGGCGGCGTGCAAGGACATCAGCTCGGCGCAGGCTACGGCGAAAGCGACGAGCAGCGCAGGCCGGGCGGGCCGAGCCGAGAAGGAACTCTCGCTCGATACCGGATCGCCGATCCCCGCGGCGGTCGAGACGGAGATCAACATCTTCAACGACACGTCCACGCCCAGCGACGTGCTGAAGCTGTACCAGGATGCCGTGAAGTCGAGCAACTTCGAGACGTGTCTCAAAGACGTCCTCGAGGGAAGCGTCGGCAATGGCGTCAAGGTCGACACGAAGAGCGTCTCTCCCCTGGCGTCCGCGCCGGACGGGGGAACCGCCGTCGCATACGAGTTCGCCTTCGCTATCCAGGGCCAGAACTTCGCGCTGCACTACGAGACCTACACGTGGCGTAGCGACAACGTGGGCATCACCGTCACGGTGAATGGCTTGAAGAAGGACGTCACCGCAGACGTCGCGAAGGCAGCCGTCTCCAAGACGCAATCGAACGTCGACGGGCTACCGCGAAAGTAACGGGCTAACAGGCTCCACGATCGACGACCGTCTCACAATGCGAGGCCGGTCGGACCGACACCGAGCCCATCTGCGCGAAGGGGGCCATGAACTGCTCGACGGCGGATGCGGCCCCGGCATCAACGATCATGTCGAGTTCATGGCCGCCGTCGACAACGGCCTCGGCGATAATGGTTACTCCCTGTTGCGGCGCGCTGGCCAAGAGCTTGAGGAGCATAGGGGCGACTTGTGTATTGGCCGCCGGGCATGCGGCGGGGTCGTGCTTGTGCTGGACGACGAAGAGGGACATTCGCTGACCTCGGTGGGGATTGCCTGCGCACTATAGAGGCAGAGGGCGGTGAGACGCCTGCGAAGCGATTCGGTGGCGAGTATGCTTTCGGCGCACCAGACCGGGGAGGAATGACGTGCGCGCTGAATTCGAGACGATCACTTTTTCGGTGAGCGACGGCATTGCGCGATTGACGCTCAACCGGCCGGAACGGCTTAACGGCATCACGAATCAGATGATGCGTGACCTGTACGAGGTGTTGGCGGAGTTGCCGACGATGAGCGACGCGCGGGTGGTCGTGCTGACCGGCGCCGGACGGGGCTTCTGTCCGGGAGCCGACCTCGGCCACTACAGTTCGGGCGCGCGAGACGAGCCGCTTTCTCCAGAACACTTCATGGTGACGGCGATGCTGCACGAGCTGCCGCAGGTGAGCGTCGCGGCGGTGAACGGCGCGTGTGCGGGGGCGGGGCTTGGCTGGGCGGCGGCGTGCGATCTCCGTTATGCAGCGCGGAGCGCGAACTTCAACTCGGCGTTCCTGGGGGTCGGCATCTCGGGGGACATGGCGAGCCCGTGGCTGTTGCCGCGGATCGTCGGAGCGGCACGGGCACGCGAGCTGTGCCTGATGCCGGGAAAGTTCAGCGCCGAAGAGGCCGAGCGGCTTGGATTGGTATCGAAAGTGTTCGACGACGCCAGCTTCGCGGAGGAGGTCGAAGCCATCGCCGGCCGTCTTTCTGCGTCGGCACCGCTGGCCATCCGAGCAATGAAGCAGAACTTCATCGCCGCCGAGAACATGAGCCTGCGCGAGTACATCCGCATCGAGACGGAGCGCCACCAGAGAACAGGCGCCTCGGAGGATTCGCGAGCCGCATTCCGGGCGTTCGTGGAAAAGCGTCCGCCGGTGTTTACGGGCCGATAGGAGTTCAGCACATGTGGCTTCGGTTGAGGCAAATTGCGCTTATCGTGAAGGACGCGGACGCAGTGGCGGCGGACCTCGCCGCGGTGTTCGGGCTCGAGGTCGCCTTCATCGATGAGCATCTCCCGGGCGCGTACGGGCTCCAGAATCGCCTCCTGCCAGTGGGAACGCAGTTCATCGAGCTGTGCTCTCCAATCCGGGAGGGCACGGCCGGCGGCCGGTATTTGGAACGCCGCGGCGGCGACGGCGGGTACATGGTCATCTGCCAGTGCGACGACCACGCGCCACGCAAGGCGCGTGTGAAGGAGCTTGGACTGCGCGTGGTGGCCGCCCGCGATACCGAGACGTCGTGCTTGATGCAGCTTCACCCGCAGGATACGGGCGGGTCGTTCCTCGAGATCGACTGGCATGCTGGTCCGGACGACGATCCGCCGCTCTGGACGCACGCCATCCGCGGGGACTGGTGGACGAAAGCTCACACCGAACGAGTGACCGGCATCGCCGCGGCCGAGATCCAGGATCCCGAGCCCGCTAAACTGGCGTCGCGGTGGAGCGACATCATCCAGGAGCCGGTCGCCGCGGATAAGGACGGCAACCCGACGATCAAGATCGACAACGCCACGCTTCGCTTTGTGGCCTGCTCCGATGGCCGACCTACCGGGCTTGGCGGACTCGACCTTGCCGTGCGGGACCGAGACGCGGTTGAACGATCGGCCGAGACCCGGGGCGTTCTCAGCGCCGACGGCGTGATTGCGATCGGCGGGATGCGTTTCAGGTTGGTCTAAGCGCCTACTCGCGGTGGCGGATCGCGACGTTCTTTAAGGTGATGCCGGTCTCCGACTACCTGCCGCTGACGATCCAGGAAGCGTGCTTCCTGTGCGATGCCCTGCATGGTCAGCACGAGACACTCCACTGGGAGCACGCTGCCGACGTGCTTGACCAGGCGATGTTCGACGCGCTCGATTTCGATCGTCGCGACGTTGCGTGGGGGGTTGACGGGCAACGGGTGCTGTCGCGAGTCGTCGGGCTCTCGCCCCTGCAGGCGCAATCGGTCATTGAAGCAGTGCGGGTATTCTGGGCCGATCCTTCGTTGCCCATCAGTGACCGGCTCGTGTTCGTTGGGCTCTTGTCCCCGTCGACGACGAGGGGCCGGCGGGTTTCGCGAGCGAACTAGACCGGCTCTGTCGCGTGGCTCGCAACGATGCGGTTGATGTTGTCGACGACCATGCCGACCTGGGACTCGCTCAGGTGCTCATCCAGCACGGAGAGGTAGGCGTCGTCCTCCGCCTCAAGGTGAGCGCGGACGAGCGCATAGAGGCCGTGAAGGAGGGGAACGAGGTAGCGGCTGTATGCCCTTGCGTCGTTGTCCGTGTGGGCCGCCGCGACAACCCTGGCGAGGTCGTCGGACATTGCCGCGATGCTGCGATGCTGGGCGATCATCACGTTCGTGGCGCCCACCTGGCCGAGAACGCCGTCTACGGCGATGAAGAGCGTGAACTCCTCGGCTTTGCAGGTGCGGACCAGGCGGGTCTGGAGATATTCCACGGCGGCATCCAGCGCGGCGAGCGCGACCCGGTCTTCGGCGACTCCAATCGCAGCGGCCGCCTGCTGCAGTTGCCGAAGGCCGTCGTAGAGCGGGGCCCGGAGCGCGCGGAGGGGGCCGACAACACGGTCGCCGGCGCCGGAATCGTCAGTCATCTCTCGCAGAGTACCGTACGGACGGATGCTGCGGGAGGGTGGCCGAAACCGATACGTCACTTGCCCGCGCCTGCTCTCTGCGCGACGGCTGTCGTATGCTAGCCGGCAACTCGGGCCGCGGGGGCCCGAGCAGGAGACGGGCGATGGACGACGACAGCGGGCGGACTGTGCGCGCCGGCCGCAGCCTCTGGCTCGGGGCCCTCGGCAGGCTGGTGCTGGCCGAAGGCATCTCGGTGAGCGGCGACTGGTTGTTGTTCACCGCGGCATCCATCGTCGTCTTCGAGCGGACCGGTTCCACGGTCGCTGTCAGCCTCCTCTGGGCCTTCGTGGCGATTCCGACGGTACTGCTCGGGCCCATCGCGGGCGCAATGGCCGACCGGCACGACCGGCGCTACATCATGGTCGGGTGCGACCTGACGAGCGCAGTCGTTCTCGCCGCATGCCTGCCCCTGGTGGCGGCCGGATTCACGCTTGCCGCCGTCTACGCATCTGTGCTTGCGGCGAATGTCCTGGCCGCGTTTCACCGGCCAGCCAGCGAGGCGTTGCTCCCAACGCTCGCGCCCGATGAGTCACTGGGGCGTGCGAACAGTGCGCTACGCATGGCGACACGGGTCGCGATGATCGGTGGGCCGGCGGCCGCCAGCGCGCTCACCGCGACGGGGGGCCTGATGCTGGTGCTGGCGGTCGATGCGGGGACCTTCGCGGCCTCGGCCCTGGTGATCGCCGGTATTCGCGGAAGCCACGTCGCCGAAGCGGCTGCGGGGCACGCCGGGTCCGCGCTACGGGCGGCACTCGAGGGCTTTCGCTACGCTCGCTCGAACAGGCGCGTGCGCGCCGTCGTGCTGTCGGTGGGAGCGACGATGCTCGTGGCGCCACTGGTGAATGTGACCGCTGTCGCGCTCGTCTCGGACGCGCTGCACGAGCCAGAGAGCCGTTACGGCGTACTCCTCGCCGCCGAAGGCGGAGGCGCACTGGCACTGGCCGCGCTCTTCATCGTCATCGGGCCGCGACTGCCACTGCTACCGACGGGCACCGTGGCGCTCCTCCTCATTGGCATATCGACCGTGGCGCTGGGGCTCTCGCAGAACCTTGGAGCCGCCATCGCCGCGAACACCATCAACGGAATGGCCGTGGTCGCGATGCAAGTCTCGTTCGTGAGCTATCTGCAGCAGGTCACGGTCGACGAGTTCCGTGGACGCGTGATGGGACTCATCTCCACGGTGGCATCCGTTGGCTCGCTGCTCGGCCTGGCCGCGGCCGGGCCACTGGTGGTCGCGCTGGGCGTCCGGGGCACATTCGTGGCGGCCGGAATCGCCGTCTGCGCGGCAGCCCTGCCGGCACTCATTCTGCTTGTACGGCCGGCGCCGGCGGCGACTCCGGCTACAGCCCCAGAAATTGCCTGACGCAAGAGCCGTGCTCCGGTAGAGTCGGACGACCACGCGACGGAGGAGCCAGTGCAGGCGCTCGAGGGGCTGACCGTCCTCGATTTCACGAGCCACATCGCCGGGCCATACGCGACGAAGTTGATGGCCGACATGGGCGCTCGCGTGGTTAAGGTCGAGAAGCCCAATGGCGACTCTTCGCGGCAGCTCGGCCCGTGGTTGGGAGACACGCCCGGGGCGGACCGGAGCGGTACGTTCCAGTTTCTGAACACGAACAAGCTGGGGATCGTGGTGGACCTAGCCGCGAGCGGGGCTGCGGAGGTCTTGCGGCGGCTGCTCAGAAGCGCCGATCTCGTCGTGACCGGATTCTCCCCGGCCCAGGAGCGACGGCTTGGCGTGGACTACGCGTCATTGAGCGCGATCGCGCCCGACGTCCCGGTGGTGAGCGTGACGAACTTCGGGCACACGGGACCATACCGGGATTACCGGATGTCGGACACAACCCTATTTGCGATGGGCGGCGAGATGTACAGCCACGGGCTGGCCGACCGAGAGCCGCTGAAGCTTGGCGGGACGGCGGCGCTGCTGCAGGCCGGCGCGATGGTCGCACTGGCAGCGATGGGCGCAGTCCACGCACGGGAGGTTCACGGGATCGGCCAGCTGGCCGACGTTTCGCTGTTCGATGCGCAGATCAACAACTGCGACCGCCGGACGGCGAGCATCCTGGCGTACCGGTTCTCGGGACGCGTGCAGGAGCGCCCCGCGTCCGCTGCGGCGGGGATTGCCGGTGGGATCTACCCCGTGTCGGACGGCTACGTGGAGGTCACGGCATCGGCCGGGAATTACTGGCAGCGGTTCGTCGACATGGTTGGGGATGAGAGGCTGCGCGAACCCAGGTGGTCGGACCCGCGAACGGCGATGGACCCGGCAGCGAAGGAAGAAGCCGACGCCATCGTCTACCCATGGATGCTGACTCACACCCGCGCGGAGGTGTGGCGAGAAGCACGACGAGCGCATGCGATGGTCGCCCCTCTGTTCACGGGGCTCGATATTTACTCGGACCCGGTGTTTCGTGAGCGAGGGCTCTGGGTGGACGCCCACCACGAGACCCTGGGAACGTTTCCGATGCTCGGACGCCCATACGTCTTTGAGAAGACGCCGTGGGCGCTTCGCCGCGCTGCACCGCGGCTCGGCGAGCACACCGATTCGGTGTTGGCCGAGGCCGGAATGACGGCGGACGAGATCCGCGCACTGCGCAAGGAAGGGGCGGTCGCGTGAACGACTACTTGCCGCTCGCCGGGGTGCGTATCTGCGATTTCACGGCGGTCTGGGCAGGGCAGACGGCGAGCATGTACCTCGCCGACATGGGAGCCGAGTGCATCAAGGTCGAGAACCCGTATATCTGGAACCCGATGACCCGCGCGGCCTCGCCGCGAATCAACGCGATGATGGCATCGGTGATCCCGCCGTGGATGGGCGGCCATCCCAACAGCGATCCCGGCCCGCGACCGTGGAACAACTGCCCGGCCTTCATCCACGTCCTTCGCAACAAGAAATCGTTTACCGTCGATAGCCGACGGCCCGAAGGTCTCGCCATCGTGAAGCAGCTGATTCGCATCAGCGACGTGCTGGCGGAAAACCTGGCACTGGGGACACTGGAGAAGCTCGGGCTCGACGATGACGCGATCCGCGCCGAGCGGCCGGACATCGTGATCCTGCACATGCCCGCGTTCGGGAGAGACGGCGCCTATGTCGAGGGCAGGGGTTACGGGGCCCACATCGACAGCGTGGCGGGATCCACCGTCCTGCGCGGGTACCGCGAGAGCGCCCCGGCGACGAATGTCGGGATCTTCGCAGGAGACTTCTGGGGTGGGATGCACGGCGCGTTCGCGGTGATGGCGGCACTCCGGCACCGTCGACGGACGGGCGAAGGCCAAGTGATTGAGCTCGCCCAGGCAGAGTCGTCGGCGCAGATGTTCCCGCAGGCGGCGCTGGACGCGGCCTGGAATGGGCGCGAAACCGGCTCGATTGGGAATCGAAGTGTGGAGGGCTTCGTGCCGAACGGGGTGTTCCCCTGCAGGGGTACCGATCGCTGGATCGCCATCAGCTGCCGGTCCGATGGGGAGTGGGCCGCCCTGGTACGTTTCCTTGGCGAGCCCGTGTGGGCGATGTCACCGGAACTCCAGACGACAGACGGGCGGGCCGCGAAGGAGAGCGAACTCGAGGAGCGGTTGGCCGGATGGACCTCGACGCGTGATCGTGACGAGCTCTTTCGGGGCTTGCAGGACGCTGGGGTGACCGCCGGGCCGGTGATGAGTGCCCGGGACGCGGTCGAGGATCCCCATCTCGCCGCGGACGGATCGTGGACAGCACTTCCGGCCACGGCCGATTACCCCGCGACGGACTTCAACAGCCCGCCCTACCGGTTCTCCAAATCCAATGTCGCGCTGCGAACGGCGCCTGCGTTGTTTGGAGAGCACAACGACTACGTCTACCGCGAACTTTTGGGGATCGGCGACGAAGAGTTCGCCCGGCTACGGACAGACGGCCACATCGTGGACACGTACGACGCATCCGTTCTCGCCGGCGGATGACGAAGGAGATTTGGCGATGAGACTCGATGGGAAATCTGCGATCGTGACCGGGGCAGCGTCGGGTATCGGACTGGCTACCGCCCGTCTGTTTGCCGATGAGGGCGCCAAGGTGCTGGCGGTTGATTTGCCGTCCAGCCGCCTGATCGAAGAGCACAAGGGAGACGATCGCATCACCACGCTCACGGCCGACATCTCCCAAGACACGGCGGCCGGGCGGATCGTTGGGGAAGCGGTCGAGCGATTCGGGGGCCTCGACGTGCTCGTGAACAACGCGGGAACGGGATCGAACGCGCTGGCGGAAGTTCTGAGCATCGAGGAGTGGGACCGGGTTTTCGCTGTCAACATTCGGGGAACTTTTCTCCTCTGCCAGGCGGCCATCCCCGCCCTTCGCGAGAGCGGCGGCGGCCGCATCGTCAACGTCGCGTCGGTGATGGCGGAGTTCACGGACTACGGTCTGGCGGCATACGCGGCCTCGAAGGCGGGCGTGGCCGGACTCACGCGGACGCTTGCGCTGGAACTGGGCAAGTTCGGCATCACGGCGAACTACATCCTGCCGGGCGCCATCTACACGGGCATGACACGCCAGAACTTCGACCAGGAGCACATCCGCCAGGTGTGGGAAAAGAAGGCGGCGTTGCGGCGCTTGGGACAGCCGATCGACATTGCCCGCGGCATCCTTTTTCTTGCGAGCGAAGACGGCGGTTTCGTCACCGGACACGGCCTCACCATCGACGGTGGCCTGACGCTTCGCACTTAGGTCATCGGGCAGAGCCTGTTCGCGACATGTTGCGGTAGCATGCCCTGATGGAGCCGCTCATCCAGTACGCGACTACCAGCGACGGGGTGAGTATCGCTTTTTGGGCGCTGGGAACCGGGCCAACGCTCGTCGTCCTGCCGGCGCTTCCGCTAAGCCATCTGCAGGTCGAGTGGCGGCTGCCCGCGTGGCGCTCGTGGATAGAACGCCTCGCCGAAACCCACCGGGTCGTGCGCTACGACTCTCGCGGCACGGGGCTTTCGGACCGTGATCCTGGGGACATGTCGCTGGGAGCCCATCTTCTCGACCTCGATGCCGTGCTCGCGAAGACCGCGGAAGGTGAAGCCGTCTCCCTGCTTGCGATCAGCTATGCGGGGCCGATCGCGCTTTCGTACGCCGCACGTCGCCCGGCGTCGGTGGCTCGGTTGATGTTGTGGTGCACGCACGCGTCGATTGCTGACGTCGTTGCGCGAATTACGACCGGGCAGGCAGGGCAGCGGCAGGCGGTCGAAAGCCTGGCGTCGGTGGATTGGGACCTCTATATCCGCACGTACCTGCATCGCGCCGTTGGGTGGAACGAGGGGGAACATGCGAATCAGTTCGCGGAGCTCGCGCGGCAGAGCATCGACCCGCGGGACTTTCTCGATGCGCTGCGAGCGTACGAGAGCTTCGACGCCCGTGAGGACCTTCCGAACGTCATGGCGCCGACGCTCATCCTTCACCGGCCGGGGTTCCCTGGATCGAGCGTGGAAGTAGCGAAAGGGCTCGCCGGGCGCATCCAGAACAGCCGGCTGAGCCTGTTCGAAGGCGCTTCGGTCGCGCCGTTCATCGGGGACGCGGAGCCGCCTTTGCGAGCCATCGAGGGTTTCCTGGGAGTGGAACGGGCTGGCACGGCAGCCCCGGACTTGCCTGCTGAGCGCGTCGCAGGCGGTCTTCGCACAATCCTCTGCACGGACATCGCAGGCCATACGGCGATGATGCGCCGCCGGGGCGATGCGCTAGGGCGCGACGTGCTCCGCTACCACGAAGACGTAACGCGAGCGGCGCTGAAGCGATTCGGTGGGGACGAAGTGAAATCACTTGGGGATGGCTTCCTGGCTTCGTTCGGGTCGGCGCACCGGGCGCTCGAGTGCGCGGTTGCGCTGCAGCGAGCCTTCGACGAAGAGCTCCCCGGCGGCGAACGCATCGCGATTCGGGTTGGCATCAACGCGGGCGAGCCGATCGAGGAGAACGACGACCTCTTTGGAACGGCCGTCATCGCGGCGTCGCGGATCGCGGGATCTGCCGAAGGTGGGCAGGTGCTGGTTTCGATGGTGGTACGGGAACTGGTAGCCGGAAAACGGTGGCCGTTCGTCGATCGCGGCACCGTCGAGATGCGGGGATTCGACGAACCGGTCCGGGTCTACGAGCTGGACTGGCGGGCGACGCCCTCATCGGTGGCCTGACGCCTCGCCGACCGATTTTCTGGCCGACCGCCCCATTTTTGTGGGCAGCGCCCGTCACCTAAGCAGGTCGGTGTCCATTGCATGGATGTGGCGCTTGCGCCAAGGAAGTGGAGGCACCGTCATGCACCGGACGACTGGAATCATCATTAGCGCGCTCATTGCGGCCATTCTGCCGGCCGTTCTGATCACATCCAACGCTTCGGCCAGCAGCTTTACAGCGAATTGCTCGGTCGCGAGCCTCCGCAAGGCGCTCAACGACGCTGAGGCGATTGCCGGACCACACACCATCACGCTGGCCGCAGGCTGCACATATCGGTTCGACAGCGTGGACTCCGCGACGAACGACGCGAATGCCCTCCCCGTGGTCACGCGCGATATCACCATTGAAGGCAACGGCGCGAAGTTTGATAGGGCAGCGGGGGCGCCGTCGATGCGGTTTCTCGAAGTGCGCGGGGGCGACACGTTGACGCTGCGCAACCTCACGCTCGAACACGGCTCGTACCCACCCGTCGACGGCCACGTGGTCAACCCAACGTACGCCGGTCACAGTGTTGGCGGGGCGATCCGCTGCACGGATGCAGAAATCGTCCTGGAGGACGTGGTCCTCCACGACAACGAGGCGGAGAGTGGTGGGGCGGTGTTCGCCGAAAGTTGCCCGGTCGAGTTGACGGGTGTGACGTTTGCCCACAACACCGCGGGCGATGGCGACGGGGGCGCGGTTGCCGAGGTGTTCCAGTGGGAAGACGGCTCCGATCTCGACATCACCGACGGCGAGTTCGAGGACAACAGCGCCAGCAACGACGGCGGGGCGCTGTTCGCGGAGACGTTCCAGATCAGCGTCTCGGGGAGCGCCTTTCGCCGCAACGCCGCCGGACGTGATGGCGGCGGATTGTGGGTCGCAGAGCCTTATTTCAACTACTGGGTAGAGATTGAAGACACGACGGTGGCCCGCAACACCGCGGAGGGAATCGGAGGAGGGATCTACGTAGGCGATTGCGGCTTCACCGTTGTAAGGAGCTCAATCTGGGGGAACGACGCCAACCTGGGCGGGGGCATGGCCGCTGGCCACAATGTCAATAGCCAGGCTGAAGTGACATCTTCGACGATTTCCGGAAACCACGCGTCGAATGCTGGTGGCGGAATCTACCAGTACGACTGGGGCAACCTCACGCTGAAGCGGGCCACCATTGCCGACAATGACGCTCCGACCGCACCAGCTCTGCGCGTGTGGGGGCAGTTCGACGCGTTGAACACGTTGATTGCCTACAGTTCGGCGGCTCCGATTGGCATGTTTTGCGATATCACCCCGGGCGGCTGGGTGATCCTGTGGAAAGTGGGCAGTCTTTCCGAAGGCGACTGCCTCGGGATCAACCAGATACGGCCGGGTGCTGCTGAACTACAGCAACTCGGACAGAACGGAGGGCCGACACGAACCCAGGCGATCGGCATGACGAGCGCAGCGAAAGACGCTGGCGATCCATCAGACTGCCCCGGGGACCAGCGATACGTCGGGACCTACGGCCCAGCGTGCGATGTCGGCGCATACGAATGGCAACTTGTCGCCACGCCGATGCCGGTCCATTTCTAGTCGCGATGGCAGTTGGTACCCCCGACAGGACTCGAACC
Organism: uncultured bacterium; assembly: GCA_963832795.1. Lineage (GTDB taxonomy): Bacteria > Chloroflexota > Dehalococcoidia > Tepidiformales > Tepidiformaceae > CAWHVJ01. The sequence continues at coordinate 1,053,149 of CAWHVJ010000012.1, forward strand.
TGTGCCTTCGGCTCCGGAGGCCGACACTCTATCCGCTGAGCTACGGGGGCCCGCCCGAAAAGGTTAGCCGCTTGGGCTGCTTACTGCACCGTCAGTCGGCGCGTTCGCGGTACTGGATGCTCTCGGCGAGATGGGGCTGGTCGATGGGCTCGCTTCCGGCCAGATCAGCGATCGTCCGTGCCAGCTTCAGCACGCGGTGGAACGCACGCGCTGACAGGCTGAGCTGTTCAACGGCGAGTTTCAGGAGACCCGCCGCCTGCTCGGTGAGCTGTAGCTGGGCATAGTCGCGAACCTGCGACGGATTCATCTCCGAGTTGAGCGTTGTTCCACCGCTGCCCGCGAAGCGGCGGTGCTGTACGAGCCTCGCTGCCTGGACGCGTTCTGCGACGGCCGCGGAAGACTCTGCCTTTGCGGTGGATGCGAGCTTCTCATACGCAACGCGCGGCACATCGACGAAGAGGTCAATCCGATCGAGAAGGGGGCCAGAGATGCGCCGCTGGTAGCGCGACACGATGCCCGGCGGACAGGTGCAGTCGCGCGTCGAGTCGCCGTAGTACCCGCAGGGGCACGGGTTCATCGCTGCGACCAGGGAGAAGTTGGCGGGGAAGGTAACGGACATGCGAGCACGGCTGATGGTGACGACACGGTCTTCCAACGGCTGGCGGAGAACTTCCAGCACCTGCGGGCCGAACTCGGGCAGCTCGTCCAAAAATAGGACTCCGCGGTGGCAGAGGGTGATTTCGCCAGGCCGCGGCATCGTGCCACCGCCGACGAGCCCTGCGTGGGAGATGGTGTGATGGGGTGCGCGGAAGGGCCGCGTCGAGATGAGCGACGCCCCGGGCGGGAGCAGTGCCGCGACGCTATAGATGCGCGTCACTTCCAACGCTTCGTCGGTCGTCATTGCAGGCATGATCGAGGGCATAGCGCGGGCGAGCAGCGTTTTCCCACTTCCGGGGGGACCGCGCATGATGACGTTGTGACCGCCCGACGCGGCAACCTCGAGCGCGCGTTTCACGTGTTCCTGGCCGACGATGTCTGCGAAATCGGTGCCGTGATAGAGCTCAGGCTGGTGAACTGCCGCGTCTGCCTTTTCGACCTCAATCGGGACCGAACCGAGGAGATGCGAGGCGAGGCTGGCGAGGCTGGTAACCGGAAGGACATCGATGTCCGCCACGAGCGCGGCTTCGGGCGCGTTGGCGGCAGGGACGAAGGCGCGGCGCTTGCCACGGGACTTCGCGAGGGCAACCATCGGCAGCACGCCGTGCACGGGGCGAACATCCCCGTCGAGCGACAGTTCGCCGACGAATACAGCGTCCTCCAGGTCCGCCACGATCTGTCCGCCGGCGACGAGGACACCGACGGCGATGGGCAGGTCGTACGAAGGCCCTTCCTTGCGGAGGTCGGCAGGGGCGAGGTTCACGGTAACGCTGCTGTTGAACGGCCAGGTGAGTCCGCCGTTGCGGATGGCGCCGCGGACGCGCTCTTTCGATTCCTGCACAGCCGTATCGGGCAGACCGACGATGGTAGTACGTGGAAGCTGAGCACGAGTTATGTCGACTTCTACCTCCACGAGCTCGCCTTCGAGGCCGATTAATGCGCAGCTGGAGACTTTGGCGAGCACTATGCGGATCTCGGCATCACGGCTGTGAACCGCCGCCCGGAGGGGCCATGTTCCGCATGAAGCGCTGCATGACTTCGGGGTTCAGCCAATTCCATGGGGCATTTGCGGTCTCCTGGACCCATGCCTCGAACTCTTTGGATGCTTCGGCCGTCATCTTGCCGAGAGCCACGTTGGCTTCGACGAGCGAGCTCGCGGCCACGAAGAGCTCACCCCACCGAGCGAGCACATTGGCGTACTGAGCGCCGAATTCAAGCGCACGATCGGAAGGGCCAAAGAATCCGCGTGATTTCGCCACGAGCGTGACCGTCCTTTCGCCATGACGCTGCCGCCGCCGTGACTATACGCGAAATCGGCGCGTCATCTGCTGACGAGTTTAGAACAGATGTGTTGACAATAGAACGCCTGTGCGGATACTGTCCACACCACCTCAGAACGGATGTGCGTAATGGTCCACCCCGTCCTCACAATCATGTTCGACCTCATGCTGATCGGCACGGCGTTCGGGGTCATCGTCACGATGGTTGCCGAGCACTTGGCGTCGCGGCGGCCGGCTGTCGGCGCTCCGTGCGTGCGGGCACGGTCAGCAACGGCCCAGCCAGCGTGGCATCGACCCCCGGCCTCTCCGTCGAGGGCCAGGACGGCGCACCAGCCGCTATCGCGCCGCGCGGCGTAGCGGGAGCGGTTCGGCTCCCTTGATGCGCTTTCGATCGAGGCTCCGCTCCACGGTGCGCACGCCGCGGATGATCTCAATGCGCGAGAGCAGACGCGAGAGCTGTTCGATACCGGTGGTCTCCAGCGTGGCCACGATCGTGACCGAGCCATCGTTATTCTCGTTGGTCCGGACGCCGACCATGTTGACCTTGTCTTCGGTCACAACGGTTGTTATGTCGCGCAGCAAACCAACTCGATCCCATGCCTCGATGCGGATGTTCACCGGATACAGCTTGGCGACGGTACCCCACTCCACCTCGACCAGCCGTTCGCGTTCGTCTTCGTTGAGGACGTTGTGGCAGTCGGCCCGATGAACCGTCACGCCACGAGTGCGGGTGACATAGCCGACGATCTGATCGCCGGGGACGGGATTGCAGCAGCGCGCCATGGTCGTCAACAGATTCCCGACGCCGAGGACGCGCAGACCGGGGCCACCCAAAGCTGCCGGCGCCTGCTTGGTAGGCAGCGACGGCGGGGGTTCTTCTTCGGTTTCCTCGTCGATTAGTGCGCCCAGCTTCATCGCTACCGACGCGGTGCTCACACCGCCGTAACCCAGAGCGGCGAGGAAGTCTTCCCAGTTGGAGTAGTTGAAGATCGAGAGGATCTGCTCCTGGCGGTCGCTGAGGTCGAGCGCCAGCCGACGCATCTCCTTCTCCAGGAGCTCGCGGCCCCGTTCGATGTTCTCCGCGCGCTCCTGGCGGCGGAACCACTGCCGAATCTTCTCCTTCGAGTGGGTCGTGCGGACGTAGCCGAGGTTGCCGTTCAGCCAGTCGCGAGAGGGACCTTTGCTGGTCCGGCTGCGCATGATCTCGACGACATCGCCGTTCTTCAGTGTGGAGTTCAGCGCGAGCATTCGCCCGTTGACCTTGGCACCAACCGTCTGGTGGCCCAAGTCCGTGTGGATGCGATAGGCGAAATCGAGGGGTGTTGCGCCGGCGGGCAGGTCGAGGACGGCGCCCTTCGGCGTGTAGACGAATACCTGGTCGTGGAAGATGTCGGTCTTGACGCTTTCGACGAACTCCTCGGCGCCGGCCAGATCGCGCTGCCAGTCGAGCAGTTGCCGCAGCCAGGCGATGCGCTCCTCGTCCTTGCCCTGCTGCTTGCCGCCCTCTTTGTACCGCCAGTGGGCCGCGACACCGTACTCGGCCACGCGGTGCATGTCGTGCGTACGAATCTGGATCTCCAGCGGCCGTCCGCCGATGGCCACCACGGTCGTGTGGAGCGACTGGTACATGCTGTCCTTGGGATTGGCGATGTAGTCGTCGAACTGGCCGGGGATTGGTCGCCACAACGCGTGGATGACGCCGAGCGCGTGGTAGCACTCGCTGACCGAGTCGACAAAGACACGAACGGCCAGGAGGTCATAAATCTGGTCGAATGTTTTCGCCTGATTCGAGTAGCGTCCCATCTTCTGGTAGATGGAGTAGATGTGCTTTGCGCGGCCGGTCACCTCGGCCTTGATACCGGCGCCATCGAGGTGCGCTCTGAGGGCCGATGACGCCTCGTCGATGTACTTCTGCCGAACTTCGCGCTTGGCGGCGAGGAGCTCAGCGATCTCGCGGTACTTGTCGGGCTCGAGGTAACGGAATGCCAGGTCTTCGAGTTCCCACTTGATTTGCCAAACGCCGAGGCGATTTGCGAGCGGCGCGAAGATCTCCATCGTCTCCAGGGCGATGCGGCGCTGCTTTTCGACGTTCTGGAAAGCCCACAGTGTGCGCATGTTGTGGAGGCGATCGCAAAGCTTGATCAGCACCACGTTGATGTCTTCCGCCATCGCGAGAAACATCTTCCGGAGGTTCTGCGCCTGCACGCTGTCGCGGGCGATCTGGTCTCCCGGGGCGAAGTGCATTGGCAGCTTTTCGAGCTTCGTCAGACCGTCGACGAGCCGGGCGACTTCGCTGCCGAACTGCTTACGAATGACCTCGTTGGGAACGCCACAGTCCTCTTGAACATCGTGGAGCAAGGATGCCGCGAGCGCGTTGCCGTCGAGCTCGAGCTCGACGCACATGAGAGTGACTTCGAGTGGATGGGTGATGTAGGGATCGCCGGTTCGCCGAAACTGGCCGTCATGACACTGGGCGGCGAATTCGTACGCCTGGCGGACAGGACCGAGACGCTCGGGCGGAAGATAGGCCGCAGCTCGCTGCAGTACGGACTCGATGTCCGCGCCTGTGGCGATGGGCTCCTGTGCCCGGACCTGCAAGCGGTCACCTCTTTGCCGGGGGGATAGCGTGGGCCTATCCTACCATGCATCCCGCCGACCGGACGAATCCCAGGATCGCGTATGAGCAGTCGATTTCAGGCTCCACGCGGCACGCAGGACGTGCTGCCCGAAATGCAGCCGTACTGGCGTGCGATCGTCGACGCCGCCAGCGATATCGCGCGTCTTCACGGCTTCCGGCGCATCGACACGCCTGTGTTCGAGGTAGCGGAGCTCTTCGAAAAGGGAACGGGCGACACCACCGACATTATCGAGAAGGAGATGTACACCTTCACCGATCGTGGTGAAGAGCACCTGGCATTGACGCCGGAAGCCACGCCGTCGGTCTGCCGGGCCTATCTTGAGCACGGAATGGCGAGCCTGCCGCAGCCCGTGCGCTTGTACACGACTCACCACATGTTCCGCTACGACCGGCCGCAAAAGGGCCGCTATCGCCAACACACGCAGTTCGACTGCGAAGTTCTCGGGTCGTACGACCCGCTCGTCGATGCCGAGGTGATCGGCCTCCTGTGGATGCTGTTCCAGCGGCTGGGATTGGCGAACCTGGAGGTGCGTCTCGGGTCGATTGACGACCCAGGGCCCCGACGAGCCTATGTTGAACGACTGAAGGACTACTATCGACCGCACATCGATGCGCTTTCCGAGGACAGCCGGAGGCGCTTTGAGCGCAATCCACTGCGCCTGCTGGATAGCAAGGACGAGCGTGACCTGCCGTACAAAGAGGCCGCGCCGAAGCTTATCGACAGCCTGAGCCCGGAGGCCGCGGCACATCACGAGACCGTACAGGAAGCTCTCAACGCGGCAGGCGTCGCGGTGCGGATCGACCCGCTCCTGGTGCGGGGACTCGACTACTACAACCGGACCGTGTTCGAGATCGTTCCCACGGACGACGAGCGGGCGCAGGGAACGCTGGGCGGCGGCGGACGCTACGACGGCCTCGTCGAGTTGCTGGGCGGGCCCCCGACGGGCGGCATGGGGTTCGGCAGCGGCATTGAACGGATCATCCTGGAGATGCAAAAGAACGGCATTACGTTCGATGCGGCGGCGAGCGCGGATGTGTTCGTCGTGCACCGTGCTGCTTCAGGCGCGGCCGCTGTGTTTCAGCTTGCGAGCCGGCTCCGCAAGGAAGGCGTCGCCACCGTCCTGGGTGAGTCTGGGAGGTCGTTCAAGTCACAGATGCGGAGCGCGGATGCATCGGGCGCCCGCATTGCCGTCATCATCGGGGAAGACGAACTGGCGAGCGGAACGGCCACGGTGAAAGAGCTGCGGGGCGGTACCGAACAGCAGGCGGTAGCGCTTGGGGACGTTGCCGGCGTGCTCGCCGTCCGGCTTCGGCCATCCTGAGCGACTGGTATACTCGAACTCACTGAAGGAGTCCTCTCGGTCCGATCGGGGACCGTTCTCTTCCATGGACGACGCAATTCTTGAACAGCTGCACCGGATTCGGGAGCGCTATCGCGACCTCACGGACGAAATGGGCCGACCCGAGGTGGCCTCTGATTTTGAGCGCATGAACCAGCTGGCCAAGGAGCGCTCTGACTTAGGCTCCATCGTCGACCTGGTCAACCAGTACGAGGTGGCCGAATCGGCCGCGGGTCAAGCGAGGGCGCTTCTCAACGAAGAGGACCCCGAGATGCGGGAACTGGCCGAATCGGAGGTTGCCGCGGCCGAATCGAAGCTGGAGGATCTGACGGCACGGCTGCGACGGGAGCTGCTCCCCAAGGACCCACGCGACGCCCGCAATGTGATCATGGAGATCCGCGCCGGGGCAGGCGGAGAAGAAGCGGCGCTCTTCGCGCACGAGCTCTACCGGGCCTATGCGCGGTACGCCGAACGGCGCCGCTGGCATACGGAGATCCTGAACGCCTCGGAGTCTGAGAAGGGTGGCTTCAAGGAAGTCGTCTTCGAAGTCCGTGGCGACGGCGCCTACTCACGGCTGAAGTATGAGAGCGGCGTCCATCGGGTGCAGCGGGTCCCTGAGACCGAGGCGCAGGGCCGCATCCACACGTCAACCGCCACCGTGGCCGTGTTGCCGGAAGCCGAAGAGGTGGATGTCGCGATTGAAGAGAAGGACATCCGCGTCGACATCTTCCACTCGTCCGGCGCCGGCGGACAGAACGTGAACAAGGTGGCCACGGCGGTGCGGCTGACGCACATTCCCACGGGGATCGTGGTCGTATGCCAGGATGAACGGTCGCAGCTGAAGAACAGGGTGAAAGCGATGACGGTCCTCCGGTCACGGCTGTTCGACATGGAGCAACAACGGCAGGACGCCGAGATGAGCCAAGCGCGGCGATCACAGGTCGGGAGCGGCGACCGCAGCGAAAAGATTCGGACGTACAACTTCCCCCAGGATCGTATTACCGACCACCGGGTCGGACTCACGGTGCACAACATCCCCGACCGCCTCGACGGCAACCTGGACGACATCATTGATGCCGTGGCGACGGCAGACGAGGCAGAACGGTTGCAGGTCGGATTGGCGTGACGCTGCGCGCGGCCGCGCGGGAACTCGCGGCGCAGTTCCGCGAGGCGAACATCGAAGAACCCGAACTCGAAGCCGAAGTGCTGGCACGGCACGCAGCCGGCGTAGACCGTGCGGGCTACTTCGCGGGCGCCGGGATCTCGCCTGAAGCGTCGACGAAGCTCACCGAACTCGGACGCGCTCGGCTACAACGGCAGCCGTCCGCGTATCTCCTGGGCCAGCGCGAGTTCTACGGCAGGCCGTTCGTCGTGGGCCCGGGCGTGCTCGTGCCACGTCCCGAAACCGAGATGCTCGTGGACGTTGCCCTGGAGGAACTCGAGAAGGAACATCAATCGGTAGTGGTGGATGTGGGAACCGGGAGCGGTTGCATCGCTATCAGCGTCGCGGCGGAAACGTCCTGCGGATCCGTTTTGGGCATCGACGTTAGCCCCGATGCGCTCGCGTACGCGGCCGCGAATCGGCGACGGCTGGCCCCGCGAACGCACCTCATGACCGGAAGCCTGGTCACGGCGGTTCAACGAGCAGACGTGGTCCTCGCGAATCTTCCTTACGTGCCTGCCGGCGAGATCGACGCCCTCGAGCCGGAGGTCAGCAAGTACGAGCCTCGCGTTGCCCTCGACGGAGGCGACGATGGTCTGGATCTTGTGCGAGCGCTGTTGCGCGACTGCGTTGCACGGGTGCGTCCGCGCGTCCTGGCAGTGGAACTCGGATTCGGGCAGGCGACCGGGGTTGCGGCGGAGTTCAGCGCCGTTTGTTCGAATGTCGAAGTTCGCAAAGACCTGAGTGGCATCGATCGGCTGGTCATTGCCCGGTGGGGGTGAAGCTCGTCGCCCTCGACATCGACGGCACGCTCCTCGCGCCGGATCACTACGGCGATGGAGAGAAGTTACCGAGCGCGCGCATCGGGGCTGCCGTACAACGGCTCGATGCGGCCGGGATTGTTGTGGTGCTCGCCTCCGGCCGCATGTTCCCTGGAACGGCGCGCATCGCCCGGCACCTCGGACTAAAAGAGCCGGTTATCTGCCAGCAAGGATGCTCCGTCCACAGGCTCGATGGGACGACGCTGCACGAGTTCCCGATTCCGCGGGGCCCCGCGCTGGAGATCGTGAGCTACGCTCGCCAGCTCGGTCGCACGCTACGAGTGGTTCAACCCGGTGCGGTATCTGGTTTCCCAACGTTGCGCTGCCGCCGAGGCGTATGGGCGCGTGTCTGGAATCGAGCCGGAGTTTGTAGCCGCACCAGAGCTGAGTGGAGTTAGCGCAACAGGAGTTGGGATCATCAGCTCGACGGCGGAGGCCAATACGATTCACCGTGCGCTGGCTCAAGCCACCACGGAGATGCTCTCCACGTGCTCGATTTTCCCGAGGTCACCGTCGCCGTGGCGGCCGAAGCGAATAAGGGCCACGCGTTATCGCTCATCTGCTCCGACCTCGGCATCGACCGGCACGAGACGGTCGCCATCGGGGACAGCGTAAACGACGCGTCGATGCTCCTGTGGGCGGGCCGCGGCTACGCGATGGCGCATAGCGATCGATACGCGCTCGACGCAGCCAACGAAACGCTGCCAGATGAACCAGACGCCCTCGGGATATTGTTAGAAGGCCTGGCTCGCTAGCTTGGGTCGATACGGTGCCAGATGCGCATGAGATAGAGCCCAATGCCGAACACGACAAGGAGCGCAAGCGTGACGGGCACCACCGTCTTGAGCCAGTCGAGCGAGGCGCCCTCGTCGCCGGTTGTCGGCGGGAACGGCATATTGGTTCGTGAGCGAACGGACCTGTTGAAGAAGGTCCGCTTCGGTGACCGTGTCGGGGGACGGACCACCGGTCGCTGCGTTGCCGGAACTCAACACATAGAGGTAGTGAGCGTCAGGCCACTGGAGGGTTCCGTTCACAGAGGAGACCAACGCCAGCACGCGCGTGCCGGCGGCGAGCGTGGCCAGCGGGCACTCCGATGCGGGCGGCGCTTTCAGGACGAGGTCGCCCGCCTGCGCCGGTCCTTTCAGGTAGGCCGCAGGCGTGATCCGCGCCTCCTCTGCGGCGACGCTCGTCACGGTCCCCAGGACGATGAGATCGGATTCCTGGACGCGGATTGCCAGCGGCGGAGGTTCGGCTGCGCAGGAAAACGCCGCGGCGGGCCGAACAAGAACAGCGGCTCCCAGGACGAGAGCCGCTGCCATGAGAGACGTGGTGACAACCGCGAGGTTAGGCGTGAGCCTCCGCAAACTGGTAGATCTTTCCTTCGGTCTTGATGGCAGGAGCGATGACCATCTCCGCCTGCTGGAACTCGCGAATGGTATGAGCGCCACACATGCCCATAGCAGTGCGGAGCGCGCCGACCAGGTTCTCCGTGCCGTCAGTGCGGCTTGTCGGCCCGTAGAGCGTCTTCTGGACCGTCGTGTTGACGCCGACGGTGACACGCGTTCCGCGGGGAAGATTCGCATGCGGCGTCGCCATTCCCCAGTGGTACCCGCGGCCGGGCGCCTCGGTTGTGGCGGCGAACGGCGAACCCATCATCACGGCGTCGGCACCGGCTACGAAGCACTTGCAGACGTCGCCGCCTGTGCGAATGCCGCCGTCGGTAATGATTGGTATATACCGGCCGGTCTCCCGGTAGAAGAAGTCGCGCGCTGCGGCGCAATCAATTGTGGCGGTCACCTGGGGGACGCCAATGCCGAGCACTTCGCGGCTCGTGCATGCAGCGCCCGGACCGACCCCCACAAGGACGGCTGCGACACCGGTCCGCATGATCTCGAGCGTTGCGCCGAATCCGACGGTATTGCCGACGACGACCGGGATATGGATGTTCTTGAAGAGCTTGTCGAATCGAAGGCCTTCGGCGCTGTTGGACTCGTGGCGCGCAGTTGTCACGGTGCTCTGGACCACGATGATGTCGGCGCCGGACTCCTGGACGAGTGGGGCGAGGCCCTTGGTGAGCATGGGAGTAACGGAGACCGCTGCTACCGCGCCACCGTCTTTGATCTCGCGGATGCGCCGGGCGATTAAGTCGTTGCGAATGGGAGCCTGGTAGGCTTCCTGGAGGATCGCGGTGGCCTCGTCGCGGCTGGCTGCGGCGACGCGCTGGAGCATTTCTCCAGGCTCGTCGTACCGAGTCCAAACACCTTCGAGGTTGAGGACCGCAAGGCCGCCCGCCCGGTGCATCTCGATTGCGAACTGCGGATCAACGACCGCATCCATCGCCGAAGCGAGAAACGGCACACTAAAATGATGGGGCCCGATGTCGAGCCCCAGTTCAACGAGTTCAGGATTGATCGTGACGTCGCCGGGTACGATGGCAACCTCATCGAACCCGTACGCTCGGCGAAGTTGCTTGAATTGGGGAATGGAATCCAACGGCGCATGGCCGCGCTCCGGCATTTCGGAGGCGGCGGAGGAAAGGTGAACAGCAGTACTCAAGTCAGCGCAATCCCGGCGGTGGAGTAGCGGCCCCAACGGGCTGACCGCCTGTATTATTCGAGTGTAGAGGGGCGTTCGGAACAGGGTCAACACGAATCGAGTTAGGCCTTGTCGTTATGTGCAATTGACCGCGCCAATTCTTCCTTCTCCGGAGTTTGCGCCTGGGCTTTACGTGGTGGCGACGCCGCTGGGCAACCTCGGCGACCTCAGTCCGCGCGCATCCGCAGTCCTCGGCGCGGCCACCCTCATCGCGGCGGAGGACACGCGGACAAGTGGGCCACTCGTGCGCGCAGCGGGCGGCCGCGGTCAGATGACGAGCCTCACCGAACACAACGTCGAACGGCGGATCCCGGGTCTCGTCGCGGCGGCACGAGAGGGGGTCGTCGCTCTGGTATCAGACGCGGGGACGCCAGTTGTCGCGGATCCTGGCGCGCGACTCATCGACGCAGCCCTCGACGCGGCCGTCAATGTGGTCGCGGTCCCCGGGCCGTCGGCGCTTGCGGCGGCGGTTTCGGTAGCCGGTTTCGGCGGCGACGATCTGCACTTCCTCGGCTTTCTCCCGCGGTCGGCAGGCGCACGGAGAGCCCGGCTTGCGGAGGCCGCGCGGACGGGATCGGTGCTGGTGTTCTTCGAAAGCCCGAACCGGCTCGCCGCGTCGCTGCACGATGTGGCGGAGGCACTGGGGAACCCGCGGGTCGCCGTTTGTCGCGAATTGACGAAGGTGCATGAAGAGGTGCGCCGGGCCCGAGCCAAGGAACTGGCCGAACACTTCGCAACGACCCGCGGTGAGTGCACCGTCGTCGTGGAGGTCGGGTCGCGGCCCGAGGCTGGCGACGACGACCTCCGGGCGTACATGGCCGAGATGCAGCGAGCGGGCGCGCGCCGTTCGGCCGCGGCAGCCGAGGCGGGACGGCGTTTCGGCGTGGCGAAGGAACGCGCCTACGCACTGTGGGAAGGCGGCTGACGGCCCGCAAAGCACCCCTGTGCTAGACTCGAATCATCCTCTTTTCAAGGCTGTTTCTTGTCCGAACGGATCCTCGTCTGCGTAGCGTGGCCGTACGCGAACTACCTGCTGCACGTCGGGCAGGTGGCCGGCGCCTACCTGCCAGCCGACATCTTCGCGCGCTATCACCGCCTCGCGGGCAACGAGGTCGCCATGGTGTCCGGGTCCGACTGTCACGGCACGCCCATCACGGTTACCGCTGACAAAGAGGGCGTGGAGCCGCGCGTAATCGTGGAACGCTACCACGCGAAGATCGTCGAGGTGTGGGAACGACTCGGCATCAGCTTCGACCTTTACACGACGACTCTGACCGAAAACCATTACCGGACGACGCAGGAAGTGTTCCTGCGTCTGCTCGACGCAGGACTCCTCTATCGCCGCACGCAGGATCAGCTCTATGACCCTGAAGCTGACCGGTTCTTGCCGGATCGATATGTGGAGGGCACGTGTCCGATTTGCGGCTACACGGAAGCCCGCGGCGACCAGTGCGACAACTGCGGCTCGCAGCTCGACGCCGTCGATCTGATCGCTCCCCGGAGCCGGATGACCGGCGCGACACCGGTCGTGCGGCAGTCGGAACACTACTTCCTGAAGCTGACGGAGGTGGAGCAGGAGCTCAAAGATTGGGTCGGTAAGCAGGCGCACTGGAGGCGCAACGTCCTCAATTTTACGCTGGGGGCACTGAACGAGGGCCTCAAAGACCGTGCCATCACCCGCGATATCAGTTGGGGTGTTCCTGTCCCTGTCGAAGGCTGGGAAGCGAAGCGGATCTATGTCTGGTTCGATGCCGTGATCGGCTACCTCTCGGCGACGCGGGAGTGGGCGCAGCGCAAGGGCGACCCCGAAGCGTGGAAGCCGTTCTGGCAGGAGCCATCCACGCGTTCTTACTACTTCATCGGGAAGGACAACATCCCGTTCCACACGATCATCTGGCCCGCGATGCTGCTCGGATATGAGCACCTCAACCTGCCGTACGACGTTCCGGCCAACCAGTACGTCAACTTCTCCGCAGGACAGAAGCAGAGCAAGTCGAAGGGCACAGGGACGTGGGTCCTGGACCTCCTCGATGTTTACGATCCGGACGTCGTGCGGTTTTACCTGACGACGATTCTGCCGGAGACGAGCGATTCTGAGTTCCGTGAAGACGAGCTGATCCGGGCGAACAACGATGTGCTGATCGCGACGTGGGGCAACCTGGCGAACCGGGTGATCTCGATGATCCATCGGAACTTTGACGGCATCGTTCCAGAAAGCGGAGAGCTTTCCGCGGAGAGCTCCTCCCTCCTCGCAGGCGCCGAAGCTGCGTTCGACTCCGTTGGCGCCGAGTTCGCGGCATGCCACTTCCGCAACGGAATGCAGGAGGCGCTGAAGCTCGCCCAGTCGGCGAACAAGTACATCGACGACCGGGCACCGTGGAAAGCTATCAAAACGGACCGCGCACACGCCGCCGAAACGCTGGCAACGACGCTCAGCGTGATCAACGCCCTGAAGACGCTGCTTCACCCGGTGATCCCCTTCTCGACGGCGCGTCTGCACGAAGACCTGGCTCAGCCCGGAACCATCGCCGATGATGGCTGGCGATACGTACCGGTGGTGGCCGGCACCCGCCTTGGGCCGCAGCGAGCGCTGTACACCAAACTGGACGTCACGGCGGAGGTCCGCGCCTGATGCCGCAGGTGTTCGACAGCCACGCTCATCTCCAGGACCCGGCGTTCACCGATGTGGAACTCGTGCTGCACCGCGCACAGGCCGCAGGCGTCGTCGGCATCCTGCTGTGCGGCTACGACGCCGAGTCCAACCGCCAGGCGATCGACATGGCCGAGCAGTCATCGGTCCTGTTTCCGGCGGTAGGCTTCCATCCACATGAAGCCAAAGACGTTAGCCCAACGATGCTCTCCGAGTTGGAAACGCAGGCGAACCTGGCATCAGTGGTGGCGGTGGGAGAAATCGGGCTCGACTTTTATCGCGACCACTCGCCGCATGACCAGCAACGGAAGCTCCTTGACGCCCAGCTCGCCATAGCCGCCGGGGCCGGCAAGCCGGTCTCGGTGCACTCACGCGGCGCGGAGGATGCCATCTACCACCACCTGAGTGACTATTCGCGCAAACGCGATTGGCAGCCCGGCACAGCACCGATCGGCGTCATGCATTGCTTCGGCGGTTCGGTGGAACAGGCACGGAGTTACGCGGCTATTGGCTTCCTAATTTCGCTGGCCTGCGTGGTGACCTATCCCGGCAACGACGAGGCCCGTAGGATAGCCGCCGACCTCCCGCTGGAGTCGCTCTTGGTCGAGACGGACAGTCCATACCTCCCGCCGCAATCACTTCGCGGACGCCGGAATGAGCCGGCGCATGTCGTGGAGGCGGTTGGCGCACTGGCAAAAGCCCGTGGCATCGCCTTCGGTGCGGCCGCCGAGGCAACGACAGCCAATGCGCTTCGTGTCTTCGGCGTGCGGGTTCCAGCGGCGACGGGGACATCGTGACGCAGACCACGCCCGTCAGCCTCTACGGTCCCGTGGCCGAGGACATGATTCTGGTGGAGGATCTGCTCGAGTCGACCAAGCAGGTTGAACTCGCTCCGCTCAAGCGCATGCTGGACCACGCACTGCAGGCGCGCGGCAAGCGGCTCCGTCCGGCGCTTGTGCTCCTCGCAGGTGCGTTCGGGGACTACAACCTCAACAGGCTTGTGCCGCTGGGCGCCGCAATCGAACTGCTGCACACAGCGAGCCTCGTCCACGACGACGTCGTTGACGGTGCGGAGAGCCGGCGCGGCCGGCCGACGGCAAACAGCATCTTCGACAACGCATTGACCGTGCTCCTTGGCGACTACATGTTCGCGAACGCCGCCGAGATGGTGACACGGACCGGTAGTCTGCACGTCACCCGCCTCTTCGCGCTGGCGCTCATGAAGATGACGAGCGGCGAGCTCGACCAGGATGCTGCTGCCTTCGACGTAGGGAAGGACATTCAGAACTACCTGTGGCGCATTGGCGGGAAGACGGCCGCGCTCTTCGCGAACGCGACCGAGGGGGGCGCGGCGCTCGGCGGTTGTGACGAAGGCATGGTGGAGGCGCTGCGCCTCTACGGCTACAGCATCGGCATGGCCTTCCAAATCACCGACGATATCCTCGACTTCACTGGCGACGAGGCGGAGATGGGGAAGCCGGTAGGGAGCGACCTCCGCGAAGGGACCATTACGCTGCCGGGCCTGCTCTTGCTGGAGCGCTACCCCCGTGACAACCCAATAAAGCGGTTCTTCGCCGCAAGACGCGGACGCGAAGAACGTCTGCAGGAAGCCATAGACATGATCCGCTCCACCGAAGTGCTGGATGTCTCGATGGATATGGCGAGGGACTACGTCAAACGCGCCGAGGAGGCAATCGCCTTCCTCCCCGACGGGGAGGCGCGGCGGAGTCTCTACGAGATCGGCGAGTACGTCCTCGCGCGGCGGAGCTAACTGCTCCGCCGGCCAGATCCCTTTCGCAACACGCGGCCCTGATCCACCATGTCCAGAACTTTTTGCGGCTCAACGCCGACGCCGTAGAGGTCCTGCAAGTCGCCCTTCGCCGCCGCCTCTTGCATGTCCGTGAGCGCGGTGATGTCGCCTTTCGACTTACGACGCTTTGGTTCTGGCTTGTTGATCTCGGGGTGCTCGTTGGGACGGGCGCTGGTGACGAGATTCTTCACCTTCTTGCCGAGATGGTAGTAGGTGCCGTCGTCGGGGATACGGCGCGGATACCCTTCGCGGAACGTGAACGCGGCGAACGACGTCGGCATGATGCGCGCTGCGTCCTTATAACACTGCGGACACGGGACGGGGTCCGACGCTTCGCGGATTGGCCGCAGCTCCTCGAAGATTCCGTTGCAGGGCTGGCAGAAGTACTCGTAGATGGGCATGTGGGACCAACTTCGCGATGAATGTGTCGCTATTCTACAGGGGCTTCGGTTTGGTGCCGGTTCGTTCCCAGGCGCGCGACTTCCGCAACGAAGCGACCCGATCGCGGCTCCCGGTCGAGGACGTACCGGATGACGTCAGCAAGGGCGTATTCGAGTTCGCGCGTCAGCTGGTCGTCCACTCGAAGGGCTGCGAAGCGGGCCAGCTCTTCCCGAGCAGCGAATCGAAGCACCTTAACGGTGCGGGCGGCGAGCAGGCGTCCCCTACCAGCGCGGCCGCGGCAGAGAGGACAGATGAGCCCGCCAGCTTCTGGCGAAAGCAGCGTCTCCTCCTCCGGCAGACGTCCGGAGCAGATCGTGCAGGCATCGAGCTGCAACTCATATCCGGCCAACATGAGGATGCGCACCTCGAAGTAGCGAACGGCGAATAACGGCGCACCAGCATCGAGGGCCTCGAGGAGGTCCAAAATCAGGCCATAGATACCCGGCTGCTCGGCGTGCTCCGCCGTGAACTGCTCAACGAGCTCGGCGCAGTAGAGCGCGGCGGCACTTCGTTCGAGGTCTTCGCGGATCGCGCGGTAGGCCGTCACGGTCTCCGCCTGCGTGAACACGTCGAGCGTTCGACCGCGAGCGAGCATGACGCGAGCACGTGTGAGAGGCTCGAGGTGGCCGCGCATGTGGCTGCGTGCTTTGCGGACGCCCCTGGCGACGCCGTCGAACCTGCCTTCGGTATCGCTGAACAAGTGTGAAGACGCTGTCGGCTTCGCCGAGATTCCGTCGACGAAGAACGATGCCTTCGGTCTTGTAGGTACGCGGGCGCTCGGACACAGCTAGAAGTCCTGGCGCCCTTCGAGGGCGCGTGAGAGCGTCACGTCGTCCGTGTACTCCAGGTCCGCTCCGCTGGGAAGCCCCCTTGCGAGCCGGGTCACCCGAACTCCGGCCGGGCCTACCAGGCGCTGGATATACATGGCGGTGGCCTCGCCTTCGAGGCTCGGGTTCGTCGCCATGATGACTTCTTTCACCTCGTCGGACTTGAGCCGCTCGATAAGCTCGCGGATGTGCAGTTCCTCAGGCCCGATGCCGTCCATCGGATTGAGCACTCCGTGGAGCACGTGATAGAGGCCGCGGTACCCCGCCGCCCGGTCGAGGGCAAGGATGTCCAGCGGTTGTTCGACGACGCAGATGACCGAACGGTCACGCCGGGGATCGCGGCAGTACGTACAGGGGTCGCTCTCGGTGATGTTCATGCAAATCGAGCAAAACGCGATGCGACGCTTCACATCGAGAAGCGCGTTCGCGAGGTTCGCTGCATCTTGTTCGGGAGCCCGCAGCACGTGGTATGCGAGCCGCTGCGCAGACTTGGGCCCGATGCCAGGTAACTTGTGGAAGGCATCGACGAGCCGGGCGATAGGCTCGGGGGTGCCGGTGGCTTCAGGCATTCTCGCTAGCCGAGGCCCAGTCCTGGCAGGTTGAGTCCGCCCGTGATCGCCCCAAACGACTGAGCCTGGAGCTCTGCCGCACGTTCGGCGGCGTTTTCGATAGCCGCCATGATCAGGTCCTGGAGCATTTCGACATCGTCCGGGTCGACGACATCCGGCTCAATCGCAATGCCGGTGATCTTCTGCTCTCCCGACATCGTGACGCGCACCGCACCGCCTCCCGCCGTTCCCTCCACGCTCGTCGCGGCGAGTTCGGCCTGTGCCTTTGCGAGCATCTCCTGGGCCGCAGCCAGTGGGTTTGCAGCGCCAGCGCCGCGCGCGCCGCCAGGGCCACCACCGCCTCCGGACCGTCGCAGGTATCGATTGTTGCCGCTACTCTTCGCCATCAGACGCTACTCCTTCCCAACCGGCGTAGCGCCCATCGCGCGCGCAGCCTCCGCCAGATGCCCCCGTTTGGTCGCCGGTTTGGCCTGCGCCGACCGTTCGATGAGACTCACTTTCAAGCGAACCGGGCGCCCCAGGATGATCTCAGCTTGCTGCTCCACGAGCGAGCGGCAATCCGTGTCGACTTTCTGCATATGCATCGGGTAGAAGAATCCGAGCTCGATCTCATCACCGTCGAGCGACCGCACCTCGCACGAATCGTTCAGCCACGCACCCATGCGCGCATTTACCATGCGGCAGTTTTCATAGAGCGTCTTGAGGAACTGCTCTTCGCGGCTCGCGTCGCCCGCTCCGCCATCCGGCGCAACCGAACGCCGCACGCGCTGGGGCGCGTTCGGTCTCCCGCCGCTGCTGGTTTCCGATGCGGCCGCGGGAGCAACTGCGGCGGCCTGGGGCTGCAAGATTGACGTCGCGCAGGCTACTTCGAGTGGGATCGGACTGGCCGGATCGAGCCGGAAGTCCGCTTCGGCAAGCTCCCGGATCGCCGTCACAAGCGGCCGTACGGAAATTCCGCGCTCAAGCGCAAGCGCCACGAGTCCAGTGTCGACCGCCATGCCCGGCTGGGGCTGGTGGCGGCCCGCAGCGACAACGGCTGGCACAATTTCCCGGAGCAAATCCACTGCGGCACGAGTGAACCGCGAGATGTCGATCCCGTCGTCAGCCACCTCACGAGCGATTCGGAGCGCCTCGCCAAGGTCTTCTTCGATTAGCGCACGTACGAGCAACGCCGCCCTGGGGTCGTGAACGAGCCCGAGCGCGGCGTTGACGTCGTCAGCGGTAGGAGAGGGCCCGTAGCGGGCTACGGTCTGCTCAAGCATCGTCACAGCGTCGCGCATTCCACCGCGCGACTGTACCGCCATGGCGAGCAGCCCTTCGCGGGGCACCGAAAAGCCCTCTCCATCGCAGATAATCTGAAGGCGGCGAATGATCGCATCGTTTTGGACGCGATGGAAGTCATGGCGCTGGCAGCGCGAGATGATCGTAGCCGGCATCTTGTGCAATTCGGTGGTCGCGAGGATGAAGATGGCGTGCGGCGGCGGCTCCTCGAGCGTCTTTAACAGCGCGTTGAAGGCGCCCTCCGTGAGCATGTGGACTTCGTCGAGCAGGTAGACTTTCTTCGCGAGATCACTGGGCGCGAAGCCGATCTTCTCACGCAGCTCGCGGATGTCTTCGATTCCCCGGTTGCTGGCAGCGTCCATCTCGATCAAATCGAGGGCGTTGCCGCGCGTGATTGCCTGGCACGACTCGCACACATTGCACGGGTCTCCGTCGACCAAATTCGTGCAGTTAACCGCCCTGGCAAGGATGCGAGCGGTAGTAGTCTTGCCGGTGCCGCGAGGACCGCTAAACAGGTAGGCGTGTGCCAGTGGGTCGGGCGCGCCGGACTTACGGGCCTTGTCCGAGGCGATGAGGGCATTCCTCAGGGTGGTGACGACGTGATCCTGTCCCACGACCTCGTCGAATCCCTGTGGGCGCCATTTTCCGTAGAGCAATCAGATTCCAGACCGGGAGCGTGGCCCTCGCGAGATGACACCAGTATAGAACAGATGTGTTTCCGCCACGACCGTCAGTGGGCGTGGACGGCGCCGAGATCGCCCAGGTAATGCTCTTCGCGCGATCGCATGCGCGCCTCATCGGCGGGGCTGTCCACGTGGTCGTAGCCGCAGAGGTGGAGGATGCCGTGAGTCAAGAGATGCGCGAGTTCTCGATCGAGCGAGTGACCGGCAGCATCGGCCTGCCGCGCCGCAGTTGGCAGGGCAATCGCGATATCGCCGAGGAGTGTCTCGTCGGCCATTCCTTGAACGAAGTCATCGGCCTCATCGGGAAACGAGAGGACGTCCGTGGGCTCGTCGATGCCAAGGAACTGGTGGTTCATCCTTTGGATTTCACCATCGTCGATGACCAGTATCGCGAGGGCGGTCCCATCCGCGACGTCTTCCCCCGACAGCACGCGCACGGCGAGGTCGTGGAGGGAGGCCACATCCACCGCAGGGGACGGCACGGTGATTTCTATGGAGATGTCGTAGGCGATGGCACCAGCCCCTTCTACTTCACAGCGAAAATCGCGACAGCGTCCTTCGCCGCCGAGATAAGCGGCATCGGGACGATGCCGAACACGAACACGCCCAGCGTCGCCACGCTCAGCGACAAGCCGATGGAAGGGGTCGGACGGATCGCGGCGACACCTTCCTCCGCGTCACCAAGGAACATCTGCCGGACCACGCCAAGGTAGTAATAGGCCGACACGACGCTGTTCAGCACGCCGATGATGACCAGCCAGGTCAGGTCGGCGTCAACGCCTGCCTTGAAGATGTACATCTTGGCCCAGAACCCCGCCGTGGGTGGAATCCCGGTGAGCGAAACCAGGCAGAACGCGAGAGCCAATGTGAGGAACGGCGCTCGCTTCCACATTCCGGAGTAGTCCTTGATCTGGTCGCTGCCGATCTTCTGGGAGATGGCGATGATGGCGATGAACGCCCCGAGGTTCGTGAACGCGTACGCGGCGAGGAAGAGCAGCACGCCGCTGGCGCCCTCGGTGAACTGTCCGCCGCTGATCGATATCGCCGCCAGGCCCACCAGGAAGTTGCCTGCTTGCGCGATGGACGAATAGCCGAGCATGCGCTTGATGTCCGTTTGGACGATCGCAGCCACGTTGCCAACGGTCATCGTGACAGCGGCGATCACTGCAAAAATCATCGACCAGTCGTCGCTCAGGAACTTCGCCCCCAGGGCCTCGAAGAAGATCCGCGTCACTACCGCGAACGCGGCGGCCTTGGAGCCAACAGAGAGGAACGCCGCCACGGGAGTGGGCGCTCCCTGGTAGACGTCCGGCACCCACATCTGGAAGGGAACGATCGCCATTTTGAAGCCGAACCCTGCGATAAGCAGCGCCATGGCGAGGACGAGCAGCGAACGATTCGCCTCGCCACCGGACTGGATGATCGATCCGATCTCGGTAAGGAACGTCGTGCCCGTCAGGCCGTAGAGCAGCGCCATGCCGTAGAGCAGCAGGGACGATGCGATGGCCCCGAGGAGCAGGTACTTCAGACCGGCCTCACTGGACCGGTCGTCCTTGCCCCACCCGGCGAGGATGTACTGCGGAATCGACGAGAGCTCAAGCGCGAGGAATATGGTAATCAGGTCTCGTCCGGCAGACAGAAACATGAGCCCCGCGCAGGTAGTGAGGACCAGCGCGTAGTACTCGCCCTGCCCTCGGCCTTCGCGATTGACCCAATCGATGGAGGCGAGCACGACCGTCGCCGTTATACCCGCGAAAAGGTAGTAAAAGAACACGGAGTACTGGTCGAGCGAGAGCGTGCCCGAGAACGCGGTCTGGTACTCATCGCGGCCTACCCACGACGATGTCCACGCGGCCGACGCTCCGATACCAATCAGCGCGACGAACGGAAGTATGCGCCGCTGATGGGGCACGAGCGCATCCAGCACGAGCACGATACCCGCGGTGATCAGGATGGCGAGCTGCGGGCCTGCGACATCAATTGCGTTCACGAGCCCACCCTCAACATGACCGTGGAAATGGCCGGCTCGATCATGTCCATAAGCAGGCCCGGATACACGCCGAGAAGGATGACGAGCGCCGCGAGTCCGGCGACGGCCGAATGCTCCCACCAGAAGTGCTGGTCGGTGACCTCGTCCCATTCGTGTTTCACAGGCCCGAAAACCACGCGCTGAAGCATCCAGAGGACGTAGCCGGCAGAGAGCACCGCGCCGAAAATGGCCATCAGCACGGCCCACTCGTACCGCTGGAAGGTTCCAAGGAAGACCGTGATCTCAGCGATGAAACCGGCCAGCGCGGGAAGGCCGACACTGCCGAATCCTGCGAAGACGAGTCCGGTGGCAATCAAGGGCATCTGTCGAGCAAGTCCGCCAAGGCGCGGAATGTCACGGGTGTGCGTGCGCTCGTACATGAGGCCGATCATCACGAACATGAGTCCGGTGATGACGCCGTGGGCGAGCATCTGGTACGTCGCGCCCATGAGTCCTGTCGTGCCGAGCGCTCCGATACCGAGCAACACCAACCCCATGTGGCTCACGGACGAATAGGCTATGAGCCGCTTCACGTCGCGCTGCCGAAGGGTGACGAACGCTCCATACAGCACACTCACCGCACCAATGGCAGCGAACCAGATCGAATAGTCGTCGGCTACGCCGGGGAGGATGGTGACGCACGTGCGGATGATGCCGTAGCCGCCCATCTTCAGGAGGACGCCGGCGAGCATCACGGAGACTGCCGTTGGCGCGTCGCTGTGCGCATCGGGAAGCCATGTGTGCAGCGGAACGATGGGCAGCTTGACGGCGAACCCGATGAACAGGAAGAGGAACACCCAGCGCACCGGGATGACGGTGCCGGCCACGCTGGCGTGGCCGAGCTGCTCGATGTCGAAGGTTCCCTGGTTGAACGCGAGGACGAGTATGCCCACCAGCATGAACGCCGAGCCGGCGATCGTGTAGAGGACGAACTTCGTCGCCGAGTATTCCTTACGCCCGGATCCCCAGACGGCGATGAGGAGGAACATCGGGAAGAGCTCGAGCTCCCAGAACAGGAAGAACAGCATGAAGTCGAGCGCCACGAAAACGCCAAGCACCGATGTCGCGAGCACCAACAGGCAGGCGTAATAGGCGCGCTCGCGCCGCTTCACACTGAAGGATATGAGTACTGAGGCGAGCGTGAGGAAGGTCGTCAAAATGACCATGGCCATGCTCAGGCCGTCCACGCCCATGAAGTACTGGAGGTTGAACGAGCCGACGTCGACCCACTCCTTGCGCACGACGTACTGGAAACCCGATTGGTTCTGGTCGAAGTCGAAGAACATCCAGATCGAGATCGCAAGCGTCGCCACGGACGCAAAGAGGGCGAGCCACTTGGCCGAGCCCTCAGACCGCTGCGGCAACAACAGAATGATTGCGGCAGCGACGGCCGGGAGGAAGACGAGGACTGTCAACAGCATGGCTTCCTCCTACAACGGGTTCGCCGCGAAGACGGCGACGACGAGGATGATGATCCCGGCGGCGAAGCCGAGACCGTAACTCTGGAGCTGGCCGGTCTGGAGCGCGCGGGCACGCGAGCTGATGTCACGCACCAGCGTGGCCGAACCGTTCACGGCCCCGTCGATTACCCACTTATCGTTGAGCTCCAGGAGCCGGTTCCAGCCGTTCTGGAAGATGCGAACAACGAAAACATCCTCGTACAGCTTGTCGAGGTAGTACTTCTGCTCGAAGACGATCGCCAGCGGCGCAAAGCTGGCACGGACCGACTTCGCCGACACCCACTCCCGGTAGTACATGACGTACGCCAGGCCGATACCGGCCAGCGCAAGGACCGTAGAGCTAATGGCGACGTTCCACGCGAAGCCACTTGCTTCGTGCGGGACTTCGGGAAGCGCACCGTTGATGAAATGCCCAAACCAGCCGTTGATGAAGCCGGCGTCGATGTTGAGCCACCCCGCCGCGATGGCAGGAATAGCAAGCAGGACCAGGGGAAGCGTCATCACCCATGCCGACTCGTGCGGATGGGCGGGGTCGCCGTGGAAATGGTTCTCGGGATCGTGGTGGTCGACTGGTTCGCCGCCTTTGTACTCACCATGGAAGGTCAGGAAGATGGCCCGGAACATGTAGAACGCGGTGAGGAAGGCGACGCCCGCGCCGATGGCCCAAACGGCGCGGTTCTCGCGCCACGCGTCCAACAGGATCTCATCTTTCGACCAGAACCCGGCGAGCGGGAAGATCCCCGAGAGGCTCAGCGCGCCAATCACGAACGTCCAATAGGTGATGGGCATGTGTTTCTTCAGCCCGCCCATCTTGCGCATGTCGAACGTGTTCGTTGAGTGGTTGACGGAACCGCTGCCAAGGAAGAGGAGCGCCTTGAAGAAGGCATGCGTGAACAGATGGAAGATGGCTGCGACGTAACCGAAAGCTCCCAAAGCCAGCATCATGTAACCGAGCTGGCTGATGGTGGAGTAGGCGAGCACGCGCTTGAAGTCCGTTTGAACCAGCGCGATCGTGGCACCGATAAGCGCTGTGACGGCGCCAATCCACATGACCACGTGGCGGGCGTCAGCGGAGGTTTCGAACACCGGGAAGAAGCGGGCCACCAGGTAGACGCCGGCGGCAACCATGGTCGCGGCATGGATAAGCGCCGACACCGGCGTAGGACCTTCCATCGCGTCCGGCAGCCACACGTGGAGCGGGAACTGCGCGCTCTTTCCGGCAGCGCCCGCGAAGATGCCCAGCGAAAACCACGTCACCACCCACGACGCCAAGGCTCCGCCAGTGGCCATCTGCTGGATGGCGCTCACGTCGAAGGTGTCGGCTCGGGTCCAGATCAAGAGGATGGCCGCCAGGAAGCCGAGGTCGCCGATACGAGTAACGATGAACGCCTTCTTGGCCGCTGCGGCGGCGCTCGGGCGGTGGTACCAGAACCCGATGAGCAGGTAGCTGCAGAGGCCGACCAACTCCCAGAAAATGAACATCATGAAGAGGTTGTCTGCGAGGACAAGCCCTAGCATCGACGTAGTGAAGAGGCACATGTGTGCGTAGTACCGGCCGTAGCCGGGGTCGCCCTTCATGTAGCCGGTTGAGTAGAGTTGCACCAAGAGCGACACCGTCGTGACAACGACAAGCATGATCGCGGTGAGACCGTCGACACGGACACCAAGATTCACGGAGAGCGGACCGGCGCTGTACCAGTGGTGCGTATGAATGGCGATGCCGCCATCAGCGTCGCGGACATTGAAGAGCACGACATAGGCGAGCACGCACGCAATGCCGATCCCGAGCATGGCAAGCCAGCCGGCGGCAAGGGGGATCTTGCGGACGTAGACGACGATGAGCGCCCACGCGATCAGCGGCGCAGCGATGATCGCCCAGAGCAAACCTTCGGAGATGGTCGGCATGGTTGGGGCGGCTTCGAGAAAGAGCATCGTCAGATCTTCCTCAGGATTTCGCGCGCGACGTGAGCCCGGCCGGTGGGAACGTAGAGCGTTCGCTCTGCCCGCATGGGGACCTGTTCCCCCCTTCCCACGGGCGGGATAACGCGGACCGAGAGGCCCTCAGCGGCGAACAACTCACGCCATGTTTCGGCCACGTAGGCGTTGGGAACGGTCATGAATTCAACCCACATGGCGCGTCAGGACTTCAGCAGGTTGATGCGGTCGACATCAACGGTTTGCCGGTTCCGGTAGACGGAAACGGCCATCGCAAGGGCAACGGCGGCCTCTGCCGCCGCGACCGTGATAACGAACACGACGAACGCCTGGCCGGTGACCGGCCGGTCGCTGACGGTGAAGCGTGAGAACGTCAGCAGCGTCAGGTTGACGGCATTGAGCATGAGCTCGACGCCCATGAGCACGCCGATGGCGTTCCGCTTCGTCAGGGCCACGACGAAGCCGAGGCAGAACAAGATCGCTCCGACGATCAGGAAATTCTCGATGCCGACGCTCATGCCAGTGCGTCCTCCGCCTCTTCCTCGGGTGTGCGCGCCAGCATGATGGAGCCAACGAGCGCTGCAGTCAGCAGCACCGACGCGATCTCGAAGGGCAATGCCCACGTCTGAACGAGCGCCTCACCAAGGTCCGGCGCGCTGAGTTGAGGGCCGACTTTGGACGTACTCCAGGTGGTGTCGTTCAAGACGAAGATGAAGACGGCAGCCAGACACACCCCGAGCAGCAGACCCGGGAGAAGCATCTTCGTCTCTCCATTGTCCCGGCCGGCACGGGGAGTAAGCAGCACTGCGAAGAGCACCAGCACCGCAATGGCGCCGACGTAGATCACCACCTGGGCCATCGCGATGAACTCCGCTGACAGGAGAAGGAAGAACCCGGCGACCCCAACAAACGTGACGATCAGGAAGAGCACGGCGTGCAGAAGGTTGCGCGAGAGCATGACGCCGCCGGCGGCGACGAGCGTCAGGGCTGAGAGAATCCAGAACGATACGGTGGGTCCCACGCCATCCATCAGTTCGCCTCGCTCTTCACTGCAGGGTCGCCGATGGGGACATAGCCCCGCGCCTGCCCTACCATTCGCGGCCGTTTCGGATTGCGCTCTGGCCGGTAGCCGAGGAACCGCGACCAGGCCCAAACGACCACCACGGCGAGAACGATATTGATGACGGCGAACAGGTAGACGATGTTCTTGTCGAGGTCTTGCTCGACCCAAATGATCCGCTCCGTCGCAACGACCACGAGGTTCGCCAACGCGATGGGGAGCATGAACTTCCAGCCGAACTCCATCAGCTGATCGCTGCGGAGGCGTGGAAGCGTGCCGCGCGTCCAGATGAAGAGGAAATAGAAGAGGTGGGTCTTCCCAATGATGATCGCCCAGGGTGGGATCCACTTGTCGAGGCCGAACAGCGACCACCCGCCGAGGAACACGGTCGCGCCGAAAGCGGCCGCGGCGAGCGCGTAGCCGATGTCCATGCCGTAGAACAGGCCCCACTTCATGCCCGAGTACTCGGTCAGGTAGCCGGCGACGATCTCCGATTCGGCTTCGGCGATGTCGGTCGGTGTCCGGTTGAGCTCGGCGCTCACGCAGATGAAGTAGATGACGAAGGCGAGCGGCTGAAGGAAGACGACCCAGATGTGGTAGTCCTTCTGCCAGAAGACCATGTCATTCAGGCTGAGTGTGTGCGTGAAGAGCACCGCCCCGAGGAGCGTGAGCACGAGCGGCACTTCGTAGCTGATGGTCATCGCGACGATGCGCATCGCCCCGAACAGGCTGTACTTGTTGTTGTGGCTCCATCCGGACATGAAGGCGGCGATCACCGGCACAGAGGAGATGCCGAGGAAGTAGATGAGCGCGGTCGGAACGTTCGCCAGGATCATGCGCGGGCCGAAGGGGATGACGGCGAAGAGCATCACTGCCGGCATGACGAATACGATCGGCGCGGCATACATCACGAGCTTGTCGGCTCCTGACGGCGTGAGCGCCTCCTTCGTGAGCAGCTTTATCGCGTCGGCAATGGGTTGCAAAACTCCGAATTTGCCCACGCGGTTGGGGCCGAAGCGCGACTGCATCCGTCCGATGAACTTGCGTTCGCCGAGGACGCCGACGTAGAGCTGCGACGGCAGCACGAAGATGAGGAAGCTGGCGGCGAAGCCGATCAGCACACCGATGACGTAGACGGCTCCATCCGGAAGCACGCGATGGAGTTGGTCGAGGATAGCGCCGGAGAGGTTTGACAGGTCACGGAAGTCGTACCAGTGGCTCGTCGCGAGGAATGGCGGGATCAACGGTCGATCTCCCCGACCACGATGTCGATCGAGCCGAGAACAACGATGGCGTCAGCGACGGTGCCTCCCACTGTCATCTCCTTGAGGGCGCTCAAATTGATGAAGGAGGGCGGACGGATGTGGAATCGGTAGGGTGAAGGACCTTCGTCGCTGACGACGTAGTAACCGAGCTCCCCGCGCGGGCCCTCGACTCTCGCGTAGGCCTCACCCTTCGGCGGACGCAGCGCGAGAGGTACTTGCGTACTGTGCGGCCCGCCCGGGAGGCCATCCAGTGCCTGCTGGATGATCTTGAGGCTTTCCCTCATCTCTGCGAGGCGGACGATGAAGCGGTCGAACGCATCGCCCTGGTACCCAATCGGGATGTCGAAATCGTACTGCTCGTAGCCGCAGTAGGGGTCCGCCTTGCGAATGTCCCAGGCGATCCCGCTGCCGCGGAGCATCGGTCCGGAGAGGCTGGAATTGGTGGCCATTTCTGGGCTCAATACGCCGATGCCTCGCGTCCGGGCCAGGAAGATCTCGTTCTCGACGAGCAAGCCTTCCATCTCATCGATAAACGGCGGGAACTCCGTCAGGATCTTCCGGACCGCTGGCTCGAACTCAGGGCGAATATCAAAGGCTACGCCGCCGATGCGCATGTAGTTACACGTCAGCCGAGCGCCTGAGGTCATCTCGAAGATGTCGAGGAGCTTCTCGCGCTCGCGGAAGGCCCACATGACGGGGGTCTGCCAGGCGCCTGTGTCGTTCGTGAACGCACCAACGGCCATGCAGTGGCTCGCCAGCCGCTGCAGTTCGGCCATGATCACGCGGATTGCCTGGCCGCGGGATGGCACGCCGATGCCGGCGAGCTTTTCCACCGCGAGGCAATACCCGAGGTTGTTGGACATGCTCGCCAGGTAGTCGGTGCGATCCGTAAAGGGGATGTTCTGGGTGTACGTGCGCTCTTCGGCGAGCTTCTCCATCGAGCGATGGAGGTAACCCATCACCATCTCGGCGTCGAGGACCTTTTCGCCGTCGACGGTCACTTTGATCCGGAACACGCCGTGGGTCGACGGGTGCTGCGGCCCAATATTGAGGATGAACGGTTCGGACTTCAGCGCGCTGCTCATTCCACCACCTGCACGGGCGGCTCGGGGCGCCGCGCCACACCTGCGAACTCGCCAAGGCCCGGTTGCAGTCCGCCAGGCATGGAAAGGAAGTCCTTGCGCAGCGGCCATCCGGGGTAGCCTTCCCAGAGGAAGATGCGGTAGAGGTTCGGATGGCCCTCGAACTTGATGCCCAGCAGGTCGTAGGCCTCGTTCTCCTGCATCCAGGCGCCATGGAACACCGGTACGACACTCGGCACCACCGGGTCAGCCCGGTCCCACGCCTCCACTTTGAAGAGAGCGATGTGGTTCTTATCGAAGGACTGGATGTGGTAGACGACCTCGAAATGGTCCCAGTAGTCGACTCCACAGAGGTTCGTGAGGTGGACGAGATCGGCTTCAGGCGACTCGCGAAGTGCCTGGAGCGTCTGCCTCAGAGAGTCTGGCTTGAGGTAGCAGGACTGGGGCGTGATGCGGGCAACAGAGCCGGGCACGGCCGCTTCGGCCCATGCCGCGAGCTCGGGGCCGCTCAGTTCGCGGGTCACAAGCGCCACTCGAGTGCACGCTTCCGCCACGCGTAGAGAATGCCAACGCCGAGGATCCCGATGAAGAGCAGCCCTTCGAGGTACCCGGCGACGCCAATCTTGTCGAACACCAGCGCCCACGGGAACAAAAACACGATCTCTACATCGAATAGGACGAAGAGAAGCGCGATGTAGTAGAAGCGGAAGTTGAATTGCACAAGGCTCGGGCCCTCAGTGCGGAGGCCGCACTCGTAGATGTCGTCCTTGACCGGGTTTGGGTCGCCACCGGGGCGGATTTTTATGTAACGAAACGCCCATGATGTGACCAGCGCGCCGAGCGGAAAGAGCAGCGCGATGATGGCCAGAATACCGAGTTGCCCGTATTGGTAGAGCACGCTGTCCCGGATTGTGAAATTCGTCCCTAAGACGGCCGCACTATAGCACGGCGATCCTGACGGAACAAAACGCAGCGGGGCGGCTCAGGAGGAGTGGAGCCGCCTACGGAAGATGACACTTGCGCCCCCAAGGTGGTGACTTCCGCAGGCGGCTCCACGACCCTGCCAGGGGCAGGACCAAGGGCCATTCGACCCTGTGGAGGATTATCAGGAGCCGTTCGCTGTGGAACCGGCGCGTTCTGGCAATGCCGCCGTAAAATGCCCGTAAATCGTCGAAAGCGAGCACACGAGCGACTTTGGTAGTACCCGTCATCGGTCTCATCGGATGTGGCCACATTGGCCAGTTCCATTCCCGCAACCTTCGCGGCTCGATCAGATCGGAGCTCGTGCCCGCCGACTACGTGGCCGTGTGCGACCGCGAGATACAACGCGCAGAATCGTTCGCGAACATCGTGGGCGCGACGACGGTCACCGCGAACGCAGAGGACGTCCTCAGGCTGCCGGGGCTGAACGCCGTCTACATTTGCACGGAAACGGCGGAGCATCCGGCGCTCGTGAAAGCGGCGGCCGCACGTGGGCTTCATGTGTTTTGCGAGAAGCCCCTCGCCAGGTCACTCAGCGAGGTCGAGGAGATGGTCGCTACGGTGGAGGCGGCCGGCGTGGTGAACCAGGTGGGGCTGGTACTCCGCTACTCGCCGGTATTCACGGTTCTCAAGAGCATGATGTCGGAACCGGGGCTTGGGCCGTTCCTGACGGCCCACCTGCGCGACGACCAGTTCTTCCCGATTCGCGGTCACTACGGCAGCTCATGGCGGGGGGACTTCGAGCGGGCGGGTGGGGGTACACTCATCGAACACTCAATCCACGATGTAGACCTCTTCCGCTGGCTGTTCGGTGAGATATCGGCGGTCCGCTGTCACACGCGCTACACGACGGCGCACCCCGGCATTGAAGACGTGGCCCTGGCGACGTTCCAGCACACCGGCGGGCACCAGACGACACTCTCGTCTATCTGGCACTCCTGCGACGACCGTCCCTCAACGCGTCGGTTGGAGGTCTTCTTCGATGGGGCCTGGTTCGCGACGGACCACGACTTCATCGGGCCGATTACGTGGCAGGGCCGCAGCGGAGCGGAGCAGGTCATCGAAGCCGACGAGGTGCTCGAGAGGTACCAGTCGATCGTCGGTCTGACGGACGACGAAATGACGCTCGCGAGGCGCGGGATGTTCGAAGACTTCGCCTTCCTGCGATCGGTCAATGAGTCGAAGCCCGCGTTCCCGGATTTCCGCACCGCGTTGGCGGCGCACCGGGTCGTTGATGCCTGCTATAGAAGCGCGAGTGGCAATGTCGAGGTGGTTGTTACAAACCCATAGTGAGGGGCTATAGCTCGCGGCCGAGCGTAGTTTACTGCTCGATACCGGCCGCGTTATTCTGGCCGGGGAGCGCTCCGCGCGACCCTGTATACAACGCGAAGGGACGCCGCGCCCCGAGGAGCAGAGATGACCACCGAGACGCTTCAAGACCTCTACGCCATCGGGGACGCCCCGCCTCTCGGCCATGTCCCCCCTCGCATGCACGCCCAGCTCATCCGCCAGGACCGCTTCGGCCAGCCTCGCCATGCCTTCCAGCAGGAAGTCGTCGACACTCCTGAGGTTGGGCCCGACGACGCGCTCGTCTATGTGATGGCGGCCGGCGTGAACTACAACAATGTGTGGGCCGGCCTCGGCATCCCCCTGGACGTTATTGCCGCAAGGATGAAGGCGGGGGAGCAAGAAGCATTCCATATCGGCGGCTCCGACGCCTCCGGGATCGTCTACAAAGTTGGATCGAACGTCACCAACCTGAAGGTCGGCGACGAGGTCGTGGTCCACTGCGGCAGCTGGGACATCAACGCCCCGGAAGTGGTCGCCGGCGAAGACCCGATGTTCAGCCCCTCCTTCCGCATCTGGGGCTACGAGACCAACTGGGGCTCCTTCGCGCAGTTCACGAAAGTCCAGGCCCACCAGTGCATGCGGAAAGCGCCGCACCTGACGTGGGAGGAAGCCGCCGCCCCGACGCTCGTCGGTTCAACGGCCTATCGCATGCTCTTCGGCTGGCCGCCGCACACCGTCCGCGAGGGCGATGTGGTCCTCGTGTGGGGCGGCGCCGGCGGGCTGGGATCGATGGCCATCCAGCTCGTGGCGCAGGCTGGTGGGAAGCCCGTCGCCGTCGTCTCCAGCGAATCGAAGTTCGACTTCTGCATGCGCCTGGGCGCGGTCGGCTGTATCAACCGAAAGAACTTTGACCACTGGAGCCGCATGCCCGACTGGGAAGCATCCGAGGAAATGGCGGGCTTCACCGCTGGTGCTCGCGCCTTCGGCAAGGCAATCTGGGACGCCGTCGGCGAGCGGAAGAACCCGCGCATCGTCTACGAGCACCCCGGTCAGAACACCATCCCGACATCCATGTTCGTCTGCGACACGGGCGGCATGGTCGTCGTCTGCGCGGGCACCACCGGCTATAACGCCGACGTCGACCTGCGCTACCTCTGGATGCGTCAGAAGCGCCTCCAGGGCTCTCACTTCGCCAACGACGACCAGGCGAACGCCTTCAACGACCTGGTTCTCGCCGGCAAGATCGATCCCTGCCTCTCGCGCACGTTCCAGTTCAATCAGACTGGCGAGTGCCACCAGCTGATGTATGAGAACAGGCACCCTGATGGCAACATGGTCATCCTCGTGGGTGCGCCGCGCGAGGGGATGAAGACGGTCAGTTGAATCGCGTCCCGGACGGGCGATAGCGTGAGCGCCGTGTCGCGGTATTCCGCGGTCCCGTTTGCTGGGGCCGTGGCGCTGATGGCGGCCTGCGGCGGAGCCTCCACTACGCCAGACCTCGCTGACGTCGTCGACGCCGTCTCGCGGCCGCACACGGTGTTCGTCGTCGAATGCGCATCGACGGTAAATGGCGAGCAACAATCGCGCGTCCGTCAATGGTTCGCGCCGGACCTCCACGCTATCCGCACAGAGACCGTCTCCGGAGTCTCAGTCCTGACCGACACAGACGACGTCGAACGCAACGTGTCCACCGGTCAGCCTGTCGCGCATCACCCCGCCACACCGTTCCCGCCGATAGCTCGCAGCCGGGCGGCGGCAGGGCTCGTCCACGTTGGTTCGCTCGCCGACCTCAATAACCTGAAGTTCGAAAGCGGGTCAGAGAACGGCGTTCCCTTCATCCGGGCAACCGGCTCGCGCGTCCGCTCGCCGGACGAAGCGGGCGAGGACGAGCCTGCCGGCGACCCACAGACGATGATCTGGAAACTGAACGCCGAGTCTTTGTTCCCGGTTTCAGCGCACTTCGAAGAGCACCTCACCGATGGCACACTGCTCTTCGCAACCGACGTAGCCTGCTCACAAGCGGCACGCATCGACGCAGCGAAGGTCGATGCCAGCCTCTTCGATCCAGCCAACCTCGAACCCTCCGCGAGTTTCCCGTAAGCCCTGCGTGGCGCGCGCGGGCGGGCCGGGGATAATACGACGACCATCGAACCTCCTGAAAGGCGGTTTCCGCTGCTTCATGGCCCGTGATTTTGCTGCCGACCTGGTCGATCCCATTGCCCGCGAAGTCGTCCAGAACGTGGGCGTCTGGGTGGACAAGGAGGTCAAGCCCGTCGCCACTGACCTCGAACACGCCGATGTGTACCCCGACGCGCTGGTCAAGGGCATGTCGGACATGGGGCTGTTTGGGATCAAGATCCCCGAGAGTTATGGAGGTCTCGACCTCACTTTCGAGTGCTATGCCGGGGTCTGTATGGAACTCTCACGGGGCTGGATGAGCCTCGCCGGCATCATCAACACGCACGTCCTCGTTGGGTACGCCATCAGTGAGTACGGCACCGAAGAGCAAAAGCAGAAGTACCTTCCGAAACTCGTGCCGCCGGATATCCGCTGCGCGCTGAGCATCACCGAACCGGACGCCGGCTCGGACGCCCAGGCGATCAAGACGCAGGCACGCCGCGACGGCGACGACTACATCATCAACGGGCAGAAGATGTGGATCACCAACGGCCAGCGCGCAGGCGTCTACCTCGTGATGACGAAGACGGACACGACGGTGCAGCCCCGTCACCGCGGAATCACCGCGTTCCTCGTCGATGCGGGAACGCCGGGATTCACGCCGGGGAAGCGGCTCGAGAAGCTTGGATACAAGGGTGTCGAGACGACGGAGGCGACCTTCGACGACGCGCGCGTGCCTGCCACGCAGGTACTCGGAGGCAAGGAAGGCTCAGGCTTCCAACACATTATGTCCGCGTTGGAAGTTGGGCGGATTAACGTGTCCGCGCGTGGTGTCGGGCTGGCGCAGGCAGCCTTCGATGACGCTATTCGCTACGCCCAGAAGCGCGAGGCGTTTGGCAAGCCGATCTTCGAGCACCAGGCACAGCAGCTCCGCCTCGCGGAGATGGCGATGAAGATTCGGGCGGGCCGGTTGTTGACCCTGGACGCCGCGCGCAAGAAAGACTCCGGTGTCCGCAGCGACCTCGACGCAGGAATCGCGAAGCTCTATTCCACTGAGATGTGCCAGGAGGTCGTGCTCGACGCCATGCGTATCCACGGCGGCGTCGGGTATAGCAAGGAGCTTCCGCTGGAGCGCTACTACCGCGACGCGCCGCTCATGGTGATCGCCGAGGGTACCAGCGACATCCAGAAGACCGTGATCGCTCGCCAGATTGTCAAGGACTACCCGATTTAGCGTAGGCGACACCCTGACCAAACCGAGACCACGAGGAGCAAGCCATGACAATCCATGACGGACGAGACAAGTTCGGGCGCTATTACGAAGAGTTCGTTGTCGGGGATGTGTACAAGCATTGGCCGAGCAAGACGATCACGGAGTCAGAGGATCACCTGTTTTGCGACATCACGATGAACCACCACCCCCTGCACTCCGACCGCTGGTATGCGGAGGAGGAGACCCAGTTCAAGCAGAACGTGGTCGTGGGCAACTTCGTTTACTCGCTCGTGCTCGGCATGAGCGTCGCGGACGTCTCAGGAAAGGCGATCGCCAACCTGGAGATCGAGTCACTCAAGCACTCGAAGCCGACGTTCCACGGCGACACGATCCGGGCGGAGACGACAGTGCTCGACAAGGTTGAGTCGTCGAGCCGACCCGACCGCGGCATCGTCACGGTGGAGACGCGGGGCATCAACCAGCGGGGCGAGGAAGTCTGCTACTTCAAGCGAAAGGTCATGATCCCAAAGCGGCCCGCGTAGCCGGTCTGCCTGCGTCTTTTAGGAATGGTGATGGCGCAGCCACTTGGCTGCGCCATCGTCCTTGTTGCGAAGCGGTGGGTTAGTACAGGTTAGCCCCCGGCGGGCACCGCGGCCGTCGCCTCGGCTTCGAACATGTAACCGATGCCCTGGAGCGTCTTGATTATCTGGGGGTTCGCCGGCTCGACTTCGAGCTTCGCGCGCAGGCGCGACACCCAGACGCGGAGGTACTGGAGGTCATCGCGGTATTCGGGGCCCCAGACCTTGCTGAGGAGCTCCGTGTTGAGCATGACCTTGCCTGCGTTCGCGGCCAGGTGCTGGAGGAGCAACCACTCAGTCCGCGTTACCGCGACCGGGTTCCCGTTGCGCTTCACCAGCCGGCGCGTGAGGTCGATTTCGACATCGCCCGCACGGACGACTCGCTCGACGTCCTGTCCGAGCCCGCGACGAAGCACGGCTCGCACCCGCGCACCCAGCTCATCGGGGCTGAAGGGCTTGACGATGTAGTCATCGGCTCCGAGTTCGAGCCCTCTGACCTTGTCGGCGTCCTTGTCTTTTGCGGTTACCAACAGCACCGGGATGTTCGTGCGCTCGCGAAGACGGCGCATGACCTCGAGGCCCGTGATCTCCGGCATCATGATGTCGAGGAGGACGGCATCGGGACGCTGCTCTTCGGCAAGCCGGAGCGCTTCCTCGCCGGTGGAAGCTGTGATCACGCGAAAGCCCTGCGCCGAGAGTTCTAGCTTGATCAGCCGGAGGATGCCAGCCTCGTCGTCTACTACAAGCAGGAGGGGTTCAGCACTCATGGGTAGCTCCTTCCAGTGGACCGACTCTCTGCCCCAGGGGGCCGGCCGTCGTCACTGCTCGGCAGAGTAGCCAAAGGCCAGGCCCCGAGGGCCAACGCCGGGAATGGCCGTTGCGGCAGCGATGTGGCTTGATGGTATGGCATCACCCAAAAGGCGTGTCAATGGCGTTACACGTCGATGGCCGTATGAGAATGGGCTTTGATATGGTTCTGCAACCCGACGCACACTAAGAGGCGCTGCTAACGTGTGCCACTCGTGGCGAGTGTCTTCACTATTACAAAAACCAGGTCCACTAGCTCTGAACACTATGGCGGTAAAGTAAACGCCGCCTTTCAGGCGTTCGCGAGCCGCGGGAGCGCCTGCACTGTGTGCAGCAGCGGCTCGAACAGATCGCCGATGGACGAGACCCGCTCCAGGACCTCCTCGGCTTCGAACGATGCTGCCCCCCGATCGCCGTCGGCGATGGAAGCGACTTCGTCCCATGTCAACGGAGTGGACACGGTCGGATGCGGCCGGGCGCGCAGGGAGTAGACGCAGATGGTGGTCTTGTGCTGGTGGTTTTGGCTCCAGTCCACGAGAACCTTCCCAGGCCGGACGGCCTTGGTCATGCTGGAGACGACGCCAGCATCCTTCCGGGACTCGAGGAGCATGGCGATGGCACGTGCGAACTCGCGCGTCTGGTCGTACGTGACGGCGCTGTTCAGGGGAACGTACGCCTGCATCCCCTTCGAGCCGGACGTCTTCACAACGCATTCGAGCCCCATCTCGGAGAACAATCCGCGCAGCATCAGAGCGACGCGGGCGCAATCCACGATGTCCGCAGGCGCGCCGGGGTCGAGATCGAAAACGACGGTTAGAGGACGAGCAACATCCGTGGCCACGGCCAGGTTTGGGTGGAGCTCGATAGAAGCGAGGTTGGCTACCCACACCAACGTGGAAAGGTCGTTGGCGAGGCAGTAGTTCACGGTTCCCGCCGTCGATCCGCTCGAGACGGGGACGGTGGCGACCCAATCGGGCCGGTGCGACGGACAGTTCTTCTCGTAAAAGTAGCTCGCGTTGACCCCGTTGGGGTAGCGCTTCAGCGTCAACGGGTGGCCGCGGAGATGGGGAAGGATCACAGGTGCGATGCGGGTGTAGTAGTCGATGACCTGCGCTTTGGTGAAGCCCGTCTCGGGGTAGAGCACCTTGTCGAGGTTGGAAAGGGCGACGCGACGCCCTTCGATCTCGACGGAGACGTTGTTTTGGCTCACCGGGTGTGCTCCGGAATCTCGCGTCGAACTTCTCGCGCTGGCTTGTCAGTTCGTAGCCCTTTGAACGACGGGTGGCGAATCATTCCAGCCGCTGTCCACTCAGTGAAGGCGACCTCGGCCACCAGCTTCGGCTCGACGAAGACCGAGCCGCGCGGAAACGTCCCGGTCACGAAGGGGCTCGTGTCTCGGGCAAGCGGACGAAGCGTCGCCAGCAAATCCAACATGGTTGACTCCGTGAGCCCTGTGCCGACGCGGCCGGCAAAGCGTAGCTGATCGCCATCGTAATAGCCGATGAGGAGAGCTCCGAGCGTAGCGCTGCGGTTGCCCTCGCCTCGCGTATATCCGCCGACGACGAACTCCTGGCGCACGAAGTTCTTCGCCTTTACCCATGTTCGAGTTCGGCGGCCGGGTTCGTAGACGCTGTCGAGTCTCTTGCCGACGACGCCCTCCAGACCGCGAGCTTTGGCGGCGGCGAGCATCGCGGCTCCCTCGCCGACGTGGAACCTGGGAACCAGCCAACAGTCGCCGTCTGAGAGCAACCGTTCGAGAAGTTCCCTCCTCCGGCTGTATTCGAGACCAAGCGTGGCGTGGCCGTCCAGGAAGAGGAGATCAAACACCACGTAGACGACCGGCGACTCCGCACGGCGGCGGGCGACGGCCGCCGCGCTCGAAAGCCCCATACGCTGCTGGAGTTGCTCGAAGCTCGGTTTGCCGGACTCGTCAAATGCCACGAGTTCGCCATCCAATACGACACGGTGGGAGCGGAGACGCTCGGCGAGCTCACCAACCTCGGGGTACTGCGGCGTGATGTCGAGGAGGTTCCGGCTTTCGACGCGCACGGTTCCACGGTCGCAGTAGGAGATCGCGCGCACGCCATCCCACTTCACTTCGAATGCCCAGTCGTCGCCGCGTGGAGGAGCGTCCACGAGCGTCGGGAGCATCGGCGCGAGCCGCGCAGGCATGGATTCTTCGGCATCAAATCGGCGAGCAGCCATGCGGTCGATCATCAAGCCTCGACGCCCGGAGTGGAAAGTGGATGCGATTCTGCAACGTCCGACGGCGTTCTGGTGAGCAGGACGCAACGGTCACGTCTTTAGAGTCGGGTGCATGCTACGGCTCCGCTGCGGATCCGCCCGACGGCGTGCAGCGCTGCCCTGAGGAGAATCCATGTCCGCTTCGCCCGTGTCCCGGCCGGTCCTGGACTCCGTGCCACCCACTCCCCCGAATATGCGACTGTTGCCCGGCCCAACGGCCCGATGGGTTGTTGATCTCGCGTCAGGGCGAATCGTCCGTCGCGTAGAGAGCGCAGACTCGGCGACGACCGACTCAGACCGCCGGCCCTAGTCAGGCTTCCCCGGTCATTCGTCGCGCGTCGAGAATCGCGTCGAGTTCTTCCGGCTGAAGGTCAGTGCGCTCGGAGGCGATCTCCCGAATCGAGCGCCCGGTTGCGAACGCTTCGTTGGCGATCTCCGCGGCCTTGTCGTAGCCGATGCGCGCTGCAAGTGGGGTACCAAGACTGAGGCCCGACTCCACAGCCCGCGGCCCATTCTCCGTAGCGCTCAATCCGTCCACGCACTTCTCCGCCAGGACATTGCAGGCTGCCGCCAGTAGCTGGATCGATTGGATGAGGTTATAGGCGGCGAGTGGAAGCATTGTGTTGAGCTCGAAGAATCCCCACTGGCCACACATCGCTATCGTCGCGTCGTTTCCGACGACCTGTGCCGCGACC
This sequence comes from uncultured bacterium, assembly GCA_963832795.1. Lineage (GTDB taxonomy): Bacteria > Chloroflexota > Dehalococcoidia > Tepidiformales > Tepidiformaceae > CAWHVJ01. The sequence goes on from CAWHVJ010000012.1 coordinate 1,090,660, forward strand.
TGAACGACACTCTCCGGGATCACCGGGTTGACCTTGCCCGGCATGATTGAGCTTCCGGGTTGGAGAGCAGGAAGCGCGAGTTCGTAGAGCCCGGCGCGCGGCCCGCTGCCCATCAACCGGATGTCGTTCGCGATCTTGAGGAGGGCCGTGGCGATGGTACGCAGTTCCCCACTGGCCTGGACGATCGCGTCGATGTTGTTTTGCGCCTGGAAGTGATTCTCGGTCTCCCGAAGTTGAAGGCGCTCGGATTCCGCAAGGTAGGCGAGAGCGCGGGATGCGAACGCGCTGTGCGTGTTGATACCGGTGCCCACGGCCGTTCCACCGAGTGCGACTTCACGAAGCGTGGTGCCGATCGCGACCGCACGGCGTCGCGCACGTTCGATTTGTCCGGCGTAGCCGTGGAACTCCTGGCCTAGAGTGATCGGCGTGGCGTCCATGAGGTGGGTCCTGCCGGTCTTGACGACGCCCCGGAACTCCGCAGCCTTTGCGTTGAGTGACGCCTCCAACCTGTAGAGGGCCGGCTGCAAGTCGGTACGAAGGAGCGTCAGCGCCGCGACGTGGATTACCGTCGGGATCACATCATTGGATGACTGCCCACGGTTCACGTGGTCGTTGGGATGCACCGGACGGTACACCCCCTTCGGTCCGGCGCCGAGCAGCTCGTTCGCGCGATTAGCGATCACTTCGTTCGCGTTCATGTTGGTCGAGGTCCCGGAGCCGGTCTGAAAGACGTCGACGACGAACTGCTCGTCCCATGCCCCGCCGGCCACCTCGAGGGCCGCGGTGGAAATCGCGCCCGCCATCTCGCCGTCCAGCAGCCCGAGGTCGCGGTTGGCCCTGGCCGCCGCAGACTTCAGCGCCCCGAGCGCGCGGAGAAAGGGCCGCTGGAGGCGAAGGCTACTGATGGGAAAGTTCAACGCCGCCCGGGCCGTGTCGATCCCATAGTAAGCCGCGAGGGGAACCTGGAATTCGCCCAGCGCGTCATGCTCGGTTCGAGTCTGCGGTTGCGCTTCCATTGAGTCACTGTAACGGCCGCCCGGTCAGGGCGCGACGCCCGAATCGCCAAGAACGCTCTTTTCCGTCTCTTTCGCAGAACGCACGGGAAGAAGCGTGACAGTACCTTCCGATGCTGCTACCAATACAAATACGTGAACAGCCGCGCCGAAGATCTTACAATTGAGATCTATTAGTTGGCGCAGTTGCTCATCTATTAGAATTGCTATATCCGGATAACTCGTGTGCGTATAATCGACACAATCCGAGCGGGCGGAGTGGTGGCTCTACTCGCTTTCCCAGCGTTAGCAGGAGGCCCAGCGAAGGTCAGCGCGCATCCGACGACGATCGACCCGCTGGTTCCCTGCACCACCGCTGATAACAGGGCCGCTCTCGACTCCTCCGAGGCGCCCTGCCCGGACGAAGAAGTGTTCAACGCGTCGAACGACCGGATCCTGGAGGCCAAAACGGCCGCCGCAGACGCCTACGTCGGCACACTCCAGGATTCCGGGTCACAAGATGACTACGCTCAGGCTGAAGCGTGGCTCCTCACCGCTACCGGCGAAGGGGCAATTCGCGCGGATGCCGCGACCATTCCCCTGGACCGTGACAATCGCCTCTCGGCTTCGTTCAAGCCATTCGCGCAGACGACTGATTATTACTGTGGACCGGCGACTGTGGAGTCGATCCTCTCCTTTCTCGGCGCGACCACGAGTTGGGCGTCCGATCCAATCACGGGCTCGCACGACGCCCTGACGGGCGACGCTGATGTCGACCAACCATTGCTTGCCAACGATTTCTGGCTTCGAGCTGACGCGAACGACGGGACCGCGTGGGGGGCAATGTATGTGCCGTTCGCGCTGAACGCGTGGCGAGGCTCGCGGTGGTACGTGGCTGCGAGCACGCCGAAGATTCCCGGCGGGACGCTCACGAAGGATGATGCGCTGCGGGATATCCGCTATGACGTGGACCATGGTTACCCGGTGGCCGAGAACGTCCTGTATTCGCCGCAGACGTACTATCCGGCGGGCTTCACACCCGGCGTCCGGTACACGCACTGGGACACGATCTACGGTGCCGGCGGATACGCCAGCGTCCCGTACGTCGATGTGGGCCAGGTCTTCCACGAGCCATCAACGGAGTACCGGCCATACCAGCGAATCGATTGGGACAGACATTGGACGGCGATAGCCGCGTGGCACGGCATTGTCTGGTAGGTGGCTCGCGGCAGCGGCCGCCGGATTGACGCTCGTGGCGTGCGCCGGGTGCGGTGGCGCGGTGGTGGCTGAGGTGCATAGCCCGGCGCACGCTCGAGACAGCGTTATGCAGGCCGCATCGGTGGTCAGGAATGCCCCTATCGGACCCGTCATCGAACGAACGCAGGCTGTCGCGCATCTCGACGGCACCGCGGGAGCCACGGAGGTGCAGCCCGTGGCGGCAGTGGGTCACCGAGTCGTCCTCGCCGAATCCCCGCCCCTCGATGACGCGACATCACCGCAAGTGTTCGAACTCTTGGACCCGACCACGGGGGAGCGCTCCCCCGGCTGGACTGGCAGCCCGGGGCAGCAGGACATCGTTACGGGCGATGGCGGCGACTGGGTGGTCGTGGTGCGCACGGGCTACTCGCTTCCATTCGCCGACTGGTCGCTCGCCGCGCGCAACGTGGTGACGGGAGCGGTTGTTCAGCTGGCCGCCGGCGACCCCACGATCGCAGCGGCGCAGGGTATACACGCCGACCCGCCACTTGGCATGGCACCGTCCGTCGCCATCTCCGGAGCGCGGATCGTATGGTCCCAGTTTGCGCGCGTCGGGGCACAGGTCGTCAGTCAGGTCCGCATCGCAAACCTCGAGACTGACCAACGCAGCACGATCGCCACCGCTCCTGATGCCGTCACGGGAGACTTGAGGCTCCCGGCCATCGACGGCGACCAGGTTGCGTGGGTCAGACGGGCGTTCGACGGCGCGGGCGTCTCAAGCACAGTCGAGCTTTACGACCTCAGCTCCGACCAGACTCGACAGTTCGATAGCGGAGGATCGCCGTGGTCGGTGGCGTTGTTGGATTCGGGTCGCACGCTTGCGTGGGACGACGGAATGACCGCGAAGTTCAGTGAGTCCATCAGCACCGAAATGCGAACACGCTACGCCGGAGCGGTGGGCTGGGGCTCCAACTCAAACGGTGGAGTGGTGTCGTGGAACCCGTCGAGCACGGCCGGCGGGCGACCCGGATTCTACGACCCCCAAAGCGGCGTCACGCGCTATGTCGACCTGGCGGACGGCGCGATCTGCAACCTGGCGACGGTGATGGGCCCCTGGTTCGTTTGGCAGGAACTCGACGCCGGTGGCACCAGCACGTTCTACTTTCTGCCGGTGCCTGCCAGCTGACTCAGCTTCGGTGGGCCCCGTTCGCGAGATCCTTGAGGTGGCCGTTGCCGTTGTTGTGGCCGTTGCCGTTTCCATTGCTGTGACCGTTTCCATTGCCGTTCCGCGGAACCGGCCTCGGGAGCGGTGCCGTGTGAGGTACGACGGCAGACGCCCGGCTGCCTCGCAACGCCTCGACTGTGGCGGCCACGGCGGCCGCTTCGTCTCCGCGCCGCCGCGCGGCCGCGCGCTTCGCGCCATTTGGGGTCTCGGCCCCGCATCCGGGACAGATCACCCAGGCGAAGTCCAGGGGGCGACGGCATTCGTCACACGCACGCTTAAGCTGGGCGCGGCATGACGGGCAATGGACGAAGTCGTCGCGGACGCGGCGTGCGCAGCGGGGGCAGGCCGCCCGCTCGGACAACTCCAGCAACACGGCTTCGGCTTCGAGCGTGCGTTCGTAGCGTTCCGCGAGGGTGACGCGAGGCCGCAAGACCAGGTAGAGCCAATGGCCGGGCAAGAAGAAGAACAGCACAAGAAGACCGGCGCTTATCTGCGTGGCAGCGCTACGGCTGCGCTGGTGAATGTCACGCACCGTCCAGAAGACAAGGGCCATCCACATGAGGGCGACGTACAGGCCAATGACGGTGACCACCACAGCCACCGTGGACTCCCAGGACCCACCGGGCCACGCGACAAGCATCATCTCTCTACCTCTCCCGCAGCGGTCGGTCGTTTGGCGTTACGTGAAATCGGAACCAGCACGCCCGGGAACCCGGGCGGATGGTTTCTCTGATCGTACTCAGCGTGCGACATATCTTCGGTCACAGTGCTCTCCTCCCCTGTTGCGCGGCCATCGCAATGGTCAAACGCCACTACCTGGCCGTTACCTGGCGTGGATCGAGTGGAATTGGGGTCGTCTCTGCCGCTGGCGAGGCGGCGTCGGTTGGCGGCGCGGTTCGGGCCTCGGTGGTTGGCGCCGGCGGCGGCGCCACGAGCTCGGGCACGTACCGCGCCGGTATGCCCCGGGCCGCAGCCAGCGCAACTGCGGCTGCTTGCTGGAAGGGCGGGAGCGGCATGAAGCCGAGGCCCTGGCAGTCGCCCTTGTACTGGACGTCGGTTCTCACCCACGTCATCACCATCTGGTTACAGCCGCCTGCATGGCCTCGTTCGGTCGTCGCCGACTGGAACGGCATGTACGCCACGTTCTTCGGCTGGAGGTCGGCAAATCCCGCCGGAGGGCCGGAGAACACGCCCTTTGCCTGGAGATCGGCATGGTAGATGCTCATCCAGTTCTTGAAGAGGCGGGTCGCCGTATTGCCCGATGCAAATGAACGATCGTTGACGAGCGATTTGTCGGCATTGCCGATCCAGACGGCCGTGGCCGCGTACCGACTGAAGCCGTTCATCCAGTTCGCCAGGGTGTCGCTCGAGCTTGCGAACCCTTGCTGGGTGCCGGTCTTGATGGCAGTCGGCAGCAGCGTGCCGTCGGGCATGAAGGTGTCGAGGTCGAGGTCGCTGTTGCTGGAGCCGCAACTCCAGATGATGAATCGGGCGTGGCAGTCGGACATGATCGACACCACCTGCCAAACGTTCCCGGGATTCACTACTTGCTTCGACTGAAGGTCGGGGCCTTCCTGGTAGATGACCTTGCCATCGTTGGTCTGGACCTGGAGGACCACCACGGGGTCCAGTTCGCGGGTGCCCGGGATGCGGATGTTGCCGTGGATGAAGTCCAGGCGCTGCTGGTAAGCCTCATCCTGTTGCGCGCCAGTGGTCGTGGATGTAGAGAGGAGGTCGTTCAACGGGACGGTTTTCGCCAGCGTTGGAACGCCGATCATCTTGCCCATGTTGGCCAGCGTGGCGTTCATGTAGGCCATGTCGATGGCACGGATATTCGCGCCGCCAGTGGCGATGGACGGGCCGTACGCGATGGCATCGTGGTTGTAGAACGTCGGATCGAACCCCTGGTCGAGAGTTGTGATTCCCAGCGCCTTGGCCTCGGCGATGACGTTGTTGATCCCGACCTCTTCGGCGGCTCTGAACGCCGGTACGTTCTGCGAGCCGCCCATCCCGGCGCGCGCCGTTATAAGACCCTCACCGCCTCCGCCCGGCCGAGGATTGACGATCTCCGTGGTGGGCCCGCCCGGCTCGCTCACCGTCAGGGGGCTCGTGTCCCAGAGGCTGCTCATAGGGGTCTTGTTGAGCTTGTCAAAATAGGTGAGATACACGGCCGGCTTGAACGACGAACCGGGCTGATTGATCTCAACCAATTGATCGATTGTGCCGCTCACCTTCGGGTCTGTTGTGTTCGCCGGGTCCACGTTGGGCGCGTAGACCATGACCTGTCCGGTGGTGGGCTCGATCGTCACGATGGCGGAGTTGTGGCACTGGCAGCCGGCGAGCAGGCCAGCGGTGACGAACTTCTGCATCGTCTCCGTGGCCTTCTGTGTCTCGGCGTAGTCGAGCGTAGAGGTGACCTTGTATCCCGCGGTGTGGACGCTCTCAGTGCAGTCGGCGGTCCCCGGAAGCTGTGGGAGGATCCGGGCTTCGCACATTCGCACCAACCGCGGTTCGATCTGGTCGTCGATCCAGGCGGATGCTTTTATCGGGTTCTGCGCCGGGTACACGAAGAGGGGCTCGGCGATGGCCGCATCGGCCTGGCTCTGAGAGATGCGGCCGTGCTTCACCATGAGGTTCAACACGTAGACCTGGCGATCCTTGGCTGCCCCGGCGACGGTTGTGCGGCCCTGGTCGTCGACTGCGCACGCTCCCGTGGCGACGTCTTTCACGCAGTTGAGGCGCGGATGGTAGGCCGTCGGGCCTGCGGGAACTCCTGCCAGGAGCGCGGCCTCCGCGAGCGTGAGGTCGGCCGCTGATTTTCGGAAATAGCCCTCGGCCGCAGCCTCGATCCCGACGTACCGGTCGCCGTACGACACCTGGTTCAGGTACCACCCGAGTACCTGTGATTTGCTGTAGTTCCGCTCGACCTGGATGGCGTACGCCATCTCCTTGAGCTTTCGGTTGATGGTGCGGGGCGCGACGCAGGATTCGATGCCATTCATGAAGGTGCAGTGGTCGGTCAGATAGACGTTCTTAACCAGTTGCTGGGTCAGCGTCGACCCACCGGATCCGGTGCCGATGCCGCCGCCCACGTAATTCTCTATCGCCGCGCGGACGATACCTTTCGGGTCGATGCCCGGGTTGTTCCAGAAATTGTTGTCCTCGGTGGACACTGTCGCATCGACGACGAACTGGGAGATGGCCGAGAGCTCGACGGGCTTAACGATCGGGCCGTCTTCGTTCGAGAGCGAACCCAGGTAGGCCCCCGCGTCCGGCCCGCCGCGGTCGTACACCTCCGTGAACCCGACGTAACGGTCGCTAATCTTCGCTTCGAGGGGAACGTAGTCGCGGACGTAGACGGTGTACATGGCGAAGACGGTGCCGAGCCCGAGCGCGACGAACGCCGCGCACGCCACAAAGCCGCCCAGGATCCAGACCAGCCACCACGGAAGGGCGGCAGGGTTGGGCCGCCGGGCGGTGTGCAGCGTCTTGCGTCGGGTGATTGCGTTCATTTGCGTCCTTGATCACGCCGTGTTTGAACGCAGCGCTCGTGCCGACCGTATCGCCGTAAGCGTTACGTCGAACGGAAGAGATCAACCTGTAGCTAACAGCACCATACCAATGGACTCGCTGGTAAGGTGTCACTTACTGCGTCACCTGTTGCCGAACCATGTCGGCGTAATATTTCTCCACGTAGATCGTACGTGGTTGAAACGGGTGCGAATGAACAATGTTGCTGTATCGCTGTTATCGAGCAGCAGCCATCAGCAATCGCCAGTGGTCCGCTACAAGGCTACGGTCTGACCGTGCGCTACTTACCTATGGGTCCATCTTCCATTGGCCGCCCCACACAGGAGACACTGACGCCTTCCGGGCTCGAGCGAGCTTCTGCCACCGTCATCGATATCGTCATCCTGGCGGGATGTTGTCCGCTCGCGCTGACCTTTTTCGCGGTGACGATGCGCGGCTTCTGGTTCGTCGGGGCGCTCGCAGGTGTGGTGGGTTACTTTGCCGCCGGGTTCGCGTCGGGCCAAACGCCCGGTATGCGCGTGATGAGGTTACACGTGACCGGGACAACGCCGCACGGACACCCTACGCGGTCAGCAGCGGCCATCCGAGCAACATTCGCGACAGCCGCCATCGTGGCCGTCCTCGCGTTGGTCGCTCTTCCATCGCGGCCCGCGGGCTGGAGCGCGCTCGTGGTGACGGGGGTTGTTGGGCTGACGCTCAGTGTATTTGACTTTGCGTGGGTCGTGGTCGACGGGGCCGGCCGCACGCTGCACGAGCGGCTAACGGGAACGTCCGTCCAGCGAGAACAAGCGTGGATCCAGCGTGCGGAGGGCCACCGGAGCCGCTCGTAGAAGGCCTGGTGGGCGGTACTGGACTCGAACCAGTGACCTCGTCGGTGTGAACGACGCGCTCTAACCAACTGAGCTAACCGCCCCGGATGATGTCATTCCGGACTTGTCAGTCTAGGTGTCGTCCGGCTGGCGTACAACTCGCGGCCGGGGTGACGGTGGCCCCATGGTTGAACCCGCGCAAGTGCGCTCCCATAATGGAGGCTTGGGCCGAAGTGGCGGAATGGCAGACGCGCTACGTTCAGGGCGTAGTGTCCGTAATGGGCGTGCGAGTTCAAATCTCGCCTTCGGCACCAAGGAGTTCTTTCGGGCGCCCGTAGCTCAGCGGATAGAGTGTTAGGTTGCGGACCTAAAGGTCGGTGGTTCGAGTCCACCCGGGCGTACCAATCTGATTCGCGGACAGCCATCGTCGGCTGTGTGTGTAAGCGTGGCTGTGTTCAAAGTCGTGTTTCGGAATGGGCACTCGCGGAAGATCGAGGGCACTTCCATCTCGTCGAGTGACGAGTGGGTGGCTGTGCTCGCGGACCGTGCGACGGTAGCGTTGCTGCCACGCGAGCAGGTGCACTCCGTCATCGAAGAGGGCGCCGACAAGGGCGAAGAGCGCGCCAGCTAAGACGCCTCGTCCCCTCTGATGCTCGCGGGTTCAGCCTCGGCTCCCTGGCCCCTCATTACCTGCCAGGCCGCCCGGACCGTCGGCGGCAAATCCGAATGACTGGCTACCAGCACGATGACGCACAGGCCCGCGTAGGCCGCCGCGTAGTAGATGCGAACAAGTTCGCTCGTGATGAAGAGCTGCGTAGCGAAGAGCACAAAGAGCGTTACGGCCTCGCGCGTTCCCATCTTGAGATTGGCGAACACTGCGATGGCAAAGGCCGATTGGGCCGCGGTGAGGAAGATTTCTTCGCGTTGGCGGCCGTCGAGAGGGAGACCTGACGTCCAATGGAACTCGCCGGCGCTGATTGCGAACGCGATTGGGAGTGTGCCAATCAGGAGAGTCCACTGATTCACTTTCGAGGAGATCAGAGCGCCCATGCCCACATTCGCCCGCCCACGCCAGGCGAGGGCGCCGGCCACCAGGACTTCCGGCGACTCGGAAGCCAGCGGCGCGAGCCATTGGATGAGGAGGAATTCCGAAACGCCGAGCTTCTGACCCAACTCTACCAGCGAATCGGCGAACGGCTCCGCCGAGGAGAAGATCGCGACCGCACTGAAAATCAGCACGGCGCCAACGATCCCACGGCGCCGTTTGTTCGAGAGGCTTCCCATAGCGCGTGCCGGGCCTACAAGCTCGACTTCCTCTGACTCCACCCTGGCGGTGAAGTACAGGTAGATGAAGAACATCGACACCAGCACAATCGTGTCGACAAGGGTGAGCGAGTGCCGCAGCGGGATGAGGATGACGTACGCCGTCGCCATGGTCAGGAACGCCAGCTCCAGGGCGCGCTGCTTGTCGACGACGAGGTGTCCGAGCCGGGTGCGGTAGAAGAACAGGGCAAACACGACGGGCCAGCCGATCCCAATGAGGAGGCGGTTGCCGCCCGTCATGTTCGCGATGGCCAGGCCGCGCTGCGCTTCTGCGGGGTCAGCGCCAGCTTTCCAGGACAGGATCAGGTCGACCGCGTATTCCGGGAGAACGGCGATGAACGCAATGATCGCAAGCGCCATGCCCTGCGAGATGTCCATCTCGGCGGTTTCGGCGGCCCAGCTGAGGAGGAAGGCGGCCGCCAGGATAGAAAAACCGAAGATCGGCACGCCGAGTGCCGGGGCCGGATGGATGCCAGCGAAGCGCAGCGCAATACCCGGACTGGCAACGACAAGCATGGCAGCGATGGCCAACCACTGCCGGGACAGGAAGCGCTCGCGGGATGACGCTCGCTCGCCGCTCATTCGAAGGATTCCGTCATACGTACCGGCACCATGGCTCCTCTGCCGCGATGCCGGTGGAGACGATCTCGACCGACACGCAACTCTTCAGCGTGTGGTCGAAAGTCTCGCCCATCCGGTTACCGGACCGCGTCACCGCCCTCACTGAGGGGATATGTCGATGGCGCGCGTTGGGACTACTCCCCTTCGAACGATTGCTATGCTAGATAACCGGGCGTTCCCCGTCTACTCGTAGAACGGTATGGGTTCGGCGGTTTCCCAGAAGTTGTTCAGCTCGCCCTGCGGGAGCCCGCGACCGGGGTAGAAACGGCCCTTATGCATCTGCTCAACCATCTGGGCCGTGCTCTCCAGCGTTTCTTCGAAGACCGCGGCGAAATAGCCGATGCCCTGGGTCGAATGTGCGTCCGAACCGCCCGTCCCCGGCTTCCCAAGGGTCTTGGCAACCTGCAGCGCAAAGTAGTTCTCGCGCGGCGTGTTGCAGCCGTTGAGCACTTCGATCCCGTGGACCAACTGGAACACTGGCAGGCGGGCCGCCTCTTCGGGTGACAGCGTGAACGGTTCCTTGCCCTCGCGCTTGAAGTGCACCGGGTCGAAGAAGTGCCGAAAGGGATGGGCTACGACGAGGAACGCGCCCTGGTCGTCCGCGACCTGGCGAAGCTTCTCGAGGCGTCGAATCCCACCCTCATAGCCCTTGAGCCCAATCGCGAGGATGTGGCCCATGTCCGTGGACACTTCCATGCCGTTATTGACGAAGATGTGGTCGTGCTTCTTGCGGAACGGGCTGAGGTCCCACGACTCCCACATGCGGTCGTGCTCGGTGATATTGACCCCGGTAAGCCCGACGCGCGTGGCCTCATCGATGAGGTCGTCGGGGTTGAGCATCGAGTCTGAAGCGCCCTTCGTGGTGTGCAGGTGCATGTCGATGATGGTGCCCGGCACGCGGCGCCTCCCGATTGTTCAGAGTTTCACGAGGAGAACCCAGTATATCATCGCTCCGCTAGCAGGGGCATGGCCCAGCCGAACAGCCCAAGGAACAAGGCCGACATCCCGCACCAGAGCCACCAGTATCGCCGCGCCAGGACGGCCAGCGGCGCGAGTGGAAGCACTGCCAGCACCAGCATCATGAACGTGAACGGCCAACTCGGGCTGCCAAGCCCATTCGGTCGCGCGGCCATGTCTGCCAACTCGTAGAACATCGCGAGAATGAGTCCGGCCAGAGTCCACGCGAGCGTCGTGCCGACGAAGATAGGCACGGCCAGGATGGGCCGTGGCACCTCGTTGGCGACCCAGCGGTCCAGCAGTCCGCCGGGCGTGCTGAACCGCACGGTGAGAAACACGAGAACGATGGTGGACGCGACCGCCATCAGGTAGCCCGCGACCCAACCGGCGATGAGCGTGTTCACTCGCCGGCGGTCGCTGTCTGAATCACTGTGCATTCAAGGCCAGAGGCGGCCAAAGCCACATTGCCCACGAGTTGGGCTGGTCCGATCCAAAACAGCGTAGGGCCGGCTCCAGCCAGCCGGACGGGCGCGCCGATGCGGTGTTCAAGCGTCTGCCAGAGGCCGGCAAGGCCATCGAAGAGGTCGAAGGCGACGCGCTCGAACGCGTTAAACACGTCGGCGCCACCCAGGTGCGTGCGCCCGCTTTCGGCAAACGCGTGGCTGACAGAGCCACTGTCGAACCCATGCCGGTCCAGCGCAGCGAACATCTTCGCCGTCTTGCGTTCGAGCGAGCCCCGGGGCACGAACAGGACAACGCCGTGGCGGTCAAGCGGAGGGAGCGGGGTAACGCGTTCCCCGCGGCCCGTCGCACGGGCGGTCCCGCCAATGAGGAAGAATGCTTCATCGCTCCCGATGCTGTTGGCGACATCGAGGAGAATCGGTTCGTCGACGTGCCAGTGGTTTCCCAGGAGCCGCAGGACTGTCGCTGCGTCGGACGCTCCGCCGCCGAGCCCCCCGGCCGGTGGTATCTGCTTGTCGAGAACGATCGAAACGTCCGCGGCGGATTGACCGCACCCAGCGGCGAGAAGTTCGGCGGCGCGCCAGGCGAGGTTCGTTGGATCCGCAGGGGTGCCGGCAGCGTAGGGACCGGAGACCTGAACGCCAGCGCGACGGCCGAACTGCACGGTCACGGTGTCACAGAGTTCGAGCGTCTGCAGCACGGTGTCTATCTCGTGATAGCCGTCCGGGCGCACGCCGGTAACTTCGAGGACGAGATTTACCTTTGCAGGAGCGTGGCCGCGGAGCTCAGCCTCCAACGACGCGGATCCTCTCCCACGCGTCCAGAAGCGCCAGCCAGTCCTGGACCGACAGCGTTTCAGCTCGCCGCATTGGATCGACTCCCGCGTCCAGGAGGGCCGCATCCGCCTGGTCAGTCGTGAGCCCGGTTTCTCGGGCGAGCGCGTTGTGGATTTGCTTGCGGGGGTTGCGAAAGGTCTTGGCAACCAGCGTGAAGAACGCGGCAATCCGCTCCTCAGGAACGAGAGGACGGTCGCGGACCTCCAGTCTCACGACCGAAGAGTGGACGGCGGGGGGCGGATCGAACGCCTCCGGCGGGACGTCGAAGAGCAATTGCGGGGCCGCGTAAACGGCGACTGAGATGCCCAGGAGCGACGCCTGGCCCGGCTTCGCGGCGATCTCTCGCGCGACTTCTCGCTGAACCATGAAGACGGCTGTCCTGGGCTTCCGCGCAGCCTCAAGGAAGTGGCGGATGATCGGGTTCGCCGCGAAGTACGGGAGGTTACCAACGGCCAAAAACTGGCCCCGCGGCGGCACGACATCATCCGGGTCGAGCGTGCGGGCATCGGCCTCGACGATCCGCAGTTGTGGCTGACCCGCGAACCGCCGCGACAGGTGCGCTACCAGACGTGGCTCAAGTTCGACGGCCACCACAGTGTGGCCCGCCGTCAGGAGCGCCTCCGTAAGCTGCCCGGTTCCAGCGCCGATCTCCACCACGACGTCACCGGCGGGCGACGGAAGGGCGCTTACGATGTCCAGCAAGACCCCTGAGTCGCGGAGGAAGTGCTGCCCGAGCGCTTTACGGGGACGAGGACCGGCGAGGCGAGTTCGGGGCACTCCATGATGGTAGAGCGCACGACCGGCGAGGGTCGAGGCGACCGAGGCATGCGCCGCTGTCAGTCGATCAGGTAGATCTCGAGGTTTTGCGTTGCCCACGGCGAGTTGCCCGCCGACTCGGGGAAGCCAAGGTCGACACTCCAGCCCTTTATAAGACCGCCGGTGTCCGCCGCGAGACAGTTCCCGTATCCGGGGATGTACATGTGCGTGCCCAATGGAATGACCGTCGGGTCAACCGCGCAGATGCCGTAATCGACGAACACACCAGTGGCGGTGCGGCCGTAGTTTGGGTCGTCTCGCGACCAGACTCCCTGGCTGGCGTTGTACCAGGTCACCCTGGCGACGTTCTTTGTCTTGTACGGACCGCTGTAGCCGGGGGCATTGAGCGTTGGATGCGAGGCGAGCACCGATTTCGTGCCCACAATGTGGCGGGTTGGCACGGGCGCCTGCGTGACCGCGCTTCCGACGAACTCAGGGGAGGGTTGCGCCACCCCGTTCTTGTACGTGACGTGGTAGGTAGTGACTCTCACACCTTCCACGCCCGGAATCACTCTCACGTTCCCCGCGGCGAGGGTGGCGTCGGTCTCGTACGACGTGGTCGGCGGAATAGAGTCGGTAACCTCTTCGTCCTTCACGACGGTGCGGGAGATAGTCACTGACATCCCGTTTAGGACCGCGGCATCCATGGGAAGCGAGACGGTATCGTCAGTGCCCAGCTCGAGCCCGAGCACGCGGATGACGTCCGCAACGGTCTCGGCCTGCGTGTAGAGGGACTGCTCCTGCCCGTCGAGCACCACCGTGATGGTGCGCGCCTTCGCGAGCTTAACAGTCATCCCGCTCGTGACCGGGGCGTTCAGACCCGGACGAACAAGGTCTCCCTCTCGGACCGTCATGCCAAGGTCCTGGAGTAAGCCAGCGACGGTGGCTGCGGCGGAAGACAGCTCCACGCGCATGTTGTCGACGAACACCGTCGCCGGGACGGCACGTGTGATCGATACGCGAATGGAGCTGGCGCTTGCTTCGGCGGGGTCAGACAGTCCCTGGCCGACGGGCCGCGCCGAAGCCACGACTCCGACGAGTGGCGCCCGCTCTGTCGTCGGCTTCCCATCGACGAAGATGGCATCGCCAGGGCGCACATCGATTCCCGCGTCGGCAAGAGCGCCGCCCACTGTCGAGGCTTGCGTGCGGATTGCCAGGTCGCGGCCGTCAACTTCGACCGCAACAGCATGAGCACGTTGAACGGCAACGCTCGAATGTTGGCCTCCGGGTGCATACAGCACTTTGTCACCCGGGTTCACGGAAACGGCGGCGGCGGCGAGCCCTTCCGCCTGGGCATCGAACGTCGCGGACACGCGATAGGCGCGCCCGCCATTGAGCACGGTCACGTCCTTTTGAGGGAACAATCGAAAGCCGAACACCACGAGCAGCAGCACGACAAAAATGGTTGCCGCGTGATGCCGACCTCTAAATCGCCGAGGGTGGTCGAAGAGGTCGGAGGTGATGTGCCGTGGATCGGCAAGCGGCCGCCCGCTAATGCGGGTGGGCCGTAGCGCCTGCGCCAAAGTCACTCCTCGATGCGCGTTTGCATCCGGCCCGCCGGATTGCGGACAGGAGGCGGAGCAGAGTCAAGGCCGTGCACCTGCTGTCGAACTGCCCTCCGGGCTTGTTCTACGCCAGCTAGCTCGGATCCGGTTGGCCTGCGGCACCCGAAGCATTCCACTTATGGCTGCTTCCTTCCGGACCTGACCAGGTTCATAGCGCTTCGCCGCGCAGGACCAGATCGTCAACGCTGCTTGGCAAGGACAGTCCCCAGGGACGCAGCCCTCGAGCAGGGATTCAACCCCGCTGTAGCGGATTGCGGGTTCAGGGCACCGCTAGCTCCCCGCCTAGCACGGCCACGGGTTACCGTACCCACAGGGGGTCGAGGGGTCAATAAGCGAGCGCCGAGTATTGCGGGTTGGATTAGGTTTCGCCAACGCGGACGGCAACCAGGACTTCCCCGGCCCTTACCCGCTGTCCCGCCGAGATCGGCACTGACTCGACCGTTCCAGCCGCAGGCGAGCGGAGTTCGTTATTCATCTTCATCGACTCGATGACCAGCAGCACCGCGCCCGCCGAGACGGTGTCGCCCGGAGCACAGTGCACTTCCACAATCGAGCCTGTCATCGGAGCCGTGACACGCACGATGCCGGTGGCGTTCGCGTCCTGCCGCTTCACCTCGGACATCGCCCGCCACGGTCCCACGTCGTAGTCAAACGCGTGCCGGCCAATCGTCACCACGGCGCCGCCACGTCGACGTTCGAGGTAGAGCTCGACCGGGTGGCTATCGACCATGAGCAGGTACAGACCGGAGTCACCAACGCGCGACAGCTCGACATCGCGCCACACCGATTCTCCCTCACGTCGGACGAACGTGCGGTCGTCGCGCCGTTCCAACTCCAACGTGGCGGCCTCGTCGCCGAGCCGGACTAGATACTTCTCGGCCATCTACCCATCCCCTTCCACTGGGCGCCGATCGTCATCTGCTCACGCCAGGGGCTCCGGGGCCCTCCGGTGCCGAGTGAACCGTTTCCGTCCGTGCCATGGCCGTTGCGTTCGCTGCGCTCGCCGTTCTGCAGCAGGAGCAGTGCCGCGATCTCTGAAAACTCCCGCTCCTCAGACAAGTGTTCCTCCGCCAGCACCTCGTGCCGGTCGAGGAAGCCCGTATCGATTCGTCCGTCGATAAAGTCAGGGTGATCGACGATCTGCTGGAGGTAGGGGATGTTGGTGGCGACACCGACGATCCGAAACTCGGCGAGCGCGCGTTTCATCCGCGTGCGGGCGCCTTCGCGGTTGCGACCCCAGGCGGTTACCTTCGCCAGTAGTGAGTCGTAGTAGGGCGTCACTTCCACGCCGTCGTACAACGCGCTCTCAACGCGAATGCCGGGGCCGGCAGGCTCCCGGGCGAGCACAACGCGACCCACCGACGGGAGGAAGTTGTTGAACGGATCTTCGGCGACGATGCGGCATTCGATTGCCCATCCCCGGGTCAACAACTCGACCTCGTCGTAGGCGAGCTCTTGCCCGGCGGCCACGAGGATCTGGTCTTTGACCAGGTCCGTTCCGGTGCTCATCTCGGTCACAGGGTGCTCCACCTGCAGGCGCGTGTTCATCTCGAGAAAGAAGTACTCGCCCGTAGATGTGAGCAGGAATTCAACCGTGCCGACGTTATGGTAATCGGCGGCCCGGGCTACGCGAACCGCCGCTCGACTGAGGCTCCTGCGGAGATCCGGCGTGACAGCGATGCTCGGGCATTCTTCGATGAGCTTTTGGTGCCGTCGCTGGATGGAACATTCGCGTTCGCCGACGGGCACGATATTCCCGAAGTGGTCGCCAATGATCTGTACCTCGATGTGGCGCACACCTGTGAGGTTCTTTTCGATGTAGATGCTCGAGTCACCGAAGGCAGCCTGCGCCTCCTGCATGGCGCGAGCCGCCGCGTCCTCGAACTCCGTGTCGTCGTTGACCCGTCTGATGCCTCGTCCGCCGCCACCCGCGGCCGCCTTGATCATCACCGGATACCCAATGTCCCGTGCCAGGATTCGCGCTTCGTCGATCGTATGGACCTGCACGCTTCCCGGCAGCACCGGCAGGCCTGCCTCACGAGCAATCTCCCGGGCGGCGATCTTATCTCCAAGCATTCGGATAGAAGCCGGCGACGGACCAATGAACGTGAGGCCGGCGGCAGCGCACGCCTCGGCGAAGTCAGCGTTCTCGGCCAAGAATCCGTAGCCGGGGTGAATCGCCTCGGCGCCGCAAGCGCGGGCCACCTCGATGATCTTTTCGCCGTTTAGATAGCTCTTGCGGGCGTCTGCCGGTCCGATGTGGTGGGCCTCGTCGGCGTAGCGGACGTGTTGTGAAAGCCGGTCGACGTCGGAATAGATGGCGACCGACGTGATGCTCAGGTCACGCAGGGCCCTGACGACGCGGAGGGCAATCTCGCCACGGTTAGCGACGAGAACTTTCGAAAACATATGGCCGATACTTCTCTAGCAACCTTCGATGGCTGAAGCATATCGGGTGCGAGCCCGTTGGGGCGAACCGCCGGCGTAGGCCGGCCACGCCGACGAGGGGCGTTGCAGGGTACGCTAATAGGCGATGGACGAGCATACCGTTCGCGTCCTTGAGTTTGAGAAAGTGCTCAGCCTCCTGGCGGCCGAAACGGCCTTCAGCGTCGGACGGGAGCTCGCGCTCGCGGTGCGGCCGGCACCGGACTACCCGTCGGCGTTTGAGCTGCAGTCCGAGACCGCTGAAGTGCGCCTCATCGACCAGATGGGCGTCGACATTCCGTTCGGCGGTGCACGCGACATCCGTCCGCTAATCCACTCAGCGGCAATAGGCCAGGCGCTCGACCCATCCGACCTGGTCGATGCCGCACAGACTCTTCGGACGGCATGGAAAGCGCACAACGTCGTGGAGAAGCTCCGCCCGCGAATTCCGCGCCTGGCGGCGGTTTCCGACCAGATGGCGGACTTTCGGCGCTTCAGCGACGCCGTGGACGAAGCGATCACACCGCGCGGGGAAGTTGCCGACTCCGCTAGTGACCTGCTCGGTACAACGCGGCGGGAACTGCGGATCGCCGAGAGTCGACTGGAACAACGCGCGCAGGCGGCGCTCGCGGACGCGGTGCGGCGCGGCATCGCCCAGGAGGGCCTCCTCACCGAGCGCAACGGGCGCAAGGTAATTCCGCTAAAGGCCGACTACCGTGGCCAGTTGCAGGGCATCGTGCATGACGTGTCGTCGAGCGGCGCCACGGTGTTCATCGAACCGATGGCCGTGGTTGAGGCGGGGAACCAGGTTCGCGAGCTGCAGCTCGCCGAAGAGCGGGAGGTCCGGCGTGTGCTGCAACGATTGAGCGCACTCCTCGGTGAGAGCGAGGACGCCGCTCTCGCCACGGTGATGGCACTGGCGCACCTCGACGTGTTGACGGCCAAAGTGAAGCTGGGCAAACGGCTTCGTGCCCAACTTCCGCCTCCGGGCGAAGTGGAGACCTGGTTCAAGCCCAGCGGCGCAACCGTTGTCGTCCGCGGACGGCATCCGCTGCTCCGGGGCGACGTCGTCCCCACTGACTTCGAAGTGGGCGGCTCGTTCGACGGCGTGCTCATCACGGGACCGAACACCGGCGGCAAGACAGTCGCGCTGAAGACCCTCGGACTGCTGACGTTGATGGCCCAGGCCGGGCTTCCGGTGCCGTGCGACGAGGGAAGCCGATTCGTCTGCTATGAGCGCATTTATGCCGACATCGGCGACGAACAGTCCATCGAACAGTCGCTATCGACGTTTTCGTCTCACATGCGGAACGTCATCGACATCCTGGCGAAGGCATCCCCGGGAACGCTTGTGCTGCTGGACGAACTCGGCGCCGGCACTGACCCAACAGAAGGGGCCGCGCTGGCGCGGGCGGTGTTGGAAACACTCCTGGAGAAGGGCTGCACGATCGTCGCTACCACACACCACGGGGAGCTGAAGGCGTTTGCCCACAACGACCCCCGCCTGCGCAACGCGTCCGTGGAGTTCAACCTCGAGACGCTGAGTCCCACGTACCATCTGACGATCGGCCTGCCGGGCCAATCGAACGCGCTCGCCATCGCCAGCCGTTTAGGCCTGGGCAGAGACGTGGTCGAGCGCGCGGAAGCGCAGCTGACACCGGAGCACTTTGAATTGGAGCAACTGCTCGGCGAGATTCGCGACGAACGCGTCGCCGCTGCCGATGCCCGGCACAGCGAGGAGCAGGCGCGGGCCGAATCTGAGGAGTTGCGCCGGGCGCTCGCCGATCGCCGCGATCGCATCGAACAGGAACGCACGGCGATCCTGGAGGATGCACGTCGGGAGGCCGAGGATGCCGTCCTGGGCGCGCGGCGCGAGCTCGAAGAGATGCGGCGCCGAGCGGCGAACCGCGAGTTCGATGTGCGCGCGGCCGAGGAAACTCTGAAGCGTATGGACGCGAGTCTCGGGCGTCTCGCGAGCCGCGCTCGACCGCAACGGCCAGTGACACCGGAAATCCAGGCTCCACGCGATGTCGGCCCTGGAGATCGCATTCACGTGCGCGACATTCCCCAGGTGGGCGAAGCCCTGAGCACCGTCGGGGAGGACGGCCGCGTGGAGGTGCAATTCGGTTCGCTTCGGATGAAAGTATCTGTCGATCGCATCGACCGCGTGGAACTTCCAGCTGTGGCCGGCCGGGCTGAGACGCCAGTCCTGGTGCCGGCCGGACCTGCCGTACCGATCGAATTAGACCTTCGCGGCCAGCGGGCCGACGAGGCGCTTGAACGGTTCGAAGGCTACCTGGACAGCGCCTTCCGAGCTGGCCTCCCGTTCGTTCGCATCATCCACGGGAAGGGAACGGGGGCCCTGCGGGCCGCGATCCGCACTGCCCTTGCCGGCCATCCGCTGGTTCGCGGGTTCGAGTCCGCAGCTCCCAACGAGGGGGGTGAGGGCGTAACCATCGCCCTCCTCGCGGGATGACGATGCAACCCCGTAGAGGCGCCGAGGCAGCTCTCCAACCGTCGTTCATGTTGGACGACTCGGCGCCGCCGGGAGACGCGCCGCTTGCTGCGCGAATGCGGCCGCGGACGCTCGACGAATTTGTTGGCCAAGCGGACGCTGTAGGGCCGGGCTCGATGCTGCGTGGAGCGGTCGAGCGCAAGACGCTCCCGTCGATCATCCTCTGGGGGCCGCCGGGTTGCGGAAAGACCACGCTGGCCCGTCTGCTCGCGCGCCACGTGACTGCGGTGTTTGTGGCGATTTCCGCGGTGTCGTCTGGTGTGGCAGATCTACGCAAGCTGGTGGCCGAAGCCGCTACGCGGCGCAAGCTCGGACAGCGCACGGTCGTGTTCATCGACGAAATCCATCGGTTCAACAAAGCGCAGCAGGATGTGATTTTGCCCTATGTCGAGGATGGGACAGTCACGCTTATCGGTGCTACGACGGAGAACCCATCATTCGAAGTTGTCGCGCCACTCCTCAGCCGCGTTCGCGTCATCCGGCTGAAGTCCCTCACCGACGAGGACCTTGAGCGCGTGGCCGACAACGCGCTGCAGGACCGGGAACGCGGGGTCGGGGATCTTGGCGTGTCGCTCTCCCCCTCGGCTCTTGCGGTGCTCGATCGAGGGCGCCAACGGCGACGCGCGGGCGCTCCTGACGGCACTCGAGATTGCCGCGGCCGCGGTTCACGCAGCCGGGGAGACGGTCATCCAGCCGGACGAGGTCAAGGAAGCGCTCCAGGACCGGCGCCCGTACTACGACAAACAATCCGACTTCCACTACGACACAATCTCAGCGTTCATCAAGTCACTTCGAGGATCCGACCCCGACGCATCGCTTTACTGGCTCGCACGAATGATCGAGGCAGGAGAAGACCCGCTGTTCATCGTCCGTCGGATGGTCATCCTCGCCTCCGAGGACGTGGGCCTTGCCGATCCGCAGGCGCTGAGTGTGGCGGTTGCATGCCAGCAGGCGGTGCACTTCATCGGAATGCCGGAAGGCTTTTACCCGATGGCAGAGTGTTGTGTCTATCTCGCGCTTGCGCCGAAGAGTAACAGCGTCGGTCGAGGCTACGGGAACGCGCTCGAAGACGCTCGGAGGACGTCGCATTTGCCAGTGCCGATGCAGCTCCGCAATGCCGTCACCGGTCTGATGCGGCAGTTCGGCTACGGCCAGGGTTATCGGAACGCGCACCACGAAGCAGACCATGTCGCCCGCGGCGCGTCGTACTTGCCCGAAGAACTGGGAGAGCCACAGTATTACGTGCCAGGCGGCCTCGGTTTCGAGGCTGCCGCCGCCGAGCGCCTGCGGCGCCTCAGCGCATTACCTTCGGAGCAACCCACTGTCGATGAAGATTGATTTCATGTACTCGAAGGCTACCGGCCGCACCGCGGAGGCCGAAGAGGCGCTCCGCCTGGCGCTGGAAGCCACGGACCCCACGATCGAGGTCGTGTACACAGAAGTAGAGGGTATGGAAGAGGCGAAGACCAAACGCTTCCTCGGCTCGCCCAGCATCCGCGTCAATGGCATTGACGTGGAGTACGGCGACCGCGAGCCGGACGAGTACCAGGCGGGCACGCGGTACTACAACACGCCCCAGGGCTGGAAGCCGTTCCCGCACGCACGTCTGATCGCCAACACGATCCTAGAGATGCAGGCGAAAGAGGCGAAGTAGCGCTTTACTCGGTCAGTCGCCGATAGAGGGCGGGTAACCGGCTCGGCAGCGCCTCAATGTCCGCGACGACTTCGTAGCCCATGTCTTCGCACATGGTCTTGAGGTAGTCGTGCCCTGCCCGGTCGACGGTCAGCGCGAAGGGCGTGATGCCTTCGCGCTTGGCTTCGTTCAACGCCTGCTTCGTGTCGTGGATCGCATATTCCTTCTCGGTGCGATCCCGCCCGTAACCATGGTCCTGCGGCCTGCCATCGCTCAGGAGGACCAGGATCTTCACCTTGGCATCCGTCAGGTTGAGTTTGTGCGTGGCATGGCGAATTGCCGGCCCCATGCGGGTCGAGCG
The DNA here is from genome assembly GCA_963832795.1 of uncultured bacterium. GTDB lineage: Bacteria > Chloroflexota > Dehalococcoidia > Tepidiformales > Tepidiformaceae > CAWHVJ01. The sequence goes on from CAWHVJ010000012.1 coordinate 1,111,927, forward strand.
GATGGGGGTGATCTTGTCGAGACGCTTCTTGATCGCCTGGTCCAGGTTCTCGTCGAAGTCCTTGATCACGAAGAATTCGACGTTGTCCCGTCCGTAGCCGCTGAAGCCGTAGATCCCGTACTGGTCGCCGATCGTTTCGAGCGCGGTCATCAAGAGGACCGTGGACTCTTTCTCGAGGTCGATGATGCGCTTGGGCGGGGCCGTGAGCTCCTGCCGGCGCTTTGAGACCCACCAGCTCAGGTACTTGCGCGGGTCGTCGTCGTAGTCGTCGTCGTCGTATTTCTTCTCGCGCTTATTGATCTCTTCGTCTGTGCTTGCGGACATGTCAATCAGGAACGCCACAGCGACATCACGTTCGATCTTGTTGCGCCGCCAGTAGATCTTGTCGGTTGGGTTAGCCCCCGCTCGACGCTCCACCATCCATTCGATGGCCGAATCGAGGTCGAAATCTTCCCCGTCCGGAAGGCGCTTGATCTTGCGAAACATCTCCGGCTTCATCAGCTCGAACTGCTTGCGCGTCTGGGCGACCAGACCGGCGTGTTCGTGGAGCGTGTTTTCGTAAAAGTTGTCTTCGCCCTGCTCGAGCTTTGACTCCTTCACGGCGCACCACCGGGGCTTGTAGTCCTGGGCCCGGAAGTCCCACTCGTCGTAGTAGTAGACCGTGACGATCGGCACGAGCGGGGCCTCGCCCTCATCGGCGCCGGTGCTGGAGTCGCTTGTGGGGTCGCCGCTCTTGGATTGGTCCTTCGACTGTTGCCCGGCCTCTTTCATGAGGTTGTCCATGAACATGCCGGTACTGGCGTCGAGGTCGCCTTCCATCAACGCGTCGAGGTCGATTTCGACGCTCTTTTCGAGGAGTTCAGCGAGTTGTTCCGGGGTCAAGTTGACGGGCGACATCTCGCCAGCATCCCCCGTCTGGGCGTTCTCCTTCAGCTTCATCAGCAGTTCGACGAGTTCTGGCTTGAAGTCACCACGGAAGTCCACGTCTTGCGGGCTCTCGTAGTTGTCGTCTCCCTCTCCGACGTCGCCCATCTGCATTTGACCGCCCTGGCCGCCCGATTCGCCGTCGCCCATGGGGAGGGACTGTCCGGGTTCCATCGGCTCGACGCTGTCCCACTCTCCTTCGTCACCCTCGTCTTCGACCGAATTGTTTATGGCGACCGCGGCGCGGTAGAGCAGCATCGTCGCCTCGGCGGCGTCCTCGACGATCGCGTCAGGCCCCCCGAGCATGTCGAGCACGCCGAGAGCCTCGGCGACGACGTCATGGTCGGGACGGTTCTTCGGCCAGCGCACGGCATCGAGGCCGTCCAGGCTGGCACGGAGGAGGTTCTCCACGAACGCCTGCCGCATCGGGAGCTTCGTCACGTCGGGACGATGGCCAAGTTCAGCAGACTGCATGCGCGACAACGGCCGCCGAATCCCGCCGTACTCCCGCTTCACCGCCCCGTCTATACGGGCGTCTTCCGCGATGGTGTAAAGGTCGGACGCGAGCTGGCGGTCGCCAAAGAGATCGAAGAAGCGCTCCATGTTCGTGATCGCCACCGCGTCGCCGGCCAACGCCGCACGGTTGTTGCCGAACAGGTTGCCCGGTCTGTCGAAGTTGAAGTCGAAGCTCCCGAATTCGATGTGGGCTGCCTGGTGAGTCGCGAAAACCTTGAAGCTCGCGAAGTTTTCGTCTTTCTCCGGGTATCGCTCCATGAGCTCGGGCAGGAAGATCGTCGATCCCTCGGTGCTTGCCCGGTGCTCGTCGACCCAACCGATGCCCTTGTCCGCGAGCGACGCGGTCGTCTGGATGCTGACGTTCCGGCCGGTGAGTGCCTTGCAGTAGAGACGCAGGATCTCGCCCACCTTCGACAGCTCCACGCGAGCTGACAGTGTGTCGAGGATGTCCTCGCCACGGGTCGACTGGAGGCGGAAATAGGCCTCTCCGCCGTCGTGGCTGCTCTGGAGGATGCGGAGCCCGGCGTTATGCCACGGCTCGAGTTCGTCGACGCGAATACGGGTAAGGACGCGCGGCACGCTCGTCACGAAATCCATCGCCGCAAAAGCAGAGTACGGTGCGAGTTGCTCACCCAATTCGATGACCTTGTGGTGATCGTCGGGCTCCAGGTCACCAAGAGCGTTCGCGGCTTCTTCGAAGTACTGGAATGCCGAACGGTTGTGCCCCCTCGCCACCTGCGCAGAGAGCAGCAGGAAGCGCTCCCGCAGCGGTGCGTGCACCTTCTGTATAAGCGGCGCGCCACGCTCGAAGTACAGCCGCGAATCGGCCCAACTCGACTGTGCAAGCTCCACGGCGAAGGCGAGAAACGGAAGGCGGTCGTCGTCTTCGAGCCGCTTGAGAACCTCGGGCGAAGTCGCCAGGCATGCAGACGCGAGTTCGTAGCTATGCCGCGAGAGCTCGTCGATGAACAACACAAGGCGCGCCGCCTGCCCGATGCGCAACACCTCGAACACTTTTGGGCCGAGATCGTAGAACTGCGCGGCGAGCGATGAGCTTTTCCAGTTGCCCTTGTAAAGCCGCCGTCCGAGATCGGCCCACTGCCGCATATGGCCGGGACCCAACGCAGCCATCGCTCCCGGCGCTGAGCGCAGGTAGGAGACAGCCAGCGGCGCCGACTCGCCGGCCATGGTGAGTGACTCCCGTCCCAGACTTTCGATCGCGTCCCAGGTCGCTGTATCCGGCAGCGCCTCGGCGGCCTTGAAGTATTCCACCGCCGCTTCCCATGAGCGGAGGCTCAATGCGGTCAGCTCAACGCCCGTCTCCGACCAGATTTGAAGCTGAGAAGGGCTGAGCCGGGGCTGCAGGGCACGCAGACCGGCCTCGAAGTGCTGTTCGAGTGGGGCTGGAAAACCGGAAAGACGCTCGTGGTGCCTGGCGAGGAGTTCCCCAACGATGGTCATGCGCGCTGCTGTGCCCTCTCTGCGTTGATCGCCTGGCCGGGCAGTCCCCCGCTCACGGCTGCCTCAGTTGCCCCGAATGGCTCACGAAATTGCGGGTGGGATCCTTGTAATCGTAGAAGATGACCTCGTCGGTTGTCGTGTCATAGGTCGCGCACGAGAGCTGGAACTCGTTCCGGTGGTCGCGCGGGTCGCCCGCTGACCCGGGATTCACAACGAGCACCCCGCCGAATCGCTGCGCCATCTTGAAAGTGCGTGTGCCCAACGATCAGGAGATCACAGTCGAGCGTGGCGGCTCGGGACCAGATCGGTTCGTGCGGGTAGTGATATTCCTTCCACGGCTCCCAGGGGGATCCGTGCGTCATCATCACTTGCTTGCCATCGACCTTCGCTTCTACTCGGTAGGGCTGATCGCGGAGCCACGTCACGAGGTCCTGGTCGACCTTCGGGTTGGATAGCGCCCGCTCGCCGTCGCGGCCGAGCAGCGTTTCCTCGTGGTTCCCGAGCACAATGCGGGCATCAACCTCCCGGAGCCGCGCCACAACCTCGTTCGACCACCGGAACTGGAAGACCGAGTCGCCCGCACACCAGAGCTCGTCGAACGGTTGCATGAGCTCGAGCGCCCGCTCGAGCCCCACGATGTTGCAGTGGATGTCCGAGACGATGCCCAGCTTCACTGAAGGTGCTTCATCAACGCGTTGCCCAAGTGGTCACTCGAAAATGCTTGTGACTACTTCCTCGATGCTGCGCTGAACCTCGAGGTCGTCCGTGAGCGCCCAGGTGACAGCGACCTGGCACGCCCGGCGAGGGGCGACGCCATGTGCGATCAGTCGGCCCGCGTACACGAGCAGACGCGTGCTGACGCCCTCGCCAAGCCCATGCTCACGCAGGTTTCGAACCTTCTCGCCCAGCTTGGCCAGGTCCAGTGCCACCGCCTTGGTGCACCCGGCCTCGTGCGCGATGATCTCCGCCTCCTGGTCCCGCGGGGGATAGCCGAACTCGATCGCGATGAAGCGTTGCCTGGTCGAATGCTTCAGGTCCTTCAGCGCGCTCTGGTAGCCCGGGTTATAGGAGATCACGAGGAGGAACCCCTCGTTCGCCTCCACGACCTGGCCGAGCTTCTCGATGGGCAGCAGGCGGCGGTAGTCGGTGAGCGGGTGGATGAGGACGGTGGTGTCCTTGCGCGCCTCCACGACCTCGTCGAGGTAGCAGATGGCGCCGACCTTCACCGCGCGGGTGAGAGGGCCGTCGACCCAGCGAGTGCCATCGGTATCGAGAAGATAGCGGCCGACGAGGTCGCTGGCGGTGAGGTCCTCGTGGCATGCGACGGTGATGAGAGGCATTCGGTGTTCGGCCTCTTTGCCCGTGCGCGTGGAGACTTTCGTGATAGGCCGGCCGAGCTTGTACGCCATGTATTCGACGAAGCGGGTCTTTCCCGCGCCCGTGGGGCCCTTCAGCAAGACCGGGATCCGCTGGGAGTACGCTGTCTCGAAGAGTTGGACCTCGTCTGCGATCGGCAGGTAGTAGGGCTCATCGTGAACCGCGTACTCTTCGACGGCGTAGACGATAGGGTCGTGCTGCGTGGCTGTCTCAACCAATCCCATTTACCTCCCGGCCGCCGTGCGCAGCCGCTGCTGAAGTTCTCCCCATGCCCCGGAGATGCGTTGGTCCAAGGCCTCCAGGTCGCCGTTGTTCTCAATCACGACGTTGGCCCGAGCGGTGCGCTCTTCGTTCGAAAGCTGCGACGCGATGCGAGCCCGGGCCGCGTCGGCATCGAGTCCGTTGCGAGTCGCCAGTCGCTCTACCGCAATATCGGGTTCGACCACCACGACCCAGACCTCGTCCGTCAGGTCCTCCCAGCCGGCTTCGAACAGCACCGCTGCTTCGAGGACCACCAGCTGGTTCCCGGCAACCTCGAACTCGGACAGGTCCTCGCTAGCCAACTTGCGAATGCCGGGCCAGACGATGTCCGTGAGCTTCTTTAGCTCGTCCGGCTTCCCGAACACCTTCCCGCCAAGGACGCGACGATCGATGGTCCCGTCAGCGGCGACGAGGTCGTCGCCAAAGACGCGCACGACGGCGGAGAACGTGTCGGAACCAGGCTCGTACGTTCGATGGCCAAGGATGTCAGCGTCGATGACCGGAACCTGGCGATCCTTGAAAAAGCCGGCCACAGTCGATTTCCCGCTGGCAATCCCGCCAGTCAGTCCGATGACATGCACGAAGCGCTCCCGGCCCGGTTGGGGTTTGTGATTTGTGGAACAGTTAGTGTAGTCCCGGCGTTCCGAGTGCGGCAAACGGCGCTCGAACTGCTTCAAGCGCGGATCATGCGCGCCCGCGACCGCGGCGACGGGCGATCGCACGTTGCGCAATGGTATTGCACCCGCAATCCGTGTCCACACTCGTTGTCGACCAGTGAGAGGTCGTGCTCGCCGTAGTTCTCTCCCCAGGACGCCAGTGCTCCCACCACCACTCCAAGTGCGTGGCCCTTGGCCGTGAGGAGGTACTCCGCGCGAGGCGGATGGTCGCTGTAGAAGCGGCGAGTCACCACGCCAGCCGATTCAAGTGCCTTGAGCCGGCCAGAGAGGACGCTCGACGGAATGCCTTCGACCGTCTTGGCGAGATCGGAGAAGCGGCTGTGGCCACGAAGAAGGTCGCGAATTACGAGCAGAGTCCAACGATCGCCAACGAGATCGAGCGAACTCGCAACAGGACAGCGAACTTTGCGCGTCATGGTCTACCCGCCTCCGCCGGGTTGCGCTATGCTACGCACACACCGGAATGACTCCACTTAGTGGAGTCCCTCTTCATTCTGAACTCACCACGACCCTGAGGCAAGCGGCCGTTTCCCCGGAGGCGAACCATGCGACATGAACCCAACGGCCTGCACGCCGCGCTGGAGCGAGAGCTCCCATCCGACGATGAGGCCCGTGCACTCGCTGCGCAAACCGATCTCAAGAGCCTCCTCGATGTGGCCTCTGGCCTGCGAGACGAAGCCCACGGGAACGTCATCAGCTACTCGCGGAAGGTGTTCATTCCCCTCACGCAGCTCTGCCGCGACGTCTGCCACTACTGCACCTTCGCCCATCCGCCTCGGCCTGGCCAGCCGGCCTACTTGACCGCCGACGAGGTCCTCGACATCGCCAGGGCGGGTGCGGCTGCCGGGTGCAAGGAAGCACTGTTCACGCTCGGTGACAAGCCGGAACTGCGATACAAGGTGGCGAAGCGCGAGCTGGCGGATCTCGGCCACGAAACGACGATTTCGTACCTCACCGAGATGTGTGAACTCGTGTTTCGCGAGACCGGGCTCCTTCCGCACGCGAACCCGGGCGTCATGACGCGGGAGGAGATATCCGCGCTCCGCCGGGTGACCGTGTCGCAGGGCATCATGCTGGAGAGCGCCTCGGACCGGCTGTTGCAGAAGGGCATGGTGCATTACGGCTCTCCCGATAAGCGTCCAACCGTCCGCCTCGAAACGATTCGCCAGGCAGGCGAACTGGCCGTGCCGTTCACATCCGGGATCCTGATCGGTATCGGCGAAACCCGGGGTGAACGGATCGATGCATTGCTCGCCCTCCGCGCGTTGCACAGCGAGTTCGGGCATATCCAGGAAATCATCGTTCAGAACTTCCGCGCGAAGGCTGATACGAAGATGGCCAACGCGCCCGAACCGGACCTCGATGACCTGCTGTGGACGATCGCCGTCGCGCGGATCATCTTCGGGCCAAGCATGAACATCCAGGCACCGCCGAACTTGAGTTACGACGAGTACCCGCGGCTGGTCGCCGCCGGTCTGAACGACTGGGGCGGCGTCTCGCCGGTGACGCCCGATCACGTGAACCCGGAGGCTCCCTGGCCACACCTCGAACAGTTGCGCGCGAACACACTCGCGTGCGGCAAGGTGCTTACGGAACGGCTGGCCGTCTATCCGTCATACGCACTTGAATCTGCACGGTGGCAAGACCCGGCGATGGCGACAGCAGTCATCCGTGCAGTGGATAGCGACGGGTTCGCGCGAGTGGAGGACTGGTCGCCAGGAGACGCCGTCGACGCACCACCGTCGGATTACATTCCCACGGTTCTCTCGGCGGATCGCGTCACCAACACGGCCACAAGTAGCGTGGCGACAATCCTCGACCGGGCCGGCGCCGGCACCGAACTCTCGGAGGCCGACATAGCTCGGCTCTTCCGCGCCCGCGGCGACGACTACCACCTCGTCTGCGAGGCGGCCGACCGCCTGCGGGCTTCCGTCAATCGCGATGCGGTGACATACGTCGTCAACCGCAACATCAACTACACCAACATTTGCTATTTCAAGTGCCAGTTCTGCGCGTTCGCGAAGGGGAAGTTGAGCGAGAGCCTGCGCGGAACACCGTACGACCTCGGGTTGGATGAGATCGTGCGCCGAGCAAAGGAGGCGTGGGAGCGCGGCGCCACGGAAGTCTGCATGCAGGGCGGCATCCATCCTGAGTACACGGGCAGCACGTATCTCAACATCCTCCGGGCGGTCAAAGCGGCCCTGCCCCGCATGCACGTGCACGCCTTTTCCCCGCTGGAAGTCTCACAGGGCGCCGAGACGCTGGGAGTACCGGTGCCCGAGTTCCTTGCGATGCTGAAAGAAGCGGGCCTCGGCACACTTCCCGGCACGGCAGCCGAAGTGCTGGACGACGAAGTGCGCGTGACGCTCTGCCCGGACAAGCTCACCACGCAGCAGTGGCTCGACGTGGTCGAGGCGGCACACAACGCAGGCTTCCGCACGACCTCCACAATTATGTATGGACACATCGATGGTCCGACGAACTGGGCGCGCCACCTGATCAGGCTGCGCGATTTGCAGAAGCGGACGGGCGGAATCAACGAATTCGTCCCGCTGCCGTTCGTGCACATGGAGGCGCCCATCTACCTGAAGGGCCTGGCACGCCGTGGGCCGACGTTCCGCGAAGCCGTACTCATGCACGCCGTCGCGCGGCTGGCCCTGCATCCGTACATCACGAACATCCAGGTTTCGTGGGTCAAGATGGGCGAGGCGGGCGTGTCGGCCTGTCTCGCCGCCGGTGCGAACGACCTGGGCGGCACACTGATGAACGAGAGCATCTCCCGCGCGGCCGGAGCAGCATTCGGGCAGGAGCTGCCTCCCGAGGAGATGGAGCGCATCATCCGGGCTGCCGGGAGGACTCCCGTTCAGCGGACGACGGCCTACGGCCTGGCGCCGGAGGATCGGCAGATCGCTTCGTTCCACGCCCCGGAGCTCGAGGCGATCGTGCTGACGCCGGTGAAGAAGTACGAACGACGCAAAGAGCCTGCCCAGACGTGACGGACGGCTATGTGATGCGGCTGGCGGGGCTCGATGATGTCGGCACGATGGCGGCGCACCGGGCCGCGATGTTCGCCGCCATCGGCCACGAGACGGCCGAGACGCTCCGCGAGATCGAAGCGCGCTTTCCTGCATGGGTGACACCGCGGCTGAACGACGGCACATGGCGGCACTGGCTGGTCGAGCAGGGCGATGTGCCTGTGGCGAGCGCCGCCCTCTGGCTCCGGGAGGCGCCCCCGGGCGCGACGCCGCCGGATGTCGTGCCGACCGTGTTGAACGTCTACGTGGACGACGCCCACCGCAGGCGCGGTCTCGCGCGGCGTCTCATGGAAGCCATCATCGACGCCTGCCGCCAGGACGGGTTGAAGCCGTTCGTGGACCTGCATGCCAGCGCGATGGGCCGACCGCTCTACGAGTCGCTGGGGTTCAAACCTACGGAAGAGATGCGGCTCACTCTCGACTGAGCCTCCGTCCCAACCTCTATCGCGGCGCCCAGGTGACGATGCCCAGCGGCACGGGGACGGCCCCATCGATGGCGAAGCGCCCGTCCGTCTCGACGACGCGTTGTTCGATGACCTTGGCGAGCAGGTGATCACGAGCGCTGCCGGGTTCCGCGAAGGTCTGCTGGCGGAGCCACCCGGCGATGGCTTCACGGCTCGCGTAACGCATCGGGGAACGCTGGAGGAGGCGAACTTCGCACAAGCGACCGCGCGCCAATTGCAGCGACAAGAACTCGGGGAGCGCCGGAAGCGGGTTGCGCGCCTCGCCGACGACTTCCGGCCAAAACCGCGCCGCCGGCGCGGCCGGCGCCTCGGCCTGGAGAACCGCCACGCAGAGCCTGCGGGCGGCTGCCTCCATGGCGTCCAAGAATGGGCCGAACTCTTCGATGTCGTAACCCACATGGGAAATCAGGCAGACGTCTGCCGCCAGCGGCTCCGTCGATGGCCATCGCGAGGGCACGATGCGGACGTTCGAGATTTCGCTCTCGGCCATTCCCTCCTGGAGGATGCCAAGCATCGCATCCGAGGGATCGAGGGCGATCACCTCCTCCGCGAGGAGCGCGATCGGCAAGGCATAGCGACCGCCGCCGGCGCCGATGTCCAGCCACGTGTCGCCCGGCTGCACCAGGTTTCGCAGAACCTCAAGGGCCGGCTCGTCAGTGCGGTGGGGATCGGCGCGGAAAGCCGAGGCGACGGGCGCGTAGAAGTCCGGCTTCTCGGGAGCCTCCCGAACGCGTTCGGCCTGGTCCCGGTTGGCGCGGACGCGAGCCGCCCAAGCATCGAGTGCGGCCTTCGCCGAGGGCCGGAGCGCGTCTTCGGTCACGCGAGCACAGTACATCGCGGTGGCGCCGGACGCGAGGGTACCGCTACGCTTTGAAGCACATCGTTCGTCCTGGAGGGACACATTGGCAACCAAGGATCCGCGCGAGCCGTTCACCAGGATTTCGGTGAGCGAAGCGAAAGAGAAGCTCGATAAGGGCGAGGCCGTGATGGTCGACGTTCGCGAGCCAAACGAATACGTAGAAGTACACGCGAAGGACGTCCGGCTGATACCGGTCAACACGGTCATCGGCGAGGTGAAGCAGATTCGCGACTTCGCGGGCGGCAAAGAGGTGCTCTTCATCTGCAAGTCTGGCCAGCGCAGCGCGCTTGCCGCGGAATTCGCGACTGCGGCAGGACTGGAAGACCTCCCCCTGTACAACGTGGAGGGCGGCACGACGGCATGGGTGGCGGCGGGGTATCCGACGGGCGATTAGCGAACCCAAGACAGGTCCCCGGACGTTCGACCGATCGGTAAGTATTCCTTGACTGGTTCAATAGGGGATCCTAGTATCCCGCGGACTGCGTGAGGCGGCCGAAGTGCCGTGTGCCGCGCAGTGGGAGGGATATTTGAACATTCGAGGACGGGGTTCCAGGTGGCTGTGGCTGCTGGCAGTGCTGGCGATTGCCGGCACGATGGCGGCGGCCTGCGGCGATGACGACAGCGGCGGAAGCACGACCGGCGGGTTCACCGACGCCGGTTACAAGGCCGCCGGGCTGGACAAGGCAAAGACGGTAAGCGTCGACAGCGGTGCGACGATCAAGATCGGCATCTCCAGTGCCCTTTCCGGCGATGTGAAGAGCCTCGGCGTGCCAATCGCGGACTCGGCCGAAGTGGCCGGGGACGGCGTCACGATCAAAGGGCACAAACTGGAGTTCGTCCGCGAGGACGACCTCTGCTCCGCCGAGGGCGGGCCGGCGGCGGCGGACCGACTGATCAAAGCCGGCGTCGTGGCTGTGGTTGGCCCGATTTGCTCGGGCGGCACCAGCGCTTCGCTCGGCGCTTATGACACGGCCGGAATCACGCACATCTCGCCGTCGGCAACAGCCGGAGACCTGACGAAGCCATCCCGGGCAGAGGGCCCGTACGTCACGTTCTTCCGCGTTCCGGTACTCAACGCCGACGAAGCGAAGGCACAGGCCGACTTCGCCAAGAACACGCTGAAGGCGAAGAAGGCGTTCGTCGTCTTCGATACGGACGACTACGGTAAGGACCTCAGCGCCCAGTTCCAGACCTACTTCAAGAGCGGCGGCGGCAGCATCGTGGGGACACCCGCCGGCTACGAGAAGAAGACGACCGACTTCAAGGCCGTGATCTCGAGCATCAAGGCCGCCAACCCGGATGTCGTCTATCTCGCCGGCTTCTATGCCGAAGCCACGCCGTTCATCCAGCAACTGCGGCAGGAAGACAGCCTCAAGAACGTGCCGTTCCTGGCGGGTGACGGGGTGAAGAACGACGAATTCATCACGGGCGCCAAGACGGCGGCTGAGGGCGCGTACCTGGCGCTCCCGGGAACCACAGGTGGCCTGTTCGACAAGTACAAGACCGCTCTCAAGACGAAGTTCAACGAAGATGCCGAGACCAGCACGTTCGGGCCTGAGGCCTACGACTGCTCGACGGCCATCATCAAGGCGATCGATGCGGCTTCCACCGACAGCGGAGGCAAGCTCACGATCGACCTGAAAAAGCTGAACGACACAGTCAAAAACTCGAACTTCGATGGCGCCTCCGGCACGATCAAGTTCCTCGACAACGGCGACCGCGCGGGCGCGACGGTGAAGTTCTTCCAGGTGAAGGACGGCAAGTACGTCGAGGTCAAGCAGTAGCGGTACCCTCGCCAACCCGTGCGAAGGGAGAGGCGGATTTCCGTCTCTCCCTTCGCTGTTTCTGCCCCACCGCACACGCCTTTAGGCTATGCCGATGCACCCGCTCTTCCTCAGCAGCCCCGAATTCTGGTCGGACCAACTTGTCAACGGGCTGACGACTGGAAGCATCTACGCACTCATCGCCCTCGGCTACACGATGGTCTACGGGGTGCTGCAACTGATTAACTTCGCGCACGGCGAAGTGTTCATGATTGGAGCCTTCGCCGGCTACGGTACGCTCGTGGCGTTCGGCGGCGAGGATATCTCCGGGGCGATGATTATTCTCGCCCTGATTATCGCGCTCATCGCCGCCGGATCGGCGTCGGCGATCACGGCCGTAGCCATCGAGCGGATCGCATATCGGCCGCTGCGCAACGCGCCACGCCTCGCGCCTCTTATCAGCGCCATCGGTATGAGCGTGTTTCTGAGCCACCTCGTCGACGACTACTTCCTCGAGGGCGGGGCGAGGTTCTACCCCCAGATCTTCCCTGTGGGCGGCGTCTCGGTCGGACCGCTCAGCGTCAGCTACATCCAGCTGTTTTTGATGGGTTCGGCGCTGTCGATGATGGCCGTTCTCTACTGGGTTGTGCAGCGAACGCGGATGGGGCGCGCCATCCGCGCCGTGGCCGAGAGCCGGGAGAACGCGGCGCTCATGGGAATCGACGTGGACCGCGCCATCGTGATTACGTTCGCCCTCGGCGCGATCATGGCGGGGTTCGCCGGCGTGCTTTACGGACTGTTCCTGAGCAGCATTCGCGGCAGCATGGGCTTCATCCCGGGAGTGAAGGCATTTACTGCCGCTGTGCTCGGAGGCATCGGCAGCATCCCCGGCGCGGTGGTTGGGGGGTACTTCCTTGGACTGACGGAGACTGTCGGGCGTGAGCTGCTGAACGAGATCCCGGGCGTCAACCTCCCGAACCAGTGGAAGGACGTGATCGCCTTCGCCCTGCTCGTGCTGGTGCTGATCTTCCGGCCGACCGGCATCTTCCGCCAGCAGGCGACGCGCCGTGCGTAGCGTGCCGGGACTCGCGCAGGTGCGCGGCCCTCTCGTCGAGGCGCGCGCGGCGACATGGGAGCGACTGCCTGCATGGCTACGGCCGGTCATCTGGCTTGGCCTTTCGCTCTCCATCCTGGTGATCCCGTTCTTCGATGACATCTGGGTGCGGATGTTCTTCCTGATCGCGCTTTACGCGACGCTGGGCATGGGTCTCAACGTCGTTGTTGGGATGGCCGGGCTCCTCGACCTCGGCTTCGTCGCCTTCTTTGCGGCCGGCGCCTACACGGTCGCGATGTTCGGTTCGCCGGTATCGCCGGTAGTCCACGGGACGGTGAACTACTGGTTTCTCCTGCCGCTGGCGGTCGGTGTTGGCGCCCTCCTCGGCGTGGCGCTCGGCCTGCCGGTGCTCCCGTTGCGCGGCGACTACCTTGCGATCGTGACGCTGGGCTTCGGCGAGATCATCCGGATTCTGGCTCTGAATATGACGAACTACACGCGGGGCTCCTCGGGCCTCTTCCAGATCCGCAAACCGGACCTTGGCTTCCGGCAGATCGATGACGTCCAGGCGTTTTACGTGTTCGTGGTCTTTGCGGCATTGCTGGTGTGGTTCGTCACTACGCGCCTGCGGGACTCCCGCGTGGGCAGAGCATGGGAAGCGATACGCGAGGATGAAGACGTCGCCGCTGCGATGGGTATCAACACGACTCGCTACAAGCTGATGGCATTCGCCGTTGGAGCCTCGGTCGGAGGGCTTGGCGGCGCGATTTACGCGCCATTCATCGATTTCGTTGCGCCGCAGTCGTTCACGCTCCAGGTCTCGATCAACGTCCTTGCGCTGGTAATCATCGGAGGAATGGGGAACACGCTCGGGGTGATCGCAGGCGCCGCGATCCTCATCGGCGTGCCCGAACTGGCCCAGTTCTCGGAGGTCAAGGATCTGCTCGCGCATCTTGGCTGGCTCCGGGAGATCCTCAACTCGCCGATTGCACTGGTGAACCACATCGCGCCGTTTCACGTGCGCGAACTGGCGCAAACGCGCGACTGGGGGGACGACCTCGCGCTGTACCGGTACATCTTCTACGGCGCCCTCATGGTGACGGTGATGGTGCTGCGGCCGTCAGGGCTCTTTCCATCGCGCCGCCGCGAACTCGAATTCGAACATCCGCCGGAGGCCGAGCTGCCGTCGCCGGCTGGCGTCGAGGCGACTTGATGAGCGCCGCACGCCTTTCGATCCGCGAGCTGGGAATTCGGTTCTCGGGCCTCGCCGCGCTCACAGACGTTTCCCTGGACGTTCCCGCTGGCGAGATCCACGGCGTGATTGGGCCGAACGGCGCGGGGAAGACCACGCTGTTCAACTGCCTCACGGGTTTCTATCGCCCGACGAGCGGGGAAATCCTGCTCGACGATCGGCGGATCGGAGGGCTCGAGACGCATGAGGTGAGCACGCTCGGCGTCTCGCGAACGTTCCAGAACATCCGACTTTTCAGCAACATGACCGCCGTCGAGAACGTGCTGGTCGGGAGCCACGCGCACATCGGCGGTTCGACGAACCCCATGCCTCCAGCGCCGGCGGCGAATCGTCTTGCCGGAATCGCGCGATCGCTCCCACACGTTCCGATTGCGGCCGGTTCGGCGCTGCGGGAGATGGCGGGGGCAGTCGTGCGTCCGCCGGCTATCGGCAAAGCTGAGGCCGAAGCAGGGACACGCGCGCTTGCGCTGCTGGCGGCGGTGGGACTGCGCGGACGGGAGAACATGATCGCCCGGAACTTGCCTTACGGTGACCAACGGCGGCTGGAGCTGGCGCGGGCGCTGGCCACCCGACCGCGGCTGCTGCTGCTGGACGAGCCAACTGCAGGAATGAACCCGCAGGAAAGCGCGAGCATGGTGGGGCTGATCCGGCGCATCCGTGACGAGTTCTCGACCACGGTGGTGCTGATCGAACACCAGATGCGCGTGGTGATGGGCGTGTGCGAGCGCATCACGGTGCTGGACTACGGACGGAAGATCAGCGAGGGCACGCCAGGAGAGGTGCAGCAGGACCGGCGGGTGATTGAAGCCTACCTCGGCACTCGTGCCATCGCCGGGCCTGGCCATGCCGCTCCTTAGCGTCCGCGGCCTGGTGGCCGGGTACGGAGGCATCACCGCAATCAGGGGCATCGACCTCGACGTCAACGACGGCGAGATCGTCACGCTGATCGGCTCCAACGGCGCAGGCAAATCGACAACGCTGAGAGTGATTTCCGGACTCGTGAAAAAGCGTGCCGGGAGCGTCGAATTCGCGGGGACGGACATCGGACGCACGCCGGCGCACAAGATCGTGGGCATGGGCATGTCGCACGTACCCGAGGGACGAGGAGTCTTCCAGACGCTCAGCGTGGCGGAGAACCTCCAGATGGGGGCGTTCCAGCGCCGGGATCGCGAGATCGATACCGACCTGGAGCGGGTGTACGAGCTGTTCCCGCGGCTCAAGGAACGCCTGTCGCAAAACGCCGGGACGCTTTCCGGCGGAGAGCAGCAGATGCTCGCGATTGGCCGCGCGATGATGGCGCGGCCGCGTCTGCTGTTGCTCGACGAACCATCAATGGGTCTGTCGCCGATACTCGTGGAAACGATCTTCGCAACCATCCAGACGATCTCCAAGCAGGGCGCGACAATCCTCCTCGTCGAGCAGAACGCAGCGATGGCGCTGGAGATAGCCGACCGGGCGTATGTGCTGGAGTCGGGGCAGATCACCCTGAAGGGCACCGGCGCCGAATTGGCCGGTGACGACACCGTGCGGAAGGCGTACCTGGGCGAACTGTAAGCGACGGCGTTCGGCGTAAGATGCGGCCACCTTCCCCGCGAGGTGCTGCAATGACGGCTCCGACCACGACATTGAAGGACTCGCTCGACGGAATCGGCGAGCTCCTGTCGGCATCGTGCGAGCGCTACCACGTACCGGGAGCCGTGCTTGCGGTCCGCCGCGACGACGAGATGGTCGAATACGCGAACGGCGTCCTCAACCTCACCACCGGCGTCGAGACAACAACCGACTCTGTGTTCCAGATCGGGTCGATCACGAAGGTCTTCACGACCACGCTCATCATGCAGCTCGTCGACGAAGGGCGGCTCGATCTGGATAGCCCCGTGTGCACGTATCTGCCGGAGTTCACGCTGGCGAACCGGGAGTACTCCGCGGCGATCACCGTGCGGCAGCTCGTCACGCATACGAGCGGGATGGACGGCGACTACTTTCACGACACAGGGCGGGGCGCCGACGCCGTGGAGCGATACGTGATGTCGCTGGGGGCGCTGCCGTCGCTTCATGCGCCGGGAGCCATGTGGTCGTACTGCAACGGCGGCTTCGTGGTGGCCGGGCGCATCGTGGAGAAGCTCACAGGACTGACGTGGGACCAGGCGATCGAGCAGCGCATCTTCAAGCCGGCCGGGCTGGCAACGATGGGCACGCTGCCGGAGGTGGCGATCCTCTCGCGGGCCGCGGCCGGGCACGTCATGGACGAAGAAGGCAACTGGAAACGGGCACCGGTGTGGCTACTCGCGCCCTCGAACGGACCAGCCGGGGCGACGCCCTTCGCGGCGGCTCGCGACCTCCTGACGTTCGCGTGGACGCACCTCAATGGAGGCACGGCCGAGGGCGGCACGCGCATCCTGTCGGAGAAGGGCGTGCGGGCCATGCAGCAGGAGGAGGTGCATCTGCCGGGGCGCGGAATCGTGGACCACTGGGGACTGGGCTGGATGCTGTTCGACTGGGGCCCTGAGCGCATCATCGGCCACGACGGCGGGACGATCGGGCAGAGCTCGTTCCTACGCATTAGCCCGGAGAAGCGCTTCGGTGCGGCGCTGCTTACGAACGGCGGCAACGTGCAGGCGCTGAGCCGGAAGGTCCTCGGCGAGGTGTTCGCGCGCGGCGCGGGGATCCAGATGGCGCCGCTCCCCGAGGCGGACGCGGGTGTCACGATCGACCCGGCGCGATACGTGGGGACGTACGCCAAGCTGAGCTCCCGCACGGAGGTGGTGGAGGAGGATGGGCGGCTCGTCGCGACGACGACGCAGACGGGTCCGTTGAGTGGGCCGCCAGCCGTGCAGGAGCTATCGCCGATCGACGAGCAGAGCTTCGCGACGGTGTTTCGGAACACGGGGCTGCGGAGCACGCTGACGTTCCTCGAGCCGGCGGACGATGGGCGGTTCATGTACGTGCGCGACACGCGCCTCTCGCGCCGGGTGAGCCGTTGAGCGATCCGACACCGCTGGCGGTCGCGTCGTCGCTGGGCACGTTCCGGGTGCTCCACTGGGGTCCGGTCGAGGGACCCGCGGCTCTCTTCCTGCACGGGCTGACCGGGGTGGCGGAGGTTTGGGGGCCGACGGTGACCGCGCTTCGACCGGGGAGGCGCCGTTACGCCATGGACCAGCGTGGCCACGGACACAGTCCCAAACCGTCCACCGGCTACGACATTGGCAACTACGTGCAGGATGCCCTCCGGGTGATTGAGGCGTTGGATCTGGCGCCGGTAGACCTCGTGGGCCACTCGATGGGCGCGCGTGTGGCCATGGTGCTGGCGGCGAGGCACCCGGACGTGCTGCGTTCGGTTGCGATCGTCGACATCGGGCCGGAGGAATGGAAGGCGAACCACGAACAGACGGTGGCCGCCGTCGAGCGCATGCCGGCTTCGTTCCCGGACATAGAGACTGCATTGGCTGGAGGTCGGCGGAGGGGCGGCGAGAGCCTGGACGCTGCGCTTTCGAGCGAGGCGCTCCAGCAGATCGCACGGGCCAGGCTGGGCAACAATCCGGACGGCACCGTTTCGTTCCTCGCGGACCCCGCCGCGCTGAAGCAGACGGTCGTCTCGCACCGGTCGCGGAACTTCTGGGCGGAGTGGCGGCGAATCGATGTACCGGCGCTGTTGGTGCGCGGCGGCGAGAGCACCGAGGTGCGGCAGGCTATCGCCGACCGCATGCGGGCGCAGAACCCGCGCGTTCGGTTCGTGCAGTTCGATGGAGTGGGGCACAATGTCCCCCTGCTGGCGCCGACACGGCTCGCGAGCGAGTTGGACGCTTTCTGGCAGTCAGTCGACGAGCAGTGACAAGACCATGAGAGGCCGGGGATGTAGCGATGCGGTGGGGGATTGTGGGCCTGGTGGTGGCGGGGATGCTCGGCGTCGTGGGCGGCACGATTGCCTTCGCGGCGCGTGATGCCAAGCCTCCCGCCCTGACGCAGCACGTGAACGCCCCGGTGATAGCGCGGGACGGCCCGCCGCCGACTCCGACCCCGGCTCCGACGCCGTGCCCGTGCGCAGCAGCGCGCCGGTGGTCGCCTTGCACGTGCCGTCCGCAGGTATCGATGGGAGCTTCGCCGTCGAGCAACGCGACACGAAGTTCGTGGGCAGCCGGGAGGTGCTCCAGGACCCGTCGTCGCCGGGACTGATCGCGTGGTACCCGCGATTCGGGCACCCGAGCGAGCCCGCGCAAGATGCGCTGTTCGCCGCTCACATCAACTACATCGGTTACGGAAACGGGCCATTCGCGCACCTGCAGAACGCGCAGGTTGGGGCGCCGCTCGAACTCATCCTTGCGGACGGCACGGCGTATACCTACACGATCGAGACGGTGGAGCTCATCCCCCTGAGCCAGCTCGATAACGGGGGTATGCAAGACATCGTGTATCCGCCGCTGGACAGCTACCACACGCGGGTCACTTTGATCAGCTGTGGGGGCGATTTCGTGCCGTACAACGACGGGAGCGGGGCGGGGGAGTACACCAGCCGCGTAGTGGTGACGGCGGAGCGGTACGTCGACTGACCCGGAGTGTGCGGCGGCGCAGATTTTTTTCACGGTTCGAACGCGGTTGATCACGGTTCCACCGCGGTTCGTTGAACCGTGGAGCGCGGTTCGTTGAACCATGGAGCGCGGTTCGACCGAACCGTGAATGCGAGCTGTTGGGAGCCGCGAAAAAGGGGTTCGCCACGCAAACGGGGGACAGGATCCACGGCGCCCGACGCGAGGCCCTGGTGACCGGGCCATTGTTGGACGGCTGCCATGATTTTTGTTGGCCGGAGACGAACGGGGCGGGCATTTGGCCGACCGTAGCGACTTCGTCGCGGACAGCGAAGGGCGCGGTGTCGCCAGCGGGTATGGCTACGCGGAGAGCGAGGGGTGACCGAGGACCTGCGCGCGGAACCGGGCAACTGCCACGACGCCGACGAGAAGCAGAAGTCCGGCGAGGATGAGGGCGACTGCCGCGAGTGAGGGATCATCGATGTGGCGAAGCACGGCCGTCACGAGGGCGATAAATATGGCGGCCACGCCGAAGCCAATGAAAACCAGGCTGCGCCGCCAGAAGCTCAGGGCGGCCAAGCCTGCGCCGGCAGCGAAGGCTACCAGCTCCCAAAGTCCGTGGGTGGGAGGGAACCCGGTGAATGCCGCACCCACTACCACAAGGAGCGAGGCGAAGACGCGGGCACTGGAGCGTGGCCGGATGACCGTCGTTTCGGCCAGCGCGAGCCCAACGAGGCCAAGGGTGGCGACGGAAAGGCCGAACGCGAGCTGCGAGTTGTCGTTGTCTAATCGGGCGGCAAGCGCCGCTCCAAGTAGCAGCACCCCTGAAGCGAGGGCGAGTACCTGGGGATGGCGGGGCGATACGGAGATGAGACCGGCGCTGACCAGGAGGAGCGTGAGCGCGGCAGCGGCGGCGATGTTGGCGTCCCGGGCGTCCGCCTCGTAGGCCGAGACTGCGGCGGTGGTGGCGCAGAGCCCGGATGCCAGCAACCAGACCACCGACGCGCCGCGGCGCAGCCGTTCATCCTGGAAGTTCCAAAGGATGGCACCGAGGATCAAGGCCGCCGCCGCGCTCAGCGAAGCCAGAGCGATGCGCACCATGCCGCCAAAGTGCTCCCATTGGACGGCCGTCAGAACGAACAATCCGACGCCAATGACGACCGCGGCGAGGTACACAGCGGCCTCCGCGAGCCCCGGCCGTTCTGGTGGTTCCGGCTGCGCTTCCGACTCCGCGCGTTCGAACGCGGCTATTCGCTGCGCGGTCTCCTCGTCGAGAAGGCCGGCGGCGCGCCAACGCTCCAGGTGGTCGTGCGTACTGCTCATCGAATTCTCGTCGTGAACGATATACCGGCGGGGCTGGAGCCAGAATGACCGATCGGCCGCTAGTTTCGTCCCCCGATGCGGCGCAAGCTGTTGCGGCTAACGCAGGCGGAAAAACCGTCCGCGAACTCAATCCAGGCGCTGTTCATGGGGCCGCGGACGATGACCCGGCACGGTTCTCCGAAGCGGCCGGCCAACGAGGGCAATCCCAGGCGAACTCGCCAGCGGTAGACGTACGGATGCACGGCGGGACTCCGGCGAATTGGCATCAGTAGCAGTATCACGCACGACGAGCATCGCCAGGAGGGGCCGACCGTTTCAGGCGAGCGGCCGGAGTCCGACGGGTGCCGTTGGGGGGTTGACATCGTTTCGATCGCTTGCCAAAATGGGAATGGACGAGTTTGCCCTGTGCGCTAACTCACCGTTCCATCCGCCCACCAGAACCAGAGGTAAGATCCCCGCATGACAGAAGATGCACTGACTGAGACCGCCCCGGCTCCGACGACGCCGTCATCGGCAGCGTTCTCAGTCGACTCTCGAGCTTCGACGCCGATACGGAAGCCGAAGACGAGGACTCCGGCGACGCCGCGACCGACGAAGAACAGGACCCGGCGCTCGACACCGAGGAAGAGGAAGAAGAGGAAGAGGTCGACAACATCGCCCTCCTGGCCGAAGAGTCAGAGGGCATCGATGACCCGGTGCGCATGTACCTGCGCGAAATCGGGAAGGTCTATCTGCTGACCGCGGACGACGAGAAGCATCTCGCGCGGCAGATGGAAGAGGGCCTGCACATCGAGGCGATCGAGGAAGGGTACGTCGCGGCGTACGGCCATCCTCCGTCGGCGGCGCGCATCGCCGTGTCGCTGCTTGAGCAGTGGACGGGGCTGCTGCCCGTGTACAAGGCGGCCAAGGACTTCATCGACAACTACGAGAAGCACACGGCCGGGCTGGCGCCGCTGCTCGACGAGAACGGCGTCGAGATCCCGCGGCGTCCGCCGAAGTGGCGTGACGCAGAAGCGCCGAAGCTGAAGAACCAGAAGTACTCCGAGACGCTCGCCGACTCGCAGTATCGCGGCCTGGTGGACGCGGAAATGGATCTCAACTTCCGCCAGTACGTGGTGAACAAGCTCAAGATAGCCGAGGACGACGCGCATTTGCGCATCGTTCAGCTGTCGACGGTGACGCACATCCTCACGGCCGACCTCGTCGCCCAGATGGGCGAGGAGGCTGGGAGCGAGGACGACCTCGTTCCGCCGGTCGATGGGCTGGTGGAAAAGATCGCTCCGCTCGAGGAGAAGCTCCGCTACCACTTCGAATCGGTGAAGCGAAACGGAGAGAAGGCGACTCGCCGCCTGACGGAGGCGAACCTCCGGCTCGTCGTGTCGGTGGCGAAGAAGTACATCGGGCGAGGGATGTCGCTGCTGGACCTGATCCAGGAAGGCAACATCGGGCTCATCCGGGCCGTGGAGAAGTTCGACTACCGCAAGGGCTACAAGTTCTCCACGTACGCCACGTGGTGGATCCGGCAGGCCATTACGCGCGCCATCGCCGATCAGGCGCGGACCATCCGCATCCCGGTGCACATGGTCGAGACGATCAATAAGCTCGTCCGCGTGAGTCGGCGACTCGTGCAGGAGTACGGCCGCGAGCCGACGAGCGAAGAGATTGCGCGGGGCATGACCGAATCCGGGAAGCCGGACACGGCCGCTGCCTACACGCCGGAACGTATCCGCGAGATCCAGAAGGTCTCGCAGGAGCCTGTCTCGCTGGAGACGCCAATCGGCGAAGAGGAAGACAGCCACCTTGGCGACTTCCTCGAGGACCCGAGCGCGCTGGCGCCAGCCGAGGCCGCGAGCCAACAGCTCCTGCGGGAGCAGGTCGAGGACGTACTGGCGAGCCTCACCAGCCGCGAGCGGCGGGTGCTGCAGTTGCGCTTCGGTCTCGAAGACGGCCGCAGCCGGACGCTGGAAGAGGTGGGCCGTGAGTTCGGGGTGACCCGGGAGCGTATAAGGCAGATTGAAGCGAAGGCTCTTCGCAAGCTCCGCCACCCCAGCCGCAGCCGCAAGCTCAAGGACTACCTGGACTAGCGGACGCGCGGAATCACAACGCAAAGGCCCGCCGACGTCGGCGGGCCTTTTGCTATGGTGACGCACTGATGGTGGACGAAGCTCAGCCGATTCCGTTCGATTACAACGACGCGGTGTTCCGCCACGGTGCCGAGGCGCGGGGCCTGGATTCGTCGATCCTGCGCGACGAACACAGCGACGTTCACGGCTTCGTCGCCGACCAGTTGATGCTGGCGAGGCTCGCGCCGGTACTCGACATCGGCTGCGGGCCGGCGAAGCTCGGCAAGCTGCTGGATGAGCGCGGCGTGTCGTGGATGGGCGTCGACGCGGCACTACCACGGCTTCGGCTGGGGACCGGGCCGCGTGTGCAAGGCGATGCCTGCCGACTCCCATTCCCCGACGAATCGTTTGGCGCCGCAGCTGCGCTGTATACGCTCTACCACTTTGGCGACCCGACGGAGCCGATCCGAGAGGCGCACCGCGTTCTGCGGACAGGCGGGCTGTTCGTGGTTTGCGCGCCGAGCCGGTTCGACGACCCGGAGCTGGCGCCGTACACGCCGGCGCGGCCGCCGGAGACGTTCGACTCCGAACTGGCGCCGGAACTGTTCGCGCCGTTCTTCGGGGACATCCGCGAGAACCGCTGGGAGATGGCGCTCTACCGGTTTGCGAACCGTGATGCCGCGTGGACGTACCTCGTTGCGCGCGGGGCGTCGCCGGAGGAAGCGGACAACGTGGCGCGGCAACTCGAGTACCCGTTCTGGGTGACGAAGCGAGGCGCCATCACGTGGGGCCGCAAGCGCTAACGTGGGGTGCGATCAGAGACAGGCGTCGTATATTTGCCCCAATGGCTACGACTCCGAAGGTCCTCTCATCCGAGGTCGTCTACCACGGCCGGCTCTTCGACGTTTCGCGTGACACGATCGCCATGGATGGCGGCATCACGGCGACGCGGGAGACGCTCATCCACCCGGGGGCGGTGTGCATGGTGCCGGTCACCGATGACGGCCGGCTGCTGCTGGTAACGCAGTACCGCCACGCAGCTGGACGGCGGCTGCTGGAGCTCCCGGCAGGGACACTGGAGAACGGTGAGGCGCCCGGAGACGCCGTGGCGCGCGAGCTCCAGGAAGAGGTCGGGCAGCGGCCCGGGAGGGTGGAGAAACTGGGCGGCTTCTACGTCGCACCGGGGTACACGTCGGAATACATTCACCTTTATGTCTGCTCGGAGCTTCAGCCGAGCGTGCTGGAAGGGGACGAGGACGAGGACATCGAGATCGAGTCGCTGACGCGCGACGAGGCGCTTGGCGCGATCGAGTCCGGGGACATCTGCGACGCAAAGTCGGTCATCGGGATTCTGCAGTGGAGCCGACGGATCAATCGATAGGTTGGGCACGTTCTATAGCCGAATCGATGGCACTCCATTGATTGGGCGTTTAGCCGAGGGGTAGGATTCGGGCGTTAGCGGCCCGGCGGCGCAACTTCGTGGAACTACGTGCGCCCTGCTCCGCATCCGAATTTTCGGGCAATTCACGCAGGGAGACCACGTTGCTCAACGAGTCGTCAGGCCGTCCGGCGGTGCCAACCGTCCGCATGCCCAACCACCACCGGTTCTGGATCGGGACCTTCTACGGATCGGCGGTAGGGAAGAAGGCCGTGATGGCGGTCACGGGGATCGTGCTGCTGGGCTTCGTGCTGGTACACATGCTGGGGAACCTCCACCTCTACCAGGGCGAGAGCCATCTCAACGCATACGGTAACTACCTCCGCACGATTGGCGAGCCGGTCCTGCCGCACACCGGATTTCTGTGGATCGTGCGGAGCGCGCTCATCCTGTCATTCGTGTTCCACATTCACTCCGCTTACGGCCTGACAGTGCTCAACCGGAAGGCGCGAAATGTCGGTTACCAGGGTGGACGCGACTTCGTGGCCGCGAACTACGCAGCGCGGACGATGCGCTGGAGCGGTGTGATCGTGGGGTTCTTCATCATCTTTCACTTGATGGACATCACCTGGGGATGGCACGTGGTCCACAAGGGATTCGTCGACGGCGAGCCCTACCACAATCTCGTGCAGAGCTTCTCGCCGGAACGCTGGCCAGTGGCAGTGGTGTACATCATCGCGAACATTCTCCTTGGAATTCACATCTTCCACGGGGCGTGGAGCATGTTTCAGTCGCTGGGCTGGAACAATCCGCGATTCAACGCGTGGCGGCGCTACTTTGCGATGGGGTTCGCCGCCGTCATCGTTATCGGGAACGTTTCGTTCCCTATCGCCGTGCTGACGGGCGCGGTTTCCTGAGGAGGTTGGCATGACGCTCGACGCGCACGCTCCCGAGGGACCGCTCGAAAAGAAGTGGTCAGAGCACCGATTCAACACAAAGCTGGTGGCGCCGCAGAATCGGCGGAAGTTCGACATCATCGTCGTCGGGACGGGCCTCGCGGGAGGGTCGGCAGCGGCGACGCTCGGCGAAGCCGGGTACAACGTGAAGTCGTTCTGCTTCCAGGACAGCCCGCGGCGGGCACATAGCATCGCCGCACAGGGCGGCATCAACGCGGCGAAGAACTACAAGAACGACGGCGACAGCATCTACCGGCTGTTCTACGACACGATCAAGGGCGGCGACTACCGCTCGCGCGAGTCGAACGTGTACCGGCTGGCCGAGATCAGCACGAACATCATCGACCAGTGTGTGGCGCAGGGTGTCCCGTTCGCGCGCGAGTACGGCGGGCTGCTGGACAACCGCTCGTTCGGCGGGACGCAGGTGGCGCGCACGTTCTATGCGCGCGGACAGACCGGGCAGCAGCTCGAACTGGGCGCGTACCAGGCCCTGAGCCGCCAGATCGAGCTCGGAAGCGTCCAGATGTACTCGCGACACGAGATGCTCGAACTGGTCATCCAGGACGGGCGTGCCGCGGGCATCGTGGTTCGCGATCTGGTGACGGGCGAAATCAGCTCGCACTCGGCGCACGCAGTGGTGCTGGCGACGGGCGGGTACGGCAACGTGTTCTACCTGTCGACAGGCGCGAAGGGCTGCAACGCGACGGCGATCTGGCGGGCACACCGGAAGGGGGCGTACTTCGCGAACCCCTGCTACACGCAGATCCACCCGACATGCATCCCGGTGAGCGGTGACCACCAGTCGAAGCTGACGCTCATGAGCGAGTCGCTGCGAAACGACGGGCGTATCTGGTCACATTCGAAAACGGACGAGACGCGACCGCCGGAGCAGATCCCGGAAAGCGAGCGGGATTACTATCTCGAGCGGCGGTACCCGGCATTTGCAAACCTCGTACCCCGCGACGTCGCGTCGCGGGCGGCAAAGAAGCAGGTGGACGAAGGGTACGGCGTGGGACCGCTGAAGAACGGCGTGTACCTCGACTTTTCGGAAGCGATCCAGCGGCTTGGGCGAGCAACGATCGAGCAGCGCTACGGCAACCTGTTCGAGATGTATGAGAAGATCACCGGTGAAGACCCATACCGCACGCCGATGCGCATCTATCCGGCGGTGCACTACACGATGGGCGGGCTGTGGGTGGACTACAACCTGATGTCGAACATCCCCGGTTTGTTTGTCATCGGGGAGGCGAACTTCTCGGACCACGGTGCGAACCGGCTGGGCGCGAGCGCGCTCATGCAGGGGCTGGCGGACGGATACTTCGTGCTGCCGTCGACGATCACGGGCGAGCTCGCCGGTCTGCTCGGGAAACCGGCCCCGGATCCCGAGGGGCCAGCGTTCAAAGAAGCCGAAGCGACGGTGCGCGAGCGCATCTCGCAGCTCCTGAGCATCAAGGGGACGCACACGGTGGACTACTACCACCGCAAGCTTGGCCGCACGTTGTGGGATTACTGCGGAATGTCGCGGACAGCGGAGGGCCTGACAACAGCGAAAAACATGATCTCGGAGATGCGCGAGGAGTATTGGCGGGATGTGAAGGTGCTCGGCGATGGCGAGTCGTTCAATCAATCGCTGGAGAAGGCGGGACGCGTTGGCGACTTTTTCGAACTGGCGGAACTGATGTGCCAGGACGCACTCGAGCGGGAGGAATCGTGCGGAGGGCACTTCCGCGAGGAACACCAGACCCCGGACGGCGAAGCGCGGCGCGACGACGTGAACTTCTCCTACGTGGCGGCGTGGGAATACTGCGGCGCGGGAAACAAGGAGACGGTGCACAAAGAGCCGCTCGAATTCGAATATGCTCACCCGGCGCAAAGGAGCTACAAGTGACGCTCTCCCTCACCCTCAAGGTCTGGCGGCAGAAGAGCCCCCAGCAGCCTGGAGCGTTTGAAACGTACGAAGCGAAGAACATCAGCGAGGACATGTCGTTCCTCGAGATGCTGGACGTGGTCAATGAGGACCTCATCGCGAACGACCGCGAGCCGATCGCGTTCGACCACGACTGCCGAGAGGGCATCTGCGGGATGTGCGGGGTGGTGATCAACGGGCGGCCGCACGGGCCGAATGCGCACACGACGACGTGTCAGCTTCACATGCGGTTCTTCAAGGACGGGGACACGATCACGGTGGAACCGTGGCGGGCGACGGCGTTCCCGGTAATCAAGGACCTCGTGGTCAACCGCACGGCGTTCGACAAGATCATCCAGGCAGGGGGCTACATCACGGCACCCACCGGCGGCGCTCCGGACGGGAACTCGGTGCCTGTGCCGAAGGCCGTCGCGGACGTTGCCATGGACGCGGCTGAGTGCATTGGCTGTGGGGCGTGCGTGGCGGCCTGCCCAAACGGCGCTGCACAGTTGTTCACCGCGGCCAAGCTGGCCCACCTGAATACGCTGCCGCAGGGTCAGCCGGAGCGGTGGGCACGGACGAATTCGATGGTCAACACGATGGAGATGCACTTCGGCAGCTGCACGAATTACACGGAGTGCGAGGCTGTCTGTCCGAAGGGCATCAGCATCGATTTCATCGCGCGGATGAACCGGGACTTCCTGAAGGCGCAATTCAAGGACCGGCGCACGCTCGTTCGCCAGATCGATGTGGCCGAGGAGGCCTGACCTCAGGGCGGCGGGGCTCCCTATTCTCGGCCCGAACGGCGAGGCGTGCGCTGGCGAGCGCATGCGGGGCACGGTACCCTGCGAGCGATGGGGCATCGCAAGAACCGCAAGCGAGACCGGCGCGCAGTCACGTCGTACAAGGCGTTCTCCGAGGATCGGGCCAGCGACATCGAGCTCGACTGGCTCGTCGCGGCGCGGGCGGAGCAGAATTCAATCGCCGACATGGCTCGCGAGTTCCAGGGCCGAACTACACCGGCAAAGAGTTGCGGGGCGTGCCGCGAATTCGTCGAGGACCAGGAGGGCGGACGCGGGACGTGCCTGCACCCCGGGAGCGGCGTGCTGTCGCCGTGGACAGATACGGCGGCGTGCGACTTCTATGCGGCGCAAAGGGGCGTTCGACTAGGGCGTTGAAGTCACCCCTCCGGCTGAGTTGGTGGGGCATTCGCCGTCGTCGCGCAGAGCACCCGAGCAAGCTCCACTCCTGTCGCGGGCACGTACCGGTTCGCCGCCGGCGGCCGAATTTTTATGCAGGCGTGCCCAAGGATGTGCGGGTGGGATCCGGTCCCCGGGTTCCGGTGCAGACATAAACTCGTCACAATATGTTGTAGAAACCTCTTGACGGGCCACAAGATGTGGGGTTAAAGTCCGCAAGGTCCGCGGCAGAAATGCTCAGGGGAATATACCGGTAAGCAGGTTATGTAGTCCACGTGCGTTGCCCGTACTGCCACTTCCGCGATTCGAAAGTCACCGACAGCCGGGCGAACGACGACGGTATCCGCAGGCGACGCCAGTGCATCGCCTGCGGCGAACGCTTCACCACTGTCGAGAGTGTGCAGCTGTCCGCCATCCAGGTGGTGAAGAAGGACGGGCGGCGCGAGGACTTCAACCGCGAGAAGCTACTGGCCGGGCTGCGCAAGGCGTGCAGCAAGCGGAACATCTCCGTCGCGCAGTTGGAGATGGTGACGAGCGACATCGAGGCGCGCGTTGCGGCCGACGGACGGTCCGAGGTGCCATCGCCATTCGTGGGAGAGCTGGCGATGGATGCCCTGCGGAAGCTGGACCACATTGCGTACATCCGGTTCGCGTCGGTGTATCGCGCGTTCACGGACATCGAGTCGCTGAAAGAGGCTGTGGTCGCGCTCGAGGAAGGGCGCGTGCCGACGGTCGACCAGCGAACGCTGCAGCTGCCGCTGCCGGGCGAAGAAGACGCCGAGAACCGGCCGCGGCTGATCGCGGAGATCGAGGGCCGGCACTATGCGGGCAGCGTGAGCGAGGCGGCGCCCGCGTGAAAGTCTGGGAACTGCACAGCCAGGGCGTGGACGGCGCCATCACGACGACGCCAGACGGCGAAGCCGACGTGGTGGGGCTGATCATGTCGGAGAAGGCGTACTTCGTGGTGATGCGGGACTACCGTCCTGCCGCACTGGTCGCGCTGGTGCGGCGGGAAGGGCCGGCGGAGGCAGCGAAGACGCTGCTGGCGCATTTCAACGAGCCGGAGGCGCTACAGGCGGGCGGCGGTAGAGGGCTGGCGGCGGCGCGGTCCGGCATCGGCGGTTTGGGGCTGGTGCGCGCGGACGAAGTGCCGGCGAACGAGAGCCTCGGGAGGCGCGGATGACGCTTCCGCCCGAAGAACGGATGTTCTATACTCCGGACCCGACCTGACGTACGGCGGCCAGGACGGTTCCGTGCAGGGCCAGTCGGCCTTCCACCCCTCGGGCAGCATTTCGCCCCGGCTATCATCGACGGAGGACACCAGTGACGCAGGTTTACGAACGGCAGGACACGACCGGCATGCCCGAGACGTACACGGATATCCAGCTCAAGATCTTCCGGGATCGCTATGCCCACGACGGCGAGCAATTCCCGCACGAAGCGTGGCGCCGGGTTGCCGATGCCGTCGCCGGTCACGACGTGGCCGATGCAGACACCTGGGGCGCGCGGTTCTACGACCTGCTGCGGGGATTCAAGTACATCCCGGGCGGGCGAATCATGGCGGCGATGGGAACGACGGCCGGCGTCACGGCGCAGAACTGCTATGTGCTCCCAAGCCCGGAAGACAGCCGCGACGGGATCATGGATTCGCTGCGGCAGTGGGTGGAGATCCAGAGCAAGGGCGGCGGAGTCGGCATCAACATGTCGTCGCTGCGGCCGCGGGGCGACGCGGTCAAAGGGGTGAACGGCACGAGCTCGGGGCCGGTGAACTGGGCACAGCCGTTCGCGTTCATTTCGAAGTCGGTGATCATCCAGGGCGGGTCGCGCCGTGGCGCGGCGATGATCATGCTCGATTGCGACCACCCGGACGTGTTGGAGTTCATCCACGCCAAGGAGACACCGGGCGTGTTGGAGGGCTGCAACGTCTCGGTGTGCCTGAGCGACGCGTTCATGGACGAGGTGAAGCGGGACGGAGACTGGGAACTGAAGTTCGGCGGCAGGGTCTACCAGACGATCAAAGCGCGGCAGATCTGGGACGAGATCTGCGAAGCGGCGTGGCGCAGCGCGGAGCCGGGGATCTACTTCATGGACCGAGCGAACAAGGAGTCCAACTCCGGTTACTTCGAAACGCTGATCTCGACGAACCCGTGCGGCGAGCAGCCGCTGGGGCCGTACGGCGCCTGCCTGCTCGGCTCGTTCAACCTGGACTCGTTCATGCGCGAGGACCTGGATGGGAACTGGCGCTTCGACTACGAGGAGTTCAAGACCTACATCCCGTATGCGGTGCGCTTCAACGATAACGTCGTCGACCTGAGCAACTACCCGGTAGACCAGTGCCGGGACAGCCAAC
Organism: uncultured bacterium; assembly: GCA_963832795.1. Lineage (GTDB taxonomy): Bacteria > Chloroflexota > Dehalococcoidia > Tepidiformales > Tepidiformaceae > CAWHVJ01. The sequence goes on from CAWHVJ010000012.1 coordinate 1,141,268, forward strand.
AGAGCATTCGGCGCATGGGCATCGGTGTGATGGGCCTGGCCGACTGCCTTCTGAAGCAACAGATCCGCTACGGGTCGCCGGAGTCGATCGAGTTCACGGAGAGCATCTTCCGGACGCTGCGGGACGAGGCCTACCGGGCCAGTATCGAGCTGGCGAAGGAGCGGGGGCCGTTCCCGAAGTTCGCGCCCGATTACCTGCGGCGGCCGTTCATCCGGCGACTGCCGTACGACATCCAGCAGGGCATTGCGAGCCACGGCATTCGCAACTGTTACCTGCTGACGCAGGCGCCAACCGGGACGACGTCGCTGCTGGGCGGGGTGAACAGCGGGATCGAGCCCTATTTCGACTTCGACTACCTGCGCAGCGACCGCACCGGCGAGTACAGCATGACTTCGAGCTGGGCGGACATGTACACGAGCGGGAACCGTCCCGAGTGGCTGGTGGGCTCGAACGACGTCTCGCCCGAGGGGCACGTGTACGTGCAGGCGGCGGCGCAGCGCTACAACGACTCGTCGATTTCGAAGACGGCCAATGCGCCGCACGACCACACGGTGGAGGACGTTAAGCGCCTCTACATGCTGGCGTACGACAACGACCTGAAGTCGATTTCGTACTATCGCGACGGCTCGCGCAACGAGCAGGTGCTGTACCACAAGGACGCGCCGGCGGCCGACGCGAAGTCCGCGGTGGCGGCGGCGGAAGAGTTGCTGGCGAAGCACTCCGGGCCGAGCCGGCGGAAGCTGCCGGACGAGCGCCAGGCGATCACGCACAAGTTCCGCGTGGGCGAGCAGGAAGGGTACATGACGGTCGGCCTGTTCGATGACGGGACGCCGGGCGAAGTGTTCATCAACGTCAACAAGCAGGGCTCGACGGTCAGCGGGCTGATGGACACGGTGGCGATGCTGACGAGCTACGCGCTCCAGTACGGGGTGCCGCTGGGAGAGCTGGCGAGCAAGTTGAAGAACAGCCGCTTCGAACCGAGCGGCCCAACGAGCAACAAACAGATCCCGATCGCGACGAGCATCGTGGACTACGTTTTCCGCTGGCTCGAGCTGAAGTTCGACCCGTCGCGGGCGTCGGTACAGCCGACGCTTATCCCGGCGGAGGATGTGGCTGAGAGCACGCACGCCAGCGTGACTGCGAACAAGCATTCGGATGCGGTTGCGAGCGGCGTTGGCTGCCCGGATTGCGGCGCTGTGCTGTATTACGCGGAAGGCTGCCTGATCTGCCACAACTGCTTCTACAACAAGTGCGGGTGAGGTAGGCGTCGGCCTTTCGCAGCCGGTCGATTCCGCGCACACTGGGGGCGTGGGGTTCTATTACGGCCAGAACAAACCCGAGCGCCCGGACGACAAGCCGGGCGGGCTGCGGGAAACCCTCCAGATTGTCTGGGTGGTGTTGCGCATCCTTGCCATGCCCGTTGGCGTGCTGCTGGGCGTGGTGTTCGCGTTCGTGCTCATCTTCTGGCTGTTCACCGTGACCCCGTACCTGGGACTGGCGTTCATCGGGGCGATTGTTGTGGCGCTGGTCGCACGCGGGATCTGGGAAGCACGCCATCCACCCGAGATTCGATGACCGCGGATGCGGTGGCCGAGAGTATTGCCTCGAGGCTCGGAGGGGTACGGGACCGCATCGAACGAGCCTGCGAGCGCGCCGGCCGAGATCCGGCGAGCGTTACGTTGATCGGGGTTTCGAAGACACAGCCCATCGAGGCCGTCGCCGCTGCGTACGCAGCCGGGCTGCGCGATTTCGGCGAGAACCGCGTCCAGGAAGGCGCGGCTAAGGTCGCTTCTGTTGCGGGGGCAGGGATGCAGCCGACGTGGCATCTTGTCGGACACCTGCAGACGAACAAGGCCAGAGCGGCACTCGATGCCTTTGATATACTCCACGCTGTCGATTCGGAACGGCTGTTGCGGACTATCTCGGCGGCGGCGACGCGCCGCGCGAGCGTCATGATCGAGGTCAACGTGGCCGGTGAAGAAACCAAATTCGGCGTTGCACCTGCCGAGGTCGCCCCGCTGGTGCGGATCGCATCGGGGCTGCACGAAGTCAGTGTGACGGGGCTGATGACGGTCGCGCCACACGTTGCGAACGCGGAAGAGGTTCGGCCGGTGTTTCGAACGCTGCGGGAACTCGCGGAAGCGAACGGACTCGCCAGTCTATCGATGGGGATGACCGACGATTTCGAAGTTGCGATCGAAGAGGGCGCCACGCACGTCCGGGTCGGGCGCGCGATCTTTGGAGAACGGCAGTGAAAGTAGCGATCATCGGCGGCGGCGTGATGGGCGAGGCAATTCTCGGCGCGGCCATCGAGCGCAGCGTGTTCGACCCGAAGGACGTGACGGTGTGCGAGCTGCTGGAACACCGGCGGGCGCAACTGCAGTCCGAGTACGGCGTGAGCGTCACGACGGACAGCCCGGTTTCGATGGAGAGCGCAGAGCTGGTGATCCTGTCGGTGAAGCCGCAGGAGATGCACTCGGTGCGGGGGGCGATGCAGCCCGACGCGCTCCTCCTTTCGATCATGGCCGGCGTGCGGATTGGGTCGCTCGCGAACGACTTTCATCACGCGCGGATCGTCCGCGTTATGCCGAATACGCCCGCCGCGGCGAAGGCTGGGATGAGCGTGTGGACCGCCACTCCAGAGGTTTCGGAAGACCAGCGGGAGCTGACGCGGGGATTGCTGACCTCGATCGGGCGCGAGATCTTCGTCGAGGATGAGAAGAAGATCGACATGGCGACGGCGGTCAGCGGGAGCGGGCCCGGGCTACGTGTTCCTCATCATCGAAGCGATGATCGAGGGGGCTGTGACGATCGGTCTGCCACGGAAGCAGGCCGAGGAGATGGTGTTGCAGACCTTCTACGGGTCAGCGGTGTACGCCCATGAGAGCGGCCGGAGCGCGGCGGACCTGCGCGCGCTTGTGACGTCGCCCGGGGGCACAACGGCCGCGGGGCTGCTGGAGCTGGAACGGGCGGCCGTGCGAGGGGCGATCATCGACTGCATTCGGGCCGCGTACGACCGCTCGGTCGAACTTGGTGGTCCGGCTTGAACCATCAGATCGCCCAAATCTTCGTGTTCTTCCTTTGGGTGCTTATCGCGGCGATTGTGGTCCGGTCGCTGCTGAGCTGGTTCCCGAACGCCAGCCGGGGGCAGTTTGGGCAGCTGCTCCACCGGTTTACGGAGCCATTGCTCGAGCCGGTGCGCCGGATCATGCCGCGGACGGGCATGATCGATCTCAGCGCGATGGTGGTCATTATCCTGCTCTACCTGATGATCGCGGTCGTAAACCAGGCGGCGAACACGTAGCTTCGCGCGTTCTTTCCCGGTGTTTGGTATTCTGGAGACGTGCACGCGCGATGCGCGGTGCCGGCTGCCCGGAGTCTGAGTCATAGATCCCTATGTCGCCCAGTTCACCCAGTTCTTCATCACGATGCTGACGTGGGCCATCATCGCGCGGTCGCTGCTGAGCTGGTTCCCAATAGACCAGGGCAGCCCTCTGTATCAACTGCTGTTCCGCGTGACGGAACCGATCATCGAGCCGCTGCGCCGATTCATGCCCAACACGGGGATGATGGACCTCAGTCCGCTCGTGGCGATCGTGATCCTGCTCTTCATGGGCATCTTCGTGCAGAATCTGACGGTGGCAAGCTAAGACGAAGAACGGACACGTCGCCCCCACGGCCCGAGCGTGTGACACTCCCCTCATGCAGCAGAGCGCCGTCGCCATACACGCCGTGGATGTCACACGCGCATATGGCGAGCGGATCGCGCTCGACCGCTTCTCACTGAAGGTACCGACCGGGTCCGTGTTTGGGTTGCTGGGGCCGAACGGCAGCGGCAAGAGCACGTTCATCTCGCTCGTGGCCGCGATGGAACGACCGCCACAAGGGTCGCTCGAGGTGTTGGGCGAGGCGCCTTCGGCGAGCCTGCGGGGGTCCGTGGGTACCGTTTTCCAGGAAAACGCGCTCGATCCGCTGATGTCGGTGACGGAGACGCTGCACCTTGCGGCGAGGCTGTTCGGGCTGAGCGCGAGTGTTGCGAAGCAGCGGAGTGCGGAATTGCTGGCACAGTTCGGCCTGGCCGAGCGTGCGAACGACGCGACCTCCGCGCTATCGGGAGGAATGCGCCGACGGCTGGAGATGGCCCGAGCGTTGCTTCATTCGCCGCAGCTCCTCCTGCTGGACGAGCCGACCACCGGCGTCGATCCGGACGAGCGACGCGCACTGTGGACCGCGTTGCTCGGAGAGACCCGGGGCGAGCGGACGATTTTGCTGGCGACCAATGACCTGACCGAGGCCGACGCGGTGTGCGACAACGTCGCGTTCATCCAGGCGGGGCGCGTGGTGGCGACGGGTACACCCGAGGAGCTCAAGCGCGGTCTCCGGCACGAATCGCTGCGGGTGACGTGGCCGTCGGCGACTGCGTCAACGCTTTCGAGCATCGAGACGTGGCCCGGCGCAGGCGAAGTGGTCCGGGACGGTGACATCGTCCATATCACGGTGGATGACGCGTCGGACTTTGTCCCGCGGCTCTTCGAGCTCGCGCCGGGCGAGATCCGGGCCGTGAGCATCGAACGATCGTCGCTCGAAGACGCGTACTTCCAACACGTCCAGCGGCGTGAGCCCGCTGCGGGGATACCGGTATGAGCGCCGTCCCAGCGTGCACTGCGCTTTTCAACCGCGACATCCGCGCCGTCATCCGGTCGCGATCACAGCTTTACTCGTCGATCCTGACGCCGCTCCTCATCCTGTTGTTCCTGGGGAACGGCGTGTCGGAGGGGCTGTCACCGGCAAAGCTGAGCGCCGGAAACTTCACGGCGTACCTGGTCGCGGGGACCGTGGTGATGACGTCGGTGTTCTCATCGACGTTCTCCAGCGCGTCGTATTACCGCGACCGTGACAGCGGGATCATGCGGATGTTCCTGTCGTCGCCCCATTCTCCGCGGATCATCCTCCTGGGGAAGTCGCTGGCGGGGGTGTGCATCGGCGTGTTGCAAGCGGTCGTTGTGCTGGTGGTCGCCGCGCCGTTCGTGCAGTTCGACTGGCAGTACGGAATCCTGCCCGGCTTCGTGATCGCGGTGGCGGCGATCGTATTGCTCAACGTGATGCTCACGGGACTCGCGCAGGCGCTGGCATCGCGAATCCAGACGATGCAGGGCTTCCACCTGATCATGAACCTCGCGCTGTTCCCCTTGCTGTTCTTCTCGGGCGCGTTCTTCCCCGTGGACAACCTGCCGACGTGGCTCGAGGTGCTCGCCCGCGTGAATCCGCTGTCGTACGCAGTGGACGCGCTCGAGATCGCGGCCTACGCCGACGGGACGGCGGGGTACTTCGGGCTTGCGGTCGACTTCTCCGTGTTGGTTGTATTGGCGGCCGGAGTCTATGCGCTTGGCCTCGCGCGGACGCCGAAACTCACGTGGTCGGGCGAATAAGGCGTCGACGAACGCCGGTAACCAGCCCCTCGCCTACACTGGTTGTGTGGACCAATCCCGGATTCGCAACTTCTGCATCATCGCGCACATCGACCACGGCAAGTCGACGCTGGCGGACCGTCTGCTCGAATCCACGGGCACGGTGGCGAAGCGCGACATGGCCGAGCAGCTGCTCGACTCGATGGACCTCGAGCGCGAGAAGGGCATCACGATCAAGGCCGCAGCGGCACGCCTGGCGTACATCGGGGCGGACGGCGTGGAGTACGAGTTCAACCTGATCGACACGCCGGGACACGTCGACTTCGCCTACGAAGTGTCGCGCAGCCTGGCGGCGTGCGAAGGAGCGTTGCTGGTTGTGGATGCGTCGCAGGGGATTGAGGCGCAGACCTTGGCGAACGTGTACCTGGCGATGAACCAGGATCTGAAGCTGATCCCGGTGCTCAACAAGATCGACCTGCCACATGCGGAGCCGGAACGCGTGGCGGCGGAGCTGGAGCGCGTGATTGGCTTTTCGCGCGACGAGATGATCTTCGCCAGCGCGAAGGAAGGCGTGGGCGTTCCGGAGATCCTGGCGGCCATCGCGGAACGGATTCCGCCGCCGCACGGGGTTGTCGACGCCCCGCTGAAGGCGCTGATCTTCGATTCGAAGTACGACGCGTACAAGGGCGTCGTCGCGCACGTACGCGTATTCGAGGGGCACATGGAGGGCCGCCAGCCGTTGCGGCTGATGCAGACCGAGACTGCCTTCGAGCCGCTCGAGTTCGGGACGTTCAACCCGCAGATGCGGCCGCTCGCGGGGCTGGCGTGCGGGGAGGTTGGGTACGTCGCGACCGGACTGAAAGACGTCGCGGACTGCCGGGTGGGCGACACGATCACGTTCCAGGGGCACCCCGCCGCAGAGCCTCTGCCAGGGTACCGGCAGGCCAAACCGATGGTGTTCGCGGGGCTGTATCCGACGGATTCGGACCAGTACCAGGAGCTGCGCGAGGCGCTTTCGCGGCTGATATTGAACGACGCTTCGCTCGTCTACGAGCCGGAGTCATCGGTCGCGCTGGGATTTGGCTTTCGCTGCGGGTTCCTGGGGTTGCTGCACCTCGAGATCGTGGGGGAGCGGCTGGAGCGGGAGTACGGCCTGAGCCTGCTGACGACGGCGCCGAGCGTGGAGTATCACGTGACGACGACCAGCGGCGAGGAGATCGAAGTCGACAACCCGGCCGACCTCCCGGACCCGTCGCGCATCGCGGAAATCAAGGAACCGTGGGCGAAGATCGACGTGATCACACCGAGCCGGTACATCGGCCAGGTGATGGAGCTCGTGACGACGCGGCGTGGGCAGTTCCTGCGGATGGAGTACCTGGAAGCGGAGAACGACATGTCACCCGGCGAGGCGCGCGTGCTGCTGGAGTACGACATCCCGATGGCGGAGATCCTCGTTGACTTTTATGACAACCTGAAAGGCTCCACGAGCGGGTACGCGAGCCTTGACTACCAGCTGAGCGAATACCGCGCGGCGCGGCTCGTGAAGGTCGACGTGCTGGTCAACGGCACGCCCGTCGATGCGCTGTCCCTTATCACGCACAGCAGCAATGCCGACCGCGAAGGACGCGTGCTGGTCTCGAAGCTGCGGGAACTGATCCCGCGGCAGATGTTCGACGTACCGCTGCAGGCGGCTGTGGGAGGGCGCATCATCGCCCGGGAAACGATTCGCGCGATGCGCAAGAACGTGCTGGCGAAGTGCTACGGCGGCGACATCTCGCGAAAGCGAAAGCTGCTGGAGAAGCAGGCCGAGGGAAAGAAGCGGATGAAGCGGGTGGGGAACGTGGAGATCCCTCAGGAAGCGTTCATGGCGGTCTTGCGCCTGCGGGACGAGTAGGCTTCGGGCCAGCGAAATGTGTCCGAAACAGGTGCGTGGTAAAGTGCCGACGAACCCGAAACCCCTTCAGCACACAAGAGGAGCTCACCCCTGGCCATGATCAAGGCGTTCGTTCTCATCGTCGTCGACCCAGCGAAGACGATCGATGTCTTCTCCAAGCTGAATGCGGTCGAAGGCATCGCCGAGGTGTACCAGGTGATGGGGCCGTACGACATCGTGGCGGTCGTCGAGGTCCCGACTCTGACAGATGTGCCCGCGGTAATCAGCAGGCACATTCGCGCCGTTGAGGGAATCGAGAGCACGACGACCTGTGTGACGTTCCCGGAAGCCGGCGGCTAAGACCGGCCAGAGCGGCCGCTTCCACCGAGAGCGGTCCGGGATTTCGTTCCCGTGTATGCTCCGGGCGAGCGTCGCGCGGTTGACTTCGCGCGGAGCTGACTACGACATCACGCGGAGAACCGCATGCCGATTTCGAGGCTGCTCGTCGCGAATCGCGGCGAAATTGCCGTGCGCATCATCCGGACCGCCCGAGAGATGGGCATCGCCACCGTTGCCGTGTACTGCGACGACGATGCCTCGTCGCTGCACCGCCAACTTGCCGACGAGTCCGCGCGCTTGGCGGGCGCTGGCGCCGCCGCGTATCTCGACGCGGACCAAATCGTGGCGGCAGCGAAAGACCAGCGTTGCGACGCGGTCCACCCGGGGTACGGGTTTCTCAGCGAGAACGCCGGTTTTGCAGCCCTTTGCGCTGATGGAGGGCTCACGTTCGTAGGACCTTCGCCGAACGCCCTGGCGCTTCTTGGGGACAAAGCCCGGGCGCGCGAGGCGGCGCGCGAACTTGGCTTGCCGGTGCTGGCGGGAAGCAGCGGACCGGTGACACTTGCCGAGGCGGCTGCGTTCCTGGCGAACCTTCCGCCCGGGCGCGCAATGATGCTGAAGGCGGTCGCCGGGGGCGGCGGCCGCGGGATACGCGTCGTCGAGGACCGAGCCCAACTCGCGGACGCTTACGCGCGGAGCGAGTCTGAAGCGCGGGCCGCATTCGGCGACGGGCGCCTGTACGTGGAGCAGTTCGTTCCGCGGGCGAGGCACATCGAGGTACAGGTGCTTGGCGACCGCGAGGGGACGGTCGTGCACCTCGGTGAGCGCGACTGCAGCCTTCAGCGACGGCATCAGAAGGTCGTCGAGGTGGCGCCTGCGCCGGGGCTGCCGGGCGGTCTGCGGGATCGCATCACCTCCGCGGCGGTCCGATTCGCGAGTTCGGTGGGCTACAGCAGCGCGGGCACGTTCGAGTTCCTCGTCGATGCGTCGGAGCAGCTGGCGGACGAATCGGAGTTCTTCTTCATCGAGGCCAACGCGCGGTTACAGGTGGAGCACACCATCACGGAAGAGGTGCTGGGTATTGACCTGGTGCGCGCGCAGCTGGAGATCGCAGGCGGCAAGACTCTGGCGGAGCTGGGGCTCCTGCAGAGCCAGCTGCCGGAGCCGCGCGGGTTCGCCATCCAGGCACGCGTGAACATGGAAACCATGGAACGCGACGGCACCACGCGCCCGACGGGCGGCACACTCGCGACGTTCGAGCCACCGACCGGGCCGGGCGTGCGGGTCGATACGTTCGGGTACGCAGGCTACGCAACGAGCGCGCGGTTCGACTCGTTGCTGGCGAAAGTGATCGGCGCATCGAGAACGCCCGAATTCGCGGACACGGTCCGGAAAACGCGGCGCGCGTTGTCGGAGTTCCGGATCGCGGGCGTGGAGACCAATCTTCCGTTCCTGCGCGCGCTGCTTGCGGAGCCCGAGTTCGAGCGCGGCAACTGGTACACGCGATACATCGACGACCATGCCAGTGCGCTTTGGGATGCGGCTGCGGCGTTTCGGCCTGCCGCAGCGGATCCAGCGCCAGCCGGGAAGCGTCTCGCCGGCGCTCGGCTGGAGACGAACGATCCGCTGGCGGTGCTCGCCTACGGGAAGGCGGCCCAGCCGGCGTCGAAGGAACGCCAAGCGGATGTGGCGGTGGCGGACGGGGCCTCGGCCCTCGTCGCGCCGCTGCAGGGCACCGTGGTGAGCGTCGCCGTCGCGGAAGGCGACGCGGTAAGAGCGGGGCAGGTCGTGGCGATCATGGAGTCGATGAAGATGGAGCACGAGATCCGTGCAGATCACGGGGGAATCGTGCGAAGCGTTGGCGTGACGCCGGGGGACACGATCTACGAGGGACATCTCCTCCTTTCCATCGAGGAGAGCGAAGCGGGCGAGGGCGCGGCGGCCGAGGAGGAGGAATTCGACCTCGACGAAGCTCGCCCTGATTTGCAGGAAGTGCTGGACCGACGCGCGCTCACGCGGGACGCGGCCCGCCCGGGGGCAGTGGAGCGGCGGCATTCGAAGGGGCAGCGCACCACACGTGAAAACATCGTCGAACTCTGTGATCCGGGAACGTTCGTCGAATACGGGCCGCTCGTGCTGGCGGCGCAGCGGGCGCGGCGTTCGGTCGAAGAGCTGATCGAGAAGAGCCCGGCCGACGGCATGGTCACCGGAGTAGGGCGGATCAACGGCGACCTTTTCGATGACCCCGCCGCCCGGTGCGTGGTCATGGCGTACGACTACACGGTCTTCGCGGGAACCCAGGGACAACAGAACCACCGGAAGACGGACCGCATCATCGACGTCGCCGAGCATGGGCGGATGCCGGTGGTGCTGTTCGCCGAGGGCGGCGGCGGGCGTCCCGGCGACACGGACGGTGGCGGAGGGAGCACGCAGCGGACGTTCTCAAGGTTTGCGCAGCTGAGCGGACTGGTGCCGATGGTGGGGATAACTTCGGGGCGGTGCTTCGCGGGGAACGCGTCACTGCTCGGGTGCTGCGATGTGATCATCGCGACGGAGGGCGCGAACATCGGCATGGGCGGGCCGGCGATGATCGAGGGGGGCGGACTGGGTATCTACGCGCCGGAGGACATCGGACCGATGTCGGTGCAGGTGCCCAACGGCGTGGTCGACCTCGTGGCAACGGACGAAAGCGACGCCGTTCGGCTGGCACGGCAGTACCTCGGTTACTTCCAGGGGGCAGTGCGAAGTTGGGACGAGCCTGACCAGCGGGTTATGCGCCGCATCATTCCGGAGAACCGGCTGCGCGTGTACGACGTGCGGCGAGTCGTCGAGACTATCGCCGACGTTGGGTCTGTGCTCGAACTGCGGCGCAGCTTCGGCATCGGTATGGTGACGTCGCTCGTGCGGATAGAAGGCAAGCCGGTTGGTGTCATCGCGAACAACCCCGCGCATTTGGGCGGGGCGATAGACTCCGACGCCGCCGACAAGGGCGCCCGGTTCATGCAGCTGTGCGACGCATTCGACATTCCGATTCTCTTCCTGTGCGACACGCCGGGGATCATGGTGGGGCCGGAGATCGAGAAGACGGCGCTGGTGCGGCATTCGAGCAGGCTGTTCCTGACCGGCGCCAACCTATCGGTCCCGTTCTTCACGATCGTGCTGCGCAAGGCGTACGGGCTCGGGGCGATTGCGATGGCCGGGGGGTCGTACAAGGTGCCGTACTTCTCGGTGTCGTGGCCGACGGGCGAGTTCGGCGGCATGGGGCTGGAAGGCTCGGTGAAGCTGGGCTACCGGGACGAACTGGCCGCCATCGAGGATCCCACGCAACGGCGGGAGCGGTATGAGCAGATGGTGGCGCGCGCCTACGAACGGGGGAAAGCGATCAACAACGCCACCTATTTCAGCGTCGACGACACGATCGACCCCGCGGAGTCGCGGTGGTGGCTGGCCAGCCTGCTGAGCTCGATCCGACCGCCGGCGCCTCGCGACGGAAAGAAGCGGGCGGCGATCGACGCCTGGTAGTTTACCACGCAAAACAGGCGCCCCGTGGGGCGCCTGAAGGTTCGATTCGTCTGCGACGAACTAGGCGAGCGCGGCTTTCGCCTGACCGGCGAGCTGCTCGAAGGCGTCCGGGCGGGTAACGGCGAGGTCGGCGAGGGCCTTTCGGTCGAGCTCGACGCCCGCCAGCTTGAGCCCGTGGATGAGGCGGCTGTAGCTGAGGCCGTGCAGCCGCGAGGCGGCGTTGATGCGCATGATCCAGAGCTCGCGGAAGTCGCCCTTGCGGTCGCGACGGTCGACGTAGTTGTAGCGGAGGGCATGCATCATGCTCTCGTTGGCGCGCTTGATCAGGCGATGGCGCTGCCCATGATGGCCCTTGGTGAGGGCGAGGATCTTCTTATGGCGTCGGTGGGCGGTGACGCCCCGCTTGACTCGGCTCATTACGGTTCTCCCGGTGGTGGCTGTGCGCTACTGGCCGGCGAGCAGCCGCTTGATGCGCGGCGCGTGCGACGGCGCGACCTCGACGGTCCGCCCAAACAGCACGGTGATGGGCTTGCGCTTCTTCCGCCGGAAGTTATTCCGGCTGCCGTACATTCGTACTATCTTGCCGCCGCCGGTTACGCGAAAGCGCGCAGCAGCGCCCTTGTGAGTCTTGAGCTTGGGCACGTCAGTCTCCTGTGGCCTTCGCGGGTGATGCCTCTACGGCATCGGCGTCCGCGTCGTCGTCGTCTTCAGTGTCGTCGTCCTCGGCTTCGTCATCTTCGTTGACGATCGGGGCCGCTGCGGCGGCTGCCAGGACTTCGGCGTCTTCTTCGTCTTCGGCTTCAGTCGCGGCGCCCGCTGCGGCAGCGGCTGCGGCGGCCCGGGCCTTGGCTGCGATCTTCTTCTTGTCCGGCGCGAGGATGATGGTCATGTGGCGGCCTTCGAGCATCGCGTCTTTTTCGACAAGCGCGACGTCTTCGAGGCTGCCGCAAATCCGGTCGAGCAGGTTCTTGCCGATCTGCGGGTGGGTGATTTCGCGTCCGCGGAACATGACCGTCACCTTGACCTTGTCACCCTGCTTGAGCAGCTTGGCGGCGGTGCGAGTCTTGAAGTCGACATCGTGGTCGTCGATTTTCGGCTTCATACGCACTTCGCGAAGCTGAACGTTCGCCTGGTGTTTCTTCGCCTCCCGGTCTTTCTTGGATTGTTCGTACTTGTAACGGCCGAAGTCCATGAGGCGGGCGACAGGCGGCTGGGCGCCGGAGGCGACCTCTACGAGGTCGACATCACGCTGGCGGGCCATGGCAATCGCTTCGACGGTACGGACTACGCCAACTTGCCGGCCTTCTTCATCAATGAGGCGTACTTCTGGTACCCGGATGCGCTCATTGATGCGCGGTTCCGGCGGTGCTGGCTTCGGTGGTGCTTTTGGTCGTTTCCTCAAACTGCTCCCCGACTAAATTCAGACGAATCAGCATCATAGCAGCCGGTAGCATGGGTGTATATCCGTAAACGCCCTTGCAACGCTAGGATGGGATACGTGTCGAACGGCGTCTCCAAGGCTCTTATTCTCGCTGCCGGGCTGGGCACCCGAATGCTTCCGGCGACGAAGGCAGTACCCAAGGAGATGCTGCCGATCGTCGACCGGCCGCTGATCCAGTATGCGGTGGAGGAGTGCGTGGCCGCCGGCATCACGGACATCGTGTTCGCGATCGCCGACGGCAAGGAAGCGATCCAGGAGCACTTTGGGAGCGGCGGCCGCACCGAGGCGATGGTGCGCGCAGCCGGCAACACGGCGCTGGCCGATGCCCTCGCGGCACATGCGAAGATGGCGAACTTCGCCTGGGTGCGGCAGGAGCGCCCGCTGGGAATCGCGCATGCCGTGGCGTGCGCACGCGAGCACCTGGAAGGGGAGCCGTTCGCCCTCCTGTTCCCGGACGACCTGCTGCTCGGGACGCAATCGGTGGTGGCCCAGCTGGTGGCGGCATATGAGGGTGGCAGCATGATCGCCGTTCACGAGGTCGACGAGCGAGACATCCCGCAGTACGGCATCGTGGACCCGATCGATGACAGCAACCCGGCACGCCTGCGGGGGATCGTGGAGAAGCCGGCCGTGGCGGAGGCGCCGTCCCGCCTCGGGGTGGTGGGCCGATACATCCTGGGGACCACCATCTTCGAGCACATCGATCGACTGACGCCCGGGAAGAACGGCGAATTGCAGCTGACCGACGCTCTCGCGAGCCAGATCGCGGCCGGTGAGGCGGTATGGTCGTTCCGCTATGAAGGGACGCGGTACGATACCGGCCGACCGCTGGGGCTGATCCTCGCCAACGTGGGCGCAGCCATGGAGCGAGACGATTTGCGTCACGACCTTGTGGCGCGACTCCGAGAGATCCTCGGCGAAGGAGTGGGCTAATGCGCGTGCTGGTGATCGGGTATCCGTTGCCCGACGGAGCAATAGACAACTACACCGTGCTGACGGCTCCGAGCTACTCCGACTACGACGCGCTCGTCGTCGACCCGGCAAGTATCACGCGGGACGTGCGCAAGCTTGTGGAGGAAGGCGCCGAGTTCGAGGCGCACGATGGGCGGCCAGTGGTGAACGCGCCGACTACGGCTTCGGCAGTGAGCGCCGCGGACCAGGTCCGGCGGCGCGCCGATGAAACACGCCGACTCCTTGAGGCGGGCGGATCGGTGATCGTGTTTGGACGGCCGAACGCCGTGCAGGCCGGAGTGGTCGGGTTTGAGGGTTGTGACCGGTACTCGTGGCTTCCTGCGCCGAGTGGTCTGGCGTGGGGGACGCCATACTTGCGCGCCGCCGAAGGGAAGACCGTGCGCATCGTCGCGGAGGATCATCCGGTCAGCGCGCTGCTCAGGGAGTTCCGTAACGAGGTCGGCTACCGGGCGACGTTCGACGACCGGCAGGCCGAATTGCGCTCAGCCGGGCGCGTGCTTGCGCACGGCGGATCGGCGGTGCCGATCGCGATGCAGTTCTCGCTGCTGGGCGGCCGCGTGCTGTTCATCCCCGCTCTTGGCGATTCCGTGGGCACGGTTCGTGGGCAGATGGCTACAGCCATCGTCGAGCTCTGCCGGAAACTCGGCGGGGCAGCGACGGGCGAAGACTCGCCGTACTGGTCGCGTTCGCTGGCGCTGCCAGGGTTGGAGCAGGCGGAGGCGGAGATGGAAACGGCCGCAGCGGCCGCCGCGGAGTCGCAGGCGCGACTCGATGCTGCCCGCGCCCAGCACGACTCGCTGGTGAATCACCGGCGGCTGCTGTGGGATACCGGCCGGCCGTTCGAGGAAACGGTAGTCGAAGCGCTGCGGATGGCGGGGTTCGGCGTGACCGGAGGCTTCGGTGAGCCACTGGAGATCATCAGCGAAGGCAAGACGGCGCTGCTGGAGATTGAGAGCGGAATCGGCGAAGTGGTGGAATGGCCCTACGTACGGTTGCAACGGCGGCTCGAAGAGCGGCTTTTGAAGCACGGGGAGCAACTCAAAGGCGTAATCATCGTAAACGGGCAGCGGCAAGCCGCGCCGGATGCCCGGAGCCAGCAGTTCAGCCCGCAGCTCCGCATCGCCTGCGAGAACTACCAGTACACGCTGATGACGGCCGAGACGTTATTCGGGCTCGTACTCCGCATCCTCGCGGGGGCCGACGAGACAACACTCATCGGCGTTCGCCGGCGAATCATGGGCGGGAGCGGACTCGTCGAGGCCGATACGGTGCTCGATGGTTCGACCGAAGGCAAGGACGCCGGGCCGATCTTCTAGGCCCGCTCCGCGATAGGACTGTAACTCGTTCACGAGCCGCCTTCGAGTAGAATCGAGGCATGGTCAAAGTCATCAAACCAGACGAGCGCGATTGTGGAACGGCCCAGACGCCGGGCATGCGGCGCGAAGCGGGGATTTCGTCCGCCACCGCCGGTTCGGAAGGGCTGTGGATGGGCACGGCAGTGAACGACCCGGGTGCGGCCTCGGGGGCACACCACCACGGCCAGAACGAATCGGGCATCTACATCTTGCGTGGGCGGGTGCGGTTCCGGTGGGGCGCGCATCTTGAAAACGTCGTGGATACGGAACCCGGGGACTTCGTGTTCGTGCCGCCGTTCGAGGTGCACATGGAAGAGAACCTCGACCCGGAGAACGAAGCGGAACTGCTCCTCGCACGGAACAGCCAGGAAGCCATCGTCGTCAACGTACCCGACCCACGAAACGGGTAGGCGGCGTCATGGCACGAAAGGTCATCATCGACTGCGATCCGGGGCACGACGACGCCATTGCAATCCTGCTCGCGGCGAAGCACCTCGACATCCTCGGTATCACGACCGTGAGCGGGAACCAGACCATCGAGAAGGTCACAGCGAACGCGCTGAAGGTCGTTGAACTGGGCGGGTTAACCGACATTCCCGTGTGCCGCGGCGCCGCCCGGCCCATGGTTCGAGAGCCACGCCACGCAGGGACGATACACGGCGAGTCCGGGCTCGACGGCCACGACTTCCCCGAGCCAACGACGGAAGTCGACGCGCGTTCCGCGGTGGACTTCATCGTCGAAACGGTGCGGCGCGAAGACGGCGTGACGCTGATCCCGACCGGGCCCCTGACGAACGTGGCGACGGCTCTGGACGCGGCGCCCGACATCAGATCGAGGATCGAGCACATCAGTCTCATGGGCGGCTCGATGGACTACGGAAACATCACGCCGGCGGCGGAGTTCAACATCTTCGTCGACCCAGAGGCGGCCGCGATCGTGTTTCGGAGCGGGATTCCGATCACGATGTGCGGGCTAAACCTCACGCGCCAGGCAGACGCGCGGCCGGTGGAGGTCGAGCGGCTGCTCGAGATCGGCAACCCCGTCGCGGACGCGGTGGCGGACCTGGTGAAGTTCTACCAGAAGAGCGTCAAAAGGGTGTGGGCGAAGATGGGGGCGGCGCTCCATGACCCATGCGCGGTGGCGGCGCTGATCGACCCGGAGATCTTCGAGTTCCAGCCGATGCACGTGACCGTGGAAACGCGCGGGGAGCACACCTGCGGGATGACCGTCTGCGATCAGCGGTTTGCGCACGCGGGCAGGGAGGCGAGCGCCGTTGCGCAGCGCGCCGGAGCAGCGGCGCCGAACGCGATGGTTGCCACGCGGATCGACCGCGACATGTTCTTCAACATGCTGTTCGAGACGCTCGCGTTATACGTGTAAGAAGCAGTCAGGCGATGCCGGCAGCGATGCTCGCGCGGAGCCGGTGGAAACGCTCAGGCAGGCCTTCGCCGAACTCGGCCTCGTAGGTCGCGCGGTAATCGTCGATGAAGGCCAGTGCAGCGACCGTCTGACCGGCATGGCTGCGATATTCGGCGAGGCTGTAGGCGGCTTCTTCGTTGAAGCGGTTCTGCTGAAGGATGCGTTCCATGCAGTTGGCGGCGGCCTCGAAGTCCTGGCGGCCGGCGTAGTAGCCGGCGAGCACAGCAAGCGCGCCGTGGGATCGTTCTTCGAGCTGCTGCCGAACGGTGGCTGCCCACTCGGAGTAAAACGCTTCGGCGAAGGGACCCTGGTAGACACTGAGGGCCTGCTCGTAGAGGGCGGCCTTCTCGGGCGAGCCGTCGGCCAGCGTTCGGGCGTGCGCGAGGGACTCTTCGAAATCATCGACGTCCCAGTTGAAGGTGCCGTCCGGGTTGAGGACGTACTCGCCATCGCGCTTGATAACGCTTTCCTGGTAGAGAGCGCGGCGCAGGCGATAAAGGTTGGAGTGGAAGGCGCTGTTGCACTTCTCAGGCGAGAGCTCGGGATAGAGATGCTCGACGGCGGCCTCCTTGCGAAGACCGGAACGGTTGGCCAGGAAGAGGAAGAAGAGTTCCTTGGCGCGAGCGCTGCTCCATGCTTCCTCGGTGACCTCGCGACCGCCAACGGCGACGGACAGATGCCCCAGGCTCCTTGCGACGACGTGCGGGAAGCGCGCGGGGCGGTCTTCGGGGACCTCTTCGGCAACGGCGCCGAAGGGCATGCGCTCGATCATCTCGCGGAAAGCGTCGCCTGCCATGCTGCGGGAGGCGGCCCACTGGGCGAACATCGGATGGTCACGCACGTCGGGAACCAGGACGCCCGTCATCCAGGGTGCGGTGATGAGGCCGTCGAGCCGCTTGAGGGACTCCTGCGCATCGTGGCGCCGGCCGGCGCGGAACTGGCAGAGGGCCAGGCGGTAAGTAGTGATGATGAGGGAAGTCTTGCTATCCATCTCCTCGAACATCTGGGCTGCGTCTGTCGCGATGGCGACGGCCGCGACATGGTTTCCCGCCGCAGATTCGATGGCGCACTCCTGCAATCTGCAGGTTGCGAGCTCGAAGGCATTGCCGGAGGCGACCGCCACAAGGAGGGCGCGCTTCACGAAGAAGTCAGCTTGCTGGAGGTCGCCGAGCCCAAGGAGGGCACCGGCCAGCCCGGCTATCGAGAGGGCGGCGAGCGTTTCGTCCGGCGCATCTTCCGCACAGATACGAATGGCCTCCTCGTAGCGTTCGCGCGCCTTCTGCCAGTGGCCGAGGGCCAACTCGGCGTCTCCGAGTGAGGCGGTGGCATAGCCGGCGTTGCGCTGGTTTTCACACTGGATGCCCTCATTGCGGGATTCTTCCAGGACGCGAACGGCGCTGTCGAAGTCGCCGACACTGATGTGCGCCATGCCGAGATTGTTCAGGACCCAGCCGAGGTTCGAGCTGCGCCCTACGGTGCGCCAGCCCCGTGCGGCCTCGGTGAGCATGGTGACAGCGCCCGGAGCGTCGCCTTTCATTGTGAGCAGCTGGCCGAGCGTGGACTTCGCGAGGAGGCCAAGGGGCTCGATTCGCGCGGTCTCGCAGTGCTGCACGGTTTGGCGCAACAGCCGTTCGGCGCGAGGGAAGTCAGAGAGGACGGAGAGCGCAACCTCGCCTTCCTGGTAGGTGAGCTCGCCGAGGACAGCCTGATCCTCGCAGTCGCCGATAACGCGAACGCGGTCTATCCATTCGAGCAATTCATCATGCTTACCCAGCATGCGGAGGGCGCGGATTCGGGCCATGGAGGCGTGGATGCGAGCGCAGCCGCGAACGTCGCGGTCTTCGAGCAATGCATCGGCGACGCTCAATGCCTCGGTCGGTCGCTGGGTGTGGGAGAGCACGCGAGCGCGGACGGCGGCGACCATCGGCGAGGCTTCGATCGTCTCCGGCGGGAGGGCAGCGAGCGCGCGACGGAGCAGCGAGAAAGCGCCCTGGTGAATGAGGCGCGTGCTCCAACGCTCAATGAGCGCAGCGAGCCGTTCTTCCTGGCCGGGCGTCCTGGCCAACTCCATGGCGCCGGCGATGTCGCCGGCACGCTCCGACTGGCTAATCACGAGGGCGACGGCTTCATCGAAGGCATCAGGGTCGCGATCCTGGTACTCCTCCAGGAGGAAGGTGCGCAGAAGCGGGTTCAAGCGGATGGAGTCGTTGCCGCAAGATTCGTAAAGGAAGTCGTGGGCGGAGAGCCAGCGGGAGAGCTCACGCCATGGGCGCTGGCCAACGAGGCGGGCGGCCGCTCGGGACTGAATATCGGGTGAGATGGCAAGCCGCAGGAAGGCGTCGCGAAGGGCGTCGGGAACTGCGTCCCAGACCTGTGTGGCGAGGTAGCGATCCCAGGCGGCGGACTGCTGACGCTGCAGGGAGGTCTCCGGGCCGAGCGCGCCGGAGAGAATGGCCATCACGCCGACCGGCCAGCCGGCGCTCGCCTCGAGCACGGCGTGGGGGGTGAGCGGCGATTCACGCAGGGAGCAGGCTTCGGCGACTTCCGTTTCGTCGAACGAAAGGTCGGCACTGCCCAGGAGGAGAAGGTTTCCGCTCGCGATACGCTCATCAAGGCCCGCCAAGGGTGGCAACGACCGCCCGGATAGGACAACCTCGGTCCCGGCCGGGACCGCTTCGATCAGCCAGCCCAGGAGATCAACGGTGACGTCATCTTCGATAGCGTGGACGTTATCGAGGATGAGGAGGAGCGGAAGGTCGGACTCTCGGGCGGCGTCGGCGGCCGCGGCGGCGAGGTAGGCCTTCAGGTCACCCGTGCGGCCGACCGCGGAAGGCGGGGGGTATGCGCCCGAAGGCACGAGGGCGCTCGCGAGCCGCTCGGCGAAGACTTCCGGCACGCCGCAGGCGTCGTCGAAGACGAGGGTGCGGCGCGAGTAGTCGATTTCGGCGGCGAACTGGTTCAGCAAGGTGGTCTTGCCGAATCCTGCCGGAGCGTGGACGACGGCGAGGCCATTGCCGACGTTGGCGTGGAGTCTCGCCAGGAGTCGCGTTCGAGCGACGCTCGCCCGTCGCCGCGCTGGGATGTGATCGCCCTGGATTGACTGTGCTAGCGCCGTCATACGTGTCATCCCGCTCGGGGCTCCCTCGTGGGGCATGGTACTCCTCGAGGCCGGGGCTGACTACGAAGAAGTTGTAAATTAACTTCAAAGACGACGAGGGGATTCCGGAGCGTGGGCCATGCGGCGAGGGCGTAAACTCCGCGCAAATTTCCGGCGGGTGAGGG
This sequence comes from uncultured bacterium, assembly GCA_963832795.1. Lineage (GTDB taxonomy): Bacteria > Chloroflexota > Dehalococcoidia > Tepidiformales > Tepidiformaceae > CAWHVJ01. Next base: position 1,160,880 of record CAWHVJ010000012.1, read on the forward strand.
TCTTTCAGGATTGACCTTTGACGAAATACGCGTGTTATGGTCGCCTGCGGTGGCGGCAGGCAAACGCAACATGCGCATTTCAGAAACGCAACAGACGACAGCAACGGCGCCGCGGCGGATTGCCGCCTCGCTGACGCTTATGGGGCTGGTCGGCATCGTGCTATTCACGGTGCTCGCGATGCGCCACGGGCGGGCCGAAGCGGCGGGCGGTCCGTGCAACCCAAGCGGTGGCCTGTCGGCGCAAGGCCAAACCTTGTTTGGCGAGGTGAACGCGTGGCGCGCGAGCCAGTTCGGGGTACCGCCGGCCCAGATGTCGGCACCCGCCAACCTCGCCGCTCAATGGTTCGCTGAACAAATGGCGGCCGGAAAGACGAGCAGCCACACCGATTCGTTCGGGCGCACGTGGGCGGAACGACTGGTGGACTGCGGCTACGACAATTACTGGGCTTACGGGTCCGGTGAGGCACTCGCCCTCGGGAGCACCGCCCAGGACGCCATCACATCGATGACCGCAAACAGCCAATACCACCAGAACGTCGTGCAGGCGCCGGTGGATTGGCAATGCGGCGGGGTCGGCCAATCGGGGACAGCCTGGGTGGTCGTGCTGGCACAGTACGGCTCGACGCAGTGCCCGCAGGCCGTCACGGGCGGCGGCGGAGGCGGGGATACCGGTTCCTCGCCATCCCCATCGGCGAGCGTGTCGAGTACGCCGACACAGACGCCCACGGCGACGGCGACGGCCACGCCTACACGCACCCCGACGCCGACAACGACGCCGTCTGCCAACTACAACCGCCAGATCACGATCTACAGCGGCTGGAACCTGGTGACGCTCCCGGCCGGGTCACTGAACGACGTCCTGGACACCGCGCGCGGGTGCTTCTCGGCGGTCTACGAAATGCAGAACGGGACGTGGCACCGATACATCCCTGGGGCGCCGGCGTTTGCCTCGAATCTCACGGCGTCCGACGGTGGCGCGTTCTGGATTCTCGGAAGCGATGCGAACTGCGGCATCGTGACGCTCTAGCGGGCCCGCGCGCCTAGGGGAAGATCGAGAATCCGGGCGAATTGGCGATGCCGTTGCCCAGAGCGCCCAGCGCCGTGATGCAGGCGAGCGCGACGAACGCGAGGATGAGGGCGTACTCGGCGAGTCCCTGGCCGGACTCGTCGAAAGTGCCCACTGCTTTTCGCAAAATCGATGCCTTCAGTCGCGCTATCATCGGCTCCCTACCCCTACGTGCTGGATTCCCCTGACATGGAATACGGCACGAACAGGGGCCTCCAACCGGGCGGCCGGGGTTCGAATCCGTGGCACGCAGGTGACGATTTTTTACACGCCGTTTACAGACGGGCGGTGGCCCGCCGCAACGGTGGGGTCGTCTGCGATGAGCGTGGTGGCGCCGAGGTCGAGCATCTCCCGGATGGCCCCCGCCGTCGCTGGTCCGTGGTTGCGGAAGGTCCACGCTGCGAGTTCGATGCCGTGCTCGTCGAGGCAGGCGCCGAGGTTGACGCCAAGCGTACCGAGATGGCGGACCGTTGCGATGTCGACCATCCACTCGACGGCGCCGGGAAGAACTCCGACGAGGTCGGCGATGCGGCTATCGGCGTATTCCTGCGCGGACGCGTGCCGGATATGGGCGAGGGGAGCGTCGTCCCAGAGACCATGAACGCCGAGGCGGCGAGGGGTCATTTCCATGGGGCGGTTGGGCGCATAGTGCCAGTGGAGCGTGGGATCGAGGGCAACCCGAAAGCCTGCGTCGCGCAAGCCGCGGAGGTTCCAGTGCGCCTGTGACCCGATGAGGACGTGACCTTCCACGGGTCGCAACGCCTCCGCCAGGCGCCCGAGCCTTGCCCTCGAGATTGGGCGCATCAGCTTGAGGTCGACCTGGAGCATGGTCGTGCTGCCGGCCATGGCCTCGACGACGTCTTCGAGGAAGCAGAGGCCGTGTTCGGGGTGGGTGGTGAAGTGCAGCTTCTTCGCCGCGTCGGCATCGAGGGCGTCGACGCGCCCTACTCCGTTGGTTTCGCCGGAGAGGTCGCCGTCGTGAAAGATGAGCATGCTGTCGTCGCGGAGGAAGCGGACGTCGATCTCGAGGCGTGGCGCGCCCTCGCGGACGCATTCGCGCACCGCGGCCAGCGAGTTCGGAGGAAACGCGCCGGAGTACTCGGCTCGGTGACAGCAGATGACGCGCCGGCGACCGCGATATTCGAAGTCGAGAGGTACGCGAGTGGTCACTTTGCGAGTGTATCCGCTCCACACGAACCAGACGTCCTGAGGGGCGTCAGGCAGCTTTGCGCTGCTCGCCGTCGGTTCGGGTGAAGAGCTGGATCACGCCGTCGCGGGTGGCCGACACAGGGTCCTTCGTGCGCCACTGATGCGCCTCCGTGAGGACGGTGAGCGTGCCGGTGAAGCGCATCCAAAAGAGGAGATAGCGGTAGGCCGGCATGAACGGGATAACCCACCAGCCGCGCCACAGGCGTCGAGATGATGGGTGGACAACGAGGAGCGCGCTCGTCGTCCATGTGGCTGCCTCTACGACAACGTAGGCGGCGTAGAGGAGCGCCGTTGCGAAGGCGATGGTGGCGACCGGATACCCGAAGAAGACGAGCGCCGGCATGAGCAGCGTCCACACGACACGAGGGAACGCCAGCGTGTGGTCGACGACGAGCGTTCGCACGGGCGAGAACCCGCGGTAGAAGAGACCGCGCTTCGCGAGCTTCGGATGCGCGGCGATGACTTCGATCTCGCCGCGCTGCCAGCGCACGCGCTGCGAGTAGAGGGCACGGAGACTCGGAATCGGCTCCGTGTAGCAGACGGAGCTGGTAACGACGGAGACCTTCTTTCCGGGGTGGGCCTCCTGCATTTCGAAGGTCATAAACGTGTCTTCGCCGACGGTCGAGGTGTCGTAGAGGTGCGTGGACAGGAGCGTTTCGCGGCGGAAGGCGCTAAACGCGCCGGCGAGGGTGAACAAGGAGCGCGCCTCGGATTCGAAGCGGCGGCCGACGTTGAAGCCGAAGTAGTACTCCTGGAACTCACATTCGTGGAGCAGCCGCTTCCAGCCGCCGTCGTGGGCATCGGGCTCGATTTCGACGGCGCCGGTGGCGGCGACGAGTTCGGGGTCGAACTCGAAAGCCGCGACCATGTTGCAGATCGCGTCTTCGTGCAGGGTCACGTCGGAGTCGAGGTTGATGATGTAGGCGCCGATGGCGTGATGGATGCCGACGTTGAGGGCCCACGGCTTCCCCTGGTGGAACGTGGAGAGCCAATGGATCGAACCGGCGAAGTCTTCCTGCTGCTGTTCGGCGAAGACGCGGTAGGAATTGTCGTGACTGCCGTTGTCGACAAGGAGGATCTCGAAGCGGTCCTGGGGGTAGCTCTGTCGCTTGATGGATTCGATGCAGCGGCCGAGATCCATTTCGCTGTTGTAGACCGGGATGATGATGGTGACTCGCGGCCATTTGCCGCTGGGCGCGTTTGTTACCGGGCGAATGGGAAGCCGCCGCGCTTTGCCGCGAACGACGGCCACGAGGTAGCGGAACGAGACCCAACCGTCGACCGCGATGGGCACGATGAGCCAGACGCCCCAAAAGGCGAGCGTGGAATACCAGTCGGTGGCGCTCACGCTTCGCCTCCGCGCAGGCGCTGGCCAACGAGCTGGAGTGTCGGCCGCGTAATCGCGAACCAGTAGATGCCCACGGCCATGGCGAAGAAGACCACGCGCCCGAGCACAACGTGGGCGAACTCGAGGTAGTCCTGCCCGACGTAGGCCACGACGCCCACGATGACAAGCACCCGGACGATGTTCGCCACAAAGGTGGCGGCCAGAGCGATCAGGAGGATGCGGCTTCGCCGCGCCGGGCCATTGGCCGGGAAGAACGCGATGAGGCCGCACAACGCCGCGCTCTCGAGCAGGCCAGAGCATTCGAGGCCAATGGTCATGTTCGTCCACTGGTTCCCGGCAGTGAAGCCGACGACGAGCAGGCTGCCGGGGTGGAGGTGGGCGGTGGTAGTGTCGACGCCGATAAGGAACGCCGTGTGGTGGACACCCTCGGCGGTGAGCCATTGGAGCCAGCCTTCGAACGGCAGCATTCGCGCGACGACAACGATGAGGAGCGCGCATCCGGCGGAACCGAGGACGTAGTAGGGCAGCCACGCGCCCGCGCGCCAAAAGAAGCGGACGGCGACGGCCCAGGCGGTCGCGGCGGCGAGGACAAGCGCTATCGCGACCAATGCAACCTCCGGCCAAGCCACCAGGCGACACCGAGCGCCCCTATGGAACCCGCGGCGAAGAGTGGCCATCCAAGCGCCGGCGTTCCAGAACACTTGTAGGTAGCGGTGACCGTCTGCGGAGCCGCGTCGCCGGGCATTGCGAACGATGCCGTGTTGGAAACGTCGCAGCTATCGCCGGATTTCTCGTAGCTCTGCGTGACGACCAACGACTGCGAACCGGCCGGTGAACCCACGAACGAGCCGCTCGAACCGTCGACGCCGATGCCGCCACAGCTGGCGCCGCCGAACGCCTGACAGGACGTTGCCGACGGGTCCCAGACCATGAGGTCCGTGTTGTAGCCGGGCGCCAGCTTCCAGGTGACCACTGAATCTGAGGCGCTCACGAACGTCTTCTCGACGGTGGGCTGCGGACAGGCCGGGGACGAGGCGCTGGCTGTGGCCACGTGGGTGTCGCCATCGGGGCCGGTGAGGGACCAGCTCAGCCCGTCCCCTGTGAACGACGCGGTCACTGCGGAGGAGGGGAACGCAGCCGACACGCCCGGCGCAAAGTCCGTGGGAAGCGACACGGCGGCGTCAGCGGGCACGAGCTTGTTGGAGTCGCCTGGTGGGACGCTAATGACGCTGGTGTTCGCGTTCTGGTAGCCGAAGTATGCGACCAGGGTGTTGCCGCCGTTTCGTGACAGGACGCACTGGACGGTCGGAATGACGGGCGCGGCCGCGCTGACGGTGGTCGTGGCGGTCGGAAGCTCTGCCGTCGTCGTGGGCGTTGGGGGATCGAGCGTTGGGCTCGCTGTCGGAGCAGGGAGTGTCGCAGTGGGAGTGGGCGGCGTGAGCGTTGGAGTGGGTGAAGCGGTGTCCGGAGCCGTTGGGGTGGCCGTGGGCGTGCTGGTCGGGGCTGGCGTGCTCGTGGGCGTTGGCGTGCTGGTTGGCGTTGCCGTGGGACTCGGCGTGGGGGTTGCCGGCTCGGGGCCGGCTACGTAGACGATGCAGTAGGCAGCCGTGCCGGCTGACAGCGCCTGGGCGTTCCAGCCGATTCCGTCGCCATTGTCGTTGTTGACGCCGTCGTTGTAGCAGTGTTCGTCGAGGAACGGGAGGCCCGGCCAGTTGTTGCCCGTTCGGGCGAACTCACGCAGTCCGAAGCGGCGCTGCAGGGCTTCGCCAGCTTTGACGTAGAGGGTCGTCCCGCTCGGCCACGACGTGGCGCCGGCCGCGTAGCCCTCGGAGTCTGAGCTGACGATGGCGGCCGTCGTGAGAGCGCTGTCCATGTACAGCGAGTTGGCGTCGGAGCCGCCGAAGAGGAACCAGTTATAGCCCGCGGCCGGGGTGCACCCGTACGCCGCGATGTCGTCGGGCACGGCGGTGGCCGACCCGTTTTCCGATGAACTGGGATCCTGTCCCGCAGTGACGCGCTTGTACATCGCGCTCGACGGGGGGCATTGTGCTGCAAGGAACGTGATCGTGGCGGTGGGCTGAGGCGTGGCGGCATGCGCCTGGGACGCGAGAAGCGTCAACCAGAACAAGAGGAAGGCACCTGCCGCAAAGAGACTGGCCGTGCGGATCACGCGGCCTCCTTGGGGGAGATGCGGACATAGCTGGTGGGGTTTTCCCAGAGCGTGACGCTCACCAACTTCGGGGGGTCGTCGAGACGATCGACGAGGGCCGTTGCGAGGTCGCGATAGATGACCGAGGCGAGGTTTTCGCCAGTCGGCTGGAGGACGGCGAAAGGCTCCATCTCATTGAGAAAGCGGTTCACAAAGCGCTTGGCCTGCTCATCGAGCAGGTCTGAGACCTCGCGGAAGCCGCAGATCATGCCGTTCTCGTCGACGCTCTCGGTGACGAAGGAGGCCTGGACGCGGAACGAGTGTGTGTGGCGTTCGCCGTTCGGGCGCATCGCGTGCGATGCACCGAAGAACGAGTCGATACCCAGCTCGTAGGCGAGTCCGGCCGAGAGCGTCGCCTGGAGGCTGCCTGGAGCCGACGCAGCAGGGGCGACGGCCTTCCGCGTTCGCTTGATGGGAACGACGTTCGGGCCCGCGTCCGCGAGCGGTTGTGCCGCCGAAGCCGAGGCATTCTTTTTCCACTGAGTTGCCACGCTGGCCACCTTTTTCCGTGCGGTCGGGTGCCGCTCTTCATGAATCTTCGTCACCGAACGGTGGTGAGTTCAGTGGACGGGAGGTGAACGTGGTGGACAGAGAGCGGATCTGGAAGCCTCCAGGGGTCGAGCCAGGGGGCCGACGCTCTCTGCATGGAGAACGCAGGCACACACGGCGAGCCATCTCACAGCGAAGAGTGGCGAGCGGGCTACCGTGCGGCGGTCGAAGACGCAGTGGCAGTGGTCGAGGAGCCTCGGGGGGCCGACGTTCGGGGCGCTCACGGCGCCGGTACTCCTACGCCTGAAGGCGCGGCTGCTCCAACTCGACGGTCCGCGGAACGAATGGGCGGCGTGAAGTCACATCGGGTGACACGCCTGTCCCACGGTTGCGGCTGAGGCAGCGGGCTGGCTTCGTATTATGGTAACTTAACCCGTGGTTGCTGCTGGCCGAGCGGCGCATGATATACTCCCGCCCGTCCTTCGGGGCCGCTAGCTCAATTGGCAGAGCAAGTGACTCTTAATCACTAGGTTGAAGGTTCGAGTCCTTCGCGGCTCACCAAACCACGTTCCGTCCGGCGGCGGGTCCACGCTTGCGAGGGCGCGCCAACGGTGCACTGGTGGGGAAGTGTCGGAACTGGCAGACGAGCATGACTTAGGATCATGTGCCGAAAGGCGTAGGAGTTCGAGTCTCCTCTTCCCCACACAACTCGAAACCGAAGGACACGTGGCCCGAGGGGCCTTACTTTCCGGGTGCACCGGTACCTGAAAAGGAGAAGCGATGGCGCTACTCGAGGTCAAAGACCTGCGGACCTACTTCTACACGCAGGAAGGAACCGTCAAAGCAGTAGACGGTACTTCTTACGTGGTGGAAGAGGGTGAGACGCTGGGCCTGGTGGGGGAATCGGGTTGCGGCAAAAGCGTCTCCGCACTCTCCATCCTTCGCCTCATTCCCCAGCCACCGGGCAAGATCGTCTCGGGAGAGATCCTCTTCCAGGGGCGGGACATCCTGAAGCTCGATGAAGACGAGATCCGGAAGGTTCGGGGCAACGACATCGCGATGGTCTTCCAGGAGCCGATGACGTCGCTCAACCCCGTGCTGACGATCGGACGCCAGATGACGGAGGCGCTCGAGCTGCACATGGATCTCCACGGTAAGGCTGCGCGGGATCGCGCTGCCGAGCTGCTCGAGATGGTCGGTATCCCCGAAGCTAAGGCACGACTCGACGACTACCCGCACCAGTTTTCGGGGGGTATGCGCCAGCGCGTGATGATCGCCATGGCGATGAGCTGCAACCCGAAGCTGCTGCTTGCGGACGAACCGACGACCGCCCTCGACGTGACCATCCAGGCGCAGATCCTCGAAGTGATGAACCGGCTGAGCCGTGAATTCGGCACGGCGGTCATCATCATCACGCACAACCTGGGCGTGGTGGCTCGCTACGCCGACCGGGTGAACGTGATGTACGCGGGACGCGTTATCGAGACGGCGACGGCGCACGAGCTCTACGCGAACCCAAAGCATCCGTATACGGTCGGGCTCCTGAACTCTGTGCCGCGGCTGGACGAGACGCGCAAAGAGAAGCTCGTCCCGATCGAGGGCCTGCCGCCCGACCTCGCACACCTCCCCGCGGGCTGCCCGTTCTACCCGCGTTGCGGTTGGCGCGTCGATCGCTGCAAGGAGGAGTATCCTCCCTTCAAGCTGGTCGCCGAGAAGCATTACGCGGCGTGCTGGGAATCAGATCGCGTGCACAGGGAGGTGGCAGTTGGTGCAGCAGGCTAGTTCGTCAACCCGACAGCGAGTCGGGACGATTGGCGAGACGCTCGTCAAAGTCAAAGACCTCCAGGTGTACTTCCCGGTTTCGGCGGGCATCGTCTTCCAGCGCAAGGTGGCAGACGTTCGCGCCGTGGACGGGGTCAGCTTCGAAGTAAAGCGCGGCGAGACGCTGGGACTCGTGGGAGAGTCCGGGTGCGGTAAGAGCACGACCGGCAAGGCGATCCTGCAGCTCACGCGGCCGACGGCCGGCGAAGTGGACTTCGAAGGCACGGACCTGACGAAGATCAAGGGTCGCGAGCTGCGCCGCTTCCGGCGCAAGATGCAGATGATCTTCCAGGACCCATACGCGAGCCTGAACCCTCGCATGTCGGTCGGCAGCATCATCAGCGAGCCGATCACGATCCATAAGCTCGCCAGCGGCAAGGAAAAGAAGGAGAAGGTCCAGAACCTGCTTCAGACGGTGGGGCTGAACCCGTATTTCGCCAACCGTTTTCCGCACGAGTTCTCGGGTGGTCAGCGGCAGCGCATCGGCATCGCCCGGGCGCTGGCCGTCGAACCCGACTTCATCGTTTGCGACGAGCCGGTGTCGGCACTGGACGTGTCCATCCAGGCGCAGATCATCAACCTGCTGCAGGACCTCCAGGACCAGTTCAACCTGACGTACCTGTTCATCGCACACGACCTGTCGGTGGTGCGCCATATCAGCGACCGCGTGGCGGTGATGTATCTCGGCCACATTATGGAGCTGACGGACAGAGACTCGATCTTCGAGAACCCTCTCCACCCATACACGAAAGCATTGCTCTCCGCCGTGCCGATTCCGGACCCGGAGATCGAACGGTCGCGCGAGCGCATCATCCTGCTCGGCGACGTGCCGAGCCCGCTGCGTCCGCCGAGCGGCTGCGTGTTCCACACGCGTTGTCCCATCGCCATCGACGAGTGCCGCTCGCGGCGCCCGGACTGGCGGAACGTGGGGACTGCGGACAAAGAGCACTGGGTCTGGTGCCACCGGGTCTAGCCGGAGTTATCCAGCGAAATGAAAGAGGCGCTCCACGTGGAGCGCCTCTTCTTTTGGCATCGTTAGCCGGCCTTTGCTCGGACGGATTAGACGCGTTCGACGGCTGCCAGGGGCGGCTTTTCGGGATCCACCAGGTAGCGGAGCTCGGGCATCTTGATATCGGCGACGGCATAGGATGCAGAGACGGCAAAGACGGGATTGGCCCCATCGAGCGCCCACGCCGGTGCGTCGAAGGCGTTGAGCTGGGGCTTACCGCGGTCCGAGCTGTGGAAGACGAAGTCCGGATCGACCTGGAGCAGCCGGATGACCTCAGCGCCGTCGCGTGAGATGCGAGCCAGGTTCAGGGTGGCGAGATACTGGAGATCGTTTCCGCTGATCGGTTCCGGGTTGACGAGGGAGAGGTCGAGAATCGTGGCGCCGTTGAGGGTCACACGGCCGCTGATGTGGTCGTAGCGCTTTTCGAGGTCGACATCGGCGTGGACGAGCGGGTATCCCCAGCGTCGGCTGAGGGCCGCAATGGCGTCCTTCGAATCGCAGAAGGCGCGTACGACGAGTCCGCGGGGCCGAGCGCCGGAACGACTGCCGATGCGCGCCTCCGCAAGCGTGAACGGCCCGACGGGGCTCTCCGGGACACGAGTCACGACGAACACGATCGTTGGCGGGATGGTCGGGTGGAGAGCAGGCGGGATGAGGGCCGTCATCCCGTCGTCGTCGAGCTCGTACATGAGCTGGAGGATCTGCGCGCGCGGCAACTCCCACGGCGCCTCATCGGTGGCGATGGACGTTGTTGCGCCGGCGAGGTTCGCAAGGTTGCGCGTTCCGACGAGCGGCATCAGGCGCCTCCCGCCGCAGACGCGCCAACGGGCGTGCGGCTGCCAGCGAACTTCGGCATCACCTCTTTGGCGAAGAGACGCATGCTGGCGAGGACCTCCGCCTGCGGAACGGTCTCGACGGCGTTGAGAAGGAAGTTGATGCGATCGACGCCAACCGCCTCCCACTTCTTGATGACCTCGACGATGCGGTCCGGATTGCCGATGGCGAGGCCCTCAGGGATCTGGCCTTCGGGCGAACTGGTGGCTTCGCGGCGCAACGCCGGAAGCAGTCCCAGGTTCGGGTAGGAGCGGGTGGGGTAGGCTTGCCGCGCGGCCAGGAGCTGCTCGGCGAGGTAGTTGAAGGTGCCGGCCAGCCGCTGACCCGTGCGTGCGCCGTAGTCGTTGTCGTCGTGACAGAAGAGGAAGTTCACCGTGTTGACCTGCTCGTTGACGAACGAGCCGACGGGGTCGCAGTACTTGATGCGGCGACGGTACTCGGCGATCTTCTTTTCCTGCTCGGCGAAGCCGCCGAAGGTAAGGCCGAGGCTGCCCATGCCGCGATCGGCCGCATCCAGTTCGGTGCCGGGGCTCGTGACGGCGACCCACATCGGAGGATGGGGCTTCTGGTAGGGCTTGGGCAGGATCGCCCGCTTCGGCATGCTGAAGGCCCTGCCTTCGTAGCCAAAACGCTCCTGCGTCCACATCTTCGGGATGATGCGCGTCCATTCGTCCCAGGTCTTCTTGGTCTCGTCGGGGTCGGCGCCCATGCCGCCGAGCTCGGTCCAGGTGGCCGAGCGACCCGTGCCGAATTCAAGGCGTCCACCGGAGACGATGTCCATCGTCGCGGCGACTTCGGCCGCTTTGACGGGGCTATTGAACTGAGGAACGCAGACCACGATGCCGCGGCCGATGCGGATGTTCTTCGTCTGAGCTGCGCAGGCGGTGAGGAACACTTCCGGAGCGGAGCAATGCGAATACTCCTCGAGAAAGTGGTGTTCGACGGCCCAGACCTGGTCGAAGCCAAGCTCGTCGGCGAGCCGCACCTGCTCGAGGCAGTTCTGATAGACGTTGTATTCCGTGTCGCGCTCCCACGGCCGTGGGACGGAGATCTCATAGAAGATGCCAAACTTCATAACGCTGCCCTTCCTTCGGAGTGGAATCTAGCACAGGCGCAACGCCGGCGGGGGCCGGTGATCGAAGCTTACGGCGGGCGCGAAGCCGTACACTGGGCAGCCCAAGACTACGCCGAACGGAGCGCATCTTTGCCGAATCCTGATCCGAGCGACATCATCCCCTTTCCCGCCCACGAGACCACGCTGGCCAATGGGCTTCGCGTGATCGTTGTGCCTACCGGCTTCCCGAATCTCGTGTCCCTTCAGATCCCCGTCCAGACGGGGTCGCGCAACGAAGTGGAGGCAGGGAAGTCCGGCTTCGCACACTTCTTCGAGCACATGATGTTCCGCGGCACGGAGCGGTTCTCGCCGGAGGCCTACCAGGACATCATCACGCGTACGGGCGCGCGCCAGAACGCCTACACCACGGACGACTACACCAACTACCACATGACGTTCGCGAAGGAGGACCTGGAGACGGTCCTCGACCTCGAGGCTGACCGCTTCATGAACTTGAAGTACTCGGAAGAGGATTTCAAGACGGAAGCGCGGGCCGTGCTCGGCGAATACAACAAGAGCGCCTCGGACCCGCTGACGAAGCTGATCGAGGTGCAGCGCGACCACGCCTACACCACACACACCTACAAGCACACGACGATGGGCTTCATTGCCGACATCGAGGACATGCCGAACCAGTTCGAGTACGCGAAGACGTTCTTCGACCGCTGGTACCGTCCGCGCTACACCACCGTCATCATCGCCGGCGACGTAGAGCCGGCCGCGACGTTAGCGCTGGTGGAGAAGTACTGGGGCGCGTGGGAAGCGGGTGAGCATCCCGAAGTCGTAATCCCGCAGGAGCCGCCGCAAGGGGCGCCGGTTGCCGCCCATGTCCCGTGGCCGACGGCGACCCTGCCGTGGATGAGCGTGGGCTTTCACGGTCCGGCGTTCTCGGAGACGGGGAAAGAGTACGCAGCGATGGACGTGCTCCTCGACCTGCTCTTTGGCGAGACGTCGGACCTCTACCAGCGCCTCGTGGAACGCGAGCAGGTCGTCGACCAGTTCTTCCCGTATTTGCCATCAGAGCAGGACCCGGGGCTGGCGACGCTGTTCGCACGCGTGAAGAAGCTCGAGGACATGGCGTACGTGCGGGACGCCATCATGGCGACGGTTGCGTTGGCGAGGGCTGAGCCCGTGTCGGCGGAGAGGCTCGCGGAAGCGAAGTCGCATGCCCGCTACGCGTTCGCACGCACGCTCGACAACTCCGAGTCGATCGCGTCGACGCTGGCGCGGTTCGTGCGGTATCGCCGGTCGTTCGACACGGTCAATGCGCTCTTCCGCGTGTTTGACTCGCTCACGCCTGACGACCTCCACGCCGTCGCGAAGCGCTACTTCCGGGACGACAACGTGGTGATCACAACGCTCTCGAAGGAAGCTCTTCCCAGCGGCATCGGTTCGGCGCCTCCACTTGTCTCGCTCGAACGCGAGACGTCCGGGAGCGCGGGCGAGGTGCCGTTTGTGCACCTTCCCTCGAAGTCGACGCTGCTGCGCTTCAAGCTGCTGTTCACGGCGGGGAGCGCCCACGACCCGGCGGGCAAAGAAGGCCTGGCGGAGCTCGCGGCGAACATGATCGTCGACGGCGGCAGCGAGAAGCTGCGCATCGATGAGATCAACCGACGGCTCTTCCCGCTCGCGGGGAGCTTCGCGGCGCAGGTGGACCGCGAGATGACGACGTTCACAGGCGTCATCCACCGGGACAACCTGGAGAAGTTCGCGGAGATCGCGCTGCCTCAGTTGCTGGAGCCCGGATTCCGGGAGGACGACTTCGCGCGCTTGAAGGAGCAGCAGCGGAACGCGCTCGTCCAGGATCTGCGGTCGAACAACGACGAGGAGTTTGGGAAGGAGCGCCTGCAGGCGAACATCTTCGCGGGGACGGCGTACGGGCATACGACGCTGGGAACGGTCGCCGGGATCGACGCGATCACGCTGGACGATGTGAAGGAGTTCGTGGCGCGGGCGTACTCGCAGGCGAACCTGACCGTCGGGGCCGCAGGCGATGTGCCAGCGAACGTTCCTCGACCAGCTCAAAGGGGAGTTACGACGGCTTCCTGCCGGCGAGGCCCTGGCGCCGCCGCGAGTGGCCGGCCTTACACCTAACGGGATCGATGTCGAGATCATCGCGAAGGAGACGCGCGCGACGGCGATCTCGTTCGGGCATCCGATCGCGGTGACGCGGTCGCACCCGGACTTCGCGGCGCTGTGGCTGGCCCGGGCGTGGCTTGGGGAACACCGCGCGAGCAACGGCCGCCTCTATCAGCGCATCCGTGAAGTGCGGGGCATGAACTACGGGGACTACGCGTACATCGAGGCGTTTCCGCGGGGGATGTACCAGTTCTTCCCGGATGCGAACCTCGGCCGCCGCGCGCAGCTGTTCGAGGTCTGGATTCGGCCGGTGCCGCCGGAGCAGGCTGTGTTCGCGCTGAAGGTCGCGGTGCACGAGCTGGACCAGCTCATTCGCGACGGGCTCTCCGAGAAGGACTTTGACGACACGCGCGAGTACCTGTCGAAGAACGTGTTCGTGATGACGAAAAACCAGGACCAGCAGCTCGGGTACGCGCTCGACAGCCGCTGGTACGGGATCCCGGAGTTTACGTCGTACATGCGGGAGCAGCTCGCCGCGCTAACGGTCGACCGCGTGAACGAGGCCGTACGGCGGCACCTGTCATCGACGAACCTGAGCGTCGTCGCCATTACCGCAGACGCGGAGGGCCTTCGAGACCAGCTGCTGAGCGCCGAGCCGACGCGGATGACCTACGGCGAAGGTAAACCTGCGGAGCTGGTGGCGGAGGACGCGGTGATCGGGGCGCGGCAGCTCAACATTCGGCCGGAGGCTATCCGGATCACGCCCGTGGAGGATGTGTTCGCACGATAGGCTGTCCGGCTGCCCGGAAGGCGAGCCGGTCAGGGATGCAGCTGCGCGCGCAGGGCAGCGACCTCGGCCACCGGCAACTGGCAGGCCATGTTCTCGCAGACGTAGGCCAATGCGCCGGCATCCACGGCGCGGCCCTCGAAGATGGGGAGGCCGATGGCGTCGGTCGAAGGGGCGACGACGAGCCACGGCGCGTAACGGCGAGCCGTCTCGCGCTCGAGCGGTGCTCGGGCAGCGGGATCGCCGATGATCGCGACCTCCCGGTGCGGGGCGAAGGCGAATTCGATGGCCTGGAGCAGGCTGCCGAATCCGGTGGCGGCCTGCACCAGGTGGTCATGCACCAGGCCCGCTACCTCGGCGACGATAGCGCTCCGCGTAGTGCGAGCCGAAGTAGCGGTCCAGCCAGAGAGCGAGCAGCGCGGCGGCGCTGTTGCCGGCTGGCGTCGCGGCGTCGAACAGGGACTTCTGGCGCAGGACGAGCTGTTCACCGCCGTCGGCGGTCTCGAAGAATCCCCCGAGCGCGTCGTCGTGGAACGCGGCGGCGATGACGTCGAACAGCTCACGCGCCCAGTCGAGGTGGGTGAGGTCGCCGGTGAGCTTGAAGAGCTCGACCAGGCCGAGTGCGTAGTACGCGTAGTCCTCGAGCATCCCGGCGACGTTGGCACGCCCGTTCTTGTAGGTGTGCAGCAACCCGCCGTCGCTTCGCAGCTTTGCGCGCACGAAGGCCGCGTTGCGTTCTGCGATTGCGCGCCAGCCGGGCTCGCCGAGGACGCGTGCGGCTTCGGCGAACGCCGCGAGAGCGAGGCCGTTCCACGACGCGAGGATCTTGTCGTCGAGCCCGGGAGGAACGCGGAGGTCTACGGGCGGCGAAGAGCTGCGCCCGAAGCTGCGCAACCTTCGCTTCGAAGGCGTCGAGTGGCATGCCGAAGCGCTCCGCCAGTGCCTCGTGGTCCTGCCAGTTCGTAAGGACGTTTCGCCCGGTTAGCTCCGGGTGGTGGGGGTCGCGGAAATTGCCCTCGGCGGTTACTCCGAAGTAGGCGGCGAATAGAGGAGCATCGGCGCCCAGGAGCGATTCGATCTCCGTTTGCGTCCAGACGAAATACTTGCCCTCGATGCCTTCGCTGTCGGCGTCCTGGGCGGCGTAGAAGCCGCCCTCGCGGTCGAGCATCTCGCGTTCGAGATAGGCCAGCGTTTCCCGGACCACACGTTCGAAGAGCGGTTCCCGCGTGATCTGCCAGGCGTGCAGATAGACGCGGACGAGCTGAGCGTTGTCGTACAACATCTTTTCGAAGTGCGGGACGAGCCAGCGCTCGTCGACGCTGTAGCGAGCGAAGCCCGCCGCCGAGCTGGTCGTACATGCCCCCGGTGGCCATGCGTCGCAGCGTGTGGACGACCATCTCCAGGAGCTCGCCGTCGCCGATGCGCGTCGCGTGCGCCAGCAGGAACTCAAGGTTGCCCGGGCTGGGAAACTTCGGCGCCATCCCGAAACCGCCCCAAACGGCGTCGAAGTTTTCGCGGAAGGTTTCGGCGGCGCGGTCAGCGAAATCGAGGGTCAGCTCACCGCGGTCTGTAGGCGTTCGTTCTGACGCCTGCCGCAGGTGAGCGACGATGCTGTCCGCGGAGTTGAGCACCTCGGCGCGGTCGGCACGCCATTTCTCGGCAATGGCTTCCAGGACGCGCGGGAAGCCGGGGCGGCCGTAGCCATCCTCCGGCGGGAAGTAGGTGCCCGCGTAGAACGGCTTCCCGTCGGGAGTCATGAAGACGGTCATGGGCCAGCCGCCCTGCCCGGTGAGGGCCTGGACGGCCGTCATGTAGACGCCGTCGATGTCCGGACGCTCTTCTCGGTCGACCTTGATGTTGACGTAGTTGGCGTTCATCAGGGCGGCCGTGGCTTCGTTCTCGAAGGACTCGTGGGCCATGACGTGGCACCAGTGGCACGCGCTGTAGCCGACGGAAAGGAGAACGGGCTTGTCTTCGAGGCGAGCCCGCTCCAATGCCTCGTCGCCCCACGGATACCAGTCCACGGGGTTATCGGCGTGCTGGAGCAGGTAGGGGCTAGTCTCTTGGGCGAGGCGGTTCTGGCGTTTCGGTGTGGAGGTCACCTCAATACGGTACCGCCGATGCGCCATCTCGGCTCGCGTGTTCTCTGTAGACTACGCGTACTTTCAAGGACCATGGCGTCTGCCACCCGGCCACGCGCCGCGGGCCGGAATGCCAGTCGGGAGCCATGCATGACCGCTGATATCACCATTCGAAACGCCCGGATCATCGATGGGTCGGGAGGTCCGGCGTTCCTCGGGGACGTGGAGGTCAGCGACGGACGTATCGCCCGGGTGGGGGAAGCAGGCGCGGGCACGCGGGAGATCGACGCAGCCGGACGCGTGCTCAGCCCGGGGTTCATCGACGTGCATTCCCACGACGACGCGGCGTTCATCCGGTACCCCGGCATGGAGTTCAAACTCGCGCAGGGCGTGACCTCCGAAGTGAGCGGCAACTGTGGGCACAGCACCATCCCGAACGAGCCGGGACGCAAGTTCATGCCCGGCGACCTGGCGAGCTCGCGCAACACGCCGTGGACCGACCTCGACGGTTATTTCGCCGCCTGCATGGAAGCTAAGCCCGCGATCAACAACATGATGCTGGTCGGCCACAACCGTGTCCGCGCGTACGTCGTCGGGCTGGAGAAGCGGTTGGCGACGGCGGAGGAACTGGCCGAGATGCGCGGCCACGTGGCGCACGCGATGGAACAGGGAGCGTGCGGATTTTCCACGGGCCTGATCTACGAGCCCGGCCGCTACAGCGACACGAACGAGGTGGTCGCGCTGGCGGAGGAGTGCCGCCCGTACGAGGGCATCTACGCCACGCACATGCGCAACGAGGGCGACAAGCTGCTCGAGGCAGTCGAGGAGGCCCTCACGGTGGCGCGGTCGGCCGGCATCGGGCTCCACATCTCCCACCACAAGGCCGCCGGGAAGCGCAACTGGGGCCGCGTAGGGGAGTCGCTCGCGCGCATCGACCGCGCGGAAGCAGACGGCATGAGCGTGACGCTCGACATCTACCCCTACACGGCCGGCAGCGGCCCGATGTGGCAGTACGTCAACCTCGAACGGATCGACGTGGAGTGGGCGAACAACGTCATGCTCAACAGCTGTCCCGACGACACGAACCTCGAAGGCAAGATGATTCCCGAGATCGCCGAGGAGAAGGGCTGGACGATCGAGGAGACCGTGCGAAACGTGCTGACGACGCCGCGCGGATCCAACGTCATTTGCACGCACTTCATCATCGACGAAGCCGACATCGAGACGAACCTGCGCGACCGCCGGGTGATGATCGGGTCGGATGGGATCCCGGACCTGAACGGCCGCCCGCACCCGCGGCTCTTCGGGACTATGCCGAGAGTGCTGGCGAAGTACGTGCGGGAGCGGAAGGTGATTCCGCTCGAGGAGGCCGTGCGGCGGATGACGAGCCTGGCAGCGGACCGCTTCGGGATGAGTGGGACGCGGGCTTGTGCGAGAGGGCTATCACGCAGACCTTGTGCTCTTCGATCCCGGGACGGTCGAGGATATGGCCACGTACAAGGAGCCGAAGCAGGAGCCCGTGGGAATCGACATGGTCCTGGTGAACGGCCAGGTGGCGTACGAGGGCGGCAAGCACACGGGCGTGGGGGCCGGGCAAATGCTTCGCTACCGCCGCGGTGGCTGACACGCCGGCGCTCGTTCGGGCGTCCGAGTCCGCGTACGTGGCGATTCGGGCGCTGGTGCCTTCTGCAGAGGCCGCAGGGCACATGGCGTTCGTTCACGGCATCCTCGAGGGCGAGATGCCGGGGACGTTCCTCGTAGATGACGCCGACCGGCCGCGGACCGCGATCGCCTGCAACGACTCGGGGTTCTGGTTTGCGCTGGGGCAACCAAACGGGGAACTCATCGCGAACAGCATGGACGCGCTGAAGGCGCTTATACCGCCGTACACGACGCAACTCTTTCCGACGACACCGGAGTGGGGCGCAGCCCTCGATCCGGTCTTCAGGGGTCGACACACGCGTACGGAGTACCACTTCGCTGGCCTGCCGCCAGATGAGCCATCGTTGCCGGATGGCTTCACGCTCTTGCCGCTCGATCCTCCAATCGCGGAGAAGTTCCGCGGGGCGGTGGACCCGTGGGTCGTCGACATCTGGGGCGGCCCGCAGGCCTTCGATAACCGCATCTTTGGATGGGCGGTGATGCGCGGCGACGAACTGGCGTCGTTCTGCACCTTCTGCGGCCTCGGCGGTGGCGAGACGGAGATCGAGATCGGCACCAACGACCGCTACCGCCGGCTTGGCCTCGCGTACGCGGCCGGGCGTGCGTTCATCGAAACGTCGATTGCTCGTGGCTTTCGGCCGGCGTGGACGTGCTCCACCGGCAACACGGGCTCTGAACGGCTCGCCGAGAAGCTGGGATTCGTACCCTTTCGTCAGGTAACCGGGTATCCCATCGAACGTTGACCGGGGCCGCACCCTTCCCTGAATCTGCTCGTCCCCGTATCTTCCCGCTCACTATCGAATGAGGTGACTCACGTGACGACAGCCGACGCGCCGACGGTGAATTTGGAGGAGATCGTGGCGCGGATCGCCCCGATCGCGAAAGAAAACGCCGAGGTCTCCGAGCGGAATCGGAACCTCGCGCCCGCAGTCGTCGAGGCGATGATTGAAGAGCGGCTGTTTAAGACGCTCACACCGCGGTCGCTGGGTGGGCTGGAACTGAACCCGGTGGAGTTCCACGACATCGTCGAGATGCTCGCGCGGGTGGACGGGTCGACTGGCTGGTGCGCGTGGATCCCGGGGGCTGGCGCGTGGGCGGCGAGTACGGCGCCAGATGATGTCGCCGAAGAGATGCAACTTCCCCGGGAGGCGTGCGGCGCCGGCGCCATTTTCCCGCCCGGACGAGCCGAACCGGTGGACGGCGGTTACCTGGTGAACGGGCGCTGGCCCTACGCCAGCGGTTGCCAGCACTCCACGTTTCTTGGCGGCTTCTGCAACGTATTCGAGGGCGACACGATGCGAATGTCGCCGTTCGGGATGCCGGAAATCGTGGGGGTCACCGTGCCGGCGTCATCGGCGAAGATCTACGACACCTGGCACGTGAACGGCCTGGCCGGAACCGGCAGCCATGACATCGCCATCGAGGGGAAGGTCGTCCCTGCCCGTTACGCGCGACCCCTCGGGCCGGGCGGGCAGAAGGGCAAGCACTTCCAATCGGCCACGTTCAATTACCCGTTCATGGCGATATTCGGATCGCCGATTGGATCGATCGCGACGGGGATTGCGCAGGGCGCCATCGACGAGGCGATGAGCATGGCACAGACGCGCAAGCAGGCGATGTCGACACAAGCCATGCGTGAGCGGCCCGTCTTCCAGCTTCACATCGCCGACGCCATAGCGGCGGTTCGAAGTGCTCGGGCGTGGCACCGAGAAGAAACGGCGAGCATGTGGGAAACCGTTCGGGCGGGGCAGGTGCCCGACATGCAGGCGCGCGCACGGCTGACACTCGCCTCGTCGAACGCCACGCGGGCGGCGGCTCACGCGACGCAATTGGCGTACATCGCCTGCGGCGGCGCGGCGAACTACCTGACCAGCCCATTGCAGCGCTCCCTGCGGGACGTCCACGCGGCCACACAGCACGCGGGGACGTCGCCGAACAACTTCGAGGCGTCGGCGAAGCTTCTGCTGGGACTTCCGTTGGACAACCCCATGTTCCTGCTCTAGCAACGTCCGGCCGGTTTCGTGTTCGAGGTGCGCCGGTATAGTGCCGGCGTACACCCCACTGGAGTTCCTGAATGACGCAGATGCCCGCGCTTGCCCTTGCCGCCGTCGCCGGCCGACGAAAGGCGACCATCGACCTGGCGAAAGAGATCGAACGGCGCGGGTTCCAGGGCATCTACTGTGCCAGCTTCGGCGACAGCATGGGACTCTGCCTGTCCATCGCCCATGCAACGACCACGATCAAGTTCGGGACGGCGATCGCCAACATCTACCAGCGTCCCGCCTTCGACATGGGCCAGTCGGCTGCGTACATCCACGAGATCAGTGGCGGGCGCTTCTACCTTGGGCTGGGCGTGAGTCACGCTCCATCCAATGCCCGGCTTGGGGTGCAGACCGGCAAGCCGCTCAGCGACATGCGCCGCTACGTCGAGCAGGTACGCGCCGGCGTGCAGGTGTTCGGCGAATTGCCGCCGATCGTCCTTGCGACACTGCGCAAGAAGATGGTGGAGCTTTCCGTCGAGATCGCCGAAGGGGCGGTGTGGGCGAACGCGTCCCGCTCCCACATGGGCGAATCGCTATCGCATATCCCGGCCGCGAAGCGCGACGGCGACTTCTACATCGGCGACATGATCCCGACGTGCATCGACGACGACCGCGACGCAGCGGCTGCCGTGATGAAGCGCACGCTCACCGGCTACGTGATGCTCCCCAACTACCGCAACTACTGGAAAGAGGCCGGGTACCGCGAGGAGATGGACGCGATGGAGAAGGCGCTCGCGGCCGGAGAGCGGGACAAGATCCCGGGAATGATGTCGGACCGATGGCTCGCCGATTCCACGCTGTACGGGAGCGTGAAGGACGTACGAGAGGGGCTGGAGGCGTGGTTCGAAGCCGGGATGAAGACACCCATCCTCGTGCCGTCGTCGACGAAGGGCGGCCAGATGAAGGCGTTCGAGGAGATGTTCGCAGCCTTCGAGTGAGGCGCCGACGCATGGCTTGGACGTTCGTCGCCGGTCCGCGCACACTGGGACGGTGCTAGAAGACGAACTTCGCGTTGCGGTTGAAGCCGCCCAGGAGGCGGGAGCGGAGGTTGCGCGCTTTCGTCGCGAAGGCGTGCGGTACGGCCGAAAGGACGGATGGGAGCTCGTCTCGGAAGCCGACATCCGAGCCGCGGAGATGCTGCACGCGGCGCTGACGGGGCCGTTTCCCGACATCGGATGGCTGAGCGAAGAGCACACCGATACCGACGAACGCCTCGGCCGTGAACGCGTGTGGGTGGTGGACCCCATCGACGGCACGCGCGAGTACCTGCAGGGCATCCCGGAATATGCGATCTCGATCGGGCTGGTCATCGGGGGCGAACCGGCGCTTGGCGTCGTCTACAACCCTGCGTCGGAGGAGATGCGCTCAGCGATCTGCGTGGGGGCGACGGTGCGCGCGCCAGAGCCGCTCCCGCGGCGCTTCGAGGCGCTCGTGGGGCGCGGGGAGCATCGCTACGACGAGCTACCGCCCCTCCCGCCGGGCACGCGAACAACAGGAATCGGGAGCGTCGCGTATCGGCTGGCGTTGCTCGCCAGCGGGCGGGGCGACGCCGTGCTCACGGGGTATGGCCGCAGCGAATGGGACGTCGCGGCAGGGGCGGCGTTGTGCCTGGCGGCGGGCCTGCGCGTGACCGACGTACTGGGCGAGCCGATGCGGTTCAACAAGCCCGACCCGCACATCCGGGGTCTGTTAGTAGCGGAACCAGCGCTTCACGCGCACGTTTCGCAGTTCTTCCGGCAGTTCGTGCGGGACTGAATTGGGGCGCCTGCGCGCGACGACGCTGCAGGGTAAGGTTGTTCGACGAACCTACGAAGGAAAGCACAACCAATGAGCATCGGATTCGGTCTCGGCATGGCCGGGTTCCCCTTCTCCGGTACGAAGGCGTTCCTGGCGTGGATAGATTTGTGTGAAGAGCGTGGCGTCGACTCGGTGTGGTTCAGTGAGCGCCTGGTGTCGTCGCAGCCGGCGCTCGAGCCGATCGCCACGTTCGGCGTAGTCGCCGGCCGCACCGAACGGCTGAAGTTCGGGATGAACGCCATCGTGTTGCCTCTCCGCGACCCGCTCGTGCTGGCGAAGGAATGCGCGACGCTGGACTTTCTCAGCGGCGGGCGGCTGCTGCCTGCGTTCGGCGTCGGCGCGGAGACGGCGCCGGAGTTTCGCGCGACGGGACGGGACCCGCGCGGGCGGGGCAGCCGCTCGGACGAGATGCTGGAGATCATGGCCAGGCTCTGGGGCGAGGAGCACGTCTCGTTCCGCGGAAAGCACTTCCAATACGACGACGTGACGATCGCGCCGCGGCCCGTGCAACAACCGCTGCCGATGTGGATTGGCGGAAGCAGCGATGCGGCCGTGAAGCGCACGGCGAAATACGGCACCGGATGGCTCGGCGGCATTCAGCTGCCGGCCCAGGTGGGTCCTGTTGTCACGAAGATCCGAGCAGCCACCGCGGAAGCGGGAAGATCGATCGACAGCGACCACTACGGCGCGGGCTTCCCGTTCCGCTTCGGCAACTTCGATGAGCCGGTGGTGCAGCGATCGGCGGCGCTCTACTCGCGGATCGGCGGGGGTCTCAAGCCGGAGGCGTACCTCGCGGTGGGTGGAGCGGCCGAGATCGCCGCACGGGCCGAGGAGTACATCGCGGCCGGCGTGTCGAAGTTCGTTCTACGCCCGATCGCGGAGAGCGACGACGAAATCCTGGAGCAGACGCGACGGCTGACCGAGGAAGTCACGCCACTTTTCGCAGGACGCTAAGCGGGTCGCAGCGTTATGTAGAGCGCGTCGGTGGTGGTGGCACGGTCCGCGATGACGCCATTGCTCCCAAACAAGGCGACTACGCCCTCGGCGTCGACAGCGGCTACCATGCCCAGGCGCTCCCAGCGGGGGACCTTCGCGTTACTCAGAACGTCGGCGACTTTGCGTGCCTGCCCGTGATAGCGGATGCGGTCGCCGCGGGTGACGAGGCGCGCCCGAAGCACGCCCTTGATGGCAGAAGCGTCGATGGCCGCCGTCAGCGCGCCTGCGTCAGGAGGCGGTGGGTCCGTCGAAACGGCTATCCGCCAGGGGCCGGCGACCGTAATCCCGGGGACGTTCAGCACCCGGGGCTCGAATGACTCGGCCTCGCCGAGTGGCGGGCCGATGCGGACTCGGCCGCACGACACTTCGACAACGGATTCGCCGAAATGGGCTTCGCCGCTGCCGGCGGCGATTGCGGCGTCAAGATTCTCCACGCGGGTGGCGTTGACTTCGAAGCTGGTCTTCGCGAATGCGGCTTCGCGCTCGATGACGAGCGTCCGGGCCTCGGCCGGGAGTGCCGCGAAGGCCGGCAGGGAGAAGACAGAGCCGACCGGGAGGCGGGCGACGGGCTGAACGCCGAGCGACTGGCGCTCGACATCGGCGAACAACTCCCTGGCGCTGGATGCAAGCCGAAGTAGCGCCGCGTCGACCGACGGATTGAGGGCGCGCAGCACCGGGAGCGTCTCGTGCCGCAGGCGATTGCGCGCGAACGAAACGTCGGCGTTGCTGGGGTCGGCGAGGGGCTCGATGCCGGCTTCGGCGCAGATGGCGACGGTGTCGGCGCGTCGCACGGAGAGAAGCGGACGGACGAGGCGTTGGGCCTCCGCACCGGGGACGCCGGAGACGGGGAGCATGCCGCGGATTCCGCGGACGCCGCTGCCGCGCACCACGCGCATGAGCACGGTCTCCGCCTGGTCGTCGGCGGTGTGGCCGGTCGCGACACAATCCGCGTGCTTCTCGCCGGCGACGAAGGAGAGGAACTGGTAGCGCATCTTCCGCGCCGTCTCCTCAATGCCGCTGCGCTGGCGCGCGGCAGCGTCGCGGACGTCGCCTTCGCCGGTAAAGCACTCAACGTCGAGGTCGGCGCAAATATCTCGCACACGCTCCATGTCGGCGGCCGAGGTGTCGCGCAACTTATGGTCGAAGTGGGATGCGATGACGTCGAAGCCAAACTGCTGCTTCAGCTCGCGCAGGACGAGCAGCAACGCGAGGGAATCGGCGCCGCCGGAAACGGCAGCGAGAACGACGTTCGTCCGACGGAACATCCGTTCTTCTTGTGCGATGTGCGAGACGTGAAGAAGTGTGGACGAAAGAACGCTTGTTCTAGTCAGGTCACTATCTCGGGAAGAGCCGCTGCCACCAGTCGCCATTCTGCGTGCCAGTTTGGGGCAGCGGTGGACTGATCACCACAAATGGGACCTCGCCCGGCCGGGCATACCCCAACTGCCGCCGGGCCTCCTGCTCGACGTATGCATCACTGGCAACGTAGTTGCGAACGGCCTCGAGGTAGGCTTTCTTGTCAGTCAGTTCCTGCACCTGTTGGGCGGTCTGGTCGCGCTCCTCGGTGAGCCGGTGGGTCTGGATCTCACCGGCGATTGCCGTGTACACGAAATAGCCGGCCACAATGAGGCAACCCAGGAAAAGCAATCGCGCGCGGCTCTGAAGCAGTACGTGCATGGGCCTTAGCGACACAAGCTACCCGCAGGTTGATCAAGGTTCAAGGTGCGAAAGATGACAGGTGTCGTTGAGCGACTCTATTGTCCGCCGCGTTCCGCTGCCGCCAATGGTACTGAGGGACGCAACGCCGAGCGTGAAGACCCGGAATTTCGGCAGCGGAAAGTCCAGTAATTCACAGAGGAGCACCTTCAAAACGAAATTGTGGGACACGACAGCAACCTCTTCGCTGTCCAGGCTGCGAAGCTCAGCGATGAACTCCTGGAGCCGCACCGCGACATCGGCGAGGCTTTCGCCGCCGGGCATTCGCACAAGGTCACAGTCGTCCCCGGCCCAGCGGGCGAGGAACTCCGGAAACTTGACCCGCATCTCGGGGTACGTCATGCCTTCCGTCTCACCGACGTCCATCTCGGTCAGTGCTTCGCGAATTTCGACCTGAGCGCCACCAACTGCGAGTTCGGCGGTCCTGGCGGCGCGCTTGAGCGGACTGCAGAACACCCGGTTGAATCGCACCCCGCTCAATCGTCCCGACAACGCGGCGGCCTGTTGTTCGCCGAACGGTGTCAGGGGCACATCATCGCGACCGAGGCCGAGCGCATCGCGGTTGTGGGCGGTCTGGCCGTGCCGAATGAGGTAAAGCGTCACCGGTCGGGCCCTCCGGGCGACAGCGGCGCCCAGAGGCGTTGGATGAACGGTGCGAAGCCGACGGTCTCCCAGAAGTGCACAGCATCGGGGTCGCGCGCGAGGACAGGCATCTCAAAATGAGAGACGCCGTCCTGCTCAGCAGCCCAGACCGAAAGCTCGTTGAAGAGCTTCGCGGCGATGCCCTGCCGGCGGAAGGCCGGGAGCACGAACAGGTGCCCCACCGTTGCGTGGAGTTCGGGGAGCCGATCGGGCTGGTTGGGCTCGATGCCGCCCGTGATGAAGCCAGCAAGTCCGTCGCTGCCAGTGGCGACGAAGGCGGCGACGTCGCTGCGTGCCAGGCGACGAAGAAAGTCCTCACGAAACTCCTCGAATGACACGGGCGCCGGGACGATTCGGGGATCGACGGAGGCGTAGTACTCACGCAGCGCCTGCCACGCCTGAAACAGCGCGCGAGCGTCTTCGGCTCTGGCGGGCCGTACCGCAGCGTCGATCATGTCTCGAACTGCCCGCGGCGGCGCCACGCGTCACGCGCTGGCGACGGTTCATCGATGACGAGGCCGACTCGCCTGTAGGTGGAGACGGACGCACCCGGAAAGAGGGCCGCCACCACCTGCTCCGGCCTGGCAGTGAAGTCCTGGTCAGCCTGCAGCCGCATCGACAGCCGGGTACCGCCATCGAGGGGGGCCGCATGGAGGGAGCCGACGGCAGGACGAAGGTTGTAGGTGCGGAGTTTTTCCTTCCGCTCTTCGGTCCATTCAAACTCCGTGGCCGACATGAAGGCGGAGATGCTGGGGGCAGCTGCGTCCGGTGAGAGGTCGGGGACATCGGCTTCGTAGTCGGCCCAAAGCAGAGCAGCCTGGGGAGCTGGCGCTGAGAGCGGGACCTCCTCAACGCGGAGGACCGCCAAATCCTCGGTGGATTCTGGCGCAAGCCGCGCAGCGAAGTCGGCGGCGTCCACGCGTTCGTCGAGGGAGACATCCATGATCTCGGCCTCGCTGACGAAACCGAGCGGGAGCGGCGAGGCGAAGGCGATTTTCGGGTGCGGGGTGAACCCCTGCGAGTACGAGAGCGGGAGCTCGGCTCGACGGATGGAGCGTTCCCAGGAGCGGAGGACATCGAGATGGGAGATGTACCGCACACGCTCGCCCTTGCGGAACCAGACACGGAAGCGCTGGACACTCATCGGCGCGATGGTAGCACGGGCGGCAAGCCTACTTGAGGACCGTGCCGGCGAGCTCTTCGGCAGCCGAGTGCGGATCGAGTTCGCGGCCGGCGACCCTGGCAACCAACTGCTCCAGTTCGTCTTCGGGGGTGGCCTGCTGGATCCGTTGGAGAATCGTCGCGCGTGCGATGGAGAGAACCTGGTGGCGCGCGTCTAGCATGCGCTGGCGCTGCAGCTCACCGGACGACTGGAGGTCGGCGAAGTGCTGCTCGACGGCTGCCGCGAGCTTGTCGAGCCCTTCGCCCTTCGTGGCCGTCGTCTTGATGATGGGCGGTCGGCGCATTTCCGGTGGAGAGAGCGACAGCAGCGCCTGCAACTGGCTAACGAGAATGTCGGCACCGGGATGGTCGGCCTTATTCACGACGAGGATGTCGGCGATTTCGATGATGCCTGCTTTCATCGCCTGGATGTCGTCGCCGGTGCCGGGGTTGTTGACGAGGATGGTCGTGAGCGCCGTGCCGGCGATTTCGACCTCGTCCTGCCCAGCGCCGACCGTTTCGATCAGCACGTAGTCGAAGCCAAAGGCGTCCATCACGGAGACGACGTCGTCGATGGTCGGAGCGAGGCCGCCAAGGGCGCCCCGGCTGGCCATGCTGCGAACGTAGACGCCGGGATCGAGGGCGTGCTCCTGCATGCGAATGCGGTCGCCGAGGATGGCTCCCTGGGTAAACGGGCTGGAAGGATCGACGGCGACGATGCCGACGGTCTTGCCCTGCTTCCGGTACTCGGCGGCGAGCGCTCCGGTCAGCGTGCTTTTGCCGGAACCGGCTCCACCGGTTACGCCGATGGTGTGCGTCTTGCCGGAGTGGGGAAACAGAGCGCGGACGTAGTCACGCCCCTCGGGCGTCCCGTTTTCCACGCGGCTGATGATGCGTGCGAGCGCGCGCCGGTCCCCGGCAAGGAACCGCTCAACGAGGTCATCCACGTTTAGTGCTTCGCGTGTTCGTAGACGAACTTCACGATGTCCTGCGTGTTCGTCCCGGGCCGAAAGATGGCCTTGAAGCCGAGGGACTCCAGCGCCTTCGTGTCGTCCTCGGGGATGATGCCGCCGCAGAACAGGAGCACGTCGTCGAGCCCTCGCTTCTTGAGCTCGTCGACGACGCGCGGAAAGAGCTCGAGGTGCGCGCCGGAGAGGATGCTCAGGCCAACGACGTCGACGTCTTCCTGGAGGGCGGCTTCGGCGATCATCTCGGGGGTCTGGCGGATGCCCGTATAGATCACTTCACAGCCGCCGTCGCGAAGGGCGCGAGCGACAACCTTGGCGCCGCGGTCGTGGCCGTCCAGTCCGGGCTTTGCGATGAGGACGCGGATCTTCTGTGTCGTAGGGGCGGTCATAGGTACTGCTTTCAATACCGGCCCGGGCCGGAAGATGCAAGGGCGTTCAGCTTCGCTGAATGAGCTGGAGGTTCACGCCGTGGGTCGACTTCATGGACACGAACGCGACGCCGTTCGCGGGGTCGCCAACGCGAACGCCGCGTTCGCGGAGATCGGCGACGGCGGCGGCGAGGTCATCGACGGCGAGCGAGAGCATGAAGGTGCCTTCGCCGCGGTCCTGGGCGAACTTCGCAACAGGACCCTCGGCGGTCGTGGGCTGGATGAACTCGAGGTCGCTCTCGCCGACGGGCATGAATGCGTTCCGGATGCCCAGGGCGGGAACATCGCCGCCGCGTGTGGCGTCCGGAAGGAAGCCGAAGTTTTGCTCGTAGGTGGCGAGGGCGGCGGCCAGGTCTTTCACCACGATGCCCACGTGATCGATCTTCTTGGCCTTCACGCGTTCTCCTCCACCGGTAAGGCGTTGTACTGAATAAGCGCGAGGGGCACGCCGTTCGTGCCGCTTTTGATTGCGGCGAATTTCGCGCCAGGCTGGACCGCCGGGTGGGGGTCGCCGACATCGACGCCCTTCGAGCGGAGCTCGCTCACTGCCAGGTCGATATCAGGAACGGCGAGGACGAAGCCAGAGAGCCGCGCTTTGACTTCGTCGTAGGGCTGGACTTCGCCGGGGCCGGCAAACTCGAGGATCACCTCCTGGAGCTTTGCGAACTCCAGGTGTGCGCGGGTCCCGGGCCGACTCATCGTCCGTTTAATTTCGATACCGAAGTTGTCGGCGAAGAGCTTGGCCGTGGCGGCGCTGTCGTTGGAGCTGAGAACGATGTGATCGATGTGCGTGGCGCCGATCGACACTAGTGGCCCTCCGACACGGGCGTGGCAAATTCGACGAGCACGCCGTGGTTCGACTTCGGATGGAGGAAGCAAATCATGCCGGCGAGGCCGGGGCGAGGCTTCTGATCGATAAGTTCGATTCCCTTTGCGCGCGCCTCTTCGAGCTCGGCGTCGACGTTGTCGGATTCGAAACAGATGTGGTGCATGCCCTCGCCGCGGCTGGCGAGGAAGCGGGCGACCCCAGTGTCGTCGCGAGTCGGTTCGAGGAGTTCGAATCTCGCTGCCGCCGATCTGCAGCAGCACGCCGCGGACGCCCTGGTCTTCGATAACGCGGTCCGCGGTGACGGGCAGCCCGAGGGCGTCGCGATAGAAGTTGAGCGCATCGTCGGCACTCTTCACGACGACGCCGACGTGATGGATCTTCTTGAGCATGCTGTCCAGGCCTTTCAGGAAGGTGTTGCTGCCTCAGCCGGAACGGAATCCGGCCCGGTTTTGCGCGCGCCTTCCATGCCGGCGAGGCGGGCGGCGATTTCGTGCCAGTGCTCGGTGTCGTGGTCGACGACAGAGAGTGCGAGGCGGTGGTAGTTCGAGTCGTCGTCAGCCACGAGGTCTTCGTCGCTGACCAGCGCGAGCTCCTCCAGCAGGCGATGGCGGCCACCGCGGAGCTGCTCGAAGACGCTCCAGAAGTTGAGGTCGCGCTTTCGCTCGACGTGATCGTCGTTCCACTCGTTGAGGTTCGCGATGTCGAAACGGAGAAGGGGTGGACGGCGACCTTCGCGGAGCTCGCGAAAAGCGAGGACAACTTCCGCTTCCCAGGAGGCGACATGACCAACGATGTCCTTCAGCGACCAGTCGCCGATGAAGGGACGGTCGATGTCGCGGATGCGGCAGGTCTCGATGTTGCGGATGAGCTGGTTGCGCTCGACCTCGAGGCGGCCGAGCAGACGGCGACGTTCGTCGGCGAGAGTCCTGGTGTCGTCTTCCGCCATCTAGATCACCACCGTCTCTCGCTGTTCGCCCCAGACCTTGCGCAGCCGATGGCTGATCTCGCCGAGCGTAACTTTGTTTTCGACGCATTCGACCATGATGGGCACGAGGTTGCCGGTGCCCTCAGCGGTGTGCTCGAGCTTCGTCAGGAGAGCGTCGACGCAGGCGTTGTCGCGGCCGGCCCTTAGCTCGGCCAGCTTTTCGCGCTGCCGCGCGCCGATCGTCGGGTCGACGCGAAGGAGCCCGGTGGGCGCCTCTTCCTGCGCAACGAAGTCGTTGACGCCGACGATGACGCGTTCCTTTTCCTCTATCTGACGCTGGAAGCGGAAGGCCGACTCCTGGATTTCGCGTTGTTGGAAGCCCTGCTCGATGGCGGAGAGCGCGCCACCAAGCCCGTCGATCGTCTTGATGTAGTCGGACGCTTCCGCTTCGAGGCGGTTTGTCAGGTCTTCGATGAAGTAGGAGCCGCCGAGCGGGTCGACAACGTCGCCCACGCTGTTTTCGTATGCCAGGAGCTGCTGGGTGCGGAGCGCGACCTGGACCGCTCGTTCGCTGGGAAGCGAGAGCGCCTCGTCCCATGAGTTCGTGTGGAGCGACTGCGTGCCGCCGAGGACGGCCGCAAGCGCCTGGACGGCGGTGCGGACGATGTTGTTCTCGGGCTGCTGCGCGGTGAGGGTGGCGCCGCCCGTCTGCGTGTGGAATCGCAGCATCTGCGAGCGAGCACTCTTCGCCTCGAAGCGCTCCTTCATGATCTTCGCCCAGAGCCGGCGGGCGGCACGGAACTTCGCCACCTCTTCGAGGAAATTGTTGTGGCAGGCGAAGAAGAAGCTCAATCGGCCAGCGAATGCATCGACATCGAGGCCTGCGTCGAGCGCGGCCTGCACGTAGGTGATGCCGTCGGCGAGCGTGAACGCGATCTCCTGAGCAGCGGTGCACCCGGCTTCCCGCATGTGGTAGCCAGAGATCGAGATGGTGTTCCACTGCGGAACCGTGTCCTTGCAGTAGGCGAAGGTATCGGTGATGAGGCGCATGCTCGGCTTGGGCGGGTAGATGTAGGTCCCCCGCGCGATGTATTCCTTCAGGATGTCGTTCTGTACGGTCCCGCCGAGCTTGTCGGGGGAGACGCCCTGTTGCTTTCCGACGGCGACGTACAGGGCCAGCAGAACGGCTGCGGTGGCGTTGATCGTCATCGACGTCGTGACTTTGTCGAGCGGGATGTCGTGGAACAGCGTCTGCATGTCCTCGATCGAATCGATGGCAACGCCCACTTTGCCGACCTCGCCGGTAGCCATCGGATCGTCGGAGTCGTATCCGATCTGCGTCGGCAGATCGAAGGCGACTGAGAGACCGGTCTGACCGTGGGCGAGCAGATAGCGGTAGCGCTGGTTCGATTCTTCGGCCGTACCGAAGCCGGCGTACTGGCGCATCGTCCAGAAGCGGCCGCGGTACATTGTCGGCTGGATGCCGCGCGTGAACGGGTACTCGCCAGGAAAGCCAAGATCGCGCAGGGGATCGAAGCCGTTCAAATCGTCGGCGGTGTAGACCGGTTCGATCGGCATCTTGCCGGTGGTTTCGAAAGACTTGTTTCGCTCGGGGGCGCGTTCCACGGCCTTCTGATAGGGGCCCTGGAGCCACTCTCGCTTGGAGGTAATCGGCATAACGGGAAACTCCGGGAGACAGCTACACAGGCCCGAAGGACGAGCCTTTAGCCTTGCCCGAAGTATAGGTGAGTGCACGAAAGCGCGGCAAACCCCGGCGTCGCGGTTCCTGTTAGGGATCGCGAGTGTCCCGAGACCGTTCGACGAGGCGCTTCAGGCGCTCAGCTTCGAAGTCGATCGGCTCGCGGACAACGGCGAAACGCCGGCGTCGCTGGTGGAGTTCGTCGTCGTACGTCTGGACTCGTTCTGCATTGCCCATACGTCAATCGTCGGCGAAACGAGCGGGGCGCCTAGAGGACCGTTCGCACCGAAAGCACAATCGAGCCGGCCGTCGCAAGTCGCCCAACCGTCCGGGGACGTTCCCGAATCTCCACGTGGGCGTCACTCTGGACGCACATAACTCCTCAAGCCCGCGTCAAGGCGTGCCGATCAGGTAGAGGCGGAGTGTCATCACAGAATCGGGATGGCACGACGCGGACCTTGCCGCGTTCGCCGCATGGCCGATACTTACCCGCCGGGCCACGTGGCGGCACCGGGCTCACGGCGTCGTTACGGTGGCTGTGAAAGCATTGGAATAGGAGCGACATGGACGCTGGCGACCTCGAAGGCGATGACCTCGTGCGCGAACGGCTCCGTGAGGCCGCGTCGGGCGACACGGCAGTGCGGCAGCTCCGACGCCGTTACGACGCCCTTCGGCGCGACTATGAGCACCTCCTTGACCGCCTTTCGGAGCTCGAAGAACGGCTCGAATCGCCGGACGATCGGTCGACGGCGGGCAGCGGCCTCGGTCCGCTGGCACTCATCGAGCAAGCTCTGGCGAACCCTCTGCTCGAGTTGCGCGACGCGTACCTCGCCGCGGCTACGCGCATCCAGACGCTTGCCAGCGGGCTCGATCGACTCGCCCTTGGAGCATTGAAGGGACAGCGGGCTGCCGCTCCGTCCCCATCCCGGGAGGCGCCGCCCGAGCGTGAGCCCGACACGACGGAACCGGCGGGGCGACGAGACCGACCCACGAAGGTGAACCTCGACGTCCGCGGGAGCGGATTCGGCGACCTTCTCGATTTCCAGGAGCGACTCTCGGAGGTTCCTGGTGTGTCGAGGGTTTCGATCAACGCGATCGACGCTGACCGAGCAACGCTGGTGGTCGAGCTCGACCAGGGACCGCCGCAGCCCGACTAAGCTCCTGGCCCGGCGTATAGTCGCGAGCATGGACATCGAGGCATTCAATCGCGACTGGCTCGCGGCATGGACGGCGAAGGACACGGCGAAGGTCCTGTCGTTCTACCACCCCGACGTGGTCTACCGAGACGGCCAGGTGCCGGAAGGTCTGAGCGGCCACGCCGCGCTGGGTGCGTATCTCGATGGGTTGTTCGCGGCGACGCCGCCGATGTCGTATGAAGCGGACGAGACGTGGGTAACGGCGGACGGTTACTGCGGGCGCTGGATCTGCACGATGAAGGTCCCGGACGGAACCGAGCGGTACATGCGCGGATTCGACCTCGTGGTGTTGCGCGACGGGCTGATTGCGCTGAACGAGGTGTATACGCACAACCTCGCCGCCAACACCCTGACCGCGCGCTAACGGATGTCTGCGAAGAATGCGCGGATGTCGCTGATCAGCAGATCGGGCTCCTCCATTGCGGCGAAGTGGCCACCGCGAGGCATCTCGGTCCAGCGGGTGATGTTGAAGCGCTGTTCGGCCCAGCTGCGAGGTACGCGCCAGGGCTCCTTCGGGAAGGCCGCGACTCCGGTCGGCACTTCGACCCGCGGGTAGCGGAAGGCTGCCGGGTCCCGAGTCGCCTCGTAGTAGATGCGGGCCGAACTCGCGGCGCTGTTCGGAGCCCAGTAGAACATCAGGTTGGTGAGCAGCTGGTCCCTGGTGAAGGCGCGCTCCACATCGCCGTCGCAATCGCTCCAGGTGCGGAACTTCTCAACGATCCACGCCGCCAGGCCGGCCGGCGAGTCAGACTGCGCCAGCGTGAGCGAGTCGGGCTTCGACCCCTGGACGTTGCTATACCCGGTTTCCTGAGCCTGGAATGCGGCTCTCGCTTCCGCGGCGGCGCGGTCGGCGTCGTTCATCTCGGCGGGCGGACCGGCGATGACGAAGTTGAGGTGGATCGCGGCAACCGCGTCGGCGTGTGCCGAGCCCATCTTCGCCGAGATGATTCCTCCCCAGTCGCCGCCCTGGGCGCCGTAACGTCCGTAGCCGAGCTCCTTCGGTCATCAGCGTGTTGAAGGCAGCCGCGATTCGCGAGATGCCCCATCCGCGCTCAGAGGGACTCCCACCAAAGCCGAAGCCCGGCAGCGCGGGGATGACGACGTCGAAGGCGTCGCGCTCGTCGCCGCCATGGGCAGCGGGATTGGAAAGCGGGCCGATCAGGTCGAAGAATTCGTAGATGGACCCTGGCCAGCCATGGATGAGGAGCAGCGGGAAGGGGTTCGGGCCTACGCCGCGGACATGCCAGAAATGGAGTGGCACGCCATCGATGTCGCAGAGAAACTGCGGGTGGCTGTTGAGGGCAGCCTCGTGCGCGCGCCAGTCATACTCAGACCGCCAGTACTCGCAGAGCTCGCGGACGTACCCGACGCTGGCTCCGTAGTCCCAACCCGCTCCGGGAATCGGACTCCGGCCAGCGCGTGTTTGCCAGGCGGGAACGAAGGTCGTCGAGAACTGCTGCAGGGACGTCGATACGAAACGGGCGTGGCGGCATGAGCGGGAATCATACGCCGCCCGACCGGGGCCGCCGTGCCTTGACCCTCAATGCAGCCGCTCCCTACGATGAACGTTCGGGTGCTGAGGTAGCTCAGCCGGTAGAGCACCGCACTGAAAATGCGGGTGTCGGCAGTTCAAGTCTGCCCCTCAGCACCAGGATTTTGAATCTAGTGGCGGCGATAACGGGGGTTGGGCGGCGGCGCGGTATTTGGGTTTGCGGCGCCGGGACGAGCGGCTAGTGACACTAGTGCTGAGATGTCTGTTGGGGCGCAGGGCGCGGCGTCGCACCGTTTGTGATCGACATCGCCACGGGACTGACAATAATGCTCTCGCGCAGACTTCCTCCGACGCCCTCAAGCGCTCGACAATCTCTTCGCTGTCAGCGCGGTGGGTATCGTGTTCACTAGATGCACGGCCCTCCTTTGCGTCTTTGGTTGGTTGGGCCGGCGAACCGGCCCAAGTCGGGCGACGTAGATCGCCGAGTGTTCGTGTGGCGGCCGCGCCGGGCTTCCCGCGTCGGCGGGACGCGTTAGCTGAGCGACCGCCCCACGGCGGAGGGCCGGCTCAGTAGCGGAGACCGATGCGTTCGTCGCGCTGACGTTCCATCTCCTGACGGGCAGCCTCCGCCTCCTTGCCGGCCATGGCCTTTCGTTCGGCATTGTCAGCAGCACCCTCGCCGGGATCCGAAGGCGATGTGTCGCGGACACCCGAGTCGGCCTGCTGACCCATGCGAGCACGCTGCGCCGCGAGCTCGCGTTCCATTCGTTCTCGTTGGGACAGGGCTTGCGCTTCGTCAAGGACTCGATCACCGGTAGCCTGGGAAGCAGACGCGTCGATGCCGGGCTGCTTGAGGCGGTGATCCCAGACCTCGTTGCGGACGATGCTCAAACGGACGATGTTGTCGCGAACGCTCGAGATGTACCGGCTGCTGAGCCAGAAGTCGCGTTCCTGCGGTACATCGAGTTCGACGTAGTCGCCGTGCACCGTGCGAATAGTGGCGATCTGTTGCTCATCGAGCGAACGAACCGGCATTCCGATGTCAATTGAGGATGCTGCCGCTGCTGTCGACCGTGACTCTGTTCCCATTTCCCACCTCTCAAGTGGAGTTCGGAAACCGCGCCTGGAGAGGATTTCCGCGCCGCCCCCGTGATCGGCGCTACGCGGATTCCGAGATCAGCGTGCGGGGGCTGTCATCGCGGCAACGTCACGGCGGTGCCCCCCGGCATGGCGATCGCATTACAGGAGCGATGCGGTGAAGGCGCCTTATCGTCATGCCGGGCATAGCGTCGTACCGAACACGTGGCGAGCGGGGGAGGCGCGTATATTCGCGTCCAAACGTCCGGGAGGAACCGAATGGCCGCTGTCGACTTCATGAAGCAGACGCTTGACTTCATCCACCGAGGTTTCAGGGGCGCACCGGAGGGCCTCACGAACGAGCAGCTACACTTCGTCCCCGAAGGCCAGTCGCATTCGATTGCGTGGTGCATGTGGCACGGCGCGCGGATCGAAGACCTCTTCTTCCAGCAGGTGTTCCAGGGAAAGAAGAGCGAGTGGGAAACGGGCGACTGGGCGAGCAAAACCGGCCTGCCAGAAAAAGGCTTCGGGACCGGCCAGTCCACCGAGGACGCGGCGGCCGTGGCGATCAGATCACTCGACAGTTTTCGGGATTACCAGGCGAAGGTTGCGCAGCTCGCGCTCGATTATGTGGGCTCGCTCGATGACGCCGACCTTCAGCGGGAGGTGAAGCTCGGCGAGCGCACCGAAACGCTTGGAGACTCCATCAACCTTCACCTCGTCATTCACCTCAACGGCCATCGTGGCGAGGTGAACCTACTGCGCGGGATGATGGGATTGGAGCCGGTGCTTCTCAACCAGGGCGGCTGAGCCGGTCGAACGAAGCCTGCGGTCCGCGCTGACGCGCGTTCATCTCTTCGCCCCGCGAGGGCCGAGGAAACGCCTGAGTGAGCGATGGCGGAGCGCGAAGTTCACACGGACAACTGCGCCCACAACAAGTTCGTCGACCAGGAAGCCAAGCGCCGTCGGGACCAGGCGGAAGTCCACGATATCTACGAGCACCGTTTCGCCGTGGAGCCGAAGCGTCAGGTGCTGGTGACGCCAGAATCTGAACGGACCACGAACCTGCTCGTCGACGAGGAGCCAGTCGGGCGCCACGTGGGTAACTCCGAGGTCCCAACGCAACCTGCCGAAGGGCGTATTGAACGTCAGTCGTTCCAGGTCGCCGACTTCAGTGGGTCGGCCAAGAGCTTCGACGTGGGGGCGCAGGAGCGGGCTGAAGCGTCGTAGATAGAGCGGGTCGCGGCGAAGCTGGAACATCGCCTCGGGAGTGGTCGCCGGGAGCCTCGTCCAGCTAACAATGCGAGTGGTCCGTCCGCCGTCGGGCGGCGGAAGCGTAAGGTCGCGAAGGGTTCGCGCGCCGGGCACCGGGGTGTTCGCCATCCAAGCCCCTCCGCGTCAGAGATTAGCGACTGCGGCGAGATGCCGCATAACGACAGCGTGCCGGCAGGTTGGGTTTCGACAGAGATCGGACGTCGACTACGGGCGGCGCTCGCGGTCGCTGACGTGGCGTTGAAGTTCGCGAAGGAAGCCGCGGAACGATGCCTGAGCGGAGGCCGCGCGATTGAGATCGCGGGCGCGCTGGCGGATCAACTGGCGCACGGATTCGTCTTCGCCAGCGTCGAGCCAGTAGCCGTGGCCGTCAGGGCAGGCGTCGAGCTCGAGCGGATTCCCGCGATAGTCGAACTCGTACATGGCCTTGCCGCAGACCGGGCACGCGCGGTCACCGGGGTGTGGCTGATACTCGATGGTGCCCGCGAGCACGCCGGGATCACGGACGGCGGATGCCTCGATCTGCGACAGCATGTCGTGATGGAGCCATTCGCCGCGACAGGTGAGGCAGCCGTCTACCTCGACCCCCGAACGGGTCTCTGACCGAAGATCTCCATGTCCGAGTGGGCACTGCATTAGCTCGAGTTTAGCGCGGCCCCGCGATGGCGGCGGATCGACGGCTTAACCGGGAATCCGCGCCAGCTGTCACCGGATAGACGCAAGCAGGGTCAGTTCTTCGCGGACGAGGCGCGACAACAGGAAGTGCTCGCGGACGCGTTCGTGCCCGAGAGCGCCCAGGTGCCGGGCCAGGTCCCGGTTCTCCAGCAGTTCCACGACACGGCTCACGAAGTCGTCTTTCCCGGTGGCGAGGAATCCGCCGACGCCGGCAGGCATCTGGAGCGGGATTCCGCCGGCGCGGCCGGCCACGACCGGCGTGTTCTTCCAGAGCGCCTCGGAGACGACGAGGCCGAAGCCCTCGCGGATGGACTTCTGTAGCACAACGTCGGAGATTCTCTGAAAGGCGTTCACCTCGATATTGCCGATGCCGGTGAAGTTCGTGAAAACGTGGATATCGTCGTCGCCGGCGGTCTCTTTTTGGATGGCGTCCA
Organism: uncultured bacterium; assembly: GCA_963832795.1. Lineage (GTDB taxonomy): Bacteria > Chloroflexota > Dehalococcoidia > Tepidiformales > Tepidiformaceae > CAWHVJ01. The sequence continues at coordinate 1,197,937 of CAWHVJ010000012.1, forward strand.
GCATCGACCAGCCGCCGGGATCATCGAGGGCCATCTGGCCAAGCAGGGCGAGCTGTGTGCCCGGGACCTGCTGGCGCACGTCCCGGTAGACCTCGATGACTCCGAGCGGGTCCTTCCACGGGTCGAATCGCGAGATCTGCGTTATCAGCGGCCTCTGCGTCGATGCGCCCGTCCAGTTGACGATGCGGTGGCAAAGCTCTTTGGGGAGCTCCATGTTCTTGGGACTGAGGGGGTCGATGCCGGGCGCGATGATGGCGATCCGATGGTGCGAGAGCTCAGGCGGAACGAACTCCGGCAAGGTGAACACCAGCGCGTCGTAGTCGGAGATGTACGGCTGGAGGAAACGCAGCACTTCGGGATTGGGGTTGGACGTATCGATGTGGCAGCGCCAGACCCACCGCGCGGACTTCGGCCCAGCGAGCCGTCGGAGCGGGGCGGGCTGTGGATCGTGAACCACGACGAAGTCGTACTGACTGTCGAACCGTTGGGCGATGAGTTCGTTCTGTCGGAGGTAGGTCGCCTGCACCTCAGCCGTCAGGGGGAGTTCGCCGCCCTGGAGGGCGTTGTGGAAGCCCTTCGTCACTTCGAAGAACTCGGTGGTGCCCGGGATGACGAGCCAATCAGCCTGGATGCCGAGAGCCCGGTAGAGCGGCACGGCCGAGCGAAGGAGCTCGGATACGCCGCCGCCATAGGAAGTGGCGTTGACGTGGGCAACGCGGGCGCCTCGGAGTGGAGCGGCGGTCTGTCGCAGCAGCTCCACCTCGTCCGCGCCGGCGACCGCCTCGTACGTGTCGAGCGAGACGGCGGCGAGATCGATGGAACGCAGCATGGCTTCCTGAAGGTACTGGGCTGCTCGCGAACGCGCATTACCCGGGCCGTCGTGAGCGTCGGCAACCGCGACGACTGCGGGGGGCGCGAGGGCGACGTGTCAGCTCCATCTTGATCCGGTGGCGAGGCCGTACTACGACGCCTACACTGTTGACACCGATACGACCCAGCGGCGGCCGCGTGGACTTCATCCGAAGTGAGCGTCCACCGCAGCGACGGAGTCCCGCGAGCGGAAGCGATGAGCGTTCGGACCAACCGGTCCACATCATATGGACGCCGCCTTTGGGAGCGCGCTGACCGCACCATGCGAAAGGAGTGCCCGCATGACCGAGGCGTCCACTCGCTCTAGCGGTGCTCGGCCGAAGACGAACGTACCGCCGGCCCCGGCGGCAATGCCATCCCGGGTCACCATCGGGAGCCTTCAGCCGGAAGTGGAGGGCGGATTCCCGGCAAAGCGGTGCCTTGGCGACAGCGTGATCGTCCGAGCGCAGGTGGTCGCAGATGGCCACGACGCGCTGGCCGGCGTCCTTCGCTACCGCTACGTCGGCGAAGGGACCTGGCGCGAGCGCCCTTTGACGCGTGAAAACGCCGGGCTCGATACATGGACCGCTACGTTCGAGGTCGACCGGCTGGGTGAGTGGGAGTTCACGGTCGCGGCGTGGGTGGATCACTACGGGTCGTGGCTCCACGGCCTTGGGGCGAAGGTGGCGGCCGGGCAGGACGTGAGCGTCGCGTGCGAGGAAGGGGCTCGGCTTCTCGAGTCAATCGCAGAGGCCGGGCCGGCGAAAGAACGGACGTCGCTCGTTGCGGCAGCAACAGCCTTGCGCGGCTCGAGCGGTGAGCGGGCGCTGGCTATCGCAGCGGATTCCGCGGTCGTTCAGCGGGTAGCAAGGGCCTGGCGGCCACGGGCCGTTGCGGAGGGCCCCGTTCGTAGACTGTTCGTGGACCCGCAGATCGCCCGGTACGGCTCGTGGTACGAGTTCTTTCCGCGGTCGACAGGCGCGCCGGGCGAGCACGGGACCTTCGCATCGTCGCTGCCGCGCCTGCGGTACGCGGCGAACATGGGATTCGACATCGTGTATCTGCCGCCGATCCACCCGATCGGAAGGACCAACCGCAAAGGGCCGAACAACGCTCCCGCGGCCGGGCTCGACGACCCGGGAAGCCCCTGGGCGATCGGCGCAGTCGAGGGAGGACACCGAGCCATCCATCCTGCCCTCGGCACGTTCGACGACTTTCGCGCCTTCCTCGCGGAAGCAGGGAAGCTCGACGTGGAGGTCGCGTTGGACCTTGCGTTCCAGTGTTCGCCGGACCATCCCCTCGTGACGGAGCATCCTGAGTGGTTTCGGCACCTGCCCGATGGCTCGATCGCCTACGCCGAGAATCCGCCGAAACGATACGAAGACATCGTGCCCTTCGACTTCGAGTGCGAGGATTGGAGGGGCCTGTGGGAGGAACTGCTCAGGATCACGCAGTTCTGGATTGACGAAGGGATCCGAATATTCCGGGTCGACAATCCACACACCAAGCCGCTGCCGTTCTGGGAGTGGCTTATCGGCGAAATCAAGAAGGCCCGGCCGGAGGTGATCTTCCTCGCCGAAGCGTTCGCGCGGCCGGCGCTGGTGCATGGCCTGGCACGGCGAGGGTTCAGCCAGTCGTACACGTACTTCGCGTGGCGGAACACGCGTGACGAACTGGAGTCGTACCTGACCGAACTTGCGGATGGTCCGGGGCGGGAATACCTGCGGCCGAACCTCTGGCCGAACACCCCGGACATCCTCACGGAGTACCTGCAGGCCGGCGGCCGACCGGCAGCAATCGTTCGACTGGTGCTGGCGGCAACGCTTTCGGCGAGCTACGGGATCTACGGTCCGACGTTCGAACTCTGCCAGTTCGAGGCCGTTCGCCCGGGGAGCGAGGAGTACCTGGATTCGGAGAAGTACCAGCTCCGGACATGGGACACCGAGGCATCGTGGAACCTCTCACCTATCATCAAGCGGGTGAACGAAGTCCGACGCGACCACCCTGCGCTGCACCGCAATGACACGCTCGTCTTCCACCCGACGACGAACGACAGGCTCATCTGCTACAGCAAAAGCCTCCCGGAAGGGGACGACCTTGTGGTTGTGGTGGCGAACCTCGACCCGCACCATCGCCAGGCTGGTGTCATTCACCTCGACGAAGAGCGGCTGGGAATGCACTTCGAAGGGCAATATCTCGCTGCGGACCTTCTCGGTGGTGGTAACTACGTTTGGGAGGGCGCGCACAATTACGTGGAGCTCGACCCCGGAGGGACCCCCGCGCACATCATGAGTGTCCATCGACAGCGACGCACCGAACGGGATTTCGACTATTTCTTCTAGGGGGACGGAACGAGTTGCTCACTAAACGGCAGACCAGGCGCAGCCGCCCCGGGCTCTCGACGGATCCCACGTGGTACAAGGACGCGATCATCTACGAGCTGCACGTCCGCGCCTTCTACGACGGCGACGCCGATGGCGTGGGCGACTTCCGCGGGCTGACGCAGAAGCTCGACTACATACGCGACCTCGGCGTGACGACCATCTGGCTTCTGCCGTTCCTGACGTCACCCCTCCGGGACGACGGGTACGACATCGCGGACTTCAAGACGATCCACCCCGGCTACGGCACCCTGCGGGACTTCCAGACGTTCATGGCGGAAGCGCACGCGCGCGGCCTGCGCGTCATCACGGAGCTCGTCCTCAACCACACGAGCGATCAGCATCCCTGGTTCCAGCGGGCACGGAAAGCGCCCAAGGGGCACCCGTGGCGAGACTATTACGTGTGGAGCGACACGGCCGCCGAGTACTCGAGCGCGCGGATCATCTTCAAGGACTTCGAACGTTCGAACTGGACGTGGGACCCGGTCGCGGGGCAGTACTTCTGGCACCGCTTCTACTCTCATCAGCCGGACCTCAATTATGACAACCCGGCGGTGCGTCGCGAGATCTTCAAGATCGTGGACTTCTGGCTGAACCTCGGCGTGGACGGGTTCCGGCTGGATGCAGTGCCGTACCTGTTCGAACGGGAAGGGACGAGCTGCGAGAACCTCCCGGAGACCCACGCTTATCTTCAGCAGATCCGGAAGCACATCGACGACAACTACCCGGGCCGAATGCTGCTGGCCGAGGCGAACCAGTGGCCGGAAGATGCCGCCGCCTACTTCGGCGAAGGCAACGAGTGCCACATGGCGTACCACTTCCCGCTGATGCCGCGGCTCTTCATGGCGGTGCGGATGGAAGACCGCTTCCCGATTACCGAGATCCTGGACCAGACGCCCCCAATTCCGGAGTCCACGCAATGGGCGGTGTTCCTTCGGAACCACGACGAGCTGACCCTAGAGATGGTTACCGACGAAGAACGCGACTACATGTACCGCGTCTACGCCGGAGAGGAGCGCGCGCGGATCAACCTGGGCATCCGGAGGCGGCTGGCTCCGCTCCTCGGCCACAACCGCCGCGTAATTGAGCTGATGTACGCCCTGCTTTTTTCGCTCCAGGGGACGCCGGTCATCTACTACGGAGATGAGATCGGCATGGGCGACAATATCTACTTGGGTGACCGCGATTCGGTGCGTACGCCGATGCAGTGGAGCAGCGAACGCAACGCTGGCTTTTCGAGCGCGAATCCGCAACAGCTGTTCCTGCCCGTCGTCACAGATCCTGAGTACCACTACGAGTCGGTGAACGTAGAGGCGCAGCAGGCAAACCCATCGTTGCTGCTCTGGTGGATGCGCCGCGTCATAGCGTTACGCCGCAGCCACCGTGCCTTCAGTCGCGGAACCATGAGCTTCCTCGACGTGGACAACCGCCGCGTGCTCGCCTTCGTTCGTGAATACGAAGGTGAACGCGTGCTGGTGGTCGCGAACCTGTCGCGGTTCACGCAGGGCGTGCATCTCAACTTGAGCGCCTATGCGGGCTCCGTGCCGGTTGAGATGTTCGGGCGCTCGCAGTTCCCGGCCGTCAACGAGTCTCCGTACTTTATGTCGCTCGGCCCACACACGTTCTTCTGGTTTGCCCTGGAACCGGCGTCGGGGGAGGGCGTATCGCCTGCGATGCATCCGCTGGCGCTGGGCGCCGCCGAGGACTGGACGGTCTTTCTCGACGGACGCCGCGCGGTGCTGGAACGGGCGCTCATGGCGTACCTCCCCGCGCGGCGCTGGTTCGGGAGCAAGACTCGCGCGATCAAGCGGCTCGCAATCGAGGACGTTCTCTCGCTCGGGCGACGGACACGGGTGCCGTCGTCGTTCCTTGTGCTGCGGGTTGAGTATGACCAGGGCGAGCCGGAGAGCTTCGGGTTGCTGCTGGCGGCGGTTCCAGCGGAACGTGCGGCAGTGATCGAAGCCTCGGTTCCGTGGGCACCAGTTGTCTCGATCACGCAGGACGGCGAACCGACGCTGCAACTCGTCGACGGCCTGGCCATTCCGGAGGTAGCGTCTGCGTTCCTCGGCCTGTTCAAGAACCGGGTGACCCTCGCCGGCCGTTCCGGATCGCTGGAGTTCACTGGGAAGCCTTCGCTGCGCGCGGCGCCGACCGACCTGCCGGCGAACGTCCAGCGCAACGAGCAGAGCAACACTTCGATCTCCTTTGGCGATCGTTTCATGCTCAAAGTCGTCCGCCGCATCGAGCCCGGGCCGCACCCGCAGGTCGAGCTGGACCAGTTCCTGGGTGGTTCGGCAGTCGCTGAGAGCGTGCCCGAACTGCTCGGTACCGCGACGTATCGAAACCGCGGTGGCCGCAACGCAACGGTCGCCATGATCGAAAACCACATTCAGCACCAGTCGGACGGCTGGCTGCTCGCGGTCGATGAGCTCGGGCGGTTCCTGGAGGAGGTCGCGTCGGCCGTAGCCGAGCCTCCGGTGTTCGCAGAGGACGTGCATCCGCTGGACGTGCGGTCGCCGGACTCCGTGATCATGGAACGCACCGGGGCATGGCTGGAACTTGTAGGCGTGCTGGGCCGGCGAACCGCGCAGCTGCACATCGCGCTTTCCGATGGGGCCCGCAACGCGGAATTCACTGCCGAACCGTATACACCGTTCTATCAGAGGGCCTTGTCTCAAGGCTTCCGCGTCCAGGCGCGACAGGCATTGCGGTCATTGAAATCGAACTCGCACCGCCTCTCCGGAGCATCGGGCGAACTCGCTGCCCGGGTACTCTCCGCAGAGCCCGAGCTGTTGCAGGTGCTGCAGCGGCTCTCCGACTTCTCGCTCGCGGGCCAGCGCATCCGCTGCCACGGCGACCTGCACCTCGGGCAGGTGCTGGCCACGGGCGCCGACTGGGTGTTCATCGATTTTGAAGGCGAGCCGGCGCGGTCGCTGGGAGAGCGGCGGATCAAGCGGTCGCCGCTCCGCGATGTCGCGGGGATGGTTCGGTCGTTCTACTACGCGGCGCAGTTTTCGATGCGGCAGCTTGACATGGCGGTGGTCAATGCCGGAACGGATGACGTCCGGCTGTGGGCGCGGGCCTGGTACCTGTGGACATCGGCGGCGTACCTGCGGGCGTACTTCGAGGAAATCGCGCCCGCACAGATCATCGCCGGCGACCAGGATGAGAATCGCTGCCTGCTGGACACATTCATGATCGACAAGGCGCTCTACGAACTCGGCTACGAACTCGACAATCGACCGACGTGGGTGGATATCCCGCTCGAAAGCATCCTCGACCTGCTGAAGGCCGCTCGCCGCCCGGCCTCGCGCCACGAAACCGGAGGCTGACTATGACGAAATCCCGCTCGACCGCCCAGACAGGCATGCTGCTCACAGCAGACGACATGCATCTTTTCAACGAAGGGACGCACTCACGGCTGTACCAGGTGCTGGGGTGCCACTTCGGCCGCAACGCGGGCGTCGAGGGCGCGTGGTTCGGCGTGTGGGCACCGAACGCTCGGCGTGTAAGTGTTGTCGGTGACTTCAACGGCTGGGAACGAGGGAAACACCCGCTCGAACCGCAAGCCTCGTCGGGAATCTGGAGCGGGTTCGTCGCGGGCGTCACCCATGGCGCGCAATACAAGTACGCGATCGACTCGCACGTTGGCGGGGTTTCGCTCACGCGCGGCGACCCGTTCGCGTTCGCGACGGAGATGCCGCCAGCCACGGCCTCCGTGGCCTGGGACCTCGCCTACGACTGGGGCGACGGGAACTTCATGGCGTCCCGCCAGAGCCACAATGAGCTGCGCGCCCCGATCTCGATCTACGAAGTGCACCTTGGTTCGTGGATGCGGGTGCCGGAGGAAGGCAATCGCTCGCTGACGTACCGGGAACTGGCAGACCGGCTGGCGGACTACGTGCAGGAGATGGGCTTCACGCATGTGGAGTTCATGCCGCTGATGGAGCACCCGTTTTACGGGTCATGGGGCTACCAGGTCACGGGATTCTTCGCGCCGACCAGGCGCTATGGGACACCGCAGGACCTGATGTTCCTGATCGATCGGCTACACCAGCGTGGCGTCGGCGTGATCCTCGACTGGGTGCCGTCGCACTTTCCCGCGGACGAGCACGGGCTGGGCAACTACGACGGATCGCACCTGTACGAGCACGCCGATCCGCGGCGAGGCGTCCACGCCGATTGGGGCAGCCTGATCTTCAACTACGGCCGTCACGAGGTGCGAAGCTTCCTCACCAGCAGCGCGCTGTTCTGGCTGGATATGTACCACGCGGACGGCCTTCGCGTGGACGCCGTCGCCTCGATGCTCTACCTCGACTACTCGCGGAAGGAAGGGGAGTGGATTCCGAACCAGTACGGCGGCCGCGAAGACCTCGACGCTGTGGAGTTCCTGCGACAGTTGAACTTCGCGGCATACGGCTTCGACCCGAACATCCAGATGATCGCGGAGGAGTCGACGGCGTGGCCGATGGTATCGCGACCAACGTACCTGGGTGGCCTGGGGTTCGGCCTGAAGTGGGACATGGGCTGGATGCACGACACCCTGGACTACATCGCACGGGACCCGATCATCCGGCGCTACCACCACAACCAGTTGACGTTCCGGGGGCTGTATGCGTTCACAGAGAACTACGTGCTCCCGCTTTCGCACGACGAAGTCGTCCACGGCAAGGGGTCGCTACTCCGACGGATGTCCGGTGACGACTGGCAAAAGTTCGCGAACCTGCGGGCGCTGCTGGCGTACATGTATTGCCTACCGGGGAAGAAGCTCCTGTTCATGGGCGGCGAGATCGGTCAGTGGGACGAATGGGACCATGAGGCGAGCGTCTCCTGGCATCTGCTGGAATATGAGCGGCACGACGGCATCCGGCGCCTCGTCGGCGATTTGAACTTCATGTACCGCACTTCGCCGCCGCTGCACGAAACCGACTGCGAACCGATGGGCTTCCAGTGGATCGACGCCAACGACGGCGACCAGAGCACGCTGAGCTTTCTGCGCACTTCGGGCAACAACGAGTGGATCGCGGTGCTGTGCAACTTCACGCCGGTACCGCGGCACAACTTCCGGGCGGGCGTGCCAGAGGCGGGACGATGGGTGGAAGTCCTGAACACGGACGCGCCGATCTATGGCGGTAGCGGCCAGGGGAACCTCGGCGGGGTGGATACGACACCGATGCCTGCGCACGGGCGCCCGCAGTCGCTCGTGGTCACGCTTCCGCCGCTCTCGGTCGTCGCGTTTCGTTACGCAGGCTGACCGCGATCTTCGGCGACGAAGACGGCAGAATGCGCGGGGATCGATAGCGTCGCGCCACGGAGCGTGGGGGCGACGTCGTTGCCACCGAAACGGCCGTCGTTGCTGGAGAGCACGATCGACGGCGCTGCAGCCCCATCGAGCCGCACGTCGAGGGCGTCGCCAGTGTTGAAGGCGAGCCAGCGCCGACTGCCCTGGGCGGCGAAGGCGACAACAACGCAGCTGCCGGTGACTTCCGTGGTGAGCGGGAGCCGCTGCTGCCGGTAGGCGCGGAGCACGGAATCTTGGGCGCGAATGTGGAGCGCGGCTTTCACGAGCTGGCGAGCGAGCAGGCCCAGCCCGTAGCTCGCCTCGTCGTGGTCGAGGACCGAGCGGGAGTAGCTGGTTTCGGCCTGCGGGTCCGGGATTGCCTCTCTCGCGAGCGGGTTGGTGAAGCCATGGAAGGACGAGAACTCGCGCTTTCTTCCTTCGCTGACGGCGCGGCCGAGGTCCCCGTGGTGGTCTGTGAAGTAGAGGAACGGGGTGGTCGCCGCGAATTCCTGGCCCTCGAAGAGGAGCGGTATCGCCGGAAGGGTGAGGAGCAGCAGCGTGGCGGCCATGAAGTCCGCGTGCGCCGCGGTGATGTTGAGTCGCTGGCCAAACGGCCGGTTCCCTACCTGGTCGTGGTTCTGGATGCAGTAAACGAACGAGGTCCAGGGCACGTCCCGGGCGGGCGTGCCGCGCGGAGCGCCGAAGCCGATGTCGTGCTGACCCTCGTACAGGAAGCCGTTGCGGATGGCCGTCGCGAGGGCGTCGAGAGACCCGTCGAAGCCCCGGAGGTAGCCGTCGTGCTCATCGACGAGGAGCGCTCGCATGGCGTGGTGGAAGTCGTCGGCCCAAACGGCGTCGAAGCCGTGCCCCACCGACAGTGGATGGACGTAGCGGACGTCGTTCTCGTGGCTTTCCGCGATCATGTACGGCGGCGCCGGACGGCCGGCGTCCCGCACAGCCTCGGCCAGTTCCGCGAGGATGTGGACCGGCGAGGCATCGAAGATTGCGTGGGTGGCGTCGAGCCGGAATCCATCGAGGTGATACTCGTGGAGCCAGTGGAGCAGGTTCTCGCGGAAGAACGCACGCGTGGCCGTCGATCCAGGCCCGTCGAAGTTCACGGCGGGACCCCACGGGGTGTGGTACCGGTCGGTCACATACTGGTCGGAGTAGAGCCCGGTGTAGTTGCCATCCGGGCCGAAGTGGTTGAAGACGACATCGAGAACAACGGCGAGGCCAAGGCGATGGGACGCATCCACGAACCGTCGGAGGGAATCCGGGCCACCGTAGACCTCAGCGGGAGCGAAGAGCGAGGCGCCGTCGTAGCCCCAATTCCAGCGACCAGGGAAGGAGGCGACGGGCATCAGCTCGACCGCGGTGATGCCCAGGTCGCGCAGTTCGGCCAGGCGGCTGATAGCGCTGTCGAAGGTGCCGTCCGGCGTGAACGTGCCGACGTGGCATTCGTAGATCACCAGGTCGGCGAAGGCACGCGGCGTCCACTGGCCGTCGGTCCACGGGAACGCGCCGGGGTCAACGACCGCACTCAGGTCGTGCACGCCGCCGGGCTGCTGCCGCGAACATGGATCCGGGAACGGGCCCTCCCCATCGAGGATGTACCCGTAGCGGCTGCCCGGCGTGACTTTGGGAAGTGTGATCTCCCGGTACCCGTCGCCCACGTCGTGGAGGTCGAACGTCCGGTCACCGGCGCCGTCCCGGAGAAGGAGTACCACCGACTGCGGGCGTGGCGCCCAGACCCGGAAGCGGGTCGAGTCGCTCGTCCAGACGGCGCCGAGCGTGGGGTTCCAGCGCGTGCGCGGCTCAGTCACGTGCAGTTCCCTCGGAGAGGAGCACCGCGACGGGGAAGGGGGCGAGCAGCTCGCCGACTGCGAGCGGTCCGGGCGCCAGGTGGCGGCCGTGGATGGCGTCCCGCCACCCGGCCGCTGGCGGGGGCGTGAGCATTGTGCCGTCGAGGTCGCCAGGGCGGACACAGCCGGATTCGTCGATGAGATGGGCCGGGCGCTGTAAGACGACGACGACGCAGGAGACTCCGTCGGCCGTGCGAGAGAACGCGAATACGCGTTCGGCCATGGGGCCCGAGCAGTGCACGGGCGCGTAATCGCCCCGCGCGAACAATTCCGGCTGTTCGCGACGGATCCGGAGCAACTGGACGGTCAGCCATGCCTTGGCGAGCGGATCGGTGGGATTTGCATGACCCTCGAGTGCGGGAGCGATTCGTTTCGCGGCCGCAGCGAAGTCGACGGGTCGACGGTTGTCCGGATCGGTGAGCGTGTGGAGCGGGAACTCGCTTCCCTGGAAAAAGTCCGGCACGCCCGGAGCTGTGACCTTCAGCGCCAACAGCCCGAGGCTACTAACCGCGGCGGTCGGACTGACGCCGGCGACGAACTCGTCGATGCGGCGAAGGAAGCGTGCCGAGCGGCGAGGTTGGAGGGCCGCGCGGACGAACGCCTTCAGCGCGGACTCGTACTCGTCGTCGACCCGCGTCCAGCTGGTTTCGAGCTTGGCTTCGCGGGCAGCCTTGGTCATGTGGTCCTGCAAGCGTTCGGCGTAGCCGGCGTCGGCCCTTCCCTCCCAGGACGCGACGAGCGATTGATAGAAGTAGTACTCCATGTTGGGATCCGGGACCCGGCGCCCGTGAACGCTGCGAAGGTGACGGGCGTTGCTCCTCGCCCACGCCCGGACCTCCCGGTGCCAGGCGCGCGGCACCGACGTGAGCGCGGCGAGGCGCATCCGCGCATCCTCGCTCCGCTTGGTGTCGTGGGTGGTGGACGCGGACATGCTCGCCGGCCACGTTTCAGCGCGGGAGGCGAACCACTCATGGGCGTCAGCGACGCCGAAGTGCGCGGGATCGTCGCCGACCTCGTTGCACGCGAGGAGGCGGTTGAAGCGGAAGAATGCGGTGTCCTCGACGCCCTTGGCCATAACCGGCCCGGAGAGCTGCTGGAACCTGCGGCGGAAGCGAACCCAGCGGGCTCGCTCTTCGGGTTCGTCGGTGTCGACGAGCAGCACCTGGGCGAGGAAGCGTACTGCTTCGGGAGTAACGTTCGGGTCGCGCCTAAGGGCTTCCTGCGCTGCCTCGCGGATGAGATCGGCGTCGCCAGGCATGGGATCGTCGCCGTCGAGATACGTCCGATAGACCGGCATCGCAGAGAGCACGGCTGCGATGGCTTCGCGGAGCGCGCCGAGGGTGTTGTCGCGGGCGAGACGCCGTTCCTGTGCGAGATGGTAGAGGCGCAAGGCGAGGACGTTGGTCTCGCCGGCGAACGAGCGACCCGAAACACGCCGCTTCGCGGCGAACGCGGCGTCGGCGAATGAGGGCGGGTCGCCAACGAACTCCCGGTAAATCGCGGTTAGCGGCTGCTCCGCGGACGGATCGACGAAGAGGCCGCCCGCAACGGCAAGGAAGTCGTACCCGGTCGTGCCTTCTACGGGCCAGTAACGTGGGAGCGGCTCGCCCCGACCAAGGATCTTCTCCACCCAAACAGGCCGCGAAGCGCCGTTCGGGCTCGCGAGGAGTCGGAGCCGGCGGAGGTATTCGCCCGGGTCATAAAGTCCGTCGACGTGGTCGACCCGGAGCCCGTCCACCATGTCGCTTGCTACGAGCTCCCGCACGAGCGAATGCGTCGCACCGAAAACGGCATCGTCTTCAACACGAATGGCGGCGAGGTCGTTGATGTCGAAGAAGCGGCGGTAGTTGATCTCCTCGGCGGAAACGCGCCAATAGGCCAGCCGGTAGTGCTGGGCGCGAAGCAGTCGTTCGAGATCGTTGAAGCTGTCCGGTTGGCCCGCCGTGCCGTTGAACGCCGAGACCCGGCGCGCGATCCAATCCCGGATGTCCGCAGACGCCGACGCCAACTCGGCAAGCCGGTCGAGGAGGAGAGCAGCGGCCTGGGGCGTCGCCGAGGTGAGGTCCTCCAGCAGTGCGACAACCTCGCGGGCACGACTCGCATCGTCGACGGGTGGCGCGAACCCGAGAATCTCGGCGTAGCCCCGCGGCGCGATGGGGAAACTTCGGTCGTAGTAACGGACAACGATCTCGGCCCCGTCGTAGTCGAGCGATAGTTCGGCCGCCTCCAGCGCCTGTCCGAAAGGCTGGCCGAGAACGGGATAGACGAGGACGCCGGCGTCCTGCTGCGGTTGGCCTTCCCAGTCGATATCGAAGTACGTCGCGAACGGCGAACGCGGGCCGAAGCGAAGCACGTCCCGCCACCAGGGGTGGTTCGCAATGCCCACGTGGTTGGGAACGATGTCGAGAACGATGCCGAGGCCGTGTTCGCGCGCCGTCCGGCAGAGATCGTAATAGCCACCCAGGCCGCCGAGTTCATCGTTCACGCGGGAATGGTCAGTCACGTCGTAGCCGTGGGAACTGCCCGGCGCGGCGGCCCAGATTGGCGACAGGTAGAGGTGAGAGATGCCCAACGCCTTGAGGTAGGGCACAGCCGCGCCGGCAGCGGCGAAATCGAAGTCGCGGCTTAGCTGGAGGCGGTAGGTCGCCAGTGGAGGGGTAGGGGGCACGATCGATCCTTTGTCCCATCCTTACCCGGAGGGGATCCGGACGGCAAGCGCCGATCGCGTCGCGTTCTGCCTCGAATGGCGTCGCTCAATCAGCCTTTCGGTATGATGCCGAGCCGTGAGCACCGGCACGAAACCCCTGACGGGAATCCGGATCCTCGACCTGACCGACGAGCCGTTAGTACTGGCAGGGCGGCTGCTGGCCGAGCTGGGCGCCGACGTCATTCGCGTCGAAGACGCGCGGGGAGACGCGGTCCGGCGGCGTGCGCCATTTCTCGGCGGACAGCCGGGCAACGAGCGTTCATTCGCCCACCTGCAGTTCAACGCGGGCAAGCGCAGCCTGGCGCTCGACCTTGAGGCGGAGGCGACGTGGAAGATCGTCTGCGAGGTCGCGGCTGGCTGCGATGCCGTGCTCGCGCCGCTTGCCAAGTCGGAAGCGATGGCATCGGCGCTGCAGAGGATCGCGGCGGTCGACGACGGTCCGGGCATCGTCGATGCAGTTTTCCGCCGGGACGACGGTGGCGCCGAGGCCACCGACCTGATCGCGACAGCCGCCGGGGGCTTGCTCGTCCTCAACGGTTTCCCCGAGGACCCTCCCAACTACCCGGCCGGGGAGCTCGGATACAAGGAGTTGGCGTTGGCGGCTGCCGAAGCGGCCCTGGCACTCGTCATGGAACGCCGCCATGGAGGAGTTGGGGGCCGGGTGACGGTCAGTCTCCAGGAAGCTGTCAACTTCACGACCATCCAGACCGCGAACGCGAACTGGCTGCACTGGCAGGACCGCGTGCCCGGCCGCGCGACGTCGGTGGGACGGCTGATCACGCACAAGGCGGCGGACGGGCGGTGGGTAACGTTTACGATCCACCCGCCGAACTGGCCGAAGTTCGCTGAGTGGGTGCATTCCGAACTGGGAACCGATGAGGTCGCTGGCGAAGAGTGGAACGACGGGAGCTTTCGAGCTGTGCACGCGCAGCAGGTCGCTGACCTCTCGCGCCAGATGTGCCTTCGCTACGACCGAGAGGAACTCATCGAACAGGGCCAGCGCCGCGGGCTGCTGGTGCTGCCAGTGAACACGGTTGCCGACATCGCGGCCGATCCGCACCTTCGAGCGAGGGAGTTCTTCCAGCGAATTGCGATTCCGGGCCTGAAACAAGAAGTGACCTTGCCGCGCTCAGCGTTCCTGTCGAGCGCTCACGAACAGAACGCCGCCCCGCCGCCGATTCTTGGCGCGGATACGGAAGCCGTTTTGAGGGACGTCGGCGGACTTTCGGAGGGGACTTGCGATGTGCTTTTCGCTGACGGCGTGGCTGTCGGTTCGCGAGGCGGGGCCGGGTCGCCGGCCACGGTGCCGCGGAGGCGGCCGGACCGCGCTACCCGGCCGAAGCACCAGCCACTCTCGGGGGTACGAATCCTCGACTTCTGCTGGGCGATAGCAGGACCGCTGGGTACGAGATTGCTGGCGGACCTGGGCGCCGACGTCATCAAGGTGGAGTCCGAGTACCGGCTCGATCCGATCCGGCAGATCGGCGTTCAGCCGAAAGGCACCGCGAGCTGGAACACGAACGGCCAGTTCAACGACTGCAACACGAACAAGCGCGCGATCACGCTGAACCTCAACACCGACGACGGACTTGCAGTTGTTCGCCGGCTGGCCGCTACCGCCGACGTCATCACGTCGAATTACACGCCCGACCGGCTGGATCGCTGGGGGCTTGGGTACGACGACCTTCGGGCCATCAAGCCGGACATCATCGTCGCCAACTGGGCCGTGATGGGCATACGGCGGACCCCACGCCGGCTGGCGCTCGTACGGGAGTGGCATCGTCGGTATGTGCGGGCTGGCCGAACTCACCGGCTTCCCGGAGCGAGACCCAATCGGGCTGGGCACGCTGCACACGGACTTCACGGTCCCCTACTTCGCGGCGATCCAGGTAATGTCCGCGCTCATCCATCACGAGAACACAGGGCAAGGTCAGTACCTGGAGCTGGCGCAGTACGAGACAGCGGTACACCTCCTCGACACTGAGCTGGTGGAGTACTTGAACGGCGGCGAGGCGGGTAGTGCGACGCGGGAATCGCTCGCGCCGGTTCGTGCCGCACGGAGTATTCCCCGCGGCCGGTGAGGATCGCTGGGTCGCTGTCGCGTGTCGCGACGATACCGACTGGGAACGGCTGCGGTCCGTTCCCGGCCTTGAGCAGCTCCGCCGGATCGACGATCGCTGGACCGCGGTAGAAGAAGTCGAAGCTACGCTATCGGCGTGGACGTCCCGTCGGGATCGGTGGTCGGCGGCTGCGGAACTGCAGGCGGCCGGCGTTCCGGCGAGCGCGGTCGAAGACCTCCATGATCTGCTAGGGGCCGACGTGGCGATGCGGAACTCGTACGCGGAACTCGCATTGCCGTCCGGTGTCACTGCCCTGGTCCAGCACGAACCGATTACGTGGGACGGCGAGCGCCTACCAATCACCCGCGCGCCACTGTGGGGAGAACACACGGCGGCTGTCCTGGGCGAGTTGGGCTACGCGGACGAGGAGATCGCGGAACTGGCGGCGGCGGGGGCGTTGTTCTAAACCGGAACCGGCGCGGGCGGGACTGTGATTGGGCGAGTTGGTACCCCCGCCAGGAATCGAACCTGGGCACATGGTTTAGGAAACCACTGCTCTATCCGCTGAGCTACGGGGGCACGCAAAAGTGCTAATGGACTCTAGGTTGAGCGGAGCCTGTGGACCGAGCGGCATGAAGGCGTCCGCTCAGCCGTCATTGAGCCGATAACTCTTCCGCCTCCTGGAGGCCATTTCCCGCGGCAAACCGGCCGCCCTCAAGCCGCAAGACACGTGGGAGTGTATCAGACGCTCTTCGCCGACCATCTCCATCAACCGCCCCCAGTTGACCATCCCCACATACCTCATCGCAGTCACCCAGGTCGTCGACTCCGTCCGCGCTGAAGCGTTTCGCTGCGAGCCCCGGCGACGTGGCCCGCCGGCACCTCGTCAGGCTGGATCCTCTACCTCCACGGACCGGGGGAAAAGGGGTGGCCGCGGACTCAGCGCCCAGAGGAGTGAGGGTGAGGCGGAGATCGGGGAAGCCACCAGCTCGCCGATGGAGACGATGAGGCCGCCGAAGGCTGCTCAAGCGCAACAGCCGTCAACATGCCGACGATCCGGCGCTCTGGCGCGCACTGTTCGCCGCGTCGGGCTGACAGCCTGCCCACGATTGCGCTCGGCGGAGCAGACGACTAGGGTGCAAGAGCATGCAAGGCGACCCGGCGCTCGCAAGGTGGCTGCCTGTGGGCACGAACTCGCGCTCGCTGCTCTTGCTCATCGCCATTCTTCCCGCCCTCTCCTTCCTCGGCCATTGGCCGGCGCTCGTCTTCCCCGTGCCGGGCGTTGAGGCGGTCATCGCCGTGCCTTTCTTTGGGCACGACGGCAACAGTTTCGCCCCTGACTCACACGCCAACGAGCAGGAGCACGAGCAGCACTGTCACGCCAACGCCAGCTCCTGCTCCGACGTTCCCTTCACCGGTGCCAGCGCGTTCGCTTTGATGAACACGGCGGTTGCGAGCCTGGGACGCAACGCGCACTCCGTGCAGATGTTCGCGACGAGTCTCAACGTCCCCACCGAAAACGCGCTCAGCCCGGAGCTTCGGCCACCGAACTCGGCTTCCTGACCCTCGCCTCTTCACCGCCCACTTGAAACCTCAGGAGTAGTTCCTTGCGTTCCGTGCTCTTTCGCGTCTGCCCGTCCGCCGTCATCGCGGCGCTGGCCGGCCTCGCCCTGGTGTCGACTGCCTTCGCTCACGCGGAGCCGGACACCATCGCCCCTGCCGATGGCTCCACGCTCACAACGCCGCCCACCCAGGTGGTGATGACCACAACCGAGGAGATGGCCCCCGCGTCCGACAACGGCCTTCACGTCGTCAATGCGAACGGTACGGAGGTGACAACGGCCGCCGCCACACTCTCCGATGACCACATGACGCTGTCAGTGCCGTTGCCGGCCAACCTGCCCGCCGGTGTCTACACCGTTAAGTGGAACACAGTGAGTGCCGCTGATGGCGATGCTGCCGACGGGACGTTCACGTTCACCGTCGCCGCGGCCCAACCCTCACCCACGCCTACAACGCCTGCGGCGACAACCACCGCGGTGGCGACCCCCTCCGGGACGGCCACGGCTGCGACCCCCGTTGCTCCTGGCGCCCCCGGGACGGGGACTGGCGTCGAGCCCGCCGCCAACGCCCCGACAGCCTGGCTCTGGGGCAGCGCGGCCGCTCTCGCCCTCTCGCTCAGCGCCACCGCCGTCATCGTCACTCGTCGGGCGCGCAGCTAACCGCCGAGTACACCACGAGGGAGCGTCTGGCAGACGCTCCCTCGCTTTCGACGAAGTATTCGAAATCGCGGATACCGTATTGGGCCCGTGGCCGTAGCGGCGCGTCGCGCCGGGAGTTAGAACCATGAAGATATCCTCACTGCTGTTGGCGGCGCTCATCTCTGGTGTCGCCCTCGCGGCGGCCTGCGGAGGCGGTAGCTCCCCTTCCACGTCACCGACGATCCCGCTACCCACCGCCACCCCAGAGCCCGTCGGCGGCGACGTCTACGTGTTCGGGAACGGAAAGGTCGCAATCGTCGATGCCGCGACCGGGTCTGTTGTCAAGACCATCAGCGACGGCCTTCAGGGCATCACCTCCTGGGACGACACCGTTCGCTCAGCCGATGGCCGGCGACTCTATGTCAGTGCGCACTCGAAGAACGAAGTGCTCGTCTTCGATACCGTGGCGCGATCCCTGCTGAAGGTCATCCCTGTGGGCGTCAATCCTGTGCACCTGTCCCTCGTGAACGGCGGGACCGAGCTCTGGTCGCACTCCGACGCTGAGGGCACCTTCTACGTGATCGATATCTCGTCGCTCAATGTCATCGACAAGGTTGACGCGTCCACCACGCATTCCGGCCACGGTGCCCTCGTCGCGCCGCCCATAGGAACCGAATACTACGCGACCAATGTGAACACTCCCGGGCTGTTCGTGATCGACGCGCGGACGCGCAAGGTGACGAAGACGATCGCCCTGTGCAAGGGCTCCGACGGTACCGGCGGCGGGCATGGAGTCGGTTTCACCGCGGAGAACCGGTATGTCTACGTCCAGTGCAGCGGCACGCTCGCCAAGGTCGCTGTCGTCGACACCTCCGACGATACGTTCGTCCAGTACCTGGACAGCAGCGGCGACATCTATACAGCGCCAGACGGGAGCGTGGCGGCCATTGCGAACAGTCACGCCAACACGCTCGACCTGATTAACGCTTCCCCGGGGCTCGTATCCATCAGTTCCGTGCCCATCCCAAACCGCGCCGCAAGCGCATTCTTCGACCGCGTGGACGGGAAGACCCTCGCGTTCGTGGCCGACCTGAAGAGCCCGGACGTCGAGGTGGTTGACGTCGCCGCGAAAACAATCGCGAAGACCATTCCTGGTACGCCGCTTGCCGGCCAGGGCCCGGACACCATCGTCCCACGGAGCAGCGACCTGGGTGGCGGATACTTCTACACGATCGTCCGACCGACCGGCGTTCTCAACATCATCGACGTGCACACGCTGGCCGTGACCGCGTCGGTGACGGTCGATGGTGCCTTCACAGTCGCTTTCGTCGGCAAGCCCGCCGCGTCATGACTCCACCTACGGCTCGGTCGAATTGGCCGAACGTGCGCGAGAACCGCAGGCGATGCGAGCGGGTTGGTTTGTTTGACGCGCTCGTGGACGAACAGTCAAAGGCGAAATTGCGCCGACCCAAGCTTTACTCTGCCGCGCCACCCCTGCCATCGCGGGCGCCCGGCTCTCTACACAACTCCAAGATTGCTCGCCTCCAGTGGGACGAGGCGCAGCAGGCCACGCGGCTGCGTGGCCTAACCAGGGAGGGCGTTCGCGACGCTTTGGGCTAACGTTGCGATTGTGAATGGCTTCGCGAGAAACGCTACCTGCGATTCCTGGATGCCCCGGCGTAGGACTTCGTCATGTGTGTAGCCGCTGGTGTAGAGCACGCGCAGTCCGGGCCGCAGTGCGATTGCGCGCCCAGCCAACTCGTGGCCATGCATTCCCGGCATGACGACATCCGTCAGCAGGAGGTCGATGCGCGTATCTGGAGTCGAAAGCACGTCAATCGCTTCCTCGCCACTCGAAACCGCGATGACCTGGTAACCCTGCCGGCGAAGGCCTTCTTCGGCCATTCGGCGCACAGCCGGTTCGTCTTCTACCAAAAGTACGACCTCAGAGTGCCCCCGGTACGTTGTGGGCGCCGTGGGCGCGTCATCGGGAGCGGCGGCGGCGGCTGGGAGATGGATCGTGAACACGGTGCCCACCCCGACCTCGCTTTCGACATCAACGCGACCGCCGGCCTGTTCGACGATGCCGTGAACTACCGCGAGTCCCATTCCTGTCCCCTCGCCGACCGTCTTCGTCGTGAAGAACGGTTCGAACGCCTGCTCTCGCGCTTCGTTCGACATCCCTTGGCCCGAGTCTTTCACCGTAATGACGGCGTAGCCGGAACGAGCGTCCGGGAGCGTCGACGCGATGGGTGGCTGCGCCCGAACCGTGGTCTCTATGTGGAGGTGTCCGCCGAGAGGCATGGCATCGCGCGCATTTACAGCGAGATTCATCAGGATCTGCGCGAGCTGACCTGGATCGATTCGCACGTTCGCGCCGGAGGTGAGCTTGGTCGTCAGCCGTACGTCTTCGCCGAGGAGCCGGCGGAGCATCCGCTCAATGTCAATCACCGCCGCATCGAGATCCACGACGCGCGGCTCCACCACATCCCGCCGGGAGAAGGCGAGGAGCTGGCGCGTAAGCCCGGTCGCGCGCTGCTGGGCAGTCCTTATTTCATCCAGCATTTCGCCGGCCTCTTCGTCAATGGGGAGCAGCCGCCCAAGGAGGTCGGTCGCCGTCGAAATGATCGTCAAGATGTTATTGAAGTCATGGGCGATGCCCCCGGCAAGTTCGCCTATCGACTGCATCTTCTGGGCGTGACGTAGCTGTGCTTCGAGCGCTCGCCGCTGGGTGACGTCCTCGGCAACCCCGGCCACGCGCACGACGTTGCCTTGTTCGTCCCTGACAGGGAACGCGCGGTCTCGAATCCAACGGATCTCTCCATCGGGGCGAACGACACGGTATTCAACGTCATACCCGTTGAACGCCTGGGAGTGAGCGGCACTCGCGATGACGCTACGGTCATCGGCGTGGATTGCATCCAGCCAGGCGCGCGGGGAGGCATACAGGCTCGCGCAGCTCCGGCCCCAGATCGTTTCGTAGCCGGGGCTCACGTACAGGATCTCCGTCTTCTCGACGTTGGTCAGCCAGAACACTTCCTCAATGCTCTCGGCCAGCTGCCGAAACCGGCGTTCACTTGCGCGCAGATCCTCCGTGGCCAGCCGTTGCGAGGTGATGTCCTGCACCGTGCCGAACAAACGGATCGGTTCGCCGTCGTGGTCGTACTCGGCGCGGCCACTGTTACTCAGCCAATGCCACGTCCCGTCGCGGTGGAGCCACCGGAACTCTGCAGCGTAGGACTCGTGTGCCCCAACTGCCGCGTCAATGGCGTCCTGGACGGACTGCCTATCGTCGGGATGGACCGACGCGGCGAACGCTTCGTAGGTACCATCGAACGAATCGCAGCCCACGATTTCGAAGCACTCATCCGACCATTCGACCGCCCCGCTCCGCAGGTCCATCTCCCAGATCCCCATCCCCGCCGCGGCAAGCGCCAGCGATAGCCGCTTTCGGCTCTCGGTGCCAGACACGGACTTGCGGGCGCGGCCAGGCCGCCGCTCAGTCGAACACTCATCAATCACGGACGGCGCTCCCTCACGAACTATTGCAGGATACGAGTCGAAGGAGTCCCTCCCGTATGGGCGTTCGGTCCTCGTCTACCGTCCCCTTCGGCCGTGGGCTCGTGGTGGGTTGACGCACCGACCGGAGCCGCTTCGAGGACGACTGACCGACGAGAAGGAACGTCCGCCGTCGGGTTCGTCTCCGAATGCGACGCTCGTTAATCGGCCTCAACCGCGAACAGCATCCGTCGCGGTCGCCCGCGGCCAGCATGGCCCGCGTGTGAGCGCCGAGGAGTCGCCGATCGCGCCGCCCGAAGCGACGGCGTCGACCGCGCGGCGTTCGATGTCGCGGCGTTCCGACGCGATGCGCGACCGCCTCTGCGGCGGCGAGCCCGGGAAGCCGCTCCTGCTCTACGTCGGGCGGATTGCCCGCGAAAAGCGGCTCTTCGACGTCCTGGAGGCGGCGCAAGCCCTTCCTGGCGTTCGCCTCGCGTTCGTTGGCGATGGGCCCGAGCGCCCTGCGCTGGAGCGGCGTGCGGCGGGCATGCCGGTGGTCTTCACCGGGTTCTTCGCGGAGTCGAGCTCGCCTCCGCCTTCGCCTCAGCCGACGTGTTCGTCTTCCCGTCCGAGTCGGAGACGTTCGGACAGGTCGTGGTGCAGGTGATGGCGAGCGGCGTGCCGCCAATTGTGGCGAGCGACTCGGCGCCGGCCGAGCTCGTGCCATGCGCTGTGGCGGGTTTGCATGTGGCCCCCGGCCGGCCCGGGGCGATCGCGAAGGCCGCGTCCAGGCTCATCGAGGACCGCTCCTTCCGTGAATCGTTGGCTGCGGCCGCGGTTGAGCACGCCGCGAGATTCTCCTGGGACGCGCTGGTCAGCCGGCTCGAAGAGCTCCTGTCATGCCACGAACCGCCCCCTCGACCGATTCGGCCACCCGGCGTCAGCCGGCGCCGAGTCTGCGATGCCGATTCGGGGCCATGAGGTCGAGCGTGTCCATTGCGTACGAGGCTGTCCAGACGAGTCCATAGGCGACGAGGAGTGCCTGCACGATCTTCATGGCGTCATAATCGCCGCTATGTTAAGAGTCGCACCGTGACCTCGGCGCGAGCTCAAGGGGCCAACCAAACCGCCAGTAGTTGACGACCGCGCGCTCCCGGCGCCCCGGGCCTTTATGGCAAAGTAGCGCGCGCGACGTGCGCTAAGAGCCACCGCTCAACACCAGGCGCGCCCGCTTATAAGGCGCTCAGCCCAAAAAGACGCCGCGCCCCGGGAGTGGCACGCCAGGCGGGAAGTGTGCGAGACGATCCCGCTCTGCCCGATAGCGTCTTAGCCGGCGACCATACCGGGGACTGGCACGGCGGTGTCGGTTGCGGCGGGGACCGTGAAGACAATCGATGCGCCCGGTGTGGTGCCCTGTTCGACCCAGATGCGGCCGCCGTGGGCTTCGACGATGGCCCTTGCGATGGTCAGCCCGAGGCCGCTGCCGCCGTGCTCTCGCGGGCGTGACCGCTCGCCCCGGAAGAACCGATCGAATACGTGTGGCGCATCCTCAGCGGCGATTCCCTCGCCAGAGTCGCGGATAGCAACCTGGACTGCACCGTCCCGGGCAAGAGCCTGGAGCTCGATCGTGCCGTCGCCCGGCGTGTGGCGAAGAGCGTTGCTCAGCAGGTTCTGGACGACGCGCAGAAGCCGCGTTCGGTCACCGCTCACGAGAGGCGTGATCTCCGGATGTTCGAAACGCAGCGAAATCGATGCCTTATCGAGCTGGGGCTGGAAGAGGGCCACGGCCTCGTCAAGGATTTCCTCGAGGTGGAGCGCTTCAACGCGCAGCTGGAGCTCGCCGCTGTCCAACTTGGCCAACTCGAAAAGGTCGTCGATTAGCAGGGAGAGGTGGTCTATTTCAGCACTCATGGTGGCGAAGTAGCGGCGGCTCGTCTCTTCGTCGCTGACGACGCCGTCGATCAGCGCTTCCACCATCACCTGGATGCTGCTGAGGGGCGTACGGAGGTCGTGGGAGACCGATGCGAAGAGT
Organism: uncultured bacterium; assembly: GCA_963832795.1. GTDB lineage: Bacteria > Chloroflexota > Dehalococcoidia > Tepidiformales > Tepidiformaceae > CAWHVJ01. The sequence goes on from CAWHVJ010000012.1 coordinate 1,220,808, forward strand.
TCGCGCCGCGCGGCTTCGAGCTGATCGCGGCGCGCGTTCGAGACCTGCAGGGCGTCGGCCATGCGATTGAACTCGCTTGCGAGTCGCGCGACCTCATCGGTCCCGGCCATCTCAACCCGTGCACCGAGCTCCCCGGCCGCGATGCGGGCGGCGGCGGCTTCAACCCGCTGGAGCCGTTCGCTCGCGCGGCGGCTGAATATCTGGACGGGGCCTGCGGTGGCTACGAGCGCGAAGCCGACGAGCACGAAGAACAGGCGAAGGTCGTGGCTCGAGATGAACATGAGCGCGGCGGCAACGGCCATGTTGGCCACGAGCGCTCCGAGCGCCAGCGACGCTAGGAGGACGAGTTGTCCGCGGAGCCCCAGCCGGCCAAACCAACGTGGCGCGAGTGCGGCGGACACGACGCCGAGCGAGCCCGTGAGGAGCAGCGTAACGGCCATCACCGTGAGGTCGGCTGCCTGCGCACCAATCAGCTCGTGGGTCACCACCAGCGTGATGGCTGAAGCCACGGCAACGAGGGCACCTGCCCGAACGTAGCTGCTCGTGCGGACTGCTACGATTCCCACTTGTACCCCGCTCCCCAGGCCGTCTTCAGGTGCCGGGGCTCACTGGGGTTGGGCTCGATCTTCGTGCGGAGGCGGCGGACGTGAACCGTCACCGTGCTGGCGTCTCCGTACCACTCGTAGTTCCACACGCGCTGCATCAGCTGGTCCCGGGTGAAGACCTGGTTGGGGCGCTCCATGAGAAAGCAGAGCAGATCGAACTCGCGCGGCGTCACGTCGACCGGGGAACCGTCGACTTCGACGGTTCGGCCCAGGGGGTCGAGGACGACGTCGCCGCTGCGTATGGGGGCGGCCGCAGGCGTGGTGTGGCCGTCGTAGCAGCGGCGCAAGACCGCTTTGACCCTGACAACGAGTTCGCGCGGGCTGAACGGCTTGGCCATGTAATCGTCCGCGCCGAGTTCGAAGCCGGCAATGCGGTCCATCTCGTCGCCGCGAGCGGTGAGCATGATGATGGGCGCAGACGATGTCTCGCGAATTCGCCGACAAACGTCCAGCCCGTTGACGCCGGGAAGCATGAGGTCGAGCACGATGAGATGCGGGCGAACAAGTTCGTACGTTGAGATGGCGTCCAGACCGTCCCGTGCGACGGCGACCTGGAACCCCTCGCGCTCCAGGTACCGCTCGACCACTTCGGCCACCATTGGCTCGTCATCGACTACGAGAATGCGCGGCACTTCCACATTGATATCCTACGGTGACTTCAGCGCGCCCGGCCTGAACGAGTTCTGAACAAATGTCGCGGCCGATGCTGTGCGAGCGCCCCGGCGGCCGCACCGGCGGCGGCGCCGAACAGGACGGCAGGCCACGAGATCAGGATCGCGGCCGCGCTGACGCCGAAGCTCGCCGGAGCCGAGGCCGCGAGCCAGACCGAGAACACTCCGACGAATGCCAGACCGGCGAACGCGCCCGCAAGGGTGCTGGTTCGGACGAGCGAGGGTCGCCTCCACCACGTTCGAGCGATTGTCGCGAGGATGCGGGTCCCGGCACGCATCGAAGCGCCGAGTTGGCCGCTCACCTTCGACTCACCCCCGGCGCGGTGCCGATATCCGGCGTCGACTTCGACGACCGTCAGCTTCATCGCTACGGCGCTCGCCAGCAGCTCTACGGTCCAGCCGTAGGTCGTTTCGCGGGGCGCGATGGACTTGAGGGCCTCGGCGCGGACGGCCTTCAGCGGAGACAGGTCGTGCAGTCGTCGTCCCCACAACAGTGCAATGAGCCATCCACTGAGCCAGTTCCCGAAGCGCGCCGCGGGGGCTATCGAGCCCGGAGCGACGGCGTCGCCGCGACGCACGGCGAGCGCGATGTCGGCACCACGGTCGATCGCTTGAAGCAGCGGCTTGATGTCCTCCGGCCGGTCGCTTCCATCACCGTCCATGAACACGAAGACGTCGGCGTCCGCTGCTGCCGCCACGCCGCTCATGCACGCCTTTCCGTAACCAGCGACGGACTCGCGCACCACCCGCGCCCCTGCGGTCACCGCGATCTCGCTAGTGCCATCGGCGCTGCCGTTGTCGACCACGACAACGTCGCCGTCAACGACTGAGCGGACGGATCGAACGACGTCGCCAATGGTCTCCGCTTCGTCGCGTGCCGGGATGATGACGGCGATTTTCATGGCTTCCTCCGAAACACTTCGACGCCGTCGATGTCGTAGACCTCTTGGTACGTATCTCGCACGGCCTGGAGCTTCGCGTCGAAGCCGTCGGCGACGGACTGGCTGCTCCGGTAGCCGTACTGGTCGACCACGACCCAGTCGGCGCGCCCGTCGGCGTGGCCGGGAAATTCGTAGATACCGACGCGGTGGGAGAGTCGGGCGACGAGGCCCGACTGCGCCGAGACGCTCACGGTCTCGTCGGAGGGGACGAGGGCGAGCGCTGCTGCGACGGCAGCCCGGTGTTCTGCGCTCGGGGCATTCTCCTCGCTCCGCCAGGGCGCGAACGGGCTCATCAGGGAGAACGCGGCGATGGCGGGCGCCATCGCCGCCGTCGCGATGAGCGCAGGGGGCACGCGTGAGACCAGGCGCTCCGCACCCACGATTCCGAGTACCACGGCGAGCGGCACAATCTCCGCGCTGTAGTGAAAGTAGAGGCCGCTCTGGTCCGGGTAGGACGACAAGACGGAGACGGCGACCGAGGGCAGCACCAGCAGCAGCAACCACGGCCGGGCCAATGCGAGCGGAGCACTGACGCCGACCACCAGGACGATTGTCCAGAAGTGATGTGGCGTCAGGAGTGCCTGGGGAATCACCCAGGGATGGGTGAGCAACGCGGGTACGAGTGCCCCCTGGCTCGTCGCGTCCACGAGGTACCCGTAGCGTTCGACGAGGTCGCTCGGGCGACCTTCGCGAGCGAGGGGCATGACGATGAGAACGATGACGATCGCCCACGCCACGGCGATGGCGGCCGTGACGGCCCCTTCGCGCCGGTAGCCCCGCCACCACAGGAGGACGCCGACGGCGATAGCGACCAGGGCGGCATCT
>CAWHVJ010000013.1:0-84626 GCA_963832795.1 uncultured bacterium
GCCTCGGATTCATGAGGTCGGGCGGCCTGGGCGTGGTACCCGCTCCCTGCGCTGCGCTTCGGTCGGGGCTCGGATTCGGGGAACGGTGCGCGGCACTGGCGGGTGTGCCCTCATCCCCGGCCCTTCTCCCGACGAGGCGGGAGAAGGGAGCTGGCGTCATGGGTGGTGGCGAACGCGTGGCAGCTGGAAGGGCGTGGTTGGGTACCGTCGCTTACGCTCCGGCCTCGGATTCATGAGGTCGGGCGGCCTGGGCGTGGTACCCGCTCCCTGCGCTGCGCTTCGGTCGGGGCTCGGATTCGGGTTGGGGGTGCGGGAGCGGTGGGGGGGCGTTGCCGTCCGGGCGAGCGGCGGAGCCTGGGCGTGGTACCCGCTCCCTGCGCTGCGCTTCGGTCGGGGGTCGGATTCGGGTTGGGAGTGTGGGAGCGGTGGGGGGCTACGCCGAGGCGTGTGAGTGGGGGCTGACCTTATTCGGACTGAGGAGTTGGGCCGTCCGGGAGGTACTTTCGGGTGTTCTCGGCCAGGGAGGCGTCGTTGACGATCTCGAAGACGTCCTTGCCGAGCAGCTTCATGTCGTCGATGGCGATCTTGTCGATGACGGCTTCGGCGGCGCCGCCTTCCGTCTTGCCCTTCGGTTGCCACTGGCCGCGCTGGTACTTTCCGTTCCACCATTCGGAGGCGTAGGCGCCGCGTTCGTTGCCAGAGGGGATGCGGAGATTGAAGCGCTTCGTGTCGTGGATGATGTAGCGGAAGACGTTGTAGTCGGGTGCGCAAGCTTTTACCCAGCTGCCCCTGGGGATGCCGAGCTTCTCTTCGAGGTCCCAGATGCCGTGGCCGTGTTCGCCGGCCGCCTCGGCGACGAGCTCATCCGCGCGGTCCAGAGGGGCGACGAAGTTCGCATCTGAGCCCCAGCCGCCAAAGTTCGCCCAGGCGCCGGGCAGGTTGTGGATGTTGCGATGGATGGCGGGCGTGATGAACGCGTGGGCGCCGGATGCGAACTGCTTGAGGTGCTCGGACTGGGCGGAGCCGGCGTCATCGCGGGAGCCCATGTAGTCGTCGACGGAGCCGATCTTCTCCTTGGAGTTGACCTGGCTGGCGAGCCACGCCCCTCCGGCGGTGGTGGTGAGGGCTGAGCTATCGGACGATTTGGTCGGGGTCGTTCCCTCGTTGAACTTCGCGGACTGCGCCGTCAACGCCTTGAGGCTTCCCCAGCGAGCCTTTGCCTTTGAGGGCGGTGGCGCAATCGGGCCTGGCGTGGGCGGTTGTTCGGGCTCGTCGTCGAGGCGTTGAACGCGAGCGGCCATCATGCGGCTGACGGTCTGATTGCCAACAACGCCCTGGAGCGCCACGACCGAGCGCGGCAACACGGGTTGGCTTCCCAAGAGTCGGTGGACGGCGCCGGCGGCGAGAAGCTCGTCCGATTGGAGCTCGCCGTCGGGCGCTTCGGTCGCCGTGGGCTTGCGACGTTCGGTAGGGCCTTGCGAGTCGAGGTGGGTGACTTCCGGCATGGAGCAGGGCGCCTTCCAGGTGGGGAGCGACTCTCTTGTAGTTGCTGGCATCGCGCAGCGACGCAGGAGGATCATCCTACATGGGGGATGCGTGGACAGGGAACGGGGAGCAGGGAACGGGGAACGGGGAACAAGTAGGGGCGACTGGCCATGGCGGGGGCGGCGGGCGGGGGGACGAGGGGGCTGCGGACCGTCGCTTACGCTCCGGCCTCGGACTTGCCCTCATCCCCGGCCCTTCTCCCGACGAGGCGGGAGAAGGGGGTTGCGTCGTGGGTGGTGGGGCGAACGCGGGGAAGCTGGGACGGTGGGGGAGCGGGCCGTCGCTTACGCTCCGGCCTCGGACGTGCCCTCATCCCCGGCCCTTCTCCCGACGAGGCGGGAGAAGGGGGTTGCGTCGTGGGTGGTGGGGCGAACGCGGGGAAGCTGGGACGGTGTGGGAGCGGGCCGTCGCTTACGCTCCGGCCTCGGATTCGCCGGTGGGGTCTTTACCGGGGCTGTTCGATTGGGAAGGGGTCGGGATTGACACCACGGGGCAGACCGGCGACTTTATCTAGCATCCTATAACACTAGGGCAGCGATGATAGAGTTCCGCCTCGACACTCATTCGGGTGTGTCGCCATATCTCCAGCTGGTGCACCAGGTGCGACATGCGCTGCGACTGGGACTTCTCCGGGAGGGAGACCAGTTGCCGACGGTGCGGGACGTGGTTTCGCGCCTGGCGATCAATCCCAACACGGTGCTGAAGGCATACCGGGAGCTCGAGCATACCGGCCTCGTGGAGGGGCGAGCGGGGGTGGGGACGTTCGTGGTCGCGACGGTGAGCGAGGCGTCGGTGGCGGCGCTGAGGCCGCTACGGGCGGCGTTGCAGCGCTGGATCGCGTCGGCGAGAGAGGCGGGCCTGGACGACGAAAGCATCGACGCGTTGTTCCAGGACACGTTTCGTGGTTCGCAGCAGGAGAGTGTGGCGTGACGGGGATTCTTGAGGCGGTGGGGCTGGGGAAGCGCTACGGACGGCGGTGGGCGCTGAGCGATTGCACGATGTCGATCCCGGCGGGTCGGGTGGTTGGACTCGTAGGGGCGAACGGGGCGGGAAAGACGACGCTGATGCATCTTGCGGTGGGGCTGCTAACGCCGACGACGGGGTCGATCACGGTGGTCGGAGGGCGGCCGACGGACGGGGCGCAACACCTGGCCCGTGTGGGGTTCGTTGCGCAGGATGCGCCGACGTATTCGGCGTTGAGCGTGGAGGACCACCTGCGGCTGGGGGTCCACCTGAACCCCGGGTGGGACAGCGCGCTGGCGCACGGGCGGATCGAGAAGCTTGGCCTGGATCCGTCCCAGAAGGCGGGCCGACTCTCCGGCGGACAACGGGCGCAGCTGGCGCTGACGCTGGCGATCGCGAAACGGCCCGAATTGCTGGTGCTGGATGAGCCGATTGCGAGCCTCGATCCTCTGGCGCGGCGGGAGTTCCTGCAGGGGCTGATGGAGGTGGTCGCCGAGCACGGAACGAGCGTGATCCTGTCGTCGCACCTGATGTCGGACCTGGAGCGCGTCTGCGACCACGTGGTCGTGCTGGCGAGCTCGCGGGTGCAGGTATCGGGGGACGTGGACCAGCTGCTCGCGACGCACCACTGGCTGACGGGGCCACGCCGCGAAGGCGGTCTGCCTTCGAACCAGCAGGTAATCGAATCGAACCATACAGAGCGGCAGAGCACGTTCCTGGTGCGGTGTGAGGAGCCGATCTACGACCCGGCATGGACGGTGCAACCGGCGAGCCTGGAGGACGTGGTGCTGGGGTACATGGGGCAGGCGGCGCACCGGAACCGGTTGGAGCCGGCGCTTGCGGTGGTGCGGCGATGATGTGGTTGACGTTCCGGCAGTTCCGGGTTTCGACGATGGTAGCTGTGGTGGGGCTGGCTGCGCTGGCGGTGGCGCTGGGCATCACGGGTCCGTCCCTGGCTGACCTTTACGACTCGAGCGGGATCGCGGCGTGCAAGGCTGACCAGGGCGACTGCAGGCCCCTCATTGACGCGTTGACGCGGGAGTACAGCGCGTTGCAATGGGTGGGCGCGGCGGTGCTGCTCTTCGTCCCCGGGGTGCTCGGAGTGTTCTGGGGAGCTCCGCTGGTGGCACGGGAGCTGGAATCGGGGACGTATCGGCTGGCGTGGACGCAAAGTACGACGCGGACGCGCTGGCTCGCCGTCAAGGTGATCGTCGTGGGGCTGGCAACGGTGGCGGTGGCGGGCTCACTGAGCCTGATGCTGACGTGGTGGTCGGTTCCGCTGGATGCGGCGCGGGGCAACCGGTTCGAGCCGGACGTGTTCAGCGAGCGCGGGGTGGCGCCCATGGGGTACGCGGCGTTCGCGTTCGCGCTGGGTTTGGCGAGCGGACTGGTCGTTCGCCGGACTCTTGCGGCGATGGGCGCGACGCTGGTGGTATTCGCCGCCGTGTGGTTCTCGGTGATGCTTTGGGTGCGACCGCACTACGAGTCGCCGGTGGTCGAGACTTCGGCGCTGACACCGTTGTTTCCACCAGGAGCGACCGATTCAGGCACGCAGCGGAAGCTGTCGATCGCGGGTCCGGGCGAGTCGGGGGACTGGGTGCTTTCGGAGGTGGTCATCGACCCCGCGGGCGATGAGACGAACTCCATTCGATGCGGCCCCGAGGATTCGGGCTGCCTGGTTGGATACCAGCACAGAGTCACGTATCAGCCGGCGAGCCGCTTCTGGACTTTCCAGTGGATCGAGGCAGGGTTGTATGCCGGACTGGCGGCGGTGCTGGTGGGGTTCTCGTTCTGGTGGGTGCGGTACCGGGTGACGTGACGATAGGACGGGGAACGGCCGCTCACTTCGTTCGTTGACTCGCTTCGCGCGGGAACGGGGAACGGGGAGCAGGGAACAGGGAGCACTAGTGGCGCCGCGCGATGGCGGGGGGCGTCGGGGCCGGTGGGACGAGGGGGCTGCGCACCGTCGCTTCCGCTCCGGCCTCGGACTCGATGGCGGGAACGGGGAATCGTTCGGGCGGGCCATGGCGGGAGCGGCGGGCCGGTGGGGACGAGGGGGCTGCGCACCGTCGCTTACGCTCCGGCCTCGGACTCGATGGCGGGAACGGGGAATCGTTCGGGCGGGCCATGGCGGGAGCGGCGGGCCGGTGGGGACGAGTGGGCTGCGCGGCGTCGCTTACGCTCCGGCCTCGGGCTCGATGGCGGGAACGGGGAATCGTTCGGGCAGGCCATGGCGGGAGCGGCGGGCCGGTGGGGACGAGTGGGCTGCGTACCGTCTCTTACGCTCCGGCCTCGGACTCGATTGGGCGCGAGTGGAGGTTAGTGGCGGTACTTGCGGTAGAGCTGGATGCCGATGAAGAGCGCGGCCGCGGCGGCGATGACGAAGGGGATGACGATGACCATGGTGTTTTCAGGGTAAGCCGCGGTTCGGTGGCTGTCGCGCGAGGCGGAGGGTGAAGCGCCGAAACGTGACACGGCGATGCCGGGGGATCGAGCGCCTGCGCCCGCAGTGGCGCTTCGCTCAGCAGGCTGGGCGCGACTACCGGGGGACTGCGGCGTCAGAAAGGCATCCTTGACCCGGGCGCTGGTGAGTGGGAACGGGAAGGCGGGATGGGACTATATTCGGGGTGATGGAGTCGGCGCTGGTGGTGGAGGGCCTGACGAAGCGATTCGGGGAGCGCGTCGCGTTCGAGGATGTGAGCTTCAGGGTCGGCGTGGGGGAAGTGTTCGGGTTCCTCGGGCCGAACGGGGCCGGGAAGACGACGACGGTGCGCACGCTGGGGACGCTTCTGCGGCCGACTTCGGGGAGGGCGGAGGTGACGGGGATCCCGCTCGTGCAGGAGCGAGCGGAGGAGATTCGCCAGCGGATCGCGATCATGCCGGAGTCGCCGGGGCTGTACCTGCGATTGAGCGTCTACGAGAACCTGGAGTATTTCGCGGGACTGTACGGGCTGCGGTCGCCGGGAGGGCGCATTCGGGCGGCGCTCGAGGCGGTGGACGTCGGAGCACGGGCGGGTGACCTTGCGGGCGCGCTCTCGAAGGGTCTGCGGCAGCGGGTTTCGCTGGCGCGGGCGCTGTTGAGCGAACCGAAGGTCCTGTTCCTCGACGAGCCGACCTCGGGTCTGGACCCGTTGGCGGCGCGCGAGGTGCATCAGCTCGTCGCAGGGCTGCGGGAGCGGGATGTGACGGTGTTCCTGACGACGCATCGGCTGGAGGAGGCGGAGGCTCTTTGCGATCGGGTGGGAATCCTGAGCACGCGGTTGCTGAGCGTGGGGACGCCGGAGGAGCTCCGGATCCGGGCGTTTTCGCGGGTTCTGCGGGTGCGGACGGCGAAGCCGATCGCCGAGGCGGACGGCCTGTTCGGTTCGCTGCATGGCGTTTCCGGCTGGCGCGAGGGGCCAGAGGGCGAGTACCTGCTAACGGTCGACGAGCCGGCCGTGGTGGCGCCTGCGGTGGCGCGGGCGTTGGTCGGCGCGGGGGCTGACATTGTCGAACTGGGGGAGCTTCGGAAGTCGTTGGAGGACGTGTACTTGCAGATGGTGAAGGGCGGGGCGCCGCGCGATGAGGCTTGATTGGACGCGCGTGCGGGCGATCACGCGGAAGGAGTTCCGGGATTACCGGCGGAACCGCTCGGTGATTGCGACGATGGGAATCCTGCCGCTCGCATTCCTGGTGCTGCCGACGGTGAACCTGCTGAGCCTCGGCGGTTCGGCGTCGCCGGCGGCGGTGCGCAAGCTGGCGGAAAGCCTGGAGCTTGGCATGTTGCTAACCGCGACGTTCATCCCGTCGGCGGTGGCGGCGTATTCGATTGTTGGAGAGCGGGAGCAAGGCACGCTCGAGCCGGTGTTGACGACCCCGGTGCGCCAGGACGAATTGATCGTGGGGAAGGCGCTGGCGGCGGTGGTTCCGGCCGTGGTGATGGCGTACGGGCTGTTCGCCGTGCTGGCCGTCGTGGTGCGGATCGGGGGAAGTTCGACAGCGGTCGATGCGGTGTGGGACCCGGTGCAGATCTTCGGGGAAGCGGTGTTCGCGCCGTTATTGGCGACGTGGGCGACGTGGGTGGGAATGGCGATTTCGTCGCGGGCAAGCGACGTGCGGGTAGCGCAGCAGCTTTCGGCGCTGGGGAGCCTGCCGATGCTCGGGCTGCTGGCGCTGTTCTCGTTCCGGGTGGTGACGCCGAGCGTCGGGCTGGCGATTGGGCTGGCAGGGGTGTTGTTGGTGGTGGATTCGCTGGGGTGGCGAGTGATTTCGCGGTTGTTGGACCGGGAGCGGCTGGTGGTGGGCCGGGGGTGAGGCAGGGAACGGGGAACGGGGAACGGGGAACGGGGAACGGGGAACGGGGAACGGGGAACGGGGAACGGGGAACGGGGAACGGGGAACGGGGAACGGGGAACGGGGAACGGGGAACGGGGAACGGGGAACGGGGAACGGGGAACGGGGAACGGGGAACGGGGCCGTGGGGCCGCGGGCCATGTTGGGGGACGGCGGGCCGGTGGGGACGAGGGGCTGCGCACCGTCGCTTACGCTCCGGCCTCGGACTCGGTTGGGCGGAGGTGTTGGGTCGGGGGGGCGGGGCGTTGCTGGCGGTTGGGGGAGTGTCGATGTGAGCGGTTCGATGTCGGAGCGCGCGGGGCGCCGTTCTTGTGCCCAGCTTGTTCGGGCGCGCGCACGCAGTGTGGCGCGACTACCCATGTTGCAGCGCAGGATGAGCTACGGCGCAGGTGCCAACACGCGACCGCGGACCGGTTGCTTACGCGCGCGGCTGGGGTTGTTGGGCGCGCGCCTGCAGCATCCGGGCGACGATGGGGCTGGGCTCGGGCGGGTGCCAGGTCTTGTAGGCGATGGCGTCGTCGACGGGGTAGGGGATGTCGACGTCGAGGCGGTAGCCGGGTTCGCCGGCGTCTTCGAGGGCGTGGAGGGCCGCGCGGGAGATCTCGAGCATCATGGCGTCATTGTGCGGGGTGCCGAAGCTGTGCCCGAAGGGGACCTGAACGCCGACGATGCGGGAGATGCGCGCCTTCTGGGCGAGGTCCGGCATCATCGTGACGGTCACGGTTGGCACTCCCAGTGCCTCGATCGTACGTGCCAGCACGGGCACGTTGCGGCAGCAGTCCGGTCAGGCAGGCGCCAGCAGGAGGACATCGACGGCGCGCTCTTTGAGGCGGGCGGCGATTTCGGGGCCCTGGACCGTGCGCCAGTCGACAAGCCGGCGGTCCTGGTAGCCCATCACCGAATAGTGTTCCGGAGCGAGCGAACCGATGGCACCCTCGTCCGCGAGCTTCGTGAAGGCGCGGATGGGGAGGACGACGTTGACGTCTTCGAGCAGGTCTTCGTGGTTGATGTGGAGGTGTGAGCAGCGCGACCTGCTCCTGGCGGACGTCGGAGGGGATGACGCGGTAGGTGGGATCGCCCCAGGTGGGCTCGCGGCGTTCGCGCTCGGTGTCGAACGGCTCCTGGGCAGTCCTTGAGGTAGATGCCGGCCGACGTGAGCAGCGCGATAGAGCAGCGGTGGAGCGGTTTCGGGAGCGGCGCCCAGACGGGAGGTTCGTCGGTGGGCGGTGTGGACTCATACCCCACGCGCATCGAGCGCGGCAGATACTTGTAGCTATCGACGGCCATCGCGGCATTGTAGCCCTTATTGCGATGGCTGTGATGGAATGGGGCGGTGCCGGAGATCTACCACATGCTGCCGCTAGCGGAATGGGACGCCATCCGCGGGAGTGCAGAGTACGGAGCGCCCTCGCTGGAAAGCGAGGGATTCATCCACTGCACCTGTGGCGAGCGGAATATGGTGGAGGTGGCGAACCTGTTCTACCGCGAGCGACCCGGCGAATGGGCAGTGCTGGTGCTCGACCCGGGGCGGATACGGAGCGAAGTGCGATGGGAATCGCAGCCGAACGGCCTCGCGTACCCGCACATCTACGGCCCACTGAACCTCGACGCCGTCAGCGAGGTTCGCCGGTTTCGGCGCGACGCCGACGGCACGTTCCTCGCGTTTCGCGACGAGGCGGCGATTTGAGGGGAGCCACGCCCCGCAGCGGGCGTGGCTCCGAGGGAGGGCAGGATCAGGCGGCGATGCGGTGCTCTTCGTTCGTGATGAAGTCCTGGTCTTCGAGCCAGTTCTTGAAGAGCTTCGCCGCGCCGCAGGTTCGGCACGTGCCGATGCTCATGGGGCCGTTGGCCTCCGCGATCTTCCAGTGATGAGCGTGGGTGGCAGGGGCGGTGGTGGTTTCTGTCGTGAGTTCCATTGTCGTGTTCTCCCTGGTGTCCGAAGCGGCCCGCGTAGGTGGACCGCTAAGAATTGAGATGAGTATGGAGAAGCACGCGAAGGCCCACGACGGTCGAACGGGCACCGGTTTCTCGGTCTTTCGGCGGAGTGTACGTTGGGTCCGAAGTCTATCCGCCGTCCGGTGGACGGGCAGGGAGGTAACGTTCGAGCATGACCATTTCCGGCATCGCGCATGTGCAGGTGGCGATCACGCCCGGCGGCGAGGATGCGGCGCGAGCCTTCTACGGCGGATTGCTGGGGCTGCCCGAGGTTCCCAAGCCGGAGGTGCTGCGTGATCGCGGCGGCGCCTGGTTCGCGTGCGGCAGCCAGGAGATTCATTGCGGCGTGGAACCGGTGGTTGCGGAAACGAAGCGGCACCCGGCTTTGCTGACCGACGAATTGGATGCGTTGAAGGCCCGACTGGAAGCGGCCGGCGTGCGAACCGAAGTCGACCGGCAGCTCCCGGGGTATCGGCGGTTCTATGCGTGGGACTCGTTCGGCAACCGGTTGGAGTTCCTCGAACCGGTGTGAGCCGCAGGCATGAAAAGAGCCGGCGCGGGGGGTGGAGCGGACACGCCCCCGCAGCACGGCTCGACATCACTATCGCAGGTTCTGTGACGCAACGCACGGCCGGGTGGTCGCCGGAAGTCTGGCCGACTGGCCGTGGAGCGTGACGCAGGCACCTGGGCGCTGTTCTCGGAGCCATCGCGGCCGATAGTCACACTATGGTGAAGTTCTGGGTTTGGGGAGTGCGGAACCCGGCGCTCGTGCTGGCCGCGCTGGCAACGGCGAGTGGACTGACCGGCGTAGCCGACTGGTCCATCGCGATGATGACGGTGATGGTGCTGGGATTCGTGGCAGAGGTCGCCAACCGGATTGCGCGCCGCAACCGCAGCCATCAGCGGCGGCAGAAGGCACTGGTGCTGGAGTTCGAGCGCGCGGCCGAGGCGCGGCGCGCCTATCGCGAACGGGCCGCCTGATCGGGGCCGGTCACTGGCTCGCGAGTCCCGGGCGTTCTCCACGTTCGCCGCGAAGCGCGAGGTCGACGCCGCCGAGGCGCCGCACGCCGGGCACGCGCCGATCGTCGGGCGAACCGCCGCGCGGATTGGCGACCACGAGGTAGTCGGCGAAGGCGGCTTCGACGGAGCTCGAGTAGCCCTGGGTGTCCTGCATCTTGTTGACCGCGAGCTTGGCGATCCGCAGGAAGTAGTGCGACTGTTCGGCGACGCGGAGGGCGTAGTTGCGCGTCTCTGCTTCGAGGTCGGCGGCGGGCAAGACGCGGTTGACGAACCCGAGACGCTCGGCTTCGTGGGCATCGATGAAGCGGCTTTCGAATAGGAGCTCTTTCGCCTTGCGGTGGCCGACGTCCCAGGGGATGGAGAAGTATTCGACGAGGCCGGCGAGGAAGCGGGCGCTTTCGTCGGCGAAGATGAAGTCCATGGCGCTGGCGATCATCCAGCCGCCGTAGATGCAGTAGCCGCGGACCATTGCGATGGTGGGCTTGGCCAGGTTTCGCCACTTCGCCGTGAGGTCGAGGTTGTACTTGCGGAAGGCTTCGTAGAAGGCGATGCCGGCGTCACCGACACCGATCTCCTCGCGGTAAGCGATGCTCTCGGGTGTACCGAGGTCGTGGCCCGAGGAAAAGTGCGCGCCGGCGCCTGTGACGATGACGACCTTGACTTCGTGGTCCGCGACGGCGCGGTCGAGCGCTGCGTCGAGCTCGTCGAGGAGGCGGTAGCTCTGGGCGTTGCGGTATTGCGGGCGGTCGAGGGTGACGGTGGCGACGGGGCCATCGACGGCGTAACGGACTTCTTTGAGTTCCATTGCAGGCTCCGGTGAACTGGGTGGGCGTAAGCCTACGCCGCGCCCGCGAACGGTGGCATCACGAGGCGCAATGGACGCCACGGACGTGGCGCGAGCCCGCCTGACGAGCAGAGCCCGCCGGACGAGCAAGAGCTGTTACGCGCATGTGAGACAGCAGCAGACGAACGATGGGCCGGATGCAACGTTCGGCTGCGTACGCTTGCGGGAGACCAGGCTGGAAAGGAGGCAAAACTCATGCTTGCAGCATTGCTGGTTCTTCTGTTGCTCGTCCTGCTCTTCGGTGGGCTGGGCATCTTCGTCGCGAAGGTGTTCTTCATCGCGCTCGCCGTTGCGCTGTTGCTCAGCATCGTCAGCGGAGGATTCTACGTCGGTAGACGCTGAGCAGCGGGGCGCATAGCCCCGAGACGCCAACGCTCCCCCAGCAGAACGCCCGGCCCGCCGGGCGTTTTGCACGTCCGCGTCAGCGGCCGGCGGCCCAACCTCCGGAGATGTCGCCTTCGAGCCGGGAGAGAATGTGGTTCACGATGCGGCCGGTGCGGTCCATGCCCGCACTGCAATGGACGAGGACTGGCTTCGGCAACTCCTGGAATGCGCGCCAGGCGGCCTCGTACTGATCTTCGGTGAACGGGTGCGTCTGCTGATCGACCGTGGGGATATGGAAGACCTCGAGGCCGGCTTCCTGGTATCGCGCGATGAGGCCCTGCGGCGCGACTTTGCGGTAGAGCCAGAGCTGGTCGCCGCCGATGAGGCAGATGACGGAGGAGATGCCGAACTCGAGCGTCTCGAAGAGCCACGCTTCGAGGACACCGTCGGCGACGGTCTGCTCAGGTCCGGGGTGGTACCCCGGGCGCGGGCTGGTAGCGATGAGGCCTTCAACAACCCAGTTCGGCACAGATCGAGTTTACCAGCGTGTCGCCGGGGAGCACGGGCCGCTCGGACCCGGAGGGCGGCCCGAACGTCAGTCGCGGATGAGCTTCGTGGTCATGATGGAGCCCATTGGCCCGCTGACCCAGCCGCCGAGGTAGGCGGCGAACTTGCCCGCTTCCCCACCGGCAACGACGAGCGTGATCAGCTCTTTGCGTGCGAACTTAGGCAGGAGCGTGTCCATTCCAAGCTTCTCGGCGGAGGCGCGGGGGATGCCTTCGGCACAGTCGTCGTCGCGGACGAGTTCGCGGACGGGGCGCATGGAGGCGAGCTGAATCTGTTCGCGAATTTGGTCCTTGGTCCAGCCGTCTTTCGCGAAGGTGTCGACGTGTTCCGGCGGGACGACCACGACGATCTCGCCGTGGTTGTACTGCTTTGGGTGGCCGGCGGCGGAGAGGCCGAGGCCGTAGCTGGTGGCGAGTGCCCTGGCGCCGCGAGCGAGCTGATCGATGATGCCGTTCGGGGCGCCGCCCGCGTAGACCGTGACGGTGCTCTGGTCCTTGCGATAGCCGCGCTCGACGTGGAGCGGTTCCCAGTTGCTGCGCTCTTCGAATTCGGGGAAGCAGAAGCCGATCTTGCCGGGCTGGCCGAGCGCGGCGCGGTCGACTTCGCCCGGACGGCCGCCGCCGACGTTGCGGACCACGAGCTGGAGGGCGCGGCCGATGGTGGCGTTGGCACGGTTGCCCTGGCCGAGGACGTTCATGCGGTAGTTCATGCCGATGCGGTCGCGGATGGGGCCGTTGACGATGATGACCGGGGTCGGGAAGTGCGTGGTGGCGAGGACGCCGTGCATGTTGAACTGCTCATTCAGGACGGCTTCGACAGCAGCGATGACGACGGGCATGTACTCCGGCTTGCAGCCGGCCATGACGGCGTTGATGGCGACCTTCTCGACGGTGAGCGGCGCGAGGTTGGGCGGGCAGAGCCCCAGCACTTCCTGGGCATCGCGCTTCGTGCCGCCGAGCATGCGAAGGACGCGCTCAGGCGTCGGCGGGATGACGGGCAGGCCATCGGTGAGGCCCTGGTCGAACATGAACTCGAAGAGGTCGTCGGACTCGCCGACTTCGATGCGGCGGGCGCGGAGGGGACTGCCTTCGGCCTCGGCCGTGAGGCGCTCGTAGACTCCGGGTTCGACGGACTTCGAGCCGCAGCCCGGGCGCATCTCCGGGTAGGCGGCCCAGTCGACGACGGGCGCTGGTGCGAGGGTGGTGGTGATGAGGCGGGTGAAGAGCGCCTGCCAGTCGGTCTTGCCGAAGCCGACGAAGCGTTCGAGCTCCTCGCCGCCGGCGTCCGCGAGGATGATGGTGGGGACGGTATCGAGGTCGTAGGCGAAGGAGACGGCGAGCTTGGAGTCGTCGAGCATCGGTGCGACGGAGCCGAAGCGCTGGACGAGGTTGGCGTTGCCTTCCGCGTCCTGGCCGATGGCCCACACATCCATGGCCTCGCCGAAGGCTTCGGCAGCGGCTTCGATCAGCGGCATGGAGAGCACGCAGGTAGGGCAGTCCTCCTTCACGAAACAGAGGAGTGCCGTGCGGCCCGAGGGGAACGCGCGCTCGGTGCCGGAGGGATCGGTGAGGGTGAAGGCGGGGAGTGGCATGCCGGGCAGTTTAGCGAATTGACGCTGGCCCGGGGGCCGTCCCCGGCGCGACTACTCTCCGCGGCGGCGGAAGGTGCGGTACCAGGCCGTGACGCGGAAGCCCATGCGTTCGTAGACCGGGCGGCCCATATCGGAGGCCTGGAGGCTGGCGATGAGCGCGCCGCGTTCGGCGCCGCGACGGACGGCGTGGGCGGTCATGGCTTCGCCGTAGCCGCGGCGCCGTGCGGTGGGAAGGGTGGCCACGTTGTAGACGCCGGCGACACGGTGCGTGAGTGCGAGCGTCGAGGAGGCGACGGCCTGGCCGTCGTGGTAGCCGACGTAGAGCTCCTGGTCGGGGATGCCGAAGCGGGCGAAGCCAGCGAGCGCACGCGTCATTTCGAGCGGGGCATCGAAGCCCGCCGCGACGACGCGGGCGAAGTCCTCGAGTTCCTGCTCGGAGGCGGGCACGCGGATGTCGAGGTCGCGGACCTTCTTGAGCCGTTTGCCGGGGTTTTCAAGGATCATGCCGGGGACGGCATCGCTGAAGGGAAGGTCCAGTGCGACGGCGGCCGCCTCTACTGACTGATCGAGGCCGTCGCGGATGCGGACGATGAAGGGGATGCGGCGTCCGTCGAAGTAGCTGATGGCGCGCTGGAGCACGGGTTTCGGGTCCGGCAGCGGCCGCGTGACGAAGGCGACGTTGAACATCGGGACGGGCAGGCCGGAGGCGGCGATGAGGACGCCATCGTGTTCGAGGACTTCGCCGCCGGGCACACCGGAGCACATGACGCGAAACGCCTCGAAGAGGTTCGCGTCGGCGCGGCGTTGCTGTTCAGCGGCCTCGATTCGAGCCATGGCAATCTCCGCGGATGGTTGGCGGCAAGTCGCGTAGACTTCGGCGCACACTCTACAACCGAGGCGGCTTCCAGATGGCGAACTACGTGCGCTTTCAGCGCAGCGACGGAACGACGGGCGCGGGCCTGCTCGAGGGCGAGATGATCGCGGCGATCAAAGAGCCGTTCTGGGAGCGGACCGAGCGAACGGGCGAGATGGTTGCGGCGGCGAACGTGAAACTGCTCCCGCCGACAGAGCCGCGCTCCATCGTCTGCGTAGGGCTGAACTATTCCAGCCACCTGCAGGGACGGCCCGTCCCGGACCCGCCGACGCTGTTCTTCAAGCCGCTCTCGAGCATCTCCGGCCCGGGTGATCCGATCGTGTTGCCGGCCGGGGCGGGCCGGGTCGATCCCGAGGGCGAGATCGTGATCGTGATTGGGCGAGAGGTGAAGGGGGCGGCGACGCGTGAGGAGGCGCTGGCGGCGGTGTTCGGGTACACCTGCGGAAACGACGTTTCCGCGCGCGTGTGGCAGCGGGCGGACGGTCAGTGGTGGCGGGCGAAGGGCGCCGACACGTTCGGGATCTTCGGTCCGACCATCTCAACGGACCTGGAGTACGACAAGATCGAGCTGACCACGCGTGTGAACGGCGCGGTCGCGCAGCACGCGAAGTCGGACGAGCTGATCCGCGACATCCCGGAGATCGTGCGGCTGGTGAGCGCGGTGATGACGCTCGTGCCCGGGCGACATCATCTATAGCGGCACCCCCGGCGAGCCGCAGGCGCTGAAGCCCGGGCGACGTGGTGGAGGTGGAGGTGACGGGCGCGGGCGTGTTACGGAACGTGGTGGCGTGAGGGCGCGCTACGCCCACTCCAGGTAGGCGGACGACACCCAGCCGCGCTCGCCCAACGGCGTGTCCACGAAGACCCATGCGCCAGCGTCGTTGCGCTCGAAGGCGAGCGCCTTGAACGTCCCTCCCGAAGGGTCGGCTCCGATGGCGACGGGCGTCGCATCCGGGACGCAGGTGACGACGTTGCCCGAAAGCGAGGGGGCGGTTCGCTGGTTGAGGCAGTCGCCGCCGGCGCTGACGCGCATCCGCAGAGCGGCCGGGCCCTGGGAGTAGGGCCATCGGTCGATCCTGGGAGCGATGAATGACGGAAGCGGCCTGCCATCGTGGCCGAGATGCGGGAGAGCAAAGACCACTTCCCCCGCGCCGGCGGACCATGGGTCGAAGCCCGTTGGGCCGTCGTTCGTCACCACGTTGGCGCGGACGCTCTTTCCGGTGCGCCAGTTGAAGACCTCGGAGTGGCCGATCGCCAGGAGGAGCGGGTTGTCGGGCGAGGGAACGGGTCCGCGGATGGCCGGCCGGTCGTACCAGTGGTCGGCCGGCACGGGCGGCAGTTCGATGCGGGTGTAGCCCGACCCGTCGGCGGCGAACAGGCCGTACCCGAGGCCGCCGCGCTCGCCGCCATCGTCGATCAGCGCAACGAAGGCGCTGCCGTCAGCCAGCCAGCGGTTTTGTGAGATGCCGTCGCCATACCACAATGAGGCAGAGCGCACGCGCCACGCGGGCCGGTCATCGACCACGACTTCGAGTGCTTCCCATTCCTCCCACGGGCCGAGCGGATTCCCCGGTTCGTCCTGGTGGCGCAGGGACGTGGCGAAGAGCGCGGTGCGGCCGTCGGGCGAAGCGGAGAAGGGCTGTGGCGCGGCGGCCTCGGCCGAAACTTGCTGCCAACCCCCTGCCCAGGGCAGGTGAAACCGCCGCGCCGGCGGCGCCTCGCCGTCCATGGCGACAGTCCCGGACGGCAGATCGTAGCGCACGGTCAGGTCGAGAACGTCGCGGGTCGCAGACGCGTCCACGAGGATGGGGCGAAACGGCCCCACCGTGGGGAGGGTGATCGCATCGATCACGCTGCCTACGCCGGCCTCGACGAGGTTGAGCGTCTGGGCACCATCATCGGCGTCGCCGGACAGCACGACCGCGCCGCCGTTGGGCTGCACGAAAACGCGCCGGTTGAAGCGCGATGGTGCGACGTCGAAGGCTCCCGTGGGCTGCATGCGCGAATTGAAAAGGTGGAAGTGCCCCGACGGGCCGCCGTACATGCCGCCCGTCGCACTCGACTGGCGCTCTTCGAGGAGGATCCAGCGCGAATCGGGCGCGGCCGCGACAGGCGTGAGGCGGTCCGCCGGCCAGCTCCAGGCGGCGCCAGTCGCCCGGTCGACGACGTAGCTCTTCCCGGAGGGCGCGTCGATACAGGCGATCACTGAGGGGCTGAACACGCGATAGACGAAGAGGTTGTCGTCGCGGCGGGCTTCGTTGGGCTCGGTGATGCGAAGTCCCTTCACGGCGCCTGAGTCGATATCCATGAAGAAGATGCCATGGGGCCAGTCGATCGTCTGGCCGGGGGCGAAGTCGTGGCTCTCGACGGCCGGGGATTGCTCGATCAGGTCGGTGGCCGCTGGCCTCGAAGTGTTCGTCGCCCCGGCGGAGGGCGGGGCCAGGGAGGCCGGGAGCGCGGCAGGCTTTCCGGTGCTGCGCGTTGCCACGAACGCCACACCCGCGGCGCCAACGGCCGCCAACGTCGCCGCTCCCGCGAGGAACTTCCGGCGGGTCTGCGCCGGGGGCCCGGTCACCGGCGGTAACGACGATGGCTGCTCGGGCTGGCGAGGCAGTGCCCCGGGGGAGCTGTCGCGTGGGGAAGCGACGTACGCCTGTAGTTCCGCACGGCTGGTGAGGTCCAGCTTCGAAACCAGCGCTTCGATGCGGCGGTCAGCTTCGCCAACGGGGAGCCCCAGGCGGACGGCGATCTCCGCAAGTGGCATCGAGCTACGCGCGAATTCGTAGAGGCGTCGCTCCGGCTCGGAGAGCCGTGTCACTGCCGAATGAGATTCCGTTCGCTCCATACGCTCCCAGACGAACATCCGCCCCTGAAAGTTCCCCAATCGGCGGAACGAAATCCGCTAGCGGGCGGGGAAGATGGCGAAGCTGCCGAGTGCCTTCGCGACGAGGCGCTCACCGTTGCGGATTTCGGATTCGAGGACGGCGACGCGGCTGCCCTTGTGGACGATGCGCGTCTCGCAATCGACAACGCCTTCGACGACGGAGGCAATGTAAACGATCTTGATCTCGATGGTCGCGCACGACTCGGATTCTTCGAGCCGGGTGTAGACGGCGGCGCCCATGCCGGTATCGGCGAGGGTGTAGATGGCGCCGCCGTGGAGGACGCCGTGCGGGTTCAGGAGCTCGGGTCGAACGGTGAGACGGCAGCGGCTGGCGCCGTCGGCCCGTTCGTAGGTTTCGAGGCCCACGAGTGGGCCGAAGCCGCGGTCGCCGGTTGATGTCTTCGGCATGGGATCAGCAGTCGCGGAAGGTGGGTTTGTGGCCGCAGCGGCCGGTGACGGTATCGAGGGCCGGATCGGGGCCGGCGTAGCGGCCGAGGAGCCGTTCGCCCGAGGCTTCGCGGGCGGCGAGGATGGCCGAGAAGGCGCGGAATTCGTCGTCGCTCAGCGACTCGCCGCTGGCGATGCGGCGGACGCAGTCGCTTGAAAAGCGGTCGATAAGGTCACGCAGCACGGGCCGATTCTCCAGCCGGGGAGCGGCGCTGTCGAGGGCAGCTAGTCCCAGCGGGTCGGCAGGGCGACGTGGCTGAGCTTCTCCTCGCCGACGATGTCGACGATGCGGTCCCACTCGTCGAGCTCCCATTCGCCGACGAAGGTGAAGGCAGCGCCCGTCTTGCCGGCACGAGCGGTGCGGCCGATGCGGTGGATGTACTCCTCGGGGTTCTGCGGAACGTCGTAGTTGATGACGTGTTCGATGTCGGGGATGTCCAGCCCGCGGGCGGCGACGTTCGTAGCCACAAGAAACTCGAGATCGCCGGAGCGGAAATCGGCCATCACGCGGTCACGCTGTCCCTGGCGAAGGTCGCCATGGATGGCACGAGCGCCGACGCCGGCATCCTGGAGTTGGGCGGTGAGCCTGTCCACGCCAATCTTCGTTCGGCGGAAAATCAGAGACCGTCCGAGTCCCTCGGTCTCGTAGAGGTAGCGCAGCGCGAGGAACTTCTCGCGGTCGGAAACTTCACAGTAGAACTGGTCGACGCCCTCAACCGTGCGCTGCTCGGGCGTGACGGAGACGCGCTCGGCTTTGCGCATGTAGCGGTAGACGATGCGGCCGATGCTCTCGGGCATGGTGGCGCTGAAGAGCGCGGTCTGGCGGGTTTTGGGTGTGACGCGAAGGATGTAGTCGATGTCGCGGGCGAAGCCGATGTCGAGCATCTGGTCGGCTTCGTCGAGCACCGCGAAGCGGATCTCGCGGAGGGAGAGGGTGCCGCGCTTCATGTGGTCGATGACGCGGCCGGGCGTGCCGACAACAACATGCGCGCCGCGCTCGAGGGCGACGAGGTCGGTCTGGACGCGTCCGCCGCCGATGAGGCCGAGCGTGGTGAAGCCGTAGAACTTGCCGAGGTGATCGATGACGTCGCGCACCTGCTTGGCGAGCTCCCGCGTCGGCACGAGGACGACTGCCTGGACGGTGTCGTTCGCGGGATCGATGGAACGGGCAAGGGGGAGGCCGAAGGCGATGGTCTTACCGGTGCCGGTCTGGGCCAGCCCGACGACGTCTTCGCCGTCGAGGAGGAGTGGGAGGGATGCCGCCTGGATGGGCGTCGGGCTTTCGTAGCCGAGGGCGGCAATGGCGTCGAGGCCCGTCTCGTCGACGCCGAGCTCGCGGAATTCTTCGCTGTGCGGCGCGAGCGGCGGAGGCAATTTCGCGCCCGTGGCCGGCGTGGGGCTAACGTGCGGCGTCTCTCCGGCTGTGTGCTTGTGGCGGCTGCCGCGGCTGCGGCGGCGGCGGGGCGGTGGTGCGGTTTCGACGGCGGCGGTCGCGTGGCGATGGTCAGCTGTGAGCTGTGGGCGGGGCGAGGGCTGGTGGGTGGGCTCGCTGAGAGCGGTGGCGGCGCCGCCTGATTCGGTGGCTGGCGCGGCCTCTTTCCTTTTACGTCTGAAGAACAGCAGAGTGGAGATTCCTTTCGCGGACGGTATCAGACCGGCCGCTTCCGGCTGCGATTAGACCGGGCGTGTGAGCCACGGTGCGCGCGGGATAGCGGCCGATGAGTTTCGGTGAGCGACAGATAACGGACGGAAGGGGCAACGAGGGAACGGTGCAGCAGAAAATCGAGCGCAACCAGTCACAAACAACTCGCATTTAAGGATAGCACAATTGATAAGGGGGCGTGAACGATGGGCTTACCGCGGACCGAGGTCACGAGCACCGTGCACAACGGCGAGGATCTCGACGCCGTCGGCCCCTATCCGGTAGAGAAGGCGGTAGCCGAGGACGATTCGCTCGCGTATCTGCTCGACACGAAATTCTGGCACGACCCGTCCGGAAAACGGCATGTCGCCCAGCGCGTCGCCGCGCCGCGTGATCTCATCGACTACGGCGTCGGCCCGCGCCACGGACCGGCCTGCCAAGAATCGGTGGATCTCTTGAAGGCCAGCATCAGCTGACGCTGACCAGGCGACATTCAATCCTCGAGGCCAAGGTGCTGTCGCACTTCACGGAAGGTGTAAACCCGGCCGGCGGCCACGTCCGCCAACCCTCTCTCGATTGCCGCGCGGTCCTCGTCGCTCAGGGGCGCGACGGGCTCGAGGTCTTCGCACTGGATGCGCTGCCAGAGCGAGAGCGCCTCGTCGTCGGAGAGCTCGTCGATGTAGTCGCGGAGTTCTTGTTTCGCCGACATGCCCAACAAGTCTAGCAAGTTAATCGGAGGCATCCCGGGCACCGTGGACGATAGCCACGACAATCACGACGTCTTCGTGGACGACGTACCAGATTCTGAACGGGCCTTCGAAGACTTCCCTCACGTTCTCTGCGCCGAACTCCGGCACTGCGCGGCCGGAATTCGGGAATCGCGCAAACCTGGCGCAGACGCCGCGTGATTCGCTGCGTCGCGGCTCGCGCGAGTGCTTCCGAGCGCTGTGCCCGGAATGCGTAGATCTCACGAAGTGCCTGGCGAGCGTCGGGAGAAAGCCGGACTCTCAAGCGCGGAGGCCGAGTTCTCGTTCAACCTCTTCTAGCGAAAACGTCCGCCCTTCCGCAATGTCGCGGAGGCCCCTCTCGACCGCCGCGCGGTCCTCGTCGCTCAGGGGCGCGACCGGCTCGAGGTCCTCACACTGGATGCGCTGCCAGAGGGAGAGCGCCTCGTCGTCGGAGAGCTCGTCGATGTAGTCGCGGAGTTCTTGTTTCGCCGACATGGGTCAATGATAACAGCGGGAACTTAGCTGCCGGGCGCGACGCTGGACATGAGCGAGAGCATGTTGCCGTCGGGATCGCGGAAGAAGGTCATCCACTCCTCGGTGCCGTCTTCGTGGCGATGGATCATGTGGGGCGCGGCCTCGAAGGCGACGCCCTTGGCCGTCAACTCGTCCTGGGCACGGTGGATATCGCCCACGGTGAAGTACACACAGGAATTGCCCTTGCCCTGCGCTTCTGGGAGCGCATCGATGAAGAGGCGCGTGCCGTCGCAGTCGAAAAAGGCGAGCTGGCCGAAGGTGAAGAGGTGGGGGAGGCCGAGGACATCGCGATAGAAGGGCACGGCGACGTCGATGTCCTTCACGCTGATCGCGATCTGCCCGATGTGGCCGAGGGATGTGGCGGCGTTCGTGGAAGCAGACATGGGGTGGCTCCTCTGGAGGTGATGGGCGGGGAGACCCGGCCACTGGCGAACCTCATCGCGGCCGGACAGCCCCAGCTTCGTGCGGACGTTCTCGAGGTGGAACTTGACGCCATCGATCGTGGTGCCGCGGCGCTGCGCGATGCGGCGGTTGGTCATCCCGTGGCGCACCATGTGCACGACCTCCCACTCGGCAGGCGTGAGTGCATCGCTGTGCGGTGGGCGGCCGGGTCCGCGGCTCATGCGGCGGATGATAGGCATCCGCGAAGGGAATTTCCCTCCCCTCCCTCTTCGACGACCGCACCGGGCCGGGACCGCGGGCGTAGAATGCGCCCACTTCCAGGAGGTGTGGTGTGAACGACCCGGAAACCATCATCTACGAAGTCGAGCGAGGGCGGGCGCGGATCACGCTGAACCGGCCGGAGAAGCTGAACGCGCTCTCGCTGCAGCTCCAACAGGAACTCAACGAGGCGCTGTGGGAAGCGGACAACGACACGCAAGTGCACGCGGTGATCATCCGCGGAAACGGGCGGGCGTTCAGCGCGGGCTACGACCTCACGCCGCTCGCCAGCCGGAGGCCCGACACCGAAGGCGACCACTACACGGCTGTCTACCGCGGCGGACGTTCGTTCGACGACGACGCGTGGCAGATGGAGCGATCGCAGCGGCTGAGGATGGCAATCTTCGACATGCACAAGCCGGTGGTGGCGCAGGTGCACGGCTATTGCCTCGCGGGTGGGACGGACGTGGCGCTGCTGTGCGACATCATCATCGCGGCGGAAGACGCGACGATCGGCTTTCCGCCAGCGCGGGCTATGGGGGCGCTGCCCAACAACATGTGGCTCTACAACTGCGGGCCGCAGTGGGCGAAGCGGCTCTTCCTGACTGGCGACACGATCACCGGAGCGGAGGCGGCGAAGATCGGGCTGGTGCTGAAGGCGGTGCCGGCGAACCTGCTGGAGGCCGAGGTCGAGGGGCTGGTCGACCGGATGGCGATGATCGACACGGAGCTGTTGAGCGCGAACAAGCGCATCGTGAACCTGGGGCTGGAGTTGATGGGAGCGCGCACGATGCAGCGGATCGCGACGGAGAACGACGCGCGGGCCCACCTCGCGCCGAGCGTGCGGGAGTTCGGCCGGATCGCAGGCGAACAGGGGCTCAAGGCGGCGTTGCACTGGCGCGATGGGAAGTTCGGGGACGGGCGCGCGCGCGTGGAAGGGCCTGAGACTCGCGACGACAACGGGCGGCTGACAAGTTGATCTCGATGTTGAGATTCTTAAGGTAGATCTTGATGTCTTCCGCCCGATGACCGCTACGATGAACCTATGCAACAGGACGCTACGTTCAGGTGGGAAGCGCGGGGCCGGCGGCGGCGCATGCGCCACGGCCGGCGCCACGGCTGGTACCAGGGAGACGGCATGACGATCAAGGCGACATCGGTTCTCTCGATCGCGGTCATCTGGATCGCGATGGTCACGGCCGTTATCGCGAAGCCCGACACGTGGTGGACGCTGATCTTCGCGTTCCTCGCGACGGGCGCGGTGGGGATCTCGGCGTGGCGGCGGCTCGGCTTCTCGCGCGTGATCGCGATCACGGGCATCTGGGTTGGGGCGGCGCTTGCGGCGGGCATCGAGGGATCGGGATTCCCATCGATCTTCGCCTTCCTGAGCACGGGAGCGGTGGTATACAGCATCATGCGGCGCGACGCGCTGCTGCTCGGGATGGGCATGGCGGCGGCGTGGGTGGCGGCGGGCGCCGTCGTCGCGATCAACGGCGACGAGGGCGCGTGGATCACGATCTTCTCGTTCCTGACGGTGGGTGCGCTGGCGAACAACCGTGGAAACGACCTGCGGGGGCTGAGCGCGATCCTCTGGTGGGGCCTCGCAGCAGCGGTGATGGTTGCCGTCGGCGGCGGCTGGTCGTACGTGCTCTGCATTCCCGCGTTCCTGCTGACGTCGGCATCGCTGGGGTTCAGCGACTGGGGGTTCCCACGGGGCCTGGAGTGGGACCTTTTCGACCGTGACGACAAGCCGGGCGAGGAGCGCCAGGACTGGTAGCTCCGGGTTCGCGCGGTTCGTTTCTCCACTAAGATGGAGAGCATGCAACGCGCGGAAGAAGCGTGGGACGAAGACGACGAGCCGATCACGCTCGGGGCCGACGATGGACCGGACGAGCGCAACCTGGGCCCGGATGAGCGGGACATGGACCTCCTCGACGGCTCGTGGGAGCAGGATTACTACTCCGGGCGGCTGAAGTCCGCGGATTGGCGGAGCATCGGCATCGGGCTGGCGCTGTTGCTCCTCATCGCGCTGACCGTGCCGGCTGTGCTGGTCCTGTTCAACTAATGGCGAGGTTTAGCGGGAGGGTTGTCGCCCTGATTGGGCGCGGCGGGCCACTGGACCGTGCCCTGGCCGTGGCGCTGGCGGAGGGCGGCGCGGACCTCGCGCTGGCGACGTGCGAGCGGCTCCCCCAGCAGGAGTTCGCGGTGGCCTCGATTGCGAACGAAGTTTGGGCGATTGGGCGCGAGCAGTTCTCCCAGGTGATCGACGCCGGGCACGAAGTGGAAGTTGCGGAGTTCGCGCGTGACGTGGTGGCGCGGCTCGGGCGGTGTGATGTGCTGTTGGTCGTGGGCCACGATGCGGTGGCAAGCGACGCCTTCTTGCAGGAAGCAGCGGGCTGCCGGGTGATCGTTGTCGCAGAAGACGGCAGCGACGTGGCGGGAGCGGTCGAGCGGACACTGGCCCAAATCAGCTAGAGCCAACGATCCGGGCACCTCTCGTCGGGACGCGCATCCGCAGATTGGGTAGTGATTCGGACTGCCCTGCGCGCTTCTTTCAACATCATCATTAATTTTCTTAAGTTCTGTATTGACTTTCTGGCGTCAGGGACCGATTATCTGGATGCGAGCACGGAACGAGGCTGAGCTCGCCAACAAGGAGATTGGAATGGACCTCAGCGCATACTTCATCACGGAACACAGCGAGCACTTCGTGGCTACGCGATTGGCGAGCGGCCGAACGTACTCGTACGGGACTGGCTCGCTGCCGGTGGCTATGATCGCGCGTGTAGCCGCCGGACTTCGGCGAGCTGCGACGGCGGTCGAAGGGTGGGCGCACGGGCGCGACGATGGCGCCGCGGTCGCGGTACGCCGGCTCCCGAGCCTTTAGGAGGACGCCCAGATGGCGCGATTCGTTGGTGCATGCCCGAGCTGCGACACCCCGATGGAAGTTCGGCGGCTCGAGTGCCCCAATTGTGGGGTGGGGGTTGATGGGCGGTTCGACGCGGGTCCGTTGGCCCGACTGAGTCGCGAACAGCTGGGCTTCGTAGAGGTCTTCCTGCGCAATCGCGGGAAGATCAAAGACGTGGAAGAAGACCTCGGGATTTCGTACCCCACCGTCGTTTCGAAGCTGAACGACGTGCTGGTGTCGCTGGGATTCGAAGCGGGCGAGGATCCGCGGGAAGCGGAACGTCGTCAGCTGATCCTGGACGAACTCTCGGCCGGCCGACTTGAGCGCGGCCGACGCCGCCGAACAACTGCGTTCGCTGAGTGCCCGCGATGGCTGATCTGCACGACGAACTGAACCGGGCACGAGGAGAAGCCAGGCGGGCGCGCGAAGAAGTGCAACGCCTCCGGCAAGAAGCACGGGACCAGGAGCACCGGGCGCGAGAGCAATCGCGGCGCGAGCGCCACGGCGACGACTGGGGTGGCCGGGAGCCAGGTTCGCGGGGAGACGACGGTCCGGCGAGCGAGCAGGCGTTCTCTATCGAAGGCGTCCGCGACGTCTCGGTGGACCAGACCGCGGGGAACCTGACGATCCGGATGTGCAACGAAGGCGAGACTCCCGGGGTTGTCACGACGGGACCGAAGGGGCCGCCGCAGCTCGAGGTGCGCAGAGACGGCGATCGGCTGGTGGTGGAGATCCACATGGCGAAGGGTTGGCTCTTCAGGAAACGGCAGGGCCCGCGCACACTGATCCGGCTGTGGCCGGGACTCCTGAACACGCGGATCAACCTCGGCTACGGCGAGCTCCACGTGCGCGACCTCGCCTGCGAGACGATCAAGCTCGACGTGGGCGCAGGGACGGCGACGGTGCTCAGCACCACCGGTGACCTCCGCGCAGATGTGGCGGCAGGCAAGCTCTCCATCAATGCGCATCGGGGACTCGCCTCGTGCAGCAGCGGCACCGGGGACGTGACGGTCGACATCGCCGAGGTGGTGCCGGGCGACTACAAGGTCGAGGTCGGCATGGGTCGCGCCGAGATCCGGCTGCCGGCGGGCGCGCAGGTGTACATCAAGTCGCAGAGCGGCATCGGAAAATCGCGGATCGAGTACCCGGGCGGGCCTGAGTCTTCGCCGACGCACCTGCGGCTGAACACGGGCATCGGCGAGGTGGTCGTGCGCGAGCGGGGCGCGGCCGACGCGACGATGCCGCCGCGGAGCGCCGGGACGAAGCCGCAGCGTCCGACGCGACGCGGGGCGCCAAAGCGCTACGAAGCGGAGGAGCTCCGGGTGCTGCAGATGCTGGAACAGGGCCGGATCAGCTCGCAGGACGCCGCTGACCTGATCGCGGCGCTGCAGGGCGCCGCACCACCACCAGCGGAGAACGGCGAAGAAGAGGTACCGGACGAATGAGCAGCTTCAGCTATTGCCCCCGTTGCGCGACGCCGCTGGTGCCGAAGTTCGACGGTGGACGCGATCGGATGGCCTGCCCGGCGGAGGACTGCCGCTTCATCCATTTCGGCGACTTTTCGATCGGGTGCGCGGGCGTCGTGATGCGGGAAGGCCGGGCGTTGCTGGTGCAGCGCGGGCAGAATCCGTTCGCCGGCTCGTGGCAGATCCCCGGCGGCTACGCGGAGCACGACGAGCCGCTCATCGAGGCTGTCGAGCGCGAAGTGCTGGAGGAAGCGGGGATCGAGGCGACGGTGCGAGACGTCATCGCGTTCCGGCATTCGATCGGGGGTTCGGTCGGTGGGCCGAGCACGAACATCTACGTGGTGTTCCGGCTGGATTTGGTGGCGGGCGAGCCCGTTTGCGACGGCGACGAGATCAGCGACGTGGGGTTCTTCAGCCTCGAAGAAATGGCGGCGATGGAAGCCGTGCAGGGCCTGTCGCGCTGGGCGATCGAGAAAGCGCTCGCGCTCCGAGACAACCACGGCATCCGCCCAGACCACGACGGACCCGGGGCGGGACGGCCCGGGTGGCAGCTGTTCGGCGTGCCACACGCGGAACGCTAGACGCTGCTTTTCAGCGCGTGTTGCCAGCGCGCGATCCCGTCATCGTTCAAACCAAGCCAATCACGGAGGACATCATGGTTGTGCTCGCCCTGCCACGGCGCCGGTCCGCGCACGCCTGCGTCGGCGTTCGAGAAGCGGTACGGGGACTGGACGACCTCGCGGAGGCCGCCCTGGCGGTCGTCGACGGTCGTAATGGAGCCGCGGTGCTGAACGGTAGGCTGATCGCGGATATCGCGAGTTTCGCGGACGTCGGCCCAGGCGAGGTTCATGCGATCGAGGCAGGCGAGGACGGACGCGCGGTCGGGAAGGCTGGCGAGGTAGGCGCGTGCGGCGGCCTTGCGCGCGGCGATCTTCGTATCGAGGTCCATGCCGGTGGTGTCGGGCTCGGGGACACCGCAGACGCGGACGAGCTGGTTCCAGATGTGGCGGAAGTCGCCGGAAATGAGGATCCAGCCGGCGGCCGTGTCCCAGACGTCGTTGGGGAGAATCTTCGTCTGCTCAGAGCGTTCGAGGGCGAAGTGGAGGGCGTCGTCGGTGACCATGGTGGCGTCGATCATCGCCATATCGATGTGCTGCCCGAGGCCCGTGCGCTCGCGCAGGAGAAGCGCGGAGAGAACCGCGATGAGGCCGTGCAGCGAGGCGTTGGTGTCGGAGAGATTGACGGCGAGGTCGGCGGGGGCGGCGTTGCTGAGCTTGGCCTGGCGAGAGATGAGTCCAACTTCGGACTGGATGATGGCCGCGTAGGCGGCGCGCTGCGATTCGGGTCCTTGCTGGCCGAAGCCGGAGATCGAAAGCATCACCAGCCGGGGGTTGTTCGCGCTGAGCGCCGCGTAGCCCACTCCCAGGCGGTCGGCGACGCCGGGGCGGAAGTTCTCGATAACGACGTCGGCCTTCGCGGCGAGCGCCTGGACGAGTTCGGCGGCATCCGGCGTAGTCAGGTCGATGCAGACGTTGCGCTTGCCGACGTTCTGCTGGTGGTAATAGCCGGGGTTGCCGCCGATGACGGCGCCCCAGAGGCGGGTGATGTCGCCGTCGGGCGGTTCCACCTTGACGACGTCGGCACCGAGGTCGCTGAGCATGCGCGCGGCGAAGGGTCCGGCGAGGACGCGCGAGAGATCCAGCACCTTCAGGTTTTCGAGGGGGTAGACCATGGGCGGTAATCCTACGCGACGGAGGGTGTCACTCGCCGATCACGACGTTCCAATCGCGGACGTGCCAGTTCGTCACGAGGCCGTTGAGCACGTAGGGGTCGGTCTTCGGGAAGTCTTCGGCGGATGCCCGGTCGCGGAAGATGAGCACGGCGCCATCGAGCGGGTCCGCGTAGGCGCCGACAAGGCGCAGACGGCCATCGGCGTGCCACTGGCCGGCGATACCGAGGTGGGCTTCGCGAAATGGCGGCCGCTTTTCGGCGATGTCGGGCACGTAGTCGTAGAAGAGGATGGCGTACATGTCGGGTCAGTCTCCTTCGTGGGTGGCGCGGAGATGTTGGAGCTCCTCGGTCGCTTCGGCGACGGTGCGCTCGAGGAAGTCGAGGATAACGGCCAGCTCGGCGTCGCTGTAGCGCTCCACGAGGAGAGCGTTGCGGCGGATCATGCCGACGAAGTGCGGCACGACGCGGGCGCCGACCTCGGCGGGCACGAGCTCGATGATGACGCGCCGGCGGTCCTCCGGATCCGGGGTGCGGCGCACGAAGCCGGCGCGCTCGAGGCGGTCGATGAGGCGCGTGACGCCGCCAGACGTGAGGCCGGTGAGATCAGCAAGGCGGCTGGCGGACATGGAGCCGTGCAAGTTCAGCAGATCCATGCTTTCGAGCTCGTGGCTGCTGATCTGGAGACGGTCGGCAACGACCTGGCTGACGAAGGTGCCAGCAGCGTTCATCAGGCGCAGCTCACGGTTGAGACGGCGGAGCAGATCCTGCCTGTTTGGGGGGGTTGACGCGGACAAGTGCCTCCTCTAGCCTCGATTAATCGCTTACCCAGTCAGTAACTTACACAATCAGCCAATTGTCAAGAACCGTGCAGAGATCCTGACACGGATGGGAAGGAAAGGCACGCGATGCTGAAATCACTCGCTCATTTCTGCTATCACCACCGCGGCTACGTCTTCGGAGGCTGGGTGGTCCTCCTGATCGGGCTGTTCGCGATCTCGAACCAGTTCGGGGGCGACTACCGGACGGAGTTCAAGCTACCTGGTTCGGAAACGCAGCAGGCCCAGGACATTCTCAACAGCGGCGGCTTCGGCACCCGCACGGGAGTCCAGGCCCAGGTCGTGTTCAAGGCGGACAAGGGTATCAACGACCCTGCGGTGAAGCAGGCGATGGAAGCGTTCTTCGCCCAGATCCCGCAGGTCGCAAGCGACGCCTCCGTCACCAGCCCGTACTCGCCGGAGGGCGCGCGGCAGGTGTCGCCGGACGGCAAGATCGCGTACGCGGCGATCAACTTCGCCGATCGCAGCGGGGAGCAGTACATCGACGCGGGCGACGCCGTGAAGAAGCTGCGCGCCGACCTGAACGTGCCGGGCGTGCAGGTTGAACTCGGCGGCGACATGTTCGCGAAGCAGACGATGCCGGCCAGCGAAGCGATCGGCATCCTCGCGGCGGTGATCATCCTGCTGGTCGCGTTCGGGTCGCTGCTGGCGATGGGGCTGCCGATCGTGGCGGCGCTGTTTGGCGTCGGCTGCGGGGTGGCGCTGATCGGAATGGTGGCGCGGATCATCCCCGTGCCGGTGTGGACGACGCCGACGGCCTCGGTGCTGGGAATCGGCGTCGGGATCGACTACGCACTGCTGATCGTGAGCCGCTACCGGCAGAGCCTGCATGAGGGGCTGGACCCGGAGCAGGCGGTGGACCTGAGCCTGAACACGGCCGGGCGCTCGGTGCTGTTCGCCGGGATCACGGTGGTCATCGCCGTGCTGGGCATGTACTTCATGAACCTCGCCGTGATCCGCGCGGTGGCGACGGGCGCGGCGCTGGCGGTGCTGTTCACGATGTTGGCCTCGGTGACGCTGCTGCCGGCGCTGCTGAGCATCGTCGGCAAGCGGATCGATCGCTTCGGGTTACCGCACCGGCGGACGGCCGAGCGCGGACAGGGCGTCTCGATCTGGTATCGCTGGAGCCGCGTGATCCAGCGGCACCCGTGGCCGGCGGCGGTCATTTCGGTGGCGCTGCTGCGTGGTGCTGGCCGTGCCGGTGTTCTCGATGCGGCTCGGCTTCGGCGACGCGGGGAACCGGCCAGCGGACGACACCACGCGGCAGGCCTACGACCTGCTTTCGGAGGGCTTCGGGCCTGGCTTCAACAGCCCGTTCGTGATCGCCGCGAAGACGCCGGGCGGACAGGCCGACCTGCCCGTGCTGCAGAAGCTCAGCGACACGCTGAATCACACGCAGGGCATCGCGTTCGCGAGCCCGCCGGTGCTCAACGACCCCGGGACGGCCGCGATCCTCACGGTGATCCCCAGCACCTCGCCGCAGGACAAGGCCACCGCCGACCTGGTCCACAGCCTCCGCGACGACATCATCCCGCCGGCGGTGGCAGGCACGGACCTCGTCGTAAAGGTAGGGGGATCGAACGCCGGGAGCGAGGACTTTGCCAGCTACGTGGCGCAGCGCATGCCGATCTTCTTTGTGGCCGTGCTGGCGCTGTCGTTCATCCTGCTCATGGTGGTATTCCGCAGCATCCTGGTCCCGCTCAAGGCGGTGATCATGAACATGCTGTCGATCGGCGCGGCGTTCGGGGCGATGGTGGCGGTGTTCCAGTGGGGCTGGGGCGCGAGCCTGCTCGGCATCGACAAGCACGGACCGATCGAGGCGTGGGTGCCGATGATGCTGTTCGCCATCGTGTTCGGGCTCTCGATGGACTACGAGGTGTTCCTGCTGTCGCGCATCCGGGAGGAGTACGACCGCAGCGGCGACAACGGCGCCGCCGTGGCCGACGGCCTGGCCGCAACGGCGCGGGTGATCACGGCGGCGGCAGCGATCATGGTGTCGGTGTTCGCGAGCTTCATCCTTGGCGACGACCGTGCGCTGAAGCTGTTCGGCTTCGGGCTGGCGTTCGCGGTCTTCATCGACGCGACCGTGGTACGGCTCGTGCTGGTGCCGGCGACGATGGAGTTGCTCGGGAAGGCGAACTGGTGGCTGCCGTCGTGGCTGGGCCGCGTCATCCCGTCGGTCAACATCGACGGCAAGGCCGTTGAGGCGCCGGCGCGGGTGCGCGAGGGCGCGCCGGGCTCGTAGGGACGATGGCTTTGCGCAGGGAGTACGGCTCCGCGCAAAGCCACAATGCGGCCGGGCCACAAGCGCCGAATGGGCCTGTTCGGCGCGGACAACCGGCCTTGGTTCGCGGACGCATCCTGTGGCATCGTCTGTGATGTGCGGCAGCTCCGCGCTGCCGAGAAACGGAAGGATGCCATGACCGTAGCCGATACGCTCACCGACGCGGAGCCAGCGACAACCGAGAACTTCGACGTGCTCGTCGTGGGGGCGGGCATCTCAGGCGTGGGCGCGGCGTATCACCTGACGCACCAACGCCCGGGGACGACGTTCGTCGTGCTCGAGGCCCTCGATAGCTTCGGGGGCACGTGGTGGACGCACCGTTACCCGGGCATCCGTTCGGACAGCGACCTGTACACGTTCGGCTACCGCTTCAAGCCGTGGGTTGGAGCGCCGATCGCAACGGCCGACGAGATCCGCAAGTACATGGGCGAGGTGATCGAGGAGAACGACCTCGGCAGCCACATCCGCTACAACCACAAGATCACGTCGGCGAAGTGGTCGAGCGCGGATAACCAATGGACGATCGAAGCGACGCGCACGGACACGGGCGAGCGGCGGCGGTTCACGGCGAACTTCCTCTGGATGTGCCAGGGCTACTACCGCCACTCGGAGGGCTACACGCCTGAGTGGCCGGATATGGACAGGTACACGGGCCGAATCGTCCACCCACAGTCGTGGCCGGAGGACCTGGACTACAAGGACAAGACGGTCATCGTCATCGGGTCGGGGGCGACGGCGGCGACGCTGGTGCCGGCGATTGCCGGGGACTGCAAGCACGTGACCGTGCTGCAGCGGTCGCCGACGTACTTCATCCCGGGCCGGAACCAGAACGACCTGGCCGACACGCTGCGTGAGCTGGAGATCGACGAGGCGTGGATCCACGAGATCGTGCGGCGCAAGATCCTGCACGACCAGGCGGTGTTCACGAAGCGATCGTTCGAAGAGCCGGAGGCGGTGAAGCAGGAGCTGCTCGGCGCTGTGCGAGCGTACCTCGGCCCGGACTTCGACATCGAGAAGCACTTCACGCCGAGCTATCGGCCGTGGCGGCAGCGCATCGCGTTCGTCCCGGACGGGGACATTTTCCGAGGGATCCGGTCGGGGAAAGCTTCGGTGGTGACGGACGAGATCGAGCGCTTCACGGAGAAGGGGATCCTGCTGAAGTCGGGTGAAGAGCTGGAAGCGGACATCATCATCACGGCGACCGGGTTCAACCTGAACGTGCTGGGCGACATCGCGTTCGAGATCGATGGCAAGCCGCTGGTGTTCGGCGACACGGTGACGTACCGCGGAATGATGTTCACGGGCGTGCCCAACATGGTGTGGGTGTTCGGCTACTTCCGCGCGAGCTGGACGTTGCGGGCCGACCTGCTGGCGGACTTCGTCTGCCGTCTGCTGGCGCACATGGAGAAGAGGGGCGCGAAACGCGTGGAAGTGGCGCTGCGTGGAGGAAGACAAGGACATGGAACTGCTGCCGTGGATGGACCCGGAGAACTTCAACCCGGGCTACCTGATGCGGGCGATGGACCTCCTGCCGAAGCGCGGCGCGAAGCCCGAGTGGCAGCACTCGCAGGACTACTGGCGGGAGAAGGACGAGCTCCCGGCGATAGACCTCGACGCCGAGGAGTTTGTCTACGGCTAGCGGCTGCCCGGGCTAACGGCGCGCGCCGGGTGAGGCGTCGAGCTTGGCGCTGAGGATGGCCTTCTGGCTGTCGAACTCCTCGCGGGCCTTCGCGATCTGCTCGGGCGTGAGGTCGAGTTTGTAGAAGTCGCGCTTCCAGGCGGCGTCTTCGGCCCAGCGCTGGGGGGACTGCACGGTGGTCCGGGGCGACCGCGCAGATTCGAGGACGTCCAATGCGAGCGCGGCCGTGGCGAGCTGGCCGGGCGCATCGAACGGCTTTCCAGCTGAGTTGCCGAGCGGGAAGTCGCTGAAGAGGAAGCGAGCGACGCCGCAGTGCTCGACGATGTCGCGGGCGCAGCCCATGACGACGGTGGGGATGCCGGCCGCTTCGAGATGGCGGGACGTGAGGCTCATCGTCTGGTGGCAGACGGGGCAGTTCGGGACGAGGATGGCCGCGTCGACAGCGTCCTCGCGGAGGAGCTCGAGGGCGCGCGGGGCGTCACGCTCGTTCGTCAGGCGCTGACTGCGGAGGGTGGGCACGCCGACGAAGCGCGAGTTGAGCACGCCGATGCGGCCGTCAGCGGCGAGCTGTTGGAGGGCCTTCAGCGGGAAGTAGGTGTTGATGTCCTCGGCGGAGGTGTGCTTGCGGTCGTAGCCGACGTGGGAGATGCGGAGGTCGGGCGCCGGCTCGAGGGGCATCGCGTAGACGTCGGGGAACTTGGCGGAGGCGTTGTACGGCGCCCACGGACCCTGGTCGCCGGCCTCCGGGTTGTAGGGCGCGGCGGTCGTGAGGATGGCGACGCGGCTCTCGGCGAGCGGCTTGCGCAGGGGCGCGAACGGGCACGTCTTCGTGGTGCGCCCAGCGGTAGGGATTGCCGTAGCCGAGCGCGAGGTAGTAGGCGCGGGAGCGGTCGATGTAGCGGATCGGGGCGTCGAGCATGGCCTCGATGGGTTCGGTTTCGGTCGCTTCGATGGTCGTCATGGCGCTAGACCTCCGTGGTGGCGATGAGCATACACCGCGACGTCCGGCCTATCCCCGCGACCAGTCGTACGTGAAGCGCTCCCAGAGGTCGTCGGCGATGGACTGGGGGTCGGCTTCGATGCCGTAGCGGGCGAAGTAGCGCGTGATGTTGCGGATGTCGCGCTCAAGCAGCTTGCGGGCCGCCGAGGCCATCCGCGGGTCCACGGCCTGGGGGAAGTCGATGATGATGGCGCGGCCGTCTCTATAGAGGATGTTGAAGGGAGAGAGGTCGCCGTGCACCACGTTCTCGCGCATGCACAGCTCGACGTTCCAGAGCAGGCGCTCGAAGACCGCCGGCGCGTGGTCGCGAGGGATGTCGGCGTGCTGCAGGTGGGGCGCGGCCGCCTCGCCGTCGCCGATGTACTCCATGAGGATGGCGCGTTCGGTGCAGCCGTAGACCTCGGGGACGTCGGCGCCGGCGTAGCCGAGGGCGCTGAGCATGTCGAACTCGGCGTTGACCCACATGGAGGCCTCGGCGGCGCGGCCGAACTCGGTGCGCTTGTCGACGGCGCGCTGGACCTGGCCGGCGGCGAGGATGACGCGGCCCTCCATGTACTCGCGGGCGCGCTGGAAGCCGCGGTGCATGTGGTCGTGGTAGACCTTGGCGGCGAGGTAGCGGACGCCGTAGCTCTTGTGAGCGCGGCAGCGGTAGACGGTGGCTTCCTTGCCACTCTTGATAACGCCGAGGACCTGCGTGATCGCGGCCTCGTCGATGAACTCCTGGAGCGCCTCCATGTCGGAGACATCGGAAGCGCGGCTTTCGAATGCGGCGGGCTCTTCCCGCGAGGGGCTGCTGGACATTGCGCGGTTGCTCCATGGGGCCGCCGGGCGGCCGTCACTGAAGGGCGACGTGGAAGCGGAGCGCGCCGTGCCAGCGGGCACGAAAAAGGCCACCCCTGAGGTGGCCGAAGGGCGGTCGCGGGAGCGAAAGCCTAGTGGCGGGTCAGGAGGCACGGCGCGGCGAGGACGGTCACAGTTGCTGCGGTCATTCCGACGCCTCCTCCCGGGGATCCCGGTGTGATTGGTGGAGTGAGCATCGCTGGTTGCGGGCGCGGATGTCAATTGGGGGAGTGAGGACTGAGGACTGAGGACTGAGGACTGAGGCGGGAGCGTTGAGAATCGCCTTGCAGAGGCGTAGCCTCGCCGACCGTGACATCGATTTGGCTGGAGGGCGTCGGGCGCGGGCTGGAGCAGGCGCTGGAGCTGCTGGCGGCGTCGGTGCGCGACTGTCTGAGTGAGCTGTGGGAGGCGCCGATGTGGGCGGTTCCCGCGCCGGCCGCCGACCAGCCGTTCCTGGGGGCGGACTGGAAGCCGATTACCGACCCGGGCCAACGGGCGGCGCTGGCCGAGCGGTGGGTGGAGCGCCGCTCGACGCCGTGGAGCGTGGCCTGGCACGCGCTCGAAGGGCTCGACTACGACCTGAACGGGGAGTTCGGGCCATGGATGCCGCCGCCGCCGTTCGCCGGGCACCCGCACTGGCGCGACCTCACGAGCCTGCCCGGTCCCTGGTCGCCGGGCGAAATCCAGGGGTACATCGACTACTGCCGCGAGCAGGTGCGGAACGCGCTGGCTGACATGACGGACGAGAAGGCCGCCAGGCCTTTGCCGGCGGCGCATCGGTACCGCGGCCAGCCGCATGCCTGGCTGATCACGGGCATGATCGGGCACACGACCGAGCACGCCGCGCAGATCCGGCAGTTCATCACGCCGCCAGCGTAGCGCCGCGATCTACTGCCCCTACTGCTTCTCCTGGAACACCTGCATGAGCTCGTAGGGGACGGCGGCTTCGAACTGGTCGAAGGTGCAGGCGCGCGGGGGCTTGTCGGTGCGCATGCGGCGGAAGGTGGAGGCGTGGCGGAAGCGTTCGCCCTGGAGGTAGTCGAAGGTGACTTCGCAGACGAGCTCCGGGCGGAGGCGCACCCAGCTCGTGTCCTTGCCCGCGTTCCAGCGGCTGGGGCCGCCGGGCGTGCGGCCGCCAGAGAAGCCCTCGGATTCGTCTTCGGTGACGAGATGGGCGAGGCGCGTGACCCACTCCTTGCGCTCGGCGGCGTTGAAGCTGGAGGTGTGCCCGACGTAGTGGAGCGTGCCTTCGTCGTCGTAGAGGCCGAGGAGGAGCGAGCCGATGGCGCGGCCTTCTTCGCCCTTGCCCCAGCGGTAGCCGGCGATGACGCAATCGGCGGTGCGGAGGTGCTTGATCTTGGCCATCGCGCGCTTGTTGGGCTGGTAGACGCCGTTGAGCGGCTTGGCGACGACGCCATCGAAGCCGGCGCCTTCGAAGCGCTCGAACCAGTCCTGGGCGGTGGCGCGGTCGCGCGTGGCGGGCGTGAGGTAGGCAGGCGGCGCGATGTTGCTGTAGAGCGCTTCGAGGCGGGCGCGGCGTTGTTCGAAGGGCGTGGCGCGGAGGTCGGTGTCGCCCTCGGCGAGGATGTCGAAGGCGACGAAGGCAGAGGGTGTCTGGGCGGCGAGCATGCGCACGCGCGACTCAGCCGGGTGGATGCGGAGCTGGAGGGCGTCGAAGTCGAGGCCTTTCGGTCCCATGATGACGACTTCGCCGTCGAGCACGAGCGGTCCGGGCAGCGCGCGCTGGAGGGACTCCTGGAGTTCGGGGAAGTAGCGGGCGAGGGGTTTCAGGTCGCGGCTCTGCAGGTACGCGGTCTCGCCATCGAAGAAGACGATGCAGCGGAAGCCGTCCCACTTGGGCTCGAAGAGCCAGCCCGGGCCGTCGGGAATGGCGTCGCTGAGCTTTGCGAGCATGGGCGCGATGGGCGGAGCGATGGGGAGGGGCATGGGGGGATTGTAGCGCCCGAGGGGCGAGCACCCGAGCGAGCGAGCGAACGAGCGAACGAGGTCGAACGGAGTCGAGGGGTCGAGAGGTCGACGGAGTCGAGGGGTCGAGAGGAGCGACGGAGCGAGGAGCGACGGAGTCGAGGGGCTGTTATGGGGGCGAAATGCGATCGTAGGGGCGCTTGTGGGGGCGCGGGATGATGGGAGGGTGGGTGCGGGTGTAAGGATTCTGGTCGGGCGCGGTCTTTGTGTTAACAAACCGCGAGAGGACGCACCTATGTCTGCTCTAACGACGCTCGAAGCCGAAGTCCTGGGGATGATCACGGCGGGCTACAACAACGCGCAGGTGGCGAACCGGATGGCGGTTTCGGAGACGGAGCTGGAGATGGTGCTGAAGCGTCTGGCGGCGAAGCTGCGGCGGTAGGGGTGGACGCCCCGGCAGCAAGCGGGCGACATTTGCACGCGAGTTCACGGACCGCTTCCTCACGCGCGCGGCTCAGTTTGTGCGGCCATGGCTCGAGGCGGGCGGTACGTTGTTTACCTGGGGTAGCGTTATGTCGCGATCGGGTTAGGGACATGGGCGTCGACATGCGGCACGATGCTCGCATGTGGGACGGAAGCGACACGGGCGAACGGCTGACGGAGCGACAACGTGAGGTGTTGCGGCTCATCGAGCGCGGCCATACGAACAGCGAGATCGCGGAGCGGCTGGGGATCAGCCTGCAGGGCGTGAAGTGGCACGTGCGCGAGCTGCTGGGGAAGTACGCCGTCGAGAACCGCGAGGAGCTCGTCGAGGCGGTGGCGGACCGAGCGCCGGCCCCTCGCCGGGTTGCGACGACGGCTGCGGGCGCTGCTGCCGGTGGCGGGCTGGAAGATGGCCGGCGCGGCGGTGGGAAGCGCGGTGGTGCTGGGATCGGCGGGCTTCGCGGCGGCGGCGATCGCGTCTGGTGGTGCGGTCGCCGAGAAGCCTGCGGACGAAATCGCGGCGGCGGAAACGCCCACGCCCACTCCGACGCCAGGCTTCGTCGCGGTGTTGAGCACACCCTCGGCGGTGGCGACGTTGCCGACGGTCACGGGCGCGAAGTGGACGGTCGACGAGGCCCGCGATGCGGCGCTGGCGGCGGCCGAAGCGAAGTTCGACACGTACCTGCAGCCGGAGAAAGTCGGTGTGCCGTTGGACCTGCACGACTTCGCGCTCACGCGGGTGGAGTGGCACCCGGGCGTGAGCCGGTATGACGCCGCGGACGGCGATCGGTACTTCGTGACGAAGGACGGCGCCGTCGAGGACCTGTGGCTGTTCGAATGGGAGCTGGATGGCGTGCCGTCTGGTGAAGCCGAGCCCGGCCGTGGTCACGAATGTGGTGGTCGATGTGCTTATCGCGGACGATGGGTCTTCGACGGCGGAGGCGGTGGCTGTGGACGCGCGGGATCCGAACCGGGGCACGGCGCTCGCGGGGGGCAGTGACTTTCGGAGCCGCTCCCAGGACGCACGGATCAAATTGCAGAGCGACCCCGTCGGCGCAATGCAGCGCGTAGCGTGGTTGAACGGCGTCGCGGGGACCGAGGAGCTCGATGTCTATCCGACAGCGAACGGCACGTGGTGCTACGCCGAAGTCTCCGGCGTTCGCTCATGTGGGTTCCCTCCCGACAGGCCGGAGTTGCCGGTGATGTACGGGTTGGAAAGCTCCTGGGGCGAAGCCACCGGCGGAACCGAGACGAGGCTTATCGTGCAGGCCGCAAATTCGGTGGCGCGGATTCGCGTGACGACGATGGACGGGAAGGACATGTCGTTCGACCTGCAGGACCCGCCGCCGGCGGTGCCGCCGGGGAGCCGGTTCGCGTACGTGTCGGTGGGGAATTCGCCGTACCTGGGGCTGACGGTGATCGGGTATGACGCTGCCGGGAACGAGCTTGGGCGGCGGGATGGGCCGGGGATGGCAGCACCGCGCGGGAGCGGGTGGGCCGTAGGGTTGGGCGTCCGCGAGTGGAGCGCC
This sequence comes from uncultured bacterium, assembly GCA_963832795.1. Taxonomy (GTDB): domain Bacteria; phylum Chloroflexota; class Dehalococcoidia; order Tepidiformales; family Tepidiformaceae; genus CAWHVJ01. The sequence continues at coordinate 37,533 of CAWHVJ010000013.1, forward strand.
GTGGCGTGGTGGTTGGAGCCGGGAACGCGGAACAGGATGAGTCACGGCGAGGGTGCGGGTACGAGACCACGGACCGCTTGCTCACGCGCGCGGCTCAACCGGGGGCCGCTGGAGCGCCGTGGCGCGGCGGGTTAGAGCCGGGCGATTGGTTCGAGCGCCCGCGCCCGCAGTGGGGCGCGGCTACCGGGCGGCCGGTGGGTCGTGGCGGGCGGTTTTCTTCCGTATTAGGGGCGGAATTGGTATACTATTCATAGCGATTTCCCCCGCTGTGAACCCCGGGAGAGCCTGTGTCCATCGAGCCAACTTCGAACGTCCGCCCCGTCATGATCGAGTCCGAGATGCGCACGTCGTATCTCGACTACGCGATGAGCGTCATCATCGCGCGGGCGCTGCCCGAAGCGCGGGACGGCCTGAAGCCCGTCCAGCGCAAGATCCTGTGGGGCATGTTCGACGGCGGGGCGCGGGCCGGGACCGGCTATCGGAAGTCGGCCGGCATCGTCGGCGATGTCATGGGGCGGTACCACCCGCACGGCGACGGCCCGGTCTACGAAGCGATGGTGCGGATGGCGCAGGAGTTTTCGCTGCGCTATCCGCTCGTGGATGGGCAGGGGAACTTCGGCTCGGTCGATGGCGACCCGCCGGCGGCGATGCGGTACACGGAAGCGCGCATGGCCCCGATCGCGGAGGAAATGCTCGCCGACATCGACCAGAACACGGTCGACTTCCAGGACAACTACGACGGGCGGCACACGGAACCGACGATCCTGCCGTCGCGGCTGCCGAACCTGCTGCTGAACGGCTCTTCGGGCATCGCGGTGGGCATGGCGACGAACATCCCGCCGCACAACCTGGGCGAGCTCTGCGACGCGATGGCGCTGTTGATCGAGAACCCGCAGGCGACGCTCGATGACCTGCTGCAGATCGTGAAGGGGCCGGACTTCCCGACGGCCGGCATCGCGCTCGTGGGCAAGGACAGCGAACAGGTGCGGCTGGCGTACGGCGAGGGCCACGGCCGCGTGGTGATGCACGCGCGCACGACGATCGAAGAGGAGTCGGCGCGAGGCGGGCGCACACAGATCGTCGTCACCGAGCTGCCGTACCAGGTGAACAAGGCGACGCTGGTCGAGAAGATCGCGGACCTCGTGCGCGACCGGAAGATCGAGGGCATCGCGGACCTGCGCGACGAGAGCGGGCGCGATGGGATGCGGATCGTGATCGTCCTGAAGAAGGACGGGTCGACGACGCAGATCAAGAACCTGCTGTTCAAGCACACGGCGATGCGCTCGACGTTCTCGATGAACATGATGGCGATCGTCGATGGGCAGCCAAGGCGGCTCGGGCTGAAGAAGGCGCTGGAGATCTTCATCGCCCACCGGCACGACGTCATCCGCCGGCGGACGGAATACCAGCTCGACAAGGCGAAGGAACGCGCCCACGTCCTCGAAGGGCTGATCAAGGCGATCGAGATGCTCGACGCCGTGATCGCGACGATCCGGGCGGCGGATTCGGCGCAAAACGCCCTCGACCTGCTGCAGGGCACGGGGCTGGTCGTGGCCGACCGCCTTCCGCGTGGGAACGCGGCGCTGGCGACACTCTCGCGCACCAACCCGTTCACGTTTTCGGAAGTGCAGTCGCGGGCGATCCTCGACATGCAGCTGCGCCGCCTCGCGGCCCTCGAGCGGCAGGCGCTGCAGAGCGAATACGACGAGATCATCACGAAGATCGCGTACCTCGAAGACCTGCTGGCGAACCCGCACAAGATCGACCTGCTGATCAAAGAGGATGCGGCAGAGCTGAAGAAGAAGTACGGCGACCTGCGGCGCACCGAGATCGTGGAGGCCGACGCGGAGGACTTCCGCGAAGAGGACCTGGTCGCGCACGAAGAGAGCGTGCTGACGCTGAGCATGCGCAACTACATCAAGCGGATGCCGCTGGAAGCGTTCCGGGTGCAGCAGCGCGGCGGGCGTGGGCGCGCGCGGGGCGGCGATCCGCGAAGAGGATGCGCTCCTCAAGCTGACGGTCTGCGACACGCACGACAACCTGCTGTTCTTCACCGACCAGGGCAAGGTGTACCACCTGCATGCGTACGACGTGCCCGACACGAAGAAGCAGGCGAAGGGCGTGTTCATCACGAACCTGATCGAGATGACACAGGGCGAGCGGGTGACTGCCATCCTGGCGGTGAAGGACTACGAGCGGGACTACATCCTGCTCGCGACGGCGAACGGCGTGATCAAGAAGACGCTCCTGAAGGAGTTCGAAGAGGTGCGGCGGAACGGCAAGATCGCGATGCGCCTCGACGACGGCGACCAGCTGATCGCGGCGCGGATGGCGAGCAACGAGAGCCACGTGCTGCTCGTCTCCAGTGCAGGACAGGCGATCCGCTTCAAGATCGACGACCTGCGCGAGGCCAGCCGGACGAGCGGCGGCGTCCGCGGGATGAAGTTGTCCCGGGGCGGGTACGTGGTCGGCGTGGAGACAATCGACGACGGCGACCAGCTGCTGGCGATCACGGAGCGCGGCTTCGGGAAGCGCACGCGGCTGTCGGAGTATCCGCTGCAGGGGCGCGGCGGCCAGGGCGTGAAGACGCTGAACATCACGGATCGCACCGGCAACATCGCGGCGTGCCGCATCGTGCAGCCGGGGCAGGAGCTGATGCTCGTCTCGCAGGACGGCGTGGTGATCCGCACGAAGGTGGACACGATCAGCCTGCTCGGCCGCAACACGCAGGGTGTGACGGTGATGCGCGTAGGCGAAGGCGACAAGGTCGCCAGCATCGCCGCGTTCACGCTGGTGGACGACGCGCCGACGCGCGCGGCGCGACGGGCCACGGAGCTGGCCGAGGGCCATGGGAATGGTCACGGTCCGGTCCTGAACGGCACGATCCCGCTCGACCTCAACGAGTCTGACGACGAGGACGAGGAGACCGAAGGCGGGGAGCTGGACGAGACGGACCTGGACGAGGACGAGGAGTAGGAGACAGGCCCACCCGTCCGCAGAGGTCCGGACGCCATCGGGGTTCGCCGAGGAAGACCGCACCCGCTCACTTCGCTGCGCTTCGTTCGGGGCTCGGATTCGGTGATCCGGACGCGTAGGCCCAGTCATCGCCTCCCCAACAATCGGCGGGCGCAGACGCTGCTGCTAGTTCGTCGCCGGAGAGGGCACCCGCTCACTCGCTGCGCTTCGTTCGGGGCTCGGATTCGGTGATCCGTGCAGGGGCAGCGGCGATAGGCGTTCGATATCGCGCCGGTAGGATCCGCGAACTGCGTGTGAGGGAGCGACGGTTACGCTCGCGGCAAACGCGAGAGGAGTTCGCCATGCCAGGTGGAAAGAGTCCCGGGCCGAGCATTAAGAACCCGGAGAAGTACGAAGCGTTGCGCGACGAGGGGATGAGCAAGCAGAAGGCGGCGCGCATCTCGAACAGCGACCCGAAACAGATGGCGAAGAACCGGAAGGACAGCGGCGGCTACGAGGAGTGGACGAAGGACGAGCTGTACGACAAGGCGAAGGACGTCGGCGTGAAGGGCCGCTCGTCGATGAACAAGAAGGAGCTGGTTTCGGCGTTGCGAAACAGCTAGCCCGGAACGAAAAGCGGCTCGAGCAGGATGTGCACGCCCGGGAGGGCGACAGGCGCCACTTCGCCGTCGGTGAAGACAGCCTCCGCGTACGTGCCGTCTGACTGGCGGCGCCAGGCCGTGAGGGTGCGCTCGAACGGGTGGACGAGCCAGATCTCAAGATCGCCGCGACGGCGGTATTCGTCTAGCTTTTCGGTCACGTCGTAATCGCCGGTGGAAGGCGACCAGACTTCGACGACGAGCGGAAGGGGCTGGCTGTAGGCCTCGAGGACGTCGCGTTTGCCGCGGAAGGGCGATGTGAGGTCGATGGGAATGACGAACACGTCCGGAATGAAGTAACTGCCCGGGGTGCGGACGCGGCCAGCGTCGGAGCGGACGTTGAATCGGGCGTGGTCGAGCTGCGAGCGAAGCATGTACGCGAGCTCGAACGACGCTTCGTTGTGCGCGTGCGTCATGGGCGGCTTCTTCCGCAGCCGGCCGCAGGCCAGCTCCCACTTCTCGTCGGCGTCTTCAAGGGCGACGCGCTCATAGGTCTCGGCGGTGATCGGCATCGTTCTGGTTCTCCAATACCACCTTACGCCAGGCCGAAGAGGGCATCGAGGCCGACGACGAGGTGATCGAGGTCCATGACGGCTTTCGTGGCGAGGATGACGCCCGGCATGAACGAGTCGCGGCCGGTGCTGTCGTGGCGGATTGTGAGCGTCTGGCCAACGCCGCCGAAGATGACTTCCTGGTGGGCGACGAGGCCGGGCAGGCGGACGGAATGGATCGCCACCCCGCCGAACTCGGCGCCGCGGGCACCGGGAAGGGGCTCCTTCTCGGAGGTCGGGTGAGTGAAGTCGGTATCGCGGGCCGCACGCATCATCTCGGCGGTGGTCTTGGCCGTGCCGCTGGGTGAGTCGACCTTCTTGTCGTGGTGAAGCTCGATGATCTCGGCGTTGTCGAAGAAGCGGGAGGCCTGTTTGGCGAAGTGCATCATCAGGACGCCGCCGATGGCGAAGTTGGCGGCGAGCACGGCGCCGACCTTGTGCTTCTTCGTCTCCGTTCCGAGCCACTTCGCGAAGTCGTCGGTGAGGCCGGTGGTGCCGATGACCATGCGCACGCGCCTGGCGATCGCGGCTTCGGCGAGGCCGGGCGTCCATTCGGCGTTGGTGAAATCGATGACGACGTCCGGCGCCTTCTCCGCGAAGCACTGTTCCGGGTCGGTGAAGACGGGGAGGTGTTCGATGCGCCCGACGGTAGCGAGCGCGTCAACGAAGGCGACGGCGGTCATCCCGTCGGCGGCAGCTGACGGCCTCGGCGACCTGGCGGCCCATGCGGCCGGAGCCGGAGACGACGACGCGGATGTCAGCCATAGTGTGGCGATTGTACGGCGTCGGGTCGGGAGTGGGAGCGGGGAGCTTACCCGAACAACCGGTCTATAAGCGCGTCTCGGCTCATCTCCAGGTGTTCGGCGACGTCGCTCAAGATGGCAGACAGCGTGCCTACGCGAAGCGCGTCGTGGCGTGGGATAGTGAGGTGGTGTTCCGGAGGAGTCGACGTGGTGAGACGGATGTGACTCCCGCTCTGCCTTACGACCGAATAGCCAACCCTCCCAAGAGCGCGACTGAGCGTCTCCCCGGAGACATCACGCGGAAGGCGCGTCATACAGCGATGACGTCCTCGCGAACCCAGTGCAAGCGGATCAACCGGGGGACTTCCGACTCATCGAAATGGCACCGAACGGCGTCGCGCACATTGGCGCGCAAGGCGTCCATGTCATCCGCTTCCGTGAAGATGGAGACGCCGATGGCGCGGGCTATGTAGCCGCCCTCGGGGGCATCGGTCACCACGAAAATCACTTCGTCGCCAGGCATCCTCCCATGATACCCGAGTGGTTCAGCTGATCGCGGGGATGACCACGACGTCGTAGAGGTACGCCGCGGCGAGCGCGGAGATCGCCACGCACAGCAGGAACACGGCTCGCCAGACCCGCCAGTGCACCAGGTTTGCTTCGAGCGTGGCGCCCAGGAATACGGCGAGGGCGCCGGCGGTCGAGGCGAGCGACAGCATGGGCACGAGGACGAACGAGGCGAGCATCAGCGCCCAGACGGGTGCGGCGATATCAGTCGCGCCGGCCGCGTGGCCGAGGCGATATCCGCTGGCGAACCGCATTCCCACGACAGCGAAGGGAAGAGCCATCGCGACGACGCCGGCACGGAGAGAAAGGTCGCCCAGGCTGGTCATGAGTCCGGGGGCGAAGCCGTCTCGGGACGACGTGCGCGGCGACGCTTGCATGGCGGGATTCTACGCTGCGAGGCGCGGGGAACGGCGATCATCCTGCGGCCAGCGCAGGCGCGGTCTACACTCGAAGAGCTTCAAACGCGGGAGGCTGAGTGGCTGCTATCACGGTTCGTGGCTTGCGGAAGACCTACGGGCACCGGGCCGCGGTGGACGGCGTCGACTTCGACATCGAGACCGGGGAGATCGTCGCCGTGCTCGGCCCCAACGGCGCCGGGAAGACCACTACGGTCGAGATGCTGGAGGGGTTTCGCACCCCCGACTCCGGGGATGTCTCGGTGCTGGGAATGGACCCACGGCATGGCGGCCGGGCACTGCGGGAGCGCGTCGGCATCGTCCTGCAGGAGGCGGGGGTGGACCCGTTCCTATCGGTGCGGGAAGTGACGGCGCTCCACGCGGGTTACTACCCGCACCCGCGCGACGTCGATGAGACGCTGGCGCTGGCAGGACTGACGGAGAACGTGGACCGGCGGGTGCGCGTGCTTTCGGGCGGACAGAAGCGCCGGCTCGACCTCGCGCTGGGGATCATCGGCGACCCTGAACTGCTTTTCCTGGACGAGCCGACGACAGGCTTCGACCCCGGGGCGCGGCGTGATGCCTGGGAGGTGATCGCGAACCTGCGCAGCCTCGGCAAGACGATCGTGCTGACCACGCATTACATGGACGAGGCGCAGCACCTCGCGGACCGCGTGATCGTGATGGCGCAGGGGCGGATCGTGGCGCAGGGCGCGCCGTCGGAGCTTGGCGGCGGCGGAAGCCCGACGGTGATCCGCTTCACGGCGCCGACAGGCGTGCAACTGCCGGAGCTGCCGGCGTCGGCGGAGACCGTGGGGAGCGATGTCGTGATCGAGACGGCCGACCCGGTTCCGATCGTTCACGCGCTGACGGGGTGGGCGCTGGATCGGGGCATCGACCTCAACTCGCTGACCGTTTCGCGGCCATCGTTGGAAGACATCTACCTCCAATTGACTGGACACGACGAATGAGGCGCGACGCGACGATGGTGTGGCGGCAGGTGGTAGCGGAGCAGAAGCAGTTCTGGCGGAACCCGGCAGTCGGCGGTCTTTGTGTTCGTGTTCCCGATCATGTTCCTGGTCATCTTCGGAAGCCTGAACAACAGCGACCGGATCGAGTCGTACGGCAACATCCGCTACACGGAGTACTACGTCCCCGGCATCCTCGTGTTCGCCCTGATCTCGGCCTGCTTCACGAACCTGGGCATGGCCCTGGTGACGCGGCGCGACCTCGGGATCCTGAAGCGGAAGCGGAGTACGCCGCTGCCGGCGTGGGCGCTTCTCGGCGGGATGGTCGGGAGCTCGATCATCGTGTCGTTCCTGCTCACGGTGCTGACGGTGGCAGTGGGGATGGTGTTCTACCACAACGCGGCGCCGCAGCACGTGGGCTGGGTGGTGCTGCTGCTGGTGATTGGCGCGGCGACGTTCTGTGCGCTCGGAGTGGCGGTGACTGCGATCGTGCCCAACGCGGACGCCGCACCAGCGATCATCAACTTCATCGTGTTTCCGCCGTTGTTTCTTTCCGGCGTCTTCTTCCCGGTGGAGAACTCGACGCTGCGTTCGATCGGAAACGCGCTGCCCATCCGGCCGTTCCAGCAGGGCTTGATCGACGCCTTCGACCCGTCTAAGACGACCGCTCATCCGTCCGCCGGTGACGTGCTCACGCTGGCGGCGTGGGGCGCGGCTGCGCTGATCGTGGCCGCGAGGACGTTCCGGTGGGAGAAGCAGCGGGAGTGAGCGCGGGGTAGGGGTTCTCCCTCTTGTCGCGAATGCTTGCCATGCCGCACACTGGTGCGACGATGCGCCACGCCGCACACATTCGACAGGAACGCAGCTTCGCCCCGGACTCACCGGGGCGCGCCCTTCCGCGCTCCTAACTTCCCCCCTTTTTCCAGCCCTGGCTTTCTGACCCGTACGCAGGTGCGCGCGGGACGCCGAAGCCATACGTAAGAATTCCGTTAGTGCGGCACGCGCTCGTTCGCGGCCGCAGGGCCATACTGCAAGCAGGAGAGATTTCCGATGGGCGAGAAGATCTACATCTTCGACACGACGCTGCGCGACGGCGAACAGTCGGCCGGCGTGGCATTCACCCCGCAAGAGAAGCTGGAGATTGCGAAGCAGCTCGAACGGCTGGGCGTGGACATCATCGAGGCCGGGTTCCCGTGCTCGACGCCGGGCGACCTCGAGGCGGTTCAGTCGATCAGCCGCGAGGTGCGCGATACGACGATCTGCGCGCTGGCGCGCGCTGTGGAGAGCGACATCGACACGGCCTGGGAGGCGATCAAGAACGCCGCCGACCCGCGCATCCACGTCTTCATTAACAGCAGCGACATCCAGATGGCGCACCAGCTGCACAAGGACCGCGAGCAAGTTCTCACGCAGGCGGAGGCGATGGTGCGCCACGCGGCGAAGTACACGAGCAACGTCGAGTTCAGCCCGATGGACGCGACGCGGTCGGATCCGCGCTTCATCTACAGCATCGTGGAGCGCTGTATCGACGCCGGAGCGACGACGATCAACATCCCCGACTCCGTGGGGTATGCGATCACCTCGGAGCTGGGGGCGTTCTTCCGATCGATCTTCGAGAACGTGCCGAATATCCACAAAGCGCGGGTGAGCTTCCACGGCCAGAACGACCTGGGACTCTGTACGGCGAACACGCTGGCGGCGATCGAGAACGGCGCACGGCAGGTCGAAGTCACGATCAACGGCATCGGCGAGCGCGCCGGGAACACCTCGCTGGAAGAGGTCGTGATGGCGCTGAAGACGCGCACGGACTACCTCGGCTTCGAGACGAGCATCAACACGCGCGAGATCTACCGCGCCAGCAAGCTCGTCGAGACGTACTCGGGCATGCCGGTGCAGTGGAACAAGGCTGTGGTCGGCAAGAACGCGTTCCGGCACGGGTCGGGCATCCACCAGGACGGCATCCTCAAGCTGCGCGAGACGTGGGAGATCATGGACCCGGCGGAGATTGGCATCCCGCAGGGAACACAGCTGGTGATGGGCAAGCTCTCCGGGCGGCACGCGTTCAAGGTGCACATGGAAGAGCTGGGTTACGAGCTCACGGAGGAGGAGCTGACCCGCGTGTTCGGCGCCTTCAAGGAGCTGGCCGACAAGAAGATGGAACTCGACGACCGCGATCTCGAGGCGATCGTGAACGAGAACATGCGCAGCATGGAAGACGCCGCGTGGCGCATCGAGATGGTGCAGGTCTCTGCCGGCGACCATTCGACGCCGACGGCCACGCTGCGGCTGGTCGACCCGGAAGGGAACATCAAGACGGATGCCGCCACAGGAACGGGTCCGGTGGACGCCGTATACCGGGCGATGAACCGCATCACCGGACTTACGCCGAGCCTTACGGAGTTCTCGGTGAACAGCGTGACCGAAGGGATCGATGCGCAGGGCGACGTGACCATTCGCATCGAACAGGACGGCCGCACGTTCACCGGACGGGCCGCGGACACCGACATCATCGTCGCCAGCGCGAAGGCCTACATGAGCGCGCTGAACCGCATGCTCGCGCTCAGCGGGCGAGCGATGACGGTGGGGAGCTAGGCGCACGAACGAATCAACGTCCCTGCGCAGGCAATCGCGTGCTCTCAATGCGAGAGAGCGCGGCATGACGTTCACCCGGGCCGGGCGTTGCCCCCTCACCCCTGACCCCTCTCCCAGTGCGCTGGGAGAGGGGAAGCGCGGCCAGACATCGGCCGGGAGGGCGAGGCCGGCATGGGCGGTGGGCTTGCCGTGGGCCTGTTGGTGGTGGCCGTCGCGCTGCTGCTTGTGGGCTGCGAGAAGCCGGACGCGTCGTACTCGACGTCGCCGGCGGTGAAGGCGCTCATCGGGACGACGACCGGGAACGTGAGCTACGACCCGCCGGAGGCGCCACCTGAGCCCAAGGATCCGCCCGATAAGTGGGCGCTGCAGCTGTCGTTGGCCAGCTTCCAGGAGCTGGAGAACGGACACCCGTCGCTGGAAGTGGTGCTCGACCTGACGACGCACGAAGGCGCAGGGATGGAGCTCTGGCTCGTTCATGACCAGGACGGGAAGACAACGGCGCGCTGGTCGGCTGGCTCGTCGGCGTTCTACGAAGGTACGGCGTGCTTCCAGCTGGAGCTGCAGAACGCGGGCGAGGCCGTGCCGCTTGTGCCGGGGAGCTACCACCTGGTTGTCGCGTTCCGCGACGTGGAGAGCGGGATCGTGATGGCGCGGTCGGGGAAGGTGACGGCGCCGACGCCGGTGTTGCACGGGACGACCCCGGCGCCCGGGTCGAAGGTCTACAGCGAGGCGCTGGCCTGCCGCCGCGGCGGCTAGGAGACGAGCCGACCGGCCTAACGGCTGTGGGCGGTGGCGTGATGGTGCGCGAGGATGTCGCGGCCGAAGTCGCCAACAGGATCGCGCCAGACGGCGTGGATGTGGTTCGCGTTGTTCTGGACGTTGTCGTACTCGACGAGGAAACGCGGGCCCTGGATGCGGTAGTAGTGGGGCTGATGGCGTTCGAGGCTGCCGGCCCAGGCGAAGTGGAGGTCTTCGAAGGACGCCCTGAGTTGGGCTGACTCAGCCTCGGCGGCTTCATCGGGGAGGCGGTCGATGTAGAGCGCGACGAGATCGGCGAGGGCGTCACGCTGGGGCGGGGACATCGAGCCTGCGCGAAGGCCCTTCGGGTGGGCTGCGTCGTAGCGGTGGGCCTCGTGGTCGGCGGGGGTGAAGTCCTGCTCAATCCCGGCGCGCATGCGGGCGAAGGCGTTATCGAGGGCCGGGCGCCGGACGGAGAAGATGTCGCCGAGACCGAATGGGAGGGCGCCGTCTTCGATGCTGGGGCGGTTCGATTGGACGATGTCGAACGGCGCCCGCGGGGAGATCACGGCGGCGGTGCGCTGTGCGTCGTCGAGCATGTGGACGAGGGCGCGGCCGCGGTCTTCCTCGCCAGCGAGAGGACGAACGAGGACGCCGCCCATCGCTTCGTGATCCGCGGGGTCGGCGCCGAAGAAGATCGGCGTGGAAGCGACAAGTCGACCATCAACGATGGTGCGGTGGACGGAGACGTGGTGGCCGCCTACACGCCACGCCCAGGTGCCGGACGCGGGGTCGCCGAAGACGGTGAAGAAGTACATGCCGGGGTCGCGTCCGCGGGTCTCGGCGTCACCGCCGGGGTAAGGGCCGTTGCGCCAGCCCTCGATGGCGTCGAGGACATTGTCGAGGCCGATGATGGTCGCGGCGGTGGCGTAGCCGTGCTTGCTCAGGCCGGAGGCGAGCAGCTGATGCGCGAGGCGCTGCTGGCGGCCGGTCATCTCGTTCAGCGGGAGGCCGCGGCGGACGGTCGGTGTGTAGTACCAGGTGGAGAGCTCGGCTTCGTCGGAGAGCGGGAGGCGGGCTTTCGCCAGTTGTCGGTCGTCGAGGCTGGCGAGGAAGTCGATCGCGTGATCGGCCATGGTAGTGGCGAGCTGTTCGAGGTTGGCGGGCATGGGAGCCTCCTCGGGCGGGTGGGGGACAGTGTAAGCGAGGAGGGAGGAGGGAGGAGGGAGGAGTGCTGGTAGACTGGTGGGTATGACGACGCTCAGTATAACTTTGGACGACGACACATTCGCGCGCTTGCAGGCGCTGGCCGTCCGACGAAAAGACGTCGGTGGAAGCGGCGGCGGAGCAGGCCGTGCGAGCGGTCGTGAAAGCGGCCGAGCGCACTGGCGAGATCGACGCGGCAGCAGAAGAGATGCTGGAAATACCCAACGGTATTCCACCGGCTCGCGCAGTGAGCATGCGCTACCTCAGTACGAGCATGGGCTGCGGCTGCACCAGCGCGTCATGCTGAGGAGGGGCAGGAGTCGACGCTGATCGCGCCCGGGAAACTGGAAAGCGCCCTCGCGCGACCGATGACGGAGGCTTTCGGCGAAGAGGCGTTTCCGAGCATCGCGGAGAAGGCCGCGGTGTTGCTGCAGGGAGTCGTGATCGCGCATCCTTTCTGGATGGAAACAAGCGCGCGGGGCTCGCCTGCATGCTGGCATTCCTCCGCCTGAACGGCGTCGAGCTGAGTGCGGACGAAGATGCGCTGTACGAGTTCGTGATGGCGGTGACGACCGGCGAGTTGCGCGAGGTGGAGGAGATGGCGGCGCGGGTCAGGGAACTGTTCGAGCTCACGGACTGAGGTTGTGGTGGGCGGCACGGCAGCGTGCCCGCTCGCTGCGCTGCGCTTCGTTCGGGGCGCGGGCCGGGTTCGGATGCCGGCTGGGAATGCAGTGATTTGACGAAAACGTGGTCGACCTCCACTGTTACCATGGTAATTCGGTAACGGTGAGGACGCGATGACTGAGACAACCGTGGAGCGGGTACAGATCGGGGCTCGGATGGAGAAGCGGCTGGTGAAGGTGCTGAAGGGGCTCGCGGAGTTCAACGGCGAGACGATGGGGCAGCTGCTGGAAAAGATCGTGCTGCACTCGTTCGAGCCGTTGCCGAGCGATGTCGGCGAGTGGTCGGCGAGCCCGCACAGCAAACGGGAGCTTGAGGTCGTGGCGGACCTGCGCCGGATCTACGGGCTCGACGAGAATGTCCATGCGCCGCGGGCGTGGGAGGCAGGGGACGACGGGGCAAGCGAGGACTGACGGCTTGGGCCGTAGGCGCCGGCACGCAGAAGTGAAAGGCCGGGCGCTCCGATCTGGCGGTGCGGAATGGGCGGGAGTGAGCCGATCTTTTCGGCGTAGGAGCGGAGCGGCTGGTAGTATCTGGAGGAGAGATGGCGAACAACGGATCGCCCGATGCAACGCTCGAAGGAACCCGCCCGTACGAGGACGCGGCTGACGGACAGTCGTACCTTCCGGCGCCTGACGAAACCATCCTGCGGATGCGGCATGCGGTGATCTCGGGCCAGCACTGGTTCGAGGCGCTGCTGGACGCGGTTGGGCAGTGGCGCGTGCCCTTCGAGACGATTGGCGAGCGGGACTTCCGCTACCTGGTGCACGGCGAGGCGTTCGATTGGCTCCTGCTGGCGGAGCGACTGCTGGACGAGATGCCGGACCTGGTGCCGGCGCGGGAGGCGGACCGCCTGCTATTCGAGGGCCGGTGGCCGGTGGAGATGGACGACGAGGAGTTCGCGCGGCGGCTGGGCACGGCGAAGCACAGCGCGCACCTGAACTTCCTCTACGGAATCCTGGTCGAGGAGGCGCTGCAGCTCTCGATCGAAGAGGAGATCCACAAGGAAAACCGCAACCGGCCGTGGGGCCTCGACACACGAGTGGATGAGTCGATGCTGGAGCGGGTGTACGGGAAGTCGCGGGAGGAGCTCTTCGCGCTGTACTACGAGGAGACGGGCACGATGCTGCGGCGCGACGTGCCCTACGGGGAGTGGACGGCGTTCACGTACTGGCTGTTCAAGCAGCGGCTGCGGCGGCAGGATAAGGCGCGCGTGGCGAGCGACACGCGCAAGGGGCTGGCGCAGCTGACGCGTATGGAACTCGCGGTGAGCGAACGGCGGCACGGGGCGCGGCTGGGCGAAGAGGACTTCGCGGCGCGGTACAGCGCCTGAACTTTTCTTTTGACCTTTTCTTTGATAGTTGAGCAACTGTTCAAGTAACATCGAAGCGTGGGGACGATCGAGCCTGAAATCGACGGCGCGGCGCAGGGGCGCGTCCCGGACGAGGTGCTCTCGGCCGAGCTCGCGGAACTCGTGGCGACGAACTTCCGCGCACTTTCGGACCCGACGCGTGTGCGGATCCTCCACGCGCTTTCGCTGGGTGAGTTGCGCAACCGCGATCTGGCGGATGTGCTGGGGCTGACGGAGTCGGCTGTTTCGCACCAGATGAAGGACCTTCGGCTGATGAAGCTGGTGACAGCCGAGCGGCACGGGCGCACGGTGCGGTATCGGCTGAACGATAGCCACGTGCGGCACATCTTCGAAGACGCGCTAAAGCATGTTCAGGAAGCTCCCGGCGGGGAAGAAGGATGAGCGAGCCAGGCGGCCAGCACACACACCACGGGCACAGCGTCGCCGCGGCGGAGACATTTGCATCGTCGACGCGCGCCGGGGTGATGGCGTTACGGATCGGAGTGGCGGGCCTCGCCCTGACCACGGCGATCCAGGTCGGCCTGTACGTGATCAGCGGATCGGTGGCGCTGTTGGGCGACACGCTGCACAACGGCATCGACGTCGCTGGAACGGGCATCGTATGGGCGGCGTTCGCGCTCACCCGGCGGGAACGAAGCGCGCGGTTCAACTACGGCTTTCACCGCTTCGAAGACATCGCGGCGCTGATCGTGGTGGTGTTGATCGCCGCGAGCGCCGTTGTGGTGGTGTACGAAGGAATTACGTCGTTAGGGAACGAGCCGGACATCGGCCAACCATGGGTGGTGCTCATCGCCGGCGTCGTCGGGCTGGTCGGGAATGAGGGAGTGGCGCTGTTCAAGATCCGCACCGGGAAGCGCATCGGAAGCGCCGCGCTGGTAGCGGACGGCAGGCATTCGCAGGCGGACGGGCTATCGTCCGCGGGCGTCATCGTGGCGGCCGTCGGGCTGATGGCCGGCGTGCGCTGGCTGGACCCGCTCGCGGGGGTGGCGATCGGCGCGTTGATCGCATGGACGGCCTTCGAGTCCGGGCGCGACGTGCTGTTGCGGCTGCTGGACTCTTCAGACCCGGCGATCCGTGGGGAACTGGAGAAGCTGGCCGTCGGCGTGGCCGGCGTGGACCACATCAACGACCTGCGGATGAGGGAGCTGGGGCGGACGGTGCACGTGGTCGCGAACGTCTGCATGCCGGGCGGGTACACGCTCAAGCAGGCGCACGAGACGGCGGAAGAGTTGCGTGACGCGTGGCTCCACGCGCTGCCGCCGGGTTCGGCGGTGGATATTCACGTGGATCCGTACACGGCGGGGGAGCCCAGTCCGCACCACGCGGCGCCGGAGTAAGGCGAACGGTAAGACCGGGACCTTGCAAAACCGTCTACGTGCGTCCGCTGAGGTGTCTGCGCCGCTACGATGATCGAACCGCGCGACAGACGCGCACACCCGCTGCCTGCAGGGCGTTCAAAGTTGAGACAATCGACAAATCGGCAGACGATTCCGCTGTTCGCGGCCACCGCGCTCGTGGTGGTGGCGATCGCGGCGATCTCCTTCCTCGCCACACGCAGCTACCAGAACGCGAGCTCGGACGTTGACCTGAGCCACCACGCGATCGGCGACACGAACCGCGTGATGGAAGATGTGGACAATGCCGAGACGGGACAACGCGGCTTCCTTCTGACGGGAGACGAAGCGTACCTCGAGCCGTACAACACCGCGCTGGCGCGCCTGCCCGACGATCTCCAGCAGCTACACGGGCGCATCGCCTCGGACCCGGGGCAGGAGTCGCGATTCGAGGACCTCCAGGTACACATCGACCAGCGGCTGAACGACCTGGCCGCCGGCATCGGTCTGCGGCGGGGACAGGGCCTGACGGCGGCGGCGGCGGCCGCGGAAGCGGGCAACGGTAAGGCAGAAATGGACCAGGTGCGGTCGATCATCGAGGACATCCGGGGCCAGGAGCAGGCACTCTTTGACCAGCGCAGCGCCGACCGCAATCAGACGGCGCAGAACCAACTGATCGCGTTGAGCGTCCTGGTCGTGGTCGAGTTGCTGCTGCTGGGTGGGTGCTTCGTGGCCGTGCGTCGATGGCTGGGCGAGCGAAAAGCGCGCGAGACGCAGGCGGCGGCACTGGCGGAGGCACGCTATCGTGCCGTCGGGGACGTCATCCCCTTCGGTGTTTGGGCGACAGACAGCACGGGCCAACTCACATACGTCAGCCCGAGCATGCTGCAGTTCCTTGGCATGACCTTCGAGGAGTACCGCGACCACGGCTGGCAGCAGCTCCTCGCGGGCGACAGCGGGACCGCAGAGGACGTCGAGCGGGTGGCACTGGAATGGCAGACGGCGATGTCTCTGCGGCAGCTGTTCGAGTACGTACGAACGGTGCGAGGGGCGGACGGATCGCGGCGTGTGGTGCTCGGCAAGAGCATGCCGATCGTGGATCTCACCGGGAGAGCTCGTCGGATACGCCGGAATCAACCTCGACGTGACCGAGCAGCAGCGGGCGCAGCATGAACTGCGCATGAGCGAAGAGCGGTATCGGCTGGTGGTGGATGCGATGCCGGCGCTGATCGCGACAACCGACCCGACCGGGGCGGGACGCTATCACAACCCCGGATGGACCAGCTATACCGGTCTCAAGGCTGAGCAGCTTGAGGGACGCGGGTGGCTCGACGTCGTGCACAGGGATGACCGCGCGGCCGTCGAGGAGCAATGGGAGGCGGCACTGACGGGCCCGCGCGAGTTCGAGTTCGACTATCGGGTCCGCGGCGAGGGCGGGCGCTACCGCTGGTACCACGATGTCACGACGCCAATCTTCGAGACGGATGGCACGGTCAGCATGTGGATCAGCATCGCGGTGGACATCGACGCCCGGAAGCGGTCGGAGCAGGCGCTCCAGGCCGAGAGCGAGGCGAAAGACGACTTCCTGGGCATGGTCTCGCACGAAGTGCGGACGCCGTTGACAGTCATCCTCGGAAACGCGCGGGCGCTGCTGCGGATGAGGGACATGGGCAACGACGAGCGCGAAGCGGCAATGGAGGACATTCTCGCCGAGGGCGAACGGCTGCAGCGGTTGATCGAGAACATGCTGACGTTGTCGCGGGCCGAACGCGGACGAGACATCGAGCTCGAGCCGATGTTGCTCCAACGCGAGCTCCGGCGGATGGCAACTCCCCACGCGGCGGGGAGGCCGCTGATCGTGAATGCAGAGGAGGATCTGCTGCCTGTGGGCGCGGACCCGGTGTACCTCGAACAGGTGATCCAGAACCTCGTGAGCAACGCGGTGAAGTACAGCCCGGGCGGTTCGCCGATCGAGGTGCGGGCGTTCCGCGATGGCGATTGCGCCGCCATCAGCGTGCTCGACCGTGGGGACGGGATCGCTCCGGACGACATCGACCGCATCTTCGAACCGTTCTTCCGGGCGGCGGACTCGGCGTTGAAGGCGAACGGTATCGGGCTCGGGCTGACGGTCTGTCAACGGCTGGTGCGGGCGCAGGGAGGACGGATGTGGGCGCGCCGGCGAGAAGGCGGGGGGACGGACATGGGCTTCCTGCTGCCGCTGTTTGGCGTCGAAGAGGAGGCCGAATGCGAGACTCCGCAGGAACTCGCGCAGGTGTGATGGCGGCGCGACCGGAAGCTCGCCGAAACGAAATTAGCACTCATTGACAGGGAGTGCTAACATGACGCTCGCAACTAAAACACCCTTGAGGTACCCCTGAATGGCAAAGCAACTGCTCTTCGATGAAGAGGCCCGCCACTCGCTGAAGCGTGGCATTGATTCGCTCGCCGACGCGGTGAAGATCACGCTCGGGCCGAAGGGACGCAACGTCGTCCTGGACAAGAAGTTCGGCGCGCCGACGATCACCAACGACGGCGTGACGATCGCGAAAGACATCGAACTCGAGGACGCGTTCGAGAACATCGGCGCGCAGCTCGCGAAGGAGATCGCCTCCAAGACGAACGACATCGCAGGCGACGGCACGACGACGGCGACGGTGCTCGGGCAGGCGATCGTGCAGGAAGGCCTGAAGAACGTGGCCGCCGGCGCGAACCCGATGGGCCTGAAGCGCGGCCTCGAGGCCGGCGCGACGGCGCTGGTCGAAGCGATCCGCAAGAACTCCATCAAGGTGACCGAGCGCAACCAGATGGCACAGGTCGCCGCGATTTCGGCGAACAACGATGCGAGCATCGGCAGCCTCATCGGCGAGTGCATGGAGAAGGTCGGCAAGGACGGCGTCATCACCGTCGAGGAGTCGAAGGGCATCCAGACCGAGGTCGAGTACGTCGACGGCATGGCGTTCGACCGCGGCTACATCAGCCCGTACTTCGTGACGAACCCGGACCGCATGGAAGCGGTCATCGAAGAGCCGTACATCCTCATCACCGACAAGAAGCTGAGCTCGGTTCAGGAGATCCTGCCGATGCTCGAGCGCATCCTCCAGGTGACGAAGAACCTCGTCATCCTCTGCGGCGACCTCGAGGGCGAAGCCCTGGCGACGCTGGCAGTGAACAAGCTGCGCGGCACGATCAACATCCTCGCCGTGAAGGCGCCGGGCTTCGGCGACCGCCAGAAGGACAACCTGCAGGACATCGCCGTGCTGACCGGCGGCATGGTCATCTCGGAAGAGATCGGCCGCACGCTGGACAGCGTGGAAGTGACCGACCTCGGCCGCTCGCGGCGCATCGTCTCGACGAAAGAAGAGACGACGATCATCGAGGGCAAGGGCAAGAAGAAGGACATGGACGCCCGCATCGGCCAGATTCGCGCGATCCTGGAAGAGGCCAAGAGCGACTGGGACAAGGAAAAGGCCCAGGAGCGCCTCGGCAAGCTCGCCGGCAGCGTCGCCGTCATCAAGGTTGGCGCGGCAACGGAAGTAGAGCTCAAGGAGAAGAAGCACCGGGTTGAGGACGCGCTGAGCGCGACCCGCGCCGCGGTGGAAGAGGGCATCGTGCCGGGCGGCGGCGTGGCCCTCATCAACGCCCTTCCCGCTCTCGACAAGCTGAAGCTCGAAGGCGACGAGGCGACGGGTGCCCGCATCCTGCGTCGCGCGCTGGAAGAGCCGCTTCGCCGCATCGCGATCAACGCCGGTAAGGACGGCTCGGTCGTGGTCGAGGAAGTGAAGAAGCTCAAGAAGGGCGAAGGCTACGACGCCCAGGCCGGCGAGTATGGCAACATGATCGACAAGGGGATCATCGACCCGGCCAAGGTAACGCGGTCGGCGATCGAGAACGCCGTGTCCATCGCGGCGATGGTGCTGACGACGAACTGTCTAATCACCGATCGCCCGGAGCAGCAGGCAGCAGGGATGCCGCCTGCGCCGCCGATGTACTAGGGGTTTCCCCCTAAACAAACGGCTCGAATGGGCCGAAGATCAGGGTAACAACGCGAAAGGGGGTGCAGGCGAACGCCGGCACCCCCGTCGCGCGTCACCCGGCGTGTCTGCGTGAGGAGCATCTGATGCTGACGGAAAACGGGATCGACGTGGATGTCGCGGCACTGAACGAGTTGCTGCAAAAGGCTGATGTGTTGACGATCGGGTTCACGCTGTTTCCCGAGCGCATCCTGGTGGACGTGCGAAGCAGCGAGCAGCAGGGCAACCTTGCGACGATGGTTGAGCCGGTAACGTCGGTGCAGGAACGGTACCTGTGGCTCGGGCGGCACCGGGGGGCATTCGGGGCGCCACAGGCGTTCTCGTTCTTCGTGTGGCCGCACACGGTCAAGAGCCTGATAGCACGCGACCTTCTGGCGCCGCTGATGGCCCGCCTGGATCCCGACGCTGCCCGGCAACTCGACACGGCCCTCAGGGAGGCGCTGCGGCTGGAGCGTGCAGCGATGGTGAAGGCGGTGACGGGCGACGAGAGCTGGCCGGCCATCTGGGCGCGCAGCGGGGCGATTGGATAGCGACGTGTTACTGATCCGCGAGCGCCGCCGCGTGGTAGTACAGGGGAAGGTGCAGGGCATCGGCTTCTTGCTCTGGGTGCGCAACGTGGCGACCTCCCTCGAATTGGCAGGCAGCGTTCGCGCGCTCCCCGACGGCAGCTGTGAAGTCATCGTGCAGGGCGAGCGAACGCTGTTGAAGCAGTTCGCGGTGGCGATGAAGCGAGGACCGAGCGAAGCGCGCGTGGACGGCATCACGCAGGAGACCCAGCCGGTGGACCCACAGCTCGCGTCGTTCGTGGTACACCGCTGAAGGCGGGCAGGGCGGCACTCTAACGGGATTCCGATGTTTTGTACGGTAGGGTACGCCGACTTCCAGAGTAACGGCAGCCAACTACGCTGACCGACAAAGGCAAATCCGGCGAAAGCCGGTGGCGCAAAGCTACGGGTCTACCCCAGAGCGGGGCACGATCGCCGGGCTACCGAAACACGAGGCTGCTCCAAGCTTGTTTGGAGTTCGGCTTTGTTTTCACGAGTACACGAGGGAATGGTCCCGGCGCTGGCCCGCGCCGTCGCGCTCGGTTTGGCGTTGCTGGCGGCCTTTGTCATCAGCAGCGTGCACGGCGCATCGGCACGGAGCGTGTGGTGCGCCGGCGACCCAACGATCATCGTCAACGGCAACCCGGTCTCGGTGACGGTCTCGGTTCCGCTGGACGAACTCCAGGACATCCAGGACGTGACCGTGACGTATCACGTTCCGGCCAACGCGCGCGTCGACGCCATCCTTAATACGGGCATCCTCTTCCCTGAGAAGACGGTGGTCGTGCACGACCAGCCGGCCGTCTACGGCCTGATAGCGGTGTCGCGCATCCCCGTCGACATCGTCGTTCACCACCGGGGAGCGGGGTTTGAGATCCGCGCCACGCAGATTGCCCTGGGCGGCACACGGTTGTGGGTGAACGGTGATTCGGACACGCCGCTGCACACCACGACGTACGGTCTCCTGAACCTGAGGCTCTTCTAGCTTCAACGAACGGCCGAAAATCACAACGACAGCCCCGCCTTCGCACGAAGCGGGGCGTCGCTGTGAGGGGAGACAGGCGCACCGGTATGCCGACGCCATCTGAACGCCGCGTGCTGCTCGTTGTGGTCGCGACTGCGGCCGTCTCGGCCGGGACACTGGTTGTGCTGCTCTCCAGAGCGGCCGGGATCGGCCGCGACGAGATGGTGCTCGCAGTGGGCCTGGCATGCGCGGCCATCGCCGCCCGGCACTTCCCGCTGCAGATCGCGTTCCGCCGGCGGATGGTGACGGACGGCGCACCGTTGTTTGCGGCGCTGCTCCTGCTGCCGCCGTGGCTGGCAGCCATCGTCGCGCTCGTCGGGGTGGGCGTCGCCGAAGTGCTGGTGGGGACGGGGAAACGCGACCTGCGCCAGGTGACGTTCAACGCCTGCCAGGCGTTTCTCGGGATAGCGGCCGGGGCCGCGGTGTACGCGGTCGTGGCGAGCGCATCGCTGCCATCATCGGACGCAAGCGTGATGTGGGCGGCGTTGCTCGCCGGGATGACGCTCATCGTCGTGGGCGACGCACTGGTGTTCCTCGTTGTCTGGGCGCAGCTGGGCATTCGCTTCCGGCGAATGGCGGCGGACTGGGCGAAGAACCGGAGCGACCTGCCCTATGACGCAGCGTTGCTTGTGGCAGGCTTCCTCGCGGCGTTGGCAGGGAGCATTCACGCGTGGCTGTTGGCGCTGCTGGCGGTGCCGACGCCAGTGCTCTACCGCGCGATGCGGAACCAGATGGCGCTGCGCCTGCAGACCCGCGAGGCGGTGGAAGCACTGGCAGACATCGTCGACGAACGCGACCCATACACGTTCGGGCACTGCAAGCGGGTGGCGGAGTACGCGGCGGCGCTTTGCCGGCAGATGGGCTTTTCGCCGGACCTGACCGACGAGATCGTCCTGGCGGCGCGCGTTCACGACGTAGGGAAGATCGGCATCCGCGACAGCGTGCTGTTGAAGCCGGACCGGCTGAGCGCGGACGAATACGACCACATCAAGCTGCACCCGGACATCGGAGCGAGACTAACGGCCCGCTTTCCCGACTTTCGCGCCGGAACCCGGTACATCCGGCACCATCACGAGCGGTTCGACGGGACGGGCTATCCGCTGGGCCTGGCCGGCAACGACATTCCACTGGGGGCGCGCATCATCGCGGTTGCCGATACGTACGACGCCATGACGTCGACGCGGGTGTACCGGCCGGAGATGGACGAAGACGTGGCGCGAGACGAAATGGCCGCGGCCACGGGCACGCAGCTCGATCCTGAGGTCGTCGCTGCGTGGTTCGAGTTCAAGGGGTGGGCGGTGGGGCGCGAAGAGCGAGCCCGGCGTGCTGCTTAACGTAAAGATTCAACAAATCGTGCCGGGTGCGTCACGATTTCATGGTGGTTGCAGAAGCGGTTGAGGGGTACGCTAGCGAGCGATATGTCAGAATGGACGTTTCTTACGAATCATGCGAGTGTCCTCCTCTGCATCACGGAGGACCCAAACGCGCGGCTCCGGGACCTCGCCGACCGCGTGGAAATCAGCGAGCGGGCAGTCAAGCGGATCGTGTCGGACCTCGAACACACCGGCTACATCTCGCGCAAGCGCTTCGGGCGGAGGAACCGCTATGAGGTGCACCTCGAGCAGCCTATCCGCAGCCCCGTTTCGCGGGGCCTCGAGATCGGGGCGCTGCTCGCAATATTGGTCCCGGTGATCCAGCAGACGCTGAGCTGAAATCCACGGGGACTGGCTGTCAGGCCGGCGCGGCGACGCTGATGCCTGCAAGGCGTGCTGCGTCCTGCATTCGTGCGTCGTAGGTGATCAGACTTTCGAGAGCATTGGCAAGAACGAGGGCGGAAGCGATGTGGATCGCATCGAGCGTCCGCAGCGTCGGCGGTTCGAGCGCCGCAGCCATAGCCAGGACGGATTCGTCGAGCGGGAGGAGCCACAAGGACGCGAATACACGCCCGGCTGCTTCCTGGGCGACGGCGCGGTTGACCGGTGCTTCGCTCCGGGCAAGCGCGCGTGTCACCTCGACGATGGCGAGCTCCGAGGACGCTACCGCGCGGTGCCGCACGAAGTCGCGGAGCGCCGCACTCTCCGGCTCATCCACGATGAGTTTGACGATCGCCGATGAGTCCAGGCAGATGACATCAGCCGCGCTCGTCGTCACGCATCTCTTGGAGAACCTGGCTTAGTGGACTTGCGCCCGGCCGTAGCGCGGATGAGACGATGGAGTCGACGTTCCACGGGTCTTTCGGCGCGCGGACGCGACCTTCGCGACTGAGGCGGGCGAGAGGCTCCTCCGGGATGGGTACGAGGAGCGCCACGGGGCGGCCGTGATCCGTGACTTCGACAGTCTCGCCGTGCTCAACGAGCCGGAGGTATTCACTAGCGCGCTGGCGCAGTTCCCGAACGCCGATCGATCTCATGTGCTACTTCTAGCACATTCGCGGCCGCGTTTGACGCCGGGCTCAGAGAAGGGCGAGGAAGTCATCTACGGTGAGGCCGGCCTGCTTGATGATGGCCGCCAGCATCGGCGTGGTCATCGCGCGGCTGTGGAGGGCCCCGGTAGTCCGCACGCCGGTCGTCGGGTGTTTGAGCATCATGTGACTGCCGCGTTGTCGCTGGCGTTCGAATCCGGCTCTTTCCAGCGCACGAATTACTTCCACGGGCTTGAGGACCGGCAGCTGTCCCGGCAACTATGACGCCTGAGGCACCAGCGACCGGAATGGCTCCGGAAGAGCTTCGCCGTCTTCAGCCGCGCACTCGACGTACAGCAGCATCGCGTCGCGAATGTTCGACAGGGCCTCGTCGAGCGTCTCACCTTCCGAAAAACAACCTGGGAGGTCCGGCACGCTAGCGAAGTAGCCGCCTTCGGGCGCTTCCTCCAGGCGGAAGCGGATTCCGCGGTTGATAACCTCGAAAACTTCCACGTTGGCAGCATACCACCTGTGTCAGGTCGCTCAGGCGAGGTTGTTGTGGCGAAGGCCCTTCGTCGTATCGACCAGCGTGAGGCCTGCGCGCGGTGTTGCGTGCCATCCGCTTCACGCGTCAGGAGCGTAGGAGCGCGAGGAACTCGTCTACGGTCAGTCCCGCCTGCTTGATGATCGTGAGGACGGTCGCCCGTTTGACGTCGCCGCTGTGGCGTGCCACGACTGTTCGCTTGCCTGTGTCCTGGTTGTAAAGGAACACATGGCTGCCGGATTGTCGCATCGGGACGAATCCGGCTCGTCTGAGCACACGAAGCACCTCGTCGGCGCTGAGCGCCGGAAGGTCGGGCATTTAGCCGACTGAAACCTTGCGATACTTTTCTGGCAGCGGAAGGCCCAGCTCGATCGAGGCTTTGACGTAGAGAGCGAGGGCGTCCTCGATGTTCGAAACGGCGGCATCGAGGCTGTCCCCTTCAGAGATACAGCCCTCGAGGTCCGGCACAGTGGCGACGTAACCGCCCTCTTCCGCTTCTTCCAGGTGAAACGTCACGCCGTCGCGGGTCACTTCGTAGACACGCATCGGAATGATGATACCGCGAAGCGCTCAGGCGAGGTTGTTCTGACGGAGCCCCCTGGTCGTATCGACGAGCGTGAGCGGGTTGCCGAAGGGGTCCGCGATGACCGCGCAGTTGCCGATGGCGATTGGGAACGGCCCGGCGATGACGCGACAGCCGGCGGCAACGAGTTCCGCAACGGCAGCGGGGACGTCTTCGACCGTGTAGTTGACGTCGAGCGGCGGGATGTGCGGTTTGTTGTGGAGAACAAGCTCCGTGCGGGAGCCTGCAGTGGCCGTCTCCGGGAACGCCAGGCCGGCCATGCCGCCGTCCGGCTCCCGCCAGAGCGGTTCGAGACCCATGACGTCGCGGTAGAACGCGAGAGCAGCATCGACGTCGGCCACGCGGAACATGACGCAATCAACGCGCTTGAGCTTCACTTCGTGCCGCCGACGCGCTGGAGAAGCAGCGTGGCGGCGCGTTTCGCCGCGCTGGCGGATTCGACCTGCGGGCCGACGCAACCGGGGCAACCGTTCTCGCACTCGCAGGCGATGGCGAGCGCCAGGCAGGCCTCGACAAGGCTCTCGCGGACATCGAAGAGTTTCTCGGCAAGGCCGACCCCGCCCGGGACGGCGTCGTAGAGGAAGACCGTGGGGAGCTCGCTGAGCGGGGAGCGGACGTGCGACTCCGCGCCAATGTCGCGGACGTCGCAGAGGCAGTAGATCGGCGCCAGGTTGCGCGCGAGATGGGCGATGCCGCTGAGGCCGGCGGCCAGCTCTTCGCGACCGAGTCCACGCGTCGCGCGTTCGTCGAACGAGAGCCAGTAAGCGGTGGTGTGCATGTTGGCTTCGGGAATCGCGATCTTGCCCCAGCCGACGTTCTCGTGCGTGTGCAGCTTGACCTTTTTGAAGATCGTCGCGAGGAAGGTGATGGCGACCTCGCCCATCTCGTGGAGACCGGCGGCCGCGCCCTCCTGGCGGAAGCTGTCGAGGACCTTGAGCTCCACCGCGAGCTGGGCGTCCGTGTAGTAGTCGACGGAGACCGGAGTGACGTAGGCCTTCTTGTCGTCCCAATCCAGGTACTCGACCTGGTACTGCTGGCCGCGGTGGATGTAGATCGCGTCCTCGTGGATAAGGAGCGGGGCGCTGGGGCGGTCGCACTCACCGATGACCTTCGGCGTGGGGCCCTGCTCGATGATGACGAAGTTGTCGGTGCTGGCGGTGCGGAGGCTGACCTGCTCGGCGGGGTAGGCTTCGCTCATCCAGTGGTAGCGGTCGCCGGAGCGTTGGATGACGCCTTCTTCGTGGAGGATGTCGAGGAGCTCGCCGGTGTGCGCGCCGAACACTTCGCCGAGGTTGAAGGGCAGCTCGAAGGCGGCGCACTTGAGGTGGCTGGCGAGGATGAACAGGTTGTCGGCGTCGATCAGGCCGCGCTCGACGCTGCCTTCGAAGACGAAGTCGGGATGCGTGGCAACGAACTGGTCGAGCGGATTCGACGAGGCGACGAGGACGGAGATGGAGGCCTCGCGGGTGCGGCCGGCGCGGCCAAACTGCTGCCAGAGGCTGGCAAGCTGGCCGGGGTAGCCCATGACCACGCTGGCGCCCATGCCGCCGATGTCGATGCCGAGCTCGAGCGCGTTGGTGGCGACCACGCCGCGCACCGAGCCGTCGCGGAGGCCACGCTCGATGTTGCGGCGCTCGTTCGGGAGGTAGCCGCCGCGGTAGCCGGCAATGCGCTCGCTGTCGCCGGGCTTGTTGCGCAGTGATTCGCGCAGGTAGGTAAGCAGGATCTCGACGCGCATGCGGCTCGGTGCGAAGACGATCGTCTGGATGCCGGCGCGGATGAGACGCGCGGCGACATCGCGGGTGGCCTTGATCGAAGACTGGCGGATGCCCAGTTCCTTGTTGACGACGGGCGGGTTGTGAATGACCACGATGCGTTCGCCGGCGGGGGCGCCGTTGTCGTCGACAAGGTTGATGTCGTCGCCAACGAGGGCCTGGGCGAGCTCGGCCGGGTTGGCGATGGTGGCCGAGCAGACGATGAAGGTGGGGTTGGCGCCGTAGAACTGGCAGATGCGCCGTAGCCGCCGCAGGACATTCGCGACGTGGCTGCCGAAGACGCCGCGGTACATGTGAAGCTCGTCGATGACGACGTAGTCGAGGCTTTCGAAGAGCTGCACCCACTTCGTGTGGTGGGGCAGGATGGCCGTGTGCAGCATGTCGGGGTTGGTGAGGACGATGTGGCCTGCGCTGCGGACAGCCCGGCGGGCGTCGGCGGGGGTGTCGCCATCGTAGGTAAAGGTGCGGACGTCCTCGCCGATGTCGGAGACGAGGCCATGGAGTTCGTCGAGCTGGTCCTGCGCGAGGGCCTTCGTCGGGAAGAGGTAGAGGGCACGCGTCGAGCGGTCCTTGAGGATTTCATCGAGGACCGGGGCGTTGTAGCAGAGGGTCTTGCCGCTTGCGGTCGGTGTGACGACGACGACGTTTTCGCCGGCGAGAACGTGTTCGATGGCCCGCGCCTGGTGGGTGTAGGGCCGCTCGATTCCACGGCGTCGGAAGGCGGCGAGGAGACGGGGATCGAGGCCGTCGGGCCAGTCCGCAAAGCGCGGCGGGCGCTCATCGATGCGGCGGACCGTGGTATCGGTGGGTTTGGACTGAAGCTCGGCTACCACCGCCTCCGCAATGATGGACGGCGGGATGGGGCGGACCGCCGGGACGGGGTAGGCGGGTGGCGGCTTAGCCATGAATCGCACACATGTTCGGAAGTATGCCGATGACGCGATCCGCGGTCAATCGTATTGTTCGCCGGAATGGCTACAAACCACATCATCGAAGACCACCCCGAACCCGGCGACGTCGCCTTCCTCGAAGAACAGATCAACGAATACAACTTCGCCGCCACTGGCTACCGCGACGGCCGCGATCTCGGCATCTTCGTTCGCGATGACTCCGGCGCCATCGTCGCGGGCCTCTGGGGCTGGACGTGGGGCGGCTGCCTTCAGGTGCAGTTCCTCTGGGTCCAGGAATCACGGCGCAAGCTGGGCGAGGGCTCGGAGCTTCTCGCGGCAGCGGAGCATGAAGCACGCCGGCGCGGCTGTGTCGTGGCCGTGGTCGATACGCACTCGTTCCAGGCTCCCGGCTTCTATCCGCGCTTCGGCTACGAACGCATCGGAACCGTCGAGGGCTACCCGCGCGGACACGCGCAACACTACTTCCGCAAGGATCTCTAGCGGCGGTTCGTTACGCCGTGGACCCGGGTGCCGTGGACGTGGACGACGACGCGGCCGTCCTTGAGCAGGCGCTCCTCGAAGTCGTCGGGTGGGGTGAAGTCGCCGCCGCGCATGGCCTTGTTGAGGGCGATGTGCATCGGCACGAGGTTATCCCGCTGGATAGTCGCGGTGCCTTCGACGGTGACGTAGCCGAACGGCGCGCCTTCATCGAGAACGGTGAGGACGACACGGGGGTCGCGCTGGAGGGTCTTCGCCTTGAGGCGGGAGAGGGTGGTGCTGAAGAGGAGCTCGTCGCCCTCACGCACGTAGAAGACGACCGAGTTGGTGGGGCTGCCATCGGAACGGAGGGAGGTGACGACGGCCCACTTATTGGCGTTGATGAAGGCGTCCTGTTCAGGCGTTCCGATCATTGTGGATTCGACTTTAGCACTCTCGCCGGGTGGGCCGCCCCCCGCGCTGGCCGCCAATGCGGCGCGACGCGCCCTGCACGAGCACCGAGGTGGGCGGGCCGCTGTTCAGGCGACCCGCCCCCGAGTTTGCGGAAACGCGTCGCCGCGCTACGACGGCAGGTCCAGGCTGAACACGGCCTCGGCATTCGCGCCAAGCTTGGCCCCGAGGCTCGCGGCCGCCGCGGCGTCGTGAGGCTGGCTGTCGGACTCGGCCCATATCCTCAAGGTGGCCGCACCGGGCTTCCGCGGGAATCGGACCTCGAACTGCTCCCGGTTTGGTCCAAAGCCCGTTCGCAGGCCGATGAATGGTGTGGGGCTTGTCGCGCCGGCGAGCTTGAGCTCGGCATGGAGGAGCATCTCCGGTATCTCGTCCATGGAGAACCCCGAGACGTAGCCATCAATAACGGTCTCGGTGGGCGCTTGCGTGATCCCGGTGACCGTCAGGGATCCTGCCGTCCCGAAGGTCTTCGTACCTCCGCCAATCTCGACCGCTTCGGCCCCAGCGATCGGCGCCGTGACATCGAAGTTCACACTCCACGGCCCCTTCAGCGGCTCGTGATTGACGTGCGCGGAATCGACGGCACTCACGACGGCCGCGTGGCTGATGAAGTCCAGCCCGTCGATCGCCAGCGTCAGATGGGTTGTTTGAGAGGGAAGCGGGGGAAAGTAGATCGTCCGGCTCCGGCGGTTGTCCTGATCAGCCGTGCCCCCGTTCTCGTAATAGACGTTGCCATCCTGGTCGATCAGGCGGAGGGGTGTGAGCGGGAGTGCGGTGTCTCCGAGGGCTGTACGCCCGCTGATCTCGACGCCAACGACGCTCCGGGTGGCGTCCGCCACGAAGCCGGTCACTGTAACAGTAATTCCGTTGGCCTCGTTCGACGCATTGGGAGCCGATGCCAGCCCGGGATCGACCGAGCGGACTCCCGCGTCTGCGCCCCCGAGCGTTACGCCAGGTTGCGTGCCGGCTGCGAGGTATAGAGCGCCTACCGCCACGACTCCGGCGATAACAGCAGCTACGGCGACGGCCCGGGCGATGTGCCCCGCGAACAGCGCGGAGATCTTCGTGTTCATCTGGAAGGCCCGGTCCACATTGTCAGGCCGGTCGCGCCGGCTCCGGGGCGGCCCGTCGACCCATGCCGCTACGGCGGGAGACTTGGTCCTGGCGCGCCAATCGGTGAACACAACGGCCGCCTCGGTTCGGCTCTCCGCGCTTAGCTTCTGCAAGATACCCTCAACGTGGTGCTTCACAGCGGACTTCGAGAGATCGAGCGCTCGCTCGATCTGCTTGTTCGGCCGGCCCTCCGCCACAAGGATGAGCACGTCGCATTCCCGTGGCGTGAGTCGCGAGAGCGGCGGTCTCTCGTCGTCCGGTGTCTCAATACCTGCTCGGAACAGCTCGCAGAGGATGTCGCCGGGCCGCCGGTCGGAGGCTGCGAGCGCCTCCGCGATCGCCTCGTAGCGCTCGCCGTTATTGAGCAATGCCAAAACTAAGAGCTTTTCGCCGCGCTCATCCGTTCCGTCGCCCATTCGCCTGCCCCGGCCCCGCCGCTTCCTCAGGGAGGGGCCCGCCCATCATAGCGTTGGTGTCAAACGCCTCGCCCCGTCCGGCAACCTGCCTACAAACGCACGCTCCGCGGCGCGGCTACTCGTTGCGGAGGGCGGTGATGGGGTCGAGCTTGCTGGCGCGGTAGGCGGGATAGCTGCCGCTGGCCGCGCCGATGCCCGCGGAGACGGCGAAGGCCACGGCGATGCTCCAGGGCTGGATGACGGTCGACATCGTCTGGCCGGCGATATCGCGGCCGTCGATGCCCAGGGCGACGCCCGCGCCGATGGCGATGCCGAGGACGCCACCGCCGATGCACAGGCTGAGCGCCTCCGTGACGAACTGGAGGACGATGTCCTTGCCGCGGGCGCCCACGGCGCGGCGGATGCCGATCTCACGCGTCCGCTCGGTGACGCTGACGAGCATGATGTTCATCACGCCGATGCCGCCGACGACGAGCGAGATGCCGGCGATGCTGCCGAGGAGGATGGAGAGCGTGCGACTGACCTCACCTGCGGCGCCGACGAGATCGTCCTGGCTCTGGACGGTGAAGTTGGGCGTGGATACGGCGTGACGCTCGGCAAGGAGGTTGGTGATGTCGGCTTCGACCGAAGTCTGGTTGGCACCGGGCGTGGTCTGCACGTTTATCTGGTTGACGATCGCCGAGCCGGTGGAGCTGCGGTTGAAGGAGATTCGCGCCTGGATCGTGGTGAGCGGGATGTAGACGTAGTCGTCCTGGGTGCCCCCGCCGGAGCCGCCCTTCGCCACCATCACGCCTTCGACGGTGAAGTTGAAGTTCAGCCGGCCGCCGATGCTCAGGCGGACCTGCTGGCCGAGCGGGTCACTGTCGGGGAAGAGCGTCTTCGCGATGGTCGCGCCGAGAACGATCTTGGTGGCCTTCTTGTCGAGGTCGGTGGCGTTGATGAACTCGCCTTCGGCGACGGAGACGCCCCGGACAGCGGGGTAATCCGGGGTGGTGCCGATGACGGTGACCTGCTGATTGTTCGCGTCGGTAATGGCCTGGAGGTCGACGGAAATCTGGGGCGCGACGCCCTTGATGCCAACGATGCCGGAGCTCGCGAGGGCGTCGCTGTCGTCGGAGGTGAGCGTCTGGGCTGAGCCGGCGGCGCCACGCGCGCCACCGTTGCCGGCGCCGCCCTGGGCCGCGGGCTTGATGAAGATCAGGTCCTGCCCGAGGGAGCGGATCTGGTCCTGGACGCCCTTCTGGGCGCCCTGGCCGACGGCGATGAGGACGATGACCGATCCCACGCCGATGACCATGCCGAGCGTGGTAAGGACGCTGCGCAGTCCGTTCGCGGCGATGGCGCGGATGGCAACGCGAAAGGCATCGATTGGGCTCATGCCGGGACCGCCACCTTGCGGTGGTCTTCGACGATGCGGCCATCGCGCATGCGCACGATGCGGTCGGCGTAGCTGGCGACCTCCTGCTCGTGGGTGACGAGGATGACGGTGATGTTGTGATCGCGGACGAGGCTGGTGAAGATGCCCATCACCTCTTCGCCGGTGGTCGTATCGAGGGCGCCGGTGGGCTCGTCGGCGAGGATGACGCGAGGGTTGGCGACGAGGGCGCGTGCGATCGCGACGCGCTGCTGCTGGCCACCTGAAAGCTCGGTGGGCCGGTGGTTCATGCGCTGCTGGAGGCCAACGCGGGCGAGGGCCTCTTTCGCGCGGCGGCGACGCTGGCGCCCGCTCTGGTAGACAAGCGGCAACTCGACCTGTTCGATGGCCGACATCCGCGGCAGCAGGTTGAACTGCTGGAAGACGAAGCCGAATTCGCGGCTGCGGAGCTTGGCCTGGATGTCCGGGAGACATCTTGCCGACGTCGTAGCCCTCGAAGAGGTAGCGGCCGCTGGTGGGACGGTCGAGACAGCCGAGGACGTTCATCATGGTGCTCTTGCCTGAGCCGGAGGCACCCATGATGGCAACGTATTCGCCGCGCGCGATCTCCAGGTCAACCGCATCGAGCGCGCGGATGGCGTTGGTGCCGGCGCGATAGATCTTGGAGACAGACTCGAGCGTGATCACCTGACGCCGCCCGGTGCGCTCCCACCACCGGCGGGACCGCCGCCCTGGATCTGGATGCCCCCACCGCGCCCGCCGAAGCCACCGGTGACGTTGCCACCCGTCGTGGGCGTCGTGCCGGTCGTACCCGTTGCGGAGGACGTAGCGCCCAGGACGACGGTGGTGCCCTCGGTGATACCGGATGTGATCTCGGTGTTGGTGGCGTCGGAGCCGCCGATGGTGACGTCGACGTTTTCGGTGGTGCCGTCATCCTTCTTAACGACGACGTAGCGTGTCTGGCCCTGGCGCTTGACGGCACCAGTGGGGACGAGGAGGACGTTGGTCTTCACCGACGACAGGATGGTGACGGTGGCACTCATACCCTGCGACGGGAGCGTGGCGCTGCCGAGGAGCGCGAGGATGCCGGCACCTCCGCCGCCACCGCCTGTGAATCCGCCGCCACCGGCGCCGGGTGTGCGGTTCGCGCCGGGGGTGAAGTTCGCTGGCGGGGTGCGGTTGGCGTTGGCGCCGGGGGTGCGGCCGGCGAAGCCGCCACGGTTCGCGCCCGGAGTCCCGCTCGCGGCGGCCCCACCGGTGCCCGTGAACGTGCGCGCCGTGCCCCCGCCGCCCAGGGTGAGCAGCGCCGAGGCGATGCTCTGGAGCTGGGTCTGGTCCTTCTGGATGTCAGCAGTGCGGAGGATGAGCGCCTGCACGGGGTAGGTAACGACGCCCTGCGTGACGGTCGGCGTGGTGCTCACGCTGGTGACCTTCACGAGGTAGGTGTTCCCGGTGAGAGCGTCGAAGGTAGCGATGCCGTACTCATCCTTCTTGACGTTCGGGAGGTCCGTCTCCGAGACGGTGAGGTCGATGCGCATGGCGTCGGGGTTGGTAATGGTGATGGAATCGGCGCTGGCCTGGTCACCGACGTTGAGGGTCATGGCGCCTACCACGCCATCGAACGGCGCCTTGAGGGTAAGCGCGTCGACTGCGTCCTGGGCCGTTTCCACGGACGTCTGCGCCTGCTGGACAGACTGTTGTGCCGAGGCGAGGTCGGTGGCGACGGGTCCGGCCATGAGCTGGTCGAGCTTCGCCTGGGCGCTGAGCACCTGTGCCTGGGCGCTGGTGACGGCGGCGTTGAGCTGCGTCAGCTGCAGATCCGTCGGCGGACCGAAAAGGGCGGCCTTCTTGCTGTTGGCGGTATCGAGGTTCTGCTGCGCCGTGACGACGGAGTTCTGCGCGTTCAAGTAGGACTGGTTCGCCGAGAGAAGGCCCTGGGCGGCCTGGACGATCGCCGACTGCTGCGACGTGCTGCCGAAGGGGTTGCGGATCTCCTGGTTGAGCTGGGAGATGCCGAACTCACTGAGAGGGATGTCGGCGAGCAGACACACGCTGGCCTGCGTGTTTGAGTTCGTGCAATACGAACGCTGGGCGTTGAGGAGCGAGGTGTAGGAGTTGTCGACGCCGTTCTTGGCGTTCGTGAGCGCATTCTGGGCGGACTGGATCGCACTGTCGGCCGAGTCGATGTCGGCCTGGGCGGGATGCCCCTGGGCGACGTAGAGGTTGTTCTGCGCGGTGGCGAGCTGCGACTGCGCCGTCGACACGGCGGCCTGCGCCGCGGCGACGTCAGCGGCCGTCGCGGGAGCGGTGAGCTGGCTCAGCTTGAGTTGCGCGGAGTTGAGATTGAGCTGCGCGGTCTGGAGGTTCCGCAGCGCGGTCTTGTCGTCGAGGCGCGCGAGCTCTTGCCCACTGGTGACTTTGTCGCCGACGGCGACGCTGACGGAGACGACCTGGCCAGTCGTGCCAAAGGTGACCTTGCTCGTGGCTTGTGGATTCGCGGTGCCCGTCGTGGTGAAGGAGGAGACGAGGTTGCCGGTCGTGGCAGTGGCGTCCTGGGCAACCGTCGTTGGCATCGCAGCGGAGGTGTCGCGAACAAAGTAATACCAGCCGGCGAAGCCAACGCCACCGAGGACCACGACGAGGACGGAGAGCGCGATGAGGCGCCGACGCCAGGACGGCTGATCGGAGAACTCCTCGTCGAAGGTCAAGCTGCTCATGTGTGCTCCTGGTCGTGGCGGGTTCGGTTCGCGTCGCGGTCTCTATGTGGCAGACATGGCGCCGCGCCAGTGTTGGGAATCCAACCTAGAAATCAGGCTCATTGCAGTCGTTGCGATTCTGTGACACGCGCGGCCCGTCACGAGACCGAGGCTTTACGACGGAAGCGCGTCGCTGATACCCATGACGCCTGCCCAACAGCCGCGATAGCCCGGTAGACCACAAACGCGAGCCGGCCGGGACGGCGCCCCGAGTGACGGTTCCCGTCGGGCGACCCGCATGACGCCCGATTGAGCGGCGGTCGCGCCCGGCCTAGATCCCGGAAACAGCCAGTCGGGCTACACTGCGCGCGCAGCATGGCTGGGCTCTCCAACACCAGGATCGACGCTCTCGGCGTCGCTCTACGGAGCGGCGCTCCGTTCGGTGCTGAGGAAGAGCGGATGTATGAGGCGTTCCTGGTTTCTCGGGATGGGGCGCTCGCAGCGGTGGTCGAACGGATGCGACGTATCGACTTCGACGGGAAACCGCTCGACCCGTCTGCGCGCATCAAGACTCGCGCGACAACCGTCGACAAACTGCAGCGCGAGAGCGCACGGCTGACACAAATTCAGGACATCGCCGGAGCCCGCATCGTGGTAGACGGAGGGCTCGACACCCAGGACCACATTGCCGCGCTCGTGGTCGACGCGTTCCCCGGCGCCCGCATCATCGACCGCCGCTCCAATCCTAGCCACGGCTACAGAGCGGTTCATGTCGTCGTTCGGTACGAAGGCGTGCCCGTGGAGGTGCAGGTGCGAACCCAAGAACAACACCAGTGGGCCGAGATCTTCGAGCGCCTCGCTGATCAACTCGGGCGGGGCATTCGCTACGGAGAGCATCCCGCCGACCCGCATGCTGTTGAGTCGGTGAACGCGATGCTGCGTCTTTCGGAGTTCATTTCGGTAACGGAGTCGAGCAGGCTCACCATCTCCAATATCCGCGAGGAGTTCGAAGGGATTCCCGATCGCAGGAACGCTGGGTGGTGGGATGCACTTACCGCCGACGAGCAGGCAGGGCATGACGATCGCAGGCGGGCCGCTCAAGCGCGCCTGGCCGCGGCTGAACTTGCACTGAAAAGCGCGCAGGATCGTGTCGAGTCTATACTGGAGGATCTGCGAAGGTAGGGAAGCGATGGCGTACTTTGTTCTGGTTTACGATCGGACGCGCGGGGCGATCGTGGTCGGCCCCGAAGCATTCGCAGATGTGGACCGAGAGGCGGCTCTTCGACGGCGGTTCGAACTTGAAGAGACGTGGCGGACCAACGGCGATGTCGAAGTCGTGGTTCTTGGCGGGAGTTCCGAAACGCAGATTCGGAACACCCACGGCCGGTACTTCAAAGACCTCGCTGAGTTAGCCCGCTAACCTTCGAATCGCATCGACCGACGGCCTTCATCGCAGGCCCAGCCGGCTCGACACTCTCTCAAGAACCCCTCTCGCTTCGCCGGCGTTGATGCGCCAACAGTGGCGAGCGGTACGCTGCCACGCATGGTGGCACCATCCGGGTGGCAGAGTGCAGGCGGGCCGCCGCGCAAGCGCGTCGTGGCCGCGTTCGGGGTGCTGGGTGGTGGCGCGCTCGCGGGGCTGGCGCTGGTCGTGTTGTGTTTCGTCCTGTTCGTTCGCTGCAGCTGGCCGCACGTGGAGCCTGCCGGGCATCCGGTGTTCGGCATCAACTACGACTGCAACCAGGCGGAATACCTGCTGCTCGAAGACCCCGCGCTGGGGCCGGCAGGCTACGTGCCAGACGACCGCCCGGGGCGGGCAGAGTGGTGCGCGGAGACGCTCGCGACCATCCTGCGAGAGTCGGATGCGAGCTACGTGCGGATCTCGGTGGAATGGTCCCAGGTGGAGCCGCAAGAGGGCGTGTACGACTTCCGGCTGGTGGACGCGCTGCTGGCGACGGCCGAAAACGCAGGATCGCACGTCATGTTGGGCGTGGGCGTGAAGGCGCAACGGCACCCGGAGTTCTACCTGCCGCAGTGGGTGCTGGACCAAACGCACCTCGCGGAGGATGCCGTGATTTCCGACGACCCCGTAGTCCACGACCGCGCCCTGGACATGGTGCGCGCGGTGGTGGCCCATGTCGCCAGTTCGCCGGCGATCGACTCGTGGCAGGCGGACAACGAGCCGTACATCGCCTCGTCGAGGGCATACAGCTGGACGTTGAGCCGCGCGTTCGCCGCCGAGGAGGTGGCCGCGATCCATGACGCCGATCCGCTGGGGCGGCCGGTGTCGATCAGCCAGGCGCAGCACTTCGTCTTCGACCGTCGCTGGCAGGACGCGCTCGCCGACAGCGATATCCTCGGCGCGAGCCTCTATCCGTTCCGGAACTACGAGTTGTTCGGGCACCAGTTCGTGGTGCCGATCCCGGAGATCGGGCCGCTGGGTCCGAACTACGCGGCCCAGGCGCGCGCAGCGCACGCTGAAGGGAAGCAGTTCTGGCTCACCGAGCTGC
Source organism: uncultured bacterium (assembly GCA_963832795.1). Lineage (GTDB taxonomy): Bacteria > Chloroflexota > Dehalococcoidia > Tepidiformales > Tepidiformaceae > CAWHVJ01. The sequence goes on from CAWHVJ010000013.1 coordinate 73,145, forward strand.
AGGCGGAGCCATGGGACGACAACGACATCCGCCTCATATCGCCCGACAACCCTTCGGCCAACCTGCCGCCGGCGAATTTCCGCAAGAACGTTGATTACGCGCGTCGTTCAGCGGAGCCGATCGCGTGTACCTCTGGGGCAGCGAGTGGTGGCTCTACGAGCAGCAGAAGTTCGGCGACGGGCAGTGGATGGCGCTGGCGCGAGAGGCGATCGAAACCGGCAAACAGTAGCGTGGCGGCGGCGTGATAGGCTGCGGCCTTCGGAGGGTGCCATGACCTACTCAATCGTCGCGCGGGACCCCGACACCGGTGAGCTTGGCGTGGCCGTGCAGACGCACCAGCCGGCGGTCGGCGGAATCGTTCCGTGGGTGAAGGCCGGCGTTGGAGCGGTCGCGACGCAGTCGTTCGCGAACATCAACTTCGGGCCGCGCGGGCTGGCGCTGATGGATTCGGGACTCGGTGCCGAGCGCGCGCTGGCAGCGATCCTCGCCGCCGACACGATGCCAGGGCGCCGCCAGGTGGCATTCCTCGCGGCCGGTGGAGCGCCGGCGGTGCACACGGGAGAGCAGTGCATTCCGTTCGCCGGACACCGGCTCGGCGAGCACTACTCGGTGCAGGCCAACATGATGCTGAAGGACACCGTGCCGGACGCGATGGCGGAGGCATTCGAGCGTGCCGATGGCGGACTCCCGGAGCGACTGCTGGCGGCGCTGGAAGCGGCGCAGGGAGAGGGCGGCGACATTCGGGGGATGCAGTCGGCGGCGATGCTCGTTCGCGGGCCGGGCCCGCTGGATGCGACGTGGGACCTGCGCGTGGACAACAGCCACGAGCCGCTGGCGGATTTGCGGCGGCTCGTCGAGCTCCGGCTGCTTGCCAGCGCACTCACTATCCCGCCGGACGAAAGCCCGAGCAGTAAGGATCTGCTCAAGCAGCTCGACGGTGCGCAACAGTACAGCCCGCCGGACGAGGAGCTGTTCTGGTTCGCGATCGAGGGAGTATGGGGAAGGGCGAAGGACATGGATGCCGCGGCAGAGCTGTTGATGCCGATCTTCGCGCGGGCGCCCCAGTGGCTCGAACTGCTGCATCGGCTCGACCTTCCCGAGGCGAAGCCAGTGCAGGAACGCTTTCCGCGGTGAAAACCGGGCTCTCTGTCTGCGTGTTCTGCTCTTCGAGTGCGGGGATCGACCCGGTCTACTTCGCGGCGGCGACCGAACTCGGGACGCTGATCGCGGAGCGCGGGCACACGCTGGTGTACGGCGGCGCGAGCGTCGGGCTGATGGGCACCGTGGCGCTGGCGGTGACGGAGCGCGGCGGACGCGTCGTCGGGATCATCCCGGAGTCGCTGGTGGCGCGGGAGCTGGCGTACGACGGCGCGACCGAACTCGTGGTCACGCGGGATCTTCGCGAACGGAAGCGGGCGATGGAGGAACGGTCGGACGGGTTCATTGCGTTGCCCGGCGGGTTCGGGACCCTGGAAGAGACGATCGAGCTGCTCACGCTGAAGCAGCTCGGGCTGCACGCCAAGCCGATCGTGATCGTGAACATCGCAGGGTTCTACGAGCCGCTGCTGCACCTGTTCGCGCACATCGAGCGCAACGGCTTCGCGCCCCTGGGCGGCAACGCGCTCTTTGACGTTGCGGACAGCGTCGGCCAGGCGCTCGAGATGGTGGAACGCGGGGCCGATGCGACGGCGGCGGGCGCTACTCCCGGTAGAGAGCCGACGACGCCTTCATGAAGCGCAGGAGCATGCGCATCTCGCCGACGCGGCGGCCGGAGGCGTCGTCCATGCCCGTCTCGAACCACATGTACTCGGTCTTGGGGCTTTGCCCGACGGCAATGACCTCGCCCGTGACCGTATAGGGCGTTTCGACGCGGACCGGCCCGTTGATGTTGCGCAGTTCGATGGCGCCAAAGAGGCCGACGGCGCCGCCCATCTGGCCGCGAAGCGTGGCCACGCTCTTCGCGTAGAGCGCCTGGACCATGGTCGTGGGCATGGCGACGGGACCGCCCCACGGCGAACCACCGACATACCAGGTGAGCGGCTCGGTGATGACTTCCATGCGGCGCTGCTGGTTGGCGAGGTCAATGGATACTTCCACCGGCTCGAACTTCGTGCCGGGCGTGATGCCCTTGAGGATACGCAGCTCGCCAGCGTCGAAGCGGTCAAGGGGCCGACGGAGGAGGGCGGTGGGCTCGCCCGGATCGCCGATGGAGGCGGAGCCTTCGGCGACGCGCATGCCGTCCTCGCGCTCGACCCAAACATCGACCTGCGTATCTTTCGCGCCCGCGGCAGGAACCTTCATGTAGGCGCGAACGGGCTCGGCATCGGTCGTCGCGTTGATGAAGTACATCGAGAGGCTGCCGTGTTCGAACCAGCGGTCGCCGAAGGCCTCGATGAGGAGCGGCGGGAAGAGCTCCATGTGGATGGAGCCGGCAACGGTGCCGCCGCGGAAGCCGAGCTTCGTGGCGGTCGCATCGTCGTGGATGCTGCCTTTGGCATCCTTGCTCATGTTGCGCGAGGTGCGCAGCGGCCCGGCGATAACGCCATCTTTCGTCGTGAGGGAGGAGTGAGCCTGGGTTGTCATGGGGATGCCTCCGCAGCGAGATGTGATTAGGGCAAGCCTACTCCAACGGCAGGGAGCGTTGCTATCGCGGCCGAGGTGGAGCGTCTAACGCCAGTGCGATTTCAAGTGCGCGGTCGATCTCGATCATCTCGTCGTCTGTCAAGGCACCAAGCGGCCGCAACAAACGCAGCTTATCGAGCACCCGGAGTTGTTCACAGAGCGCCACCGACTCCACGGCCAATCCGCCCGGCCGCGCAGACAAGCGTGCCTGATGGCGAGCGACGCGACGGCCGCGGTGCGTCGTGAACGGCACGGCGGTCACACGACCGGTCGAGTCATTGAGAGAGTCTCGGCTGACAATCACGACCGGCCGCGTGCCGCGCTGCTCCGTGCCTTCCGCCGGTTCCAGCCGCGCGAGATAGAGATCGCCGCGCTTCACTCGGTCGGCCCGTCCCACGGGCCGTATTCTTCGTCGATCATCCGCGCCGTTTCGGAATCGGCCGACTCGAACTCTTTCATGATCTGTTCCATCTCGGCGATATACTCCGGGTCGCTCGCGACCGCGCGAATCTCGTCGTCGATGCGTCGCTGCTCACGACGCCAGAGTTCGTACTCGATGGCGTACCGCACGAAGTCGACCCGGCTGCGTGTCGTGCCCGCCTGAACCTCCGCGTCAATGGCCGCAACCAGCCCCGCCGGCAGCGCGAGGGTGGTCCGCACGGGCGCGTCAGCGCTATCACGGGAAGGTTGCGCACGTCTGATGGCCATAATGATGCCTCCGTCGACATCATATCAGGCATCAGTTACGCATCACTTGCCGGCGCGGTAGTCGCGATAGCGGCCGTCGCGCCAGTCGAGGGCGCCCTTGAGGCCGGTGCCCGCCTGGACGCTTTCGCGCATCTTGTCCTGCCACATGTAGGACTCGCCAGTGAACTGCCCGGCGGCATCGAGGTCCGTGGAGCTGCGGACGGACGAGTAGATGCCCATGTTCTCGTAGAAGCGGTTCATGTTGACCTTGAGGATGGCCAGGTGGTCGGCGGAAAGGTTGGCCACGCGGTCGGCGAAGGCAATCGTGCGCTCTTCGAGCTCTTCCTTCGGCCAGGCGTGGTTGATCATGCCGATGCGCTCCGCTTCGGTGCCGGTGACGCTGTCGCCGGTGTAGTAGAGCTCCTTGGCCTTGCGCATGCCGATGACGAGGGGCCAGATGACGCCGTTGCGGGCGACGCCGAGGCCGCGCACGCCCGGATGGCCGAACTGGGCATCCTCCGCGGCGACGACGAAGTCGGCCATCATGGCGAGCTCGCAGCCGCCGGCGAGCGCGTAGCCGTGCACCTGCGCGACGGTGACCTTGGCCATGTTCCAGAAGTACATCTGGATGTCGGTGATCTGCTGCATGCCGGTGCGGATGCCCATCATCAGGCGGCGTCCGCTCGCATCGACGGCCTTGTAGCGACGGACCACGCCGTCGGCGCCGCCGCGGGCGGGCGTGAGGTCGTAGCCGGCGCTGAAGGTGCGGCCGGCGCCGCGGACGACGATCACGCGGCAGGAGTCGTCGGCCTCGTAGTCGTGGAGCGCAGTGTTGAGCTCGAAAAGCAGCTCCTGGGAGAGGGAGTTCATCTTTTCAGGGCGGTTGAGGGTGATGCGGCCGACGCGGCCGTCGGTACCGACGCGATCGAGTTCGAGGGTTTCAAACGTTGCCATGGGTGTCTCCGTGTTTGGCTGAATGCGGGCCGATTGTCGAGCGTGCGGGATGGATTGTCGATCTGGCATCGCGCGAGTGAGAGCGGTTCGGGCTGCAACATCTCCGAAACGCCGGACCGCTCGTTTGCGAGGGTTCGGCCGCTCCCACGGCCTATCCTCGGTGGCACTCGGGCGATGGCACGCTGGGACCGAAAGTGAGCGGCCTGCCACTGACGGCCCGACCTGGGAGACCCGGGCAATCGGAGAGCGACGGCGGCGCTGCGCCTGCATCTCGCGATTGTCCCCATCACATCCACGAGGAGGACGTTTTGAAGCTGAGGAAGAAGCATTCACTGTGGCGGCGCGCGCTCGGGCTTGCGGCGACCATTGCCCTGGTGGCCGCATTCGCGGCGGCCTGCGGCGACGATGACAGTGGTGGCACAACGACGACGCCCGCCACCGGCAACTCGCCGTCGGCGTCCGCGTCGGCGTCGGCGACCGCCGGGGCGATCCAGGGCAAGAACCTTGGCAACGTGTCGGTCCTCGGCATCTGGGGATCGACCGAGCTGGACAACTTCAATGCCATGGTGAAGCCGTGGCAGGACCAGACCGGCGGCCACGTGAACTTCACGGGCACGCGGAATATCACGGCCGACCTCACGGTGAAGGTCGAAGGCGGCAATCCGCCGGATATCGCGGCGCCCGCCGAGACCGGGCTGTTCCAGCAGTACGCCAAGGAAGGGAAGCTGACACCGCTTTCGGCGTGCCCAGGACTCGAAGAGACAATCAAGGCGAAGTATCCGAAGTCGTTCGTCGACCTCGGGACGGTGAACGGGAAGCTGTACGGCTTCTTCATGAAGGCGGATACGAAAGCGACCGTCTGGTACAACCCGAAGTGGTTCAACGACAACGGCGTGAAGCCGCTCGGCGCGTCAAACAACTTCCAGGACCTGGTGGACCTTTCGAACACGATCAAGTCCAAGGGGCTGACGCCGTGGTCGATGGGAATGGAAGCGGGCGAGGGTAGCGGTTTCCCCGGCACCGACTGGATCCAGCAGATCATCCTGAACGAAATGGGCACCCAGACCTACGACGGACTGATCGACGGGTCAGTGAAGTTCACGGATCCGAAGGTGAAGCAGGCGTGGGAAGACTTCGGCAAGATCGCGCTGGGCAACGGCTTCGTGCAGCAGGGCGGCGCGGCCGGCATCAATGCGACGAACTTCCAGGACTCGACGTACCTGCCGTTCCAGAATCCGCCGAAGGCGGCCATGGTCTACATGGGCGGCTTCGCGTCCGGGCTTCATCGAGGCGCAATTCCCGAACGCCAAGGCCGGCACGGACTTCGACTTCTTCGATTGGCCGGGCGGTGGCGTCACCGGTTCGGCGAACATCGTCTACGCGTTCAACAGCAACCCGACAACGTGCTCGTTCCTGACGTGGCTGGCCTCGGCCGACGCCCAGAAGATCTGGGTGGCGAAGGGCGGGTTCACGTCGCTGAACAAGGACATCCCCGTCAGTAGCTATCCAGACGCCGTGACGCAGAAGCAGGCGAAGCAACTGCTGGACGCGAAGACGTTCCGCTTCGACCTCGACGACGCGATCGGCGGACAGCTGCAGACGACGTACTTCCAGGGTGTGACCAACTACCTGGCCAACCCGGGGAATCTCGACAGCATCCTGTCGAACATTGAATCGTCCAGAAAGTAACTGATGCCAACGAGGAGGCTGCGGCATGATCGGACGGAATCGCTGGGCGCCACTGGTATGGCTGTCCCCCGCGCTCGTGATGCTCGGCGCGTTCCTGGTCTACCCCTCCATAGACACGATCCGCCGCAGCTTCCTCGACGCCCGCTCGCAATCGCCGGTTGGCTTTGACAACTACCGGTACATCGCGGAGAACCCGCAACCGCTCGCGGCCGACACGCACTCGGCGCTCCTGAACAACCTGCTCTGGCTGGTGGTGTTCCCGGGCGCCGTGGTGCTGGCGGGCCTCATCCTCGCGGTGCTGATGGACCGCGTGCGCTACGAGGCAGTCGCCCGGTCGTTCGTGTTCGTGCCGATGGCGATCTCGTTCGTGGCCGCGGCTGTCATCTGGAAGTTCATGTACGAGTTCAACCCGGACGTGGGGACGTTGAACGCGATCATCACGAGCCTGGGTGGGCACTCCACCGCCTGGCTGCAGGACACCCACGGTTTGCAGACGTGGTTTACAAGTGCAGGCCCGGACACCTGGGTCCAACCGTTCCAGATCAACAACGCCTCGCTCATCACCGTTGGGGTCTGGATGTGGACGGGGTTCGCGGTCGTCGTGTTCGCGGCGGCCCTCAAGGGCATCCCGGCAGAGCTGCTCGAAGCGGCGCGGGTCGATGGCGCGAACGAATGGCAGGTGTTCTGGCGGATCATGCTGCCGAGCATCCGCCCGACGATCGTGGTCGTCTCGACGACGCTCATCATCCAGTCGCTCAAGATTTTCGATCTGATCTTCGTGATGACCGGCGGCCGGTTCCACTCGGACGTGGTGGCGACGCTGTTCTACCGCGAGTCGTTCGTGTTCCGGAACTTCGGCGTGGGCGGGGCGCTGGCCGTGCTGCTGCTGATCGCGGTCGTGCCGGCGCTCGTGCTGGGCATTCGACGGTTCCAACTGGAGGGTGAGTAGATGGCGGTCATGGCACAGGGCGAGGCGGCGGCGCCAAACGCCCTATCACGACGAGGCCCACGGCTGCGGTTGGGCCGGCTCCCGCTGCACGTGCTCCTGCTCGCGGTGATGTTGCTATGGAGCATCCCGACGATTGCGCTGCTGGTGAGCTCGTTCCGCGAGCCGCAGGCAATCACCGCGAGCGGCTGGTGGCACGCGCTCACCGCCCCCGGCGACTTCACCCTCTCGAACTACCGCAGCGTGCTGAACCAGCGCGGCATGGGGAGGGCGTTTATCAACAGCCTCCTGATAGCCGGGCCGGCGACGGTGCTCACCGTGCTCGTGGCATCAATGGCGGCCTATGCGTTCGCATGGATGTCGTTCCCGTTCCGGCGGACGCTCTTCCTGATCGTGGTGGGACTGCTGGTGGTGCCGTTGCAGACGACGCTGATCCCGGTCCTCCAGCTCTACAACCACCTCACCGTGAACATTCACTTCCCCGTGATTGGCGGGCGACTGTTCGGGACGAGCAGCTTCCCGGGAATCTGGGTGGCGCACGCCGCCTACGGCATGCCGTTCGCCGTCTACCTGCTGCGGAACTTCTTCGGCTCGCTGCCGAAGGAGGTGATGGAATCGGCGCATATGGACGGAGCCTCGGACGCGCGCATCTTCTTCCGCATCGTGCTGCCGCTTTCGACGCCGGCGATCGCGTCGCTGGCGATCTTCCAGTTCCTGTGGGTGTGGAACGACCTGCTCATCGCGCTGATCTTCCTAGGAGACCCGACGCTTTCGCCAATGACGCTCACGATCACGAATCTCGTGAGCAGTTTCGGTTCGGCATACCAGCTGCTGACGGCGGCCGCGTTCCTTTCGATGATCGTGCCGCTCGTCGTGTTCTTCGCCCTGCAGCGCTACTTCGTGCAGGGCATTCTCGCCGGCGCGGTGAAGGGCTAAACCGATGGCAGAAGTCACATTCGAGCACCTCACCAAGAAGTACGACGCCCACACGACGGCGGTGGACGACCTGAACCTGGAGATCGGCGACACCGAGTTCCTCGTGCTCGTCGGCCCTTCGGGATGCGGGAAGACAACCACATTGCGCCTGCTGGCGGGCCTCGAGGACATCACCAGCGGCGAAATTCGCATCGGTGACCGCGTCGTGAACAATGTGCCGGCAAAGGACCGTGACCTCGCCATGGTCTTCCAGACCTACGCCCTGTACCCGCACATGACGGTGTACGACAACATGGCGTTCGGGCTCTCGCTGCGGCACATCCCCAAGGATGAGATCGGCCGGCGCGTGGAGAGGGCCGCCGAGACGCTGGGCATCTCCGACCTCCTCAAGCGCAAGCCGAGGCAACTCTCCGGCGGGCAGCGGCAGAGGGTGGCGCTTGGACGCGCGATCGTCCGAAACCCGGCAGTGTTCCTGCTCGACGAGCCCCTCTCGAACCTCGACGCGAAGCTGCGACTGCAGACCCGCGCTGAGCTGACCAAACTCCACGATCGGCTAAACGGCACCTTCATCTACGTCACGCACGACCAGGTGGAAGCGATGACGATGGCGACGCGCCTGGCGGTGATGGAAAAGGGCAAGTTGCAGCAGGTGGGGACGCCACTCGAGGTGTACGGGCGCCCCGTGAACATGTTCGTGGCGGGCTTCATCGGCAGCCCGGGCATCAACTTCGTGGAGATGGACGTGAAGCGCGAGGGGGAGTCCGTGTACCTGCAGCGGGAGGGCATCCGCTTCATGGCCACGGCGGAGATGCTGGGGCGGCTGAAATCGGCCGGCGAGAAAGTGGTGATGGGCATCCGCCCGGAGCACATCTCGCGCTGGGACAACCGGCCACCGGGGAACGTCGTCGAGCTCAAGGTTCGCGCCGATGTCGTGGAACTGCTCGGGAATGAGACGATCGTCTATCTCATCGCGCCCGGCGACCTGCAGCTGGTGGCGCGGCTCGAAGGATCGCAGCGGATCTCGACCGGCGACGCGGTGACGGCAGGAATCGACCTCAACGAAGCGCACCTGTTCGACCCGGAGACCGGCCTGGCGCTGCGCGCTTAAGCAGGGAACCGGGAACCGGAACGGGCTCTGCTTGCGGGCGCGCTACACTCACCCCTCATTAAGCGAGAGTCTGAGGGTTCCATGGCCAATCCCGGCGCTATTCTCATCACCGGCTGCTCGTCCGGCATCGGCAGGGCGGCGGCCGAGCGGCTGGCCCGCCGCGGTTTCACCGTTTACGCCACGGCGCGGCGGATCGAGTCGATGGAGGGCCTCGGGGAGCTCGGCTGCAAACTGCTGCCGCTCGACGTGACGGATGAGGGGTCAATGGTCGCCGCCGTGAAGGCGATCGAGGCGGCGGAGGGCGCGGTCGGTGCGCTCGTGAATAACGCGGGCTACGGTGTCGAGGGGGCGATCGAGGAAGTACCGATCGACGAGGTGCGGCGCCAGTTCGAGACGAACGTCTTTGGCCTGATCCGAATGACGCAGCTCGTGTTGCCAGGCATGCGGCAGCGACGCCGCGGGCGGATCGTAAACGTGGGATCGATGGGCGGGCGGCTGACGTTTCCCGGCGGCGGCGTGTACCACGCTTCGAAACACGCGGTCGAAGCGATCAGCGATGCTCTGCGGTTCGAAGTGCGGGGCTTTGGGGTGAAGGTGAGCCTCATCGAGCCCGGCTTCATTCGAACGGAGTGGGGAAACACGGCGACGGCCACCCTGGCGGGGTTGAGCGCCGAAAACCCGGCGAGCCCGTACGCGGAGTTCAACACGGCAGTGGCGCGGAACGTCGCGTCGGCCTACGAAGGCCCGCTGGCGCGGTTGAGCCGCGGACCGGACGCGGTCGCCGAGGCCATCGAGCGTGCCATCACATCGCGGCGACCACGGACACGGTATGCCGTGGCGCCCTCGGCATCGCTACTCATCCGCGCACGGCGCTGGCTCCCGGACCCGGCCTGGGACGCGATGATGCGGCGCCAGTTCCCGACGCCGAAGTGACGCTCCGCTTAGCGGCGGCGTAAGGCGACCAGCGCCATGCCCACGGCAGCGGTCACGGCAACCCATGCGAGCGCCACGATCCATCTCTGCGAGTCGTTGTGCGCGACGCCGCTCCCGGCTGCGGGGGCGGCGATGCCGCCGCGTCGAAAGTACGTGACTGCGGGCAGGAAATCGCCTGCGTTGGCGCGAGCCTTCGCCGGAACCACGGTGATCTTCAATCGGCCGAAGTGGGCGCATTCATTCGCCCCGATTGAATCGGTTATGGGCGCGGCCAGGCTTCCGTCCTCCGCTGTCGTGGAGAGGATGTCGGATCGGTACGAACCGTCCGGCGCTGTCGTCCCACCATCGACCCCGATGCCCGCGCCGCCGCTACCCGGCGTGCTATACAGCGGACCGAGAACGACATCGACCGGCTGGTCCGGCGGGAAGCCGCTTCCGACGAGCAGCATCGGCTGCCGGCAGCTCCCGTGGTCGGGCACGACCTGGACGTTGGGACCGGGCGAGATGGCGTCCGGATTCGTTCTCGTGAACGTCGCCGAGGCGAGCAGGATGTCGGGATGGCCGCTGCCCTCACGTTCAGCCCAGACTGCAAGAACCATCGTGGGCGCGGCGAAGTCGTCGCAGAGGTAGCGGGCTCCGGCCGGGAGCGTGAAGTCCCAGCTCGAAGTGGTTGGGTAGTCGAACGTGATCAGTTCCCCGAGCGAGTTTCCGGCGGACGCGAACAAGTACATGATCGCATTCGGGCGGAGCCCTTCGGCGTGCACCGCCATCGTGTCGGTACACGCACCGGACCCGGGCGTTACCGCCAGCGATGCTCCGTCGGCGGCAGCCGTTCGGATGCCGCCAAGGATCGCCGCCACGCCCACCATCGCTGCCACCGCTATTGCCTTCATCGCCTCCACCTCCCCCTTCGTTCAACGCCACAAGGCCAGGATTGGTTCCCGCGGCGGAGACCACTCGCGGGATCCACGTATACTCTTTTCTGACAAATGCAACCGAACCCGCTCCTCCGAAAAGCCCAGGCCGACAACATCCTCGAGCGCGCGGCGCTGCAGCTCCAGGCGTTGTTGAAGGAAGCATGCGCCGAACTGGACCCCTTCCCATCGTTCCCGAACGCGCTCTTCACGAACGCCATCGAGTGCGATGCAGGCGCGTCCGCGGACCCGGAGCGCGGGTGCGTCGTGGTCTGCGAAGACGGCGAACTGTACGAGCTCGAGTTCGGCATCGACCACGACTCGATCGAACTGACGGGATCGTGGGACCCGGTCACGGCGCGCAAAGAGACGAAGAAGAAGCTCGAGCTGCTGCCGCGCGACTACCTCGTGTACGCGTATAACGGGCTGGTGGCGGTGACCGAGGCGCTACTGGAGCGCGCCGAAGGCGGAGACGAATCGTGAAGAAGGTCGCGCAGGCGCTGCTCGTTCTCGGCGTCCTCGCGGCAGCCGCGGTGATCCTGTTGAAGCTGATCACGCAACGGCGACAGGCGCCCGATGTTGCGCCAGGCTGGCCACCGCCGTCGCCCCCGTCCGGCGGGGAGTCATTGGTCCCCGAAGAGGTCATCTCTGTCGTCGATGAGCCTGTTTCGCAGGAAGTGGCCGAAGAAGTTG
>CAWHVJ010000014.1:0-237044 GCA_963832795.1 uncultured bacterium
GGCATCCCTGCGAGGTTTTCGACAACTGAAGCGACTGGGGCGTGGCTCGTTCTCGGACGTCCGGCGCAACTCGAATCGATGATTACTTCGGTGATCTCCAACGCCGTCGATCATGGCGCCGCGGCCGGGAACATCACGGTGAGGCTTGCGGCCGTTGACTCCCACGTGGAGATCACCCTTGAGAACTCCAAATCTATCCAGTCGACTCACGCAGGACTAGGGCTAGGCACTTACATCGTTGGCGAACTGGCGAAACTGCTCGCTGCGTCGGTCGAGTATTGGGAAAGCGACGACTGCTTCTGGACCACGATTAGGCTCCGGTGCTCAGCGGCCGTCACCGCTCCATTGCACCAGGCTTCATCCCTGCTCTTGGCGTAGAACGTAACCCAACCCGCGCACCGAGCCCAACGTCACGGAGTCGGCCCCAACCGACACTAGCTTACGCCGCAATCGCATCACGATCGTCTTTAAGTAGTTTGCCGTGATCGACGGATCCATGTGTTGACTCCCAACCGGGTTACCGCCGGCAATGAGCAGGCGAACGAGCACGTCGCGCTCCGCTTGCGAAAGCGTGACCGACGCCTCACGGCCAACGAGTTGCGGCGGTTTTAGCTGGAGCGCTACGTTCCCCATGCGAAGCGGATCGCGATCCACCCCTCCCGTACGAATGGCTCTCGCGCGCCCGGCGGCGCGCGCAACCGCCGTCGAAACAGCGGCCCACCACCCCTCCTGAGCCCAGTCGACCGCCGTAACGCCCGGCGGGACTTCCACTCCGGACGGGAGGATTACGACTATCGGACGGCCCGTGAGCTGAAGCCGCCGCACCACGTCAAGATGTTCCTGCGACGTGTCGCACAGCACGATGATTACATCCATCGCCGACCCGACAGATTGGGAGCCCAGGAGATCCCCCACCACGAACTCACTCACAAAGAGACCCAGCTCGGCCAACACGACCAGAAGTCGGGTGCGCACCGTTGGACGTAGATATACGACGGAGACGCTCAACTCCACCTGCCTTGAACTTGGGCTTTGGAGGTCATCTACCATTAGGCCAGCAGCAGTCTCACGTGATGCGATGGTTTGCCGCAGGTTAAGGGAAGCGTGTTGAGCGCGCGTGATCAATGCGTGGCTAACCACTGGGTTTGCTGCCGAGTTACGTTTACATCTCGAACCGGTATCAGCGAGGCAGGATTGTCAAGTAGCGGATTGACAGGACAGGCATGTCTCACCTACGTTCACCAACCTGTCACCATCGGTTTCCGTGCAGGTAGTGTAGTGAACGGGAAAGGCGTGCTCGCAAGGGATCTTGGGACCGGATCGGGTCCTCCACGAATGTCGAGACGCGCCGATAGTAAGAGAGAGGCGCTCCGTACTCTCGCGTAAAGCGGTCGGCGAAACAAGAATGCTCACGTTTTCGGTCTCTTCGGCGGATTCCTTGCTTGGGACGATGGTGCGCGCTCTCGTTCTCCAGCTGCGGCCGGGTTCAGCCTTCGTCGACGGAGCGGAACCGCAGTGGCGCTTCAAGGACGAAGTACGGCTTACGCTCATCGACACCGGATTGTGGCTCTGTGTCTTTCCCGAAGCAACACACTACGACGCTATCGCCTGTTCGCTTGCTGAAGGCTCAGCGGGTGCCCTGACCATTCGTTCTGGCGTGGGCGAGTTCGAGCGAGGGATCCAGGCGCTAACAGGGGATGGTCCGCCGGTTGTTTCCCGAGAGCTCCTCCAATGGCTCGCTACTCGCGCCATGAAGCTCAGCTTGGATGGCGGTGTCGCCAGCCATCCGTCTCGGACGGAGACCGTCCGTCTCACCGGACGCGAGAGGGAAGTACTCCGATTCGTATCAACCGGGCGTTCGAACGCCGAGATCGCACGCGAGCTGCATGTGTCCACAAACACGGTGAGAAGCCATTTGCGCTCGCTTGCGAGCAAGCTGGAGGCAAGCAGCAGGACGAGAATCGTGGCGAACGCGAGAGCCCTTGGATTTAGCGAAGTCGATAACACCAATCCCCGGATGAGGAGCGCATGATGGGACGACCATGTCGTTGATACTGCTTCTAGAAGACGACGAAGACTACGCAGACATCATTGCCCACACACTGCAACGAGATGGGCATGAGGTAGTTCCGGTCGGCACAGTTTCGGCCGCGGTGCAGTTTGCTAAGAGAAAAGCTCCGACTGCGGCCGTCCTGGATGTCGCGCTGCCTGATGGCTCGGGACTAGACGCGTGCCGTGCACTTCGTGAGGTCTATCCGTCGCTCCCCGTAATCTTTCTGTCATCGCTGGATCGCGCGACCGACATTCTCGAAGGCTTCAATAGCGGGGCGGACGACTACGTGACCAAGCCGTTTAATCCCGCCGAGCTCGTGGCCCGGCTCCGTGCTGTTATTCGTCGCGCGAATCCGGAAGCCGTCGCGACTGACGCTGGGCCGGCCCAACGGATCGAGGCGAATGGCCTTGAAGTCGACCTCACGAACCGGCGGGTGGCGTACCAGGGCGCCGAGCTGGATCTCACTCCGTTGGAGTTGGACATCTTCTGGCAACTCGTCCGCTATCCCGGTCAGGCACTTTCTCATGCATTCCTCACGGAGCAAATCTGGGGCTACAGCAACGTTCGGGATGCGACACTTCTCAAAGGCCACGTGAGTTCTATCAGGAAGAAGCTTCGCGACGCCGGGGGACCGGAAGACATGGTCCGGACCGTTCACGGCGTCGGCTACAGCTTCACCCCGGTCTGACGGACCTCCCAACAAAAGGAAGCTGAACGTTGAACATTGCCGTCGTGTCGGGAGATCCCACTTCTCTTGACGTTCTTTCGTACGCCGCGGAGAGGCGAAGCCACCAGGCGATCACTGTCGACAAGCCTGAACGGTTGCTCGCGAAGCTGCCCTTCGAGCCGAGTGGAATCATCGTGGAATTTGATGACGGCAATGATCGGGACCTCGCCGCTGTGCACTCGCTGCGCACGCGGTTCCCATCGGCAGCACTGCTGCTGACCGTGGACCGTCCACGCGAGCCGTTCCCGTCGCGAGCCGTCAAGGCAGGCGCCGATGAGGTGATCAGGCGTCCGTATAACCCGACCGAAGTGGTGCTTCGCCTAGAAGCCCGGGCGGCACGTGCGGCCACCGCCCCGGTCGCCGACTCAATCAAGGTGGGTGACCTCGAAGTCGCCCTGGATCGCTATCACGCTTCTAAGAACGGGATCCCGCTACCGCTCACCAAGCTCGAACTTCGTCTCCTTTATTGCCTGTGCGAGCATCAGCCACACCTTACGCCGATAGAACGCCTCCTCACCTTCGGGTGGGACACTCTTGGTGACCCGGATGCATCACTCCTGAAGACGCACATCTCCCACCTTCGTCACAAGCTCCGGGATGCGGGCGGCGACGAGTTTGAGATCGTTTCGCGTCAGACGCTGGGTTACGTGATGCGGCCCGCGTCTCCCGACGGCGTACCGGCCTAGGCATTCGCGGCTCACTTGCGGGGCGTCTCGTAGGATGGACAATGTGGATGGACGAGGCAGCCTGTGCATTTAGTAGCCAGCGCCCGGAGCCATTTGCGGCGCTTCTTCGAGAGGACGGCTCCGCGCGTCTGCTCCATGTGTGATGAGGGGAGTGGACTCGTCTCCAGTGCTGGTGGGGGGTTTGAGCGATGCGGCCACTGCGGCGGAACGGGTGCGCCACGGCGAGGTGAAGAGGGAGATCTCTCAGCGGCACTGAACGACGTTCTTCGCGGACGCGGCAAGATCCCGGAAGTAGGCAGACGAGTCTTCTAGCCGAAGCGCAGGCGCTTCCAGCCTCGTTCGATCCGGCCAAGGACGTCGCTGCTCGGGGTGGGCTTGGGCCTCTCGGGAGTGCGGCCTCTCTCGACCGACTTCTGTGGAGCAGCACGGCCCACTTCGTTGGCGCGTGGGGCGTTCAACGTACTCTGAACCCACGCACTCGTCGCGGCCAACAATCGCCGGAGCTCAGCGCGTTCCTCGTAGTCGCGATCCCGCTCTATCAGCAACGATTCAACTTGCGCAGAGAGTACGTCTCGGGAACGACGGACCTCATTGAGCAGAGCCTCGAGGTGGTCGCTCGTCTGCTGAAGCTGACGCTTCTCCTGTTCGAGGGCAGCGACTTGCCGCGCCAACGTAAACACGCGATCGCCCGCCTGCTTCAGGAGACGGTTCTCTCTCTCTGTGAGGCTGTCAGGCATCGCGTGGCCGGCTATGGCTGTGGCGGGGATGTCAGCAGTGGTCGCCATCCCCGCATTATACGCCCGCGTTGACGGTTCACGCCAAGAGCCCGGACCGCGGACACGCACTCAACCGACGGTGTACCGACTGCTCGCAGAGTAACTTCCGTGACTGAAGTACTCGATGCCGAGACCAGGATCGCCACCGCCCGCCACGTTTCGGTGGGCGGTATCCCGATCTTCGACGGTGGCATGGACGATGCCGTTGACGTGTGCGTTCGCCGAATTGCCTCAGGGGCAGGGGGTCGCGTAGCGACGGCAAATCTCGATTTCTTGGCACTCGCCCGTGCGAACTTGCAGCTCCAGCTCGACCTCGCTACGTCGGACCTCGTGGTCGCTGATGGCATGCCGGTGGTTTGGCTCGCCCGATTGGCCGGCGCCAGGAAGATATCCCGCGTTCCTGGAGTCGATCTCGTCCGGCGATTGTGCGAAGCAGCACCGAGCCTGGGGGGCTTACGCGTAGCGATGTACGGCTCTTCGCCCGACATCGCCGAGCCAGCCGCCGCCGCCCTTCGCGCCAGCTTCCCAAGTCTTGAGACGCCGCTGGTCTTTTGCCCACCGTTCGGGGCTCTTTCGCCTGAACAGCAGGAGTCGCACATAGACTTGATCCGGCAGTCTCGGCCGCATGTGGTCTTCGTAGCGCTCGGCTGCCCGTCCCAGGAGCGATTCATCGCAACGGCGGCCCCGACAGTTCCAGGCGCAGTCTGGGTTGGCGTTGGAGGGACGTTCGATTTCTTCGCCGGCAGGCGGCGAAGAGCGCCAGGAACGATGCAGCGTCTGGGTCTTGAGTGGACCGTGCGGATGGCGCAGGAGCCGCGGCGGCTGGGCAAACGGTACCTGCTGCGCGATCTCCCGGCGCTCGCCCGGCTCGCTCCACGCTGCGCCCTCCACGGCATTCGCGGACGCGGCAGCCGCCCGGACCTTGCCGTTCGCTGAGTCGGCCCGTCAGTGACCGGCGAGTGGCTGTGCGGGACGGATCAAGTAGACGGAGTACGGTGCCTCAACGGAGCATCAACGAACCGCTGCCAAGCTTCCCACAGGCTTCAACCGGCAAGGAGTGACCTGTGGAACGTCTCGCGGTTATCGGCTGTGGCTACGTGGGCGCTGTTTCGGCGGCGTGTTTCGCTGAACTCGGCCACCACGTGGACTGCGTCGATATCGACGCGGCGAAAGTCGCACAGCTCAGCCGAGGGTGCGCCCCATTCTTCGAGCCCGGACTCGATGAACTCATCTCTCGTGGAGTGGCCAGCGGGCGACTTCGATTCAGCTCCTCGTACCCCGACCGCTTCGAGGCGTCCATCGTCTTCATCGCGGTGAATACGCCGGGCTCGCACGAAGGGGCGGCGGACCTTCGTGCCGTGCGTGACGCGGTGGCGAACGTCGCGTCGCGGCTGGCGCCCGGGGCCATCATCGTCAACAAGAGCACGGTCCCCATCGGCACCGGCGACCTCGTCGCGGGCATGGCGGAGCGCAGCGGAGCGCGCGACGTTGCCGTGGTCTCCAATCCTGAATTTCTGCGCGAAGGCTCGGCGGTCAAGGATTTCTTGCACCCGGATCGCGTGGTTCTCGGTTCCAACGATGAGGCCGCCCGCGAACGCGTGGCGTCCCTCTATTGCGGGCTGGGGGCTCCCATCCAGCGCGTTGACATCCGTACGGCGGAGATGATCAAGTACGCGTCCAACGCCTTCCTCGCGACGAAGATCTCGTTCATCAACGAGATGGCGGCCATCTGTGAGTCACTTGGGGCTGATGTCTCGGAAGTGGCGCAGGGCATGGGCCTCGATAGCCGGATTGGCGGCCAGTTCCTCCATGCCGGCCTGGGTTGGGGCGGCAGCTGCTTCCCAAAGGACGTTCGCGCGCTCGCACACATGGCTGCTACGCACGGTACGCATCCGCAGCTCCTGCGCTCTGTCATCGAAATCAATGGCGATCAGCTCCTTCGGGCCGTTCAGAAGATCCGTGGCTGTGCTGGTGACCTTGAAGGGGCCAACGTTTCGGTCCTGGGGGCCGCCTTCAAGGCGAACACCGACGACACCCGCAACTCGCCAGCGCTTGAATTGGCGAACTTGCTCCACCTCAACGGCGCGCGTGTGACCGTCTACGACCCCGTTGTGACCGCAGAAGCGATCCACGCAACGGCGCCCAGCGTGACCGTTGCCGCCACAGTCATCGACGCCGCGGTCGGCGCCGATGTGCTCGTGGTCGCCACCGAGTGGCGCGACTTTGTCGAAATGGATTTCCACGAGGTCGCCCGCGTGGTGAGTAGCGCCGTGCTGGTAGACCTCCGGAACTGCATCGATCCGATGCGCGCGGCCGCGGCGGGGTTCAAATATTGCTCGGTCGGCCGGCCGAGCCTGTCGGTGACTGCCGACACAACCGAACGGGAGGCTGCGTGGCTACGTCCGTGACGCTCGCCGAAACACTGGAGTCGGTTGGACAGGTCGTCGGCGCCGAGCCGATCGTCGCTGCGCTGCCGATGCCGTTCTGGAAGCGAACCATCGATGTCATCGGGGCGTTGGCTCGGACTCATTGTCGCCTCACCGCTGCTCCTGCTTGTGGGGATCTTCATCATGCTCGACAGCCGCGGAGGCGCCATTTACCGGCAGACTCGCGTGGGCGCGGGCGGCAATTGCTTCACATGCTGGAAGTTCCGGTCCATGAGGCGTGACGCAGACAGACTCCTTGCCGAACTCATGGACCAAAACGAGCGCTCCGGGCCGGTGTTCAAGATGAAGGACGACCCTCGCCGGACGCGCGCGGGCCGCTTCGTGCGCCGGACGAGCCTCGACGAGTTGCCCCAGCTGATCAACGTTCTGCGCGGCGACATGAGCCTCGTCGGCCCGCGGCCACCGTTGATGAGCGAGGTGCTGCAATACGACGAACACCAGCTCCAGCGCCTCAGCGCAACGCCCGGCATGACCGGCCTCTGGCAGGTGACGCTGAGGGGCCGTGTCCACGATTTCGCTGACATGGTTGAGCTCGATCTCGAATACGCGCGGCGCCGGAGCTTTGCGTTGGACATGAAAATCCTTCTTCAGACCGTCCCGACTGTGGTCCTGGGAAGGGGATCCTCTTGAGCCGCACCGGTTCTGCCGCGATCGTCGTTGCCGGTGGAGCGGGGTTCATCGGTTCGCACCTTTGTCGGGCGCTGCTCGATCGAGGCGAGCGCGTGGTTTGCATCGACAACCTTGCGACCGGGCGGCTGCGGAACATCGAGGGCATCGCCCGCTGCGCCGGGTTCTCGTTCCTCGAACACGACGTCGTCCAACCGCTTCCGGACCTCGGCGATGTGAAGGCCGTCTATCACCTGGCAAGTCCCGGCCAGCCCTCCGGGCTACCAGCGTCGCCAGATCGAAACCCTGCGAGTCAACAGCGAAGGCACGCTGAGGCTTGTCGAGCTCGCTCTCGCCAACGGGGCCTCGTTCCTCTACGCGAGCACGTCGGAGATCTACGGCGACCCGCTGGAACATCCCCAGAGAGAGTCAGTACCGCGGCAACGTCAGCTCCGTCGGCCCGCGATCCATGTACGACGAAGGCAAGCGCTTTGGCGAAGCACTGACGACGGCAGCGGTTCGGACTCGTGGTCTCGACGGCCGCATCGTCCGCATCTTCAACACCTACGGGCCACACTCGGACCCTGACGACGGGCGCCTCGTTCCCAACTTCATCACGCAAGCGCTCAGAGGAGAGCCGCTAACCATCTACGGTGACGGTTCACAGACGCGTTCACTCTGCTACGTCTCGGACCTCGTGGACGGCCTGCTGCGCGCGATGACCTGGGAGTCAGCCGCAGGACAGGTCATCAATTTGGGCAACCCCGAGGAGCACACGATCCTCGAGTTCGCGACGCTGATTTCAGAGCTGAGTGGAGCCTCAACGAAGCTGGCATTCACCGACGGGGCCGTCGGAGAGGACCCGCAGCGCCGCTGCCCGGATATCTCGAGGGCGCGGACGCTGCTTGGATGGCAGCCGCGAGTCACGTTGACCAGCGGCCTGCTGGCGACGGTCAAGTACTTCCGTCGGGAGCTGGCGCTCCATGCCGGCGAACGCCTCGTCTCTGTAGCCGAGTGAGCGTCGACATCCGTTGCGGGGCCCGGCGGCTCAACCGCCACTCCACCGGAAAACCCCACACTCGGTAACAAGCCGACGGGCTGTTGCTGGAGGCGTAAGTGAATCTGCGGAAACTTCTTGAGGCACTCTTCCGCCGGTTGTGGCTCCTCGCCCTGCCGATTGTGCTCGCCCCGGCCGTCGTCGTGGCACTGACGACCTCCACTCCGCAGTACCAGTCGATCGCGACGGTCTGGGTCTCGCAGCCACAGAACATCGACCCCACGACGTTCAGTGGGGGTTCGAACCCATACCTGACGCCCTGCTCAAACCCAAGCCCAGGCCCTGAATGACCTACTGCTGACGAAAGCGTTCAGGTCTGCCGTGGCCCAGAGCGCCGGACTCCCGGATACCGCCAGCGACTTTTGTCGGTCGATCGGTTGGCGTGTACGCGGGCGGCACCAACGTTCTCAACATCATCGCCCGCACACCGGATGCCTCAATTTCGCAGGCACTCGTGAAAGCTGTGATCGATCAGTACGAGTCCAGGACGACGTCCGAGTCGGACCGACAGACGAGCATCGCGGTGGACTACTTCAACACGCAGATCACGGTGGCGCAGACTGAACTGGACAATCGAAGAGCTGCCGTTACTGAGTATCTCGCGGCGAATCCTAAGGCTGCCACCGCGACTCCGCCCGATGCAAACCTCCAGCGACTCCAGAGCGCGGTCGACACGCAATCGAAGATCGTCGACGGGCTTGTGAATTCGCTCCAGGATGCCCAACGAAAGGCTGCGGCCGCGCCCCAGAGTCTTGCGGCCACGTTCAGCGTCCAGGATCCGGCGAGCGTGGCGCTGCTCGTGCCGACATCGAAGACCAAGCAATTCGGATACCCGCTAGGTGCGCTGCTGTTCGGGCTCGGCGTCTCCGCTGCCTACCTCTACGGACTCTACCGAACCGATCACGCTATCCGGTCCAGCGACGACCTGCTCGGGCTACCGGTGCCCCTGCTCGGCTACATTCCCGATCTGTCGCCGTCGCATGGCCGCTTCCCGACTCGCTTCAACCCGGTCTCCTGGTTCATGAACTACCGGCGACGGGACTTTGCGCGGGCGGTCGCGGCCTCCATTGCCCGCGCGCCGGCGGTCACGCCAATCAAGGGGACGGCGCAATGAAATCACTTGTTGACCCTCAGACGCGATTCGACCTCGAAGAAGCCATCAGGGAGATCCACGTCATCGCCGGTCTCGACCTCGAGCGGGAGGGCAAGCTACCGAGCCATGGTGTGCGCTCGATTGCCGTCGGCGTGACGAGCCCGGACTACGGGGATGGGAAGACGACCGTGGCAATCGCCCTCGCAGCGTGCCTCTCACATGACTTCGGAACGAACGTCACGCTGGTCGACGCGGACTTTCATACGCATTCGGTCGAGCGCCAATACGGACTGGAAGGATTGGTCGGGCTGGCTGAGGTCCTGACGGGCGATCAGACTCTTCCGGACGTGACCCACGACGTTGGCATCGGCTCTTCGATGCAGGTGATCCCGGCTGGTGGAGCCGGCGGCGATCCGGCCCGTCTCGCCCGCTCGATGCGGCTAACGCCGGCGATGCAGCAAATGAAGAACGGCAGCAGCCATGTCATTCTCGATCTGCCGGCGACGCTGCGGTCGATGAACGCCCCGGCGCTCGCCCAGCGATGTGACGCCGTCATCGTCGTGGCGCGAAACGGTCGAACGACCAGGCAGGCGCTCGATCGGACGCTGCACCTTCTCCGCGACGCCAACGTCCTCGGCGTGGTCGTCAATCGCCAGCGCTCGAGCATCCCCCGCTGGGTCCAGCGAACCCTCGGGCTCCGCCCCTAGCACGCGATATGTGGCTTCTGCTAACGCTGTGCATCCTGGCGTACGTCGCCAGTACGCGCGTCGTCGATCGACTGGTTCCCGACGGTTCCATCGCCGTCGTAGGCGTAGTGGCGGTCACCCTCGTCGCCCTTCTGCAACTCGGGAAGCTGGGATGAGCCTGTGATTCGCCAGAACGTCGATCGCGCGGTCCCGCATCTACGCTTCCCCGGCGAGCTGCTGGGCGCCGCTGTCTGCGTTGCCGCCTCAGCGGCATTCGCGCTCGCCCTCCTGCTTCCTGGGTTTCTATGCGTTTCTCTTGCCCCTTTACGTCGGCCTTTTCGCGTTCGCTGTCGTCAAGCCCAAGGCCTGTGCCCTGCTGGTGCTGGCGGTAGGAATCGCCGTCGAGCCCGGCGCAACGGACATCAGCAAACCTATCTCCTACGCCCTTTACCAGATGCCCCCGGGCTTCGAGAGGGCGTTGCCCATCACGATGACGCCGTTCGAAGTCCTGATTTGCGTCATCGGCGCTGCCATCGCGTTGCGACCATCCGTCCGAACCACCGCTACCAGGCTTCCCATCGTGGTGTTCCTCTTGCCCGCGGTCGTGGCGTTCTCATTCGCATATGGGTCGCTGAAGGGGGGCGACATCCACATCGGATACGAGGAAGCGAGGGGCCTGCTCTATGGCTCAGTCGCGTTCGTCATCGCGAGGCGGATGGCCACCGAAGGTGGCGGCGCGGCCGCCCTGAAGGCTGCATTGGCAGGCACTGCCGGGCTGGCGGCGATCGTTCTCATTCGGTACGTGTTCGTCACAGGAGCGAGCAGCCTGCGGCAGTGGAGTCCGCCTACGCCCACGAAGACGCGGTTTTCCTCGCTGGCGGAGTGGTTCTCGGGGCAACGCTTTTGCTTCAGTACCATACGCGCCCGCGCGCGGACGCTACTGCTCGCCTACGAAGCAGCGAACCTTGCCGCGTTGTTCGCGACGAGCCGCCGTTCCGGGACGCTGGCGCTGCTCGTGGGCGTGGTCGCGCTGGCAGCTTGCACGATCAGAAGCCGGCCGAAGTTGGTGATCGGAATCGGCACTCCGCTCCTGCTCCTGAGCGTCGCATATCTCGCGACGTACTGGAACAAGGAATACGGCGCGACGGCTCAGCCAGCCCGGGCGATTCGCTCACAGATCGATCCCAATGCTCGAGACGACAGCTCCGATCAGTATCGCTTGACTGAAAAGTTCGACGTGACAACCACCATCCGACTGAACCGAGTCTTCGGCGTTGGCCTCGGCCGTCCGTTCATCATGTTCCAGCCGCTGCCGTCGCTCACGTCCTTCTGGCCGCTTCAGCAGTTCACGCCACACGCGAATATGCTCTGGCTCTGGCTGAAATTCGGGCTACTTGGTGCTGCCGCGTTCATAGCGCGCGTGGGTGCTGGCACTCAGAAACGCCTCATCGCGGCCCTGAGGTACAGCCGAAGCGGCTCCGCCTCCAGCGCTCGCGCTCGTGACAGTCTGCATGCTGCTCATGTACTTCGCCTATGCCGAGATTGATCTCGCACTTGATCGGAACGCACGAAGCGCCGCTTTGCTCGCGGCGATCATGGCGGTCGGTCTATCTGCTCCAGCCCGACGCGACCTCTCGAAATTACACATGAACCGTAAACGCTGTTGCCCATCAATTAGTGGGCATGGTTCTACAGGCCCTTCGGCTTCCAAGCCACAGCTAGGAATGCCCGGTGGTGGCAGGTCCGGAGAGTCGTTCTCTCCAGATGCAGCTCCGGCGCACAATGCGCATCAGTTGAGTGGATTTCGGCCGCTGCACCGCACCTCGTCGGGTGCGAGTCAGTGAGAACGCTCGCGGCGATGAGCCGGTTGTGCGATCAGAGGCGCCGGTCCGGATGCCTGAGATCGACATCGTGGTCGCCACTTATGAGCGGCCGCGAGCACTCGAGCGGTGTCTGATGGCCCTCGCCCACCAGACAGAACCGCCCCATCGCGTCATCGTCGTTGACGACTGCAGCCCTACACCCGTGTGACGATGCAGTGGCACCAGCGGCGCGGGCCGGGCTCAACGTCCACGTGATTCGCTGCGACCAGAACGGCGGCCCGGCCCGTGGGCGAAACCGTGGCGTTGAAGCCGCCACCGCCGACGTCGTGCTGTTCGTGGACGACGACGTCGTCGCCGACACCCATCTGGTCGAGCGGCACGCAGCAGCACACGAACGTGCGAACGGAGCCCTCGCGGCTATCGGCCCACTGCGAGCGCCGGCCGACTGGCATCCAACGCCGTGGAACTACTGGGAAGCGGCAACGCTGGAGTTCCAATACCAACGCATGGAACGTGGCGACTACGCGCCAACGTGGCGGCAGTTCTTCACGGGTAACGCTTCCGTCTCACGAACGGCGTTTGTCGAGGCAGGCGGCTTCGACGAGTCGCTGCGTCGCGCCGAAGACGTCGAACTGGCTCTGCGCATGTCGCTCAGAGGGTGCCGTTTCGAGTTCCTCCCGCGTGCAATCGGCTGGCACTACGCTCACCGGACACGCGCCAGCTGGCTGGCGATCCCCCGCCAGTACGCCGAGGTCGACGTCCTCATGGACCGGCTGCACCCACAGCTTCGCTGGCTCAACGTCGTTGAGCGGGAACTCCACCAACGGCACGCACTTACGAGGGCGGCGACTCGAATCCTGTCAGCAGGTCCGGCGCGCTCGACTGCCGTGTCCGCTTCAATAGCGGCGGCGGAGACGATGTTCCGGGCCGGGGCCGCCGTGCGTCCAATGCCCTCCTAAGCTTGGTGTACTCGCTCGAGTACGCACACGCGCTCGCCGGGGCGAAGGCGAGCCAGGCAGCTATGCCACAGCCGTTCAACGCAGCCTCGACGGGCCTCAGCGACGATTCCCATATGGCCGAGACCGCCGTCGCCCGGGGAGCCGAATGAAGATCGCGCTGTGCCTCGAACAGACGCTCGGGCATCGTGCCCACACCAAGAATCTGGAGCGGAGCCTCGGAACGTCCCCGCACCAGGTTGCCGTGACACACGTTGAGTTCAAGCCGAGGGGCCGCAGCCGCATGCCCTGGGCGGTGCGCGGGAGCCTCGACGCGGCACGCCAACTGCGCGCAGGCGGCCGCAGTGATGTCACGTTCTTCCACACCCAGACCGTGGGGCTCGCGGCAAGCCACGGAACTCGCGGGGGAAAGTACGTCATCAGCGTCGACGCGACGCCGCTGCAGATGGACCGCATGGGCACGTGGTACGCGCATGGCAAGCAGCCGGGCGCTCTCGAGTCCGCGAAGAAGCTCATGTACCGACGAGTCTTCGGTCGGGCTGCCGGGGTAGTCGCCTGGTCCAATTGGGCGGCGGATTCCCTGGAGCGCGATTACGGTGTGCGGCCGGGAACGGTCAGAGTGCTGCACCCCGGTGCGGGGCCCGAGTTCTTCGCTATCCCACGGATCGCTCGAAACCGCGACATCCCGAACATACTTTTCGTTGGCGGCGACTTCCGTCGCAAGGGCGGTCACGTCCTGCTGGACGTCATGGCTCAACTTGGCGGCAAAGCGTCGCTCACCCTCGTGACAGGTGAGGCAGCTCGAGCCCATGGAGGGCGTCTCAGTGATCTCAGACGCCACGCCCGGCAGCGAGCAGCTCCTTCGGGCCTACGCCGAGGCGGACATCTTCTGTCTCCCGACGCTGGCCGACTGCACGTCGGTGGCCATCGGTGAGGCGATGGCGGCAGGGTTGCCGGTGGTCACGACGACCGTCGGCTCCAACGGCGACACCGTTCAGGATGGTCAGACGGGACTACTGGTTGCACCAGGTGACCCCGATCACCTGTACAACGCGCTCCGATGCCTCATCGAAGATGCGCCCGGCCGCGCGGCGATGGGCGACAACGCGCGAGCGTTCGCGCGAGAGGCGCTCGATGCGGATCTGAACGCCAGGCGGCTCTTCGAGTTCCTGGAGGAAGTTGCGTGAGCCGCGTATTGGTCACTGGCGGTGCAGGCTTCATCGGACACCACCTGGTGGGCCGCCTGGTAGCGCGTGGCGACGAGGTCGTCGTGCTGGACAACCTGTCGCGGGGTCGCCGCGACCGTCCAGAACTCGCGAAGGCGCGGGTCATCGTCGGCGATGTTCGAGACATCGAGGCATGCATGGAGGCGGTTGCCGGATGCCACGTTGTGGTGCACCTCGCTGCTCAGTCGCGCGTCATGGGAGCCGAGTCTGACCCCGACGACACCTTCACCACGAACGTGGCTGGCACCTGGACGATGGCCCGATCCGCGGCGGCGGCGGGCGTCCGCCAGTTCGTCTTCGCGTCGTCGCGCGAGGTGTACGGGCAGCAGGCGAACATCCCCGTGCCCGAAGAGCGGCGATTTGATGCGAAGAACCTGTACGGCGCCAGCAAAGTAGCTGCCGAAACGATGCTCGCGGCCCTGCCCGGGCCCGCGCCAGCCGTCTCGATCTTGCGCTTCACCAATGTCATCGGTTCTGGAGACACCGGCCGCGTATTGCCGCTCTGGCTAACCGCCGCGCGCACGGGCGAGCCGCTCACGCTCTTCGGTGGCGAACAGGTGCTCGATTTCGTTCCCGTCGACACGGCTGTTGACGCGATCGTCGCCGCGTGTGGGCGGGATGAACCGCTCTCACCAACGAATGTCGGCAGCGGCGTTGCAACCACGCTAAGAGCGCTTGCGGCCCGCGTCGTCGAGGCAGCCCGTTCGCCCTCGCGCATCGTGTTCGCGCCGGCCCGTGAGGTAGAGGTCGAACAGTTCGTCGCCGACGTCTCGCGGTTACGGCAGGTTCTGGGCATCACGCCTCCCGCCGATCCTCTCGCCGTGATCCCGCGACTCCTGGCGACGCCGTGACCGTGCTGCTTTGCATCAGCGCCTCGGCGGAAGAAGCCGATCGGCTTCAACTCGAAGGGCCGCGCCGCGACTTCGTTGAACTTGCGAAGACGACTGGTGCCGAGACCATATTCCGCTCGGGCACTCCCGGGCGCGGCGCTCCTCGGCCGGCTGGCCGGACCGCATGTACGCCAGGCGTGGCAGGCGGCCGCGCAGGCGCGGAACGGCGACGCGATCTTCGCCGACGGCGAACACAACGGCCTGCCGCTCGCCTTGTTCCTCGCCGTTCGAAGGAAACGCGTTCACCTGACGATGCTCGGGCACTTCATCGACAAGCGTTGGAAGCGGTTGCTGTTCCGACTACTGTCTCGAACGACCCAGCCCGCGACAGTGATTGTGCACAGTGTTGTGCAGCGGGAGGTGCTCGACAGTTGTCTTGGCCGCCGCTGGCAGGTTGCGCTCACCGCATACCAGGTCGACACGGACTACTGGCGAACGGAAGGCACCCCACCTGCCGATGCGTTGCCTCTTGTGCTGGCGGTCGGCTCCGAGAACCGCGACTACGAGACGCTCGTTGAAGCGGTCCGTGACCTCCCGGTGCGGGTCTTGATCGCCGCGGGGAGCCATTGGGCGCGAAACGTCGCCGAAGCCGGAGCGCTTCCGCCGAACGTGGACTACACGAAGGTGCCGCTTTCGTTTTCCGAGTTGCGAACGGCGTACGAAGACTCGAGCCTGGTGGCAGTCCCGCTGCACGAAGTTTCGAACCAGTCCGGCGTTACGACCATCCTCGAAGCGATGAGCATGGGTCGGCCCGTCATCACCACGGCCACCACCGGACAGCGCGAGTGCGTGGAAGGCGATTTCATGCTCGGGTCCGGATCCGCTGCGACATCGACCTCGGATCGAGGCCCGGCGTGCGTGGGCGGAACTCCTTCGCCTGGCCCCACTGGCTGGTACACCCCGGTTGGCGATGCAGCGGCCCTCCGCGGGGCCATCAAATGGGCCATCGAAAATCTTGACGAGGCTGCCGAGATGGGGCGGCGCGGCCGAGCGGCTGCCGTAGCGAACTTTGGTATCGAACGTTACGTGGCATCGCTGGCGGACACCATCCTCGCTGGCTCGGAACAAGCCGCAGTCCGCGGCTTGCAAGCTGAGACGGCCGTTCGATGACCGCTATCCTGGGGTATTTCGTCGACGCGGTTGCCGCCGTGGTTCTGTTGCATGGTGCGTGGTGGTCGCTCCTTTCGCTCGTTGCCATCCCACGACCGCGCTACCGAAGGCTCGCTGCCGCAACGCCAATGCGGATGGCTGTCGTCGTCCCGGCGCACAACGAGCGCTTCGGGATCGAACGATGCCTCCACAGTCTTCAGGCAGCGGCGACCCAGACGACCACGATCATCGTCGTTGCCGACAATTGCACCGACGACACCGCGGAAATCGCGCGGCGTTGCAGCGTGACCGTGATCGAACGCCACGATCTCTCTCGGATCGGGAAGAGTTACGCGCTAGACAGCGCAATTTCTCACCTCGGGACCGCACAAGAGGCGCCCGATGCCGTCGTCTTCGTCGATGGGGACTCGGAGGTCTCCGCAAACGCGCTAGTCGCCATAGCCGACAGGCTGCAATCAGGCGCCGAGGCCGTCCAGCTGCATTACGCGACAGCTCAGGGGACGACCTCGCTCGGGCGCCTTCGCACGCTCGCGTTCTCGCTGGTCCATTGGTCGCGTCCGCTTGGGGCGGCTCGGCTCGGGGTTCCGACCACGCTCAAGGGCAACGGCATGGCGGTCCGCTGGCCACACGCCGCCGGCCTCGTCTCCCAGACGGGCCTCGCCGAAGACGCCGCCATGAGCATTCACCTCGCTCGGCAGGGCGTTGCCGTCGCATTCGAACCTCGCGCCTCTGTGACGGGATACATGGCACAGGACTATCGTGGCGCCCGCACCCAGGACGAGCGCTGGGAACGAGGGCGGGCGAGTCTCGTTGCGCGTTCATTGAGCGCGGCGGTCGTCTGCGCGTGCCGCGGACGCGTCGGCCTGGCCGCGGCCATGCTGGACCTGGCAGCGCTCCCACTCTCGCTGCTGCTCGGATTGGCCATCATCGCCGGAGGGCTCAGTGTCGGCTTGGGGCTGGGCCGGTGGCCCCTCGCCCTCGCGGCGCTCGGGTCGTTGGCAACCTATTTGCTTCTCGGGCTCGTGGCCGCGCGGGCCCGGCCGCGCGACCTCTCGGCGCTACTCTCTGCGCCGAAGTTCTTCGTCTACAAGCTCTATGTACTCACTCGGCTGGCGAGGCGACGTGAGTTGGCGTGGGAACGCACCGAACGCCCGGACTGACGGAATGAACTCGCGCTCCGGTTGGAGCGCGAGTTCATTCTCGGCTTTGGTCAGTCGTGGTCCGTGCGGGACGTCCCATCCTCGTGAGGTTTCGATCCGACGGACCTCGCTGCATCGGCGGCCACCGCCGCGAGGTAGTGGTCGACCACGTCCTCGATCGGCGCGGACCGAACGCTCCTCGGGATCTCGGAACCGGCCGGCGGATATCCTGGATCGCCTCCGGCCGGGCCGAACCGCTGCCAGGTTGGCAGAGCCAGCCGCGACGCGAATGCGAATGCGGCGAGAGCCATGAGCGCGATGCCGAAGAATCGGACGGCGTTGCCAGTTGCTGTGTAGTCCGTCGCGCCTGAGCCCGTCGACGGCGGACGCGGCGTGGCGGCTGCAGCGGGCCTTGGGCTTCCGGTCACTCCAGACGCGCTGCCAACAGGTTGCCCGACAGGCGTGGCCGCAGGGACGGGGGCATTGGAGGTGGACCCGGTACCGTCCGAGCCGCTCGGAGCCGGGTTCGAAGGTGGTGGCGGATCCGACGGCGGCTGTGTTCCGTTCGAAATTGGCAAGCCGAGGTTCGAATCATCGTTGGACGGAGCTTGCGTGGGAGTTGAGGCGGCGGGCGTCTCGGGGGTCGACGCAGGCGCGGTCGTGGGTGTTGCCGTGTTCTGTGAAGGTTGTGTCGTCGAGGACGGCTCCGGCGAAGACGATGGAGCCGCCGGGCTCGTCGGGGTGGGCGACGCACTTGCGGTCGTGGGGGTGGCCGTGGGAGGCGGAGGACTGGTCGGCGTCGGTTGGGCAACCGTCGGAGATGCACCTCCCGTCACCGAGATGGCACCCGATTGCGCTCCCACCGACGCCAACGCCCCGCTGAATTGTCCCGACTGGGTGCCGGAAAGTTGCTGTGCGGTGACCTGGATCGGACTGTTGCCAGCGCCGACTGTGCTCCATGAAACGGAGAACAGTGCACACGTCCCGGAGCACGCGTTCAACTGGAAGGCGGCCACGCGGAACGAGCCGCTCGTGCAATTCGGAGGCGACTGGTTGCCACAGGTTGACAGCGGGGTCCAGCTGCCGAAGCTGACCGAAGTTGGCGATACAATTGCGGGATTGTAGCTCAGGGTGACGTCGTAGCCGGTCAGCGCGTCGGACGCGTTGAGCGACACTGAGACGGAAGTGGTGGCCGTCTGGCCAAGCTGGCGTGATGCAGAACCCACGCTGATGGTCGTTCCCGATGTCGCGCTCGTTGGGGCGACGGTGAGAAGAACGCAACCAATCGCGAACACCAGCGCCCAGAGTGGCGTCGGCACGCGGCGGATTGCCCGGGGGGTTAGGATCTGCATCGATACCTCCGAGTTGTGGCGGTGGCCGTGGCTGCCACGGTCACCAGGACGTAGGGCCTGATAGTCCGAAATTCGCTGCTGCTAACGACACGTCGGCGATGTCGACGCTGCCGTTGCCGTTGATGTCCGTCGCTCCATGGCGATTCGACGTCCCGAAGTCCGTCGCCACCGCCGAAACGTCCGCAATTGTCACCGCACCATCCCCGTCAACGTCTCCACCGCGCAGCATCGTGGAGGGCACCGTCACGCCGCCCGACGTAGCGGTCACCCCCGTCCGCACCGCCGACAAATACCCCGGCATGCTCGCGGTGAGCGTGTACGACTGCCCTTGGGCTAGCCCGGTAAGCGTGAAAGCACCTGTAGCATCGCTGGTCGCGCTCTTCCCCCCGGGCGACGCACTGACGGACAGGCCACCAGCGAACGCGCGTCCCTCGAGGCTCACGCTCCCCGAAACGGACGCCCCAGCAGGCTGCGTTGGGCTCGCGGTCGGCGAAGGGCTGGGTGCAGAAGTCTTGGTTGGGGTGGACGTTGGCGCCTTGGTGGGCGTTGAGACGGGGACTCCGGCGGCTGGCGACCACACGCTGAACCCCTGTGCCAAGCAGCCCGCGTAGCCGTCGTACCAGCCATCGTTGCCGAGGCTGATCGCCCACTGTGTTGACCCCGCGGCGATGGGGACCATGTAACTCGACGCATGGTCGGGATGTCCGCCGTCTACCATCTTCGTCGCGGGCGTCCCATTGACGGACGGCCGGCAGAGCGATTCGAACCGGAGATAGCTCCCGGCCGGCGCGGGGGCGACTGCGTGAATCGTCGTGGTCTTGTTCACCCATGGCTCGACTACCTTGCCGATGGTGAATGGGACTGCCGGAGAGATGTTGACCTCGTCCCAGTGCCAAGTGTTGGGTGAGCCCGCTCCATCCTTGGATGGCGTGTAGCTATGGTGACCGAGTTGGATCACGCCCTGCGTCCACGAGAGCGCGGGGATCGCTTTATCGATGAACACCAGCGCCGGGGCAGTATCGGATGCCAGTCGCTCGAAGCGTACATGCGTCGGCGAGATCGTAAGTTTGAAGTGCTGGCGGTTCATTGCCTGATTGACGTTCGCCGCGATACCTGCACCTGCCCCTTGGCCTGAGCCACCGTAGCTATGAACGGATCCATTCGTGACCACCTTCAAGTTCGGTGCGCCCTCGCCGTTATCGGTAGTGACGACAACCGAATCGCGGTTCGGATTCTGAAGGTCGACGCCTTGTGAAAGATCCGAAAGCAGCGGTGTGGCCTGCGATTCGAGGAAGGGTGAAACGGTGATATCCCACCAGTCGCGTTTCGAGTCCTTCTCCGTGGACATATCCCACGAGACCGTGCCGCCATTCGCAAAGTTCACCATGTCAGGCGGGGTCAGATAGATGACCCCATAACCCGCGTTGTCGCTATCGATGGCTGTCATCATGTGGTCATGGCACTGGAAGACGTGATTCGCTTCCGACGTCCCAGTGGAGTGCTCCGCGGGGGGTGCCGAGCAGTCAGGCCCGTGCTCCGCGTTGAAGCTCTCCGACGTCCCAGGATGACTCGGTTGGTTGTCGCGGTCGTGGATCTGGACATCCCAGCCCGACAGGAAATCTCCCTGCGTATATGGCAGCGGCGCGCCCGGCATGCCATCGAACGAGAAGAGCACGCTTCCGCCCGAGGCGATCGCCGTGTCGCTCCTTGATACCGCCACGATCGTCAGTCCACCCAACATCACGCCGATGGCGAGCGCAATCAAACTACCTCGCCTCATCACTGGTTCCATCTGATGGACGTGGAACTCTCCCGGTGGTCGTCGGAAGTTCTCTGGAGGATCATCTCGAGACGTGCCAGAGCGTCATTTTCGTTGAACGCCGCCCTCGCTCCGCCACGGAGCCCCAAACACCACAGCCAATCAGTGTTGGCTGCCGACTCAGGACCGTAGACGTCTCGGAAAGCGCATCTCCCACCGTGCGGAGGCGACTGGACGTTCCGCCGACCGACGACCGCAGGGCTCGTGTCACGTTCCTTCGGATTACCGTGATGAGGCATGTCTCAGTCTCACAATACCCACACGATTCATGCAATTAGACAACCGATTAGTAACCACCGGAGTTCGCAATTTCTTCGTAAATTCGGAACATAAAGACTGTGGCAGCACGGCGACTCCTTCAGCCCCGCCGTCGGCCGACCGGTACGAGCTTCGGCCGCTTAGAACCCAACCGCCAGTCGACACCCCTCGACATGAGATACGAGTTGTTCTTCATAGCTTCCCGCTCTTCGGAACAACGACGGCAGGCGGCATTTACAGTCCGACCTCGTCGCGCAGGCCCCACAACCCCATCTCGCGGATCCGAGACATAGAGCCGATTGGGACTTCCATGGTGACAACATCCGATGAATGCCCGGCCCATCAAGGAGCCCGAGGCCAGCGGCAGACCACGTTACGCCGTTGCTGTCTCCCCGATCTGGGTTGCACCGCGTTCCCAACGCCGCAATGCTTGGCCGTCTACGTTGACTCCGGCCGATCGTACAACTTCAGCGATCTCTCATTTGGTGCGCGATCGCCGCGAAAAGAAACTCCGCATTGCGCGGGCGTGGCCCGCGCTAGAGGAAGGCGAAATCACCGAGACTGGGCTTCGCTCTAGCAATCAAGTCGATGGAGCTTATACCAGCGTCGTGGCGTTCGTGAGTCGGGCCAAGACCGCGACACCGTCGGCTGGACGCTACCGCGTCATCACCAGAGAACGGAGGGTGGACGCCGATGACAACACCCGACTTCTGACTCGCGGATTGGCGACTGGTGACGCACATCGTTTCTCGCGACCGATTAAGCCAGTCGGTCTCCCGGCCCCGACCCCGCCGCGTTCGAAAAGCGCGGTCGGAGTCGAGCACGTGTGCCGGAATTCGTCTCAGCGCACCGTGAAGCTCTCCGCGGCGCCGTTGTAAGCCACCAGAGCCGACCACCCGGCTGAGAAGACTGCCACTTTCACGGTCCAGGAGCCCCGAGGAGCGTTGGAGGGAATGGTGTACACCAACCCGAATGGCTTGGGCTGTTCGGCAGCGAACGCCTGTTGGTCGCAAAACTGCTGGACGACCCTGTGCCCTGATGAGTCATAAAGTTCGACATCGACCAGTCCAACACTGTCCACTCCGGCCGTCACGTTGGTCGTGATTGTGATTTGGCTCCCGCGCGACACCGACCTGGGTGACACCGTCGCTGCCAGAGTCCACGCGGTGCCACTTGGCGGCCTGGTCGCGGGGGTTGTCGGAGCGGGCGACGGCGTGGGAGAGGCGATCGCTGACGTTGGGGCTGGCGTAGTTGTGCGAGTTGGTGAAGGCGACGCGGCCTCCGGTGTCTTTTCCGCCGAGGTTGGGGTGGACGTTGGCGCCTTGGTGGGCGTTGAGACGGGGACTCCGGCGGCTGGCGACCACACGCTGAACCCCTGTGCCAAGCAGCCCGCGTAGCCGTCGTACCAGCCATCGTTGCCGAGGCTGATCGCCCACTGTGTTGACCCCGCGGCGATGGGGACCATGTAACTCGACGCATGGTCGGGATGTCCGCCGTCTACCATCTTCGTCGCGGGCGTCCCATTGACGGACGGCCGGCAGAGCGATTCGAACCGGAGATAGCTCCCGGCCGGCGCGGGGGCGACTGCGTGAATCGTCGTGGTCTTGTTCACCCATGGCTCGACTACCTTGCCGATGGTGAATGGGACTGCTGGAGAGATGTTGACCTCGTCCCAGTGCCAAGTGTTGGGTGAGCCCGCTCCATCCTTGGATGGCGTGTAGCTATGGTGACCGAGTTGGATCACGCCCTGCGTCCACGAGAGCGCGGGGATCGCTTTATCGATGAACACCAGCGCCGGGGCAGTATCGGATGCCAGTCGCTCGAAGCGTACATGCGTCGGCGAGATCGTAAGTTTGAAGTGCTGGCGGTTCATTGCCTGATTGACGTTCGCCGCGATACCTGCACCTGCCCCTTGGCCTGAGCCACCGTAGCTATGAACGGATCCATTCGTGACCACCTTCAAGTTCGGTGCGCCCTCGCCGTTATCGGTAGTGACGACAACCGAATCGCGGTTCGGATTCTGAAGGTCGACGCCTTGTGAAAGATCCGAAAGCAGCGGTGTGGCCTGCGATTCGAGGAAGGGTGAAACGGTGATATCCCACCAGTCGCGTTTCGAGTCCTTCTCCGTGGACATATCCCACGAGACCGTGCCGCCATTCGCAAAGTTCACCATGTCAGGCGGGGTCAGATAGATGACCCCATAACCCGCGTTGTCGCTATCGATGGCTGTCATCATGTGGTCATGGCACTGGAAGACGTGATTCGCTTCCGACGTCCCAGTGGAGTGCTCCGCGGGGGGTGCCGAGCAGTCAGGCCCGTGCTCCGCGTTGAAGCTCTCCGACGTCCCAGGATGACTCGGTTGGTTGTCGCGGTCGTGGATCTGGACATCCCAGCCCGACAGGAAATCTCCCTGCGTATATGGCAGCGGCGCGCCCGGCATGCCATCGAACGAGAAGAGCACGCTTCCGCCCGAGGCGATCGCCGTGTCGCTCCTTGATACCGCCACGATCGTCAGTCCACCCAAGATCACGCCGATGGCGAGCGCAATCAAACTACCTCGCCTCATCACTGGTTCCATCTGATGTCTCGCCTGCAGCACGTGATCATCGCGGCGCTCGGATATCTGGCTTCTCGACATGGACGGGTGTCGCGTCCCCACATTGGGCGTCACTCCTCTCGAACATTGGGCGTTCCCTTCCTCCGGCTCGCATTCGATTGCGAACGCTTTCGACTCCACGTTCGGCGGGCCTGTCGATGTCCGACACCTCGGTTACCCGCTGACCGCTCGACGACCCCCCAAGTTGTTACGTCCTTGCACGGTTGCTGGCATCGGCGTCGCAAACTGTGGTGCTCCATGTGGACGGCGTTGACGCACTCACTGGGCCAGCGAAAACACCCGCTCGACCTAGCCTCCACGGCACCACCGGACATTTACCAAAGTGAGAGACATCGGCGGCGAGAACAGGCACACAGTCAAACAAAACGCCATGGCTCTCTTCGCTGGTCAGCTCTGCACATGGGGCCTGACGTTCATAACCCTGGTGGCCATGTCTCGTCACATCGGCGCCAGCGGGATCGGCACATTCAGCATCGGAACTACTTTCGGGGCCCTCGCAGCCACGTTCGCCGGTTTGGGGATTGGGACGCTCGCAACGAAGGAAACGGCGCGCGACCGCAAGTGGCTTGAGTCCAATTTCAGAAGCGCCTTCTGGTTGGAGGTATGCGCCGGCGCTGCCGCGGGGTTACTAGCGGTCGTAATCGGAATCGTTGCCGGTTATGCTAGCGTGGCATTGTTCGCCATCGCCATCAGCGCCGCCGCTGTACCGGCAATTCTAGGCCTGACGCTTGTTAACAGCGTGATACAGGGCATGGAAGTGATGCGATGGAACGCTGTGTTCGATGTCCTAGCGAAAGTTTTCGCTCTCGCATGTGTGGTGAGTGCTATCGCGTTGCGTCAAGGCGTGGAAAGCATCCTCGTATACTCCACCGTAGCGATATACGTGGTGGCCGGAGTTGAGCTTGCATGGGTGGAGCGGGAACTCCACACAGGACTTTGGAGGCCAACGCTGCGGTCTTCACGGAAGCTTTGTCGACAAGGTGCGCCATTCCTGATCACCTCCGTATTTTGGACGTTATACACATCTGTCGATGTAGTTCTGCTCTCGAAGCTATGCGACAGTGACACTGTGGGAGTGTACACGACACCATCGCGCATATTCGGCACACTACTCGTGATTCCAGTTACGATAACAACCGTGCTATTTCCTCGACTATCGGCTCACTTCCAACATGATCACTCCGCTATGCTACATGTTACACGAAAGGCATTGAGGATATCAGTGATCACCAGCATCGCGTTATGCGGTGGATGTATCGCCTTGAGTGATCACGTGCTTATTCGCACAGTATTAGGCCAAAGCTTTGATGGGGCAGGTATCGTGATAATCGTCTTAAGTTTGTCATTGATTCCCACAAGCATAAGTATAATTGCAAGCCGAATCGCATTCGCAGCTGACCACGAAGCAGCGATCTCAAAGATAGGTATAGGAGCGTTCGCAGCTAAAGCGATCTTGGGACTAGTGCTCATTCCTCTGTTCGATGGGGCTTTCGCGAACGGCGCTCTCGGAGCTGCAGCCGGCCTGGTAGTCACCGAATCGTTGATGACGCTGATGATGATACGATTCATGCCGTTCGGTTGGCTCGACGATGTCGAGCGACGGTTTTATCGAAAGACTGGTTGTGCCGCGGCCATTGGGGCTGCTACTGCAGCCGTCGTATACAGCATTAGCCCGATAGTGTCATCATTGCTTGGCGTGGGCACATACGGATGCTGCTTATGGCTGCTCGGGGTCTACCGTCCGGACATTTCCCCAAGGGGCATTCGACGCCTCGTTGCGGAGCTTGGAGCCTGATATGCGACGCACTGCTTCATTCAGAGAACAGGCGTGGCGGCCGTTTTGCGATGACGTCCGCGCTTGGGGAGACATGGGGTGGCCAGTTTCTCGACGAGGAGGACTGATGGTTGCGGTTGTTGCGCACGCTGGCCTGCGCGCGACATTGATTCATCGTGTCGGCCACTGGGCCAGCATGTCGGGCATTCCATGGCTCCCCACAGCTCTCAGTCAACTCAACTTGATGCTCCACGGCATTGAATTAGGCCCCAGTGTCCCGATCGGCCCCGGTCTCTACATGCCTCACACGACAGGTTCCGTCGTGCATGCCCGGCGAATCGGTTCGAACGTGACATTGCAGGGCGGGATAACCGTTGGCATGCGGGGCGTCCAAGAGTTTCCGACAATCAGCGACGGAGTGGTGCTCTGTGCCGGATGCCGCGTTCTTGGCGCCGTTACCGTCGGGGAACACGCGGTGGTGGGGGCTAATGCTGTCGTTATCGAGGACGTACCGATGCACACCACAGCCGTGGGCGTGCCAGCGCGCTGTTTGCGGCCCCGGATCTGATCGTCGCCTAGGCGAAGGAACTGTTATTCGGAGCGGCGCGGCGACACCGCCCCTCTATCAGAGGTCGACCCGCGCCAGCCTACGCTGACCTTCGCGGCACCCTCGTGTCCCCGCCCGGGTCGTAGCGCCGCGAATAGCCCAAGGACGCATGCCAGTTGCCATTGAACGCTCTTGCCACCCCCGACGTTGGCACAGCAGCCGTCCACCAGCCCGCCGGGTCCCGCGCGGCGCGCTCTAGTGCGCCGTCGCTCGACGTGCTCGTGCTCGACGCCCAGCACCGGCAATCCCTCGCATGCATCCGTCGCTATGCCCGCGAGGGACTTCGCGTCGGTGCCGTGGCCTCCGCCGAACTCTCGAGCGCTCAAGGACTCGCGTCCCGCTACTGCAGTCGTCGCGAACACTTGCCCTCGTCTGCGGACCAACCTCTAGCGTTCGTCTCCGCGCCTCGTGGACTTGATCCGCGAGTCCGGCGCCCCAATCGTTCTCCCGGCCGACGATGGCACCATTGAGGCGCTTCGCCGCCACCGGGCGGACGTTGAACATGTGGCGGCGCTCCCACTCGCTTCGGAGGCCGCCCTCAGCATCGCCGTCAGCAAGCAGCGCACCGTTGCCGCGGCCCGCGCCGTTGGGGATCGCGACACCGCTCACCATCGTCGCCACCAGCCTCGCCGACGTCGATGCAGCGGTTCGCGAAATCGGACTTCCGGTCGTTCTCAAGCCCGACCAATCGTGGAACTCGGCCGGCGGTCACCACGCGCGGCTTGCCCCGGTCGTGGCGGTTTCGCGTGACGCCGCCAACGCCAGCGCAGAAACCATGCTCTCGTTCGGCACAGCCGTGCTTGTGCAGGAGTGGCTTCCAGGCGCCCGCGAAGCCGTGAGCCTCTTCTACGCCAGGGACCGCGTGTGGGCCTGCTTCGCTCAGGTGTCCCATCGCGAATGGCCGCTCCTTGGTGGCACCTCCGTCCTCTGCGAGAGCATTCCGATTGCCCCGGAACTCGCCAAACCCGCGGAAGCTCTCGTGCGCGCCATCGACCTCGAGGGCTGCTCGCTGGTCGAATTCCGTCGGGACCGGTCAGGTCGTCCGGTGTTGATGGAAGTCAACCCCCGGATGGCCGGCTCGGTCAGCCTGGCGATGAGTTGCGGCGTCGACTTTCCGGGACTCCTTCGCGACTGGGCACTCGGTCGACCCCTCCAGGAGGCGGGCTCGTACCGCGTCGGGCGACGCCTCCGCTGGCTGTCCGGCGACGTTTGGAGCTTGCGAGAGACCTTCGGCGCCCGCGGCCACCCCGACGCGCCGCATCCAGCGGCGGCAACGGCCACCTTCATCTCGGACTTCGTGCGCCGTCCGGCACGCCTCGAACCGTTCGAGCTTCGCGATCCCGCGCCCGCCCTGGCAGAGTTCCGCGCCGTTGTCGTGGACCGAACGCTCCGCCGAATCAAGAAAGGAATTCGCTAAATGCGCTCGCCGCTCTCTACCATTGCATCGTCCTCAGGAGACACCGACGTCGCGATCATCGGAGCCGGACCATACGGCCTCGGGTTGGCTGCGCATCTGGACGAGCGCGGCGTTTCGCACCGCATCTTCGGACGCCCGATGCAGGTGTGGGCACAAATGCCGGGGGGCATGTACCTCAAGTCATACGGCTTTGCCACCACAATTCCTACGCCGGGACGTCCGCGTGAGCTGGAGCTCCCCGACTACTGCCGGACACGTGACCTCGAGGATCGTGAGCCCATCGCCATCAAGACCTTCGCCGAGTACGGACAGTGGCTCCAACGAGAGCGTGTCCCGCAGCTCGAACCGGTGGATGTCGGTTCGGTGACGAAGGAGGGAGACGGATTCTCCCTTCTCCTTGAGACCGGCGAACGGTTCCGCGCCCGGCGGGTTGTCTTTGCAATCGGCCTCAGCTACTTCGAAAACGTGCCCGACGTTTTCGGCTCCCTGCCCGCGGATCTGGTCTCACACACCGCCCATCACGCCGATTTCGGACGCTTCGAAGGTAAGCAGGTTGTGGTCGTTGGAGCGGGACAATCAGCACTGCAGGCCGCAGCGCTCCTGAACGAAGCGGGTGCCACGGTGCAGCTCGTTGCGCGGGAAAGCGTCCATTGGAGCTGGAAAACCGAAGAGCAGCACCGGTCCATCATCGACCGGATACGCGTTCCCCAGACCGTTCTTGGACCCGGCCGCGACAACTGGGTTCTGCAGCACCTCCCGAGCCTCTGGCACTACGCAGCTGAAGAGAAACGTATCGAATTCACTCGCCGGCACCTCGGCCCTTCCGGTGCATGGTGGCTGCGGCACCGCGTCGATGGGAAGGTCGCCATCCACACCGGCGCTCGCATCCGCTCGGCCGAACGACACGGACCTCGCGTAGCGCTCAAGGTGCAGGCCGCCACCGGCGAAACGACGGTCCTCGCCGATCACGTCGTGGCCGGGACCGGTTATCGCGTCGACGTCGATCGGGTGTCACTCCTGGACCCGGCACTCGCGCAGGCGATCCGGCGGTCGGATGGCGCGCCTCGGCTTTCGCGACACTTCGAGTCGTCCGTCCCGGGCCTCTACTTTGTCGGACCGGCCTCGGCTGCAAGCTTTGGGCCTCTGTTCCGGTTCGTCGCGGGGGCGCCCTACACAGTTCGCACCGTGGCCAATCGTCTGGCCAGGACGCGTTCCCGACGCCTCGTCCACGTGACTGGTTCGCCGCTTCCCGGGCTCGGCAGTGGGGAGCTCGGAGGCTAGCGCGACACTTCCCGCCGCCTCGCGGCCTCTGGACGGTAACAATTGTGTCGTTGTCCGGCGCCGCAATGCCCGTTCCCCGACGCGGTCCCGACCGGCATTCCGCTTCTGGTTTGCCGCCGCTGCGTCGTTGTGTTGCACAATTCTCCTGTGACTACTCCGTCCGAAGAGCCCGACGACGAAGTGAGACAGATCTTGCTCGAAACAGCGGATCTGTTGGATCGGGTCGTTAGAACCCTCGGCGAGAGCAATCAGGAAAGATCGGCGGAGTTGCTCGATGCCCAGTCGCGGCTGCGACAGCTCCGCGCGAGGCTGTCCCAACTCCGGCCGACCGAGTAGCTAGGGCGAGTCCACGGAGAGCCCGTCGTCGGACCTCCCCAACCGGCTCCATCAAGTCCACTGACTGCTCCTCAACACGGTTTCGACGGCCCTGCCCCAGTCTGTCAAAGTCCCGTGATTCGATAGAACGAGATTCGGGGACGAAGCATGAGGAGGATTGGCGTGGAGCTAGGGACCACGAACCGCCGATGGCTACTCACGAACAGGCGCCGGGGCAATGCCACACCGCGGCAGCCGCGCGCTGCGATCGATGAGGCAGAGGTGTTGCTGATGTACCGCGACCAGTTGATGGCAGAAGTGGAGTCCGTAGACGAACAGCTTCGAGCGCTCAACCTCGGGCGCAGCACATGAATCCGACTCGGGCGGTCGCAAGTCAGGGCGGCCGTTACCGCGCGATTGGACGTGCCGCGTGAAGCGCGAACCGGCGCCGCCGCTCGTGGACGCGATCCTCGGCCGGCTCGAAGCTCTTCGAGACGAGTACGCGCAGGCGAAGGAACTCGTCGAACACATCAACCATGGCCTGGCGGACATACTTCTGCGAGCCAGGACGCGTACCGGCGACTATCGTGAGGATGAGCGACCCCGCGTTCCGCCCCAGCGCCGCGATGCGGGATCCGCCGCGTTTGAGCTTCAAGAGCGCCTGGCCGCGATTCCCGGCGTCGTTTCAGTCGAACCATCTGTGGAGGAGGGCGGCAACGTCACGCTGCGCGTGGATCTTCGCCAACAGCGGTCCCGAGTAGACGTCCGATTAGCCGATCGCGAGCCGTGCGTCTAGACATCCACTAACACGGCTGTCTCACCCACCGTCGGCTCAGCCCTCCCGTAGTCATCCTCGAGCCGCACCACGTCAGACAGTTCCGGGGTCGAGACTTCGGCTACCTCGACGTCGGTGACAGCGATCATGCGGTGGACCACTCCCGGCTTGATGCGCAACGCGTCACGCGCTTCCAGGCGGAGCGTTTCGAGCCGCGACGCCGTACCGATTTGTACATCGAGCACACCGTCTAGGACGAGGATCGACTCATCCTTCTCGCGGTGGAACTGCAGCGACAGCCGCTGGCCTGCATGGATGACCAGGATCTTGCCGGCATACCGCTCGGTCTCAGCGAAGATGAGTTCTCTGCCCCACGGCTTTTCCACGATTCGCATTGCGCAACTCCGCGTTCGGTGTCTCTGACAAACTCTCGTTGGTGATGATGGAACGCCCGTCGAGCGCGAGTGACTGGTTGCCAATCGCCGAGGGCATTCGGTGCCCTCGACACTGGGAATTGACCTCGCCCCAACATCCTGCGCCGACACTCAGCCGACCAAATCACATGGAGCTTCACTAATGCCCGCGTCTTCACTTCGCGGAACGTGCATCCTCTGCGCTCGGCCGATCGCGCCTGCCGACACCCTGGCCGTCCTTGCCAACGTCCTTTCCGCGCATGTCGACTGCACCGAGTCACCAACCGGAATCCGGCTTGGCGAGCCCATGGGACGGTCTCAACGGCGGCGTTAAGCCGGAGCGCACAACCAGGGCGTGGGGCCTGCGCGTCCACGAGCTCGGCCTACCGCTAAGGCCCCTCGCGTGCTGGCTGTGGACCCCGGTACGCGCGATGCAGCGCGCACCGACCAGTGAACCTTCCCCGTTTCACGAGGTATCGCACTCTGCGGGCAGGGACCTGCCGGCGCTCACCGCACACCGGGCACGTCACAGTGGCTGCTGGCCGACCGGAGTCATCCCAGCGAACAGCAGGGATGGAACGGCCTGGCCAGCCCAATACCAGCTAGCGCGCGAGCGTGACGGCGGCACAGACCACGAAACGTTCCTCGGGCGATGCGGTGCCGCACGCTGTTAGCCCGGGCGAAGTAGCGCGAGTCGCAAACGCGACACCGCACCTGAACCCACAATCCGTCCGGAGCGCCGCTCGATGACGTCCCAGTTCACGGTTTCGTCCCATCGATCGTCTACCTTGGTGGGCAGGCCGGGTTGCGCTTCGTCCTTTGCACTGGGCCGGGACTCCGAACTCACGACGGCGAGTGTGCACCGCTGGTACGCCGCCCTCGGCGCCAGGCGCGGCCACGTCGAACC
Source organism: uncultured bacterium (assembly GCA_963832795.1). Classification (GTDB taxonomy): domain Bacteria; phylum Chloroflexota; class Dehalococcoidia; order Tepidiformales; family Tepidiformaceae; genus CAWHVJ01. Next base: position 30,811 of record CAWHVJ010000014.1, read on the forward strand.
ACCGGCGCGGGAATGCAGTCCACTCCGCGGGGCCGATAGCCGACCAGCAGTGGTTCAGAAGGGACGGGAAGTTCCAACCGATAAGCGCTGAGCTCGCTGGCGCGGCAAATCACCAGTTCGCGCGACGTGCGCCGCCGGCCGCGAATGCATGCGCGGTGCAGCCACTCCGGTCCGCGCGGCGTGAGAACCTTGAAGTAGTCACCAATGCCGTCCACGACCACGCCGAGGTATTCACCGCCAGCAAGATGGACGCGGATGTCCTGGTCGTCTGCGGTGCGCCCTGCCCTCGGGCCTTCGATTCCGTGCCCGACGGCCGGCGTGGCGCGGTCGGCGTGTCTCGCGCCGTCATATACCAGCTTGGTGCTCGGCGGGTTCATGCTCGCCTGCTTCACGACTCGTTTTGGGGACCGAGTTCGTCGATCGGTGTCAATCCTGCAGCGAGATTCTCGAGCTTCGCTGAAAGGGACCGCATGTCTCGTCTCAGCGCCGGCTTCGTGAGGCCGAGCGTGGTGAGGATTTCCGCCTCGGTCGCTGCCGCCCGAATGCAGCGGAGCACGGCGCGCTCCCGCTGGGTCAAACTAGGCGTCGCGGCTCGAGAACAATGCACTGCGCCGATACTGTGACCCCCGTTGGTGCACATAAGGTTGTCGGATCGTGTGCGACTCCTCCCAACTCCGCACGGTGACACGCCTGACACTTCTGTGCCTTCGCGGTGATAACCTCACCGTCATGCCATGGGTCCGCCGTGCTCGCTACTGTTCGGTCGCTACGGCCGTCGTCATCGCAGTGCTCGCGGCCAGCGTCGGGGCGCAAGCTCCGCCGCCTGCGAGCGCCTACCTCAGTCAGGCCGCCGCACCCGACTACAACGCTCAGCTGCTCGTCGCGCTTGGTCCCGCGCAAACGCTGGACGCCTTCGACATCGAGCTCACCTTCGATCCAACGGTTGCTCAAGTCGCAGCCGTTCGCCTCGATAGCTCGTGGTCGTTGGATACGCTGCGACCGGACGAATCGGGAGTGGTGCGAATCGCCGGCCACGCAAACGCACCCTGTGGTTCCAGCTCCACCTGCCATATCGGCACGGTGCAATTTCGCCCGCTTGGGGAGGGCCAGCGCCGATCAACTTCAGGGCTGCTCACTTCAGCACCAACGGAAGCGACGTTGAGATCGCCACGGTGGCCGGTTCGATAGCCGTCCCGGCGAACTTTTCCCAAGCTCCCGAAAGTCCTGCCCTCGTGGCATCACCTGAACCCGCCGAGTCTTCGGCCGACTCGGGAACCTCCAGCCTGTTCTCAGGCTTGCTGCCGGCCGTACTGTTTCTGATTGTCGTAGCGACCGCCCTGGCTGCCGGTGCGTTCGCTGTCGTGGCCGCAGGGAGACGCGCGTGGAAGTGGTCTGATGCGGCTGCCCAACAGGAGGCCGCGTCGAAGATCGATCCCGCCATGGCGGCTGTCCTGGAGAGCCACGTCGACGAGTACTTGGCCGAGCTAGAAGCGGCGGCTGAGGTTGCCGCGACCGATCCTGATCTGCTCTCGCGAAACGTCGTCCCTGGCCCAGACGAGCGGTGACAGCTCCTACGTTCGTGCTCGGGACGACAATTTGCCCACCACCCGGTAACCGCTGAAACACCGATGCACGTCACCATGTGTAAATGGCGAAATCCATTCGATACGTCCGGATGCGGCGTCTCGCCGCGGAACCGCTCGGGCCAGCGGCAGGTCGGCGCGGAAACGCCCGAACCGCATGCCTCGGGTTCGCGCGTGGTTGAGTACCTGGAGGCGTCCGTCACGAACGATTCGCCGACTGTGGAAGACATCGGATGTACGGCCGTGCCGCCTCGTCACTCGGCGATTGAAGTACGGCTCCGCGGGTTGTGGGAATCGGTCGTCGGTGCGAACAGCGTCCACGACCCGCTGGTTCTTGTTCGGTTAGTCGCCGCTATTGAGCACGAGTTTGGCACACGGCTCCCTGTCACGTCCGTCTACGAGGCCGGTAGTGTCCACAACGTGGCACGAAAGCTTCGCTCTGTCGGCGATGGGTCGATCTGGGGTTCGCTTGTGCCTCTCACAACCGAAGGCAAAGGGCCACCGCTGTTCTGCGTGCACCCGATTGACGGAGATGTCTTCTGGTACCTTCCACTGGCGCGACGGCTGCGGCCGTTCCGCCCCGTCTACGCGCTCCGCGCACGCGGCTTAGACGGCGTTCAGGCACCCCACCAGACGCTCGCGGACGCTGCGGCGCACTACGTCGAGGAGGTTCAGCGCGTGCAACCAGTTGGGCCGTACTACCTTGGTGGCTTTTCGTTGGGAGCGACCATCGCCCTCGAAATGTCACGGCGGTTGCAGAGCCGTGGAGCCGAAGTGGCGTTTGTCGCGGCATTCGATTCCACGCCGACAGTGTCGGACTACGAAGTCGTCCGCTGGGGGCCGCGTTTCATCGCCAGATTCGCGATCGCCGTCCCTGCGCGGGTGAGATATCTCGTTACGGGCGATCGGGCCACCTTAGAAGCGAGAATTCGCAAAAGGTGGACGTGGCTGAGGCGGCATCTACCGCGACGTCAACCTGCTGCACTCGAGACTCCCGACCAGGACCAGTCGACGCTGGCGGCAGACCTTATCGTCCACGCGAACTACGGTGGGACGTCACGGGGTACAGAGGTTCATCACCGGATCGCCGTCAGCCTCCACCGCGCCATGCTCAACCACGTGCCACACCGGCATAGTGGAAGGCTTACTCTTTTCCGAGCTATCTGGCAGCCGTTGGCGTGCTCTCACGATCCTCGGATGGGCTGGGGCGAACTAGCACCCGACGGAGTTGATGTGTACCCCGTTCGAGGCTCTCACTACACGGTGCTACTCGATCCAGATGTCGCCGGGCTCACGACGGCCCTGGAGACCGCGATCGCGAAGACAGCTATCCAACCCCACTCTGACGTAAATCGGTGACCTCATGGCGCACCGAAGGCAAAGCTTCTTCCATTGCGCCATCGCTTTAGCGGGTCTGGTACTCGCAGCTTGTGTCAGCCGGTCGGCCACGTCTCCGCCACCCGACCGCGTCGTCGTGCCGAACCTCTCCTCTGACGGCACGCCCGGCCCCGCCCCATCGCTGCCGGCGCTCCCGTCCGGCTGGCCGTCTACGCTCCAGCTGGGGATGAGCGACAGCCCCGGCGGGGCGGCCGCGATGAAGTCGACGACCAGCTTCGGCTTCCGCTACCAGTACCTCGCCGGCGGCGTGAACACCGGCAACGGCTGGGCCAACTGGAACAGCAACGGCGCCTTCGCCACCTACTACATCCAGGACTCCGTCGCCAACAACATCACCCCCGTCTTCACCTACTACATGATCCGCCAGTCCAACCCCGGCGCCTCCATGGGCGAGAGCCAGGGCGTCTTGGCCAACCTCCAGAACAGCTCGACCATGAGCGCCTACTGGAACGACCTCAAGCTCTTCTTCCAGAAGGCCGGCGCCTTCCCCAACAACCTGGTCGTCCTCCAGGTCGAACCGGACATGTGGGGCTACGTCCAGCAGGCAGCCAGCGGCGACAACGCCACCAGCGTCTCCGCCTCCGTCGCCAGCAGCGGCCTGAGCGAGCTGTCCGGCCTGCCCAACAACATGAGCGGCTTCGCGAAGGCGGTGGTGAAGCTGCGCGACCTCTACGCACCGAACGTGAAGCTCGGCTACCACCTCAGCTACTGGGGAACGGGCACCGACCCGCTCTACAGCAAGCCCTCGGACTCCACCATCGATCAGCTGGCGGGACGCTCGGCTGCCTTCTACAACTCGCTCGCTGCGAACTTCGACGTCAGCTTCGCCGAGTTCAGCGACCGCGACTCCGCCTTCTACCAGTACCAGTACGGCAACCCGAACACCTGGTGGACCGCCGCCGACTTCGCCCGCAACGTGCGCTACCTCTCCGACTTCTCGTCTGCGACGGGCAAGCGCATCGTGATGTGGCAGATCCCGCTGGGCAACACGAAGATGCTGGCGATGAACAACACCTGGGGGCACTACCAGGACAACCGTCCGGAGTGGCTGCTGGACGACGGAGCGGGAGCACGGGTCAACCTGCAGGCGTACGTGAACGCCGGTGTGGTGGCGTTCCTCTTCGGTGGTGGTGCCGGCGGCACGACCTGTGCCTGCGACGCTGACGGTGACGGTGTGACGAACCCGGCGCCGATCAACGGCAACACCGGTGTCTCGCTCAGTGCCGACGACGATGGTGGCTACTTCCGCGCCAAGGCCAAGGCCTACTACCAGGCCGGCGCGATGAGCCTCTCCGGTGGCACGTCACCCACCAACACGCCAACCGCCACACCAACGTCCCAGCGAAGCGGTCTCGCCAAGCTCCGTCGCCTTGAGGTGACATGACGGCAGGCCGAGCGCTCACCGACACATGAACGATCGAGCGCAATTCGCGCCGAGCGGCCCGACGGCATCTCTTCACAAGAACCTGTCCTCGTTGATGGTGGCGCTGTTTCGCATTGAGCGAATTGTGCGGAGGCCAGGCCTTTAACAGTCAGGCGAATCCGCTTCACGGCGAACGTGATAACTTTGTGGGCGTCGCCTAGGGCAGTTCGGCGCGTAGCGTCTTGTTACGCTTAGTCCGTTCGCACAGTTGGTTCGCCGAGCGTCCTCCGGAGGTCCCGAAGGTGCCGGCTGAGCTGATGCCGGGCGTCCAACGCGGTCGGCGGCGGCGCAATTAGCACGAGGGTGGAGACTGCGATGAACCGAACGACTCGCGCCAGAGCCGGCGCATACAAGTTGCACTCCCAGTACGACGCAACTTATTTGACCACGAACGCGCGCGAAAAGTTCATGCTCCGATTCGAACGCGAGGTCGACCCGGATGGTGTCCTCGACGCGGACGAGCGCGCCAAACGGGCCGCGTATGCGCGGAAGGCATACTTCACATCGCTCGCTCTCAAGAGCGCGAGGGCGCGGCAGGCCAAGCGGAAGGCCTGAGGGAAGCGCGGCAGCTGGCATCGCTGTGGCCGGCGCGCAGCCGGAGAGATGCGTGAAGTGAGCGTCCCAGCCCATCCACCAACCCGGCTCTCCACCGGCAACTCCTCGTTGGCCCAGCCCGCGACTCCCCGGCCTGCTACGCACGGCGCCGCAGCCATACCTGACGTACACCTGCCGAGCAGTCGGCCGGCGGCCGACGCCGTAATGTCATCAAGACCACACCGCAGATGACCTCGTCTGGGGATCTGCGATACGCTGCGCGAGTCCGATTCGTGTCCAACGCGTGTCCAACCGGAACGATACGAGGCGGCATTAGACGATACTAGGCGGTACCTGTGCTACGTCCGCAATGGAAATTATGTCGCGCTCAGATTCAACTTCTTTGGCTGGGGACGGAGGAGTCGAACCCCCACGTACAGATCCAGAATCTGCTGTCCTACCATTAGACGAGTCCCCAGCGTGGGCCCGGATCGTACCACGGCCTCCCGCGAACGGGGAACCGCAGCCGCGCCCCGGCCGTCCCTACAGCAGGTGTTCGAGCCGCGCTCGCGCCGACCGCAACCGCGCCAGCGAACGCTCGCGTCCCAGCAGCGGCAGCGAGTCAAACAGCGGAATGCCCTGCGGGCGTCCCATCTCCGCCACATACAGCACGCTGATGAACCTCCCCGGCTTCATCCCGCCAAGCGCGCCTTCCATGCCGCGGATCGCCGCTTCCACGTGTTCCCTGTCCCACACGTCGTCCGGCACGCCGTCCAGCGCCACCAGCGCCGCATCGAGAACCGGCAGCCCCGCAGGCAGTTCGCCCGACAGCTTCGCCACGAGCAGTGGAGCCTCATACTCCGGCGCTTCGTATCCGAACAGGAACTCCATCAGCGGCGCGATCTCGTCCAGCCGTTTCACCCGTTCGCGCAGCAGCGGCGCCGCACCGGCGACCATCTCGGCGTCGATGGGCCGCGGCACGGAGTCCGGCAGCTGGCGCTCGCACCATTCGGTCACGAGCGCCACCCAGCGCTCCTCGCTCATCTCGCGGATGTAGTGCCCGTTCAGGAAGTTCAGCCGCTCGATGTCGAACACGGCCGGGTTCGGCACCACCCGCGCGAGGTCGAAGTGCTCCTTCAACTCCTCCACGGAGATGAGGCTGGTGTGGTCGTCCAGCGACCACCCAAGGAACGCCAGGAAGTTGATCATCGCTTCCGGCAGATACCCGTTTGTCTGGTAGTCCAGGACCGCCGTGTCGCCAGAGCGCTTGCTCAGCTTCTTGTGGTCGGGTCCAAGGATCAGCGGCAGATGAGCCCAGACGGGCGGCTCCCAGCCCAGCGCCTCGTACAGCTGGATGTGCTTCGGCGCGCTCGAAATCCACTCGTCGCCGCGGATCGCGTGGCTGATTTCCATCTCCGTGTCGTCGACCACCACGCCGAGGTGGTACGTCGGGTAGCCGTCCGACTTGAGCATCACGAAGTCGTCCTGCAGCGCGTTCTGGAACACCACCTCGCCGCGGATCATGTCGTCGAGCGTGGTCGTCCCTTCCTTCTTCATCTTGAACCGGACCACGAACGGCTCCCGCTTCGCGCGCTCCGCCGACACGTCCGCCGCGATGTTTCGGCAGAGTCCGTCGTAGCCGGGCGGCTGCTTCGCTGCTGCCTGGGCCGCGCGCATCTGGTCGAGCCGTTCCGAGGTACAGAAGCAGCGGTACGCGTGGCCATGCTCGATCAGTGTTGAGGCCGTCTTCTGGTACATCGGGAGCCGCTGCGACTGGAAGTAGGGCGCGTGCGGCCCGCCCACGTCGGGGCCTTCGTCCCAGTCGATCCCGAGCCACCGAAGGCTGTCCTGAATGGCGCCGACGGACGTCTCGACCAGCCGGTTCCGGTCCGTATCTTCGATGCGCAGGAGGAATTGGCCGCCGTTCGCCCGCGCATAGGCCCAGCTGAAGAGCGCCGCACGGATGTTGCCGATGTGCGGATCGCCCGTCGGGCTCGGGGCATAGCGGGTGCGGATCGGCCTGTCGGTCACGAGTCGCGATTCACCGTTGGTTCGATGGCCTTTTCGTAGGTCAAGGCTAGTTGGTCGAGGTGCATGGCGCGAACCTCGTGCGAGAAGTCGGCCGGGATCGGCGCCGTGATCGTGAGCCGCTCTCCCGGCCGCCCCGGGTGCTCGAACGTCACCTGGTACGCGTGCAGCATCTGCCGCCCGTCACCGGCCTTCCCGTAGACCCGGTCGAACAAAACTGGCGCCTGCACGGCCGCGAGGTGGACGCGAATCTGGTGCGTCCGCCCGGTCTCCGGGTGGATGATCAGCAGTGCGCGGTCGCGATCCTTCCCCACCACCTCGTATTCCGTCCGGGCCTCGCGCCCGTTGCGCCCGATCGCCATCCTCGTCCGGTCGCCGGGGTGCCGCGCGATGGTGGCGTCGATGACCGCGTGGGGCCGATCCGGAAGGCCGTCCGTAATCGCCAGGTACGTCTTCTTCGTCGTCCGCGACTCGAAACCGGCGCTCAGAGCGCCCTGCGCCTGGGGCGTCTTCGCCAGCAGCAGCACGCCGCTCGTGTCCTTGTCTAGCCGGTGGACGACCCCGGGGCGCTCCACATCGAACTGCTTCGCGAGCTCCCCGAGCTTTTCGAGCATCCAGAGGGCGACCGAAGGTCCGGTGTCGCCCGGCGCACCGTGGACCGCCAGGGCCGGCGGCTTGTCCACCGCGACCAGCCAGTCGTCCTCATACAGCACCGGCAGGCGCAGATGCGAAGGAAACGCCGGGTGCTCGGTCTCGGGCACGTCGACCGTCAGCCGATCGCCCTCGAGCACCTGGCCGGACTTCCGGATGGCTTCGCCGTTCACCGTCACGTTGCCGGCCGCTATCAGGCGCTGAACGCGCGCGCGGCTGAGGTCGGGGCAGGCAGCCGCCAGCACCGCATCGATGCGGCCCGGTCCGGCCGCTACGAGTTCGCGGCGGGCGTTGGCTCCCGTGGTTCGCGTGTCATTGCCCATAGAAGAAACAGGACGCCGATCGTGATCGAGGAATCGGCGACGTTGAAAGCCGGGAAGTGGGGAAACTTGATGAAGTCCACCACTTCTCCGCTCCACAGCCTATCAATCAAGTTCCCCACCGCGCCACCGAACATCAGCGCGAGCCCTGCCCGCATGGCTGGATGAGCGAACCCGGGGTTCAGCAGGTAGACGAGGATCGCGGCGATGCCGATTACGCTCGTGACCACCAGCAGCGGCCCGGCATTCTGGAAGATCCCGAAAGCCGCCCCGGTGTTCGTGATGTGCACGATGTGTACCGGCCAGTCGCCCGGCCAGTTCTCGCCCCGCTCGACGGTGTTCCGGATGAACCACTTCGTGAACTGGTCCAGCCCAACGACGAGCAGCGAAAGAACGAGGAACCAGCCGTCGCGCGCTCGAATCTGCAGACGTGGCCGTGGAGCCGGCCCGCTGCGGGCCGAGGCGTCTTCCATCGCTTCATCTTACGGAATCATCCCCCCGGCGCGAGCGATCACCGCGTTAAGGCGGCTTTCTTGCTACGCTGAAACGGCAGCGGCCCATTCGAGACAACACGAGCGATGAACAATCTCCTGAGGAGAGCAAAGAATATGGCCATGACCGCGACCAAAGAGATGCGCCCCGACGGCAAGCTGCGCCTTCCCCCCGGCCAGCACCTCACCACCGGCTGGCCCGTCCTGCACTACGGCAGCATCCCGCGCATCGACCTCGAAAGCTGGAAGTTCCACGTCTGGGGCCTCGTCGAAGAAGAGAAGACCTTCAACTGGGAGGAGTTCAACGGCCCTCGGCAGCACGACCGAACTGAACGACATCCACTGCGTCACCACCTGGAGCAAGTACGACAACACGTGGGAAGGCATCCCTTTCAAGGCCTTCCTCGACACGATCAAGCTCAAGCCCGAAGCCAAATACGCCATGATCCACAGCTACGGCGGCTACACCACCAACGTCCCGCTCGAGGACCTCATGCGCGAACAGGTGATGTTCGCGCGCAAGCACGACGGCGAGGAACTCACGAAGGACCACGGCTGGCCGCTCCGCCTCGTCGTGCCGCACCTCTACTTCTGGAAGAGCGCCAAGTGGGTCGGCGGCATCCAGTTCCTCGACCGCGACCGCCCGGGCTTCTGGGAAACCTACGGCTACCACATCTACGGCGACCCCTGGCGCGAAGAGCGCTACAGCTAACTTCAGCGCCTCAGCGTGGCTCCGCTCGGAACTGCCACCGACTGGACTCCGTGCCGTGCTAGGGTGCGGCGGTGAAGATTCACTCATCACCGAGCTGCCGCATTCCTCCGGACCGCGAAGAGTTCCTGCGCTCGCCAACGAGGCGCTGGGCACCTGCACTACTCCTGCGGCAACGGCCTGGCGAGCATAGAGTCAGCCACGGACGAGCGGCGCGGCGGGAAGAACTGGACGTCACGGAAGACGACGCAGTGGTCAATCGGGTGCAGCGATGCTCGAGCCCCAAACAGCCTGGCTCTGTCTCGGATGACGGAGGAGGCATCTTCGAATGCTCGGCCGACCGTTTGGCGGCCAATGGAGTCAGGTGCCGGCAGTGCAGGGTCATCGATGACCAGACGAGCGCGTTCGCTGAGCACTGGTACCGCTCACCGGTGTCAGTGGCGAAGCCCAGACGACGGGCCATACTCTGGGGAGCTGTGGCGGTAAACGATGTGCGGCGAAATCTCCAGGGCACTTTCATCGCTTCGAGCGACGCCCTTCCGGTGCATGACGTGAATGCGTCGGTCAAGGCCTCAGCCGACTTCGCCAGGCACGATTGAGGAGTGGGACGAGCAGTTGGCACGCTGCGAGCGGAACGCGGCGGACTGTACATCTGGCGATGATCCAGACGCCAGTAGCGCTGGCAATGCTCCGCAGGCCAAACACTCGACCGGGATCGCAGAGTACTCAGACGTCTTCACCGCCCGCGCGCATCGGCGACACGGCCAACGCGAAGTCGCTGGTCGCCGCCATGAGCCATCGGCAATCCAAAGTGGGAGAACCGATGCTTTCTCTTCACTGACAGCACAACAAGACCGACGAAGGTATCTATCGCGTATCGGCTACCAATGTGGCCACGAGTATCCCGTACCGCTTTAGCGACGCGGCGCCGGGCTCGGCCAACGGCACTGAGGCTCAGAACTCCATGATCGCGCGGCCCGCGATCTTCCCGGCGGCCAGCGCGTCCGTCGATGCGTTGATGTCGTCCAGCTTGTAGCGCGCCGTTACCAGCGCATCCAGGTCGAGGTCGCCTTCGCGGAACCAGCGCAGGAACATCGGGAAGTCGCGGTCGGGCCGGCACGATCCGCCAATCGACCCGATGTACTTCTTCTCCCCGATCAGCAGGTCGATCGCGTTGAGCTCCACAGGCGTCTGCGGCACGCCCACGAGCACGGCGGTCCCGCCGGTCGTAGCGCCAAGTACCCCGGGCCGCACGGCGGGCAGAATCTGCTCCATTGTCTTCCGCACGCCGATGCAGTCGAAGGCGAAGTCCACGCCCGCCACCGGCTGGCCCGCCATGTTGAACTCCGTCGAACTCGTCGTCAGCGCGCGAATCTGCTCCACCGCGTCTCCGGTCGCCGCGTTTACCCCGATCGTCGCCCCGAACTTCTTCGCGAACTCGAGCTTCGCATCGTCAAGGTCCACGGCGATGATCGGGTTCGCGTCCACCACGGCGGCTGCGGCAATCGCCGAGAGACCAACGCCGCCTACCCCGAACACGGCGACGCTCTGGCCCTTCTTCACCCCTGCGGTGTGGTACACCGCTCCCGCACCGGTCATCACCGCGCAGCCGATGATCGCGGTCACGTCGGTGCGCTCGTTCTTGTCGATCTTCACGACGAACTGCTCGTCAGCGATGGTGTTGTCCGCCCACGTGAACACGCCGCCGGTGCGCGCGGTCACGCCCCCGCCCACGTCGAGCGCAACGCCCTGCGCCTGGCGCGTGGCGTGCTCCCCGTCGCGAGGCACCCACGTCACCATGACGTGGTCGCCCTCCTTCACGTGCTTGACGCCGCTCCCCTTCGCGATCACGACGCCCGTCGACTCGTGCCCCAGGATCTGGGCCGCACCCGTGCGCGGCCGATGCATCTGGTGCAACTGCGAATGGCAGATACCGCTGGCGAACTGCTTCACCACTACCTGGAACTCGGACGGGTCCGGCAGGCTCACGTCAACCACCTGCAGCGGTCCGGGCTCACCGGGAACGACGACGACGCGGGCGGGTGTGGGCATGGGACAGCTCCTTGGCTTGGGTTTCCGGATTCTAGCCCACCTGCGATGGCAGCGCGGTATCGACCGCACATTCCCGCCGGTGCACGATGAGGGCCGTGCGTGTCCTTCGTCTGGCCAACAGCGATGACGTCGTGGGCGACGTCCCCCCTGCGCTTCGATCCGCCGCTATCTCCGAGCGCGTGCTGGCCGAGGCCGTCGGAGAGCCGGTTGAGACTGTCCGCCGCACCGTCTGGCCGAGCGACGACCTGCCGGACCTGGTAGAGCGCTGGATTGGGCGCTACGAGCCGGATCTCGTGAGCCTGACCGTGGCATCCTTCTGGGTTGCGTTCGCATCGGTGCCGTTGAGGCTCCAGCGCCGGCTTCCGGTTATCGGACCCCCGCTCGCGAGCTTCGCCTTCAGGGCCGCCGGAAACGAAAGGCTGGCGCACAACGCCGCTTTTCGGGCGGTGCGGCGCACGATGCTCCGGTGCATCGGGGGCGACTACCACTTCGAACCGGAATACATCGTCCCCCTGATGGAGGAATGCTTCCGGCGGGTTCTCCGATCAGAGGATGTGGGGCTCGCCGTGCGGGGCCCCGCGCCCCTCTTGATCGACGGCAGCCCGCACGCGCGGCGCGACGGGGAGCGGCGGCGGCGCGCGCTGCACGACGGGACCCGCGAAGTGTGTCAGCGGCTCAAAATCCCCTACGCAGGTTGGGATGAGGGGGTAGGTGGCGAGGCGCGCTTCTCACGGCTCGGCGACTTCACGCACATCAATGCGGACGAGCATGCCCGGCGCGGGCAGATGGAGGGCGACCTGCTCGTCGCAGCATGGCGGCAGCGCGCCGGAGTCACCTGACGCTCCGGCACGCCGTGCCCCCTATCTGCCTGTCAGTCCGAGCTAAACGGCAGCTCGCCTTCGACGCGTCGCCCCTGAGTCGCGTGAAGCCGGGCGATCTTCTCGGGCTCCGGCTCGTGGACCGTGGTGGTCTTTGTTCCTCGCACCATCGCGATGCGCCCCGTCCGGCTTACCTCCCGGATGCCGTACGGCTCGCACATCTTGATCAGCCCATCGACCTTGTCCTCGTCGCCAACCACCTGCAGCGTGATCGTGTTCGTGGCGATGTCCACCACGTCGGCCCGAAACACGTTCGCGATGTCGAGCAACTCATGTCGGTTCACGTTGTTCGCGCGAATCTTCACCAGCGCCAACTCTCGCGCGATCATGTCCTCGTTCGAAAGGTCGGTGACTTTCACGACGTCGATCAGCTTGTAGAGCTGCTTCTCCACCTGCTCCACCGGCGCGCTCTCGCCGTCGACGACCAGCGTCATCCGGCTCAGGCCCGGCGACTCGCTGTGCCCGACCGTCAACGATTCGATGTTGAATCCGCGCCGCCGGAACAGGCTCGAGACACGCATGAGCACGCCCGGCTTGTCCTCGACGATCGCCACCACCGTGTGGTGGCGCGGCGTCGGCCGCCGCGTCCCGTTCATCGATGGATGGTTCATCGCGCCAGCTCCGCTTCGGGAGCCTCGAGCGTCTCCGAAAGCGCAGCGCCGGCGGGCACCATCGGCCACACGTTCTCTTCCTGGTCGATCTGAAAGTCGATCAGGATCGGCCCCTTGTGAGCGCGCGCCTCGCGAATCGCCAGCGGAACCTCCGCCTTCGTCTCCACGCGCAGTGCGCGGATGCCATACGCGTCCGCCAATTTGCAGAAGTCGGGCTGCGAGATGCCGCAGCTGCTGTAGTTGCGGTCGTAGAACAGCTCCTGCCACTGCCGGATCATCCCCAAATACCCGTTGTTGAAGATTGCCATCTTCACCGGCAGCTGCTCGTCGACGAGCACGGCCATCTCCTGCAGCGTCATCTGGAAGCTGCCGTCGCCGCAGATCGCCCACGTCTCCTGGTCCGGCAGGGCCACCTGCGCGCCAATCGCGGCCGGCAACTCGAAGCCCATCGTGCCGAGACCCCCGGACGTGATCAGCTGGCGCGGCCGGTTGTAGAAGTAGTGCTGTCCGGCCCACATCTGGTGCTGGCCCACACCCGTCACGATGTTCGCGTTGCCTTCCGTCTCTTCGTACAGCGTCCGCACGACGTACTGGGGCAACATGCGACGCGATTCGCGGATTTCGAGGCTCGGATGCTCTTCCTTCTGCATCTCGATCCACTTGATCCAGTCCGGCCGCGTCTGCTGCTGCACGGCGTCCCTGAGCCGCGGCAGGACGTTCCGCGCATCGCCCACGATCGGCACGGTCGTCGGGAAGTTCTTGCCGATTTCCGCCGGGTCGATGTCGATGTGGATGATCTTCACGCCCGGGTTGAAGTCCTTGAACCGGCCCATGGCGCGATCGTCGAAGCGCATGCCGATACCGATCACGAGGTCGGCGTTGTCCGCCGCCATATTCGCGTAGAACATCCCGTGCATCCCGAGCCAGCCGTAGCTCAGCTCGTGCGATTCGGGAAACCCGCCGATCCCGAGGAAGGTCGTGATGACCGGGATCTGCGCCTTCTCGGCCAGTTCCACCAGTTCATGGTGTGCATTCGCCCAGATGATCCCGTGCCCCGAGATGATGATCGGCCGCTTCGCCTGGTCAATCAGCTCGGCCGCGCGCCGGATCATGCCGGCGTGACCCTCGACGTTGGGCCGGTATCCGCGGAGGCTCAACTGCTCCGGCCAGTCGAACGTGTCCTGCTCCTGGAAGACGTCTTTCGGAATGTCGACGAGCACCGGCCCCGGCCGCCCGGTCCGGCAGATGTGCGCCGCCTCGCGCACCGTCAGCGGGATCTCGCGCGCGTTCATCACGAGGTAGTTGTGCTTGGTGATGGGCTGGGTGATCCCGGTAATGTCCGCTTCCTGGAACCCGTCCTTTCCGAGCAGCGTTCGCGCCACGTTCCCCGTCAACGCGAAGACGGGCGTGCTGTCCATCCACGACGTGCAGATGCCCGTCACAAGGTTCGTCGCTCCGGGTCCGCTCGTCCCCAGGCAAACGCCCATCTTGCCGCTCGCTCGGGCGTAGCCGTCCGCCATGTGCGCCGCGCCCTGCTCGTGCCGGCACAAGACGTGCCGGATCCCGGGGAACTGAGGCAGCGTGTCGTAGAGCGGCAGCACCACGCCTCCGGGGTACCCGAAGATCGTGTCTGCGCCTTCGCGCTGGAGCGACTCCAGCACCATCTGTGCGCCTGTCATGCGCGCCATAAACCGGTGTCCTTCCTACGGTCCGAAGATTTGTGCCCGGCGGGACCCCGGTGAGGGGAAGCCGGTGCCCGTCACGCCATACGGTCGTGACTGCCCTCGCGCGGCCGTGGGCCGTTGGCGGGGGCTGGAAGGCAAAGAGGGGACAGCCGGTAAGCCGCCAATCCCTCCGACGTGAGCCGTAGGCAATCCACAGTACGCGTGCGACGCGCGTTACGTGAAGTACCCGAAATCCCGGGCCTTTTGGGGGGAAACTCCGCTAACCGACGCCGGCGATCGCTTTGCCGGCGTTCAAGACCTGCTGCACAAGCGCTTCTGTCTTCACTTCCGTGTAGATGCGCAGCAGCGGCTCCGTTCCGGAGAGTCGCAGTAGGAGGAAGCCGTCGTCAATGAAGAACCGCCAGCCATCGGTGCGATCACGGCTGGTTATCGGCCGTCCGGCGATCTCCGTCGGGTTCGCGGCATCGAGCGTCGCCTTGATGCGCGCGTTCGATCCCGGCTCCAGCTCGAAGTCGAGTCGATGGTAGAAGTGTGGCCCGGTGATCGCGAACACATCCTCGAGCAACTCGGAGGGCGGCTTGCCGCTCGCCGCGACATAGTCCAGCAGATACAAGCCCGCCAGGATGCCATCTCGCTCAGGGAGATGGCCCCGGAAGCCGTAGCCTCCGCTCTCCTCACCGCCGATCAGCGCGTCTTCCTTCATCATCAGCGGGCCGATGTACTTGAAGCCCACCGGCGTTTCGAAGCACGGCACGCCGTAGTGCGCCGCCAGGATGTTCGCCATGTTCGTCGTCGTGACGGACTTCACCACCGGGCCGCGCAGCTCTCGCTGGCCAAGCAGGTAGTTCACGAGCAGTGCGAACGCACGGAGCTGATCGATGTTGTTGCCCTTCTCATCGACATAGCCCACGCGGTCTGCGTCCCCATCGTTCGCAATGCCGACGTGGAAGTCCCTCCGCGTCATCAGCAACAGGAACTCCCCGAGGTTGCTCTCGATGGGCTCCGGCGCGCGGATGCCGGGGAACAACGGGTTTCGCTCGCTGTGGATCTCCGTGACCGTTGTCTTGCCGCCGCTCAACAGCTCGCCGAAAAGCCCCGCTCCCGCGCCATACATCGGATCGACCGCGATCTTCAGCCCGGCGGACCTGATGCGTCGAATGTCCACGAGCGTCGACAGCCGCGCGAGGTACCCGCCGATCGGATCGAATCGCGAAATGAGGTCGCTGTCGGCAGGGGCGAGCCGGATCTTGTTCGGGCCGTCGAGGATGGCCGGGACTCGTTGCTCGATGTCCGCCACGATTTCCGGGCTGGCGCTCCCGCCGTAGTCCGGCTTCACCTTGATGCCGTTCCAGCGGAACGGGTTGTGGCTGCTGGTGACCATCACGCCGCCCGCGGCCTGCTGCTCGATCACGCGATAGCTCGTGGCGGGCGTCGGCGCGGGCCGGTCCGCCAGTTGGACCGGGAAGCCGTTCCCCGCGAGGACCCGCGCGACAGCCATCGCGAATTCATCCGAGAGGAAGCGCGTATCGTAGCCCACGATCAGCGGTTTGGATTTTCCCGCCTTTTCCGCGAAGTGGTCTGCAATCGCCTGCGCGCACGCCCGAACGTTATCGAACGTGAAGGTCTCGCCGATGATTGCTCGCCAGCCGTCGGTCCCAAACTGAACTGGATTAGTGGTCATGCTTCGCATGATAGCGCCCGCCCGGCTCCACCGATGTCCCAGGAGGCACAACCGCTCCGTCCTCGATGACAGCACCCGCCCCGATGACGGCGCCCTCGATCGTCGCTCCCGCACCCACGGCCACGCCGTCAGCAAGCACGCTATCGCGGATCGCCGCCCCCGCGCCGACCCGTACTCCCTCCCACAGGATCGAATCCACGACGTTGCTGCGAGGGGCTAGCCGGCACTTCGCACCAATCGACGAACCGCTCACCGTGGCCTCGCTATCGATCTCGGCGGATGCCGCGACGGCGTTCTGGCCGCCGGGCAACAAGGCGCAATTCATCGCGAGGTAGCGCCGCCAGGTGCCGAGGTCGGCCCAGTGGCCGCTAAAACAGAATCCCAGGACTGGCCGACGCCTCGCCACGAGCGACGGGAACAACGTCTCCTCGACGCGCACCGCGCCCGGAGGAATCTCACCCACGAGCTGCGGTTCGAAGATCCACACTCCGGCATTGACGAGCCGGCCGGGCTCGGTGCCGGGCGGCGGCTTCTCGACAAACCCCGTGACCAGGCCGTCGGCATCAACAACCGCCACCCCAAACTGCGATGGATCGTCCACTTCGTACAACGCGAGGGTGAGCTCCGCGTTCGCCGCTTCGTGCGCTCGCAGCGCCTCCGCGAAATCGAAGTCCAGGAACACGTCCCCGTTCACGACGACGAAACGACCCTCGATCCCGGCGGAACGGACGGCGTGCCGGATCGCGCCACCCGATTCCAGGCGCTCCCGCTCGGTCACGATGGCGATCTCCATGCCGCCGCGCCTGCCGGCCGGGTACGCGTCCGCCAAATCCTCGTTCTGTTGGCCCAGCGCCAGCACCGTCCGCTGGAAACCGCTCGCCTCCAGCCAGTCGAGCAGGTACTCCATGTACGGCCGGTTGCAGAGCGGCACGAGGCTCTTGTGGCGCGTCAGCGTCAGCGGTCGCAGCCGCGTTCCCTGCCCGCCGACGAGGACGATGGCGTCCATCCGACCGATACCTTTCCGGCCGGCTAGAGGCCGGCGCTGGCGCGGAGAGCTGCGGCCTTCGACGTATCCTCCCACGGCACGTTCAGGTCCGTCCGCCCGAAGTGCCCGTAGGACGCCGTCTGTCGATAGATCGGCCGCCGCAGGTCCAGGTCCCGGATGATAGCGCCCGGCCTGAGATCGAAGTGCTCGCGCACTGCCGCCAGGATCTTCGCGTCCGGCACGCGATTCGTGTGGAACGTCTCGATGCCGATGCTCGTCGGCTCGGCCACGCCGATCGCGTACGAGAGCATGAACTCACAGCGCGTCGCGAGGCCCGCCGCGATGATGTTCTTCGCCACCCAGCGCGCCGCGTACGCGCCAGACCGGTCGACCTTGGTCGGGTCTTTCCCGCTGAAGGCGCCGCCGCCGTGGCGACCGATGCCACCGTACGAATCGACGATGATCTTGCGGCCCGTGAGGCCGGCGTCGCCGCGGGGGCCGCCCACCACGAAACGGCCGGTCGGGTTGACGTAGATCTTGGTGCTGCTATCGACCATCGCATCGCCGACGATGGGCAGGATGATCTCTTCGCGAACGTCGCCTTCGATGGTCGAGCTGTCGACGTCGTCGCTGTGTTGGGTCGAAATCACGACGGCTTCGATCCTTCGCGGCTTCCAGTTCTCGTCGTACTCGACCGTAACCTGCGACTTCCCGTCGGGCCGCAGCCACGGCAGTTCGCCCGACTTCCGAGCCGCCGCGAGCTGCCGCGTGAGCCGGTGCGCGAGCGAGATCGTGAGCGGCATCATCTCGGGCGTTTCGTCGCAGGCGAAGCCAATCATCATGCCCTGGTCGCCGGCGCCCGTCGCCAGCTCATCGCCGCGGCCGACGCCCTGCGCGATATCGGGCGACTGCTCGGAGATTGAGGTGATGACGCCGCAGGTAGCGCTGTCGAAACCGATCTCCGACGACGTGTACCCGATCTCGCGAATCACCTCGCGGGCGATGCCCGGGATGTCGACATAGGCGGACGTCGTGATCTCGCCCATGACCAGCACGAGGCCGTTCGTGATGGCCGTCTCGCAGGCCACCCGCGCCATGCGGTCCTGGGAGAGGATGGCGTCGAGCACGCCATCGGAGATCTGGTCGCAGACCTTGTCGGGGTGGCCCTCCGTGACGGATTCGGAGGTCAGCAGCTTCTGTTCAGCCATGGGATTCGCCGAAACGTCCTTTCGTTGCCCTCTCGGGCGTCGTGGCGGGCAACGAAAAGCCCCTCGCTGTGCGAGGGGCGGGCTTCAGGCGAGCCCGCCTTTTGTTGCGCGCGGCTCCTGCCGCACACCGCGTCTCTTTGGCACCTTGGAGGCTTAACCAGGTTGCCGTCCTTCCCCGAAGGACTCTTGACGCTGCGCGAATCGTAGCAGGGCGGCGACGCCACGTGAAGGAATCAATCGGCTACGGGCCGCCCGGGCAGCACTGCTCGTGCTCCCGCGCCCACGCAAACAAACCGCCGATCGAGTGCGTGCCGGTCTTTGTGTGGATCGCCCGCACGTGGCCGCGAGCCGTGTTCTCACTCATGCCCAGCTCGCGAGCGACCTGCTTCACCGATCTCCCGGTTAGCAGGAGATCGAGCACCGCCCGCTGCCTGGGCGAGAACCGTGCATGGGCCGAGTCTTCTTCCGTCACAGGTGTCCGCTTTGCTCAATGGTACGCGCCACGCGGGCACCGTGGTTCTCCTTTTTCTGTAGACTCCTCGCAACTTTCCAACCAGCTAGCCTCCGCTGCTCACATTCGGCGCCTCAATCTTGATTAGTCGAATCTGGGAATATTCTCGCGCCAACCCGCTTCGCTAACCTGCCGGGCAAAGGAGGCACGCGATGCCCGGCCAACCTCACCTTACCGGCCCGGCGGGCGACCGGAACCGACAGCCCGAGACGGAAGAACCGGCAGTCGCCATCCCGGCCAGCGGCGGCCACGCCCACATTACGCCGCGCGAGCGCACCGTCATCCGGCGGCTCATCAAGAACCAGGCTCCCCGCAATTGCTACAGTGGGCCACATGTTCACGTCGAGACCGGAGCCACGAACATCATCACTTACAACTCAGCGCTGAACTGCCAGACCAACTTCATCAAGGGAGCCACGTGGCTCTTCAAGTACAACTGCTGAGCCAAAGCGCTGCCCGGCCAGAGAACGCAGTCGGGCAGCGCTCGCTCTCGCATCCCGAAGCGGCGCACTCGCCGGAGCGGCTTCTAACCATGTTACGGGTAGGCGCGCAGGTCTGGCCGGCCCGGGAACGGGGGTGTGGTCTCCCTCAGTAGTTGTTCCGGATGGGTTTCAACGCTGGCAGCAACTAGTCGCCAGTTGGACCCGTCGAACTCGAAGGTCCACGCCTCGACGATTCTCTCCGGACCAGGCTCTCCAGCAAGAATCCCCGTGACGAACGCGGTGTGGCGAGGCGCGGTGTCCGCTGATGCGGCGTAGACATGAAGCGCCGCGCTGCCCCAGGTATCGGTGGCGCCTGGCGATTGCCGGTCGAAAGTTTGTACGAGGGAAGCTGCGACCGCGCTGAGCGAGGCCCGCGCCGCCTCGCCGCTGAAGCTCAGCGGGAAGTCCTGATAGGTGTCGCCGACGCGACTACATCTGTGCTGATCGATGGTCGGAGTTAGGTCCGCGGCGGTGCAGATTCCCTCCTCAGCGCGGAGCCTAGCGGTCAGGAAGGCAACGTCGGCCCTCCCCACGGCGGCGCTCAGGCTGTCGAGGAATATACCCCAGGATGGGTCATCCGCGGTGGTCAGCGGAGGTATCGGCACGGGGCTTGGGCTTCCCGTTGCAGCTGCCGTCGGTTCGGCAGGCTCAGTCGCAGATGCGGTTGCGGCCACCGTGGCCGCAGTTGGCGAGGCTGTAGACGCGGGCGTCGGCGTGGTCGCGTTGTCGTCGTCGCCGCACGCGGCGGCCAGCAGGCCGAGCGCCAGGGCCACGACCGCAATAGCAACGTTGGTACTCATTCGCACAGAAGCACCTCTCCCGGCGACCGTGCCACAGCGGCCGCGCCTGCACATCCCCTCAAAGTTGACTGTGTACGCCTCCATACAGGCATCGCGCGTCCAGGCCGGCCTATATCCGCCGGCCAGCTTGCGATCGTCCGCTGGAACCCAGACGCCACCTGCGGTTGCACCGGCCGCCGCACAGGTATCGGCGCGGTGTCGCTACTGCACGCGTCGCTCGTAGCGCTGGTCTCAGCAATAGCGCTCGGGTTCTAGAGCGAATCAAGAGCAGGATTTCCGGTCGCAACTGATTAGTCACTCGTGGGAATACCGGTCCGCTCGAATAGCGGGCAATCTACTCGTGACATCCATTGAGCTGGCGCGCGAAGTTTAACGAAGTCAAACACACACCGCAGGAGAGAAATTGTGACGTACTTCTACGTCTACTCGCCAGTCGATGGGTATTGCACAAGCAAGATCTCAACCAAGGAATACTGCCCCGGCGTGGGGGGAGGAACCCACTACGTCGTCGGCGGCAGCGGGTTCGACTACCCGATGGACCTCGGCTTCGCGGCCCAGCCGGCGTGGCTTGACTTCATCGCGACCTCCAACCTCAAGAGCATCCGGACGACCCGCCGATGCGGCATCATGTGCCCTGGCTCGCCCAGCGGCGGCATAGACGACGCGCTCCAAATTGAGATGTTCACGGGCCTCACCGGAACCGGCACGATGGGTGGCGAAGCTGTTGTTCGGTCACGCCGCGTCCATGGTCGCCGACGACATCTACAACGCCTACTCGTGGAACGGCCTCAGCCGCATCGATCAACTCGCCTACCAGCCAACCGGCTACGTGGAGGACTGCTACGAGGGCTACCATACGCACGTCGAAGCCACCAACATCAATGGCTACAACTCCGCTCTCGGAACGTGCTCGGGGTCGTGCAGCACCTATCCCTGCGTGACGAAGGGTAGTTCGTTCCTCTACGAATTCGTCGCTTGACGAAAGCCCTAGGTCGGACTCGACGGCCCGCGACGCTGCATGGCGCCGCGGGCCGCCTCCCCGTGCTACGCATCAGGGCGGAGGTACCAGGTATGTCCCAACACCATCCTGTTGAGCCGCATATGCCGGGTTGTGCGAGAGGTCGAACGCAACTCGCACCACACCCTTCTCGGATAATCCCAGGGAATTAGCAGCGCCGTCGGAGTTTACAAAAACGAGTGCGTATCGATATCCGCCCCGATCGGCGTCCGACGACAGGCGATCCCTGACCGCGTAAAGCTCCATGCCAGGAGAAAGCCAGGCCGCCAGCACGGAGCCGGCATCTTCGGGTCTCAGATAGACACCTTCGCCGGCCGACTTAAGGAACACGTCCACCGGTGTTCCGTCGGCCTCGCTGGCGCTGCATTTCGGCGGAAACGGGAACCCACCGCTCGGGTTGGTCGAGCAATTCACCTTGAAATACGCAAACTGGGACTTGAGCGCTGCGGCGTCGTTCGCCAACACCGCGCGGATGGCCGCGTCGACCGACGCGATGCCCGTCGTCGTTGGCCGGGCAGTGGGCGCGGCAGTGGCGCCCAACGTTGCGGTCGCAGCCGGGGAGGCAGTTGTCCCGCTCGTCGGCGTGGAGCTGTTGTCATCGTCGCCGCAGGCCGCTGCCGCCAGGCCGACCGCCAGCACGACGGCTGCGATGACGCCCATGGTACTGTATCGCACAGAAGCACCTCTCCCGGCGACCGTGCCACAGCGGCCGCGCCTGCACATCCCCTCAACTCTGACTGCATAGCGTCATACCGTGAGGTCTTGCGGTCGTGGGACTTCCCGGCGATTGGAGTATGCGCGGGCCGGGAGCGGGAGCGGTGGGTCGTTCGGGCTCAGTTCAGGGGCTGGCAGCCCACGACGCTGGGAATCCTTCCGCGTTGCGGCCTCCTGAGGCCTGCGTCCCCGCCTGCCAGCTCGTGAGGTACTTCTTCTGTTCTTCGCTACGCCCATGCGTGGAGGCTTCAGCCGTGCGCTCGGGATAGCAGCCCTGATAAGCTGGGCGCATGGCTGACTACGCCGGAGTGCTGCACGATGCACTGGAACTCGATGAAGCGGATCGAGAGATGCTTCTCATCGAAATCGGACTGAGTTTCCGCGATCGTGAGCGGCCGACCCAAGCCGAGTTCATCGCCAACCTGCGTGAAGTATCAGCCTTCGCAGATGCGCATCCAGAGACCGTGCTCGATTGGGCAGACGCCGAGAGAGAGATCTTCGGCGACCCAACTGGTGCATGACAGTCGGGCGCTTCAAGGAGCGCCTGGGCGGCGTCATGGCGGCCCTTGCAAACACGCCGCTAATCGGCGAGCGCATCGGCGACGGCGAATTCCGGCGGCTACCACTGGCACCGTTCCCGTACCTGGTCGTCTACACAATCAGCGGAGACACCGTCCTCGTAGTCAGAATCCCGCATATCCGGCAGGCACCCGCCCAGTGGTCACAGTCGCGGTAGCGCCTACGTCCCCTCCTGCCAGCTCGTCAGGTACTTCTTCTGTTCCTCGGTCAGGTAGTCGATGCGGATGCCCATCGCGTGCAGCTTCAGCCGTGCGATCTCCTCGTCCACATCGTCCGGCAGCTCGTAGACCTTGTGCTCGAGCTTGTGATGATTCGTGGCGATCCACTCCGCGCCCAGCGCCTGGTTCGCGAACGACATGTCCATCACGGCCGCCGGGTGCCCTTCCGCCGCGGCAAGGTTCACCAGCCGCCCCTCGCCCAGCAGGAACAGCTTCCGCCCATCCTGCATCTTGAACTCCTCGACCGACTCCCGGACGCGCCGCTTGCCCTCGCTCATCGCGGTCAGCGCCTTCAGGTTGATCTCGCTGTCGAAATGGCCGCTGTTGGCCATGATAGCGCCGTCCTTCATCACCTCCAGGTGAGCGCGGTCGATCACGTTCGCGTCGCCCGTGAGCGTGACGAAGAAATCGCCCTCCTTCGCCGCGTCGGCCATCGGCATCACCTGGAACCCGTCCATCACCGCTTCCAGCGCCTTTACCGGGTCGACTTCCGTGACGATCACCTGCGCGCCCATCCCGCGTGCCCGGCTCGCAACCCCACGCCCACACCACCCGTACCCGGCGACAACGAAGTTCTTGCCGGCCAGCAGCACGTTCGTCGCGCGGATGATCCCGTCGATCGTCGACTGGCCCGTGCCGTAACGGTTATCGAAGAGGTGCTTCGTGTCCGATTCGTTGATGGCCACGATCGGGTAGCCCAGCGCGCCGTCGGCCGCCATCGACTTCAGCCGGATGACGCCGGTCGTGGTCTCTTCCGTGCCTCCGACAACGCCATCCAGCAGGTCGCGCCGCTCCTTGTGGATAACCGCGACGACGTCGGCGCCGTCGTCCATCGTCAGCTGTGGGCCGTGCTCCAGCGCCTGCTGGATGTGCCGGTAGTAGGTGGCGTTGTCTTCGCCACAGACGGCGAACACCGGGATGCCATACTCGTTGACCAGCGCCGCCGCCACATCGTCCTGCGTCGAAAGCGGGTTGCTGGCACACAACCGCAGATCCGCGCCGCCGTCCCTCAGCGTGATCGCGAGGTTCGCCGTCTCGGTCGTGACGTGCAGGCAGGCCGTCATGCGGATGCCGCGCAAAGGCTTTTCGCGCGCGAACCGCTCCCGGATGAGCGCCAGCACGGGCATCTCCCGCGCCGCCCACTCGATTCGCTTGATCCCTTCCGGCGCGAGCGAGTGGTCGGCGATGTCGCTCGGGGTCTGAGTTCCGGTTGTGGTCATTGAGGGCTCCCTTTCACTGCGCCGCGTTCGCAACGCGCACTTCTCTCCGGTAGGCGGTCCGCTCCTCGCGGGCACTAACGATTGTGGAGCGTCACGAACGCTCCGTCATACTTCCGGCCGCGCAGCGACGCCCGCCAACGGCGTAGCGTCGATCCGAGGCCCGAGGGGTCTCGCCGCGCGGCGCTCGCCTCGACGAGCTGGCACACCTCGCGGTACCCCAGTCGCGCATACGCCGCGACCGCCGGGGCATTGTGCGGATCGACCGTGAGCACCACATGGTCGCAACTCGTGAGCAGCGCCTCGGTCACCGCGCTGGTCGCCGTTGTCGCGTACCCCCGCCCGCGGTACGCGGGGTGAGTGAAGACGTTCCCCACAACAGCGACGCGCTCCTGCTTCGAGACCACATGCGTCCCGGCCACCGCGACCAGCCGCCCATCGCTGATGACCCCGCGATACACGCCCCCGTCGATGTGCTCGGGGATGTAGTAGCTCGGGCCGCCTTCGCTCCCGTAGAGACTGTTGATCCGTCGGATGTCGAGCCCGCTGAGCGCAACCGGAGCGGGCCGGTCCACCGGTACGAAGCGGTCCGCCGTCACGCTCATGCGGATCATCGGCTGAGTGTTGGCGAGGCGGTACACACGCCGCAGCGTATCCAAATGCTGAGGCTGGCAGGTTGCGTAGGTGTGGGGATTCCCCGGGTGAATCGAAAGGACCGCCGCGACCGCGTCCGGATCGCCCATCACGAACGTGGCGTCGCCGAGCCCGCCGCGACTGTGCAGGACCAGGCCCGTGCCCGTCGTTCCGCGCGCCCAGAACCACCGCGTTCGCGGGAATAGCGCCGGCTCGAGCTGGCCGAGCGCGTAGGCCGTGTACTCAACGCGCGGCAGCAGCAACTCGCGGATACGCGCGGGCTCGTCCAGTTGCTGGATGATGTAATCCAGCTCCCGGCGCGCGACTCCCTGCCAGCGAACTTCGCGTTCTGCCATCTACTCCGCGCCTTCCACGTGCGTCAGCCGTCGGAACTCCGCGTAACGATTGTCGACCTCAGACCGTGTGAGCGTGAGGAGACGCGAGGGGCCAAAGCCCTCGACCGCGAACGACGCGCACACAGACGCGTACAGCACCGCCCTCCGAATCTCCACCCGTGAAATCACCGGAACGCTGTCCAGGTAGCCCATGAACCCACCGGCGAAGGCGTCACCCGCGCCCGTCGGATCGACCACCTCGTCGAGCGGGTAGCCCGGCGCGACGAAGTAGTCGTCTGCGGTCACGGCGACCGCGCCATACTCGCCCAGCTTGACGAGGACGCCGCGCCCCACGCCTTCCAGCAGCCGCCGGCCGGCGTTCGCGATGCTCGCGGTCTGGCCAATCTCCCGCGCCTCGCTCTCGTTCAACGCGACGAAATCGGCGCACCGCATCGTCTCTTTCACATCGTCCAGCGCGCCATCGATGTAGAACTTGATGGTGTCGACCATGGTGGCCCGCGGGGCTGCGAGCGCGCCGAGGACATCGCGCTGCGTCACGGGATTGTCGGCGGCGAGGAACGCGCCCGACGAATCCTCCCAGCCGTCGACGAGCTGCGGCTTCCGATCGGCGTTCACGCCCAGTTCCGTGAACAGCGTGTCACGAGAGTTCATGTCGTAGTGGTAACGCCCACCCCAGCGGCTGGTTAACGCCCCCTCCACCGTCACGCCCGAAAGATCGATGTTCCGGCCCTCGAGTTTCGCCAGCTCGGAAGCCGGGAGATCGCGCCCGATGGCCGCGAGCAGGCGCACGTTCGTGAACAGCGCTGCCGCCAGCGCTGCCGATGGCGCGGACCCGCCCAGCGTCGCGTGCACCGCCCCAAATGGCGTCTCGATGTCGTCCAGCGCGACCCAGCCCGATACCAGCAGCGTCATCGCGAAGCGACCCCCAGCCGCCGCTCCAGCAGCGGCTCGAGCCGCTCGCGAACCTCCGCCGGAATTGACTCTTCCGGCGTCACCAGGGCCGCGTCCAGGGCCGTCCCGCAGCCACAGCTGCGATCAGGCAACACGTTCACGAGCTCCCGTACCACCGCCTGTCCGGCGGCAACGTTTGCCCGCAGCACCGCGAAGACGGACTGCGCATCCACGGCCTCGTGCTCGTCGTGCCACGAGTCGTAGTCCGTCACGGCGGCGAGCAGCGCGTAGCAGAGCTCCGCCTCGCGAGCGAGCTTCGCCTCTGGCAGCGCGGTCATCCCCACCACACTCGCACCCCAGGCACGGTAGAGCTCGCTTTCTGCCCTCGTGCCGAACGCCGGCCCCTCGATCACAACGTAGGACCCGCCGCCGCGCGGTTGCGTCCCCGCCGCTTCGGTCGCGGTGGTCAACGCAGCCCGCATCGACGTACAGAATGGCTGCGCCATGCCCACGTGCGCGACCACCCCATCCCCGAAAAACGTCGGCGGCCGCAGCCCGCTGGTTCGATCGATCAGCTGGTCCGGGATAACGAGGTCGCCCGGCCGGTAGTCCGCGCGCAGGCTCCCTACCGCCGAAACCGCCAGTACGCGCTCGACGCCCAGCCGCTTCAGCGCCCAGAAGTTGGCACGCTGAGGCAGTTCGGATGGGAGGTAGCTGTGTCCCCGCCCATGGCGCGCCATGAACGCCACCCGCACGCCGCCAAGCATCCCGATGCGGATGGCATCGCTCGGCGGCCCGAACGGCGTGTCGATGAACACCTCGTCGATCAGGTCGAGGCCGGGCATCTCGTAGAAGCCGGACCCGCCGAGCACGGCGAGATCGATTGCATGCGCCACCCTGTGCGCCTTTCTTTCGGGAAAGGGGTAGAGAGGCAGTGTACGATCTTCGACGAATTATCGTCCTGCAGTGAGTCTGGCCAGCGACTCCTGGTATGGCGCGGTCGCCACGCCGCGCTCCGTCACGATTGCCCGGATCAACTCCGCCGGCGTCACGTCGAACGCAGGGTTGAACGCCCGCGATCCTTCCGGGCTCCATCGTTGCTCACCGAATCCGCCCACCTCATCCGCAGCGCGAAACTCGATCGGGATGGCCGCACCGCTCTCGCACGCGAGGTCCACGGTGCTGATCGGCGCAGCGATGTAAAACGGCACGCCGTGTCGTGCGGCCACGGCAGCGAGGCCATATGTCCCCACCTTGTTCGCCGTGTCGCCGTTGGCGGCGATGCGGTCGGCGCCGGTTATCACGGCCTGTACGCGCCCCGACGCGATGAGGGCCGACGCCGCCGTGTCGGGCAGCAGCGTCGCGGGAATACCGAGCCGCTTGAGTTCCCACATCGTCAGCCGCGCGCCCTGGAGCAGCGGCCGCGTCTCCGTCGCGAAGCATTCTTTCAGCCGTCCCTGCTCGAACGCCGTGCGAATCACGCCCAGCGCGCTCCCAATGCCTCCGGTGGCGAGCGCTCCCGTGTTGCAGTGAGTGAGTACCGCCCCCTCGGGGATCAGCGCCGCCCCGAATCGACCCATCGCGAAGTCCTCGTCCCGCCGGGCCGCCTGCACCCGCTGAGCATTCGCCCAGAGCGCATCGCGGCGCGCCTGCTCCGTGTCGCCGGCGGTGAGGGCGATGCCCAGCGCTTCGCGAACGCGCATCCCCAGGTCCACTGCCGTCGGCCGCGTCCCCTCGATCGCCGCGGCCGCTCCTCTCAGCGCCTGCTCGCTCGCATCATCCTGCGCCGCGAGCGCCATGCCGGCCGCGCCCGCGATGCCGAGCAGCGGCGCCCCGCGGACCCGCAGCGATCGAATCGCTTCGCACAGGGCGTCCAAAGACGTTATTGGCAGATAGACTTCGCGAAAAGGAAGAAGCGTCTGGTCGAGCAGCCGCAGACCCGACGGCGGTTCGAGGCGCAGCGGTTCGATCTCAGCCACGCCTGAAGTGTAGGCAACTTAGTCGCTTACCGCGGCACCGTCGCCTTTATCGACTGCTCGAGTTCGCCGAGGTCCTTGCGCAGGTGCTCGCGGGTCTTCTCGTTGAGCCCGTTCAAGCACTTCCTCGACGTGCTTCCGCAGCGTGCCCGACATCTCGTCGACGAGCTGTCGGCCGCTGTCGGTCAGCTCCAGGCGCACGGCCCGCCGGTCGCCAAGGTCGCGGCGGCGCGTCACGTGCCCGGCCCGCTCGAGGCGGTCCAGCACGCCCGTCACCGTCTGCGACTGCTGCGAGAGGTAGTCCGCGACGAGGTGCGGTTGCGGTCGGTCGAACGAGTCGATCGCGAGCAGGGTCACGGCTTGAATGAATGTGATGTCATGCTCTTTGCCGAGACGCTGGTCCAGCTCGCGGACCGCGGCGTTTGTCGTTCGGTAGAGCCCGGTCACCAGTGCGAGATCAGAAACAGAGGCATCCATGTTTCCGATGCTAACACCGCCGAATTCCCGGATGTGTGTATCTGGCTACTTGAAAGGGGTTCTGTAACAGTATTGAACCGGGTTGTTCCGCACACTCGTACGTGGCACGCAACAAAGCCTCAATACCTCACCAGGCTCCCCACCTCGTAGTCGGCCAGTTTTTCCCGTCCACCAAGCGCGGAGAGCTCGATCACAAAGCCGAAACCGGCAACGCGGCCACCGATGAGCTCGACCAGCTTCGCCGCGGCGGCCGCTGTTCCACCGGTCGCCAGCAGGTCGTCCACGACGAACACCGACATGCCCCTCGCCAGCGCATCCTCGTGGATGTCGAGCTGGTTCTCGCCGTACTCGAGCGAGTACTCGACCGACATGTGTGCCGCCGGCAGTTTGCCCGGCTTCCGTACCGGGACAAAGGGCAGGCCCATGCGGTCGGCCAGTGGCCCGCCGAACAGGAACCCACGCGACTCAATCCCCACGATCGCGTCCGGAGCGTGGGCCTGCGCGATGCTCGCTCAGTTCATCCAGTGCAGTCCGGAACGCGGCCGCGTCGCCAAGCAGTGGTGTGATGTCCCGGAAGAGGATCCCCGCCTCGGGGAAGTCGGGCACGTCGCGGATGTGATCTCGCAGGTCCACGCGGCCATTCTAGCCGTCTACGCCACAAACCCCAGCTGCGGCCACGCCTTCCCGAGCAGCGCCTCCGATGGCACCCCGAGCCAGCGATCGATCACCGTCGCGTAGACCGACCGGAAGTCCGTCGTGAAGCTCAAGTTCCCATTGTCCACGAGCTCGGTCAGGCTCGGCTGGTCGCCGTAGAACCCCTTCTGTACGCCGTTACCGAGCGCGAACATCATGCTCGCCGAGCCGTGATCCGTGCCGCCGCTCGCGTTCTCCTGCACTCGCCGCCCGAACTCGCTCCACGTCAGCACGAGCACGTCGTCCGCGCGGCCCTGCGCCGCGAGGTCCGCATAGAACGCGCTCAACCCCTCATCGAGTTCGGTCATGAGCCGCGAATGGTCGTCGATCTCGCGGGTGTGCGTGTCAAACCCGCCGAGCGTGATGTGCCCCACGCGCATTCCGAGGTTCCCCACGATCGCCTCCGCAAGTACCGAGAGGCCCGACGCGAATGACGTCTGGGGGTACGCGACCGCGGCCTTGTACGACGCTCCGGCAGTCGCCAGCTGCTTTGCGCTGCTGACCGCCGTGTCCGCCGTCGTCTCCAGGAGCACTCCGTAGGGCGAGGAAGCCGGGTACTGCTCGTACAGCTTCATCAGCGTCGCCGACCGTGAGTCGGTCCCGTCGCCAACCTTGCCGCGCACCGAGAACCCGTAATCCGCAGGGTCCTGCACCGACGGAATGCTGACCGTCTGGCTCCGCATCTCGGGCGGCGTCGACGGGCCGATATTGAAGCCGAGGAACGGATCGTGTTGCTGCGACTCCATCTGGTCGAGCGTGCGGCCCAGCCAGCCGTCCTGGAGCTTCAGCTCCGGATCGCCCGCCTGCCAGATCGCCATCGACCTGAAGTGGCTGTAGTTCTGTTCCGGATAGCCAACACCGCGCACGACAGCAAGGTGGCCCGCATCCCACAGCCCCTTGAGCCCCTTCAGTTGCGGCGCCAGCCCAAACCCGCTGTCCAGCGGGAGCAGTTCCTCGTCTTTGAACCCGATCGCCGTCCGTACCGAGTGATAGGTCGAGTCGCCGACCGGTACGACCGTGCGCAGGCCGTCGTTGCCGCCCGCAAGCTGGACCAGCACCAGGATCTTGCCGTTGTTCGCGAGGTTCACGTAGTCCGGGTTCTGCGCGGCGAACGCCACGGCGCCCTTCAACAACGACTGCGCCGTCGTTCCGATGCTCACCAGGGCCACACCGCCCTTGACGAAGTCTCTGCGCGAAAGCATGCGATTCTCCTTCAGATGAGCTGGTACTCGGGGCTGGCGAGTACCAGGTAGGCGACCGCGGAGGCTCGCTCCCGCGCGTCAGTGATGGTGCTGGCGTACGCGGTGATCGACTGCCGCGCCGTGTCCGAAATGTTGTTGTCCACGAAGATGCTCAGCGCGCGCTCCACCAGTTCGTCTGCAGTGGTCGCGCCGGAGAGCGCCGGCAGTTCCGCCTGCTGGGCACCCCGCTGCGGTGCGAGCAGGAACTGGTCAAGGAAGTTCGCCCGGGCGTAGAACGTCGTCGAAGACAGCCAGCTACTCCCCCCGGGCCAGCCAGCCACGTTCGGCGGCTCGAAGGGGATTTGGCCCATCGCCTGGAAGTTTTTGTCGGCCCCCGCACGTATGCCCTGCGCCGTCGGTGCCAGCTCTAGCCCGCGGATCGCGCCAACCATGAACTCAACCGGGCTGCGCACAAATCCCCGGTACGAAGCTTCTGAGTAGAACTCATCGCTCACCAGGATCGCCCTGACGATGGCCTTTATGTCATGCCCCGAGCTGTCCCACACCCCGACCAGCCGGTCGATCGTCGCCGGTTCTGGATTGAAGTTCGCGAACTCCGTGAACAGCCTGGTCGTAATGAACCGACCCGCCGCCGGCTGGCTCATGATGATGTCGACGATGTCGTCGCCACCGAAGTTCCCCGTCTTCCCAAGGAACGTCTTCTGGCCGTTGTCGTGGTCCTGGGCGACGATCGTGAACTGCGGGTTATACGTCGCGAGATCCGTGTTGCCAGTCGCGCGCGGAAGGATGCGCCAGCCGGTGAACGCCCGCGACGCCGCCTTCACGTCATCCTCGGTGTAATTGCCGACACCAAGCGTGAACAGCTCCATCAATTCGCGGCCATAGTTCTCGTTCGGGTGCCGGTTCGTGCTGACGTTGTTGTCCAGGTAGATCAGCATCGCCCCGTCGCGGCTCACCGCCTTGATCAGGTCGTCGTATTTGGGCAGTGCGTTCGCTCGGTACAGGTTGTTCTGGGCAACCATCAGCTTCGTCAGCGTCTGGCCGACCTTGCTGATCTGCGTCGTCAGCAGCCCATGCCAGATCAGCGTCATCCGCTCCTCGAGCGGCCGCGCCGTGTACGCCATCCGCGTCAGCCACCAGCGGACGATGTCCGGCAGCCGTCCCGTCGTCAGGTTGAAGTTCGCCGTCGCGAGCACAGCATCCAGCGCGGAGTTGTCCACGCTCTCGTAGTTGATCAGCCGGTCCGCGGCGTCCTCGCGGCTCAGCGTGGAGAACTCGTCGATTTGCGCTTGCGTGCCGCCGAAGCCCGCGCGCCGGAGCAGGTGCGCGGCGCGAACCTTCGGATCCTCGAACGGATTCTTCGCTGCCGCCGCCGTCGCTGTCGCCGTAGGAGCCGCGCCCGACGCAGTCGAGGAGGCAGGCGTCGAACCGCCCCCACCGCCGTTTCGCGCGATACCAACGACCGCCGCCGCCGTGCCGGCTGCCGCCACCGTCGCCGTCCCGGCCAGCAGCGCTCGGCGCGTTGCCCGCCGATGCATGAGCCCCACGGGCGCGGCCGGAGGTTGCGGGTCTTCCATCACTCACGTGCCTCCCTGCGGCCAACGGGCCGTCAAGCAATACATGGCGCGTCCAATGGTAAGGGTGACGGGCGCCCGCGCGACTGGGGAACATTTCGTCAGCTTTACGGCGCTGGCGGCCGTTCGCCTGGCGGCTTCACACGCACCGCGAGCCACGTTCCAGCCCGTGCTACGCTCTCGGACGTGGACGAACCCGCACTGACGAAGGAGTCGGCGGGCGTTTGGTCGGTGCGCGAAGCCCTGCCGGCACGCCGCCTGCTCGTCTGGCTTTCCCTCGCCGGGCCATTGGCCGCGGCGGTGGTGATGTACCTCCCCGCCTTGCGCTCCGCCTTCGTGACTGACGATTACGTGCTCCTGGGCGCGTCGCGCGACATGAGCTTCGCCGCATTCCTGAAGAGCGCAACGGTGCCGTGGGCAGACCCGGGCAAGCTGGAGCTCAGCCTGCACTATTGGCGGCCGCTTTCGTTTCTCACCTTTCGAGCGCTGTATCCATTATTCGGTGCGCACGCTCTGCCCTATCACCTGTTCCAGCTCGGCGTGCACTGCGCCAGCGTGGTGCTCGTGTACTTTCTCGCTCTTCACCTGACACGCAGCCGCCTGGCTGCGGCGGTTGGAGCGACAGTGATGGCGCTGGACCCGGCAGGCCTGGAATCAATCGGCTGGATTTCCGCCTTGAACAGCGCGGCCCTCCCCGCCGCGCTGGGTGCATGGCTGGCCTTCATCCACGCAACGCGCGAGCCGGGCCGAATCGACTGGCGGTGGGTGGCGTTTTCGCTCGTCCTCGAAGCCGTGGCGCTCGGCTACCGCGAAACGGTTGTAGTGATCACCTTCGCGATGCTGCTCTGGTACCTGGGCTGCGAACGGCGTGAACACCTCCGCGATCGGCGGACGTGGGAAGTCGTGGCGCCGCCCGCACTGCTGGCGCTCGCCTTCGCCGTCTGGTTGCGCGTCGCGCCCGGCGGCGGCAACTCTCTCGCCAGCCTTGACCGCGACACGGTGCGCGTCTTCTGGTTCTACGTGCGCCAGGTGCTGCCGGTGACACCGATCGACTCGCAGTCGCCGGCAGCCTGGGCACAGCGTGCCGCGGGAGTGGCGCTGCTTGCGCTGCCGATCGTGGCGCTCGCCGGACGCCGCTGGCTGGTCGCCGTACTCGCCGCCGCATTGCTGGCCTCGCTGGTCCCGTACTCGATCTACAACCTGGGCCATGGCGCTCGGTACTACTACTTCCCGACCGCGCTACTCGGACTGCTGGCGGCGGCGCTGGTGGCGGAGATCCAGCAAGCGCTCCCCGTCGCGCGCAGCTGGATGGCAATGGCGGCGCCTATCGCGATGGGTATGGTGCTTATCGGCGGAGCGATCTACGGATACCACCGCGTGGACAGATGGAAGCGCGAGAACCCGGATGTGCAGCAGCGATGGCTCTCCGAGCTGCAGGCCGAGTACCCGTCGTTACCGGCGGGCGGCGGGCTCTGGAGCGTGAACACGCCGTTTCCGCTCACGCTCGTGGAGGGTTATTCCATTCCGCCGGTGTTGGATTACGTATACGGCGGCGGCCCGCACGCGGTGTACCTGATCGACGCTGACCACATAGCCTTCGCGCGCAGCGTGATGAAGCCGGATGACCGGCTCTTCGAGTACAAGCCGTAGGCTCGCGGTAAGTTGAGGCACGGGCCAACCGCGTACCCTCGGCACTCGGGCCACACGTGGCGCCATTGGAAGACGTGAGCCGAACATGACCAACACCAGGCGCGGCTTCAATCGGGAACGCCACACGGCGATGAAAGCCGGCATCACCGCACTGTCCCTCGTGGCGTTCGGCGGTGGCTGGGTCGCGTTCTCCGTCAGCCACGGCGACTCGCAGCCGCCCGTGAACACCGGTCCCGGCACGTCTGTGGTCACGCCGGCCGCCGGGATCCCGTCGGCTACGAGCGCGCATCAGCAAAGCAGCACCACACCAACACCGCAAACACGCCCGCGCACGTCCAGAGGCTCATAGTGAGCTGGAAGACGGCGGCCGTTGTCGCGGCGGTCCTCGCTGTCATGGTCGTCATCGCGAGGCTGCTCCAGGACCAGCAAACGGGCACGGCAACCTGGGACGCATCCCGCGCGGCCGGCTTCGCCACCTACGCGCTCCTCTGGCTTTCCACCGTAACCGGCCTCGCGCTCCATCTGCGTATCAGGCCGGCCGGCGGTCCGTTGACCTGGATGTTGGAGTGGCACCGAATCACGTCCACTCTCGCGCTGTCGTTCGTGGCCGTCCACGTGCTCGCGCTGCTCCTCGATCCGGTCGTCCACTTCGGCGTCGCCGATGGCGTCATCCCCTTCACGAGCACATATCGGCCCGTGCAGGTGGGCCTCGGCACGCTCGCCCAGTGGCTCCTCGTCGCCGTCCTCGCGAGCACGGCGCTTGCCACCGCCCTGCCGTACACGACCTGGCGCAGCCTCCACTACCTGGGCTTCCCCTGCTACGTCCTCGCGCTCGTCCACGGGCTCACGTCGGGAAGCGACAGCGCGGCCCTGCCCGCTCTGCTTGTCTACGCCTTCACGGCGGGCGTCGTGGCATTCCTCTGCGTCGCCCGCTTCTACGGCCGCGACTGGGTCCCCGCCGAGCAGCCAGGAGTCTAGTCCAGCCCCAACCCGCGCAGGAACGCAGCGTTGTTCGGCTCGCGCCCGAGGAACCCCCGCACAAGCACATCACCGTCAACGGTGCCGCCTCGTTCGAGGACGGCCGTCCGGTACTTCAGGCCCACCTCCTTGTTCAGCGGCCCGTGCTCCTCGAACTGCGTGTACATGTCGTCGCCAAAGACGTGCGACCAGAGGTAGCCGTAGTAGCCGGCGTCATACCCGAACAGGTGGCCGAATCCCGACTGGAAGTGTGTGCCCTCGAGGTACGGGAAACCGGTGATCTCGTGGAGCTCCCGCACCGTCGCCGTGGTGTCTCCTCCGAAGCCGGGCGAGTGGTACGCCATGTCCAGCGTGGCGAAGAACAGCTGCCGCAACGTCATCACGCCGGAGTTCAGGTTCTTCGCCCCGATGAGCCCGTCCAGCAACTCCTGCGGCAGCGGTGCTCCCGTCTCGTAGTGGCGCGAGAAGCTCTGGAGGATCTCCGGCTCCCACACCCAGTGCTCCAGCATCTGGGACGGCGCTTCAACGAAGTCGCGCTCGGTCGCCGTTCCGCTGAAGCGGGCGCGCCGTGCCCGCGTCAACGTCTGGTGGAGGATGTGTCCGAACTCGTGGAAGAACGTGACCACCTCGGTGTGCCGCAGCAGCGACGGCTGCTGCGACGACGGCTTGGTGAAGTTCGCCACGATCGCGCTGACCGGCTTCTGATAGCTCCCGTCCGGCAGCGTTCGACCGCGCCGGAGCGTGAACGCGGCGGCGTGGCTGTACTTGTTGGGCCGGGGGAAGAGGTCCATGTAGAACCGCGCGAACGGCTCGCTCCCGTCCGCTTCGAAGACATCGAAGGCCTGCACGTCCTCGTGCCAGCGGGGCGCATGGGGCGCCGGCTCATAGCGCACATGGAGCATGCTCTGCGTGACGGCAAACAGCCCCTCGATGCATGCCTGCAGCGGGAAGTACTTCGCCACCTCGAACTCGTCCACGGCGTACTTCGTCTTCATGAGCTGGTTGTGGTAGAACCGCCAGTCCCAGATGTTCACGTCGGACGTCCCGGCGTGCTCCTGCGCGGCCCCCCGCAACATCTGCATGTCCGCCGCCGCCTTCACCGCCACCTTCGTCCGCAGGTCCGCGAGGAAGCTGTCCACCGACTGCCGCGTTTTCGCCATCCGCACTTCGATCTGGTAGGCCGCCCACGAGTCATACCCGAGCAGCGCCGCGATCTCCGTCCGGATGCGGATCGCCTCTTCGAGCGTCCCCACGTTGCCAGCGCCGCCCTTGCGTTGGTCCTTTTCGAACAGCGCCTTGCGCAGCGCGCCCGACTCGGCGTTGGCCATGAACGGCTGGATTTCCGGGTAGTCCAGGCTCACGCGGTAGCGCGTCTCCCCGTCTTCCTCGACCTGCTTGAGACCTTCTACGAACGCATCGGGCAGTCCAGTCAGATCTTCGCGCCGGACCACGATCCCGTCGTCCCACTCGTTGATCGCAGTCCGGAACTTCACATCCAGCTCCACCAGCTGGTCGAAGAGTTCCCTCACGCGCTGGCGTTGCTCAGGGGGCAACTCGAAGCCGCTGCGCCGGTAATCGCGCAACTCGCGCTCCAGCAGCCGCGCTTCCTCGCCGTCGAGCTTCTTCGCCTCGTCGGTTGCCGCGAACGCGCGGATGGCCTCATACAGGTCCTCGCGAAACGAGAGCGCGACGCCGTACTTGTCGAGCGCTTCATCCACCTCCCGCGCCGTGTCGCGAAGGGCGTCATCGGCCGAGACGTACGCCATGAACCCGTAGTTCCCGGACGCAAAACTCACGCCGTCCGTCGCCGCCTCCAGGGCCAGCATCGTGTTCGCGAACGTCCGCTCGCCGTTTGGGATCGCGACGATCGCATCGACGGCCGCGTCGCAGTCGCGCATCGCCGCCTCGGCGCTTTCGCGAAGGCTGTCCGGAGTCAGCCGGGCGTAGTCAACAAGAGCGAGGTCGTCAGCCGGCATTCAGTCTTCCTGCCTGTGTGAGTGGTTCCGTCAGGTTACACGGCACGCCGCGGCGGCCGCGCGCATCGCCGCACAAAAAGAGACGGCCCGCGACATCGCGGACCGTCCCCAACCATGCTGAGCTGCCGTTACCGCGTCAGCCAGGCGAACTGCTGCGGCTTCCGCTGGCTGCGGGCACTGATCATGATGTTCACGATCGACGGCTTGTCCTGAGCCATCGCATCCTTAAGCGCTGGCCCCAGTTCCTCCGGCTTCGTGACGAAGTACCCCTTCCCCCCGTAGATGTCGACCATGCGCTCGTAGTGAGCGCTGGGCGTGTACGCGGATGGCGGAACCTTCGTGGGGTCGAGTTCATCGGGCCCGCCGCCGATGCCGTTGTTGTTGATGATGATGAAAGTGATGTTCTTCATCCCGTAGCGAGCCGCCGTCTCGACTTCCATGCCGCTGAAGCCGAACGCCGAGTCGCCCTCAACGCAGAGCACGCGCTTGTCCGGGTGGACCGCCGCTGCGGCAATGGCCTGCCCGAGGCCCACACCCATCGTCCCGAAGCTGCCGGCGTCCAGACGATGCCGCGCGAAGAAGTTCGGCAGCATCGTCCGCCCGATGTCCATCGTGCTCGCGCCTTCGTTCTGGATGATCGCATCCTTCGGAGCGAGGTCCCGCACTTCGCGGAGCACGCGGTAGTACCCCATCGGCACCGAGTCGTCGTGGCTCATCTCCTCGACGGTTGCCGCGTTCTCCTCGATCTTCTTCCGCAGCCCCGTCCACCAGGTTGTCTCGGCGGGGTACTGCCACGGCGACTGCTTCAGGGTGGCGTTGAGCTGCGCCGTGATCGCCTTCGCGTCGCCGACCAGGGCCACCTCGGTCGGCACGTTTGTGCCGATCTCCTCGTGCGAGATGTCCATCTGGATCACGCGCACCTTGGGGTCGAACCGCGGCGGCTGCCCGAAGTGCATGATCCAGTTGAGCCGCGAGCCCATCAGGAAGATGACGTCCGCGTTCTGCAGTGCCATCGACCGCGCCGGAGCGATGGACAGCGGGTTGTCATCAGGCATGACGCCCTTGCCCATCGGCGAGGCCAGATATGGCAGCTGCGTCGCGTCGAGGAACGAGCGGACTTCGTCCTCGGCCCGCGCGTAGGCAGCGCCCTTCCCGACGATCACGAGCGGGCGCTCTGCCGACTTCAACGCAGCCAGCGCGGCGTCGATGCTTTCCTGCGGCGACGTCGCCCGCGGCGGTTCCGGGCATCGCGGCGGGAACTGGAGTTCTTCTTCCTCCACCGATCCGGTAATGACGTCACCCGGCAGGTCGAGATATGCGGCGCCGGGGCGCCCATAAATCGTCTGCCGGACCGCCTGCTCCACATAGAACGGGAGCCGCTTGATGCTGTCGGGCCGCGCGGCGTACTTCACGAACGGCCGTGCCGCTTCGATCTGCGGGGCCTCCTGGAACGCGCCCTGGCCGTTCTGGTACGAGTCGTTCGCCCCGCCGATCATCAGCATCGGCCAGCAGTTCGACCACGCGTTCGCGGCGCCCGCGATGCAGTGAATCATCCCGGGCCCCGACACGCCGAGTGCGACGCCCGGCCGGCCCGTCAGGTAACCGACGGCCGCCGCTGCATAACTCGCCGACTGTTCGTTGCGGAAGCCGTAGTACTTGATCCCTTCCCGCTGCGCCATGATCGCGATCGGGATAACCGGCACGCCCACGATCCCGAACATGTACTCGACGCCCTGCTGCTTGAGGCTGCGCGCAACGATCTGCGCCCCCGTCATCTGTCCCATCTGTTCACTCCCGGTGCTTGTTGTGCGGCGGAATCATACGCGTCGCGGCCCAACCACGATCGCCAGCCCGCCAGATCCTCTTTTCAACCCGGCTTCCTAGCTGTCCGTCCAGACCGGATCCCGCTTCTCCGCCCACGCGGTCCGTGCCTCCCGGGCATCCGCCGTCTGGCTCGCCAGGATCTGGTTTCGGTTCTCCAGCTTCAGTGCGTTCTCCAGCGAGATGCCGGTCACGGTCTCGTTCAGGACCTCCTTCGTCAAACGCAGACCCATCGGGCTCGCCTTACGCAGGATGCGTTCGGCCATGGCCACCGCGGTCTCGAGGAGCCGCTCCTGCGGAACGATCTGCGTGATCAGGCCCATCTCCTTCGCTTCGTCGGCATCCACGATGCGCCCCGAATACAGCAGGTCGGCAGCATGCGCCGCGCCCACGATCTTCGGGAGGTGGTACGAACTCCCAACGTCGGCGCCGCCAAGACCAAGGTTCAGGAACGAGCAGGCGAACCGGGCGTTCTCCGTGCCGATCCGCATGTCGCATGCAATCGCGATCGACAGGCCACCGCCCGTCGCCGCGCCATTGACCGCGGCGATCAATGGCTGCGGGCAGCGCCGCATCTGCACCACGAGGTCGGCGATGTCCTCCTGGAACGTGTAGCTGTCCTGCACCGGCCCGGAGCCCGGCTGCCACTGGCCCTGCTCGCCACCCGCTTTCAGGTCCAGCCCGGCGCAAAAGCCGCGCCCGGCGCCAGTTATGACAAGCATCCGCGTCGCGTAGTCGCGATGCCGCTCAGCGAAGAACGCGCGCAGCGACCGAAGCATGTCGTAGTCGACCGCGTTGAGCCGTTCCGGCCGGTTGAGCGTCACGATGCCAATCGGGCCACGCTGTTCGAAAAGCACGTTGTCCATGCGGCGGAGTCTGCCCCATGGCGCGCCGGCAGGCTACCGCGGTCGTACCACGCGACTCCCCGCCAGCCGGTCGTGCAAGGCCCGGTTCAGTCGGTCATGGGCCGCGAGCAGCACAAGGCCGATCACGGCGACGAAGCTCGCTCGCGCGATCGGCGGGCCAAGCGGGACAAGCAGGAGCACGATGAGCGTCCCGCCCCACAGCAGCGACCGCCACGCCAGGTTTCCCGCCGGGAGCCCGGTCCGCCCGTCCGGCCGCACGATCCGCAGGCCGAGCAGCCGCTTGCCCACGGTGCACTCGAAGAACCGCGTAGCGATCGCGTCGTACGCCACAATCAGCACCAGCATCGAAACCGCACTCACCACCTGGACCCAGGCGGGAAGGTCCGGCGCCTGCGGATTCCGGTAGTAGTCCGCGTCATGTACGAAGAACAGCCACCAGACCACGGCCACCCCGTAAACCACCAGTCCCACAACGCCGCCGACAAGAAGCAGGTCAATACACCTCGCCACAAGCCTCGACCCGATCGGACCGACCTCCGGCTCCTCGGTTCGGTGGGTCTCCAGCTCCCGCAGGATGGCAACCGCACGATCGCCGGGGTCGACTGACCGCGAGCCTCGCTCCTCCGTCGCCCATTCGCTCATGCCTGCACAATACGCCCGGCGGTCAAGCGCAACCCCGCGCTAGACTCCCGGCGTGAACCCAACGCTGCGAGCGCGGCTAACCCGTCTGTACGACACCGCGGTCTACGAAGTCGCCTTCCCGGACGGATGGAAGGTCTTCCACGTCGGAGCCCACGGACCCCGCACGGACCCGTTCGTGCTTATCACCGCCTACGACCCGGCCGGCGCACAGACCTCGGCCGCTGAAAACCAAGCCGCGAACGAGCGGCTGGCCCGGACGCTCCACAGCCGCGGTTGGCATGTCCTCGAAGCACTCGGCCGCAGCCCGGATGGCTCGCACGTCGAGCCGTCCTTCGCCGTCTTCGGCATCCCCCTCGCCGAGGCTCTGGAAGTGGCGCGAGAGTTCGACCAGGCGGCGGTATTCGTCTGGGACGGTGCGCGCGCCAGGATCGCCTGGTGCGACGTGGAACCTGGTGTTCCACCGACGTAGGCACTGGGAAAACCGCCGCCGCTCGAGGACCCCGCTCCCATCTCGATGGGAGACAAGATAGCGACCGCCCGGGTTGGCGGATGAATAGAGGCGCCTGTCTGACCCGACACTCTCTGTTCGCGACCAAATCTCTGCCTGCCACAGTCCGGATCGCGAATCCCAGCCGCGAGCGAACGCGAGCAAAGTCTCTCGTCCCACACGCTCTATTTTCACGGCAGAGAGGGGGCAGGGGGTGAGGGCTTTAGTTGAGTTAGTTGAGCGCGCCGAGCCCGAGAAACTTCCGCCGCCGGTATTCGGCGACCTGTTCGCGCGTTCGTCCGAGCAGGTCGTCGATGGTGACCGCCAGCTGCGCCATGCGGTCCGCGGCCGACTCGAGTTCGAGCAGTTTCTGCTTTGTCTCCTCTTCGACCTGCAGCCACGGCGCCACGAAGTTCACGAGCCGGTGCGGATCCGACGGGAGCCGCATCGCCTGGGCCCATTGGTCGGTAAGCGACAGCGCCAGGCGAAAGTACGCCGGAAACGTCGCCCGCACCGTTTCCAGTGCAGCGTCGAGCCGTGGGCTTTCCTCGGCCCGGCGGTCGTCTAATATCTCGACCTCACCGTAGGGATACGGGCGCGGTCCGAGCATCCGCACGATGCGGAACCGCCGCACGCCCCGGGCGGTGAGCGCGAAACGGCCACCCTCGAGCGGCGCGCATTGCTCTATCCGCGCCGTCGTTCCGGCGGCCTGCGGGATCGCACCGCCGCCCACTTCCTCGCCCTCCCGAATGAGAACCACACCGAACGATCCGCCCGACGCCAGCAACTCGTTCACCATCACCTTGTAGCGCTCTTCGAAGATGCGCAGCTGGAGGGGCATCCCGGGGAAAAGCACCGAGCGCAGCGGAAACAGCGGTATCTCCAAACGCCGGGCCTCCGTCCCCTACTGTCGGCGTGTGGCGAGCCACTCGCGAAGCTCTGGCTCATGCTCTTCGAAGTGGCCGATGCCGGCGCCCTGGAGCAGCCGGTTGCCAATGCGCGGCCGGCCCTTCTCCGGGTCGATGCCAAACAACGAATCAGGAAGCGAGGCAGCCGCGTCGCGGTACCCGGCGAACGCGTCATCCCAGCGAGCCAGAGCCGCTCGTCCGGGAATGGCATCCTGGGCGAATTTCGCGTTCCAGCTGTCGGGGTCGCTGTAGTCCACGCCGGCGGGCGTCGGGGGTTCGCCCCGGCCCACACGCCCAATGGCTTCGGTCATCTCGCCGTACCAGCCCGACATGTGCGCCAGCAACTGCGAAAGGTTCCACGTCCCCAGCCACGTCTCGCTGTAGGCCGAGTCCGGAAGCTCGGCAATCCCCTCGCGAAACGCCGCGTATCGAGACTGGAGCTCGTCCAGTGCGTCCTGCTTGTCACTCATGCCAGCACCCTCGCACGGTATGACCGCCTGCCCGGATACCAGCATTCTACGAAATTGTGAGAGCCCTTAGCGGGTTGATGAGCCCGCGCCACCGCACCGGTTGGCGAACGCCTACATGCTCCGCAGGAGGCGGATGCGTTCCTCGACTGGCGGATGCGTGTCGAACAGGTTGTTCAGCCAGCTCTTGTGGTCGTGCAGCGGGTTCGAGAAGTAGAGCTGCGCCGTCGCCTTGTTGGCGGCCTCCAGCGGCTCCGGATCAGCTGTGATCTTCTCCAGCGCGCGCGCCAGCGCCTCCGGGTTCCGGCACAGGAGCGCGCCGCTCGCATCGGCGAGGTATTCGCGTTTCCGGCTGATGGCCAGGGTCATGATTTGCGCTGCTATCGGCGCGAGGATGGCGAGAATCAGCGCTGCCGCCAGCAGCAAGATGGCGATCGCCCCCCCGCCGTCGCGGTCATTGCGGCTCCGCCTGCTCCCCGCCCCGAAGAACGTGAACCGCAGGAAGAGGTCGCTCAGCAGCGCCACCACTCCCACGAGCACTGTGGCGATCGTCGTCATCCGGATGTCGTAGTTACCGATGTGCGACATCTCGTGCGCGAGCACGCCTTCCAGCTCGATCGGCTCGAGCTTATCCAGGATCCCTCGCGTGGCCACGACGTGTGAGTGCTTCGGGTCCATGCCTGTCGCGAACGCGTTCGGCGCCGAATCCTCCAGCACCCACGTCCGCGGCATCGGCAGTCCGGCGCCGATCGCGAGGTTCTCCACCCGCCGCACGAACTCCCACTCTTCTTCCTTCGTTACTTCGTGCGCACCGGATATCGACAACACGATCGACGTCGAAGCGTAGTAGCTGAAGAGCGCATAGATGATCAGGATGATGCCGACGATGCCGATCGCGCCGATGGGAAGCCGCAGGGCGAGAACGAACACCGTCACCAGCACGCTAATGCTCAGCACGAACGCCGCCATCAACATCAGCGTTCCGCGCTTGTTAGCCGAGATGCGGTCGTACACGAGGACGCTGGCCACAGGCGCTGTTTCAGGGTTCACGTGGTACTCCGCGCGGCCGGCCAGCCCGGTCCGCAGGTGCTACTCGGCGACCTAGCCGGAATGCGACATGCATGCGACGGGCTATCCGCCGCCCTCACGAGCGGCGCATCCGGTTCGGCGACTGTCTCTCGTTCAAGAACGATTACGTGGTGCTGAAACTGACCTTCACGTCCTCGCGCGCTGCCTCTTCCGCCTCGTAGAACTCCGAAGCCTCGAAGTGGAACATGCCGGCGAGGATCACGTTCGGGAACACCTGGATCTTCTGGTTGTAGTTGCTCACGTTCGTGTTATAGAACTGCCGAGCGTAGGCAATCTTGTCTTCCGTATCGGTGAGTTCCCGCTGCAGTTCGAGGAAGTTCTGGTTCGCCTTCAAGTCCGGATACGCCTCGGCAACCGCGAACAGGCGGCCCAGCGCTTGCGTGAGAATGTTGTCCGCCTGTGCCGATGCCGCCGGGCCTTGTGCGTTGATCAGCCCTGCCCGCGCGGCCGCAACGTTCTCGAACACTTCCTTCTCGTGCGAGGCGTATCCCTTGACCGTCTCGACGAGATTGGGGATCAGGCTCGATCGCCGCTTGAGTTGGACGTCGATCCCGGACCACGCCTCTTTGACGCGAATGCGCGCGCGGACCAGGCCGTTGTACGTGCTCCACAACATGAACACGGCGATCAACAGGACCGCGACGATGACGATGATTGCAATCAGTCCACCCATGCAGGCGTACCCCGGTGCGAATTCTGCCCAATCCTATCACAACCCGGTGACGATACCTGCAAGACCTCCGTCACACTTCACCTTCACTCCGCAAGCTTTAGCCCGATGATGCCGACCACGACCATGCTGATCGCCACGACCCTCCCCGGACTGGTCGAGTCGTCCAGGAACAGCATGCCGATGACCACCGTCCCGGCCGCCCCGATCCCGGTCCACACAGCGTAGGCGGTGCCGGCGCTCAGGCTCTTCATCGCGAAGGTCAGCAGCGCAAAGCTCAGCCCGCCACATACGAACGAAGCAACGGTGGGACCCAGCCGCGTGAAGCCATCCGAGTACTTCAGGCTGATGGCGAAGCCAACCTCGATGAATCCCGCGATGACAACGAGCAGCCATGCCATAGGTGGCTAGACGAGCACGCCGTCGGCCAGCAGGTTCGCGATCTCGTCCATGTCCAGGCCGAGAATGCGCTGGCAAACGTCGAGCGTGTGTTCCCCGAACAGCGGCGCGCCATGGTGCAGCACTCCGGGCGTCGCACCCAGGTGCATCGGCGGCCCGTCATACGCGGCGCGGCCCGTCTCCGGGTGGTCCATGTACCAGTAGTACCCTCGCGCCTTCATATGCTCATCTTTGTCGAGGAGATCCTGTGCGTTCTGCACCACGCCGCACGGAATGCCGCGCGACTGCAGCAACTGCATGACGTCCTCGGCGCGCCGCTCCCGCGTGAGCGCGCCGATCGCTGCTTCGAGCTCTCCCTCGTTCGCCTTGCGCTGGTCGAACGAGACAAACCGGTCCTCGCGCGCTAGCTGCGGCGCGCCCAGCGCGTCGCACAGGGCACGGAACTCAGCGTCATCGCGGCAGGCGATCGCCACCCACCGGTCGGGCGACCCGACCGACGTCGCGTCGTCGGCGCAGCGAAACGCCCCGTGCGGCGATGCGACCGGGCTTACGTTTCCGCTCCGCGTCTCTGCGGTGCCGTTCGCCAGGTAGTCGGCC
Organism: uncultured bacterium; assembly: GCA_963832795.1. GTDB lineage: Bacteria > Chloroflexota > Dehalococcoidia > Tepidiformales > Tepidiformaceae > CAWHVJ01. The sequence continues at coordinate 74,939 of CAWHVJ010000014.1, forward strand.
ACCGCGGTGCCGAGGCCGTTCACGACCGATTCGAGCTGCGGCAACTCGACCATTTGCCCCTTCCCGGTCCGATTTCGATAACGCAGCGCCGCGAGGATCGCGGTGATCGTGTGGCCCGGATTGATCACGTAGTCCGGGTAGTTCGTCCCGACCCCGATCGGCGGGCGGTTCGGATACCCCGACATGTAGCTGATCCCGGTCACCGGCGTGAGCACCGCGCCAAACCCGAGGAAGTCCCGGTGCGGCCCTTCCATGCCCTGCATGGGCGCATACGCGGCGATGAGCCGCGGGTTTATCGCCGCGATCTGCTCGTAGCGCAGGTTCCACTTGTCGATGACGCGCGGCGTGAAGTTGGTCAGAAACACGTCCGACTTTTCGATCAGCCGGTATGCGATCTCCTGGCCCTTTTCGGTGTTCAGGTTGAGCTGCATCGAAAGCTTGTTCGAATTGAAGTTGTTGAAGTAGCCGCCGACGTTATAGCCCGTCTTGAACGTCCCATCGGCGTTCATCGCGAACGGCTGTGTCACCCGAAGCGAATCGATCTTCGTCTCCGACTCCAGCCGGATCACCTCCGCTCCGAACCAGCCCAGCGTCTGCGCCGCGATCGGTCCCGCGCCGAACCACGAGAAGTCCGCCACCCGGATGCCGTCCAGAGGGAGAGTCATCGTGCGGCTCCTTCCTTGATCGTCGCGAGCACCGCTTCGGTGTCGCCGCCGAGCTTCGGCGGGCGCTTGATCTGCACAGGCGTCTGCGAAAGCCGGTAGGGCGCGCCGGGAAACTCCACCACCGCGCCTCCCAGGTATTCGAACTCCAGCTTGCGGAACCACTCCCGCGCACGCAGCTGCTTGTTCTCGGCCAGGTCCTTCGGCGTTGAAACCAACCCGTTCAGTATGAGGCGGCGCTGCCCTTCCTCGTACGCCTCCGTCGCGGACAGCGACGCGAAGAATCGTGCGACGACGTCATTGATGTGGTTCAGCGCGGGGATGGCCTTCACTGCCACTCTCGGATCGGTCATCACGCGGGTGATGTAGGCCATGCTGATGCCGTTGCAGATCTCCGCATACGGCTCCTTGTCCAGGTCTTCCGCCATGCCGCGTTCGCGCATCCAGTCCACGAGGTCGTGGAACTCCGCCCCCGCGGGCGCCAGCACAAAGCACATCACGTGGCCATCTGTGCAGTCGTAGACCCCCAGCCCCGGCAGCTGCACCGGGATGGCGCCACGCTGGCCCGTGCGCACGCGATTCCGCTTCTGCAGGTCCCACGTCTGCATCGCCGTTTCCTGCGACATCGAGAGCGACTCCTGGGCCGAGACGTCCACCAGCTGACCCTCACCCGTCGCCTCGGCGTGGAGCAGCGCGAGCAGCGTCCCCTGCGCGGCTTCGATGCTCGCGGAGACATCGGCCTGGTGGCCGTAGATCTGGTTCGGTGGGTCCGCCGGCTCACCGGCCAGCGTCATCACGCCGCCCATCGCCTGCCCGACGATGTCTGAATACGCGTAGCCGGCGTGCGGGCCCGTCTGCCCGAAGCCGGTCACCGAGGTGTAGACGAGCGACGGCTTCTCCGCCCGAAGCTGTTCGTATCCGAGGCCCCGCGCGGCCATCCAGCCTACCGGGTTGTCCTCCAGCACGATCTGGGCGGACAGGCAGAGCTGTTTGGCGATGGCCGCGTCGCCGGGGTCGTCCAGGTTCAGCACGACCGACTTCTTCGATGTGTTGTGGACCCAGAAGGCGATGCTGGTATCGGGCGTGTCCTCGTTCCGGAAGAACGGCGGCGTGTGCCGCTCGCGCCCGCCGCCGGGCGGCTCCACCTTGATCACGTCCGCGCCGAGATCGGCCAGCAGCCGGCCGCAGTACGAGCCAAGCTCGTCAGTGAACTCGATGATCCGAACGCCATCGAGGGCGGAATCGGGCATGCTGCAAGGGCCTCCGAAGTAAATCCGTGCACCGTGACGCGCGGGCAATGTCGCGTGCGCCAGTCTACGCGCTCGCGGCCACCCGGGCACCGCGACGACGCCCCCGAAGGACTGCCGTCTTTAGCTTCCCGGCGCGACCTTTACTGTCTCTGGCAGCCGCCGCCCGAGGATGTCCGCCGCGCCCTCGACCATCCCCATCAGGATGGCGGCAGCCGGCCGCGTCTGCGTAAGCAGACCCGAAGCCTGCCCCGCCGCGTTCATCAGGAGATCCTCGCGGCCCGCCTTCCGAATCGAGTACACGAGATCGCCGATGAGCAGGCCCTGCAGCCCCATCGGCAGCGGCTGAAGCCCGCTCGCCTCCCACGCCTCGATCAGCGGATTGGTGATATTGCGCATCGTCTTGCCGCTGTAAAGGCGCGTGACCTTCGTGTCCTCATCGCCGGCCGCAAGCACCCGTTCCTTCTGCATCTCGGGCTGGTTGGCCTCGTCCGAGACCAGGAAGGCAGTACCGCACCAGACCCCGATAGCGCCCAGCGCCAGCGCCGCGGCAAGCCCGCGACCGTCGGCGATCCCCCCGGCTGCCACGACCGGCGTCGGCGAGACCGCATCGATCACCTGCGGGACGAGCGCCAGCGTTGCAATCCGGCCGGTATGTCCGCCCGCCTCCGTGCCCTGCGCCACGACCACGTCGGCCCCGGCCGCGGCAACGCGCTTTGCGTTCTTCACGTTCCCTACGAGCGACAGGATCTTCGTGCCATTCGCCTTCAGCCGCTCGACCCATGGCGCCGGGTTCCCCAGCCCCGACGCGAACACCGGCACCTTCTCTTCGATCACGATCTCCATCTGCCCGTCGGACATGCCCCCGCCGGTGCGCCGCGCAGGCGTGGGCTGCGGCGGCGCTTCGTGCCACTCGATGCCGAGGTTCTCGGCCATCTTCCGCACGCCCGCGCGCGTCTCTGCCGGCACCAGGTCCCGCGGATCGCGCGGCATCTCCCCACTCGCCGCCCCGCCCATGTAGTTCGACGGCAGCAACAGGTCCACGCCGAAAGGCTTGTCCGTCAGCGAGCGGATGTGGTTGATCTCCTCGCGCAGCTTCTCCGGGCTGAAGCCGGCGCCGCCGAGCACGCCCAGTCCACCCGCGTTCGAGACGGCTGCCGCCAGCGGCGCCGTCGCCACCGGTCCGGTGAGGCCGCCGGCAACCGGGCCCATGCCCGCCGAAATCACCGGGTATTCAATCCCCAGCAGGTCGCAAAGTGCTGTTCGCAGCACAGGTCGGCTCATGGCAGTCCCTCCAACCCTTCGTGTGCGCCGAAGTATACCGGCGCGCGCCCCGCGCTTCTTCCGGCCCTATTCCCTCGGCAACCCGAGCCCGCGCGTCGCGATCACCGAACGCTGAACCTCGCTCGTCCCACCCTCGATGGTGTTCGCCACGCTTCGCAGCAGCGTGTACTGGTAGGGCAGCGCCCGCGACGCCGCCCGCGCCGCCTGGCCTTCCATCCCGAAGATCTGAAGCGCAGTCACGCCGATCTTCTGCTGCAGCTCAGCCCCGAACAGCTTCGCCATCTGCGCTTCCCTCGTTGGCACCAGGCCGCTCCCCTGCATGGACGCGATGTTGTAGGCCATGTTCCGCAGCACCTGCACGGCGATCGCGTGCTCCACGAGCCGGTGCCGGAGCTCGGGCGCGACCGCGCCCTTCCGCTCACGCAGGTACGCCACCAGGTCGTCGACCGTCCGCCGAGCCGTCGACGTGGCGCCGATCGAGCTTCGCTCGTAGTCGAGCCCAACGGCCACGTGGTACCACCCGCGGTTCTCCTCACCGACAAGGTTCGCCGCGGGGATGCGCACGTCCTCGAAGAAGATCTCGTTGAACTCGTGCGTCCCCGCCATGTTGATGAGCGGCCGGATCGTGATGCCCGGCGTATCCATCTTCACCGCGAACGTCGACAGCCCCTTGTGCTTCGGCGCGTTCGGGTCCGTGCGCGCCGCGAGCCAGCCCCAGTCCGCGTAGTGGCCGAAGCTCGTCCAGATCTTCTGACCATTGATCACGTAGTCGTCGCCGTCGCGGACGGCCCGCGTCTGCATCGCCGCCAGGTCCGACCCCGCCGACGGCTCCGAGTACAGCGTGCACCAGATGTCCGTGCCGTCCGCGATGTTGGACAGGTAATCGGACTTCTGCTGGTCCGTTCCGTAGAGCATCACCACCGGGCCTACCCAGGCCACGCCCATGTTCATCGTCCCCGGGACGCCGTGGTAGGCCATCTGCTCGTTGAACACCATCTGCTCGACGGCCGTCGCGCCCATGCCGCCGTAGGCCTTTGGCCACGGGAGAGCGAGCCAATGCCGCGCCGCGAGGCGCTTCATGACTGCGCGCTCCACGTCCATCCGCTCTGTCAGCGATGCGTGGTCCTCGTCCCATCCGGCGGGAAGCTCATGCTCGATGAAGTCGCGCACGTCCGCCTGGAATGCGGCTTGCTCGGGGTTCAATCGGAAGTCCATGAGTCCTCCTCAGGCGCGCACGCCATCAACGATTGTAGTGGCTATGTTCCCAAGCCCGCGGGCCAGGATATGAGCCCCTCAGCATCCGCCGCGCGCCAGAGCTCGCGGTCGAAGGTGGCCAGCGTCGTCTCTTCGCCGGAGCCCAACCGTACCTTCGCGGCCGCAGCGAGATGCACGGCGTCGTATGCCCGCAGCCTGTGGCGAACCGCCACCGCCGATGCCGCGTCCAGCAGGCTGTCGTCAACGGGAACGACGCCGAAGGTCGTCCAGTCGTTGCCAAACTGCTCGAGCAGTTTGGCAACCGCCTGCTGTCGGCCGTCACTCGGTCCCGCGGCTCGGGCAAGCGCGGCGGACAGCTCTACGCGGGCGAGTGCCACTGTTGTTACGCTGGCGACACTTTCGACGACGGCAGCCGTCTCAGCCGACCACTCCTCTGCGACGTACAATTTCACGATTGCGCTTGTATCCAGGTAAACGATCACCGCGGACCGCGATCCTCGATGACGATGTCTGAGACGGGCTTCGATCCGTCAAGCGTCAGCCGGTCATGGGGCGGTCGAAAGCGCCGGCCGCTCCACTCCACGACGCCATCGCGAACAAGCCGCGTGAGCGTCGGATCGCCAGCGGCTGCAACCTCTGCGTTGGGCTCGATCCTTCCGATAGTCTTCCCGTGCTCTGTGATGACGACCGTCTCCCCGGCTTTTACCTTCGCAAGATAGGCACTCAGGTGTGCCTTCAGGTCGCGGACACCGACAGTCGTCATGTGTGACTACCTTTCGCATGCTATGTGACCACACTACCACGCCTGCCGCCCCAGCGGCGGTTGGGCGCGCCGCTATAATCGCTCCGTGCCCACCAAACCATCAGGCGGAAAGACGCGCCTCGTAATCCTCGACTCCCACGGCATCCTGTTCCGGGCCTTCTTCGCGCTCGGCTCGGTGCCCAACCCGCTCACCAGCAGCAAGGGCGAGCCCACCTACGCCACCTACGGCTACGCCGAGTCCCTTCTCCGCGTCCTCGAAGTCCTCGATCCCACGCACATCGTCGCCGCCTGGGACGCCGGCGGGAAAACGTTCCGCCACGACGCCAGCGAAGCCTACAAGGCCACCCGCCGCGAGACCCCGTCCGACCTCCTGCCCCAGATGAAGCGCGTCCGCGAAATGCTCGAATGCTTCAACATCCCGGTCTTCGAAGCCCCCGGCTACGAAGCCGACGATGTCGCCGGGACAATCTCCCGCAAAGCCGCCGAACTGGGCGTCGAGACCTACCTCGTCACGCTCGACACCGACCTCGTCCAGCTCGTCGGCCCGAACGTCAACATCTTCATGTTCCGGCCCTACCAGCGCGACGTCGTCGTCTACGACGAGGCGAAGGCGGCCGAGCGCTGGGGCTTCAGCCCGAAGTACATGATCGACTTCAAGGCCCTCAAGGGCGACACCAGCGACAACATCGAAGGCATCAAGGGTATCGGCGAAAAGACCGCCACCGACCTCATCCGCCAGTTCGGCGACGTCGAGCACATCTACGAGAACATCGAACTGGTGAAGGGTGCGTCCGTTAAGCAGAAGCTCAAGGACGGTGAGGCCATCGCCAAAGCCAACGTCGGCCTCGTCACCATCCACACCGATCTGCCGATCGACTTCGACCTCGATGCCTGCCGCGTCAAGGATTACGACCGCAACCGCGTCATGGACTTCTTCCGCGAGCTTGAGTTCCGCTCGCTCATCGCCCGCCTCCCGGAGACGATCGGCGGCGTTCAGGCGGCAGCCTTGCCCGAACTGCCTGCCGTCGACATCAGCTACACCACCGTCGCGACCGACGAGGCGCTCGCCGAGCTCGTCTCCGCCCTCCAGAGCGCCAGGAGCTTCGGCTTCACCGCGCTCTCCACCACGGGCGATACGTCGCACCAGCTCCTGCTCGGCCTCGGCTTCTCCACCGCCCCGGGCGTTGCCTGGTACGTGCCCGCCGGCCACGCCCCGCGTCTCGACGGCGAGACCACGCAGCTCCCGCTCGACCGGATTCGCGAGGCCCTCGGGCCGCTTCTCGCCGACGCTTCGCTCAAGGTCACGACCTACGGCACGAAGTACCTCATGCACCAGCTCGAGCATTGCGGCATGGGCATCGAAGGCGATGAGTTCGATGTCAGCATCGCCGCCTTCCTCCTGGGCGAGACGTCGTCAAACCTCGGGGCGCTCGTCAACGAACGGCTCGGGATCGAGCTCGTCTCGCTCTCGACGCTCACCGGCACCGGACGGAACACCGTGTCGCTCGCCCAGGTCGAGATCGAGAAGGTCGCCGAATACGCCTGCCAGCAGGCCGAGATGCTTCTCCGCATCCGCCCACAGCTGGAGGAACAGCTCAACGAGCGCGGCCAGTGGCCGCTCTTTGCCGAGATGGAGCTCCCCCTCGTGCCCGTGCTCTACCGCATGGAGCGCGTCGGAGTCGCGGCCGACATCGGCGTCCTCCGCGACCTCTCGCAGGGCATGGTCGCTGACATCGACCGCGCCGAGCGCGAGATCTACGCGCTGGTCGGCCACGAATTCAACATCGGCAGCCCGCAGCAGCTCAGCGACATCCTCTTCAAAGAGCTCGGGCTCCCCAAAAGCCGCAAGACCACGCAGGGCTACAGCACCGACCAGCGCGCGCTCGAGGCGCTCCGGCCCGTCAGCCCCATCATCGACCTCATCTTCGAATACCGGCAGCTGACCAAGCTCAAGTCCACCTACACCGACGCCCTCCCGGCCACCGTCGCCCAGGACGGCCGCATCCACACCGACTTCCAGCAGACGGTCGCGGCCACCGGACGGCTCAGCAGCACCAACCCGAACCTCCAGAACATCCCCGTCCGGACCGATACCGGCCGCGACATCCGCCGCGCGTTCGTGGCCTCATACTTCGACGATCCATGGTTCGTAGCGGCCGACTACTCGCAGATCGAACTGCGCGTGCTCGCCGATGTCACCGGCGATCAGGGCCTCATCGACGCCTTCCTCGCCGACCAGGACATCCACCGCGCGACCGCGGCGACGGTCTATGGCGTCGAGCCGTCCGACGTCACCCGTCCCATGCGCGACACCGCCAAGATGGTGAACTTCGGCATCGCCTACGGCATGGGCGAATTCGGCCTCGCGAGCCGCACCGGCATGTCCCGCGAAGAGGCCGAAGCCTTCATCAACGCCTACTATCGAAACTACCCCGGCATCGCCGAATGGCAGAAGAAGACGCTCGCCTTCACGCACGAGAAGGGCTACGCCGAGACCCTCTACGGCCGCCGCCGTTACCTGCCCGCCATTCGCAGCACCAACTTCCAGGTTCGCAGTGGCGCCGAGCGCGAAGCCATCAACATGCCCATCCAGGGCACGGCCGCCGACATCATCAAGCACGCCATGATTAGCGTGGACCGCGAGCTCACGGAGCGCGGCCTGCGCAGCCGCATGATCCTCCAGGTGCACGACGAGCTCATCTTCGAGTCGCCCACTGAGGAGATCGACGCCGTCAAGGAGATGGCCACCCGCATCATGCCGAAGGGCCTGATCATGAAGGTCCCGCTCAGGGTCGACCTCAAGCAAGGCCGCAACTGGGGCGAAATGGGCTAACGGTCCTTCAGCAGCGAAGCGACGTTCCCGCGGGTGACGAACGTGCACAGCACCGGCGCGACGGCGATCACCGCCAGTGCGCAGGATGCCGACGTGAGCAGCGCCAGCCGCAGCGCGCCTGCCGTGACCGTGTAGTCGAAGGCCCGCGCAAGCGCGACCGCCCACAGCAGACTGATGCCCCAGCCGAGCGCACAGATCACCCACGCTTCGGCGGCGAAGGCGACAAACAGCGCCCGCCGCGGCGACCCGAGTGCGAGGTACAGCCCAAGTTCGGCGCGGCGGAACCACGCCGCCAGCACAAACACCGCAGCGACGAGCGCCGCGACGACGGCCCAGCCGAGCCGTTGCGGCCGATCTCGCAGTTCCTCTGCCGGGTTCCGGGCGAACTCCCCCTGGCGCAAATACGGTCGCACGACGGCCTCGGTCGAACCCACCGTTAGCTCTGCGGCCAGCGCAGCCGACCCCGCCTCAAATGCTTGCGGTTCGAACTGGACCCAGCACTCGTCGACCAGTCCATCGGCCGGAACGACATCCAGCACCCACCGAGCCGCCTGCGCGTTCCGGCGGTTGGTGTCAATGACCGACACCGTGGCAGGCGCATCGCCCGCTTCGGCGATCACGAGCCCGTCGCGCACCCCGAGCTCATCGGCCGCTGCTCGCCCGAGCACCAGCGAGCTTCCCGCGTTCGCAAGCGGGGGCCATGCCGGGTCCCACGTGCGCAGGATGCCCTCCGTCACGCTGGCCGACTGGAACAGCACACCCGGCTGGGTCGCGAATGTCACCTGCCCGTGCGCGCGTACACCGCCCGCGGCCACGACGCCGGGCTCGACCTGCAATGCCGCGCACCGCGCGGCCGGCAGCCCGCCCTGCCCCGAGGCCACCGCCACGTAGCCGCCCGCCGCGATCAGCGACCGCTCGAAGCCCAGCAGGTCGCTCGCCTGCCGCAGCTCCAGGAATGCGAGCGACCCGAACATCGTCGCGGACACGAGGAACAGGAAGCCCGCCCGCATCGGGTTCGCCGCCAGGTTGATGAGCGCCTCCCTTATAAGGGAAGCGATCCGCCAGCTCACGCGCGCCCCTCAACGACCGCGCCATCCACCAGCGTGATCACACGGTCGCAACGCCGGGCGACCTCCATGTCGTGTGTGGCGAGGATCACGCCCGTTCCGGGCAGCCGCCGGTCGAGGAGCGCGGTGATCACCTCCAGCGTCGTGGCGTGGTCGAGTTGCCCCGTCGGTTCGTCCGCGAGCACGTACTTCGGCCGCGTCGCCAGCGCCCTCGCGACACATACGCGCTGCAGCTCTCCACCCGAGAGCGTCCGGGCGTCCTTCGCGGCAAGGTGGCCGACGCCCACCGCATCCAGCGCACCGAGCGCCTCGCCACGAGCCTCCGCGTGCGAATGCCCCTGCACCAGCAGCCCCAGCGCGGCGTTGTCCAGCGCCGTCCGCCGCGGGAGCGCGTTCGCCGTCTGGAACACCCAGCCGAACGTCACCGCACGGAACCGGTCGAGCGCCTCTCCGGGCCGCGGCGGGACCTTCCGGTCGAAAAGCACGCGCCCCGCCGTCGGCGCCATCAGCAACCCGATGATCGCCAGCAGCGTCGTCTTCCCGGATCCAGACGGTCCCGTCAGCGCCACCGTCTCGTCATCGCCGATCGCGAGCGAAACATCCCGCAGCACTGGCGCGCGGCCCGCGTACGTGTGCCCGATGCCGGCGAGGACTATGGACATTCCGGGTGATCCAGGACGGCCGCCGGGTTCACGAGCACCTGCGAATCCGCCGTCAGCCCTTCCGAGACGTTCGTCACGCCCGCGCGGGAGCTCGCGATCTTCACCGCCACCGCGCGGTAGCTGCTCCCGTCGGCCACCCATGCGCAGAGCGCCCCGGCGCTATTCGACTGTATAGCCGTCGCAGCGATCCCCAGCGTGTGCAGCGCCGACTTGCGCCGGATCGTTCCGGTCGCCGAGTTGTTGGGGTCGTTCGAAGGCGGCGGGAGCGCCGGCGCCAGTGCCGCCAGTCCCTCCTTACTGATGGTCAGCGTCGCCGGGTCGATATCGACCGTCGTCTTCCCCACCGTCAGCACCCACGCCGCCCCGGGATCCAGCGTTAGCGGCTCCTGGTTCAACGACGCGATGCTCGCAGCCGTCAGCGCAGCCTGCGCTTCGCCGATGGCCGTCCCCGCCGGGGGCGCCGTCTGGCCCACCTGCAGCTTGAGCGAACCGAGCGGGAACGGGTCCGATGGCAGCCACACGACCCACCCCGGATCGAACGTGCTCGTCGTGCCGGTGACGCCGAGGCTCGCCGCCAGCGCGCGAATGGCCATTGTTGTCGCGAACGTCGCCGCCGTGGGGTCCGCGGGTTCCTCATCGAGCGCGCCCGTGGCCACCAGTAGTCGATGCAACTCAGCGACATCCTCCCCCTCATCGCCAGATGCGATCTGCCGGTAGAACGGCTGCGCCGAAGCGAACGCCACACGCCTCACGCCCGAGATCGTCGCCACGTCGTCCCCCGACTTCAGCTCCCCGCCAGCCTTCGCCGAGACCGACGTCACCAGCCCCGACCACGCCGGCGCAAGCAGCGAAACCCCCGGTGCCCACGTGGGCAGCACCTTCACGGCTTTCTCGTCAGTGATGTCGCGCGGAACCGGCGCGGCGACCACGGCGGCTGCGTCGAAGGTCACCGCTGCGATGGAGGAATCGGGACGGGCCCTTAGGCCTAGCAAGGCGCCAGCAGGAAGGGCGACGACGACCACCACCGCGCCCGCCACGGCCGTTCGCCGCCACGAGAGAATTCTGTTCATCTCACCGCCCAGGACTCACGGTAGGATGCCGTAGAGCTTGAAGGACTGCTGTGCCTGTGATACGCACGTCAAGAATCGCGGGTCCTCCTTGCGCAGGAGCTCCACCATCTCCGCGTGCGAGACTGGTCTTTCGACCTCGATACCGGCGTTCGAGGCGCAGGATCCAACAGTGTCCCTTGCCTGCGCCAACAGCTCGTCGAAGCCGGGCGGCTTGTAGGTGCCCCATGCCCGCTGCACTGCCTCGAAGTAGTAAGAGCGACACGATGCAATCGCTTTGTCCGCCTGGTCCTTATCATTCGACGGGATCACCAGACCGTAGGAATAATGCCGTGACGCGTCAAGGACCGGGGGCTGATCCGGATAGACCCCGGCCTCGCCGAGGCATTGGAGCATCGCGAACAATGACTTCTCATATTCGGCGAAGGTCACGACACCATCGTCGACGAGTGGCCTCGTGTACTCGGAGGCGACCGACTCGACGAACGCCTTCACGGATGACGAAAGCTTCACTTCGTCATCTGCTGACGCTGCCGTCTCACTCGCAGGGCGAGCTTCCTCACCATGCGCGCCGCCACATGCCATCGACACAAACGCGAGAATGGCAGCGACCAGCGCGAGCGCAGTTGAATCGTTTATTCGTTTCATGGCCATCTGTGGTCGTGGTTTTTGGTGGCGGAGAACGGGCGTTGTCCGTTAGGACTGCTTGGCTTGCGCCTTCCCGGCTATGGTGAGACCGAGTAACCTGGCGACCCACACACTTGGGACGAGTTGCAGATCTCGTGGCCGGCGTGGATCATAGCTGGGGCAGGCGGAGAGAGCGGGATGAAGTTCCAGTCATACTGATTCGTCCAGCCCTTGTCGTAGAGGACAAGCCGGTCTCCGTTGCTATCCTCCCATTCGGCGCTCAGCCAGCGCCAGCTCGAGCCGCCGCAGTAGTTCACTGTAGCCGCGAACCCGTACGTTTGCGCGGTGGTGCTTGAACTCCCATAGCCCGAGCAACCGCCGCCACTCAGGTTGACGGAATTTGCGTAGGCGGCGACCACGCCGCCTAGCGCGAGGGCGACGGCGAAACTCGCCGCGATCAGTGCCTTCGTCCATTTCGATGGCAATAGCTTCATGCCGTGAACTTCCTTTCGTGGGAATGTTGCCTGTTCTCCACCGGCGCCAATGCTTGGGGACCACGACTTCCGCTGTCACGGATTATCCGCATGCATAAACGCATCTCTTTTCGCAGAGCATTTTCGCATGCGAAAGACATTGCATTCCGCACTGCAAATGGATGGTGAACCACTGCGTCGTCAGCGCCTCGCTGCGTGCTAGCCCCAGCGGTGCAAGGATGATGTCCTCGATCGCGCCGAGCCTGTTTCGTAGCGTCCCCGGTGCCAGGTGCAGCACGCCCGCGATCTGCTCGAGGCTGCCTCCCCAGCAGTAGGCGACCAGCAGGTGTTGCTGCGTCTCCGTGAGCCCGCGGACATGCTGCCCGCCGAGCATCGCTGCCAACTCTACAGGCTCGAGCGGCTCTACCATCATGCCAGGCATCCGTCGTACCTCCGCTCGCCCCCCCCCCCCCGTTGCAGGAGAGTCGAATGGGATTGCGAGCAGTACACCACATCCGTTAGTGCCACCGCAATCACCCGATCTTGCGGTGTCTTTACGTCGCGAACGTCGCCACCGCCGGGTCCGCGGGTCCCTCATCGAGCGCGCCCGTGGCCACCAGCAGTCGATGCAACTCGGCGACATCGTCCCCCTCATCGCCGGACGCGATCGGCCGGTAGAACGGCTCCGCCGAAGCGAACGCCACCCGCTGCACGCCCGAGATCGTCGCCACTTCGTCCCCCGACTTCAGCTCCGTTCCCGGCTTTGCCGCGACCGATGTCACCAGCCCCGACCACGCCGGCGCAAGCAACGAAACCCCGGGTGCCCACGTAGGGAGGACCTTCACCGCCTTTTCGTCCGTAATATCGCGCGGGACGGGGGCGGCAAGGACGGGGGCGGCGTCGAACGTGACGCCGGCGAGGGAGGAATCGGAACGCGTGCGAACCGCGAGCAACACCGCTGTCCCCGCGACCAACACCCCCGCAAACGCCACGGCAGGCGCATGGCGAAGCAGCCTCCGGGCCTGATGGATCACCTTTTGGCCCCAAACCGGTGGCAGCGTTCGCAGCGGAGGAGCGCGTCGCCATGCCGCGAAGCGTAGGCCCGGCGCCTCACTTGAAGTTGTCCACCCCGGTGTATCCGAGAGTCTTGCAATTCAGTGCGATTTCCATCTCTGCGGAGTTCAGGTCCCCTTGATGTTCGACGAAGGTCTTGTAATCGTCGGCGTGGAGGCCATGCTCGTTGAGGCACGCTACTATCTTTGCTTGCATCTCGTCGAACTCCTTTTGGGTTGGAGCGGTCTGATCCGCCCACACCGCTGCGACGGCCTGCTCCGAATCATTGAAGCAGTCGTTGTACTTCCCCTGAAATTGATCGTCCTGTTCCTTCGGCCACGGCCCGAGCTGATACTCCCATCGATTCGACTGCTGGTTGAAGGAGGCATCGCCGTGCGGAACTCCTTGTGCATCGAGGCATGACAGGGTCGCGAGAACAGCTTGCTCGTACTCCGGTGCCGTGACTGTACCGTCCTCCAGGATGGACCGCTCGAACGGCGAGGCGGTCTGAAGTTCGGAAACGACGTATGGCGGAAGATCGCCGCGTGAGGATCCGCCCCCGCACGCAGCGATCAGCGTCACTAAGACGGCTATACCTGCCAGCCGTCGAAGGGCTGTTGAGCTTCCGGGGTGGCGCTCGCCTGCGATTCGCAACCTCGCAACTATAGCCATCTCTTCCTCGCTTCCTTCAACGCTAGGGCGCGACCGATAGCGTGCCCCATTGCGAGCTGTTGCTTCCACTCACTGTCGCGTACCCCCACGCGTACCCGTAGTAGTAGTACTCCGCCACTACGCCCGCCGTTCCACCGAGCCGCGCATTCCACCGCCGTCTTCGCCGGCTACATCACACGCCGCTGGTGCGCTCCGCCCTCCGCCCTCAGTCCTCGAACCTCGCCCTACCGCAGCCGCGCCGCCAGGAACTCCCGCGTCGCGTCGACGCCCTCCGGCGGGATCTCGCCGTGCTTGCCCGGGTGCGCGTGGAGCCTCTTGTCGCTCGATCCAATGGCATCGAACAGTTCGAACGCGCCATCCCGATCGAACAGCTCATCCTCCCACTGCACCATGAACATAACCGGGCACCCAATGCGCGGCGCGTCCGCGCGATGCCGCGCGCCGAACCGCCCCCGCACAGCGCTCGACCCGGCGAATCCGCACAGCCCCAACACCGCGGCCTTGATCCGCGGCTCCGCCGCCACGAACGGCAGCCCCAGCATTGTGCCCATCGAGAGCCCCCAGTACGCCACCCGCTCCCCGTCCACCTCTGGCAGCGCCGTCACCGCGTCCAGCGTCGCCCGCCAGTCCGCCACCATGCGGTCGAACGTGTCCGGGCGCTTCCAGAGCTCGGCATACGGCGCCTCGTCTGCGCCCGTAAGCGGACCACGATCACCGTGCTCAACGGCGTCGATCGCAGCCACGGCGATCCCGTGCCGCCGCACGAACCGCCGCGCCATCGCCAGGCCTGCCGGGTTACGGCTCTCCGAACGCCCACCGTGCCCCATGAGAACGAGCGGCGCCGGGCCGCTGGCATCAGCGGGCGTCCAGAGCGATCCGGTAATGCGGTCCCCCTCGCGCTCGACCACGAACGGCCGGTCAAGGACGCCCATCGCGCTTGCAGGCTCGCCCCGCCACACCAGTGTCATGTCGCTGAACGGCCCCCGCGCGAAGCCGGATGCCGATCGAACGGATAGCGCGAGCGGACCACGATGGTCAGCCCGGCAGGACTGTTGTCGAACGACTGGGACTCGTACACCTCGAGGCCGTAGTCATACGAGGCGATCCACGCGACCGTGATCGCGCCCTTCGCCTGCCGGGTGAGCCCGCTGTGCAGCGCCGCGCGGAACGCCTCCGCGATCGCATCCGGGAACTGTCGTACCGCCTCCCACACGCGCTCATCGTCGCCGACGCCGAGCGAACGCAAGGCCCCTTCCAGCGACCGCCCCGGCGCGAACATCTCTTGATCAAGGTCGCCCCGGTAGTCGGGGTGGAGGGCGTGGTTGACACGCGAGAGAGCCATTTCGATCCAGGGCATGGGCGCTATGCCTCCGTTCTTGCCGCCCGGGCGGTGTTCGCCGGTATTATGTGGTGCGATCCGCTCCGTTGCACGCGACCCCGAGGTGTTGCACCGGCATGAATACCGTGGATGCGCCCATCCGCTACGCCACCACTCGCGACGGCGTCTCCATCGCCTACGACGTCCACGGGTCTGGCCCGTGGCTGGTCTACGTCCGCGGCTGGGTCTCCCACCTCGAACTTCTCTGGGAACGGTCTGGCGCACGGCCGTGGTTCGAAGCGCTCGCCGAACACTTCAGCGTCGTCCGCTACGACACCCGCGGCAACGGCCTCTCCGACCGTGACGCTCCCGACCTCACGCTGGACGGCCTCGTGACGGACCTGGAGTGCGTCGTGGATTCGCTCGGCATCGACCAGATGGTCCTCTACGCCGTGACCTTCGGCGGCCCGATCGCGATGACCTATGCCGCCCGTCACCCGGAACGCGTCGCGCGCCTCGTCCTCGATGGCACCTATGCCCGCGGCGCCGAGATCGCCTCGCCGGAGCGGCTCCAAACGTACGTCCAGATGATGCGCCACGCGCCGGAGGTTGGCGGCATGGCCATGAGCCGCGCCACCAACCCCGAGCCAAACGAGGACCCCTTGAAGCGCGCCCAGCGCACGTGGCAGGGCATCTCTCCCGGCGTAGCTGCCACCCTGTACGAGCTCGGATTCACGCTCGACGTCACCGGCACGCTCGACCGACTGACCATGCCGTCCCTGGTGCTCCATCGGCGCGGCTCACAGGCGATCCCGTTCGAGCTCGGGCGGCGCCTTGCGGCCAAGCTGCCGGACGCGCGCTTCGTCCCGCTTGACGGCGAAGCCCACGAGCCCTGGGATGGCGACGTCCAGACGAGCCTCGCCGCCGTCGCCGACTTCCTGGGTGTGCCGCTCGTCCTCGACGTCGGGGCCGGTCAGCAGGCGGGAGCGGTCACCATCCTCTTCACGGACCTCGTCGACTCGACCGTGCGTACCCAACAGCTTGGCGACGACCGCGCCCAGGAAATCCTGCGGGCCCACAACGTCATCGTGCGGCAGGAGTTGCGACGCCACGGCGGCGCAGAAGTGAAGCACACTGGCGACGGCATCATGGCCTCGTTCGCATCGGCCACCAGCGCGGTGCAGGCCGCGATCGCCATGCAGGGCCGCGTCAACGCGCATAACCGTGAACAGCCCGCGAACGCCTTCGAGCTCAAGGTCGGGCTGAACACCGGCGAGCCCCTGCGCGAGGAGCGCGACCTCTTCGGCACATCCGTGCAGCTGGCCGCCCGCCTGTGTGAACAGGCCACACCCGGCGAGGTGCTCGTCGCCTCCGTCGTCCGCGACCTGTGCGCCGGCAAGGGCTTCCGCTTCGAGCCCCGCGGTGCAGTGCCGCTGAAAGGCTTCCCCACGGCGGTCGAAGCCTGGTCCGTCCTCTATCAGTAGGCTTCTCTCCGCGCCGGGGCGTCCACCTTCGTCGCTTCGAGCCTGTGACGCCGCTACCAGGGTCGCCGGCGCCCTCGGAAGCGTGGCGCGCTTCGTGATATGCTGAACAAACCGAACCACTCCGCCGAGGAGTCAACTCTTGCCCTATTCCATCATTGAAACGTGCATCGGTTGTACCGCCTGCACGAAGCGCTGCCCGACGAATGCCATCACCGGCGAGCGCAACCAGCTTCACGTCATCGATCCCACGCTCTGCATCGACTGCGGCGCCTGCGGAATCGTCTGCCCTCCCGAAGCCATCCTCGATACCTTCGGCACCGTCTGCCGCTCGCTCAAGAAAAACGAGTGGCCCAAGGCCATCGTCATCGAAGAGAAGTGCATCGGCTCGGGCTGCGAGCTCTGCATCAACATCTGCCCCTTCGACGCCCTCAGCCTCCAGCACAGCGATCGTATCGACGACTTCTTCGGCGTTAGCACGCTCGACGAAAAGAAGTGCACCGGCTGCCGGCTCTGCGAAGACGTCTGCGGCTGGGATGCCGTCCACATCTTCCCCCTCAAGAACGAAGTCCTGAAGGGCTGGGAAGAGCTCACCGAGGAAGAGAAGAAGCTCGTCGAAGAGGCCCGCGAAGCGGCTGCCGCTCGCGGCTAACCCTGCAGCAGCGCCTCGATCTTCTGGGCGAGCTGCACGTCCTTCTTCGTCACCCCGCCTGCCGAATGCGTGTTCAGCCGCACGTCGATCGTGTTGTAGACCATTCGTAGTTCCGGGTGGTGATCCATCACCTCGGCGGCCATCCCAATCCGCACAACGAAGCCCATCGCCGTGATGTGATCCGCCAGCTTGAACGTCTTGGCGATGGCCGCATCGGCCTCCGCCGTCCAGCCGGGCAACGCCGCAACCGCCGCCTCGACTTCCTTCGCCGTCATCTTCTCAGCCATGCTGCCCTTCCTTCTCCTGTCGTAGGTATGGTCCACATTACCGGCGCATAGCAGCGACCCGCACTAGTATCGAATTGGCGATGGACTTCGAACAGCTCGCAAAGCGTCGTGGCAGCCGCCGTTGGTTCCTTCAACTCGGCGCAGGCGCCGGGGCGGCCGCGGGCCTGTCGGCCGCTGGCTGCGGGGGCAGCAACAAGCCTGCCTCCACATTCACCAGCCCCTTCGTCGACTCCCCCTCCCCGACGCCGGCCCCCGCATCCACAACCGCCGTGCCGTCGGGCCCCCAGAGCGGCGAAACCCTGCGCTACACGGGCTTCGTGGCAGCCGATGCCAGCGCCGACCCGGACAAGACCGCCACCGGGCCCTTCTACGGTCAGCAGTCGATGGTCTTCAGTCGCCTCCTCACCTACGGCGACCAGGCCACCGGCAAACTCGCCGTTGACCTTGCCACCAACATGCCCGAGCAGCCGGACGCTCAAACGCTCGTCTTCCACATCAATCCCAACGCCCGCTGGCACGACGCCGAGCCGCTCAACGGCCGCCAGGTAACGGCCCAGGACGTGAAGTACAGTTTCGACCGCCAGATCGGCGGCGACGCATCCTACGTCCGCAAGGCGCGCTGGGCCACGATCGACAAGGTCGAAGCGCCAGACGCTACCACCGTCTCGTTCCACCTCAGTGCGCCCTTCGCGGGCATGGCCGGTTCCTTCGCCGACGTCGACTCGCTCATCGTCGCTCCCGAACTCCTCGACCACGGCCTGGCGTTCTCCGCCGACTCCCAGATTGGCAGCGGCCCGTTCCGCTGGGTGGATTGGAGCGAAGGCCAATTCGCGAGCGTCTCACGCAATCCGGCGTGGCATGGCGGCAACAAGCGGCCCCTGCTGGACGGCGTCACCGTCGTCCAGCCCAAAGACGCCCGCGATGTCGAGGCTCAGCTCCGCACCTATAAGCTCGACGCCGCCTTCGTAGGACGCCCGGCTGCCGACAAGCTGAAAGGCATCATCCCGGCCCTCCAGGAACAAACGATCGGGCACTCGTTGTTCTTCGGAATGCGCTTCTTCTCCGGCGCGCCACCATTCGACGATGTGCGTGTGCGAACCGCGCTCAGCATCGCTCTCGATCGCCGCGACATGATCGACCAGTTCTTCGCCGGCTCCGGCGACATCAATCCCTGGGTGAGTTGGCCGGTCACAAATTGGACCCTGCCCCAGAACGAGTTGGTGACGCTCCCGGGATACCGGCCCGGCACCCCCGGCCGCGACCAGGACATAAACGAAGCCCAGCTCATGCTCCACGCCTACACGAGCCAGAAGGACCTCCCTGCCACGCTCAGCCTCTACGTCCTCGACGAGGCGGAAAGCGCCCTCAAGATGGGCACCGTCATGAAGACCCAGGCCAAAAAGGCCCTCGGCCTCGACGTGACCGTCTATCCCGTCACGCGTGCGCAGCTCGGAGCCGGCCTCGTCGCCGGCACATACCCCTGGTCGGCGGCGCCCGATATCGGCTGGATCGACCTCGACGATTGGGTCTTCCCGCTCTTCCACAGCCAGGGAACCCGCAACACATTCCCGCTCCGCGATCCCGATATGGACAAGCTCATCGAGTCACAACGAACGGAACTCGATGCCACCGCCCGCCGCGAAATCGGCTTCAACATCCAGCGCAAGCTCCTGACCATCAACCCGGCCGTCAACTTCGTCAGCGAACGGCTGGTCGCACTCGTACGCCCCTACGTTCGCAACTTCCCCATCGACGTCTCGGACGGGTACCAGGATCGCTTCGCCGACTGCTGGATCGACCGCTCGGATGTCGACTTCAAAGGGCGCGCCTGAGGCGTCTGCTACGCCCCGATGTCGAAGAGGTAGCCGGAGCCCCGCACCGTGCGCAGTGAGCGGTTCGCCGGAGTCGCCTCGAGTTTCCGCCGGATGTTCGAGACGTGCCGCCGCAGGATTTGCAGGTAGCGCACGTTCGGCTCACGGCCCCATCCCTTTTCGATGATCTCCCCCGCCATCACCGTCCGATTCGGATGCCGCAGCAAGATCGCGATGATCTCCGCCTCACGCTCCGTCAGCGAGACCTCTCCATCCGGGACCCTCAGATTGGCGCGGATCGGGTCCAGTTCGTACCGCCCGGCGCTCACCACCTGCGCTTCGCCCACACCGTCCCGAGCCAGCGCACGCATACGGCGCCGCACTCCCGCCGAATGCAACGATCCACGGACGATTCCGTCGAGTTCGGGCCGGTAGCTCCCCGGTATGGCCAGGCCCGGCGAATCCTCGCCCTGCAGATACAAGATGGGGACGAGACGCCACTGGTTTCGCGAATGCAGTTTCGTGGCGACGGCCTGTTGCTCGTCTACCGACATGTCGGCCAGTACGAGCAGGTCCCAGTTGCGCCCGCTCGACAACGCCGACTCGGCGTCCGCCGCAAGTTCGACGTCAAGCCCCGGATCGCCGAGGCTTCGCCCCTCCATCGCGGCCGGGATAATGGGTGAGATGACCAGCGCGCTCGGCAAGCCTGTTCTCCGTTTCGGCAGGTTCCGTCACCACCCTCGAACCTTCCTCGATGCTACCGAACGGCCCCGGGAACTCGAATCAGGACTAACCCCAGAAACGCCTCAGGGAAGTCCGACCGCTCTGCTGCGAGACCCTGCCTAGAAGCCCCGGTCCAGGATCTGGCGCGCGATCTCCTTCGCGTCAGGTTGGTACGTCCCGTTCTGGATCTGCCGCTTGAGCGCCTGCACCCGCTCCGTCCGCGTATCCGAAGACGACTCCACCGCTGCACGGGCCTTGTTCAGCTCCCGCGCCGTATCGGTGATGCCTGCGCTATCAACATCTGGGGCCGACTCCGTTACCGCCACACGATCACGCGCCCGGCTGAACTCGTAGACCACACCGCGCGGACCGTCTGTCCCGGAAGCCTTTCGTACGTCTGCCATCCCTCGTCCTACCCTTCCATCTTAGGCCGGCAATTCGGCCGCGACAACGAATTTCGATGACTCATGCCAGTGTACCCACCACCACAAGCCGGTTCTTCAGGTCATGGGTGCAGGTGATCAGCGTGATCGTCGATCCTGCCCCCGATCGCAAGACGTTCACCGCCGTCGGCGACACCACGCTCACCTTCGTCACCTTGTAGTGGAAAACCTCGGCGCCCGAGTACACGTCGACGAGGTCCCCCGGCGCCAGCTCGTCCAGCTTGGCGAAGTAGGCTGCGTTGTTGTGGTCGGCCACCGAAACGTGGCCCGTGAGCACCATATTCCCCGGTTGGCCGGGCAACGATGAGTCCAGGTGGTGACCAACCGAGTGCCACGCTGTCTCCCACACCGATCGGCTTCCTGAATCGACAATGCCCACTTCCGCGATTGGCGCGTCAATACCGGCCTTGGCAGCCACAAGCCGCGTTGGCAGCCCACCGAGTGCCAATCCTTGCACTGCGGAGTGGTCGCCCGTTGGTTGTTGCGTCGCTGCCATCGTTACCGGCGCACCGCCCGGCCCGTGGGCGCCACCGCCCCCGGCGGTGCCGAACCACGTCGCCGCCGCCGCTCCGGCAACGAGCAATCCCGCGACCCACGTCGAACCCGATCGATACCAGCGCTTCTTTTCCGTCGCCGCCATCGCCGAGTGTCCTCCAAGCCCGTCGCCACGCCCCGGGGCGCGACTTCGCTCACCGTGATCGTCGACAGAGTCGAGCGTGATCTTGACGTCCCGCCGTCGAACAAGGGGCGGCAGCCGGATGACGAAATGGTGACAGCACGGGCCGGGTAAACTCCGAGGGTTAGCCCTCGAGCAGCGGCACGCGCTTCCGCGGCGTGGACTGCGCGAGATACGCCGTGCTGACAGCTCGTCCCTGTGCAAGAGTCGCGAGCTTCCGCCCGGCGGTTTCCTTCGCTTCCTGGAGCCGCAGGTTCATGGCGTTGTCCATCGCGATAAGCCGCTCCAGTGCGTCGCGATCCGCCTGGCTCACGGTCGCCTCGAGCCCGTGGCAGGCGGCTCCGTATTCATTCAGTCCCGCCAGGTAGCCATCGATGTCACCGCTCTCCACCCGCGCGAGTTGCGCCTCCGCCATGGCCAGTGCGGCGGCCACGGCTTCGTTCATCAGGCCGCCGCGCCGTTGCTGGTAGGGTTCGCCGCACGGTATTCGGCGGTGGCCGTCTTCCACGCCTCGCCGATGCGAGAGATGTGCATCTCAGCCTCGCTGAGTTTCGCCATGTCCCCCAACGTCGACTCGACGATGCAGCGCATGCAGTACGCATAAACCCCGCTCAGCGTTTTTGGCAGTTCTCCCTGTTCCATGTCGAGCGTCGCCAGCAGCTCGCCGACGATGAGGTAGGCGCGTTCGGTCTCTTTCACAAAGCCTTCGCGATTGCCACTCTCGAAGTGAATTCGCGCTTTCTTCATGGCCTTCACGCCGCCGTCGTACAGCATCGTCGTCAGCGTGATCGGGTCCGCGGTTGTCGCCGTCACCGTCTTGTAGGTGTCCAGGGCTCGTGTGCTCATGCGCGACTGCACTCTCCTCCCAAGCTTGGGTTCCCACAAAAGAATCGGTTCCCGACACTCCTCCCGACAGTGGGACATCCCCTGATGTGCGTCAGTTGCCCGTCGTGGACTTCGCGAACGCCTGCGTCAGCGCCTGCGAGATGCTCTGGGCCTGCGCCTGCGCCTGTTCCATCGCCGTGAACTTCTTCTCCCACAACGCCATCTCGGCATCGATAGCGGCCTGCATCCGTGTCCGCCGGGCGTCGATGTCCTTGCTCACCGCCGTGAACTCGTCCTGCCGCTTCGTCAGCGTCCCGTTCGGCCCGACCTGCCCGTTCAGGTAGTCGCGGAGGAGGCTCAGGACGCTGGCGCTCGACTGCGTCACATCCACGTTGAAGACGCCCGCCTGCAGGGCGCCGGCCGTCAGCGTGATACCGGGAATGAGCGTTGTGTTCGTCCCGTTCGCTGCGATGCTGCCGACGGTCGTCACCGGCGCGCTGCCATCCTTCGGCGTGAAGATCGCCGTCAGGTTGCCCGCGCCGTCGTCCGTCACGGCGTACGTGCCGGCCTTCGAACCAAGGTAGTTCCCGGCGATCGCCGTCACCGAGCCGGTGCCTCCGCTCTGCAACGAGGCGCTAAGCGTCAGCCCACTGAAGGCGTTTTGCACCGACGCCGGGTCGGCCTGCATCGCAGCGTTGAACTTGTCCTGGTCGAAAACCAGCGTATTCGTCGTGCCCACGGCCGAGCCCACCGCCCCGAAGCTCAGCCCAATCGCGCCAAGGTCGGTATACCGCCCGGTCCCATTGAAGGCTGTCCCCGTCACGATCGAGCGCATCTGCGCCTGGAGGATCTGCAGCGACGAATCGCCCGCGAAGACGCCGGGGCTGTCCTTGTCCGACTTCGTCAGCGAAGCCAGCGTCGAGTACAGCGAGTTGAAGTCCGTCACGAAGTCTTGCACCGACGACAACGCGCTCGAAGAGTCCTGGCCCACGTTTACCGTTGCCGGCACGCCGCCCGTGGGAGCCGTCAGCGTCACCGTAACGCCCGTCACCGGCGTGATCGTGTTCGAGTTGGAGTACTGGGTTGCGCCGCCGTTGATGCTGTACTGCGCGTTCGTCCCGAGCGACTGCGTAGCGCCCACGAGCCCCAGTTTCGCGAGCAGGTCCCCGCCGCTGCCGTCATCGGCCAGGGTCATCTCGATGGAGCCGAGCTTGGTCTGGTTGAGGCTGACCGTATCCGTCACCGGGTCGTAAGCCGCGGTCACGCCGGCCGTGCTCGAGTTGATCCGGCTCACGATGTCCGCGAGCGAATCCGCCGAGGAGTCGTAGTTGATCGTGGTCCCGTTGATCGTGAACGAATGCGCACCGCTGGCCGGCGCTCCGCCCAGCAGGCTCGCGACGTTCAGCTTGGCCGCCAGGTTCACGCGCGCGATCTGCATCGTGCTATCGCGTGTCGTCGTTCCCGGCGATGCGAGCAGGTTCGTCGCCGCCAGGAAGTTCGACGTGTCCGCTCCCGAGCCGAGTTGGATGTTCCCAGACGTCGACGCCAGGTGCAGGATATTCGGCCGCCCGTTGCTATCGTTCACCAGCGACGCCGTCACGCCGGTGGTCCCGGTCTGCAGGTTGATTGCGTCGATGACGTCCTGCAGCGATTGCGTCGTCGGGTCAACAGTGATCGTCGCCGTCCCACTCGACGTCTTCACGGTGAACGTCCCCGCTGTCACCGCCATACCGAAGTTCGAGCTCGCCAGCATGGACGCGCTATCGACCGCGGCGCTCAAGACGCTGCCCGTCAGCTTCGTGCCCGTAGCGATCTGCGTCACATCGACGGTGAACGAACCGGGAGTCGCCGTCGGCCCCGCCGCCGCGGAGACTCCCAGGCCCGAAACGCTCGCGGTCTTCGCCGAGACAGATGTCTTGTCGAAAAGCGTATTGACCCGCGACAGCAGCGACGAAAACTGCGTCGTCAGCATCGTCATGGCGGTCTGCCGCTGAGCCACCTGGGCCTGTTGCGTGTCGAGCTGCTGCAGCGGCACTTCGCGCGCCGCGCGAAGCTTGTCGAGCACCGCCCCCGTGTCGAAGCTCGAGTAGAAGTTCGCTATCTGGACCGGCGGTCCCGTGCCGCTTGTCATGTCCTCACCCCTGGCGCTCGAAGAGAACGCCGCTTTGCCCCGAAAGCGCCACGAGCCGCGTCAGGTCCAGCAGGTCGAAGCAGGCGACCGTTGCCTTGGTCATTGCGTTCCGCACCACAACGCCGTCGATTTGGCCGTTCCCGTCGTACTCGTACAGCATCTCGCACTGTTCTGGATCCACCTCTGGCAGAGCCGCTGCCAGGACCTTGGGGATGCGGTTACCACGGCCTCGTGCGCGCCGCTCGCGTTGTTGGCCGCCATTCCCGCCAAACGCGGCTGCATCCGTAGCGATGCGCGCCGGTTCAACCCTTCCCACCATAAGGTCCGCCATCTGGTTTCTCCCGTGGGTCTCTCCCCTAATCATCGGGCGCACAGCGCCGATTCTTGATGACTGCCCTCGCTCGCCGGGGTGGTCGCGCGGGTGCCGAACGGTGACGACCTCCGGGCCGAGAGCGCCAGCGACGGTACGCCGTCGAACTCCCCCTCTCCCGCTTTGTCGGGAGAGAGGGCCGGGGGTGAGGCCCCGTCCGCCACACCGAAACCGAGCCCCGACCGCAGCGCAGCGAAGGGAGCGGGTACAACGCCCGGCTCCGCTCGCCGGCCAGCGGCACTTCGCTTCCCGCCGCGTCGCTCACCCGTCCCAACCCCGCGCGACCGCAAGGCGCTGTGTTCTCGGTCCATACCGCCGGAACGCACTCCCCGTCCCAGCTCGCGCAGCACATAGAGGAAGGGCCCTCCTCTTTCGAGAAGGGCCCCTTGGGGTGGTCCGCTCACGGTTGACTCGCCCGGATTACCGGAGGAGGTTGAGGACGGCCTGGCTGCCCTGGTTCGCCTGGGCGAGGACGGCGGTGCCGGCCTGCTGCAGGATCTGGTAGCTCGCCATCTGGCTCGACAGCGAAGCGACGTCAGCGTCGCGGACACGGCTCTCGCTGGCGGTCAGGTTCTCAACGCTCACGCCGAGGCTGGCAACGGTGTGCTCGAGGCGGTTCTGCGAAGCACCGAGGTTACCGCGGGTGCTGTTGAGGGTCGTGATGGCGGCGTCCAGCTGCGTGATGACCGCCTGGGCGTGCGCGTTGTCCTGCAACGACAGCGGTCGCGCTGCCGCCAGTTGATTGGCGCCGACGTATTCGACGAGGCCAAGGCCCGTGCCGGCCCGGGCATCACGTCGTGAACGCGACGTCCAGCGTGTCGTTGCTGTGGAGTTCGCGCCGATCTGGAGCTTCGCGGAGGCCGAAGCGGCAGCGGTCGTGATGGAGTCGTCGCGGCCGTCGTCAGGGCGGTCAGCATGTTCGCGGCCGTCTCGGTGCCGTAGATCGACAGTCGACACGCCGAGCTTGTCAAAGTTCAGCGTCTGGGTCGCCAGTTCGTCTGGTCCGCAATGGCGAGCGTTTGCGATACGGCGCCAGCGCCAGAACCTTGCGTCAACGTCACCACCCCGGTGCCGGCGCCGTCGAAGGTGAACGTGGTGCCTGCGGCCGCGCCTGTGCCACGTCGATCGCCGAGATGGCCGCCCGCGCCTACTGCTGTGGCCACCTTGCACGCCGCTGGTCGACGTCAACTTGGGTGGCTCAGGGAGCCCGTCAACAGGTTCCGGCCGTTGAACGTCGTCCCGCCCGCGATGCGGTCGATTTCGCTGTGCAGCTGGAGCATTTCCTGCCCGATGCTGGTTCGCGCGTTCGTGTCGTACGTATCGTTGGCGGCCTGCACGGCCAGTTCGCGCATGCGCTGGAGCATGCTGTGGATTTCGTCCATCGCGCCTTCAGCGGTCTGGACCATCGAGATGCCGTCCTGCGCGTTGCGGATTGCCTGGCTGTTGCCACGAATCTGCGAACGCATCTTCTCGCTAATGCCGAGGCCGGCGGCGTCGTCAGCGGCGCGGTTGATGCGGTAGCCACTCGACAGCTGCTCCAGCACCTTGCCCAGCTTCATCCCGCTGATGCCGAGGTTGCGCTGTGCGTTCAGCGCGGAGACGTTCGTCACGATCGACGACATTTGGGTTTCCCTTTCCTGCCTTCGGGTCACCGTTTCTTCGGGGCCCGGCCGCCGGCGTAGGTAGTGTTCCGGCAGCGTTCACGTTGGTTATCGCGACGCTTCGGGGTCATGTCGGGGTCAAGTCTGGTGGCCACACGTACCGTCTCGGTGGACGACGGGGAAAGGCGGTAGCAACCAGGTGAATAGCGGCGCGAAATCCATCTTCTGCGCTCGTGAGCCCCCGGAAATGCCGTGGGCCCCTTCTTTCGAAGGGGCCCACGATTGAAGATCGTGAACGCTTAGGGGCGTGTTCTGCTTCCGTTACTGCAGCAGCTTCAGCACCGACTGTGCGCTCGTGTTCGCCTGCCCGAGCACGGCCGTGCCGGCCTGCTGCAGGATCTGGTAGCTGGCCATCTGGCTCGAGAGGTTCGCGATGTCGGCATCGCGGACGCGGCTCTCGCTGGCGGTCAGGTTCTCAACGCTCACGCCGAGGCTGGCAACCGTGTGCTCGAGGCGGTTCTGAGAAGCACCGAGGATGCCGCGCGTCGTGTTCAGTGTCGTGATCGCTGCGTCCAGCTGGCTGATGACAGCCTGGGCAGTGTGTGTTATCGGCAACGACGGCGCTGCCGCCGTCCAGTCGAGGTTCGCGCTGATGTTGTCACGAGGTTCAACCCCGCTGGCCGTGCTTGCCTGACACGTCGCTGAATGCCACATCGAGCGTATCGTTGCCGTTGGCGTTCGCACCGATCTGAAGCTTCGCCGGAAGACGAACCTGCCGACGTCGTAATGAAGTCTGTCGCGGCCGTAGTCAGGGCAGTCAGCAGGTTCGCGGCGGTCTCGGTGCCGTTGAAATCGACAGCGAAACGCCGAGCTTGGTCGAAGTTCAGGGTCTGCGTCGACGCTCGCCTGGTTCGCAATGGCGAGCGTCTGCGACACGGCGCCAACGCCCGAGACCTTGGTCAGGGTGATCCGTGCCGGCGCCGCCGATGGTGAACGTGTACGTCGTCCCTGCCTTCGCCTGTGTCACATCGATGGCCGAGATCGAGCCGCTGCGCCGAGCGCCGCGCAGACCGCAATTCGCTCGCGAACCGACCTGCGTACTCAGCGATCCCGTCAGGAGGTTCTGGCCGTTGAACGTCGTGCCGCCCGCGATGCGGTCGATCTCGCTGTGAAGCTGGAGCATTTCCTGCCCGATGCTCGTCCGCGCAGCCGAGTCGTACGTATCGTTTGCGGCCTGCACGGCCAGTTCGCGCATGCGCTGGAGCATGCTGTGGATCTCGTCCATCGCGCCTTCAGCGGTCTGGACCATCGAAATGCCGTCCTGCGCGTTGCGGATTGCCTGGCTGTCGCCACGAATCTGCGACCGCATCTTCTCGCTGATGCCCAGGCCGGCGGCGTCGTCGGCGGCGCGGTTGATGCGATAGCCACTCGACAACTGTTCGAGCACCTTGCCCAGCTTCATCCCGCTGATGCCGAGGTTGCGCTGTGCGTTGATGGCGCCCACGTTCGTCACGATCGAAGACATAGTCCGGTACACCCCTTTTCCTCTTCACCAGGCCCGGCACCCCGCCGGACCCCGTCTCGCCACCATGTTTTCGTGTATGGCGAGTGGTTCTTAGTGGGTATCGGGGTCTAAAGCGGTGAATCGGGCAGCGAAACGGGGTGCGGCGGGCGTCAGTCCGGTGAACGTGGTTGCTGGCGCGCGGCCATCGGGTGAACAGAACGTGAAAAGGGGCCCAGCGTAGTCACGCTGAGCCCCTTCGCCACGCCCTAACGGGCTGAGAGCGGCCTCGATCAGAGGATCGTTTTGCTTACTGCTGGAGCAGCTTGAGCACTGCCTGCGGCGCCTGGTTCGCCTGGCTGAGCACCGAGACACCTGCCTGCTGCAGAATCTGGTTGCTCACCATTTCGCTCGAAAGCTCGGCGATGTCGGCGTCGCGGATGCGGCTCTCACTCGCGCTCAGGTTCTCTACCGAGACGCCAAGGCTGTTCATCGTGTGCTCGAGGCGGTTCTGCGCCGCGCCAAGCGTGCCGCGCTGCGTGCTCAGTTGCTGGATTGCTCCGTCAACGGCTGTCATCAGGTCGTGTGCAGCCTGGATGCTGCCCACGATGCCGCCGGCGCCGAGCGTCGTCACCAGCCCGGTCGGCCCACCGAGGAGGAAACCGCCGCCGCCAAGGCCCGACGTCTGCATGTTCGTGAAGATCAGGCTGAGCGTGTCCGGCACGTTCGCGCCCACCTGGAGCGTCGAACCCGAACCCGAGCCCGTGGCGTTCACCGTTTGGCCGGAAATCAGCGTCTCCGGATTGGCCACGGCTGCGCCGCCGTTCGTCAGTGTGACATTGATGCCGAGCATCCCGAACTGGAGCGTTCGCACCTCGTTCGCGTTCATCGCCGGGACGGCGATCGTCTGGCTGGATCCGTCGGTGCCCGTGAGCGTCAGCGTGTTCGGTGCGCCCACCGTGAACGTGTACGCCTGGGGGACCGCCCCCGACACGTCCACCTGCGTCGCCTGCGTCCCACCTACCGTAAGCGCCTGGCCGGCCGCTCCGATGTCCGCGGTGAGGTTCGTGATGGTGTACGCCGCCGTGTTGTTCACCTTCAGCTGCAGGCCATTGGAGAACGTGAACGTGGGGTTCGCCCCTGCGAGCGCGGGCAGCTGCGCTGTCGTGGGGGCCGTTGCCACCACCGTCGAGCCCTGCCGGAGCTCCAGGTTGCTTCCGTTCACGAAGACGGTGTAGTTGCCGGGAGGAGTGCCTCCATAGGCCGCCACGCCCGTGGTACCGCCACCCGTCGGGACCATCGTTGTGAAGGCCCCCGAAGCGCTCGGGCTCAAGAGCGTCGCGTTCTGCAGGCCGGTCGCGCCCAGCGCCACGGAGAGGTTGCCGGTGAGCAGCTTCTGCCCGTTGAACTCCGTGCTGTTCGCGATGCGGTCGATTTCGCTGGCGAGCTGGATGATTTCCTGCCCGATCGACGTTCGCTCCGGACCGTTGTCCGTGTACGTGCCGTTCGCCGCCTGCACCGCCAGTTCCCGGATGCGCTGCAGCATGCTGTGGACCTCGTCCATCGCGCCTTCACCGGTCTGCAGCATCGAGATGCCGTCCTGGACGTTCTTCAGTGCCTGCTGGTTGCCGCGGATCTGGGCCCGCATCTTCTCACTGATGCCGAGGCCGGCGGCGTCGTCTGCGGCGCGGTTGATGCGATAGCCACTGGATAGCTTCTCCAGCGTCTTGCCCATCTTGATGGACGTTTGTTCGAGGTTTCGCTGCGCATTGATGGCGGCGATGTTGGTCATGATGCGTGTCATTTTCTGAGTCTCCTTTATCGCGGTACCGGCCATGGCCGGTGAGTGGTGTCGCCGCCGCGAGGAGTTGCCGCTCTCGCGTCTGGTGGCTACACAGTGATATTCGGGTGGCGAACGTGGCCGAACAGTGGCCGGCCGGTGAATTCGGTGACAAATCGGTGATTCCCCTACGCCCCAGATTCCCCAGCGGCCGACCGAGCCGCCGGTACATCAGGGAATCTCCCTACCCGGGAACCTCATGCGTCGCGCTATGGGCGTCGTCCGCCGCTCCGGAGCCCGTGCCGTCCACCGGCCATTCACCGTTCGGCGACCGCGCCGTCACCCGTACTGTTTCCGATCAAAGAGAAAAGCCCACCCGGTCATGGGTGGGCTCTGAGCCGAGATGTGCGCTGGTGCTGCTACTGGATGAAGCTCAGCAGCGACATGTTGATCGTCTTCCCGATGGCTCCGAGCGTCGCTTGTAGCTGGTTCTGCTGCGCCGTCAGCCGCACGATCGCGTCGGTGATGTCCACGTCCTCGATGTTGGCGCGCAGGCTCTGAAGGTCCGTGTCCTTGCTCTGCGAGCGGCTTTGCGTGTCCGTGAACGAATTGATCCGCGCCCCGATATCGGCCCTCGCCGCCAGCACCGTGTTCAGGTCGGTATCGAGCGCCCCGATCGAGAGGTTGACCTGCGAGGGGTTGTTCCGAAGGTTGTCGCGCAAATCGATAAGGTTCTGGAACACCGACCCAAACGCGGCCGGTCCAGTGACGTTCACCGCCGACGTGTCCTGGCGCGAAATTCGCCGAACACGCTGCCCGGCGTCTCCCTGGTACGCCACGCTGATGATATTCGGTGCCCCGTTCGTCACGAACGCCGCCTGGTCCGTCTTTTGCCCGCTGAAGATGTATGCCCCGCCGAAGTTGCTGTTCCCGATCTGCACCATCTGCTGCAGCAGCTGGTCGACCTCGATCGCCATCGCGTCGCGGCCTTCCTGGGAGTTCGTGCCGTTGCCGCCCTGGACCGCGAGTTCCCGCGCCCGCTGGATCACGTCGTTCGCGCTGCTCAACGCCGATTCCGTGGCGTTCATGAACGCAATGCCACCGTCGATGTTCCGCCGCATCTGCGTCTCGAACGTGATGTCGCGGCGGTAGCTCATCGACATCGTCGCCCCTTCCGGGTCGTCGCTGGCCTTGGACACGCGCTTCCCCGTCGAAAGCTGCTGCTGGATGTTGTCCATTCGCTCCTGCGCCGTCTGCATGAACGAAATGTGGTCCGTCAGTAACGATTGTTCCGTCACCCGCATCGTCATCGTGGCCTACCTCCCAACCATGCCGGTCTTGTTGATCAGCGTGTCGAGCATGTCGTCGATGGTCGTCACGACGCGCGCCGCTGCGTTGTAGGCATGCTGCGAAGCGCTCAGGTTCGTTGCCTCTTCATCGAGGTTCACCCCGGAGATGCTTTGCCGCTGCGCCTCCACGTGGTCCTTCAGGAGTCCCGCAGATGACGCCAGTCCCTGAGCCCGGTTCACGTCCGCGCCGAGCACCGTCACGATGTTCGCGAAGTACTGGTCGAACGTTGTCCCGCCGAGCGCCGCCGAAGCGGTGTGCTGCAGGTCCGAGATGGCAAGTGCGTTCGCCGAGTTCCCCACCGTTCCCGCCAGTGTCGAGGCCGCGATCTTCTCGGGATTCGAGGCCAGCAGCGGATTCAGGTCGATCGTCGCCGCGTCAGTGCCGGTGAAGAAGTCCTCCCCCGTCGTCCCGTCCAGCCCATATCCCGCCGAGTGGATCGCGTTCACCTTCGCGATGAGATCCGCGGCGAACGTGTCGAGCTTCGTCTGCACCCCCGGGATCGCCGTGTCCCGAACGTCGTAGAGCCCCTTGAGCTTGCCCGTGCTCGATCCCACGTCCGCCCCGTCGCCCTGGAATATCAACTTTTCCATGCCCGGGTGCGCGCTGTCCGTTACCGCCGTGACCGGGTCCGAAACCGAGTTACTCACCAGTTCGTGGTTGCCGAGGTACACGTTCACGGCGCCCGTATCGGTTTCGCTGTAGGTGATCTGTCCGAGGCCCGAGAGTTCGTCGAGCAGGAGGTCCCGCCGGTCCCGCAGGTCGTTCGCCCGGTCGCCTGTCGCTTCCACCTGGACGATCTGCTGGTTGAGGTTCGCGATCTCCGCCGAGCGCGAGTTGATCTCGTCCTTGAGCGAGATCAGGTCCTGGTTCACGTCCTGGCGCAGGTTGGTCAGGTCCTGCGATGCGCGCTGCAGGTTCGCCGTCAGCGTCGACGTCGCGTGCACCAGCGCGACCCGTGCCGCCGGCGATTCCGGGTCGTTCACCACGTCCTGCCACGCGTTGAAGAACTGCCCCATGAGCGTGGCGATGCCGTTGTCGCTCGGTTCGTTGAACGTCAGCTCGGCCCGCCCGAGCGCCGTCGAAAACGCGTCGTATTGCGCCTGTGTGCTAATCGTCTGTCGCGCCTGGAAGTCCAGGAAGACGTCCCGCACGCGCGTCACATCCTGCGCCGTCACGCCGATGCCCGCCTTCCCGATGAGGCTGTCGTGCGACGACCAACCGCTCGCGTTCAGACCTTCTGGCCTCAGGATGACACGCTGGCGCGAAAAACCCGGCGTCTGCGCGTTCGCGATGTTGTGCGACGCGATGTCCACCGCAAGCTGATGCGCTCGCAGCGCCTTGACCGCGGTGTCCAGTCCTATCGAAAGCGCCATCGCTTTATCCCTTCGGGCCGCCGGCGGCGCACCATCGCCGCCTCAGGCGCTCCTCGAAACGAAGCGCTCGCCGCCAACTTGCTCCTGCTGGCCACGAGCGCCGTACGTCGGCGACGCCAGCGCCCCGAACATCGCAAACCATTTCTCCTGCATCCGCATGGCGCTCAACAGCAATCGCGCGTTCTGCTCCTGCGCCTGGCGCAGTTCATTGGCGCGCGCCACTAGCGCCAGCCGCGCCGCACCGAACCCCACCACGCCCGCTTCGTCCGCCAGCGGCAGCAACTGATCCAGCGTGGCCTCGCTCTGCCCAATCCCCTGCAGCAGGCTCTCGCGGCGGTGCTCCAGCACGTCCAGCCCGCTCGCGGCGACGAGCATCGCTTCGCTCACCCGCGTGATCTCCGCGTAGTCGGAGGCCACGAGCGCGCGTTGCTCCGCGATCGCCAGCTCGATGAGGTCGGCCAACTCCTGCTCTTCCGCCAGCAACGTCGTCAACACGGACCCGAGAATGCCCGCCGTGTCTGCCTCGGTCATTGCTAGTCGATCCTCAACCCGCCGCTCGACAGCAGTCGCTCAGCGATGTCCCGGGCGTTCGAGACGTACGTCCCGTCGGCGATCGATGCCTTCAGTGCCGCCACCTTCGCAGCGCGCACGTCCGGCGATTGGCCGACCGCCTGCGCAGCGATGGCAACGACGCGCCCGCGGTTTGAAACCGCCAGCACATCCTGTCGCCCGCCGGCCGCGTTCGTCTGCGCTGCGTCGCTCTCCGTGCCGTCCACGTTCTGCGACGACTGCCCGTTGAGCATGCGGTTCGTTGCCAGGGGATTCAGGCCATCGATTCTGGTCATGTTGGTTCTCCTACTTCGTGAGGTCGGTGGCGATCGAGAGCATCTCGTCCCCGACGCTGAATGACTTCGCACACGCCGAATAGGCGCGCTGGGCGATGATCATGTTCGTGAACTCTTCGGCGATGTCGACGTTCGAACCTTCGAGAGCCCCCGTGATGAGCGTGGCAAAGCCGGTGCTGCCCGGCGTTCCC
This sequence comes from uncultured bacterium, assembly GCA_963832795.1. GTDB lineage: Bacteria > Chloroflexota > Dehalococcoidia > Tepidiformales > Tepidiformaceae > CAWHVJ01. The sequence goes on from CAWHVJ010000014.1 coordinate 107,922, forward strand.
TCGGTCGTGGCGCCGCTGTTCACCGTTTCTCCGTAGAGCCCGTCGCCCAGCGTCTGCAGTCCCTGCGGATTCAGGAACCGCACGAGCGTGATCTGGCCGATCTCCTGCCGATCGCCATTCGCGTCGACCGCGGTGATGAGGCCAGACTGGTCGATCGCCGGCGACGTCATCCCGTCGGGCACGTTCACCGGCGGATCGAGAAGGCGGCCGCCAAAGGCCGTAACGTTCCCGGCGGCATCCGCCGAGAGCGCCCCGAAACGGGTATACGCCACCGAACCGTCGACGTCCTGGACCCGGAAGAACGTGTCGTCCTGGATCGCGAATTGCAGCGGATCGTTCGTCACCTGGTCGGCCGCTCCCGTGAACACCAGGTCCGTTGTCGTCTCCGAAACACCCAGCCGCGACGTGTCTGGCGTGGCGGCCGCGTCGGGCGCGCCTTCCGCCAGCGCCCGCGTCTTCTTGAACGCGAACGTGTTCACATTGGCAACGTTGTTGCCGACCGTGTCCAGCACGTTCATGTTGTGAACCATCCCCGCCGACGAAGCCCCGAGTATCGTCGTCATCGCTAGGCTCCGAACGTCCCGAGCTGGCCGGCCGCCTGGTTAAGCGTGCCGTCCAGCGTCGAAAGGATGGTCTGATTGGCCTGGAACGTCCGCTCCACAGCCAGCAGGCTCGTCATCTCTTCCACCAGGCTCGTGTTCGAAGCCTCGATGAATCCCTGCCGCACTCCCCCGAGCACCGGTGTTCCCGGGTCCGTCGCAGTGAAGTACGCCTCGCCCGCCCGCGTCAGCTCCGCCGGCGTGAAGTCGACCACGTTGATCTGGTCAATCGGTGCCCCGGCCACGGAGATCGTCCCGTCCTGCGCCACGTCCACACGGTCAGCCGGGAGGTTGATGTGGCCGCCGCTCGTGTTCAGCACGTAGTAACCCTGGCTCGTCACGAGGTCCCCGGCGCCATCGCGTCCGAACCGCCCGTCGCGCGTGTAGAACTGCGTGCCGTCTGGCGACTCGACCTGGAAGAAGCCGCGTTGCGTCGCGAGGTCCAGCTCATTTCCCGTGTTCTGCAGGACCCCGCCGCTAAAGTCCGTGGAGAAGTCGGCCATGAACGTACCCGTCCCGATCTGACCTACCACCGCCTGGATACGCGCCGAAATCGGCGCGGGCACCGGCGCCTGCTGCGAAAGCAGCACGTCCGCGAACGACGACTGCGACGCGGTTTCCCGCTTGAACCCGGCCGTGTTCGCATTCGCGATGTTGTTCGCGAGCACGTCCTGGTATTGCCAGGCGGCTTCCATTCCGTTGAACGCCGTGTACAGACCCTTGATCACGAGTTTGTCCCCCGTCGTCTCATGTAGAGCAAGACCACCACTCCCACGCCGGCCACGCCGCCGGCCACGACCATCGTCCGCCCGATTCGTTCCCGCGTGCTCAGTCCCGGCTTCTCCCCCGTGTCCGGCAGGAGGCCCGGCCGCGTATCCCCGACCGTCGCCGTACCGGCATCCGAGATCACCGTGAACCGCCCCGCGATCGACTTGTCGGTCGGCATCGCGTCGGCCGTGGACCCGCCGCCCCGCGCTGCCACAACGAAGAGGTTGTAGTCATATCGCGAGAGCCCGGAGAGCTTCGTATCCAGGACGCCCACCCCGTCCGCGCCCGGTGCAATCGTCCCCACGAGAAGCGGCGCCCCCGATCCCCCGGTGAGCCACCCTTCGTACGTATAGCCGTCCGTGGGCGTCAGGTTCTTCACGTCCACTCGCGCATACCCTTCCGCGAAGCTGAACTCGAGCACGCCTTCCGCGTTCGTCGGTCCCCAGTTCGACACGCCCTGGAGATACGTCAGCTTCACGAGCTGCGGCACTCCGTTCGCACGCGCGCCATCGACCGGCCCGATCAGGCCGGCAACGGCAAGGGCGCACAGCCCCACCACGGCGAACAGGAGCCGTTTCATCAGCTCGCGATCTCCTGCGAGGGGACCGCGCCGCGGCGCAGCAGCAGCCGCACTTCCGCTTCGCTTTTCTGCATCCGTCGCGCCAGCGCGGGCACGTCGACGCCCATCTCGCTGATGCGGGCCGCCAGGCTGGCAGCGTCGCTCCGCTTGCGCCCCGTCGGCGCCGTCGGCGCGTATGCCTGTCGAGCGGCCTGGGCGGCCGTCTGCTGGGCGGCCACCGTCACGCTCCGCGCCATCGGGTGCACTCGCGGCGAAACGGTCCGCCGCGCCGGCCGCTGTGCCCGCAATGCCTGGAGCTGGCTATAGAGATAGACCATCGAGGCGAGGCACACGAGCTGAGAGATCGCGAGCAGTGCAATCGCATCATTCATTTGGGTGCTCCTTCCTACGCCGCTCGCTCGCGCGACAGGCGCGTCCGCAATCGGCTGAGCGCGCGCCCATGCAGCTGGCACACGCGAGACTCTGAGATGTCGAGGATCTGTGCGATCTCCTTCATCGTCATTTCGTCCTTGTAGTAGAGGCTGACGATCAGCCACTCCCGCTCCGGCAGGCCCTTCACGGCGCCTGTCAGGGCGTCGAGCATCTGCCGCTTTTCCAGCCGCTTCGTGAAGTCTTCTTCGTCCGGGTCCGCCGGCAGCTCCGTCGCGCCCGCACCGTCGTTGTTCTCGTCCCGGTCCAGCAGGCCGTCCAGCGACACCGTTACCCAGCTGCAGTCGATGAGCGTCTGGTTGTACTGCTCGATCGTCATGCCCATGGCGGCGGCCAGTTCGGGCTCGGTCGGTTCCCGCCCGTTCGCGGCCGTCAGATCGATCGTGGCCGCTTCGAGCCGCTTCGCCTTCTGGCGCACGGAGCGAGGTAACCGGTCCAGCGACCGCAGCGCGTCGATGATCGATCCGCGGATGCGGCTGATGGCATACGTCTCGAACTTCACACCTTTCGAGCCGTCGAACCGGTCGAGCGCCTCGATCAGTCCGATCGTGCCGTAGCTGAGGATATCCTCGTAATCCAGGATCGCCGGCAGCCCAATGGCCAGCCGGCCAACCACGTATTTCACCAGCGGCGCATACTGCCGGATCGCCGCATCGCGGTCATCCAGCCCTCCTGCGCGCAGTTCACTCGCCGCGACGGCCATCGCTACACCCCCACTGTTCCTTACTCATCCACTGCTTCCTTCTCCGCCGGCGGTTGTTCCGGCTGCCTCACGCTCACGTTGAACATCAAGACGGCCTCCGCCCCGAACGCGAGCGCCGCGAAGATCACGAACACAAAGACCGCCCGGAGAAGCGTGTAGTCCAGGGTCGCCCCCGCACGCTGCCCCAGCCAGACACTCATCACGGCGAATGCAAGCGCCGCGTAAATCCCGTACCTCGCCACCGTGTATGGCCGCAGGCTCATAGCTGGCCCCGCCGGCGCATTTCCAGCTGCCGCCGCATCAGGAACTTCGCCACCCGCTCGCGGTCCGCCCGTGAGATGTCCGTGAAGCGGCAGTGCACGCGCCGGTTTCGGTGGCCGGACGGCGGATCATCAACGCCGGTCACCTGCATCCGTGCCGTGAACTCGTGTCCCTCGCCGAGGGATGCCTGGATGCCCAGCCGTTCGCCGCTGATCAACCGCGCCGGCGTGCTCAGGCAGAGCCCGCCTTCGCTCAGATCGACCACCGTGCCGTCGATGTTCGGCGCCGGGTCTTCCGGGAGGTCCTCAGGGTCGATCACCAGCCGGTAAAGCGACTGTGGCTTGATCGAGGTCTCCAGCCGGAACGTCGATCGCCGCTCCGAGCACTGAATGTCGTCCGGGAGTCCCAGGAAGAGGAGCGATCCATCGGTGCTCACGCCCGTCACCTGCGTATTGAAGCGCCAGCGCTTGCGCTGGTAGACATACGCCGCGTGCACCCGCGTGCCCACCGGGATCGCGGTGGTTCGCAGCTTTCGCATCGGCGTCAGCACTTCGATCGCCGCGTCACTCACGTCCTCGAGACGCGTGACGAGGAATTCTGCGTCCTCGCGGCGGGACACGGCGAGCCGCAACGTCAGTCCCGGAGCGAGTCCTTGAGCCATATAAGGATTCTTACGCGGTTGCGGCGACGCGCCCATCGGTCGACTCCCGTGTCCGTGTAGTGAAGATCCCTGATGCCAGCGCTACCGGCTCCGCGACCGCGATCCCGGTGCCGACGTCCCTACTTGAGGATAGGAACGCAACCCCGAGGTCGGACTCGACAACGAGGGAAATGGCCGGTGACAGTGTGGTGGCCACGTCTGTAAACGTGAGCACCGCGCCAGCGAACGACGCGAGCGACATCTCCTCCGCCGCGGCCGCCATCGCGTCGGCTTGCCAGTGCGCGGGCACGGCAAGGTACTGAAAGTGATCGACGCCCGGCATCGGCGGCGCCTGCCACGCTCCTGCCGGCGCATCGACGAAGAGGCAGCTGCCTTTCGGCGCGAGCCCGGCGGTCCGCACGATTTCGCCCGCGTCGAAAGCGTCGACGGCCCTCAGCCCGATCGCTTCGGCGTATGCGTGAACCTGGTCCCGCCCCGCCACATGACTGCCATCAGCCGCCAGCAGGATCGTGTGTCTGCCCGAATCGGCGCAGTCCAGGGCCATCCGCATCAAGGCCGTCGTTCGGCCCGCTCCGGCCGCGCCCTGGATAGAGATGATGGCCGTTCGGTGTTCGTCCGGGTACCGCACCACGCGCGACTCCAGGAGCGCCCCCAGCGCCTCCTCGGCGCTCGCGCCAGCTGGGGCAGAGGCCTCCACCATCCGGGCCGCGCCGAAGCTCAGGCCGGCCTCGGCAAGCCTGGCGGCGACTCCCCCGGCAGCTTCAGCACGGAGCCGGCGGATCGGCGCCGGCGGCTCGGGCCACGACGGCTCCACTGACTCCACAGGTTCCACGGGTTCCGCCCGGCGTGGCCGCGTGATGATCGTAGGTCGGGGCCGGGATGCCCAGTCGTTCTCCGGCGCCGGCACCGTCGTGATCTCCGGCATGGGCAGTCGTCGCAGCGGCGCATCGTCGAGGTGCGGCCGGGCAGCGCCGATCTCTGTGTCGCTCTCGGTCCAGGCGGGACGGGCCGCCTGATCGTCCGCGACGTCATCGACCGGGGCGGGTGGGGCCACGTGGAACTCGTCCGTGTACCCAATGGCCGCGTCCACCGCGAGCTCCGGGGCCGTTTCCGTCGTCCTCGAGCGATGAGCAGCGGCTTCCGTCGGACGCAACACTCGGAGCCGGAGGAGCGCCCTGGCGGCGCATCCGCTCGTCGAGCTCGCGCTCTCGCGAAACAAGGTCCTCTAGCTCGCCGACCGTCACGCCGCCCGCGGTGCCCTGGACGTGCGCCAGGGCGCCATCGATCATCGCCTTCTGGAGCTCGAAGCTCAGCTCGGCCTCCGCCTCCGGCGGGGCAGCCAGCACTTCGATCAGCGGTTCCGCGCCCTCCCGAAGCAGGCTTCGAGTCCGCACGATCACGGCATCCGGCCCGAACTCTCGTTTCACCCGCGCGTAAATCCGCGGCATGTCATTCCCGATGAACCGCTTAGTTTCCACTGGTCACCTCGATGCTCCCGACCGCCTCGACAGACGTCTGGGGTGTGATCTCCGCGAAGGACAGCACGGCCACGTTCGGCAACCGCCGTTCCAGCACCCGTCGCAGCGCCAGCCTGATCCGTGACGAGCAGAGGATGATCGGGTCCCGCCCCGACCCGGCGATGCGCTCGACCTCCGTGCTCACGACGCCAAGCAGCCGCTGCATCTGCCACGGCGGCATCGCAACGCTGCTTCCCCGGTCCGATTGCTGGATAGAAGCAGCGATCTCTTCCTCGGTGCGGGTGCCGACCGTTACCACGTGAATCGTGTCGTGCTCGTCGGCGTACTGGCGGCTGATCTGGCGCGCCAGCGAAGCCCGCGCGTACTCCGTCAGCAGGTCGATGTCGCGCGAGACACGCCCCTGGGTAGCGAGCGTTTCGCAGATCGTGACCAGGTCGCGAATCGAGATTCGCTCCGCCAGCAGGTTCTGCAGTACTTCCTGCACCTCGCCCACCGTGAGCGTGGTCGGCACGAGGTCTTCGACGAGCGCCGGGTACTCTCCTCGCATGTTCTCCAGCAGGTTCTGCGTGTCCTGCCGGCTCAGAAGGTCCGGCGCGAATCGTTTCACCAGCTCCGTCAGATGCGTCGCCAGCACCGACTCCGCGTCCACCACCGTGTAGCCCAACAGCTCAGCCCGCTCCTTGTGCGCCGGGGTGATCCAGCGCGCCGGCAGCCCGAACGCTGGTTCGTGCGTCTCCACGCCCGGGACCTCGCCCTCGGCCGTGCCGGGGTCCATCGCCAGGAACTGGCCCGGGTTCAGCGTCCCCCGCGCAATCTCCACGCCGCGCAGCTTTACGACGTAGGCGTTCGGCGCGTGTTGCAAGTTGTCGCGAACCCGCACCGTTGGCAGCACAAGCCCCAGGTCGAGCGCCAGCTGGCGTCTGATCATCGTGATGCGGCGCAGCAGCCCACCACCCGCGCTCTCGTCCACGATGGGGATCAGCCCGTAGCCTACCTCTACCTCCAGCGGGTCGACCGACATCATCTGGATGACCTGCTGCGGACCGAGCTGCTCGGGCTCCTTCGTCGCCACAGCCACCGGCATGCGCGCCGCCGCCTCGACCGCCATCGACTGGCGCCGCACCAGGAACCCGCCTCCGGCCGTGACCGCCGCGATCGCGAAAAACGGCAGCTTCGGAAGGCCCGGCATCATCCCGAACACCGCCAGCATGCTTCCCGCCACCATCAGCGGACGCGCCTGCGTCGTCAGCTGCGAGAACATCTGCGTCCCGAGGTTGTTGGTCCCCGCCGCTCGCGTCACGATGATGCCCGTCGCCGTGCTGATCAGCAGCGCCGGCAGCTGCGACACGAGCCCGTCGCCGACCGTCAGCCGTGCGTACGTGCTCAGCGCTTCGTTGACACCGATGCCGCGCTGCAGCACCCCGATGCTCAACCCGCCCACGATGTTCACGAGGATGACGATGATGCCCGCGATCGCGTCGCCTTTGACGAACTTGCTCGCGCCGTCCATCGCGCCGTAGAAGTCCGCTTCCTCGCCAATCGCCTTTCGCCGCTCCCGCGCCTGCTTCTCGTCGATCATTCCCGCGTTCAGGTCCGCGTCGATCGCCATCTGCTTGCCCGGCATCGCGTCCAACGTGAAGCGCGCCGCCACCTCCGCCACACGCCCCGCGCCGTTCGTGATCACAACGAACTGGATCACCACGAGGATCAGGAACACCACCAGCCCGACCACGAGGTTCCCGCCCACCACGAAGTTGCCGAACGAATGCACCACGCTGCCGGCGTCCCCGTGCAGCAGGATCAGTCGCGAGGTCGAAACGTTCAGCGCCAGCCGGAACAACGTCGTGATCAGCAGCAACGACGGGAACACCGAGAACTTCATCGGGTCGTCGGTGTAGATCGAAACCAGCAGGATGGTCACCGATGCCGCGATGTTCACCGTCAGAAGCAGGTCGAGCAGCGCCTTCGGCAGCGGGATGATGAGCATCCCGACGATGAGGATGATGCCCACCGCCAGCAGGATGTCCGTCTGCCCGAGCAGCCGCGCGAAGCCTCCGCGCGCCGGAGCCTGGATCGTCATCGCGCCGCCCCCTGCGTCCCGGCGCGGAACGTCCGCGCCGCGCCGGCCGTCTTACTCCGCAGCGCGTACACCCAGGCCAGCACCTCGGCCACCGCATGGAACAGGTTCGCGGGGATGTGCTGCCCCACCGGCACCGCCGCGTAGAGCGCCCGCGCCAGCGGTGGCTCCTCCAGGATCGGCACGTTCGCCTTCTTCGCCACCTCGCGTATCCGCTTCGCCAGCAGGTCCTTGCCCTTGGCCACCACCACCGGCGCGCCCATCGTCACGGGGTCGTACTGCAACGCCACGGCGAAGTGCGTGGGGTTCGTCACCACCACATCCGCCTTCGGCACGGCCGCGATCATCCGGTTCATCAGCTGCTGCCGCTTCCGTCGGATGGCAGCCTTGATCTGCGGGTCGCCGTCGCTCTCCCGCATCTCCTGCTTCACTTCTTGCTTGCTCATCTTCAGGTTGTTGCGCCACTTGCGCCGCTGCCACGCGTAGTCCGCGATCGCCATGAAGAACAGCACGATCGCCGCGCGCAACGCGATGTCGAACGCGATCCCCGCCAGCTCCGCCGTCGACGTCTCCACGCCCACGCCGCCCATGCCCGAGATCTCCTCCAGCCGCGCGCTCATCGTCATCCACACCACCAGCGCGACTACGCTCATCTTGAAGAGCGCCTTGCCGAGGTTGACCAGCCCATCCATCCCGAACATCCGCTTCAACCCGGCGCCGGGGTTTACGCGGCTCATCTTCGGCTTCAGACCGGCGCCCGAGAGCAGCAAACCAGTCTGCGCAACGTTCAGCGCGATCGCGGTCAACGCCAGGATTGCGAACAGCGGCAGCATCGCCAGCAGGGCGTGCGTACCGGTGTCCCTGCCGAACTGCAGCGCCGTCTGACGCGTGAAGTCGTCGTGCGTCGGATTCCCCAGCCCGCTCCGCAACATGTCTTCGAGGTCACTCCACAACTTCGGCCCAACCACGCGGATTCCCGCCACGGCCGCCAGCAGCACCCCGATCGACACCACCTCCTGGCTGCGGCTGACGTTTCCCTGTTTGCGCGCGTCGTCCTTGCGCTTCTGGGATGGTGCCTCTGTTCGTTCGCCGGCCATCAGCGAATCCCCAGGAGTTGCTGGCTTGATCCCGCCAGCTGGTTATTGATGACGCCGTTCATCAGCGTCATGGCCGCCGGCAGCGATGCCCCGAGCACCAGGATGCCGACGCCGATCTTGATCGGCGCGCCAACCACGAGTACCTGCATCTGCGGCACCGTCTTCGCCACGAAACCGAGCCCCACATCGGCAAGGAAGAGCGCCGCCATCACCGGCATCGCGATCCGCACCGCCGTCACCGTCAGCCCGGCCATGAGTCCCGTCAGCCCGGCGAGTTGCAGCGTGAACGGATCGAACGTCCCCAGCGGCACGGCCCGCACCGTCTCAGCGAGCGTCTGGATGATCAGGTAGTGCCCGTTGATGCTGAAGAACACCAGCGTCACGAGCAGGACGTAGAACTGGTCGAACGTCCCGAACTCCGCCCCCGTGATCGGGTCGAGTACCGCCCCAAGCCCGAAGCCCATCTGCACACCGATGATGTGCGAGGCCAGCTGCAGCCCGATGAACACCAAATTCATCGCCAGCCCCAGCGCGAGCCCGAACAACGCCTCACGAATGACCGCGTCGATGAGCACGGCGATCGTCGCAGGCGGCTCCGGCATGTTCTCCTGCTGCAACGGCACCAGCACAAGCGCGAAGAACACCGCGAACCCCACCTTCGTCCACGACGGGATGCCTTTGTGGCTCAACAGCGGCGCAGACACCAGCATCCCGCTCGTCCGAATGAGGATGAGCAGGAAGGTGTACATGAACGCCGGCGAAAGGTTGAAAGCCACAGCTCCGCCCCTATCGCCCGTAGCTCGCCATGTTCGCGAACAACCCGGCCGAGAAGTCCAGCAGCGTCTGCATCATCCACGGCCCGAAGATGAGCATCGCCACGAACACCCCGATCAGCTTCGGAACGAACGTGAGCGTCATCTCGTTCACCTGCGTCACCGCCTGGATCAGGCTCACGACGATGCCAACCACCAGGCTGACGCCAAGGATCGGCGCGCCGATCTCCAGCGATACCCACAGCGCTTCCCGCGCGAGCCCGAGCACGACAGCCTCGTTCATCGCTTTCCCCCGTTCAGTTAAAGCTCCCCACAAGGGAGCCGATGATGAGATACCACCCGTCCACCAGGACGAAGAGCAGGATTTTGAAAGGCAGTGACACGATCACGGGCGGCAGCATCATCATTCCCATGCTCAACAGCGCCGACGACACCACGAGGTCGATGATCAGGAACGGCACGAACATCACGAAGCCCATCTGGAACGCCGTCTTCAGCTCCGAGATGGTGAACGCCGGCACCAGCACGTAGGTCGGCACATCGTCTTGTGTCGCCGGCTTTGCCGTTCCACTGAGTTTCAGGAAGAGCCCCAGGTCCTGTTCACGCGTCTGCTTCAGCATGAACGCCCGCAGTGGCGCCTCCCCTTTGTCGAACGCGTCTTGCTGCGACATCTGGCCGTTGAGGTACGGCTGCACCGCTTCGTTGTTGATCTGCTTGATCGCCGGGGCCATCACGAACGCCGTCAGGAAGAGGGCCAGACCGACCAGCACCTGGTTCGGCGGCAGCTGCGGGATGCCGATCGCGTTCCGCACGAGTGAGAGCACCACGATGATTCGCGTGAACGACGTCACCATCACGAGGATGGCCGGCGCCAGCGAAAGCACCGTCACCAGCAGCAGGATCTGGATGGCCGACGAGACCGTCTGGGGGTTGTTCGTGTCCAGCACGCCCTGGGTCGTTTGCGGAGCCGTCTGGCCGTTCGTCGTCGTCTGGGCTGCGCATCCGGTCAGTGCCAGCAGCGCCACAGCCACAACGGCTATCACGAGGAGCGTTCGTCGCCGAAAAACGCGTTTGCGAATGCTCCGAACCGTCAACGCCATAGCCCCCGTGTCGTCGCTCTTCGACTGGGCTTAGCGTATGAAGCTGGCTCTGCTCTCAGTATTAGGGAAGGCCCACCGGCCCCCCTCCGCTCCCCTCACCACGCCCGCGCCATCCCTTATTCGCACCGCGCCATTGCCTAGGTGTTTCCCCGGACCGCCGATGGTTCACGTGATCCGCTCGTTCGCTCGACTGAGACTAAAGATAGGGGACGAACCCTACAGCCGCTCGTCCCCGATGATCGTCTGTCGCGAGTCCGTGCGCTTGGTCCCGCGCATCGATTGGAACAGCTCTGAAGCGAACGCAGCCAGCGGCTGATCGCTCCCCTGGGTCTGCAGCGTCAGCACCTTCGACGACTCATCGTCGGTGAGCTCGTTCAGCAGCGTCAGCTGCTGCGTCGTCGCTCCAACCGCGATCACGCGGTCGCCCAGCGCGACCAGGTGAATCATCCGTCCGTTGCTGATCGCGAGCGTGTCGACCACTTTCAGGAAGCCCGTCGTACTCCGCGGGCCCGATGTCCGTTTCCCCCACCAGCGCAGCCCCACGATGGAGACCGCGATGATCACGATGACAAGCGCCAGCCGCCAGGCGAGCGAGAACGCCTGTCCACCGCCGAGGCTGAACCCCGAGCCGCCGCCGCTGTCCGTCACCGCGGCGGTCGTTGGCGTCGCCGCTGCCCCGGAGAGGCTCTCACTCGCACGCACCACCGGCGCAGCCGGGTCGGAGGGACCAGACGGCGCCGCGAGCGAGATGAACAGCAGCGAAAGCAGCAGCACACCGGCCATGACGCCGATCCACATGAACCGTTTGCGCTGCTTTGGGTCGTTCATCGCGTTTGCTCGTCTGCCTCCGCTCCACGGCGCACCACTTCGACCACGCGCACCCCGAAGTTCTCGTCCACCACCACCACCTCACCACGGGCGATCAGGCGGTCGTTGACCAGGATGTCCACTGGCTCCCCCGCCAGCCGGTCCAGTTCGACCACGGATCCCGGCCCCAATCCCAGCACATCTGACACCGTGAGCTCGGTCCGCCCCAGCTCCACCGTCACGTTCATCTGGAGACCGGAGAGCAGGTCGATGGCGCTCCGCCCCGCGCTCGGCGCGGGCTCCGCCAGCGGCGCGAAGTGCGCACGTTGCGCTGCCGGCGTATTCCCGATCGGCGTGGGTTCCCGCGATCCGGCCCCCCGCGCAGCGCTCCCGCCTCCTCCAGCGCCCGCGACGGCGAACACCGGCTCCGGGACGGCCTCATCCTCGACGAGTTTCGCAAGGTCCAGATCTTCCTCGGTCAGCGTGAAGGGGGAGTCGTCGGCTGATGCCTCGAACGCCTGCGCGGCAGCCCTTGCGGGCGCCGCCGCCGTCATCGCCCCGGCGACAATGTCGAGGAATGTGCCGGGCAAGAACAGCTTCACCGGCAGCGGCGTCGCCAAAGTGAGCGTCGCGTCCAATGCGAGCGCGGGCTCATCCATCGCCGCAAGCAATGTGGGCATCGTGTTCGCCGCCATGTCGTCCATGGAGACCACCAGCCCGCTCCCGGAATCCGCGAACACCTGCGCGTTCAGCGTTGAAACAACCTGCCCCAGCACGGTGCTGGCCATCACGATCGTCTGCTGTTCCTGGTCGTTCGGGTCGTCCGCTTCCGAGCCCAGCGCCACGGCTGCCGCCGCCGTCTCCACCACCAGGTACGCGAGAGCGCTCTGTTCTTTATCCGTCGTCACCTCGAGTGGCGCGACCAGGTGCGGCGACGCGTACTCGTTCGTCACCTCGTCGGGCATCACGAGGCGGGCATCGACCGCCTCCAGCCCGGGCACAGCGCCCAGCACCCCGCCCAGCACCCTCGCTGCCGCGGCCCAGGTCCTCGTTCCCACCGGGTCCAGCGCGTCGGCCTGTTCGGCCGAAAGCAGCTGCGCCAATACGTCATGCGGTGCTGACATCGTTGTTCCTCATTGCGTGATTAAAGTTGGGAAGTACACCTTCTCAACCTGTTGGTCCTTCAGTTCCGCGTTGATCGCGCTCGCCAGGTCCTGGGCAAGCGCGTCCTTCCCGTCCGCCGTCGCGATGTCATCCATCGACTTCTCGCCCATCACCGTCGTCGCCGCCGCCAGGATCTGGTTCATCTCCGGGCCGAGATCGTCGGCGAACTTGGCGTTCTTCGCATCCAGCGCCGCCGTCGTCTTCACGCCCACGTACGTCCCTTTCGGGTCGGCGAACTCCAGCGCTATCACAGCCAGCGCATAGTGGGCGCCATCGGCCCCGTTCTTCAGGTTCATCTTCAGGCCCTGCCACGTTGCTGCCGCCTTCACGTCGGTCGGCTGGCCCAGCAGTATGGTCGGCTTGTACGCCGCCGCGATCTGCTCAGCCGTTGGCGGCGGGGCAGGCGCCTTGTCCATGTAGTGGGGCTTCACATAGAACCAGAAGACTGCGATCAGCAGCACAGCGGCTCCGGCAAGTACTTTCTTGTCTTTCAGCATCATGGCACCTGGGTCGTCGTCCCCTCGCCGGTCAGCGACCGGTTCAGGTCCTCTTGAGTTGGATACACAATCACAATATCGGCACGTCGATTCAGCGCCCGCCCCTCCGGCGTGCTGTTGTCAGCGACCGGCCGGGTGTCCGCGTAGCCGGCCGCGTAGAGCTGTCCCGGCTTGAATTCGTCTGCGTCGATGATGAATCGAAGCACGCGCGTCGCCCGCGCGGTCGAGAGCTCCCAGTTCGTTGGAAAGTCGGGACTGTTCACGGGAATGTTGTCCGTGTGGCCCTCGATCCGGATCTCGTTCGGCAGTCCCGCCAGCGCCAGGGCAACCTCCGACAGCACTTCCTGGCTTCCGGGCTTCAGGTCCGCGCTGCCGGAATCGAACAGCAGGTTGTCGGCGAGGCTGATCGTGATCGAATTCGAGTCGCTCCGAATCTGAATCTTCCCGTCGAGACCCTTCTCCTTCGCGAAGTCGCCCAGCGTCTTCGAAAGGTTGACCAGCGTCTTCGACTGCACCTGGTTGATGCCTTCCGTCAGACCGCCACCTGTGTCGAAGATCACCGACGCCCCGCTGTCACCGTTTTTCACGCCAACGCTGAACGCGCGGTCGATCGACGTCTTCACCTGCTTCAGCTTGTTCGGGTTGGCGTCGCTCGTCGCGTACAGCACCACGAACAGCGCAAACAGCAGGGTAAGCATGTCCGCATAGCTCACGATCCAGCGTTCGTGATTTTCCTTCTCGGGAACGTCGGCTTCTTTCTTGCTCACGCCGCCTCCCGCTGGGAGCTGCCGCCGCCACCGCCGTCGGCATCCTTCTTCTGGCGCTCCTTGGGCTGCAGGAACCCTTCGAGCTTCTCCCGCACGATGCGCGGGTTCTCGCCCGACTGGATGGACATCAGCCCCTCGATCACGACGTCCAGCGAATGAAGCTCGTGCTTCGAGTTGTTCTTCAGCTTGTTCGCCAGCGGCAGGTAGAACACGTTCGCCGTGAACACGCCGTAGAACGTGGCCACGAACGCCGTCGCGATGCCCGGCCCGATCTCATCCGGCTGGTCCAGGTGTCCCATCACGCCCATCAGGCCCATCACCGCGCCCAGCACCCCGATCGTCGGAGCGATGCCGCCCATGAACTCCAGCGCCGCGAAGTTCCCCTCGTGGCGGTGCTTCATCGACTCCCGCTCGATTTCCATGATCTCCCGCAGCAGCTCCGGGTCCGTGCCGTCGATCATCAACTGCACGCCTTTGCGCGTGAACTCGTCGTGGATCTGGTCGACGTCCGCCTCCAGGGCCAGCAGGCCCTCGCGCCGCGCCTTGTCCGCCATGTTCACGAACAGGTCCACCGTCGCCGCCGAATCGTGGCCCTTGCCGCCCATGATCGCCTTCAGGATGAACTTCGGCAGGCCGATCATCGTCGCCAGCGGCTGCGACACCATCACCGCGCCGAGCGTCCCGACCACCACGATCATCAGTCCCGGGATGTTGAACAACGCCATCGGGCTTCCGCCCTCGATCACGTTGCCGCCGATGATCCCGATCACCGCCAGTGCCAGGCCGATAACTGTCGCGAGGTCCACTAGCCGGCCCTCCGAATCGCACCGATGCTCATCCGGCGAAAGTCAGCAATCCGCTCGACGATCAGGTCAGGCTTCTCGGCGCACACGTAGCGGTGCCCGTTCGTCAGCGTGACGTGCGTGTCGTGCGAGGCCTCGAGCACTTCGATGAGATCCGGGTTCAGGTAGAACACCGTCCCATCGATGCGGGTCAGTTGGATCATCGGTCCCCGTTCCTCTCGCACTCATCCGATTCGAGGTGAACTCAGCGTAGATACAGAGCTACGCTCCCGTTATCGGGGAATGCCCCCGCCACCAGCCCCGCATCCCTTACCACGATGGTTCTCTCCCCTAGATGCCGCGACGCATCCGCACCCCGTCCCCACGACTCCCGCACCGCCGTTAAACACAGCAGCCCGGCCGCCTGGCCGGGCTGGTTCCCTGTTGATTGAAGGAGCGCGTCAGCTGGCCCGGATCGAGTCCTCACCGAACGTATCGAGCATCCGCTCCGCCTCTTCCACGCTCTCGAGCCGCACGATTCCCTTGCGGATCGCGTAGCGGATCAGGTCCGTCCGGTTCCGCGCGTGCAGCTTCGCCATGATGTGCGCCTTGTGCGCCTCCACCGTCTTCACGCTGATGTACAGCTCGTTCGCGATTCCCTGGTTGGTGTAGCCCTCCGCGATGAGCTGCAGCACTTCGCGCTCGCGGCTCGTCAGCGTCTCCACGCCGCTGCGCTGGTCAGAACGCTTCGCCTGGTACAGCACTTCGGCCAGGTCGAATCCCTCGCTCAGCGCGCTCGAGAAGTAGCTGTTCCCCCGGTGCACCGTCTGGATCGCCAGCACCAGCTCCGAAACGTCCGACTTCTTGATGATGTACCCCGAGGCTCCCGACCGGATCGAGTCCAGCAACTGGTCCTCGTCCACGAAGCCGCTGAGCATCACGACACGCGTCGCCGGCGCCGACCGCCGGATCTGCCGCGTCGCCTCCAGCCCATTCAGGCCGGGCATCACGACGTCCATCAGCACCACGTCCGGCGAGAGCTTCTCCACCGCCTGTACCGCCTCGCGCCCGTTCTCGACATCGCCCACGACTTCCAGCTCGGCCTGGCTCTCCAGCAACATCCGCAACGCCTGCCGGATGACCGCGTGGTCGTCCACCAGGAGGATGCGAATCGGCCGCGGTCCGCGCTGCGTCGCGTTCAAGCCGCCCAGCGGGCGCGTCGTTGTCCGTGCTGTGTTCATGCCATGCTCCTTCAGAAACCCTACGTGGTCACCATGCAGGTCTCTCGCTCGTTTCATGCGCGGAAACGCATGACGTGCCTGCTGGCGAAACCCTTAAGACTCTTCGGAGTGTGGGTTCCCCCATCCCTTCCGCGTATCGGGACAAACCCTCATTACCTTGCGCGTATCCCTGCTACCGCATCCGCCCGGCACGACCTCACGCCGGCCCAGGGTTAGATGCTGACGAACGCTCGCTCCTGGTGCCCCGGCTCCGTGATCAGGTGCATCTCCGACCGCAGAGCCATCACCGACTGGTTGTTCGCCGCCCGCTCCGCCGATGCCTCATCCGAGTACACCGCCACCCGCGCCAACTCGCCGCTATCGTCGCTCGTCCGCAGCAGATAGCTCTGCATGCACCCCTCCTGGTCCTCCGTCAGCGTCGTCAGCTTCCGCATCAGCTCCTCGAGCCGCTTCTCTTCTCCGCGGCGCGGCTTTGCGATCGAAAGGCGGATATACGGCATGGATCCCTCCCGGCGGTTCGCCGAATCATAGCCACTCCCCGGCAGGCCGAAAAGAGAAACGCCCCGGCGGGTGCCGGGGCGTTTTTGCTGCGTAATTGCAACAGAACGGCGATCAGAGCCGCAGCTTGCCGTGCGACGGCTGGCGCCGCCGCTGCCGCTGTGGCAGCGCTGCTTCCTCGGCCGCCAGGTCGACGGGCGGGCTGGTCAGCACTTCGTGAACGTAGCCGCACATGATGCAGCTACCGTAGGTGCCATGCCAGTCGCGCTCGACAATCATCGAGCCTCGGCACTTTGGACACGATCGGGGCGGGGCTTCCTGCAAAGCCGGCATAGGGTAGTTCCCTCCTCAATTTCCTTCAGTTCAATCCAATTCGCGTACGTTCGAGGACAGAAAAAAAGACCTCGAAACGAGCCACCTGCTCGCCAGGCCTTCCTGCTGCCGACGGGGTTAGCTGACGGGTTCGGGCCGAAGGTCGCCCTATCAGCCGCAATGGGAAGCGGCCGAATTCACCCCAAAAACTGGTTCCCCCGTAGCGCCACCTGGCGCCTTAGGCAGTGTGCACTTGATTACCGAGCGCATATGGACGATTCATCGCCCATGGCCTGACGCTAACAATTCCGTAACAAGGGTGTCAACCCCTGATTGCGCCTTTCGTCACAAATTTACCGGTTGGTCGCCATAACAACGGTTCATAATCAGGGATATCCCTGATCCGCCGTTGTCCCGCCCTTTCCGTTCCGCGTCCCGCGCTCACCGCCCGCGCATCCCCACGATCATCGCAGTTCACCGGCCAACAGCCCCATCGTTAGCACGTCCAGGTAGCGTCCGTGCTTGTAAACCGCGCCCCGGCGGCACGCCTCCACGACGAATCCCACCTTCTCGTAAACGCGCAACGCCCGCGGATTGTCCGCGTACACGTCCAGCGAGATCCTCCGCAGGTTCATCTCCTCGAACCCAAACCGGCACGCCACCCGCATCGTGTCGGTGCCATACCCCCCATCCCGGTACTCCCCGTCGCCGATGAAAATCCCGAGCACCGCCTGCCGCAACTCCGGCGCTTGCCCCCGCAGCGTCACGCTTCCGATCGCTCGCCCATCAGCCAGCGTCTCCACGACGAACCCCGCGTGCTCGTACGCGGGACCCTTGTCGTTCGTCAGCCATTCCCGCTCGAACTGGTGCGACACCGGGTAGCGCACCGTCAGGTAGTCCGTCACCGCCGGGTCGTTCAGCCACGCGTAATAGAGCGGCTCATCCTCCGGCTCCCGCGCCCGCAGCCTGACGAGATCACCCTCAACCGCCCTCTTCACAGCGCGCCGTCCTCACCCATCCGCAGTTCACCCTCGAGCAGGCCCATCACGATCACGTCCTGGTACTGTCCGCGTTTGAAGTGCGCGTCCCGCAGCCGCCCTTCAACCTTGAACCCGACCCGTTCGTACACCTTCTGCGCCCGCACATTGTCCGCAAACACGATCAATTCGATTCGCCGCAGGTTCATCATCTCGAATCCGAACCGGCACACCGTTCGCATCGTGTCCGTGCCGTAGCCGCTGTTCCAGTACGTCTTGTCGCCGATCGCGATTCCGAGCACCGCACTCCGGTTTTCGGCGCTCGTATGCATCAGGTCCGTCCCGCCTATGAGCCGCCCATCGGCCAGGGTCTCGACCGCGAACCCGGCGTTCCCGTACCCCGGCGCGCTCTGCTTCTCGATGAACTCACGCTCCGCCTTGTGCGACATCGGATAGCGCACCGACAGGTACTCGGTCACCTCGAAGTCATTGAACCAGCGGTACAGGAGCGGCTCGTCCTCCAACTCCCGCGCTCGCAACCGGACCAGCTTTCCCTCGTATGGCGAATCCACGCTTCACTCCTCGGACGGGATCCGGCCTCAGTGTCCGAATCCCGTTAACTGGAGAGGCCCGCCGGTTGGCGGGCCTCTGAGTTCTCGGACGTTGCACCCACTCGGTGCGGTCGATGCTCAGGGCCCGCGGCGAACAGTAAGACCATCGTCGACGTTAATCGGCGATACGTGCTTCGCGTTCGCGGTGGTCATCCCTTGCATCGTGCCCCGCAGCATACGAGAAATTCGCTTTCCCCCGCAATCATCAACACAGGATGAAGGCCGGTCCCGCTTCTGCCGACACTTCTCGTAGCGGACGCGTTTTTCGCTGCAAACACGGCGGAGGCCCCCTATGACCTGCTCTGGATGTGGAACCCGACTTCGCGACGACGCACGGATCTGCCTCGGATGCGGCGAAGTGGTCCGCGTGAAGACGACCGCCCCGACCGTTCCGGTCGATGCGCGGGGGTTGGGCATCCCCGTCTGGATTGGCGCGGGCCACAGCACCGACAACGGCACCTCCGTCCGCGCCGGCCGCTTCCCGCGCATCATGGCCGTGATCGTCGACCTCGTGATCGTCAACCTCGTCACCGCGCCGATCTACCTGCTCTTCTTCCGCGACCGGCTCGACGCCCTGTCCAGCCACACAACGGGCGAGGTCGATTGGCTGCTGACGGGGCTGAGCCTCGGCTTCCTCGGCACCTACCTCGTGGTCTTCCCACTGACGAAGCTGCGCGCGACCCCCGGCAAACACCTCTTCGGCATGCGCGTCGTCGATTCCGACGGCGATCCGATTACGATCGGCCAGTCCCTGACCCGCTCGTTCTTCCTGATCGTCTTCCTGACCGTGGTCTTCCCGCTCGCCGCGATGTTCGCGGCGTTCGGCGCCATCGGCGCCGCCGCCGGCTTCATCTTCATCATCGGCGACGGCGGCTCGCCCTGGGACTCCCTCGCCGGCACCCGCGTCATCGACTGACCACTCCACTGCCCCGCAACCCACGTCCCAGCCGCGAGCGAACGCGAGCAAGCACTAAACCGCTGTGCGAAGCCGGCCACATCCCAGCCGCGAGCGATCGCGAGCAAGCATCGAACTCCCCCTCGCCCGCTTGTCGGGAGAGGGGGCTGGGGGGTGAGGGCCTACCGCCGCCCGCCTTGCAGGATCCGCAGGATCGACAGGAACAGGTTCACGATGCTCAGGAAGATCCCGAGGCTGATGATCACGGCATTGCCCATCGTGTCGGGAGCGTACTTCGCTCGCTGCACCTGCATGATCAGCAACCCGCTGAAGATGAACGCCCCAGCCCAGCCAACGATCACCGAGAGCAACGTCCCGCCCACGAAGATGTTCACTACCATCGTCACGATCAGCCCGAGCAGCGCCATCATCAGGTACGGCGCCAGCCCGCTCAGGTCGCGCTTCGTCGTCAGCGCGTACACCGAAAGCCCCGCCGTCATCGCCCCAGTGATGCCCACAGCTTCGAGCACCACGCTGCCCGCTCCGGCGTCCAAATAGCTCTGGACGATCGGTCCGACCAGCAGCCCGCTCGCGAACGTGAACGCGTACAGCAGCACGAGGTTGATGCCCTCGCGCTCCCGTAGCGCCTGCACCGCGAAGAACAGCCCGAAGTACCCGATCATGATCGGGAAGAACCACCCCGACGAAAGCTGCGCGCCTACGTAACCGCCTACGGTGGCGAACGCCATCGAGAACGCGAGCAGCCCGAACACCTTGCCCAGCAGCCCGGTAGATAGCCGTGCTTCCGCCCCGGCCTGGGTCTGTTCAGATGGGAAATACGACACAGGACTCCCTCCAGGATCGCCACTCACGATCCTCGCTCACCAGTGTACTACCGGTCCGACCGCACCAAACGTCAAATCCATGTCAACCCACCAGCATCCGTACAAGCCAGGTCAAGAATCACCTGCTCCAAGCCCACAACCCCAACGGTTCCCCGTTCCCCGTTCCTGAGCGCAGCAGCGCAGCGTCAGCCGAAGCGAACGAGTGAGCGCTGAGCCTGCCGCGTGCTGTTCCCGTTCCCCTTGGCTGTTCCCGGTTAACGGTTGCCTGCTACCCTAACCTTCATGACGTTCGAGCAAGTCGTTGCGCTCGTCGAATCGCGAAAGGCCGAGATGCCCGCCGGCAAGTCGACCACCGCTCTCTTCGAAAAGGGCGACCACGCCATCGGCAAGAAGCTCGTGGAAGAGTCCGCCGAATCCTGGATGGCGGCGCGCTACGAGTCTCGCGAAAACCTCGCCCTCGAACTCTCCCAGGTCCTCTATTACGTCGCCTGCATGATGGCCGAAAAGGGCATCACCCTCGACGAGGTCTACGCGCGGCTATGATCAAGGTCGCCCTGCCCAACAAGGGCCAGCTCTTCGAGCCCACCGTCGAACTCCTCACCTCGTGCGGCTACCGCCTCAATAAGACACCGAAGAGCCTCAGCGTTCTCGATCCCGACAACAACGTCGAGTTCTACTTCCTCCGCCCCGGCGACATCCCCCTCTATATCTCCAACGGCGTGCTCAGCGCGGGCATCACCGGCAAAGACTTCGCCGTCGAATCCGGCCACGAGCCCACGCACCTCCTCGACCTCAGCTACGGCCAGTCCCGCTTGCACGCCGCCGTTCTCGCCACCTCCGAGTGCTCAACGCTCGAACAGATAGCGGACACGCGCATCGCGACCTCCTTCCCCGCGATCACTCGCGGCTTCTTCGCCGGGCGCGACCTCAAGATCACCGAGCTCGAAGGCGCCGTCGAGATCGCAATCCAGCTCGGCATCGCCGATACGGTCATCGATGTCGTCGAAACCGGCAGTACCCTCGAGCAGGCAGGCCTGCGTATCGTCGGCGAGCCGCTCTTCCGCTCCTGCGCGTCGCTCTACGCCCAGCCCGGCATGGAAGACGCGGACGAAGTGCGCATCCTCAAGAGCCGCATCGAGGGTCGCCTCGTCGCCTACGACTACATGATGGTGGAGTACGACTGCCCTGAGCACATCCTCGAAGCCGCCACGCGCCTCACTCCCGGCCTCGAATCGCCGACCATCACGACCTTGCAGCGGGAAGGCTGGCTCTCGGTGAAAGCGATGGTCAAGAAGCGCCAGGCGAACCAGATCATGGACGAGCTTTCCCGCCTCGGTGCCCGCGGCATCCTCCTCACTACCATCGAGACCGCCCGCATCTAGCCTGCGACAAGGCTCGCGTCGTTCCCAACCCCCACCTGTCGCGCTAGCATGCCCCCAATTCCCATGACACCCGCGCTCGCCCAAGGAGGCGCCACATGACCAGCGTCGCGAATCGCTCCGACACCGCCCTCCATCCGCTCGAACCGCTCACGGAGGACGAATACCGCGCCGTAGCCCGCATCATCCGCGCGTCCGGCAAGCTCGGCCCACGCTCGGTCTTCTGCTCGACCGCCCTCCACGAGCCGGACCACGCAAGCCTCCGCGCAGGCTCCGAGGAACAGCCACTCGAACGCCAGCGCGTTCGTGACCCTGCTCGACCGGGACTCCGGCGATGTCGTCGAGGCCGTCGTCTCGCTCGCCGCCGAGTCCATCGTCTCCTGGGACGTGGTCCCCGGTGCCCAGCCCGGCATGACCATCACCGAGCTGATGGACGCCATCGCCGCCATCAAGCAGCACCCCGACTACATCGCCGCCCTCGCCCGCCGCGGCATCACCAACGTCGAGCTCGCCATGCTCGACGCGTGGCCCAACGGCAACTTCGGCTTCGAAGAGGACGGCAGCCGCCGCCTCACGCGCGTCCTCTCCTGGGTTCGCATGTTCCCCGACGACAACGGCTACGCCCATCCCATCGAAGGCGTCATCGCCGTCGTCGACCTCAACCGCAACGAGGTCGTGCGCATCGAAGACCACGGCGTCGTCGATGTCCCCGCCGGCGATGGCAATTACGCCGCCGCGCGCGTCCCCAACCAGCGGACCGACATCAAGCCACTCGACATCCACCAGCCCGACGGCCCCGGCTTCGAGATCGCTGGCCACGAGATCGCCTGGCAGAAGTGGCGCATCCGCTTTGGCTTCACGCATCGCGAGGGCCTCGTGCTCCACACCGTCGCCTACCAGGACGGCGACCGCCTGCGTACCGTCCTCAACCGCGCATCGCTCTCCGAGATGGTCGTCCCCTACGGCGACCCCGGCCCCACCCACAACCGCAAGAACGCTTTCGACGCCGGCGAGTACGGCATCGGCATGTGCACCAACTCCCTCGAGCTCGGCTGCGACTGCCTCGGCGAGATCCGCTACTTCGACGGCGTCCTCGCCGCTCCCGACGGCGAGCCCTACCGCATCAAGAACGCCATCTGCCTCCACGAAGAGGACTTCGGCATCCTCTGGAAGCACGTCGACCGCGAGGTCGGCACCGAGGTCCGCCGCTCGCGCCGCCTCGTCCTCTCGTCCATCGCCACCGTCGGCAACTACGAGTACGGCTTCTTCTGGTACTTCTACCAGGACGGCTCCATCGAGTTCGAGATCAAGCTCACCGGAATCCTCTCCGTCGGCGCGCTACCCCCCGGCGAGACCCGCAAGTACGGCACGCTCGTCGCCCCCGGCGTCTACGCGCCCATCCACCAGCACTTCTTCAGCATCCGCCTCGACGTCGCTCTCGACGGCGACAACAACTCCGTCTACGAGGTCAACACCGAGGCCGAGCCGCTGAGCGACGCCAACCCGTTCGGCAACGCCTTCTACGCGAAGTCCACCCTGCTCGCGCGCGAGTCCCAGGCGCAGCGCCGCGTCAACCAGGAAACCGCCCGCTACTGGCGCATCGCCAACGACAACGTCACCAACGCGCTGGGCCAGCCGATCTCCTACAAGCTCATGCCCATGGAGAACTGCCTGCCCTTCAACCTCCCCGGCTCCAGTCTCATCAAGCGCGCCGGCTTCACCACCAACCACCTCTGGGTCACCCGCTACGACCCCACCCAGATGCACGCCGCCGGCCAGTACCCCAACCAGCACGCCGGCGGCGACGGCCTCCCGGCCTGGACCGCCGCCGACCGCAGCGTCGAGAACACCGACATCGTGGTCTGGTACACGCTGGGCCACACCCACGTCCCGCGCCCCGAGGACTGGCCCGTCATGCCCACCTACTACGCCGGCTTCAAGCTGCTGCCCGTCGGCTTCTTCGACGCCAACCCGGCGCTCGACGTGCCGCCCTCGCCGGGCCACGGCGACGACGCCTGCGAGCACGAGTAGCGCTCAGCCGTCCCACAGCCCGGCCGCCACGGCGTTCGCCGCCAGCTGCTCGCGACACTGCTCGACGCTCCACCCGCGCAGCGCGGCCAGCGCCACGCCCACCTCCACCACGTCCCGCGGCGCCGTCGTGCGGCCCGGCAGCGGGTACGCGTCCGTCTCGATGAGCAGCAGCGCCGCCGGGCATTGCACCGCCAGCTCCCGCAGCCCCGCATCGCGGAGCAGCGGGCGCCCGAACGACAGCCAATGCCCGCGCTCGGCGTGCCACGCGAGCTGCGCGGCGTCGCCACGGAAGTAGTGGCGCACCACCCGCAGCCCCGCCAGCGCGGCCTCGCAGCCCACGAGCTGCCGCCACGCCTCCGGGCCGTCGATGTGCAGCACCAGCGCCAGCCCGAGCTCGCGCGCGACCGCGCACTGCGCTTCGAACGCCAGGCGCTGGACCTCCCACGCCGGCCCGGCATCGTCGAAGCCACACTCCCCGACGGCGACCACGCCCGCGCCGCGCGCCAGCTCCGCGAGCCATGGCCCGACGCCGTCCGCGGCGCGCGTGGGATGCACGCCGACCGCCTTCGGGACGCCCGCCAGCGCAGCCGTGCGCTCGCTGGACGCCCGGCTCACGGAGACCGCGAGCAGCGACCCGACGCCCGCCGCCCGCGCCTCGGCCAGCAGCCGCGCCTGCTCCTCTGGGGCGTACCGCTCGAGGTGCACGTGCGAGTCGAACCAGCCGGCCACCGGCGCATCGAACCACAGCCGCTCGCCATCCGCCACGGCCGCGTCCGTAGAATGCGCCCATGCCAACACTCCTCCTCCGCGGCGGCCGCGCCTGGGACGGCCTCGCCGACACCTCCACCGAGACCAACGTCGCCATCGACGGCGCCACCATCGCCGCCGTCGGGCGCGACGCCGGCGCCGACGCCACGCTCGACATCAGCGGCTGCACCGTCGTGCCCGGCCTCATCGAGGCGCACGCCCACCTCTGCTTCAACGCCCAGGCCGACTGGCGCCACGTCTTCGACACCGACACCCCCGGCCGCATGCTCCTGCGCATGGCCGCCGCCGGCCGTTCGATGCTCGAAGCCGGCATCACCACCGTCCGCGACCTCGGCGCCCCGACCGCCCTCAGCCTCGAGATGCGCGAGGCGTTCGCGACCGGCCTGGCGCTCGGCCCCAAGCTGCTCGTCGCCGGCGCGCCCATCACCACCACCGGCGGCCACTGCTGGTTCATGGGCGGCGAGGCCGACGGCGAGGTCGAGATTCGCCGCCAGGTTCGCGAGCACATCAAGGTCGACGTCGACTGGATCAAGATCATGGCCAGCGGCGGCAACATGACCCCCCGCACCAACACCTTCGCCCCCCAGTTCAGCGTCGACGAGCTGCGCGCCGCCATCGAGGAGACCCACCGCCTGCGCCGCCGCATCACCGCCCACGCCCACGGCACCGCCGGCATCGCCACCGCCGTCGAGGCCGGCGTCGACATGGTCGAGCACTGCTCGTTCACCGCGCCCGGCGGCTACGAGTTCGACCCCGCCGTCGCCGACGCCATCGCCGCGAAGGGCATCGTCGTCTCGCCCACCACCTCCGTCGGCTACCGCAACTGGCCCGACGACGGCCGCAAGCAGCGCCGCGCCGAGATCATGCGGGAGCTGTTCGCGCGCGGCTGCACGGTCATTATGTCGACCGACTGCGGCATCCCCGGCGTGCCCCACAACGCGCTCGCGGGCGGCATCGAAGTGCTGGCGGAGATGGGCGGCCTCTCGCCGGTGGCGGCCCTCCGCCTCGCCACCAGCACCTCAGCCGACATCCTCGGCCTCCCCGACCGCGGCGCCATCGAACCCGGCAAAGCCGCCGACCTCCTGGTCGTCGAAGGCGACCCGACGGAGAAGCTGAGCGACCTCGTCGCGCGTCCGCCACGTCTTCCGCGACGGCGCGCTGGTGCGCTGAGCGAGGGGTCGAGGGGTCGAGGGGTCGAGGGGTCGAAACGTCGAGCACCCGAGCGAACGAGCGCCCGAGCGAACGCGAACGAGCCGTCCCCATCGAGTCAGTACCGCGACTGCCAGGGAGCGGCCTGCGCTGGACCGAACCGTAAAACGCCCGGAGCGCTCATCACTTCTGCACCAGGAACCATGGCCAGGTAGCCAGACCGCGCGCTGAGCCCCCGAGCGAACGGCCCGCCCGGCGCATGACGGAACCGGGTAGTGGGGGGTCGCACAATTTAAATTCCGCTAGTTGAACCAGCCATCCGAACCTGAAACCGGCGACCTGAACTAGCAACGAACTACAGCCCAACTGGGCACGAGCTACCGCCCTGCTAGCACCCGCTAGAGTAGTTCGGCAGGCGCCGCGGGCCGCGCGCCCATGACGCGACGTTGTGAGCGGCCGGACCTGGCGGTGGTGCATGGCGCGAGCCTGCCACACCCGCCGCGCAGCGCCGAGGGGCGGCTGGCGCGGAGCGAGTTCGGGTGGCCGGCCGTGGCCTCCGCTGCAATCGAGAGGCCTTCGCGGAGAATGAGGTCTCATCGCGACCGCTCACGCTCGACTACTGCTCGTCTTCCCCGTCAGCCAAATCCTCAGGGTTCAGCGAGGCGAGGAATCCAAAGTTTGGCTCGTCGGGCGATTCTTCATCGGCGTCAGAGGCCGACTCGTCCAAGTCCTCGCCCGCCCGGCTAGGTCGCCAGCCGTCGCGGTAACGGGCCGCGACCGCAGCCGCCGTTGCGCCCCGTTCGTCGAGGAGCTCCCGCCTGATCGACTTCGACTCCATCGCCTGTTCCAGTTCGTTGACGTGCTGTGCGAACGCCTCATCGCCAAGCAAGCGATTGACCCACTCATAGGGCAGACGCCATTCAACTCGTTCAGCCGCGTCTCCTAGTGTGCGACTGAAACTCTGGCTCACGAGGCTCCGAATGAACGCTAGGAACACGTTAGGATCACTGAGCTGCTTCCGGTACACCTCCACATTGCTCGGATCAGCATCGGCAGCCCGGAGGAGAAGCGCGCCTGCGTCGCGCTCGGCCGCTAGCTGCTCGCTCGGCGCATTGCCGATGTCCCTCCACAGCTGATCTTCCAGCTCGCGCGCGGCGTCTTCGGCCACAAGCCCGTGTCCAACGCCCTTGCGATAGCCGACGGTATCGACCAAATCAAGTCTTGCGGAGAGCGACCTGAGTTCCTTCGTGGCCCGTCGGACCGCTCTCCCTCGATCGTCCTCGCGTTTGATCGCCCTCAGAAGACGCAATGCCAGGCGCCCCATCGCGATATCCGCGCCAAAGTCGAAGGAGTGCCGCCGCCCTTGTCTCAGCCTGTGCCATTGAGACAAGAACACCGTTAGAGCTACGCCGGCCTCGTGCTCCTGAAATTCCGACTCATAGTCACATAGTCGTTCCAATAGGTCTTCGAATTGGTCGTCCTGCACGTGACTGAGCGTCGTCTCGAGTGCACTTACGTTCCCAAGGTTATCAGCAGCAAACTTGACAACGGATGTTGCCACCGCAGTCGTTCGTTTTTGGCGTTCTAAAAAGACTCTCAATACCGTCGGGTCTGCGGCCCTTCGTTCGCGCCGCCAACGAGCATCGAAATCATGTCCGTAGTTCGGGCCACCTCGTACCGCCGACGATAACGGAAAGACTCTGTTGAGCAGTTCTTCGAATATCGATTCCTCACCGTTGACTGAAGCTAGCACCTTGCGAAAGCGTTCTGCATATTCGCGCCGCTGCTGGTCAGAATGCGTGCGATTCGTCAGTTCTTCGTGCAGTTCCATCAAAGAATAGTAGATGTTCGGTCGAAGAACGTGCAAACCTTCCAGTGCTAAAATGTCCTGAAACGCTACTTCATCGCCGAGAGCTTCCAATATCGGCAGGAGAGAATTTACTATCCTGTAAACATCCCTGGGGGTTCGTAGCAGTGGACCGATCAATAAAAATATGGTGTTTGTCAGTTCAACTTCACTCACCGGTGCCGTTATGGCCGGTTCCAGCGACGCCAACTCACCAGAGAGCAGCACTCCGAGGCCACTTGGCGGCGTCTGCGGCACATCGTGGATCACTTGGACGATCTTTTCCAGGTACCTGCTTCCTTCCCCGGTAGCCGAGTCCAGGACGCGTTCCACCCGGGCGCGGTCGAAGGCGAGGAGATACACGGTGTTCGGGAAATCCGCCGTTAGCCTGACGAATCGCAGCAGATCTCTCACCTCTTGGTCCGCCAGCCTGTCGACGTCGTCCAAGACTATGACCATCCGCCTATCGAGTGCTTTTAGCGCCGCCCTGGCTCGGTCCCTCCCGCGCGACAGCGACGCGTGTTCCTCCGCATTGCCTACATCTCCTACGCCTCGCATCACGCCGGCACCAACCGCTGCGACGCCGCCGATAACCGGGAGTCCCGAGCCCGCCGCGAGTAACCCGGCATAAGTCCCAACGGCTCTCGCCGCCGCCTTTGCCTTCTTACCGAATTGCGACTCGTGAAGTTGTAGCGACAGTTCGGAGAGGAGGCTCGCTATCAACTGCTCCGTGCCGGAAAACAGCCATGGGTTGAACCTCATGACCGCCACGCAATCCGCCTCTAGGAGCCTCCCCTCGATGGAGTTTAGGATCGTCGTCTTACCGCTTCCCCATGGTCCCGCGAGTCCGATAGCGAACCCGTGTGCGGCCGGAACGTCGAGAATCTGGCCGGCGATGGCGTCGACGAACGCCGTGCGACCAAACGGATCGTCCTGGTCGGCCGCAAGCGGTTCGTCGTCGTGGTAGTGCCGCTCGAATGACGCGGCACGAGCCTCTGGCCAGCCACCGGCCCGTTCCTCGGCTTTTCGTTTCGCGGCCATGTCCGCTCCTGCGCCAGTGTGCGTTTGCGCGGACATGTTACTCCTACCTCGCCGGGATGACGACACGCGTCGTCCGCTCACTGCTGCACCTAGCCCGACGGCGGACGACTCGTCGAGGACTCGCGCACGTAAGTGGCTCCTCGCTCGCTGACAGCCCCCGCGGCCGCTGCCCAGTGCCCCCCGCCCCTTGGCGCTGTCCCGCCCGCCGTGCCACCCTCGCCCCATGCCGCGCCACAACGCCCGCCTCGACACCACAGTCCGTAATGTCCGCGCCGGCCGCGAAGCCCGCCGAACTACCGCACCTGGTACCAGTGCGGTACCACCGCGGCACCAGTTCCGGCACCACTGCTCGGCCACGTCGGCACCACTTCAGCCCCCCGCCCGCAGATTCAAGTCACCACTTCAACTGGTAGATTTAGATTTCGCACCCCTCCCCCCATCCCGCCTCGTCATGCCACGCCGTCCATCGCCAGGCCGCCGTTCTCCCCGCCTCGCGAACTCGCGAAGGGGCCACGGCGGATCGTCCATCCCGCTCGTTCGCTCGTTCGCTCGCTCGCGCCCGCCTCGACACCACAGTCCGTAATGTCCGCGCCGACCGCGAAGCCCGCGGAACTACCGCACCTGGTACCAGTCCGGTACCACCGCGACACCGGTTCCGGCACCACTGCTCGGCCACTTCGGCACCACTTCAGCCCCCCGCCCGCAGATTCAAATCACCACTTCAACTGGTAGATTTAAATTTCGCACCCCTCCTCGTTCGCTCGTCGACGTTTCGACCCCGCGACCCCTCGACGTTTCGAGCCACCGACCACCCACACAGGCCGCCCACGTCCCTCGACCCGCCGCCGGGCCACTCATACACTCGGAGGGAGGGAAAAGTGCTACGTGCTGAGTGCTCAGGTCAAAGTGGGCACTCAGCGCTCAGCACCCAGGACTTAGCACGTTGATCAGCTCAATTCTGCTGGCTGCCGGGATGTCGTCCCGCATGGGGTCGCCCAAGTCGTTGCTCGACTGGGAGGGCCAGCCGCTGCTGTCGTACCAGGTGGAGCAGCTGCGCGCGGCCGGCTGCGACGAGGTCATCGTCGTCCTCGGCCACCGCGCCGACGACATCTTCCGCGTCGTGCGGGCGGCGAAGGCCCGGTTCGTGAACAACGCGCAGTACGCGCACGGGCGGGCGGGCTCGCTGCGCATGGGCGCCAAGGCCGTCAACCGCGACACCGACGCCATCATCATCATCAACGTCGACCAGCCACGGCCGGCCGACTTCCTGCGCACGCTCATCGAAAACCACCGCCCGGAGTCGGCGGCCACGCAGCCGATGCACGGCGGGCACCACGGCCACCCGACCATCGTGGCGGGCCGTCTGCGCCCCGAGCTCATGGCCGCCAGCGACGAGTCGCAGGGCCTGGCGGGAGTCCTCCACGCACACGCGGGCGAGCTCGGCGAATACGAGGCCGGCGAACTCTGCCACCTCGACCTGAATACGCCGGGGGAGTACGAGGCAGCGCGCGCACGGGCGAGTGCTTAGGACTCAGGACTCAGGACTCAGGACTCAGGACTCAGCCGAACTAGAAACTAGAAACTAGCAACTAGAAACTCTTCTCATGAAAGCCGTCATCTTCGACCTCGACGAAGCGTTGCTCGACAGCCGGCGGGCGTGGGCGTATGCGGTCGAGGAGTCGATCGCGATGGTGTGCGCGCGGCGGGTGAGCAGCGCCGAGCTGGTGGGCGAATACCGGCGGCGGCCGTGGCACCACGCCCTCGCGGTGCTGGTCGATACCCCGAACGAACGTGAGCGCTGCGCGGAGATGTGCGTCACCGTCTACGAACGCAGCGGGATGAAGCGCCTGCTCGTGCACGAAGGCATCGGCATGGGGCTGGACACGGTGCGCGCCGGCCGCATCGAGATGGGCGCCATCTCGCGGTCGCGCCACGGCCTCGCGCTCAAGCAGGTCCAGTCGACAGGGCTGGACCGCTTCCTGTCGGTGCTCAAGGGCACCCCGCCGGACGAAGGCTGGTCGCCCGCCGAGCGCTTCGCCGAGTGCCTCGCCTTCCTCGGACGCCAGCCCGCCGAGTGCGCCTTCGTCGGCGTCGACCGCACGGACCTGGAGGCCATCGCCGCCACAGGCGCCGTCCTGCTACGAAGCCGCCTGGGCGACGTCGGAGCCCACGGGCTTCGAAGCCATCGCCACGCCGGGCGAGATAGCGAAGGACTTAGGTGTGAGGGCTTAGTACTCAGGTTTAGCCAAGGCGGCCATGGAGGTTCGGAAATGGCATCTGACGAACAGGCGGTCCGAGATACGCACGCCGCGTGGACAGCGGCGGTCAACGCCGGCGACCTGGAACAGCTGCTGGGCGCGATCGCGCCCGATGTCGTGTTCCTGGCTCCGGGCGAGGACCCGAATGGCCGGGATGAGTTCCGGGCGCGCTTTTCGGGCGCCCACGACGAATACCGCATCCACTGCGTCGAGCGAGCTCGACGACGTCGTGGTCGTCGGCGAAGTCGCCTACACGCTCGCGCGCGACTCGCTCTCGGTGACGCCGCGGTCCGGCGGAGAGGCGACGACGGTGTCCGGCCACCGGCTCAGCATCTACCGGAAGCAAAGCGACGGGCGCTGGCTCCTGGCGCGCGACATCCACACGCTGGTCCCCGGCGCGGAATGAGGGCGCAGTTCGCTCGCTCGCTCGCTCGACGTGTCGACCCCTCGACGTTTCGACCCCTCGCGGTTCACGCCTCCAGGGCCGCCCGCACCCGCCGCTGCAGCTCAATCGCCGGCTTCTCCAGCGGGTGGTCGTCGTGGTGGAAGCGGCACTGGAACTGCCCGAGCAGGTAGCGCGCGAGGAAGACGGGGTAGTGCATCTCGCGGGCCTGGGTGATGTGGTAGGCCTCGTGGGCGATGCAGCGCGAGGCAGCGCGGCGAGTCGTCGTAGCGGTCCGCGCGGATGGCGACGAAGCGCCAGAAGGTGGTGGCGGTCATGCCCCAGGCGCGCGGGAACCACGTCACGAGCGGCGAGGTGGTGAGGCGCATGGCCTCGAGGTCGCGGCGCTCGACGTACGGCGCCAGGCGGTCGACGGTGGCGGGCGGGAGCCTCACGGCATGACCACCGCGGGCGGTGGCAGCTTCGTGGGGTCGACGCGGTAGATGGCGTACGGCCCGGACTGGAAGACGCGGGTGAGCTCGGGCATGGTGTCGAACTTGGCGAGGCCGGCGTCGGTGCCGTGGGCGCGCTCCTCGGTCCCGACGATGACGTAGCTGACGTTGTACTGCAGCAGGTACTGCTCGGCGAAGGAGACTGAGCTGGTGGTGTAGAAGCGGTCGGTGTCGGAGCGGCGCTGGTCGACGAGGTAGGAGTAGTCGGTCCGCTGCTGGACCTGGTGCCAGTCCCAGCCGATGACGGCGGGCAGCCCGGTGTACTCGGAGATGCGGCCGGTCCAGTGGTACAGCGGCCCGATGGCCTCGACGATGACCGGGCTCCCCTCGACGTTGTTACGCAGCCAGTCGATGAGCGGGCGGTCGTCCTCGAGGTGGATGGTGACGTCGTCGCCGGTGTCGGGGGTGTCGAGGGTCTCGACGAAGGTGGCGTGGGGCATGAAGGCGAGGCCGTCGAGGGTGGGGCCGGTGGAGGCGAAGCGGGCATCCTGCCGGGCGGCCGTCCCGGCGAAGAGGTAGATGCTCGAGCCAAGGAGCAGGAGCGCGATGACGGCGGTGCCCGTGTAGGCGGCGATGCGGCGGCGTGGCAACGGCGCGATACGCCAGTCGCGGACAGCCCAGACGGCGCTGCCGACGTACCAGGCGGCGAAGGCGCTCGCCAGCGCGAAGAGCTGCCACGCCTGCAGGTAGAACTTGAAGACGGTGTTCATGCGGACGATGTCGTTCTTCAGGGTGACGACGTCGACGCCGGCGCTGATGCCGAAGGCGAGGACGTACATCAGCGTGCCGAGGATGCGGGGGACGTTGCGTTCGCCGCTGCGCCACTCGAGCCAGAGCAGGTTGCCCAGGAACAGCTCGACGAAGATGGCGAGGGCGAGCGTGGTCAGCCCGAACGGCCAGGTGAAAGCGATGAGCCCGGCGAGGAAGACGCCCAGCGCGCCAATCTCGAGCCAGCCGTTGACCATGGCGAAGAAGGGATTGCGGCCGTGGTCACGGTTCCGGGCGGCCAGCTCTTCGTGGTAGCGGACGGCGAGGAAGGCGACGGCGAGGGCGACGAAGACGCCGAACTGGACGAAGTACTGGTTCGCCTTCGTGGTCTCGGGAGCGCGGATCAGGCCCGGGTCGAAGGTCTCGAAGTGGGCGGTGTACGGCGAGAACGGGAGCACGAGGACGGCGCCGGCGATGGCGACGTGGGCGACGAAGCGCCACCAGCGGTCCTGCCAGCGGCCGTCGCCGAGGAGCTGTCCGACGCCCATGCCGGCGAAGCCAATGAGCGTGGCGGTGGGGAAGTCCCAGGTGTGGACCATGCGCACGAGCGCGATGGCGGCGCCGATCGCGGCGGGGAGCAACCACGACTGCGCGCGCAGGTTGGCCCGCACGGTGGCGACGTAGGACACGGTGAGCGCGATGACGAGCCCGAAGAAGGGTACGTCCATGAGCTGGGGGTGAAGGTCGGCGAAGAGGAGCGACCAGAACGGGAACTCGGTGATATCGAAGGTATCGAAGTGGACGCGGCTCGAGCGCCACCAGTCGAAGGGCGGAAGGGAGGCGCCGTGGAACGCCCACTGCCAAAGCCCGCCAAGCACGCCGACGCCGCCACCGAGGATGGGCACGCCCTCGAAGAGCGACCACTGGTTGACGAACTGGAGGTGCTCGATGGTCTGGTGGGCGCCGTCGAGGTTGGCCATGCCGATGAGCAGGATGGCGGCGAAGACGCCTGCGAACGCCGCCGGGCGTCGCCAGTTGCGCGCCTTAGTGGAGGTAGCAATCCGGGCGCGGGCGGCCAGCCCCACGAGGTTGTGGACGGTGGAGAAGGCGACGGTGGCACCCATGGCGGCAAACGTGGGGATGCCGAGGTTGAAGGCGACCTCGGGGACGATCTGGAGGGCACGAATGGGGACGGCAAGGAAGAACCAGCCCATGTAGTAGTAGTTCATGGAACCGCCGGCGAACCACGGATCGTACGGCGGGAGGGTGGTGGAGCGCGTGACGGCGGTGAGGTAAGCGATGTCCATCGGCTTTTCGCCGCCCTGTGGGTGGTACCAGAGGTCCGGATTGAAGTAGCGCAGCAGGAGGAACGCAGCGAAGACGGCGAGGAACACGGCATCGACGACGAGCCAGGTGCGCCAACGATCGCGGATGTCAGCGAGAAGCGCGTTCCTTCGGAACCACGCGAGGACGACGCCGCCCGCCACGGCTGCGCCGAACACGCCCCAGACGAGCGCGCCCGAGAAGTGCGGACCTCCCCAGGCTACGAGCAGCCACGTGGGCACGGCGACGGCGGCCAGCCCGAGCAGCTTGGAGAGCCCATAGCCGCGGTCGGGGAGGGCGCGGAAGAGCCACGTTGCCCAGGGAACGGCGGAAACGGCAGCGAGTTCGAGGAACAGCAGCCACCAGAGCCACGGCACGTGGCTGGCCGGGCCGTCGGCGCTGAAGACGTCGGTGAAGGTGCCTCCGGCCTGCTGAACCGCGGCCTCGGCAGCCGTGAACTGTAGCCCGTTTGTGCGCCCCTGCTTCGGAAGGAGGTTGATGGCGCGTTCCGGGTGGGCGGCATCGAGAAGCGCGACCGCGTTGGCGGCGCTGAAGGCAGACGTCTTCTGGTAGATGCGGACAACGGGATGGTCGTAGACGGTGAAGGACTCCTCGGCGGTGGAGTCGTCGAGTGAGAGCCCAAGGAAGGTGGGATAGGAATCGAAGGTAGCGATGAGCTTGAAGCCAAGTTCGCCGTTATCGAGGAGCTGGTAGTAGCGATTGGTGGCCGGGTATTCGGCCGGTAGCCGGGCGACGGACGCCTTCACACGCGTCGAACTGATGACCACGTAGTCGGCGTTGACGAGCCCGCCCTTGCCGTTGTCCTCGGGGTGGCCATAGACGAGTTGCTGCACCTTCTCGGCGGAGTCGGTGTCGTAGGGGGTGGTGGCGATGCCGCGGTAGTCGTCGTAGTTGTGGCCCGGGAGGATGAAGGGGAGGGAGTCGTCCCAGATCTCGTAGGTGAGCGTCGAGCCCCTGGGGATGTTGTTGTCGATCCACTCACTGGCGGCGATACGGCTGTTCGTGTTCGAGTAGACGGCCTGGAACGCCAGGGCCCACCAGGCGGTGACGCCAAAAAGGACGACGAGCACGGCCCCGCCGGCCCACGGCAGCAGCCACTGCACGTCGACGCGACGAACGCGACTCCAGCGGGGGGAGAGCGTGGTGGTTCGGCTCCATTGCCAGAGGGCGAGCGCGCCCCATCCGGCTGCGACGCAGAGGACGGGGTACATCGGTTCGAAGTAGCGCATGAAGGCGACGAAGCGCTGGCCCTGGAACGCGAATACGCCGCCCGCGGCGGCCAGGGGGAGCGCCCACGCAAGCTCGCGCCGCTTAAAGAGGATTACCGCGCCGGCGAGCATCGCGAGGCAGGCCGTCACGCCCAGCACAGGGCCGAGGCCCCACAGAACGAGGTTCGTCAGCGGCGTCAGGAACGGCGTCCGGGCAGCGAACTGAACAAAGGGCGGGTAGTCGACGATGCCGTCCTGGTAGTCGTATTCGCGCTGGAGGTCGGCCTTCCAACGGGGGTCAAAGCCGACGTCCCAGAAGTGCGGGCCCTGGAACGCGTACGGCTGGGCAATACGGAAGGCGACGAAGGCGACGACGATGGAGAAGAGCACGACGGAGGTATCGAAGAGCCAGTTTCCTGAAACGACGCGTTTGCCTTTGAAGCGGAGGCCGAGCCTGGGATAGTCGCGCATGCCGATTCGCAGGACGGCAGCGATAGGGAGAATCGGGATGAAAAGGGCCGCGTTGACCTTGCAGGCCGAGGCGAGGCCGAGGGTGACGCCCGCCCCGATGCCCCATGCTGCCGTGGTCAACGGCCGGTCCGAGGTCACGAACCGGCAGGCCTGCAGCAGGGTGAGCGCGGTGAAGAAGGTGAGGAAGGGGTCCATTGTCCAGAAGTGCGAGAGCTGCGTCGGCAGAACGGCGAGCGCATAGAGGAGCGCGGCGGCCAGCCCGGCCTTGCGCGTGAACAAGGTCCAGCCAAGCGCAAAGACGACGGCGATGGTGGCAGTGTCGAAGAGCGCCGTAAGACGGCGGCCCCAGATCACGGTGCTGTCGTAGGAGTTGCCGATGCCGGCGGGATCAGCATTCCCGTTGGGGAGCGGAATAGGCCCGATGCTTCCGGGAAGGTGGCCAGCGATGGTGCTCGCGCCCTTGGCCAGGAAGAGGGGGAAGGTGCCGTAGACGAAGGAGTGGGTGTCGGGGTCGTTGTAGGGGTTGAGCGGGCTGGTCTGCGTGTTGAAGTACTGGCCGAGGCTGGCGGGCCAATCGAGGTGGTCGTTCACGAGCGACAGGAAGCGCTCGTCCGGGTGCATCTGGATCGGGTGCTCGGCGCCGGCCGGCTGATCCCAGCGGAGGCCATGGAGTCGAAGCGCACCGCCGACGAGGAGAATCAGGGCGAGGGCAACGGGCCAGCCAAGGACAACGGCGCGAACACGCACTCCGGCGGTGGAACGCCAGAGTGCAATTGGGCGGCTCCGCTCGAACGGCGTCTCGGCCAAGGACCCTCCCGCAGCCCATGACACCGCCGCATCGCAGGCGTGGGGGCGCGCGCCTCAAGGATACGATGGCGAGCGTTTGGACAAAGGGGCCGGGGTGAAGGCGGCCTTAAGGGGCCCTCACCCCGGCCCCCCGATCGCGATGGGATGTCGCGAAGGGTTGTAGAACGCCGTCGCAATAGGCCACAGCCGCGGCGTGAGTAACTTGTCTTAGAACACGTCAGGTCGGCTGGTTCGTGACGGAGGGGGTTCCTTTCGCGGCATGGCGACCATGACCAGGACGCCGATCAGAAGGCCTAACCAGGCGAGCAGCGCCAGAGTACGTACGCGTGGGACTGGCGTCGGGCCGACGCCACTTTCCACAGAATGATCGCCGGGACGGCGAAGAGGAATGCAAGAATGACAAGTTCCGGCGCACCGAGGGGACCCAATATCTCATGCCTCCACTCCCAAACTCACTATGGGAAGGCTTTCGGGCGCGGAGCGCACAACGCCGACGGCCGCCGAGTTTCGTTGGGCCGCCTCTGGGACAGCCAGAGCACCTGTGCCTAGAGGCCCTTGTCGACGAGGAAGCTGCAGAGGTCGCTGATGCGGCAGGCGTAGCCCCACTCGTTGTCGTACCAGGCGGCAACCTTGACGAGGTTTCCGCCGACGACGTTCGTGGAGAGGCCATCGACGATGCTGGAACGCTCGTCGCCCTTCATGTCCATCGAGACAACGGGATCGGTGGTGAAGCCAAGGATTCCCTTCATCTTCTCGCCAGCGGTCTCCTTGAGGAGGGCGTTGAGTTCGTCCTTGGTGGTGTCGCGCTCGGTGAGTGCGACGACCTCGACGATGGAGACGGTGGGGGTGGGCACGCGGTAGGCGAGACCATCGATCTTGCCTTCGACCTCGGGAATGACGAGGCGAAGGGCGCGCGCCGCGCCGGTGGAGGTCGGCACGATATTGAGTGCGCCGGCACGCATCTCGCGGAGGTCGCTCCCGCCAGCCTGATCGAGGATCTTCTGGGAATTTGTGTAGCTGTGGATGGTGGTCATCTGCGCTTTGACGAGGCCCAGGTTGTCGACGACGACCTTGACGACGGGCGCGAGGCCGTTGGTTGTACAACTGGCGTTGGAGATGACGTTGTGCTTGCCGGGGTCGTACTTCTCCTGGTTCACGCCGAGAACGACGGTGAAGTCCTCGTTCTTGGCGGGAGCGCTGATGACGACCTTCTTGACGCTGTCGCGGCGATGGGCCACGGCCTTTGTAGCATCCGTGAAGAAGCCGGTGGCCTCGATGACGATCTCGGCGCCGACGGAGCCCCAGGGAATCGCGCCGGGGTCGCGCTCGCTGAAGACCTTGATGAGGCGGCCATCGACGCTGATGCCGTCAGCCTCGGCGCGGATGTCGCGCTTCCAGTGCCCGTAGTTGCTGTCGTACTTGAGGAGGTTTGCGTTCACCTCGATGGCGACGAGGTCGTTGATGGCGACGACTTCGAGCTTATCGCCGTGCCGTTCGCTGATCGCCTTGAGAACCTGCCGCCCGATGCGACCAAAGCCGTTGATGCCGACCTTCGTAACCATTTGTCACACTCCGGTAAATATGGGCCGTGAAATCAGAGTAAGCATTCT
This sequence comes from uncultured bacterium, assembly GCA_963832795.1. Lineage (GTDB taxonomy): Bacteria > Chloroflexota > Dehalococcoidia > Tepidiformales > Tepidiformaceae > CAWHVJ01. The sequence goes on from CAWHVJ010000014.1 coordinate 145,358, forward strand.
GTTGCGGGCTGAACAGGGCCGTGTGGGGTGTGCGAAGGGAACGAAGGGTGCTGGACGCCGCGCTATGCGGGTGTGGTCTATGCCGGCCATAGACCACACCCGCATAAGATAAACCGGCGCTTTAGATACATAGTCCGACGCTATGGCTCTGCCGGAAAGGATATACAGATTCGTCTGGCAGAGAGGGGGAGTGTGGACGAATCTGAGATGGACAAAAGAGTTGGGAGTTACTCAAATGATCCGACGAATCGTGGCCTGCCCCGCCTGCGAACTGCATTTCCTGTCGTCCCGCCCAAAGACGTTCTGCCCCGGTTGCCACCAGATGGTGGAGCCGAAGGTCGTGGACGCGGCGTAGCCGCTCAGGGGCCACGAGCCCCGCTTGCATTCGAAACGCAGAGACGGGCCGGTCAATTGACCGGCCCGTCTTCGTGCGCGAGCGCAATCGCGATTCAGGCGGTGGCCTTTTCCTTCTTCTTAGGGGCGGCGCCAGCGGCACTCATGTTTTCCATGCCCTTGCGCATGACGTCGGCCATGGGGTTGGCCTTGGACCACTTGCGAGCGACTTCGACGGCGGCCTGGGCGGTCTCCTTGTTGGCGGCGACGAGCTTCTCAACGGTGTCGCGGGCGTCGGTGCCGGCGCCGACGGCTTCCTGGTAGGCGGCCTGCGTGAACGCGAGAGCCCGGCCCTGGGCGGCCGTCGTCGCTTCGAGGACGGCGGTGTAGTACTGGCCGATTTCGCCCGGCTCGGTGGCGAGCTTGCGGCCGAGTTCGAGGGCTTCGCGCTGGCCCTTGGCGACATCGGTGGCGAGCTGCTGCGTGACCTTGAGGCCACGCTCGTTTGCCTTCGCGATGGCGTCGGTGAGGATGTCGTAGCTGGCGATGAGGGCGTCGTAGTACTTCTGGACGGGTTCGTTGGCTGCCATGGTAGGGGGAGTTCCTTTCGAAAGTGCGGTGGAGGTCTGCGCCACCGTCGATAGATGCAAGTTACACATAGCTGCGCACCATGTCAACAGTGCACGCAGATGGTATCGGCACATTGCATCGTTTCGCCAGTAGATGCATACTGCATTTACTAGGAGAACCCCGATGGCACAACGACAGACGAACGAGCCGGAGCCGCAGGAGCTGCGTCCGCGGCTGCACGGCGAGCTGCTCTCGACGAGCCTGCTGGCGTTTCTGAAAAACTGGAACGCGTATGGCTACCAGCTGACACAGCGCCTGGCGGAGGCGGGGATGCCGGAGTTCGACAGCGGGACGGTGTACCGGACGCTACGGCAGCTCGAGAAAACGGGGATGGTGTCGTCGTTCTGGGACACGTCGGAGAGCGGGCCGGCGCGGCGCATGTACAGCCTGACGAAGGCCGGCGAACTGTTCCTGAGCGGGTGGATCGAAGTCCTCCAGAACTACCAGACCATTCTGCAAAAAGCACTTACTGACTTTCACCCGCGCGACGATGATGCGGAGGACCCCGCTGAGTAAGCGATCTCCGGAGGCTCCTCGCCTTGGCTGATAGCACCGCCGACCCGTTTGCCATGTGGCGCGACTGGGTATCCCAATCGGAGCGCCAGTGGAACACCTTCTTCAACAACGCGATGGCGACGGATGAGTTCAGCCAGTCGCTGGGGAAGTTCATGGACGTCTACCTGGGGATGCAGAAGACGATGAACGAGACGATGAGCCGGTATCTCTCGTCGATGAACGTGCCGACGCGGGACGACGTGTTGGGGCTCGGGCACCGGCTGAGCGCAATCGAGGAGCGGCTGACAGCGATCGAGAATGCGCTGCCGCGTTCGGCGCCGGAGAACACTGCCACGGCTCAGACGAAGCCCTCGGATGTGCCGCGGCCACCGCGGACGCGGAAGCCGGCTCCGAAACATTAACCGCCGCTTAATCGAGTGTTCTCGCAGCCGCAATCTGCAGAGACGATAACGACGATGCCGGGATCTGCCGGCGTCCTTGTTTGGCCTACCATATCGAGCAGCCGGCCCGGAGGTCTCCAGCCATGGTCGCTAACGCACCCACGAGCGACGCCACGATCGAAGGACGCGTCCGCAGCGAAATCGAGCGAACGATCCAGCGCGGGATCAAGGGCCTCGAGTACATCTCGACAGGCGACCCGGCAGTCGGACTCACGCCCAAGGACGTGATCTATTCCCGGGGGACGCTAAAGCTCTACCACTACCGGCCGATGGCGGACGAGGTCTACCGCATCCCCATCCTGCTGGTGATGTCGCTCGTTTCGAAGCCGTACATCCTGGACCTGACACCGGGCCAGAGCCTCGTCGAGTTCCTGCTGACGCGCGGGTTCGACGTTTACATGATCGACTGGGGCGTGCCGCGCCCGGAAGACAAGCGGCTACGGTTCGAGGACTACGTGCTGGATTTCATCCCCGAGTGCGTGGGGAAGGTGCAGGAAGAGTCGGGGGAAGAGGACGTCTCGATCGTCGCGTACTGCATGGGCGGGCAGCTCGCGGTGATGTACGCGGCGCTGCACCCGGACGGTCCGCTGAAGAACCTGGCGTGCTTCACGACGCCGGTGAACACGGATGGCATGGAGCTGATGAAGAAGTGGTGCGACCGGCGCTACTTCGACGTGGACCGGATCGTCGACACGCTTGGCAACGTGCCGCCAGAGCTGATCTATTCGTCGTTCGACATGTTGCGGCCGGTGTCACAGGTGGTCGGGCGCGTGCGGCTGTGGGACAACCTCTGGAACGACGAGTTCGTGAAGTCGCACCGGATGTTCGATCGGTGGGCATCGGACCAGATCCCGTTCCCGGGCGAGTGCTTCCGGCAGAACACGAAAGAGCTGATGTGGGAGAACAAGCTGTTCAAGGGGGAGCTCGAGCTGGGCGGGCGGCGCGTGGAACTGCGCAACATCAAGGTGCCGTTCCTGCACGTGATGGCCGAGCACGACCACATCGTGCCGTACGCCGCGGCGAAGGACCTGGTGGCGATGGTGGGCAGCGAAGACAAGGCGGACGTGGTGATGAAGGGCGGGCACGTGAGCCTTGTTGCCGGTGGGAACGCGATTTATCGTCTGTGGCCACAGCTCGACTCCTGGCTCTCGGAGCGATCAGTATGACGACCGACAGTGTGCGGACCTATCCCGAGACGCGGCGAATCGGCGGCCGCGACGTGACGCTGCGGTACATGGCGGCGGACGACAAGGCGGGTGTGCTGAAGTTCGCGCGGTCGCTGCCCGAACACGATCTGCTGTTCCTTCGGCGGGATATCACCCAGGACGCGGCGCTGGACGACTGGGTTGCAGACATTCGCGACGGCATCATCACGACGGTCCTGGCGCTGGCGGACGAGGAAGTGGTGGGCTACGCAACGATCAACCGGAACCGGCTGCGGTGGTCGGCGCACGTGGCGGAGCTGCGCGTGATGATCAGCGAGGCGTTGCGGGGTCGGGGGCTGGGGCGGATCCTCACGCAGGAGGCGTTCGCGATCGCGCTGGAGAGCGGGATCGAGAAGATGGTGGCGCAGATGACGCTGGACCAGAAGGGCGCCATTGCGACGTTCGAAGGGATAGGGTTCCGACCGGAAGCGCTGCTCAGGGACCACGTCAAGGATCGCGAGGGCAACAAACACGACCTCCTGATGCTGAGCCACGAGGTTGCGCGGTTCGAGGCCCAGCGGGCGGCATACGGCGTGGGCGAGGCGTTCAACTAGGGAGCGGGGGCGGGTTGTCCACCAGGGATACACACGGTGTCTTCCGACTCACACGCAATGGCGCAAGTTTCCGCGGATCCGCAATGGGCGTGATAGGGCATTGCGGGATTCCTCCTGGCTGAGGACTCGGAACGCTAGATGGCGCGACGCTGGGGCCGCACGAACTCCGCCGGAGTGCGGTTACCGACCACGATCGTTCCGGCGCGTGGGCCCGCCGAACGGCGGTGCATCTGGCACTCCGGCCGGAACGAATCCGCCTTGATGAGCAAGCGCAGGTAGGTGGGGTTCATGAGCCGGACCGCGTCACAATCGGGGCAGTGCACCCGAATGAGGGCCCGCCGTCGTCCGGGCGAACCGCGTTCCGGAACGAGTTCGAAGTCGCTCCAGTCGACCCATGGGCTGTACGGCCGGTCCGGAGAATCCGATCTCACCTTGCCGACGAGGCGGTCATGGCTGCAGAGCCCCGAGAAAATTCCGCGCTTCACCTGGTAGCGAACCGACTTAGCGGTGAGCTCTCGCGTCTCCTGGCACACCGGGCAGGCTACGCGAACCCATTCCCGGTGGTCCCGCACGAATAACGTCGACCAGTCGACGGCCGGGTGGAGCTGCGACGTGGAGAAAGGAGCCGTCGAAGGGTGGGAGTCGCGGCGGCAGCGGCCGGTGAACGCTCCGCGGCGGATGCGATACCGAACCGACTTCGCCAACTCGAGCCGCTCCTCTCCACAGACGGGGCACGTGACGGGGACACGGTGCCCTGCCGGGATGAGAACAGCGCGCTCCCAGCTGACAGCTGGATGCCTGGGTTCGGAGTGATCGGAGTGGGTCACGGGCGCGTCCTGGGAGGTGCGGGTATACAGCCATCACTACAGGCGGCCGTTACGGGCAGAGGCGCGGAGGCTGTCCTGGCAGTCAGAGCGCTGCCTCGATGGCGCGGCATAGCGCCACATCCAATTCGACGCGGTCGAAGGGCTTCGCGAGGTAGCCGCTAGCGCCGCGCTCGTCGAAACGCTCGCGAAGCTCATCGACGGCGCAGCCGCTCATCATGACGACGGGAAGCCCCGGCGCATGGACGCGCAACTGGTCGAACACGTCTTCGGTTTTGCAGCCGGGGAGCGTCGCGTCGAGCAGCACGACGGCGAAGTCAGCAGGCCCCGCTGCGACTGAGGCTATCGCTTCGGCGCCGTCGCCGGCGGTCTCGGAGCTATAGCCAAGACCGTGGAGGATCCGGCCCACGAGGGCGCGGATCATCGGCTCGTCGTCTACAACCAGGACGCGGTCGGAGCGGTCGTTGGGGCGCATGTCAGATGTCATTACCGGGAAATAGCCGGCAGCGTTACGGGCGCGGACGCTTGGGGGGCAGGAAAGGTTCCGCCACCGACCCGTAACAGAACCGTGTACAGGAGGGTATGAGGTACATACATCGCGTGACGCGGAGGGCGGCAGCGCACGCCCTCGAAGGTGGTACGCATGTACGGCTCATGGAAATTGGTTGCCGTGATTGTCCTGTTGGCGTTCGCCGCAGGGCTTGGGCTGGAGTTCAATCACGGTATCAGCGGCGCGAACGCGCTCGACGCGCAGGGTGGCCACGGTAAGCCGGAACCGCCAATGCTCGGCGTGCACTACGCTCGCGGGAATGGCGGGCGGCCGCGCCAGACGTCGCCGAACCTCGTGTATCACGATGGGCCTGTGATGACGTCTCCTTCGCAGGTGACTGCCATCTTCTGGGGGTCATCGTGGCCCAGCTACGCCGGCGACAAGATATCTGGCATCGATAGCTTTTACGGAGGCGTCGGTGGAAGCAGCTATGCCTCCACCAACACGGAATACACCAACGCCGGCAGCCAGCAGGTCAGCGCGTCGGTCAGCTACAGCGGCCACTTCGTCGATAACGCAGCGGCGCCCCGCGGGGCTCCGTCAACGTCAGCGGTGTTGGCCGTGGTCGCAGCGACAATCTCGAAACCGGTGCCGAACGGCTACTACCCCGTCTACAGTGACCAGCCGCGCGGGCATGCCAACTACTGCGCATGGCATAGCTGGGGCACCGTCAACGGCGTGACAGTCCAGTTCGCGTTCTTCTTCAAGCTGGACGGGGACCCGGGCTGCGACCCGGGCGCTAGTCAAGCACTGACGGGACATTCCCAGGGACTTTCCGCCCTTGGCAATGTCTCCGGCCACGAGCTCTCGGAGATGATGACGGACCCGCGCGGCGACGCCTGGTACGACAGCCAGGGCGCGGAGAACGCGGACAAGTGCGCCTGGACGTTCGGCTCGGCTCTGGTGACATTTGAAAACGGCACGCAATGGAAGATCCAGGGGAACTGGTCGAACGCGGCGTACAACGCCAAGTCTGGCTACGACCACAGCGGCTGCGTCGACTGACTGACCCGGGACGCGGACACGTCACTGAAGAAGGGGCCGCGAAATCGCGGCCCCTTTTCGTTGCGGCATTCACCGGGGATCAGGTCAGTCGCCGTTCTTGCCCTTGCCTTTGCCGTTCCCATTGCCGTTGCCGTGTGAGGAGGAGTCGGCCGTGGGAGCGCTGGCCGGCGTGGTCTCCGGCGTGGCGGTGCCGCCGTTCTTGCCGTTCTGGCGGTGGTCGCCGCTGTTGCCAACAGTGCAGTCGACGGGTCCGCCGTGGTTGGGTTGGCCATCCGTGACCGCAGGATTCACGTCGTCGCAGCCGTGGCCGTTGCTGTGCGGGTCGGCGCTATCCGTTGCATCAGCGGTGGGTGTGGCGTCCGTCGGCGTATCAGTAGCGGTGGCCGTGTCGGTAGGCGTGGCCGTGGCGAAGTTCTTGCCGTTCTGCCGGTGATCTCCGCTATTGCCGACGGTGCAGCCGATCGGGCCACCGGGGCCTGGCGTGCGGTCGGCGGCGTGGATGATGTCGTCGCAGCCGTTGCCGTTGTTGTGCGGGTCGGGCGTCGACGAGGCGTCAGCGGCGGCAGCAGGGCCTGGCGACTGCGAGCCGTCCGGTGCGGTGGTGGGCGTGGTCCCGTCGGTTGGCGTGCCGGTGGGCGTCTCAGTCGGGGTGTCCGTGGGCGTATCGGTGGCATCGCCGGCACTGGTGGGGGTGGCCGACTCGATCAGTTGGCGACGTCGAGGGACCGTCGGTCGGCGTGGTGGACTGGGTGACGTCGACGAGCGCCACCGGTGTAGCTGCGCCCCCGCCGGCCAGTGCCGCGGCAGCTGTAATGGCGCCCGTGCCGGCCGCGACAGCGAGCGCCGTGCCGATTAGCAGCCGGCTGTGAACCAGAGATGAACGAAGGTTTCGCGCCTCGCGGAGGCACCGGGAGATCCTGGGCATAGGGGAGAACTCCATCGCTGCCGGTTGCAGCTTCCACGAGTAGTACCGGAGCGGCGCTGGCCTTGATACGGGGCGTTCGTAAACGGTCGGCGGGAGTTGTGTAACGAGTTGGCAAGCGCCGTTGGTGAGCCAGATCGATCGTCACCAGCCGTCCACGTGCCTGTCACCGAGAGGCCGTATCAGACGGCCAGGTCGCCGGGTAGGGAGTACTGAGCGAGTCCGCGGAAGGAGCATAAGTGGTGTTTGAAAGATTCCGCGCGTGCATGCGGGAGAAGTTGCGGTCACTCGGGCGGGAGGGCGGCCAGGCGCTCGTCCTGTTCGCGGCGGGCCTGGTTGGGTTTTGCGCGCTGGTCGGGCTTTCCGTCGACGTCGGGCAGTTAGTATTCACGCGGACGGACGTCCAGAAGATCGCGGACGCGTCGGCGCTGGCGGGGTCCCAGGACCTGCCAAAATCCACCGCGAATGCGACAGCCTCGGCGAACACGTATGCCGCGAAGAACGGGGCATCGAGCACGGTTGTGACGTTCGGCAACAGCAACACGACCATCACGGTGCAGGCGACGCGTCACGTGAACTACACATTCCTGCGCGTGCTCGGGCTTAGCGGACACGACGTGAGCGCCTCGGCAACGGCGAAGGCGACACAGACGACGATCACGGGGTACCAGTGGAATGCGGTAGCACCGTTCGTGATCTGGGGCGGCAGCCAGCAGAAGCCTGTCAAAGCCGACAAGGATTGCGACTTTCACACCTGCGAAGGAAAGAGTTACGCCTTCTGGAGCAACCAGTGGTTGAAGGACAGTGGCACGCCCACCACGCCAGACTGGACCGCTTCGAACAGCAACAACTTCAAGGGCGACGTCAACCATGGTGATGGAGCGGGTTCGAACGAGATCGGCGATTTCTTCAGCGATGGCGGCAACGGTAGTGTCCAGGCCCCCGCCGCAGGCAGCATCATCGTCGTGCCGGTGGTGGACAAGGCGAAGGACGGTTCCAGCAACCGCCAGTTTCACATCGCCGCATGGGTGGTCATCAAGGTCGATGCTGGCTGCACGAAGGGCGGTAACCAGCCGTGCACAGGGACGGTGATGTCGCCGGCAACAACGGAAGCGCCCGCCGGCTACGACGGCAATGGCAACGTGCAGCCACCTGACGACCTGACCTACACGAGCACGGAGACGCGGCTGATCTCCTGAGCCGGACACGCGCGGCCGGGGGTGGTTCGCAGCCCGTTCCCGGCCGCGCTTTCGATGGCGGCGAGCGGGCCCCCGCGCCGCGCGTGAGTCTCCTGTGCCGGGCGGGCAGCCGCCGGAGACGCCGCCCTCGACAGAGGTCGAGCTGTTACCATGCGGTCGCGACGCGAGGCCCACCGAGGATTACCCGATCACGCGCCTCGGCGTTACGTGGTCAAGGGCCAAAGGACAAACAAGAATCTCGTTATAGTTCGGTGGTCAGCCGTTACTCGGGCGATACATAAGCCCCGGATTCGGTAGAGTGGACTGGTGGCCGGAGGCGGGCGGCACTGTCGTGAGGGACGCGTTGCAGCAGAGCGAAAGCATCGGGATCACGGGCCGTGCGGTCGCCGGGGAGGATGAGCCGGCACTTCTTGATGCGCTGGCGAAGCGGGCGGCTCATGGCGACAAAGCGGCGTTTGAGCAGATCTACCTTGCCCTCGTCGACGACCTCTACCTCTATGTGCGTGGCCAATGCAGGGACGGAAACACCGCCGAGGACCTGGTGGCGAACGTGTTTCTCAACGCGTGGCGATCGGCGAAGGCCTATCGAGGAGGCTCGCGGCAGTTCCGGCGATGGATCTTCACCATCGCGCGGAACGAGGTGCGCGACCACTGGCGAGCAAACCAACACACGCTGCCGATGCTGGACATGGACTTCGGCGACGACGCGGCGCCCGCCGAGGCGATAGATCCGGCCCAGGCACGCGAAACGGTCGAGCGAGCGTTGTCCGTGTTGACAGACGACCAGCGGGAAGTTGTAGTACTGCGCTACTTCAACAACAAATCCCATCGAGAGATTGCCCTCATCCTGGGCAAGCGAGAGGGAGCGGTTCGCGCCCTGCTGCTACGGGCATTGCGGCACATGCGAAAGGTGATGACCGATGTTGCGCCGTAGGACAGATGGCCTTTACGAGTTCCGCTGGGTGGAGTCGGCGGTGGCATCGGCGGCACCCGAGCGATTGAGCGCCGAACGGCGCGAGGCGCTGCGCCTGCGGGTCATGGCCTCGATCGGCGAGCAGGATGCGGCCGCGGGACGGAGGTTCGTGCCGGAGCTCATGCGCGAACGGTGGATCCTCGTCCCGGCGGGCATGGCTGTCGGGGCAACGATCGTGGCGGCGCTGCATGCGTGGGCTATCGACCACAGCCAGAACGAAGACCCCATGCGGGCGCGCATCGCGGGTGAGGCGACGATCGACGGTACGCGAAGCGCCGAGGCTGGCCCCGGGCAGGCCGTCTTTGCGCGCTCCGACGCGTGGCTGGCGTTCGCGGACGGCACACGGTTCGGTATGACGGAGGGAACGCTCCTGCGCTACAGCCAGTCTTCCGACGGCGGGACGGTCGTGGAGCTTAGCTCTGGCGACGTGACGTTCGTGAGCGCGGCGACCGCCCTCGAAGTACACCGCGCATCACTGGCCCTATCCGTGGCTCCGAACAGCGTGGCGCGAATAACGTTGACGGCCGACGGGACGCTGGTTGGCGTAATCGAGGGCCAGGTAACGGCAGATGCCGGCGAAGGGCCGTTGGACTTGGCGCCGGCTCGCTCCAGTACTTCGCGTTGAATCCGCCAGCGGCGGTGCAGACGGCTGGGGCGCTCGGACGGTGGTTTGCCGGACGCTCTGCGCAGGCCGGAGCTGGGGTAACGTCGGCAGGCCGAGCGCGGCTGCGCCCGCTGCGGGGCGACGACGAACCCGGCCAACCCCGCGGCAGGCGTGGGCGAGCCGGTCGACGTCCCGTCCGAGACGGCACACTCGATCCCGGCGGAGCCGCACGCAGAGGCAGGTGGGCCAGGCGAGACACCATCCGGCGAAGGCACGTCATCGGGGAATCCCCACGCGGGTGGGACCGTCGACACGCCTGCAGATCCGCCCGCGGAGCCCGGCGCCAGCGGACACCCGGGCGATCCTCCGGCGTACGGGAATGGTGCGTCCGGGAATAACAACGGTGGCCCGCCCGCGAACAGCAACGCCGGCGGGAACAGCGCCAATCCGTCCCCGCCCGAGAACAGCAACGCTGGTGGAAACAGCAACGGCAACGGCGGCGCGAACAGCAATGCTGGCGGGAACGGCAACGGCAACGGCAACAGCAACCCGGGCGGGCTTGACACCGGCAATGGCGGCGCCTCGAACAGTAGTGGCAGCGGGAACGGGAACGGGAACGGAAACGCCGGTGCCAATGGCAACGGCTCGGCGAACGCGGCCAATCCGGGCGCCAGCGCATCTGAGCCGCCGGGGCAGGCGAAGAAGGCCGCAGCTGTGATCGACGGTTCCTCGACGGGTGCAGGTGGATCCACCGACATTCCCGCCGATTCCGGCGCAGGAGCGGGTGCGAACGGTGCGGTTCACGCGGCCGACCCCTCTACGGCGGGGACAACTCCGCCCGGCCAGGCCAAGAAGTCCGACGCGGGCGATGGAACGCCATCGAACGGCAACGCGAAGGGAAACACGAAGGCCTAACGCATTCGCGCTGAGCTTCGGTTTTGGTAAGGCTCCTCGGGTCGTTAACACTGGCAGGCGGGGCCTCGAGGACCGTGCTCGTCCGTGACCGCCACTCTCGACTGATACGCATGCGAGACGCAGCCAAATGTCGGCGGGGGATCTTCGCAACCGAGCGCAGATACGGTGGTCGCAAGCCGCTCACGTAAGGAGCCGAAAGAAAGAGGACGCCAACATGACCAGTGAGAAGCGATCAATGAGTACCGCTGACCTTGCGAGCCGTATGGAGGAGTCGCCGCCCGAGGGCAAGGCGCCGATCGGTGAGGACTCGCCGGACGTCCGCTATGCCCGTATGCAAGCGGATATGCCCCCGAAGGACGACCGCCCGCCGCTCATGGCAGACGACGACCGGGACCGGCTGCGGTCGCGCTGGAGCGAAACGCAGAGCCACTTCGTCGATGCGCCGAGGAGCTCCGTCGAAGACGCGGACAGCCTGGTCGCGGAAGTGATCCAGTTGCTGGCGACGAACTTCGCGGAGGAGCGCGCGAACCTGGAACGCCAATGGGAGCAGGGCGACGATGTCGACACCGAGCAACTGCGCCTTGCGCTTCAGCGGTACCGCTCGTTTTTCGACCGCTTGCTCTCGGTATGACGTCTAGCTGACCCCCACTCCCTAACTCGCGCAGTGCAGCACCGTAACGGCCGGCAGCCCGAACGCGTCTAACGAGAGAGCTTTCGCGGGACGTCGCGCGATCCGCGCGCACGCGTGCGTCGATCACGCGTGCGTCGATTTGGAGGAGGGAGGGCGCGGGTGGGCAGAACGGCGCCTTTCACTCTCGTGTGGACTGCTGGCCGGCGCCGCCCAGGTTGGGTGGCCCGGCTGATCGTGGCTGCGATCTGCGTCGCGCCTCTGGCCGGCGCGAACGTGGCACGGGCCCAGACCGTGCCACCGGTGGCCACGCTCGCGATTACCGCAACCGACGTTGGAGCGGACGGAGTCCTCGTTGTCTCCGCGCTCGACGAGCGTGGGACGCCGGTCACTTCGCTGTCGCGCCGACTCCTTCATCGTCCAGGTCGATGGCAAGGCCGTTAGCGTTGCGACCGCGGACACGGCCCCGTCGCAGGCACTGCCGCTGAGCCTCGTGCTCGCCATCGATACCAGCGGCAGCATGGCCGGCGCCTCGCTGGAAGCTGCCCGGGCGGCGACGACGTCGATCGTGTCGGCGCTCGAACCCACGGACCACGTTTCGCTCATCTCGTTCGCATCGGCCGTTGTCGGTCCGTCGTCGTTCACAGCTGACCGCGCGGCAGTGACGGACGCCATCGCGAAGCTGGCGGCGAACGGAAACACAGCTTTGTATGCGGCCGCACAGACGGCGGCACAGACTGCATCGAACGCGCCAGACCAGCGGAGAGCGGTAGTGCTCCTGAGCGATGGAGAGGAATTCGGAGGCGCTTCAGGGAGCGTCACACGCGACGCCGCTCTGAGCGCCGCCGCCGGAGCCGGCGTGCCGTTTTACGTCGTCGGCCTTGGCGCGGAGGTGGACCGCCCCTTCCTCGCGTCCCTCGCGGCTGAAACGGGCGGCACCTACCTGGGCGCGGCGAACGCCGGCGAGTTGGCGCAACTCTACCAGCGCATCTCGGATCGCCTTCGCCTGCAATACAGCTTGCATTTCGCCGTCCCGATGGGACTGGCGGGTGGCGTTCACCGTGTCCGGGTGGCGGTGGGCGACGCATCAGCCGAGACGACGTTCACCGTTTCGGTCCCAGTCACAAAGCCCACGATCGTGGGGCTCGACGGGCCGCTCAGCGCGCCGACCGTGGTCACTGTCGCAGGTGTCGATGTCGCCGGCGTCCGCTTCGACCTCGATGGCACGGGTCTCGCGCCGCTCGCGGATGGCCGCTCCGTACGGCTCGATCCCTTCGACCTCGATCCGACAGTTTCCCACCGGCTCGGCGCTAGCTGGTTCGCCGACGGAAAGACCGGGACGGCATCGGCGGATGTAAACGTTGCGACTCTGCCACCCGAACTCCTCGCTCCGATGGAGCTACCAGGGCTGCTGCCCGGAGACCTCGTTCGCGTCACGGTCCGCGCTCAGCCCGGCACGAATCCCACGGTGCGGTACGTGGTTGACGGCGGAGAAGGTGCCGAAGTGCAGGGGCCACCGTTCGCGTTCACGCTGCCTACCGGGGTCGCCGCCGGGGATCATTCGCTTTCGCTTCTCGTCGGTACCGGCGAGTCGTCGATGACCCGGTCGTTCGGGTTCACTGTCGCGGCTCGGGACGCCGGTTCGCCCCTATTCGCCTATGTGCTGATAGGCATCGCCGTCGTTGCCGGCGTGGCCACCGTTCTGGCGGCTATCTGGATGCTCGCGCGCCGAATCGCGCGGCTTCGACAACGGCGAATGGAAGAGGGACCGCATGTTGACCCGAAGGGCGCTGTCGTCCCGCGACCCACCACAGACGAGCCGTGGGGAGCGCTCACGGTTGTGCGGGGCGGTCCGCCGGGAGCGACGTTCGCCCTGCGGCAGGCCCGCGAACTTATCGGCAGTGGGAGGTTCTGTTCGGTGCGTATCCGCCAAAGCGGCGTCAAAGACGCGCACGCCGTGATCGATCGCGATGGAAATCTCCAGGCATCGGCGCCCACGTGCGCTGTCAACGTCGATGGCGAGCCAGTGCGCGAGGCACGCCTGGCCGACGGCGCCGAACTCGCACTCGGCGACGTCGTGCTCCGCTTCGAACGACGCGCGCCGATGTCCGCCAACGCGGCTCTCGAAGAGGCTGCGGCCGGCCCGTAACAGCGGGCGCCGTCGGGGCGTCTAACGGTTGGGCCCCGCCAGCCAGGGCTACGCGTGCCTCGCCGATGGCTGGCTCGGGCGTCGCGCCGACGGCGCTGATGGGAGTGGTGCTTGGACTACGGCACACGCCGCCGCGCACTTGCACGCCGCCCTCGGAGGCCGTGGTGGCGGCGCCGCGCCGCCGCTCTGGGGGCGGCCGGGTTCGTGGTCGCAGCCTCGCTTTCGTTCGCGGGCTGGCGTGCTTTGGCACACGATGGCGCCGAGCCGCAGTTAGCGGTCGCTGCGCCTGCATCCGTCGCACCCGCGGACGGCGTCGGCTCCGACGGCGCCGCCGCGCCACAAGATCGGCGCGCTCGCTGAAGGCTCGGTACCGCTCCCTGCCGGCGATGTCCATCCGCCCGCATCCGAGAAACGTGCGAACGGTGGCCATCGGTTCGCGCAGCCGGTCGTTGCATTCAGCGCGATCGACGACTGGTTCGGCACGCCGCGCCAGTACGGCACCATCCACGGCGGCGTGGACTTCGGGCTGGAAACGCTCGGGCCGGTGCCGGTCAGTGGCGGCGTGTGCGGGCAAGGTCACCGAGGCGGTGACGGACGACCGCCTTGGCCCTCACGTGCGCATCGACTGCGGCGACGGCTGGTCGGCGCTGGTCGCGTACCTCGGCGCCGTGACGGCGACTGCGGGCCAGGCGGTGGCGCGGGGCGACGTTCTCGGCGTTAGCGACGATGTCGACCGGTTCGTGCACTTCCAGATCGAGTACATGGGTGAGCCCGTTGACCCGGCGGACTACATCGCCCTTCCCCCGCGCCCGGCGCCGCCGGCGACGCCAACACCCACCCGAACCCCCACGCGGGCGCCTGTGAGGACGTCCGCCGGAGACTCTGGCGGCGGCGGCGTTCAACCTACCGACGCGCCTGCCGCCACACCGACGAGCGCGGCGACGTCATCTCCGGTCACGCCAACGTCCGCACCAACCCGGACGCCCACTCCGCGGCCGACGGACACGCCGACGCCGCGTCCAACGGCCACACCGACGCCGAGGCGGGCGAACCCGACCCCGACCTCGCCGCCGATTGCCCTATAGCGCGCGCTTCACACTCCGCGGCCCCGGCCCGGATCCGAGTGTGAATGTGACATATGCGGGAAATTCCTTAGTGGATAACCCGTAACAAACAGGTGACAGCCGCGTCTAACAGGGGCAAGCCGCGGAGTCGAGTCCGCGGCGGCGGCGGGGAGAATATGTCTGCTCTTGCAGCGCTTGACCTCCCGCGGACGCGGGCCGTTGCGGTTGGCGTTTCGCGGGTTGTCCCGGACAGGAACAGCGACTGGTTCGCGCGGGTCTACGAAGACACCGTCGATAGCCTGTACCGCTACGCGTTCACGCTGACGCACGATGCCACAGGCGCAGAAGACCTGGTGGCGGACGCCTATCTCAAGGCGTGGCGCAACCGCTCGTCGCTGCGCGACGACGCGAACGCTCTCCCCTGGCTCATGTCTATCACGCACAACCTGGCGATCAGCCAGCTTCGCAGTGCGCGGGAGGTCACCGATTTGAGCCTCATCGCCGAGCCCGAGGATTCGCACGCCGACCCGGAGGCCGCCGTCTTCGCTGGCAGCGAGGCAGCGGCGCTGCAAGGTGCGCTGCGGCAGCTCACCGTCGAACAGCAGCAGGTCGTCTTCATGCGGTTTTTCGAAGGACTTCCCCACGAAGCCGTGGCGGCACGTCTGGGCCGCAAACCCAACGCCATCCGCGCCACGCAATTCCGCGCGCTTGCGCGACTTCGACGCCTGCTGGAGGACCGCTATGCCGTCTAGCCTCGACTCGGAATCGCTGGCTGCCCTCGACTCGTGCGTGGACGCGATCCTGGCAGGCGTCGACTGGCATCCCTACCTCCCGGATTCTGAGGAGCAGCGCGAGGAAGTGGTGCGGCTCGTGGCCGTAGCGGAGCGGCTGCTCGCGCTGGCGAAGTCAACGCCGGCAGCGCCAACGGGCTGGAAACAGGCCGCGTGGCGCCGGCTGCGGACGAAGATGAGCATCATCCGGGCGATTGCCTTCTACCGGTTGCCCTACCTCCCACCCCTCTGGATCAAACCGGAGGCCTGCTAAAGCGACGACGCGCAGGTCCGCTGGCGCGTTGCCGTGAGGCAGAACGTGCGGACAAGAGGCTCGCCTCAGCCACAACAACACATCAGTTAGGGGAGAAACACAGAATGCGAAATCGAGTCATCCAGGCGGTCAGCTGGGCCCAGACCCGGCGCATGCACCGCGAAGAAGAAGGCCAGGCGGCGATCGAATACGCGCTCGTCATCGGCCTCGTCTCGCTGGCCGTCATCGTCGACGCTCGCTGGCCGCGCCAACGGCTGGATCGGCTGGCATCACGACGAAGGTCACGACCAACGTCGGTTCGCCGACAATGTTCTCAGCGACGGACAGGCCGGAGCAAGTTCCGCCGGCCTTCCGCGTCACCATGAAAGGAGTGCTCGAGTGGCGCACCTAATGCGACAGTCCGACGCGCGACCTTGGCTTACGAGCAGAGACGAAGTCGGCCAGGTCGCAATCGAGTACGCGCTCGTGGTCGGCCTCGTTTCGGCGGCAATCGGTCGTCACGCTTGCGCTGGCGCGGCGGCCTGGATGGATCACGGCGCTAACGACCTTTACCTCGGATGCGATCGCGGGACTGCTCGTGATAACGCGATGCAACGCACATTCGTGGACTCGGACGACAGTGACGCGAGCGCGGCCAGGCGATCTTGAGTTCGCCCTGGTGGCCCCCATCCTCCTGGCGTTCATCTTCTTCATCATCGACTGCGGGCTGCTCGGGTACTCGTACGTCAGCGCCACCAACGCCGTGCGCGAGGGTGCGCGCTGTGCCGCAGTCGGCGGGACCTCGGCGGCCGTCGCGACGCGCGTGTCCGATACCAGCGGGGGGCTCGACGCCAGCCTCGTCTCCATCGATTCCGGGCCTACGACCTCCTATTCGCCGGACCCGGCGGAGATCGGTGGGAGCGTCACCGTCTCCGTCGATTACACGTACCACTGGATCAGCCCCGCCGGGCTCATCCCCGGACTTAGCAACCTCACCTTCAACAAGTCCGTGACGATGCGCATGGAAACGTCGGACACGACGACGAAGACGTCATGCTGAAGCCGAGCGACCTCCAACGGCTCAAGCAAGCGCTGCGGGCCGAAGACGGCCAGATGATCGTCATGACGGCGATGATGGGGCTCTTCCTGCTCGCCATCCTCGCCATCGTTATCGAGTCGAGCTTCGTGTACTTCCAGAGGCGCGACCTCCAGAACCAGGCCGACTCAGCGGCACTCGCAGGCGCCCAGAACCTCGACGGCACTGCCGCGAGCGATGCCGCCGCAATCGCTGCCGCAAACCAGTACGCCGCCGACAACCTGGCAGGCGCCACCGTCGATCCCGAAGTCGACGAGACGCACACGAAGATCACGGTGACTGTGAGCAAGCCCGCGGAGACGGCCTTCGCCGGGTGGCTCAGCTTCGGTAGCCCGACGGTCCACGCTCATGCAGCCGCGCAGATCCGCTCGGCCCAGCTGCCCGGCCCTGGCGTTTTCCCGGCCACGATCGACCAAACCACGTGGCAGTTCGCGCAGGACAACCCCGGGACACTCGTCGTGCTCAAGGCGGTGCCCCACAACAACCCGGGCGGCGGGGACTTCCAGCTCCTCGACTTCGGCAACGGAGCCAAGACGGTCTGCGCGGGCACCGAGGGCGGCTCCCCCATCCCGATCACGGACCCGCAAGACGCCAAGGAAGGCGACATCAGCAAGCTGAAGAACGACGACTGCCTCCCGGGCCGGCTCGAGGCGGCGAAGGACTGGGGCTGCTATCAGCTCTCAGACATTCTCGATGCGGACGGCAAGATCACGGACCGCTGCAACCCACTCATCGGCGCCAAAAAAGGCGTCGACCCTGCGTACCCGGACGCCCAGCCCACATCAGTCGCTCTCATCCCGATCATCCAGACCTTCGCCACGTTCAAGGGCAGCGAGAGCCACCAGTTTGACCTGTTGCAGGGGGCTGATAACGAGCGCGTCTTCAGCTTCTTCTATCTCGATCCTATCAACGCCGAAGTGCTGACGAAGTCCGTCACCGACACCTCCGGGAACGCAGCCACCATCACGGGACCAACCTGCGCGAAGGGCAAAGGCGGAGGAGGCGGCGGAAAGGGCGGTGGTGGCGTCGGCCAATGCGAGATCGTGGGCCAGTTTCTCCAGCGCTTCGACGCTGCGCTTCTGCCGAGCGGCCAACCCGTCGGGGACTTCGATAACGAATCGGTCGTCAAGGTTGTCCAGCTCGTCGAATGACGGGCCGTCGAGCCGCCGCACAGCCATGAAACATCCAACACCAGGGAGCAAACACCATGACACAGGCATCACGTTCGTTTTCAGTTGGCGGCAATAGCCGCACCGGACTGCTATTGGCCGGGGCGCTCGCCGTCGTCGCCGGTGTACTGGTGTTCGCCGCGGTCCGCTCGGCCGGCGGCAGCGACAACGCGACCACCAACAACGTCACCGGCGGCTCGGAGACGACGGTCGTCACCGCGAAGTCGGACATCGCTGCGCGGACGGAAATCACCGCCGACATGCTGCAGCTCACGCGCGTGCCATCGAGCGCACTGCTGCCGGGCGCGCTTGGCAGCTCCGAGCTCGCGGTTGGGCGCATCGCGCGCATCCCCGTGTATAAGGGAGAGCAGATCGTCCAGGAGAAGCTCGCCAGCACCCCGACCGATCTCGGCCTTAGCTACATCGTCCCGACCGGCATGCGCGGCATGGGCGTGAAGATCGACAAGGTGGTAGGCGCGGGCGGTCTCGTTCGGCCCGGGGACCACGTCGACGTCGTCGCCGTCGTTGACGTGAAGTACACGGACATCACGACGAGCAAGGACTTCACGGAGACGCGCGCGATCACGGTCGCGCAAAACGTCGAGGTGCTGGCAGTCGAGCAGAAGCTCGAGAACCAGGTCCGCCCGGCGACGACCGACGCGAGCGCGGCCACTGACCAGACCGCGATCGTCGACCAGCCGGCCGCCCAGGCCGATGGCACCGTGGTCACGCTCGCGCTCACCCCGGACGACGCGCAGAAGGTGCTCATCAGCCAGGACAAGGGCGCGATTCGCCTCTCCGTTCGCGCGCCCGGCGACAACACCATCACCGACACGAAGAACACGACCTTCCTGGACCTCTCGGACGCCGACTTCCAGAAGGCGATCATCAGCGCGCTTAGCCAGGCGAAGAACTAGGTGGCGGCAATGGACGAACTCGTGAGCCAGGCGCCCCGCGTCATGATCGTCGATGAAGACGAGATCTTCCGGCAGGAGCTGCAGGCCATGCTCACGCCGGCGAAGATCGTCGTCGCAGCACACACCGGTTACGGCGTGGCCGCCGTGAGCGCTGCCGAGGAGAACAGGCCGAACCTCGTCCTCATCGCCATCGAAGAGCCCGTGGTGCGGGCCGTGCAGACACTGCAGGCGGTCCATCGAACACTGCCGGATGTGCCGATCGTTGCCTACTCATCTGCCGCCGAAGACCTGGCTGTGGTACGCCAGGCGATGCGCGCCGGCGCGCGGGACATCCTCGCTGCGCCCTTCAAGCGGCAGGACGTGCTGGCCGCCATCGACCTCGCCATGCAACGCCCGCCGCTCGCCCGCGCGGAGCAGCCCGGCGAAGGCGCGGACCGCCAGGCGGCTGGCACGGTGCTCACGGTGTTCGGTGCGAAGGGCGGCATCGGCAAGACGACGATCACGACGAACATCGCCGTCGCCATCGCTCAGAACACGAACAATTCGGTGCTCGTCATAGACCTCGACACCCGCTTCGGCGATGTCGCGATCATGCTGGACATCGATCCCACGGTCACAGTCGCCCAGCTGGCGCCGATGGTCGGCAAGATGGACCGGACCACGTTCCGCAACGCGCTCATCGAACACTCGTCAGGCGTGTTCGTGCTGCCGTCGCCGAAGCATCCGAACGACTGGCGTGCAGTCGACCCGAACGATGTCCGCGCGCTCGTGAAGTTCGCGGCGCGGATGTTCGACTATGTCATCCTCGACACGCCGGGCGCGTTCAACGACATCGTCGGCGCCGCCATCGACGTGGCCACACAGGTGTTGGTGGTGACCAGCGTGGACATGGCGAGCATCAAGGACACGTCGTTCATCCTCGACCTGCTCGAAAGCGAAGGCTTCCCCGAAGAGCGGCTCGTGCTCACGGTCAACCATCCGAACGGCGCCAACGTCATCCGCTCCGAACATGTTGCGCGCGTCCTCAAGAAGGCCGTGTTCTGGGAGATTCCGCACGACGGTCAGATGACCATCGCGACGCAAGTCGGCCAGCCGGTAGTGCTATCGAAGCCGAAGTCGCGGTCTGCGACGAACCTCGTCGGACTCGCCTCCAAGATCACCGGCAACGCCGGTCGGTTCGAGCAAAAGGAGAAGCGCGGCCTGAGACGGCTCATGCCCGTCTAGCGCCCGCCGAAGCCCGAATCCGGTATCCCGAGAAACGAGAGAATCCATGGTTGACCTTCCCGACAGCACTTCGAACGGCTTTCGCCTCACCGGCGCACGCGATTCCGCGCTCGCCGTCGCGTCCCCTCTCGAGGACGTCCGGCACGACGACGGTCCCGGCCTTTCGCCGCTCGTCGCGTCGCTCCACACGGCGCTTATCGACAGCCTGGACCCGGAGAAGCTCCGCAGCGCCGACCCCAAAGAGGCGCGGCGGCTCGTCGAGGACGCCGCCCGCGCCCTCATCGCATCGCGCGAATACCAGGTCTACGGCGATGCCCGCGAGCAGCTCATCAGATTCGCCGCTGACGAGGTTCTGGGGCTCGGGCCGATCCAGGCGCTGATCGACGACGAGTCGATTTCGGAGGTCATGGTCAACGCGCCTGACGTTGTCTACTACGAGCAGAACGGCATGATCCACGAAAGCGGTCTCGCCTTCCGGGATGACTCGCACGTGCGACGAGTCGCCGAGCGCATCCTCACCCCGATTGGCCGACGAGTGGACGAAGGCACACCGATGGTCGACGCCCGCCTGGCGGACGGCTCGCGCGTAAACATCACGATCCCGCCCGCGACGCCCGAGTACACCACGATTACGGTGCGGAAGTTCCGGCGCGACCGATACCGCATGGAAGACCTGATCGGGGCCGGGACCCTCGACGATCGAATGGCCGACTTCCTCGGCATGTGTACGAAGTACAAGCTGAACACCCTCATCTCGGGCGGCACCGGCAGCGGCAAAACGACGTTCCTCAACGCCCTGTCGGCGTCTATTCCAACAGTCGAGCGGATCGTCACGATCGAGGACCCGCTCGAGTTGCTGCTGCAGCAGCGGCACGTCATCAAGATGGAGGCGCGTCCGCCGGACATGACGGGCCGGCACGCGATCACCCAGCGCGACCTTCTCCGCAACGCGCTGCGCATGCGCCCGGACCGGATCATCGTCGGCGAGGTTCGCGGCAGCGAGGCGTTCGAAATGATGCAGGCAATGAACACGGGCCACGAAGGCTCTCTCTGCACGGTCCACGCCAACAGCCCGCGCGACGCACTCGCGCGCATCGAAAACATGGTGTTGCTCGGCGGGATCGAGCTCCCCGTGTCCGCCATCCGCGAGCAACTCGCCTCGGCGCTCCACCTCATCATCCAGCTTCAGCGCTACCCCGACGGCATCCGGCGAGTCGTCAAAGTCACCGAAGTCACCGGCATGGAAGGTCAAACCGTTACGCTGCAGGACCTGTTCGTGTTTCACGCGGAGGGCGTTACGGAAGGCGGCGGTGTGACAGGGCGCTACCGGCCCACCGGCCTGCGGCCCACGTTTTCGGAGACGCTGCGCGTCCAGGGCTGCAACCTCGACTCGGCCCTCTTCCTCGACGGAGCGCTCCGATGATCGGGCTGGTTGCGGCGCTGGTTGGAGGGCTTGCCGTCTTTGTCGCCGTCGGGGCACTTACGGGGCAGTTCTCTTTCACAGAGCGCCGGCTCGTAGCCCGAGCCACCACGCTTGCCCGCTACAACCCCCAGAACGCGCCGCGGCTGGAGCGGGCCGGGAGCGCGCTCAAGGACGACGCGGTTGCCGGGAGCTCGTTCGTGCGAGGAGCGCTTGGGCGCTTTCGATGGGCGTCGGCGCGAGCCCAGGCGCTCGACCGCGCCAACCTACCGCTACGAGTGAGCGAATACCTGCTGATCCTGCTGGCAATCTTCGCCACGCTGACCGCACTTATAACCTTCACGAGCGGGTTGTTGCTCGCTGGCCTGGCATTCGGCGCGATCGGCGTAGTCATCGCCGAAGCGTGGCTCAAGGGCCGGGCGCGTAAGAGGCTGGCGCTGTTCAACAAGCAATTGCCGCTGGCGCTGCAGCTCATGTCGACGTCGCTCAAGTCGGGCTTCGGTGTCATGGAGGCGGTGCAGACGGTGGGGCGGGAGATGGAAGATCCGCTCGCGGGCGAGTTCCAGCGAATCATCGACCAGGCTCGTGTCGGAGGCTCGTTCGAATCGGGGCTCGCGACGATGGTCGAGCGCATGGAGAGCCAGGACCTTCGCATCGTCGCCCGTGCGCTGGACGTCCACCGCAAAGTCGGCGGCGATCTCGCGGCCATTCTCGATGGGGTGGCCGCCACGATGCGAGAGCGCGAGGAGCTTCGCGGCCACGTGATGGCGCTCACCGCGCAGCAACGGTTGGGCGGCATCATCGTCGGCTTGCTTCCGCTCTGGATCGTCGGGTTCTTCCTTGTCGCGAATCCAGATTTCATCTCGCCGCTGTGGGAAGAGCCCGTCGGCCGCATCCTCCTCGTGGTTGGCGCCGCGATGGATACGGCGGCGTTCTTCCTGATGCGCTACTTCATGACGATCGAGGTGTAGCCATGGAAATCGTTGCAGCAGTGGCTGTCGCGGCGGCGGTGTTCGCGGTCGCGTACTTCGGATTCTTCGCGCGTCGTGGCGCGCCGCCGGCCCGTCTCACACAGTTCGACCGCAGCAATCGCGTGGGCCGCGACGCGGTGCTCGCCGCGCCGTTCGGCGAGCGCGTCGCTGTGCCTCTCGCGGGGAGGCTGCGGAACATCGCAGGGAAAGTGCTCCCGGCACGCATGGTCACCGACATCGAGCGGCGGTTGATCGTCGCCGGCGAGCCCATGAGCCTGCATGCACTCCTTGGCCTGCAGATTGCGGCATTCGGCGCCGCCGTCGTCCTTGTCTTCGTCACCCTCAACTCCGGCGCCACCGGCGTGCGATTGATGGGCACCCTGCTCTTCGCACTGCTCGTGCTGCTGCTGCCCGCCTACTGGGTTCGCATCAAGACGGCGGCGCGCCGGCGAGCGTTGCTGAAGGCGTTCCCCGACGCCGTCGACCTCATCGTCACGACGGTCGAGGCAGGGCTTGGCATTGACGCGGCGCTTTCTGAGGTTGGGCAGGAGACGAAAGGCCCGCTCGGCGACGAGCTGCGGATGGCCGTCCGAGAAACAACGCTCGGCCGCAGCCGTCGCGATGCCCTCCAGCGCATGGTGGACCGCACCGCGGTGCCCGAGATCAAGTCGTTCGTGCAATCGCTCATCCAGGCCGAGCAAACGGGGATTCCGATCGGGCAGGTGCTTCGCACGCAGGCGGGCCAGGTCCGCGTGCGGCGCCGGCAGCGCGCCGAGGCGGAGGCTCAGCGCGCGCCCGTGAAAATGATCCTGGTGCTCGTGACGCTCGTTCTGCCGTCGATGCTCCTGCTCGTCATGGGCCCGGCGCTGATGCGGATGGCCGATACGCTCTGACCCGTCAGGCCGCCGGCCGCTCTGCGCGCGAGAACTGCTCGAGGCGGACGATGGCGGTTTCCGTCGTGTTTCGCGGGACCGCGGCGCGGTACGACCGCCAGCACATTCGCAGCTGCAACGCGCTGAAGGGAAGAAGGAGCGGGAGCAGCGCAACTCCGGCGAACGCCACCCCCTGGTACTGATGGAGCGCCGCCACAACTTCGCCCGCCACGAATATGGCGGCCATGAGCCCCCAGTCGTAGCGATCCGTCGACGCCAGGGGCTGCGTCCGACCAAGACGGATGTTCAGAAACGATTGCACGAGCGAGGCGGCCATCCGAATGCCGGCTAGCGTCAACAGCACGGCTGGCGCAGCGCTGACGAACAGTGCCAGCAGCCAGGCGCTCAGCAGCGAGGCCGCGCGAAAGTGCCCGGACATGCGCCAGTTCCAACGATCGTCGAGCCAGACCGAGAGGTTCGTCACCGCTCAATCGTGCCCGTTGATTCCCCTCGTGGATGTCAGGCGAGGG
Organism: uncultured bacterium; assembly: GCA_963832795.1. Lineage (GTDB taxonomy): Bacteria > Chloroflexota > Dehalococcoidia > Tepidiformales > Tepidiformaceae > CAWHVJ01. Next base: position 169,091 of record CAWHVJ010000014.1, read on the forward strand.
CCCGTCTTGCGCCCGGCGGGGCGCTGACCCGGTGCGGACAAATCCCTGACAACTCCGCGGTTGTGGGGCGCCGCCGCCCGACGGCTCCCCCTTCGTCAGAACGTCGGTTCCGCTACCGGGCGTCGCCTCGTCATGGGCAACCGATCGGGATGGAGCAATCGGAGTGCCCACAAAGGGCGCGGAAACGAGCCCGAACGTCAGTCCTGCGCAGGTAGCATCGTGTACACGACGCAGGTGCCGCGGAGAACCTCGGTGCCATCGTCTCGCCGGGCGACGCACTGGAGTGTGGTGATCGGCTTGTCCTCTCGACTGGTGACCACGGTCGCTTCAGCAGTCACGGTGTCGCCGATAAAGACAGGCGCGGGGTAATCCCACTCCTGGTGGAGAAAGACCGATCCCGGCCCCGGGAGCTCCATCGCGACCAGCGCGTTGAAGAGCCCGGTGACGATGCCGCCTTGCGCGACAAGCCGGCCGAAACGGGTGCCGGCAACGAACGCCTCGTCGAAGTGCAGCGGGTTTCGGTCGCCCGTGATTTGCGCGTAGAGCTCGACTTCCGAGCTGCCGACGGTCCTCGTCCACGTCGCCTTCGTCCCGGGTTCGAGTGGTGTCCATGCCTGGGCCATTGTGGTCTCCTCTTCAGTGCGGTGTTGAGTGCAACCAGGTGTCCCAGCGGGCCGCTGGGTTCCATTCGGGACGCTAAGCTACGGCCTGCGAGAGGCTGTTCTCAGGCGGTTCGCGGTCGCTGCTCGCACCGAGAAGCGGGCTGAGGCCCGAAATGAGGTCGGCTTCGCGCGCCATCTCCTTGCTCAGCGCGAGATGGTGCTCCTTCAGGGACCGGAGGTCCCATTCGAACGACGAGATCCGATCGGTGACATCGAGAAGGCCGCGCACGAGTTCGTTTCGCGTCTGCTGGTACTCGGCAAGCGCCAGCTCGGTGCCACGGGCAATGGCCCGGGCGAGCAGTTCGGCGTCCCGCAGCGCGTCGGTGATGCCGTGGGCCGTAAGCGGGTCCTTGAAGTAGCCGGCATCGCCAACCAGTGCCCAGCCCGGCCCGACCGAACGGCGAAGGTAGCCCGGAGTTCCGCGAAAACCACGCAGCCGCGCGGAGCCCTCGCTCGAGGCAACCCGTTCCGCGAGGTCCGCGGACACTTCTCGAACGACATCCAGGTAGAGCGCCTCCAGCCCCGCCCGGCGTTGCTGCTCGAAGCGGGCTGGCGGGATGGACACGAAGACGCAGGTGTCATCGTCGTTCGTCGGAATCGCCCCTGCGCTCGCGCCGGGCGCGTAGTACCAGTGGAATCCTTCGAGGCCGAGATGCGTCCAGTAGCCGTAGATGGTCGCCGCGGCGTGTGGAGTCACGTAGTCGAACTCCGCTCCAACCAGCCGTGCAATCGGCGATTGGCGCCCATCTGCCCCAACCACGAGGTTGGCGCCGACATTCGTCGGCTGGCGGTCGCGTCCCGTAACGACTGCGCCGACGATGCGGCCTCCCGGCGTACGAAGGACGTCACCGACCGAGTGCCCGTAGACGACCTCCGCTCCTGCCGCGGCGGCGGCGTCGGCGAGGATCGCATCGAGCACGGTGCGGCGCGGCGCGTACAGGGCATCCACTCCGTCGCGGGGCTTGATGGAGATGGTCAGCGGATCGTCGCCATAGTGGAACGTTGTGGTCGTGGCTGGCGGTGTACCGGCGGAGCGCACGGCATCCAACAGTCCCCAGCGATGAAGCTGCAGGATCGCCGGCCGCATGAGCGCGTGGGTCGAAAGGGTGTCAGCTCCGCGTTCGCGACGGGATCGACGACGAGCACCCGAAGGCCCATGCGCGCGAGCAACATCGCCGTAGAGGCGCCGGCACAGCGGGCTCCGGCGATCAGAACATCGTAGTGGTCGTGCCTGAACGGCGATGGCATCACTGGTCTCTCTTTCTCAGGACGCAGCGCTGAGCAGCGACGGACCGGCGTCTCGCGCGTCCAGGAACGCGGCGAGGTGGGCGGTGAGATCACGGGCGTCGTCGCCCGCGCCGTCGATGAGCGTTGACTTGCGGCGGCGGAGGAACGGCATGCCCATCAGGTAGAGGCCGGGAGCGGCTGTGACGCCGCCCTCGTGCTGGATGCGGCCCTTGTAATCGCAGACCGGCACGTCCAACCATCCGTAGTCGGGCCGGAAGCCGGTCGCCCAGAGGATGGACCGGATCTCGCCGCTTTCGAGGTTGAGTTCGAGCGACGGTGAATCGTCCACGCGCGTCGGTTCGAAGCGCTCGGGGGGATCCACGGACTCGTTTAGGTCCTGCTCTGCCGCCCACGCATCGAATCGGTCGAGCAAGCGGTTCATCTTGAGGTCGGACAGCGCGCATTGATTGCGCAGCGAACCTGAGAACTGGAGGCGGCTATCGCGCAGGCCGGCGAGGCGACCGACGAGTCTTACACCGGCCTGGGTCAGCGAATTCAAGTCCAGGTTCCGCCGGTCGTCCGAGCCGGTGAGCTGGAACGAGGGGACGCCCCGAGCGCGCTCGATGTCGTCGATCTTGGTGTAGAGCTCGTCGTGGAGCCCCGCGGCGTCCATCCACCACTGGATGTCCTTTCCCCGGTACGTGCGGGGCGCACGAACGTGCTCGCCGACGGCGAGGGTGACGGGTCGCCCGGAAGCATGGATCTCGGCTGCAAGCTGAACGCCGGTGGCCGAGGCCCCGACAACCAGCACGCCGCCCTCGGGCAGCGAGTTCGGGTTGCGATAGCCCATCGGCGTCACAGTCGTGACTGCAGCCGGGATCTCCGCCGCCAACGCCGGGACGCGTGGCACGTTGCAGGCGCCACTCGCGATCACGACCGTGTCGCACGTCCACTCGCCTGCCGTAGTGACGACCCGGTAGCGGCCGTTTCGGAGCTGCACCGAGGTGACCTCGGCGTGCGTGACAACCGGGGCCGAGATCACCTCTGCGTAGCGTCGAATGTATTGGATGGTTTCGGCGACGGTGCGGAAGCCGTCCGGGTCGTTCCCCTCATAGCGGTAGCCGGGCAGCCGGCTCTGCCAGTTGGGGGTGAGCAATCGCAGCGAGTCCCAGCGCTCGGTGCGCCAGGAGTTGGCGACCTCGCCACGCTCGAGCACCACGTGGTCGATGGACCGCTCGGCCAGGCAGCGGCTGACGGCCAGGCCGGCGTGGCCGGCCCCGATGACGACGGTTGTGGTGTTCATTGCGTGCCTCCGGGACTCGCTGCGCGCGGCGTTAGCGAACTTCGACCGTGACGTTGGTCGGGTTCGTGATGATGTCGTAGACGGCGGACCGCTTCTGCGACTGCGCGACCACCGCGGCGATCTCGTCCTTCGTGGCATCGGCGTCGATGTCATAGGTGACCTTGATGCCGTTGAAGCCGTTGCGGATGTCGCTGTCCATGCCGAGGATGCCGCGCACGTCCATGCCGCCTTCGAGCGTGGCCTTGACGGAGTGCAGCTGGATGCCGCGCAGCTGGGCGACCGAAGCGACGCCGGCGGTGAGGCAGCTGGCAAGGCCGGCGAGCACGATTTCGACCGGCGTGGCGGCGTGATCTTCAGAAGCGAAGACCACCGGGTGGTCCGCTTCGTAGGTGAACGGCTTCACGTGCTGCTGCTCGGCGCCGAGGCCGAAGAACCCATCGATCGTTGTGCGGCTGTGGGTGCCCTTCACCCACTCGCAGCTCGCCCGCCAGGTGAATGCGGCGGCAATCGGTGTCTGGTGAAGCGCCTCGCGCGCCCCGAGCAGTGCGCCAACGTTGACGCCGTTGTCGACAGTCTTTTCCATCGTGGTCATGTCTTTCTCCCTTTTCGTTGCCCGTTGGGCGTGCTGTACCCGGCTCAGCCGGGTGTTCGTTGGAGGTCCGACGGCTACTGGGAGTCGTCTTCCGTCCCCGCCGTTGCGACCGTTGTCCCGTCCAGAACGACTGCAACTTCGATCCAAGCCTTTGGTCGGAGGGCTGGCCGCTACATCCGTCAAACGTCGGATGCCGATTCAGCCGATTGGGCCGGGCTTGTGGGCACTGTGAACGGCGTCACAGTCCTCGATTGGTAGCCGCCAGTCCGCGCGTAGCGAGACCGCGTGAACCGACCGCAGGGGGCCTACGGCGCCGGTGATCGGCTTTCACGCTGTACCGCACCGAGGCGCGTCAACGTCGACGCCGTTGTCGATAGACTTTTGTGTGGTCGTCATTCCTTTCTCTCCTTTGGCCGTGGGCCCGGTGACCCCGGCCGGGTCCGTGTCGCCGGTTTCCGGCGCACTTCGAACGTAGAAGGCGTCCACAGCGCACGCTTGGCGGAATCCTTGAGATTTCCTTGAGGCGCCATGGAACTGTCCGTGAGCCCTCTCACGGCGCCTGCCTCCAGCGGCGATGATGGACACCCCCTTGCATGGACCGGAGTTCCGCTCTGCCTCGGCTTCGCTGACGGTTGGACGCCACTGGGGCTGTCTCCCGTCCCGGTAGCTGCGGTCGTTTGCTTTGGACGCGGCCGCAACTTCTGGCTCGAGTCTCGTGTCGATCACTCGTCGCTAAATCGGACAAACGTCCGATTTCGATGAAACGGATTGGTCGCGCGTTGCCTCCTCTGTGACCTCGGTCACACTTCACCTTTGGCGACGAAAGGGGCGGCTTCGGTTTTTGCGCACGGAGCGCGGAATACAATGCTGCGGTGTCCACTCGAATAGGGGCCGAGATAAGCCGCTCAGACTTGCTGGGAACGCTCTCCCTCGCAAGCGACCTCGGCGTCGGGCTCGCTCCGGAGCACGGGCTACGTGCCTGTTACATCGCGCTCCGAATCGCCGAGCAGATGGGGCTGGATACCCATCAACAGCGCGATGTCGTGTACGTGGCGCTACTCAAGGATGCGGGCTGCACCTCCTGGACCACCCAGATCGCGGCCATGATCCGCGGCGACGAGATCGCGGCACGACGAGAGATCCTCTTCGTCCGCGAGTTTGGTGACATTCGCGACGTGATGGGCTGGGCGGCGAAGTTCGTGGGGGCCGGGTCGCCACTCCCGGCGCGTGCGGGAAGGCTCGCAGACTTCATGGTCTCCGGCCGGGACTTCATGCGGGAAGGCTTTCAGAGCAGCGGCGAAGTAGCCTGCCGCATCGCGGAGCGGCTGGGGGCGTCTACGAACGCGCGACTTGGGCTCGCGTCGCTGTTCGAACAGTGGAACGGCAAGGGGATGCCCCGTGGCCTCAAAGGCGAAGCGATTCCGTTGATCAGCCGCATCGTGTTCGCGACGAGCTACCTGGAAGTCGCGCATTCCGCGGGCGGGAAAGAGGCGGCGCTAGAGGTCGCGCGTGAGCGCGCGGGGAGCGCCTTTGACCCGGCCGTGGTGGATGCCTTTGCGAACCTAGCGGAGAGCGACGGGTTCTGGGAGCCCCTCTCTGACAACTCGGTGCTGGCGCGCATCGAAGAGCACCTCGCAGACGCCGCAGCCGACGCGCTCGAGGAGTTCGCGTCGTGCTGCGCCGATTTCGTCGACATGAAAGCGTACTGGCTCGCCGGACATTCGCGGCGCGTTGCCGACCTTGCCGAGCGTCTCGCGCGCCGCATGCGACTCGCTGATGAGCAGGTACGTGAGCTGCGCCTCGCGGGGCTCGTACACGACCTCGGCCTCGTCGCTGTTCCGTCGTTTGTGCTCAACAAGCCGCCCGACGAACGGACAGCCAGCGAACGCGAGGCGATTGAGGCACACGGCGATGTCCTTCGGACCCTGTTCGAGCGGACGCCTTCCCTGGCACGAATCGGCGAAATTGCCTGGCTGCATCACGGGCGCGGCATCCCCGACGGCACCGCCAACCCCGGTGATGCTGCCGCAGCGGCCGGCATCCTCGCCGTAGCGAACGAGTTCGACGAGCTCACGCACGACTCGCCCGGCACGCTTGCCCTGGATCCAAATGATGCTCTGCAGGCTGTCACGGCGGCGTTCGCCGAGGGTGCATTCGCGCCGGCCGCAGCGGCCCTTGCCGCCGAGGTCAGAGGGCCAACGTCGCCGCCCCAGGGACGGGAGCAATGGCCCGCCGGGCTCACCGGCCGTGAGGTCGAGGTCCTGCGACTGCTGGCGGCGGGGCTCAACCGCAAGAAGATCGCCGGACAACTTGTCGTGAGCGAGAGCACCGTCCGAAGCCACCTCGAACACATCTACAGCAAGCTCGATGTCTCCACCCGGGTTGGGGCAGTCCTCTTCGCTTTGGAGCACGGGCTGGTCTTGTAGCCCGGGCACCGGTCGCTCTCGCCGCTCTCCATCGTGACGCCTGGACTGGCAGCGGCCCTGCCCTTCGGGTCCCGCCGTCTGGCGTGAGACCGAGATCCGTCCCAGCCCCGCCAAATGTGACGCTCATCGCAGACGCGCCCACGGGCAGCAGACGGATTCGGACAAACGTCCGATGTCCCGACCTGCCGCGGCTTCCTACGGTCGAAGCAGAGCCCCGGGTACCCGGGCTTCACGACGGAAGACGACGTCCACTACGACGACGGCGTCACGCCATGGAGCCATGGATCCGGGAGCACATCGTTCCGTAGTTGTTCGACCAGGGAGGCCACCAATGCAACCAATCTTGACGCGGAGTGCGCCGGGAGCGGCGACCCGAGAACCCGGACCAGGAGTCCGCGGAAGCCACGTTGAGGCCCGCGGGCTGACACAGCGGGCGCGGTCGCGGCAGATCCTGCAATCGATTTCGCTCGACCTGCGGCCCGGGGAGTTCGTGGCCATCGCCGGCGGTAGCGGCGCCGGCAAGACGACACTCCTCCAGGCCCTGGCTGGCCAAAAGGCGCCATCGTCGGGACGGATCCGACACGATGGCGTCGAATTGAACGCCTCTGGCTCGAACGTGCCGATTGGCTATGTTCCGCAGGACGACATCATCCACGGGGAGCTCGCGCTGGGCCGCACCCTGGAGCACGCCGCTCGTCTTCGGCTCCCACGCGGAACGTCGAAAGAAGAGATCAAGGCCCTCGTCGACGAGACGCTGCAGCGGCTCGATCTTGCGGATCGCGCCAGCGTCCCGGTGAAGGACCTCTCGGGCGGCCAGCGCAAGCGCGCGAGTATCGCCGTGGAACTCCTCAGTCACCCACGTCTGTTCGCACTCGATGAGCCCACCTCCGGGCTCGACCCGGCCACGGGCGCAGAGGTCGTTGCGATCCTGCGAGGGCTCGCCGACTCCGGAACCACCGTCGTCATGACCACCCACGCCCCGGAAGACCTGCTGGCGTGCAGCCGCGTGATCTTCCTCGCCCGCGACGGCTACCTCGCCTTCGATGGCACGCCTGCCGAGGCGCTGGACTACTTCCAGGTTGAGCGGCTCTCGCAGACGTATGCCCGCCTCGACCAGGCGGCTTCCCCGGCGGCCTGGGCAGCGAAATTCTCCGCGTGGCGCCGGGACGGAGTGCAGGATACCGGCGACCATCGGGAGCTTGATGAAGGCGTCGAGGAGTCGCGCCTTCCGCGAGGCAGCGTCCCACTTCGTCAAATGCTCATGCAATGGCGAGTACTGACGCGTCGAGAGTTCGAACTCCTCGCGCACAATCGGCTGACCCTCGGGATCATCCTGGGGTCTCCCGTGCTCGTCACGGCAATGATGACGATCCTGTTCCGGGCGGGGACCGTGGATCCGGCGCACCCCCTGGAGTCGCTGAACCTTGCCTTCTGGCTGGCGTTCGACGGGTTCTTTTTCGGTCTCACCTACGGCCTGCTGCAGATAGTGATGGAGTTTCCGATCTTTGTCCGGGAGCGTCGCAGCGGCATCAGCGTCACCGCCTACGTCGCGGGCAAGGTTGCCGTCTTACTCCCCGTCCTTGCTGTCATCGACGTGGTGCTGCTTGGGGTTCTTCGCGCCACCAACCGCCTCCCGGCCGACGGATTCGACGTCTACCTCCCACTCGGGACGGTGTTCCTGCTCGACGCGATCGCCGGATTGGCGTTCGGCCTGGTGACCTCGGCTCTGGTTCGCCATCCCGCCCAGGCCGCACTCGCGCTGCCGATGATCTGCTTCCCCCAGGTGCTGTTCGCGGGCGCAATCGTGCCTGTCGAGTCGATGGCCGTTCCGGGACGGATACTGAGCTTCGGACTGGCGACCCGATGGGCTTTCGAGGCCATGGGCCGCATCCTCGACATAGGCGGGACGTCGCCCGTTGTAGTGCCTGGCGCACCCGATTACAGCGGTGCCGTCGCCGGCAGCAGCGTGCCGGGAGTGCTGGCCATGCTGATCATGAGTCTGGTCCTGGCCGGGGCGACGGTGCTCGTCCTCAGGTGGCGATCGAATGCATCTTGATTGGGCGAGTGCGTAGGATCGCCGCCCGCGCGCCGCGATGACTCGTGCCTGGATGCGCGATGCGGCTGATAGATATAGCTGACAACACTGATGGGCAGCGGCGGATCGATGGGTCAGCGTTAATGGTTGCGGGGGTGTTTACTCGCGTGTAGTTTACCGCGAGGTAAGCCGCCGCCGGTTCGACCGCCTGCCCGAGAGGTGAAATGTCGTCGTATAGCAGCGCAGCCGCCGGCTTTGCGGACCCGTTCGCGGAGGATCCGTCCCTTCAGCCGCTTTCGACGCCGCTGTGGCGCGAGGCGCTGTGCGGGCTGGATTGGCTGGCCCTGCGCACTTCGCCCGTGTACTTCGGCTGTGGCGTCGCACGGGGGCATGGGGAGCCGGTCGTGATCGTCCCGGGGTTCCTCGCGAGCGACGTTTCGCTGATTGAACTGCACGGATGGCTGAGCCGGATTGGCTACCGCCCCTACTTTTCGAATATCGGGCGGAACGCGGACTGCCCGAACCACGTGGCGACGCTGCTGCTGGAGCGAGTGCGGCACGCGTACGAGGAGACCGGACAGCGCGTGCGCATGATCGGCCACAGCCTGGGCGGGATGCTGGCGCGGAGTGTGGCGCTGGACCACCCCGAGCTCGTGTCGGCAGTGATCTCGATGGGCTCGCCCTTCCAGGACTCGGTGCGGGCGCACCCGGTGATCATCGCCGCGGCCGATTCGCTGCGGCGCGGCAGCGGAACGAACGTGGGACAGAACATCAAGCCGTCGTGTTTCAGCGGACACTGCACGTGCGACTTCGTGAAGAACATGCTGGCGCCCGAGGAGTATGAAGTGGCGCACTACGCCATCTACTCGCGCGTCGATGGCGTGGTGGACTGGGAAAGCTGCGTCGAAGAGGACGAAGCGCTCAACGACGAGGTGAACTGCACGCACCTTGGGATGCCGTTCCACCCAGGCGTGTTTCGGGTGCTGGGGCGGCGACTGGCGCAGTCCAACTAGCGCCGTGATCTATGGGGAAGCGCAGGAGCGGAACGCGGGCAGCGCTCCCGTATACTGGTAGCAATGTTTGAATCTCTGACCGACAAGCTGCAGGGCGCGTTCAAGAAGTTTGGGTCGCACGGCACGGTGACCGAGGAAGACCTCGACCAGGCGCTGCGCGAAGTGCGCATGGCCATGCTCGAGGCGGACGTGAACTTCAAGGTCGTGCGCGAGTTCACCAGCCGGGTGAAGGAGAAGGCGCTCGGGGCGCAGGTGTTGCGGAGCCTCACGCCGGCGCAGCAAGTAATCGACATCGTCCATGAGGAGCTGGTGGAGATCCTGGGCGGAACGGCTCCCCAGCTGGCTACGGCATCGAAGCCGCCAACGGTGATCATGCTGGTCGGCCTGCAGGGCTCCGGGAAGACGACCAGCATCGCCAAGCTGGCGAACCTGCTGAAGAAGCAGGGGCAGCGGCCGCTCGTGGTGGCATGCGACGTCTACCGGCCGGCGGCGGTCGAGCAGCTCGTCACGCTGGCGAAGTCGCTCGACGTGCCCTACCACGAAGAGGGCACGAGCACGAAGCCCGCCGTGATCGCGGCGAACGGCCTGGAGAAGGCGAAGCGCATGAACGCCTCGCACGTGCTCGTCGACACCGCGGGCCGATTGCACGTCGACGAAGTGATGATGAAGGAGGTGGCGGACCTTCGGAAGCAGTTGCAGCCGCAGGAAGTGCTGTTCGTCGCCGACGCGATGTCGGGCCAGGATGCCGTGACGGCGGCGAAGGAGTTCCACGACAAGGTCGGGACCACCGGGCTGATCCTGACGAAGATGGACGGCGATGCCCGCGGCGGCGCGGCGCTCAGCATTCGCACGGTGACCGGGGTGCCGGTGAAGTTCATCGGCATGGGCGAAAAGGCGGACGCGCTGGAGCAGTTCTACCCGGACCGGCTGGCGGGCCGAATCCTTGGCATGGGCGACATGCTGTCGCTCATCGAGCGGGCCAAGGAAACGATGGGCGACGAGGACACCGACAAGTTCGGCGAAAAGCTGAAGCGGGGGACCTTCGACCTGCAGGACTTCGTAGAGCAGCTGCGCAAGGTACGCAAGATGGGGCCGCTCGGGCAACTCGTGGGGATGCTGCCAGGCTTCAACAAGATCAAGGCGCAACTCGACGTCGACAACATGGACGACAGCTTCTTCAACAAGGCCGAGGCGATCGTGATGTCGATGACGAAGTGGGAGCGCCGCCACCCGGACAAGATCGACGGGAAGCGGCGAAAGCGGATCGCGCGTGGAAGCGGCACGGACGCGGCGGCGGTGAACCAGTTGCTGAAGCAGTTCTTCGAGGCGCGAAAGATCGCGAAGACGCTGAGCACGGGCCGCATGCCGATCTTTCCGGGGATGCGGTAACGGGGAACGGGGGCCGTCCCCGCTTTCCTGACAGCGGCCCCTCAGACTTGCGCCGTCCCCACGCTACCCTCGCCCCATGCCCGCCCTCGCTCCGCCTCCCGACGACGCAAACCGCAACACCAACACTCCACGCTGCATGCGCGCACGTCCCGCGGCTGTCTACGCGCCGGCGACAAACCGGCTCTCTGCTAGTTCGCTCCTACTTCCCGCCCCACTTCGGCGTTACTTCGGCCCTACTTCCCGCCCTACTTCGAACGCTCGTTCCAGGTTCAGGACCCTACTTCAACTAGCGAATTTTATTGCGCAGCCCCCCACTAGCCAGTCCACCCGGCCCGCCGAGCGAAGCGAGTCAGCGAACCAGCGCGCCTTCCAGGGCGGCTTTCAGCGCCCCAGGTCGCCCTTCACGCGCGAGTTCACCATGCGGCCGATGAGCGGGGAGAAGAGAGCGAACATCCAGCCGCTGCCGCCCTGGTTTCGAACGCTCACGCGGGTGCCGTCGGCGGTGTCGGTGAGGGTGTAGGTGACGTGCATGGGGAACGGGCCGGAGACCGTGTCCATGGCGAGGACGGCGCCGGGATCGTAGGCGGTGATCTCTGTCGTGTAGTCGATGGGCCGACCCATCATTTTCGCGACGCGGCGGACGCGCGTGCCTTTGCCGACGGGACCATCGGTGAGCTTCTCGGACGAGGAAAGCGCGCGGATCCAACGGAGGTCGTTGGCGGGGTCTTCGAGAAACGCCGCCACTTCGGGGCGAGGGCGGGAGATGTCGATAGTGGCAGTAACGTCGATGGGCATGGCCTGCTCCGAAAGCATTCGCGGTAACTATCCCTTGACAGACCGTACAGATTCAGATAACCTGCTTCCATGGAACGGTACTCGATAGCCACGTTCAATGCGGAGTTCCCCGACGAGGATTCTTGTCTGGAATCCATCCTCGCGCTCATCTACCCGGACGGCATCGAGTGTCGGACGTGTGGCGTCGTCCGCAAGCACCACCGGCGCACGGGCCGCAAGCAATACGCGTGTGACTACTGCGGAACGCTTGTAGCCCCGCTCGCAGGGACCATCTTCGAAAAGTCGAGCACGCCCCTCAAGTCGTGGTTTTACGCCATGTACCTCATGGCACAGACCCGATGCGGCATTAGCGCGAAGCAACTGGAGCGCGAGCTAGGCGTGACTTACAAGACGGCCTGGCGCATGTTCACGCAGATTCGGAAGCTCATGGATGAGGACGGCGGTACGCTCGCTGGCGAGGTTGAGGTTGATGAGACCTACGTCGGCGGTCGACAGCGTGCCGGGGATTCCGCAAAGGGCGAGTATGGCCGGAAGCGCATGGGCATGGCTCCGGGGAGCAACCAAAAGACGATGGTGATCGGAGCCGTGGCGCGCGGTGGCAAGGTGACGCTCAGGTCATCCCGAACCGCAAGCGGACGTACGTACTGCCTTTAATCGCCATGAAGGTGATGCCCGACGCGACTGTGTTCACGGATGACGCTCCGGCCAACAACAGCCTCAAGAAGCGCGGCTACGCACACTACCGCATCAATCACTCAGCAAAGATCTACGTCCACGGCAACGACCACACGCAGACGATCGAAGGTTTCTGGAGCCTGCTAAAGAACGGCATCCGGGGCGCGCACCATGCGGTCGGCGCTCACTACCTCCAGAGCTACGTGAACGAGTATGAGTACCGCTACAACCACCGCGAGGACGACCGGCCGATGTATGGGGCGATCACGGACCGCGTGAAGGCCACACGGCACGGTCGTTATGGGGCCTACGCCCCGGTCGGGGAGTAAAAGATGTGCCGAAAATTGTCGTTAAGCACTTGACAAAACGCTATTGACGCTGATCGATTCCGCCGATAGCCTGAGCGTCGGATGGTCCGTAAGGGCCAGCGTGGATGGCGAGCCTATGGCTCGCCTTTCCATTAAGGCCGCGGTCACTCCAATAGATAATGCCCGTATTGGTTCACCATCCGCGCGACCTTCGTGTTGAGGGCCGCCGTGAAGCCGCTTATACCGCCAACCGTGCCGCCGTTCTCAAGAATGATTCGTTGCTTTTGGCCGTAGCACGCCATATCCGCAATCTGCAACCCCGCAATGTTGTCTGACTTTCGGAGCATCGTAAGCTCGGCAAGTGGATAGACGGCTCGTATTTCGACGGCCGACGCGTACGTCGTTCCCTTCGTTCGCGCACGGTAGTAGGCGGCTTGGATTTGCTGATCTACTCTCGCGCCTCGGCATTCGCAGATAATCTCCGCGTCCGCGCCGGCCAGCGTGAGGTACCCACGAATGCGATTCAGTAGCACCTCAAGCGAGTACTCATACGCGTCGAAGGTGTCCACCGGGAATCGGGTCTTGTGCGATTGCTTGTCGATGACGACCGTGAAGATCTGGGCGGGCAATGCGCTGTACAAGGATAGGATCGCATCGCCGAAGTCTTGCTTCCGCTGGGGGTTGGCTAGCACGCCGAACCATCGTTTGCGCTTCACGATCATGCTTCGAGTCAGAACCACCGGCCGATCCGGGTCATAGGTGAAGTGGGCGCGCTTCAGCTGTTCAAGCTCGGCGTGGACCTGGGATGTGTAGGTGGTTCCTCTGATTATGACCGCTGTGAGGGCAAGGTATCGCCCGTCAGGGCTCGCAATGCTGCGATAGCGATGGTCCCCAGATTCGTCGATGTAAATCTTGAACGTAGTCATCATGTGCTACCCTGCTCACATGGGTGGTTCCCCACGTAGCAAACTCAAAGCGGGTCCGTCGTTTGAAGACGGCAAGGTACGCGATCCTGAGATCGAGGCAAAGATGGGAGCGGATGAGGACGGCTCGTTACTGCACACCCTCATCCACCGTTCAGTTCAAGATCGGCCTAACAACAGCCAGGGTCGCCACACGGGTTCCACGTAGCGTAGCCTTTCAACCATTCCGGTAACTCCCTTCCGAACCCCGGCGCTGGCGTCGCAACCAGTAAACGCGCCGGGGTTCCGTTTATTCCCTATACGGCCGCAAGGCCGGGTCAGGCAGTGTCGTCGCTGTACTCCACTTCCGACTCGTCATAGTCCGGCCAGTCATCGGGGCCTTCGATTGGCGGAGCGACAGAGATCTTGAAGGCGCGCGCTGGATAGACAAGCTTCACGCTCGTAACGAAGTTCGAACACCACGTCTCGGCTTGTCCCGCTGTCCACCTTGGCCCGTTCTCCGAGAGCTATTGAATCGCGCCGGTGAGCATTGGGTGCACCTTGACTGCGCTACCCGGCTCTCCCTCACCATTGGCCCCGACGCCGTTGGCTGGCGGGGGGTTCGGCGTTTCTTCCTTCTTCGAGTCGTTCGACGTGTACCGGTCGCCGACCGCTTCGCCTTCTGCAGGATGAGTGGTGACACCGGCATTTCATTGAACTGGCTTCGTGAACAAAGAACGTGATCGCCTTTCGGCGCGTGTCCCCTTCTACCCCGAACGCCTCCTTGAAAGCATTTTCGAGCTGGCCTACGGTCGCCTTCTCAATGTCGATGAGGCTGTAGATGGGATCGTAGGTGCGCGTCCACAAGGCTTTCAGGATCGCTTTCCGCCGCGATGGTTCCGCCGCATACGTCGCAAGGTCAGCGGTAGGCACGCGCTTATCGTCAATGAGGCCTAGAGCTTTGAGCGTCGCCACTACCTGGGGGCGGTATCCCCGGAAAGGTTCGAGAGCACCGAATCGTCGATGACGGGAGGGGGATCGTCGCCGAACCGCTCCAGCGTGTTCAGGAGGGTACGATGGGAGATGTAAGGCGGCGGCGTTCGCGATTCCTGCGTCACTTTTTGTCCTCCGGTGGCATTCCGTGTGCCAAACTTGGATCGATCTTGCATTTGGCACGGCACACCGTCAACTGGTATGCGGACGGAATTTGCATCCTCCGTGGCATACTCGCACTTTTGAATCTGATTCCACTTGGGAGGTCGCCAAATGGACGAATTCAAAATCGGCGAGCGAGTCATTGTGAAAGCACTTTCGGGTGCGGACTTGCCTCGCCGTGTAGCAGGGTTCTCGGAGTTTGGGCCGCTCGTGTGCACAGAGGACGAATTCAACGCAGCTACGCTCGAAGGGCGCGAACCCGACGCTATCGGATGGCCCGTTGCCTACATTGCTAAGGCCCCAGCGCTTGCCGGGGCATAGCATCGGCCTCCACTATCAGTCTACCGTGTACGGTCTATCAGGGGATAGTTACCCGGCCGATGAGCGGGGAGAAGAGAGCGAACATCCAGCCGCTGCCGCCCTGGTTTCGAACGCTCACGCGGGTGCCGTCGGCAGTGTCCGTGAGGGTGTAGGTGACGTGCATCGGGAACGGGCCGGAGACGGTGTCCATGGCGAGGACGGCGCCAGGATCGTAGGCGGTGATCTCTGTCGTGTAGTCGATGGGCCGACCCATCATTTTCGCGACGCGGCGGACGCGCGTGCCTTTGCCGACGGGACCATCGGTGAGCTTCTCGGACGAGGAAAGCGCGCGGATCCAACGGAGGTCGTTGGCGGGGTCTTCGAGAAACGCCGCCACTTCGGGGCGAGGGCGGGAGATGTCGATAGTGGCAGTAACGTCGATGGGCATGGCCTGCTCCGAAAGCATTCGCTTACATTTCGAGGAAGGGTAACGCATAGGGAGTCGATGCGGTACGATTCGACACAAAGCGTTCCAATCGCCCCGCCGAGGGCGGGGTTCAGGAGTAAGGATGATTCGGATTCGACTGCGCCGGGTGGGCAAGAAGCACCACCCGTCTTACCGCCTCGTGGTGGCGAACAAGCCCGTGAAGCGTGACGGTGGTTTCCTGGAGACACTCGGATCGTACGATCCTCATTCGGATCCTCCGACCGTCGTGATCAACGAAGAGGCGACGAAGGCATGGCTCGGCAAGGGAGCGCAGCCTTCGGAAGCGGCGGAGAAAATTCTCCGGCGCGCCGGCATTCTCGAGGCGCCCGCGAAGGCAGCGGTCGCGGTGGCCGAGCCGCCGGCGAAAGGCAAAAAGGCCGCGGCGACGGCAGCCGCACCAAAGGCTGCTGCGGCGAAGGCAGAGGCGGCCCCGGCCGAAGAGCCTGCGGCAGAAGCGCCTGCTGCGGAAGAACCCGCCACCGAAGCCGCCGCGGAAGCCGACTAACGATGGCAGAGACCATGATGGGCAGCGTCATCGAGTACCTGGCGAAGGGGCTGGTCGACAATCCGGATGAGGTGCGCGTAACCGAGTCGGACGACGGCGACCGCGTCGTCGTGCGGCTGGACGTTGCGGAAGGCGACTGGGGCAAGGTCATCGGCAAGGGCGGGCGGATCGCGTCGTCCATGCGCTCGATGATCAAGGTCGCGGCCGTGAAAGAAGACGTGCGGGTCGGCCTGGAGATCGGCGACTGAGCAACGGGGACACACCCTCCGGCAAGCCAGCGAATCCACGTCGAGCGGCAAAGTCCAACCCGGTTACGACCGCGAGGGAGCCCCGCGAGGGCTTCACGGCGGTGGGACGCGTCCTGCGGCCGCACGCGCTCCGGGGCGAGGTGCGGGCGTCAGCATTCTCGGCATCGGCGCTGAACCTGCAGCCGGGGCGCACCGTGTACCTCTTGGGGACGCCGCGCAAGATCGTCCGTGCGAGGGCCGACCGGGAAGCATGGATCCTTAAGCTGGACGGACTGGACGACCGGAACGCGGTCGAAGCGCTGCGGGGCGAGCTGCTGGAGGCGCCGGACAACGAGGTTGAGCGCGACGACGAGGACTCGTACTTCGTCCACGAATTGATCGGGTTGCGGGTGGAGACCATGGACGGCGAGGAGCTTGGGACGCTGACGGACGTGATGCAGCCCGGGGCGAACGACGTGTACGTCGTTACGGATGCGACGGGGAACGAATTGCTGGTGCCCGCGATCGGCGAGGTGGTCGAGGAGATCGACCTGGCGGCGGGCGTAATCCGCGTTCAGCTGCAGGACGAGTAAGGGGAGGCGACTCCGAAGGATCGGGCGCCGCGAGCGGAGATATAGATACCGCTGATATGGCAGGGGCGGTGCCATGTATCACACCTTTGGCCCAAAGCGTGGACGAATCGGTATATCCCATTGAAAGCGTTTATAGCCGGTACTACACTGGCCGACGGGCCGGGTTGGTGGCGGGTGAAACGAATGCCCCCGGTACTGCTGTGAAGAACTGTGTCGAGGGGGATCTCACATGTCCAAGGCTGAAGCGCTGCAGCTCGTAGGAGACTGTGTCCATCACTGGGTACTCGAGTCACCAAGGGGGGAGCTGACGCCCGGCCGTTGTAAGAAATGTGGGAAGGAAAAGGAATTCACGGGCGAGACGAGCTATCGCATCGGGCGAGGTTCATCGCACCGCTCGTAAGCCGTCGCATTTGACGCTCGTTCGGGCCGCTCCCTACGATGGGATGCGGCCCGAATTGCTTTCGTGGGGACATAGCTCAGTTGGGAGAGCGCAGCGTTCGCAATGCTGAGGTCGGGGGTTCGAGCCCCCCTGTCTCCACCACCACTTGATTCACGATTTCCACCTGATGACCGTCGATTCCGTTTTGCCTGCGCCATGGGTTTGCCGTGGGGCTTGAGGACGGGCTCGCCTACGTTGCGCGGCCGGAGACGGTGGTCCCGCGCGCGAGCCTGCTGGCGGCTCCGGGCACATTCACCGGTATAGCGACGGGCATCTGGATGGGCGGAGCGCAGAGCCACGTGGGCGACGAGATGCTGCCCGCGACGCTGCGTACGGCGCTGGTGGTCGATGCGGCAGGCGACATGCCGGCGGCGCTCCGCGCGGCCACGGGGTTGTGGGTGCCGTGCGTGTTCGCCGACCTGGACAGCGTGCCGGTGATGATGCACCGGATCTACGACACGGTTGAGCGCGTGGTCGCCGAGATGCGAAGCGAGCGCGCGCCGGAGGCGGTCTACGCGGTGTGCCAGCACGGCATGAACCGCAGCGGACTTCTGGCGGGCCTCATCCTGCGGGAGATGGGCATGCCCGGCGACGAGGCGGTGCAGCTCATCCGTTCGAGCGCGCCCGGGGGCGCTTTCGAACGTGAGCTTCGCGCGGCTGATCGCGGGGGCGTAGCCGGCGGCCCTCCGAAAAGCGCTCAGCGTGATTCGTCGAGCAGGTCCGGCCGGCGCTCGCGTGTCCGCGCGAGGCGCTGTTCCTGCTTCCACTTCTCGATGTTGGCGTGGTGGCCGCTGAGGAGGACTTCGGGGACTTCCCAGCCGCGGTATTCGGCGGGGCGCGTGTATTGCGGGTGTTCGAGGAGGCCGTTGGCGAACGACTCGTCCTCGGGCGAGGCTTCGTCGCCGAGGACGTCGGGGACGTGGCGAGCGACGGCGTCGATGAGGACCATCGCAGGGAGCTCGCCCCCCGTGAGGATGTAGTCGCCGATGGAGACCTCGAGGTCGACGCAGTGTTCGATGAAGCGCTCGTCGACACCTTCGTAGCGGCCGCAGACGACGACGAGGCGGCGGTGCGTCGCGAGTTCGCGCACGAGGCCGTCGTCCAGGCGCTCGCCCTGCGGCGACATGTAGACCACGTAGCCGGGGCCGACGTCGTCCTGCGCCTGGACGTGCTGGAGCGCGGCGTCGAGGACGTCGACGCGCATGACCATGCCCTGGCCGCCCCCGAAGGGGTAATCGTCGACCGAGCGGTGCTTGTCGGTGGCGAACTCGCGGACGTCCGTGATGTGGATGTCGATGAGGCCGTCTTCGCGGGCGCGCTTAATGATGGATACGTCGAGAGGGCCGGTGAAGGCCGCAGGGAACAGCGTGAGGACGTCGAATCTCATATCCGGCGAGGGACGTCGGCGCCGGCGGGAGCGTGTTCGTGTGGGCCGGCGAGGAGCTCGGCGACGTGCGGGATGAGCGGGATGAGGACGTCGAGCCCTTCGCCCACAGCGCGGGGGCTGCCGGGCAGGTTGACGATGAGCGTGCGACCGCGCGTGACCGCGACGCCGCGGGTGAGCGCGGCATATGGCGTCTGCGCGAGGCCGGCGACCGCCAGGGCGAGGGGGATGCCGGGCACGTCGCGCTCGGCGACCTCGCGGGTGGCTTCGGGGGTGACATCGCGGGGGGTGAGGCCGGTGCCGCCGGTGGTGATAATGACGTCGGCGATACCGCCGTCGGCCCAGCTTCGGAGCGCGTCGGCGATGGTCTCACGGTCGTCGGCGAGGATGGTTCTGGCGGCGATCGTGTGGCCAGCCGCGAGGCACCGCTGGGCGATGAGGTCGCCGCTGGCATCGGCGCGGGCGCCGACGGCGCCCTTGTCGGAGGCTGTGAGGATCGCGATACGCGGCATGGGGCGATTGTCGATGGCCGGCTGGCGGTTGTCGATGCGGTCGGTGGACGCGGTGTGCGGCGGATGACAGAATCGCCCGCGCGAAGCTGATGCGAGGGGGCATGAGACGATGGCGAACGGGACGACAGCGAAGGAAGTCGACGCGGTGGTTGTAGGGGCCGGCTTCGCCGGGATGTACATGCTGCACAAGCTGCGGGAGTTCGGGTTCACGGCCCGCGTGATCGAGGCGGGCAAGGGCGTCGGCGGCACGTGGTACTGGAACCGCTACCCGGGCGCGCGCTGCGACGTCGAGAGCCTCGACTACCAGTACTCGTTCTCGGACGAGCTCCAGCGCGAATGGACGTGGACGGAGCGCTACGCGACGCAGCCGGAAATCCTGCGCTATGCGAACTACGTGGCGGACAAGTTCAAGCTGTGGCCGGACATGCAGTTCGAGACGCGCGTGACGTCGGCCGTATTCGACGAAGCGCAGAACCGCTGGCAGGTGAGCACGGACCGCGGCGACGCGTATTCGGCACAATTCCTGATTACCGCTGTTGGATGCCTGTCGGCATCGAGGGTGCCGGACTTCAAGGGCCTGGAGACGTTCGAAGGCACTTGGTACCACACGGGCCAGTGGCCGCACGAAGGCGTCGATTTCACCGGCCTGCGCGTGGGCGTCGTGGGGACCGGTTCGTCGGGGATCCAGTCGATCCCGCTGATCGCCCAGCAGGCGAAACACGTGACGGTCTTCCAGCGGACGCCGAACTTCAGCCTTCCCGCGAACAACGAGAAGCTGTCGCAGGACAAGGTGGAGCAGTACCGGACGAACTTCGCGGAGATCAAGCAGAAGGCGCGGGAATCGGCGGCCGGCATTCCGATCCAGGTGAACGAGCAGTCGGCGCTCCAGGTCGCCGAAGAGGAGCGGCAGAAGGCGTTCGAGGCCGGGTGGGAGCAAGGCGGCTTCCACCTGATCCAGAGCTACATCGACCTGGCCGTGGTGCCGGCCGCGAACGAGACGGTGGCGGAGTTCGTGCGCGAGAAGATCCGGGCTGCGGTGAAGGACCCGGAGATCGCCGAGGCGCTTGCACCGCGGGACCACCCGCTCGGCACGAAGCGCATCTGCATCGATTCCAACTACTACGAGACCTACAACCGCGACAACGTGACCCTGGTCAATCTTCGCAAGACGCCGATCGAAGAGATCACAGCGAAGGGCATTCGCACCTCGGAGTCCGAGTACGAAGTCGACGCGATCGTGTTCGCGACGGGCTTCGACGCGATGACGGGCGCGCTGTTGAACATGGGCATCCAGGGGCGAGGCGGTGCGCCGCTCAGCGAGGCGTGGTCGGCGGGGCCGCGAACGTACCTCGGGCTACAGGTGGCGGGCTTCCCGAACATGTTCATGATCACAGGCCCCGGGAGCCCCTCGGTGCTCTCCAACATGATCGTGTCCATCGAGCAGCACGTGGAATGGATCGCGGACTGCATGGCGCACCTGCGGGACGAGCACGTCGAGACGATCGAGCCGGATCTCGCGGCGCAGGACGCCTGGGTGGCGCACGTGAACGCGGTGGCGGACATGACGCTCTACCCGAAAGCGAACTCGTGGTACCTGGGGGCGAACATCCCCGGGAAGCCGCGCGTGTTCATGCCCTACGTGGGCGGCGTAGGCGCCTACGCGCAGAAGTGCCGCGAGGTCGTGGCGAACGGCTACGAGGGCTTCGAAGTCGGGAAGGCGCGAGCGACAGCCGCGACCTAATCCCCCGGGCCGGAACCCGGCATGTCGAGACGGGCACCGCGGCTGAGCTTCCAGCCAGCCTTCGTGGTCCCGCACTTTCGCAGATCTAACGCGACGTAAATGTTTTCGCCGTGTATTGACACGCCTTCGGGGGGAAGCTAGTGTTCCGTGTGGGGTGAAATGGGTGAAAGTGGGGAGTCAGTCCACATCGAACCCAAAGATGGTGCCAACCCGGCACTGTTTCACCTACTCCACGAAGAAGTCGTTCGATGGCGTTCCTTGGGTCAGTCGAATACCAGATGGACGACCGGAACCGGGTGGCGATCCCACCCAAGTACCGGGACCAGTTCGACGCGCCCGCGATATTGACCACATCAAAGGACGGCTGCGTCTCGGTATACACCCAGGGGGGCTTCGACGAGGCGGCGAAAGTCGTGGAGTCGAAGCCAGAGGACACGCCCGAGGGGCGGAAGGCACGGCGGTTCTTCTTCGGGAACGCATTCCCGGTGGCGAAGGACGGCCAGGGCCGGCTGCTTATCCCGCCGAAGCTGATCGAGCACGCCGGTCTGAAGAAGGACGTGGTCGTGGTAGGTCTCGGGGGCTGGTTCGAGATTTGGGACAAAGAAGCGTACACGGCGCAGGAAGACGAGGAGGAGTAGCGTGGTTGTTATGACTAGTACACCCACGCACACTCCGGTGCTGCTCGAAGAGAGCCTGCGCTACCTCGCGGTGCGCGAGGGCGGCCGCTACGTGGATTGCACGACCGGGCTCGGCGGCCACAGCGCCGCCATCGCCGAGCGGATTGGCGACTCCGGGCGACTGTTGTCCATCGACCAGGACGGCGAGGCGCTGGAGTTCGCGCGCGCAAGGTTGGCTCCGTTTGGGAGGCGGGTCAGCTTTGCGCACGGGAACTTCCGCGAACTCGCGGAGCTGGCGGCGGAGCACGGCTTCGAGAACGTCGACGGCGTGCTGCTGGACCTGGGCGTGTCGTCGCTGCAGTTCGATACAGCGGAACGCGGATTCGCGTTCGGGCTAGAAGGTCCGCTGGACATGCGGATGAACCGTTCGGCCGGCGGGCTGACCGCGGCCGAGATCGTAAACACCTGGGACGAAACGTCGTTGGCGAACCTCTTCTACGAGTATGGAGAGGAGCGGCAATCGCGCCGCATCGCCGCGTCGGTCGTGCGTGCACGCCCGATCGAGACGACGTGGGAGTTAGCCAGAGCCGTCGAGCAGGCTGTGGGGGGCGTGAGGGGCCGAACCCAAATTCACCCCGCCACCAAGGTCTTTCTTGCGCTCCGGATCCGTATCAATGGCGAACTCGACAGCCTTGATGCGGTTCTTCCGCAAGCCCACAGCCTGCTCGGCTTTGGAACCGGTCACGACGACGGCGGACGCCTGGTCGTGATCAGTTTTCATTCACTCGAAGACCGCAGGGTGAAGCAGTACCTGCGGCGGGAATCGACGGACTGCCTTTGCCCGCCGCAGATCCCGGTGTGCATTTGCGGGCACAAGGCAACGCTCCGCGATCTGACGCGGAGGGCCGTGCGGCCCAGCGAGCACGAGATTGCGCGGAATCCGCGGGCGCGGAGCGCGACGCTTCGCGCAGCCCAGCGGGTGGCATAGCAATGGCCGCGATCAATCATCCCCTGGGCGGCGCGCGCCGCGGCCTGCCGCTCCCGCGCCCTGTAGGTACGCTCAACTGGTGGGTACTGGGCGGAGTGCTGATGGTCGGGATGAGCGCGATGCTGCCGGTGATCCAGAGTTCGGCGGCGACGAGCGAAGGCTTTCGGACGCAGCAATCCCAATCGGACGAAGAGCGCTTGAAAGGCGAGATCAGCCTGCTGGAGGCGGATGTCGCGCAGCTGACATCGCTGCCGCGGATTCAGCGGCGGGCGACCGAGCTCGGGCTCGGCCCGGCCGACAACCCTATCTACGTGCGAGTTGATGAGGCCGGACCTGCGCCGGCCAAGATCCCGGCAGAGTTTCTCCCCACGCCGATCCCCAAAACGGATCCGCCCGAACCCTGGTGGCGATCGATCTTCAGCTTGCTTCCGTTGCCGTAATCGAGAACTACCGGTGCAGCCTCGTGCTGGACCGGCTGGAGGCGCGTTCGGATGGCGCAATTAGCAGCGCAGGGTACGCGGCGCGTCTGGGTGCCGGCAGCCTTTTTGGGGTTGTTCTCCCTCGTCATCTTCGCGCGCCTGATCCAGCTGCAGATCCTCGAGCACACGCACTATGCCGAAGCCGCGCAGAAGGAACTCGTCGGCAAGGAGACGATCTACTCGCGGCGCGGGTCGATCCTCGACCGCAATGGCAACGTGCTGGCGACGAGCGAAAACGCGTGGGACATCCACATCAATACCACTGACTGGAAAGATCCCGACCACGCGAAGGCCGGCTCGGAGGCGCTGGCGAACGCGCTGCACGTCGACGCGGCGAAGCTGCGGGCCAACATCGCGGAGGACGCCGTCGCGGGCCTGGTTGACGTCATCGTTCAGCGCGACTTCGACTACGACATCGGCAACGCACTGATCAAGCAGAACCCGCCGGGAGTTTCGCTACGGCCGACCAGCGTGCGGGTGAACCCGGAAGGCGACACAGGTGCATCGCTGCTGGGGATCATCGGGCAGGACAAGACCGGGCTGGCGGGGCTCGAACTCACCTACAACGACGTGTTGCAGGGACAGCCTGGCAAGATCGTGTACGAGAGCGACGCGGCGAACGACCCGATCCCGGTGGGGCAGTACGTGGCCAGCCAGCCAAAGCCCGGGGAAGACGTCGTCCTGACGATCGACCGGTTCATCCAGCGGCTGGCGGAGCAAGAGCTGGCGCAGGCGATCGTGGATCACAAGGCGACGGGCGGCTCGATCACGGTTATGGACCCATCGACGGGCGAGATCCTGGCGTTGGCGAGCAGCCCGGGGATCAAGTACAGCGATCTAAATCTGAATGATCCAAATGTTGGCAATCTACTTAAGAACGTCGCCATCTCTGATACCTATGAGCCGGGGAGCGTGATGAAAGTCGTCACCGCGGCGTCGGCCATCGATGCCGGGGTGGTGACGCCGGATACGACGTATGTGGACACGGGCGTGGCCAACGTCGAGGGCATCCAGCTCCGTAACTTCGAAGACGGCGTATACGGGGAACAAACGATGACGCAGGTGCTCCAGCAAAGCATCAACACGGGCGCGGTTTTCATGGAACAGCGCCTCGGACAAGCGAAGTTCCAGGACTATCTGCGGGCGTTCGGCTTCGGGAAGCCGACGGGGATCGACTTCACGGGTGAGGCGACCGGGATCGTTCGCTGGATCGCCGACAAGGATTACTCGCCGGTCGATGCTGCCACGCAATCGTTCGGGCAGTCGATCGGCGTGACGCCGATCCAGATGATCAGCGCCGTCGCCGCGGCCATCAACGGCGGGAATCTCATCCGGCCGCACTTCGTGAAGGCGACCGTGGGCGCAGATGGTGTGGAGCACGAAGTGCAGCCGGAGATCGTCGGGCGGGCCGTGTCTGGGGCGACGAGCGCGAGCGTCCGCTACATGCTGGGCCAGGTGGTCGCGCAGGATGCGCCCGGGACGCTTCGAAACCCGAGGAACTACACCGCCGGCGGCAAGTCCGGAACGGCGAACGTGCCGGTGTACGGCTCGTACAACGATCGCCAGATCATCTCGTTCATCGGGTTCGCGCCACTGAACGATCCCAAGATCCTCATTCTCGTGAAGGTCGACGACAACAAGGACGGGATGACCGGTACGACGGCCGGCGGCCCGATCTTCTCGCGGATGGCGGACGAGATCCTGGCGTACATGGGCGTGGCGCCGGACAAAGGGGACCTTCAGCCGTGAGCCAGCACCTGACCACGGCGTTCGTCGCGGAGTGCATGCGTGCGCGCGGTTACCGCGTGGCGGCAGGACCCGACGTGGACGTCACGGGTGGCGCGGCGGATTCGCGGAAGGTGACGCCAGGCGACCTGTTCACGGCGTTTCCGGGTGAGAACAGCGATGGCAACGTGTTTGTGGCCGACGCCCTGCGGAACGGCGCCGTCGCGGCCATCTGCGAGCGCGCCCCCGAGGGAGAGTGGCCCGGAAAGACGATTGTGGTCGCCGACGATGCGACGCGCGCCGTGGGCGAACTCGCGCACGCGTGGCGAATGGAGTGCGGGCCACGCGTGGTAGGCATTACGGGCACGGTCGGCAAGACGACGGCGAAAGAACTGACAGCAGCGACGCTGTCGCAGCGGTTCCGCACCCATAAGAGCGAAGGCAACTTCAACTCGCGGGAGGGGCTGCCGCTGGCGGTCATGAGCCTGCGACGTGACCACCAGGTGTCGGTGCTCGAGATGGGAATGGACAGCCCCGGTGAGATCGCCTACCTGTGCGACATCGGGCAGCCAACTGTCGGAGTGGTGCTCAACATCGGTCTGACGCACGTATCGAAGCTGGGAAGCATCGAGGCGATCGAGCGCGAGAAGCTTTCCCTGGCGCGGTGGCTACCGGAGACAGGGACGGCGGTGCTCAACTTCGACGACGAGCGGATCGCTCGGGGCGCGGCGGGGCTGCGGTGCAACGTCATATCGTTCGGGAGTGGGCGGCGCGCGGACGGCCCGCGGCTCGCGTGGGCGCCGTTGCGGAGCCAGGCGCTGGAGGGCAGCCGGTTTACGGTCACCTACGACGGCGTGACGGCGCGCGGGCGTTCGCCAGTCCCGGGTGACCACACCATCCCGGCGGCCATGACCGCCATCGGCGTGAGCCTCGCGCTGGGGATGAACCTGACGCAGGCCGTGAACGCGGTGAAAAAGGCGGACGTGCCGGGCCGCGCGCGCATGGTCACAAACCCGCGAGGGGCGACGATCATCGACGACCGCTACAACTCCAGCCCGGAGTCGTTGGCGGGTGCGCTGCGGATGCTCGCGGACTACCGCCGCGGACGGCGAATCGCGCTCATCGGGCGGATGGCCGAGCTCGGGGAACACGAGGAAGCGGAGCATCGCAAGGCTGGAACGGTGGCAGGCACATCGTGCGACGTGCTCGCGGCCGTCGGCGCCGAATGTGTGCCGCTGGCGGCGGCGGCGCGCGAGGCAGGGCTGAAGGACGTGCGCTGGTTCGAAACGAAGGAAGAGGCGGCTGATGACGTCGTCCGTGAGATGCGCGCCGGAGACGTCGTGCTCGTGAAAGCCTCGCGCGGGGCGGAGTTCGAAACGATCCTGCCTCAGCTGGAGTCGGCAGCGTGATCCACGCACTCGTCTCGGGGGTGCTCACGTTCGTGCTGGCGCTGGTGCTGGGCGCGCCGATTCTGCGGTACCTGCGCGCGCAGAAGGCCGGGAAGAGCATCGGCGAATACCAGCCGGAGTCGCACCAGGTGAAAGCGGGCACGCCGACGTTTGGCGGCTTCATCATCTGGGTGCCGACGTTCATCGTGACGGCGATCGCGGTCGACTGGCGCGAGCACAAGTCCATCCTGTTACCGCTTGCAATGATCGGGATCACCGGCGCGGCGGGGTTCGTGGACGACCTCGGGACGCTCCAGCACCGGCGCCAAACGGGGCTGTCGTGGCGTTTCAAGATCGGCTTTTTGACGCTGCTCGGCATTGGCGCCGCATACGTGCTGTACGTCCACCTCGACGTTCAGTCGATCAACGTGCCCTGGCAGGGGAAGTACGAGCTCGGGCTCTGGTATGTGCCGATCGCGGTGGCGGTGATTGTGGGGACGACGACGGCGGTGGCGATCAGCGACGGGCTTGATGCGCTGGCAGGCGGGACAACGCTGCTGGCATTCATCGCGTACGGCGTCATCGCGTTCATCCAGGGCCAGCAATTCGTGGCGGCGTTCGCGTTCATCATCGCGGGGGCGAACCTGGGTTTCCTCTGGTACAACGCGCACCCGGCGATGGTGATCATGGGGGACACGGGCGCGCTGGCGCTCGGATCGAGCCTGGCGGTGGTCGCGTTGATGACCGGCCAGTGGCTGGTGTTGCCGGTGATCGGCGCGGTGTTCGTCATGGAGGCGCTGAGCGACATCATCCAGGTGGGCTACTTCAAGCTGAGCGGCGGCAAGCGCGTGTTCCGGCGCGCGCCGATCCACAACCACTTCGAGATGGGTGGCTGGGCGGAAACCCAGGTAGTGACCCGGTTCTGGCTGCTCGGGTTCGCGGGCGCGATGCTCGGCGTGGCGTTTGCCCTGGCGGTGCCGGCGTGAGCGCGACGAACGGTTATGCACCGGCATTCGACCCGGCAGAACTGGCCGGCAAGCGTGTGCTCATCTACTCGATGGGTATCGAGGGGCGCGACCTGGCGCGGTTCATGCTCGCGCACGGCGCGAGCGTCACGATGAGCGATACGCGGGACGAGGAGCAGCTCCGGGCCGCCGGCGCGGCCGCCCCGGACGGCGTCGAGCGCGTGGTCTGCGGTGGGCCGTTCCTGGCGCCGGATGGGTTCGAACTCGTGGCGTTCTCGCAGTTCGTCCTTCGTAGCAACCCGGCGCTGCAGCGGGCACGCGAACTGGGCATCCCCATGACGTCGCAGATGCGGCTCTTCCTCCAGCTCTGCCCGGCGCGGCCGATCGGCATCACGGGATCGAGCGGGAAGTCAACGACGACGGCGCTCGTGGGTGCGATGGCGGCCGAGGCGGGGGTCGAGCACATCGTGGGCGGGAACATCGGCGAAGCACTGCTCGGGCGGCTCGGCGAGATCCGGCCCGAGACGACCGTCATCCTTGAGATCAGCCACACGCAGTTGCAGTACACCGATCGTTCGCCGCGCATCGCGGCCATCACGAACATCACACCGAATCACCTCGACCAGTTCAGCTGGGACGAATACGTGGGCCTGAAGCGCCACATTTTGGAGTACCAGACCGCGGACGACGTCGCGGTGATGAACGCGGACGACCACACGAGCCGGGCGCTAATGCCGTCGGTGACGGGACGGCTGGTGCGCACGTCGATCGAGGGGGCGCTGGAGGGCGCGGCGGCGTGGTTCGACGGAACGTCCGTTCGCGTCCACGACGGCGGACGAGAGGCGGCGATCGTGCGGCATGGCGACGTTCGCCTGCGCGGCAGGCACAACCTGGCGAACGTGACGATGGCAGCGGCGATCGGGAACGCCGCGGGCTTCCCGCGCGAGGCAATGGCCCGCGCGATCAGCAACTTCCGCGGCGTGCCCCATCGGCTCGAGGTTGTCGGCCAGGCGGGCGGGGCGACGTGGATCAACGACAGCATTGCCACAAGCCCTGAGCGCACGATTGCCGGGCTCGAGGCGTTCGAAGAAACAGTGGTGCTCTTGCTGGGCGGCCGTGACAAGAACCTCCCGCTCGATCGGCTGCAGGACGTGGTGCAGCGGCGCTGCCGCGCCGTCATCTGCTTCGGCGAGGCCGGGCCGTTGTTCGGCGAGGCGATGGCGCGGGTTACCGAGGTTTCGCAGGTGGACACGCTGGCACAGGCCGTCGAACGAGCCGCGATGAAGGCTGAAGCGGGCGACATCGTCCTGCTCTCACCTGCAGGGACAAGTTTCGACGCGTATCCGAGCTTCGAAGCGCGGGGCGCCGCATTCCGGGAACTGGTATCGATACTCCCGGGTTTCACGCCGGAGGTGACGTCATAGCCGCAGCAGCACGGACCGGCGAATGGGCGCCGGGCCGCCCCGACTACGCACTCATCTCCGTGATCACGGTGCTCACGATCGTGGGTCTCGTGGCCGTGTACAGCGCGAGCTTCGTGATCGGGCTCGCCGAATTCGGCGATTCGAACCACTACATCGTGCGACAGGCGGCATGGGCGGTCGTGGGGACCGTGTTGTTGCTGGCCGCGGCGCGCACGGACTACCGCGTCTACCGGCCGCTGGCCGTGCCGATCATGGTTGGCACGATCATCATGCTGCTGGCGGTGCTGGTCATCGGCGTGTCGGGCGGCGGCGCGAAGCGCTGGATCGGCGCCGGCGAACTGACGGTTCAGCCATCCGAATTCGCGAAGCTGACGGTCATCATCTACCTGGCCGCGTGGCTCTCGGGCAAGGGCGACAGCATCCGCAGCTTCGAACACGGGCTCGTGCCGTTCGTCATCATCATCGGCGCGGTTGGCGCGCTGATCATGCTGGAGCCGAACCTCGGCACGACGCTCATCATCCTGCTCATCACGGTCACGATGTTCTGGGTTGCGGGCGCGTCGGTGCTGCAGATGGTCGCGCTGGGCGCGGCGGGCTTCGTCTGCATCCTGTTCCTCGCGACGGTCGAGGGCTACCGCATGGACCGGCTGACGGCGTTCCTCGACACGTCGCCGGACCCGCTGGGACACAGCTTCCAGACGCTGCAGAGCCTGATTGCGCTGGGCAACGGCGGCATCACTGGCCTCGGACTCGGTGAGAGCCGCGCGAAGTTCTTCTACATCCCCGCGAGCCATACCGACGGCATCTTCGCCATCATCGGCGAGGAGATGGGGATCGTGGCGACCGGCGCGATCGTCCTGCTGTATGTCCTGCTGATGGTGCGCGGCTACCAGATCGCACGGCGCGCGCGTGACGACTTCGGGATGCTGATCGCGACCGGCGTGACGACGTGGGTGATGGTGCAGGCGCTGCTCAACCTGGGAGGCATCACGCGGGTGATCCCCCTGACGGGCGTGCCGTTGCCGTTCATCAGCTTCGGGAGCAATGCGCTGGCGTCGCTGCTGCTGGCGATGGGGGTGCTGTTGAGCGTGTCGCGCTACGGTTCCGATCGAGGCGGATACCTCCAGCGTCCGGACCATGAACGGCGCGTGGTCAGGCGGCGAAACGAATGAGGCTGGCGCTGACCGGCGGCGGAACGGGCGGGCACATCATCCCGGCGATGACGGTGCTGGAAGCCGTGCGCGCCGCGCAGCCTGCGGATCTCGAGGTTCGCTGGTTCGGGCCGGAGGACCGCGGCGAGCGGGACCAGGTCGAGCGATTCGGCGTGCAATTCGAGAGCGTGCCGGCGGCGGCGGTGCGCGGAAAAAGCCCGCTGCGCGTGGCGAAAGCTGCGCTGCAACTCGCCCGCGGGACCTACGCCGCCTGGGACGGACTGCGACGGTTCAAGCCGGACGTGGTGTTCAGCACCGGCGGCTACGGGAGCTTCCCGTGTTGCGTCGCGGCGCGGCTGCAACGGAAACCGCTGGTGGTGTACCTGCCGGACGTTGAGCCGGGCTGGGCCGTGCGAGTGGAAAAGCGGCTCGCGACGCGGCTGGCGACGACGACGAACGCGGCGTTGGCGTTTCTGCCGCGGGAGAAGACGACGGTGACGGGCTACCCGGTGCGACGCGAGTTCTCGCAGACCCGCGAGGAAGCGCGGGCTGCACTGGGCCTCAACGCCGACGACCGCGTTGTCGTGATCGCTGGGGCGACACAGGGCGCGAGAGCACTCAACCAGGCGGTGTTTCGGGGGCTGCGCACGCTGGTGGAGGAGGCGGTGGTCTACCACGTGACCGGCAAGAACGATATGAGCGAGGCCGCCGGATTCTGCGAGGCACTGGGAGAGGGCCTCCTACCGCGATACCACGTGGCAGCCTTCCGCGAGGACCTGCCAACGCTGCTGGTCGCCGCCGACGTTGCAGTGATGCGGGCCGGCGCGAGCGTGCTGGGAGAGATCCCGGCGGCCGGCGTGGCCGCGATCCTCGTACCGGGTCGCTACGCGGGCGGGCACCAGCGCAACAACGCTGCGTGGCTGGCGGACGGCGGCGCGGCGATTGTCCTCGACGAGTCGGAGGTCGGGAGGCTCGCGGAGGACGTGGTGCGTCTGCTGGACGATTCGAAGCGGCTGGCGCAGATGCGGCAGGCGGCACGAGCGCTGGCGCGGCCAGACGCCGCCGAAGCGATCGCGCGGCTCGTGATCGAGGCGGCGCGATGAGCGAGATCGTCGGGACCGGTGCACCTCGTGGGAATCGGCGGCGTCCACATGTCGGCCATCGCGCTGCTGCTGCTCGAGCGCGGCGTAGCGGTCGCGGGGAGCGATCTGCGGCTTTCGGAGATGACGGAGAAGGTGCGCGCAGCCGGGGCGGTGGTGTACGAAGGCCACGCCGCGGAGAACGTGGGCGACGACGTGGCGCTTGTCGTGACGACGGCTGCTGCGGGCGATGACAACCCCGAGATCGCAGAAGCGCGGCGGCGTGATATCCCGGTGATCCTGCGCGCGGAGATGGTGGCCCGCCTGATGGAGGGCAAGCGCGTCATCGCCGTGGCCGGCGCACACGGCAAGACGACGACGTCCAGCCTGATCGCGCTCATCCTGCGGGAGGCGGGGCTGGACCCGATGTACCTGCTCGGCGGCGAGAGCGTCGACCTGCACGGGCACGCGGCGTGGGGACACGGCGACCTCTGCGTGGTGGAAGCCGACGAGTACAAGCGGGCATTCCTCGAGTACTCGCCATCGGTGGCGGTGATCACCAACGTGGAGCCCGACCACCTGGACTACTACGGCACCGAGGCGGCGTATCGCGGGGCGTTCGTCGATTTCGCGCGACGCATTGTGGAGGGCGGCCGACTGCTTGCCTGCTGGGACGACACGGGGGCACGCGAGGCATCGGAGATGGTCGAGGATGAGCCTATCTCCGTGGAGAGCTACGGCATGGAAGGGGCGCGATTCTGGCTGGCGACCGACGTACAAATCGACCAGGACGGAACACGCTTCACGGTGCGGCGAGGCGGCGCTGCGCTGGGAGTGCTGCACTCGCGCACGCAGTTCGGGAAGCACTTCGTGCGGAACGCGCTGGCGGCAGCGGCCGTCTGCTACGGACTGGACGTGCCCTTTGGGGCCATTCGCGACGCGGTGGAGCAGTTCCATGGAGCCACGCGCCGATTCCAGGACGTCGGTTCGGCCGGCGGGGTGCTGGTGAAGGACGACTACGCGCACCACCCGACGGAGGTTCGAGCCACCATCGCGGCAGCGCGGGCCGCGTACCCGGAGCGACGGCTGATCGTGGTGTACCAGCCACACACGTACAGCCGGATCGCATACCTGTGGGATGAGTGGACGCGCTGCTGGGCAGGGATCGACGAACTGATCGTGCTGGAGACCTACGCGGCCCGGGAGAAGCCCGAGGCCGGGCGAAGCGCCGCCGACCTCGTCGCGGCAATCGAGGCGCCGAAGGCGACCTACGCGAAGGACTTCGATGAGGCTGCGCGGCTGGCGGTCGCGGCGGCACGCCCGGGCGATGTGGTGTTCACGATGGGCGCGGGCGACGTCGTCGAGGTGGGGCCGAAGATCGTGGAGTTGTTGGCATGACGCCCGAAGCGCTGGCGGCACTGGTGGGGCCTTTTGGCGACGCCAAAATAGGCGAACCGCTCGCACGGCACACGACGTTCGGTGTCGGCGGGCCGGCGGACGTCTTCCTGACAGTGCGGGACGCGGACGCACTCGGCGGGGCGTTCGTGGCTGCGCGGGACGCGGCGGTGGATGCATTCGTGCTCGGCAGCGGCAGCAACATCCTCGTGGCGGACGCGGGCATCCGCGGGCTGGTGATCGACAACCGGGCGCGGCGCGAGGAAGCGGATGCGGGAGGCGTGACGTACCGGGTGGAAAGCGGCACGAGCTTCGCCGCGTTTGCGCGGAAGATGTGCCGGCTCGGACGCGAGGGGCTTGCGTGGGCGGTCGGGATCCCCGGGACGCTCGGCGGGGCGGTGGTGTACAACGCCGGGGCGTACGGAGGGTGCCTGGCGGACGTGCTAACGCGGGTGCGGCTGCAGGAGGCCGGAGGTCGGGCAGAATGGGTTGAGGCAGATCGAACTGGGGCTGGTGTACCGCGGGAGCGCGTTCACGCGGGGCCAGTTCGACGACAAGGCGGTCCTCGAAGCCGAGGTTCGGCTGCGGCCGGGCGATGCGCGCGCGCTGACCGAGGAGGCCGCGACGTACGACGGAAAGCGGCTCGGGGCGCAACCGCGAGGGCGGAATGCGGGCTCGACATTCAAGAACCCGCCGGACCATCCAGCGTGGCGGCTCATCGACGCGGTCGGGCTGCGGGGTGCGCAACGGGGCGACGCCGCGATCAGCGACAAGCACTGCAACTTCTTCGTGAACTACGGCAACGCGCGGGCGGCAGACGTCGCGTGGCTGATTGCCGAAGCCGAGCGACGAGTGCGGGAGCAGTTCGGCATCGTACTGGAGCGCGAAGTGGCGTTCGTGGGGGCGTGGTGATGGCGAAGCGGAAGGTGTGCGTCATCTTCGGGGGCCGCTCGGGCGAGCACGAAGTGAGCGTCCGGAGCGCCACGAGCGTGATGGAAGCGCTCGACCGTGAACTTTGGGACGTCGTGCCGCTGGCGGTGACGCGGAGCGGGGCGTGGCTCTCGCCAAAGGAGAGCCGCGACGGCATTGGTGCGGGTCAGCGGGCGTTCGACGGAGGCTCCGGCGGAGTGCTGCGGTCGACCGCGGCGCTCGAGGCGCTGGCGGGGTGCGACGTGGCGTTCCCGCTCATCCACGGGACGAACGGCGAGGACGGGACGCTGCAGGGCTTCCTGGAGACCGCGGGCATTCCGTACGCGGGCTGCGGGGTCGCTGCGAGCGCGATCGGCATGGATAAAGCGCTGATGAAGGCACTTTTTCGTGAAGCAGGTATCCGCGTGCCATTGTATTCCGTTATCCGATCATGGGAGTATGCGCTTGACGAAATGATCGCGACGCAATTGATCGAGTCCGAACTTGGCTATCCCTGCTTTGTTAAGCCCGCGAACGGGGGCTCGAGCGTGGGGATCACGCGGGCCGCGTCGCGTGAGGATTTGCCCGCGGCGTTCCGGGCCGCGTTCGCATACGACGACAAGATAGTGGTGGAGCAGGCAGTGACCGGGCGCGAGGTCGAGTGCTCAGTGCTGGGGAATGAGCAGCCCGAGGCGAGCGTCGTGGGCGAGGTGGTGCCGGACCGGGCCTTCTACGACTACGACAGCAAGTACGCAGCGGATTCCTCCACGGAGCTGCGCATCCCGGCCGCGCTGGAGCCGGGCCTCGAGCGCGACGTCCGCGAGCTGGCGGTGCGGATGTACCAGGTCATGGGCTGCGAGGGCTACGCGCGGGTGGACTTCTTCGTCACGGCGAACGGAGTGATGGCGAACGAGATAAACACGATCCCGGGGTTCACGAGCATCAGCATGTATCCCAAGCTCTGGGAAGCGACCGGGCTGCCTTACTCCGACCTGCTGACGCGCATCCTCGAGCTCGCGTTTGCGCGGCACGAGAGGAGGGCGCGGCGATGATCGTGAAGCGAAAGCCGAAGCCCGTGCGCGCGATCGTGAAGCGGCGCGGCACCGCGGTCGTGGGCGAGAAGCGGGGCACGATCGTAAAGCGAATCCGCGGCGGCGGAGTGGTGCCGCCTGTCACGCCGCCGCCGAAGGAGCCGCGTGAGTGGCACTTCCCGAAGAGGTGGCTATGGCTCGGGGCAACGCTTGTGACGCTGGCGGTGATCGTCGGCGGCGGAACGTGGCTGTACCAGTCGTCTGTGTTCCGTGTAACGGACATCCAGGTGGTGGGCGCGAAGCGCACGTCGGCCGATTCGGTGGTGGAAACGGCGAACCTGCTGGGCACGAGCATGTTCAATGCGGACCTCGTGCAGGCACAGAAGGACCTCTACAAGCTGCCACTCGTGGCCTCGGTGAAGGTCGAGCGCGCATGGCCGAACACCGTGAAGGTGACGATCGAAGAGCGGAAGCCGTGGGGCACGTGGGAGCAGGGCGGGGTTGACTACGTAATCGATCGGGAGGGCGTGGTGCTGGGCCTGGGATCGGCAGGAACGGACCTGCCGCTCATCCGAAGCTCCGAACTCGGTTCGCGCGAAGAGGGCGACCGCGTGGACTACCAGGCGGTCGACGCCGCCGCGGAGATTTATGACAAGCTTCCGCGGCAGCTCGGAACGACGGTCAAGGAAGTCTCCTTCGAAGCCGGAAAGGGCGTCCAGGTGACGACCGCGAACGACCAGACGGCGCTATTCGGGGATTCGAGCTCGATTTCGTACAAGCTCGCGGTGTGGGCGGCCCTGGCACAGCAAGCACAAGTCCAACGCATCAACTACACGACGGTCGACCTCCGGTACGGCAACCGGCCGGTGCTGCAGTGATGAACCATCGGGGAGCAGACAGCAGATGAACGTACGGCGGCGGAACACGGTGGCGGCGATCGACGTCGGCTCGACGAAGGTCTCGGTGCTGGTTGGGGATGTCGGCGACCAGGGGGAGACGCGCATCCTCGGCGTGGGCGTGGCGCCGGCCAGCGGGCTTTCGCGCGGTGTGATCGACAACATCCAGTCGGCGCGCGAGGCGGTGGGCATCGCCGTCGAGAAAGCCGAGCAGGCCTGCGGGATGCGGATCCTGAGTGCCGTGGTTGGCATCTCCGGGAACCACATCCAGTCGCAGAACAACCGGGGAATCATCGCTATTCCGGACCGGTCACGGCCGATCTCGGCGGACGACCGGTCGCGCGTGCTGGAATCGGCCGGCCAGATCAGCATCCCGACCAACCGGCAGATCGTTCACGTGATCCCGCGCGGCTACTGGGTCGAAGGGACGGATCTCGTCTCGGACCCGGTGGGAATGTTCGGGGGCCGGCTCGACGCCGAGACGCACATCATCAGCGGAGCGGTGTCGGCCATCCAGAACCTGACGAAGTGCATCGAAGGTGCCGGGGTGCAGGTGGACGAGATCGTGCTCGAGTCGATCGCATCGGCGACGAGCGTGCTCGAAGACCAGGAGCGGCTGCAGGGCGTCGCGGTCGTCGATATCGGCGGCAGTACGACGTCGGTCGCGGTGTACGACGAGGGGTCGGTGGCGCACAGCGCCTGCCTGCCGATCGCCGGTTCGCACCTGACGCATGACCTCGCGCGGGTGCTGCGGTGCCCGTGGGAGAGTGCTGAAGAGGTGAAGTGCACGCGCGGAGCCGCCTACGCCGACAGCTCCATGAGCGGCGAGACAGTGGACATCCACGCATTCGGGACACAGACGCAGAAGACCGTGCCGCTGATGCACGTGTGCGAAATCCTGCAGGCGCGCAGCGAAGAGATCCTCGAGATGGTGGCGCTCGAACTGAAGCGCGCCGGCTACCTGGACAAGCTCGCTGCAGGACTGGTGCTGACCGGCGGAACGAGCCAGCTCAGGGGCCTCGCGGAAGTCGCGGAGACGCGGCTCAACATCCCGGCCCGTATCGGCCGGCCGCATGGCTATTTCGGGCTCTCCGACCTGATCGGGACGCCCGCGTATGCAACCTCGATCGGATTGGTCGAGTACGCGCTCGGCGGACGGGAGAAAGCCGCCGAGCCGCACGGAGCGCATTTTGAGATGCCATCGACGGGGATCTTCCGGCGGCTGGCGTCAATCGGACGGGCGCTTATGCCCCAGTAGCAAGGAGGAGGAATGAGCCTCGCCGACTTCACCCGCAGTCAAGAGCCATTCGTGAATGGGAGGGAGACCACAATGAGCATCCGATACGAGACCGAACTGCTGCCGGACATCAAGGTCATAGGCGTCGGCGGAGGCGGCTGCAACGCCGTGAACCGCATGGTGCGGGCCAAGATCCCGGGAGTGACGTTCGTCGCC
This sequence comes from uncultured bacterium, assembly GCA_963832795.1. Taxonomy (GTDB): domain Bacteria; phylum Chloroflexota; class Dehalococcoidia; order Tepidiformales; family Tepidiformaceae; genus CAWHVJ01. Next base: position 205,261 of record CAWHVJ010000014.1, read on the forward strand.
TGCAATACCGACGCGCAGGCGCTGATGAGCTCGGAGGCGAGCAATCGCATCCGCATCGGCGAGAAGCTGACGAAGGGCCTCGGCGTGGGCGGCGACCCGGCCCGGGGCGAGCGCGCCGCGGACGAAAGCCGCGACGAGCTCTACGAGTTGCTCCGCGGCACGGAGATGGTGTTCGTGACGGCCGGCATGGGCGGCGGAACCGGCACGGGCGCGGCGCCGGTGGTGGCCGAGATCGCCAAGGATTGCGGCGCCCTCACGATCGGTGTGGTCACCAAGCCGTTCGCCTGGGAAGGCGCTCGCCGCGGCAAGCAGGCCGACGAAGGCCTGGCGCGGCTGCGCGACAAGGTGGACACGCTGATCGCGATCCCGAACGCGCGGCTGGTCGACATCTGTGCGCCGGACTGCACCATCGAGCAGGCGTTCGAGACGGCCGACGACGTGCTGCGGCAGGCGATCCAGTCGATTTCGAACATCATCTCGCAGAACGGGTCGATCAACCTCGACTTCAACGACGTGCGCACGACGATGAGCGAGGCCGGACCGGCGCTGCTCGCAGTTGGGCGGGCCTCCGGCGAAAACCGCGCGGTGGACGCAGCTCGCGCTGCGACGACGAGCCCGATCCTGGACCAGTCGATCGACGGTGCGCACAACGTGCTGTTCAACATCACGCATGCGGGGAACCTGCAGCTGCGGGAGCTGGACATGGCGGCGCGCGTCGTGGCGGAGGTCGTGGACCCGTCGGCGAACATCATCTTCGGGACGGTTGTGGACCCGAAGGTGGGCGAGGAAGTGCACATGACGGTCATCGCGACCGGCTTCCCGCCGAAGATGCAAGTGTTGGAAGACCCACGCGAAGTGCAGCGGCTAGCCGAAATCGGCCTGCCGGGCGTTTCGAGTGTGGAGGATGCTGAGCTGCCCGCGTTCCTGCGGCGGAATATCCGCTCATTGAACGCTTACAACACCGTAGGAGAGGGGGCAGCAGCAAAGCTGGCTGAAAGGAGGTAGCTATCTAACCGAGCGCGCATTTCCGGGGCTTGATGCAATGGGAGATGGCATCAAGCCCCATCTTTTTGTGCGACGCCCTTTTACCCCGCCGACAGCTACCCCCTCTCAGCCGGACGGGTAACGTACCACACGGCTTTACAGAATGACCAGATGTTTGTATGGCGTTTTGCATAAATCGCCATGCGGGAGGGGACTGGGGCGGCGGACGGGCGCCTAGAGCGGGACGCTGGTGTCGCCGCTCAGGTTCGCTCGCAACCACTCCGCCAGGAGCGCGTCGACTTCGTCTTTTGCCTGGATGAGCGAGTGGCCGGCGTCGGCGAGCAGTACGATGCGCTTGGGCTCGACGGCGCGGCGGTAGATGTCCTCGCTGGCTTCGTGACTAAGGATGTTGTCGGCCATGCCGTGGACGAGCAGCAGCGGCTTCCCGAGCTGTTCGACCTGGCGCGTGCCGTAGAGCTGGGGTGAGAGCGACACGACGGCGCGGACGAGGGGCGCAAGCTCGCCAGCCTTGATGACGACGGCAGCGCCGAAGCTGTGGCCGATGAGGGCAAGGTCGGTCGCGCCGATGCCCTTGAGGAAGCTGCAGCCGGCGAGGACGTCGAGGACGCACTCCTCGAACTCGTTCGGCTTGCGGTAGTTCAGGCGGAGCACCGTGACCGCGGACGATTCGAGCAGTTCGGGCAGGCGGCCGTAGAGGCCATCGGCGGGGCCGTCGATGCCGCCCATGGCACCGCCAACGCAGACGATCGCGGACGTGCCGCCTTCGACAGCATGGAGCACGCCTTCGATCTCGCCGCGGGTGGTGTCGAGCATGATGCGGAAGGTGCCGGGGGTGTCGGCAGGCTGCGCTGCGACGCGCAGGAGCCGGAGATCGAGGTCGGCCGGTTCTTCCTGGTCGGGGGTGTCGTCGTCCCACATGTTGCCGGGCATGCGGCCACTATACCGGGCTAATGGGCGGGAAGCCGCGAGGCTGGTAGCCTTTCCGGTTGCAAGACTTCCCCGCTGCGCGGCGTCGCGGTCCGAGGGAGCACAATTCAGTTCCCCAAGCGGGAGAAGGACTGGCTCGATGGCAATCTCATTCGAAGGGCAGGTGGCCCTGGTAACGGGCGCCGGCGGAGGGCTCGGCCGCTCGTATGCACTCGACCTGGCACGGCGCGGCGCGAAGGTTGTCGTGAACGACCTCGGCGGCGATCCGCACGGCGAGGGCGAGAACCGTTCGGCGGCCGGCAAGGTCGTCGACGAGATCAAGGCGGCGGGCGGCGAGGCGGTGCCGAACTACGACAGCGTCGCGAGCTATGACGGCGGCTTCAACATGGTGAAGACGGCCATCGACAACTTCGGGCGCCTCGACGTCGTGATCTGCAACGCGGGCATCCTGCGGGACGTGGCGTTCCACAACATGAGCGAAGACGACTGGGACAAGGTGTTCGCGGTCCACATCAAGGGATCGTTCACGGTGCTGCGGGCGGCATGGCCGGTGTTCCGGCAGCAGTCGTACGGGCGCGTGATCCTGACGTCGTCGTCGTCGGGCATCTGGGGGCAGTTCGGGCAGGCGAACTATGGCGCAGCGAAGACGGCCATGCTCGGCCTCATGAACGTGCTCAAGCAGGAAGGCCTGAAGTACAACGTCAACGTGAACACGCTGGCGCCAGTCGCCGGCACGCGGCTCACGCAGACCGTCATGCCGCAGGAGATGGTCGACAAGCTAACGCCCGACTTCGTCACGCCGGCGGTGGTGTACATGGTCTCGAACCAGTGCACCGACAGCGGCCTGATCATCGAAGCCGGGCGCAGGGCAACTTCAACCGGGCGGCCATCGTGAAAGGCCCGGGCATCCGGCCCGGGCATGGACGAAGTGAAGACCGCCGAGTGGGCGCAGGAGAACTGGAAGGCGATCACGAGCCTCGAAGGCGCCGAGCCGATGTGGGCTGCGAACAAGACGCTGAAGGCTCACCTGGCGGAGCGTGCGGCCGCACAGGGCTAGCGACCGCGGGTTCGTCTCAACGAAGAGGGAGGGAGGCAGTTGCCTCCCTCCCCTTTTGCGTCTTGTTCAAGGGGCGCGGAAGCCGTTGGTGCGGTGCGTGTTATCGCAGAAGGGCTTGTTGTTGGAGCCGCCGCAGCGGCAGAGCGCGGCGCGGGCGACGTGGCGGATAGTGTTGCCTTCGGCGTCCTGGATGTCGATGTCCCCGCGCACATAGACGGGGCCGTCCGGCACAGTGACGGCGTTTGGCGGGTCGTCGGGTGTTTCGGCGGCGCCGCCATCGAGGCGGTGGAACTGGAGCGCGCCGCTCGGGCAGCGAACGACGGTCGCCGCGACATCATCCGGCGATGCGTTCTCGGGCGCGACCCAGCGCCGCTTGCCGACGTCGAAGACTTCGGGGAGGGCGTTGAGGCAACGGGCCGAGTGTATGCAGAGGGCGGGCTCGAAGGTGACTTCGATTGCGTCGGTGGCGTACTGCTGGAGTTTGCGCGGCATCTATCGACCGTAGCAAATGGCGATGCCGCTGTCGCTTGGCGCTACCCGCCGAAGACGGCGCGGGGGTTGCCGGTGGTCATCTGTGTGATATTGGCTTCGCTGACGCCGCGCTGGCGCAGCATTGGGATGACGTCGTTGGGAATGTGCGTCCACTGCCACGTGGTCATCCCGGCAAGCGCGCCATCCGGCGCCCAATGGAAGTTCGGCGAGGCATCGTGGGAGAGCGTGATGCGGTTGGCGTAGCCCTTCTCGACCAGCGCGGCAATCATGTCGGCGCGCTGCTCGCTGGTGCGCGGGTTTTGAAGGCCGATGCGGTCCATGCCGCAGTAGCTGCCGTTCTCGATGATCTGCTCGAGGTAGGTGATGTCGTGGGAGTCGTCGGAGTGGCCGATGACGGTGCGCGAAAGGTCGAGACCTTCCTCCTTGAAGACGCGCTGCTGATCGAGGCCGGTCCTGTTCTCGGGATAGGTATGGGTGCAGATGGGCACGCCGGTCTCTTTGGCGGCGCGGGCGGCGGAACGCAGGACACGCTCGTTGACGGGGTGCATCTCGGGCTCGGTGGCGCACTTGATCACGCCCGCCCGAACGCCGGTGGTGCTGATGCCCTCGGTGATGTCCTTGACGAAGAGCGCCGTCATTTCGGTATCGGGGCGGAAGAGGAAGTGGAAGGGGTAGGGCGTGTAGTAGATGCCGGTGGCGACGATGATGTTCACGCCCGAGGCGCGCGAAGCGTCGGCGATGAGCGAGGCGTCGCGGCCGAGGTCGATCGGCGTGAGGTCGACGATGCTGCGGATGCCGGCCTCTTTCGCCGTGTTCAACGCGGATACGGCGCGGTCGAGTTGGTGCTGGCGATCCCACATCTCCGGGTACTGGTGGTACATGGGAGGCCACCCGACGCGGATGTGCTCATGCATGAGCGTGAAGCCGAGGTCGGCGGTGTCGATCGGGCCGGTAGCGGCGTGGATGGTGGCCATGGGTGCCTGCCTGCGTTGGAGTGGTGGGAGTTTACGACACAGGGCGGCGCCGCTCACGGGCACATTCCGCCGCGCCAGACATTTGACGCCTGGGGTGCCCAAACGATGGCGGCCGGCAATGCAGGAGCGGGCGCGGAGCGGAAGGTGAGCCTGTGCTACGGTGACGTTTCCCCCGCGGTCGCGGAGGGGCGGTGCGAGGAGGCCGCATGCTCGATACGATCGACGATCCGGCCGAGGCAGAGGTCAGACCAGGTTGGTGGTCGAGCAAGAGCGGCATTGAGAAGATCTTCGTTGTGGCGATGGTGGCGGTGGTGCTGGCCGGCATCGGGGTGCGGGCGTATCACGTCCTGAGCGCCAGCTTTCCGCTGAACGACGGCGGATTGTTTTACCAGATGTCGCGCGACCTCCAGCAGTCGGGATACCGATTGCCCGCCACAACGACGTATAACTTCGCGCGCATCCCGTTTGCATACCCGCCGCTGGGCTTCTACGCGACGGCGCTCCTGGACGATACGACGCCGTTCAGCCTGATGACGATGTTCCGCGTGGTGCCGTTGTTGGCGAGTTGCCTGACGGTTCTAGCGTTCGCGCTGCTGGCACGGCGCTTCATCGAATCGCGGCTGGCGCTCGTGGTGTCGGTGGCGGCGTTCGCGTTCGTGCCGCGAAGCTTCATCTGGCTGCTGATGGGCGGCGGCGTAACGCGGGCCCTCGGGCTCCTGTTCGCGTTGCTCGCCCTCCACCAATGGCACTCGCTCTACACGACGCGGAACTGGCGGTTCGCCGTGTCAACCGCGCTGCTGGCTGCGCTGACGGTGCTCAGCCACCTCGAGACCGGATTCTTCCTCGCATTCAGCGGCGGCCTGCTGTGGCTGTTTTTCGGCCGGAACCGGTTTGGGCTCGTCGCCTCCATTGGGGTTGGCGCAGCCGTCCTGGCGCTGACGTCGCCGTGGTGGGGCGCTGTCATGGTCGACCATGGACTGGCGCCGTTCCGAGATGCGAACAGCTCGGGCGGGTCGATCTGGAGTGACGCTTCAAGCCGGCGCTACGTCGCGCTCTCGCTGGCGCGCATCGTCTCCACGAGCGAACCCTACTTCCCGCTGATCGGGGCACTCGGGGTACTGGGCGCGCTGTCCGCACTCGTCACGCGCCGGCTCTTCCTGCCCCTGTGGTGGGTCGTGACGATCATTCTCGATCCGCGAGCATTTCCGACCTTCACCACCGTGCCAGTGGCGATGCTGGCGGGAATTGGGGTGGCGGAAATCCTGCTGCCGGGCCTCGGGTTCCGCGGGGCCACGGTGGGACACGGGGCCACGACGAACTCGGAGCGCGGTCGGTGGCGCCGATCCTTCGGCAGTGGGCGCGGCAACCGGTCAGCTGGCTCGTCGTTGTCGCGGCGGGCTTTGCGCTCGTAGGCTCGCTGATCACCGCACCGGACCTGGCGGGGGAGGCTGCCAACCTGCACAGCCTCACGATGTCGGAACGAGAAGCGTTTTCATGGATCGCGGAGACAACGCCCCCGTCGAGCGACTTCCTCGTGGTCCCGCGAGGGAGCTGGGAGACAGACAAGGAGTCCGAGTGGTTTCCCGTGCTGGCCGACCGCAGGAGCGTCAGCACGGTCCAGGGAACGGAGTGGACGAGCGGCTTCGACAAGCAGACCAGGGCATACGACGCGGCATGGCTGTGCGGCTTCCGCACAGCAATCTGCCTCGACAACTGGGTTATCGACTACGGCGAGCCATTCAACGATGTCTACATCCCGCGCGAGCATGGCGACCAATGCTGCACCACGCTCGTGGAGTCGCTGGCCGCAGACGACCAGTACGCCGTGATCTTCGACGGCCCGGGCGGAACCATCTACAAGCGGTTGACGCCGTGGCCGACGGAGAAGAGCGAAGTTCTCGTGCCGGGGGCGAGCGCTACCGGGGCCGGCGGGGGCTAACACCTACGCTGGCGTTCCGCCCGGGCATCAGGCACCGGGCGGGGAGCACACACGAGGAACGGCTAGCTGCCGCCGCCCACCGCTCCGAGCGGATCAGAACCGACTTCAGCAACGGCCGGGATGGGGAGCGCGGGGAGGTGCGCGGCGGCGTGATGCCGCCCCTTCTCGGCCACGTGGTAGACGAGGCCCTTGCCGCTTGCGAGCTTCCATTGCGCATGGAGCGCTGGCAGGCTGGCGAAGAAGAACGTGATGACCGCCATCAGCGGCCAGACGAAGAACTGGCCAATCATGGCCGCGCGGGACACGTAGGCCGGGCGCGGGCCCCGCGTCTTGAACTCAATGATGATCATGGCGATGAGCGGGAAGATACAGAAGTAGATGAGCGCTCCGGCGAGGTTGACGTTAATCATGCCGCCCATGGGGCTCGAGAAGTCGCCATGGAGCATCTGCGAGAGATGCCACGTGGGGCCCGGGAGCCTGATCGGGAAGTTGCCCATCCACCAGCCGGGCATGCGGCCGGCGAGCCGCTCGGTCGCCACGATGGGGATGAGGTTGCCGAGCGTGATGATGTACCACTGCGACATCCACAGCGCATGCACCTTGGTGACGGCGCCGGTGAGGACGAAGCGGCGGCGCTTGCTCAGCGGAGTATCGTGCGTGAGCGAGGCGCGCCAGGCGTACGGAATGTCGCTGGCGCCCCAGGCGTGGCGGACGCTCTGTGTGTAGTGCGCCTTGAGCGTCTTCCAGTACCCATCGGCGAGCACACAGTCGTTGCCCAACGGGAGGTAGAGGGAGCGAACGTTGACGCGGTCACCGAGGGTGAAGGAGCACTTGAGGAAGACGTGCCAGTCTTCCGGGATGACTTCCTCATCCCAGTAGTCGACTTCGTGGAGCATGCGCCAGCTGAGTGAATAGCACGACGTCGGGAACTTGACGCTCCCGGGAAGGACGAGGTTCGACAACCGGTTGATGCCGGACAGCCCGTCAGGGATGCGCAGCGGGGCCGGGATGTCCCAGATGTTGTTCGAGTTGAAGATCGTCGGCTGCCAGAACGTGCGGTAGGCGTCAGGGGCCGTCAGGAACTCGTAGTTGAGGGCCTCGAAGTGGCGGGGATGGAAGACGGCATCGGCGTCGCAGCTGGTGACGGTGTAGCGGTCGATGTCCTCGCCGCCGTTCTCGATGAGACGGATGTGCGCCTCGCGGGCGGCCCACGCTTCGTTGGAGCCCTTGCCCGGGGTTTCGCCGGGGAGTCCAGCCGGGTGATATGTGGCGAACATATCGGCGAAGCTGGTGCGATAGCGCATGAGGAGGCGGGCGGCCTTGGCGCGGGCGCTCTGTTCGCGCGCCTCCATGGCGAGGACGATCACGACCTGGCCTGCGTTCGCCTGGGCTGCGAGAGCGTCGAGCGTACGGGAGAGCCCCTCTTCGGTTTCCTTGTAGTTGGGGATGATGACCATGTGCCGCGGCCATTCCCAATTAGGACCGGGATTGGCGACGAGCCAACTCGCGTACTTCGCTCGCCAGTTCGCCCGCTCGGCGCTGCGAATGCGGTGGAGGCCGATCAGGCAGGCAACGACGACCGAGTAGGAGCGGATGAGCCAATAGACGAAGAACGCCACAACGCCAACCGCGAGCGCCGTGGGAGCGAAGTACGGCGCCCAGAAAAGCGTGGACACCAGACCGAGAGAGATGGAGAGCGGGAGGAGATTCCACAACCGCTCGCGCAAATGACTGGAGGCACTGAGGCGCGGTGCGCTGGAGACTTGAGTCGCCTGCACACGTGCCCCGGAATAATGCCGGGCCTGTATGGCCATAAAGAAGTCGCCTCGAAAGATGAGGAACTTCCAACGCCGCCGAGGTTAGCTGTCGGGCTACGGCCGGAGTTAGCCGTTCCGCCGTCGCCGAAGAGGCCCTTGCGGATTCGCCCCGAGTAGTGGTTCCCCCGTTCCGAACACCCGGGCGGGGCGTCCGGACTAGCCGTGGGACCATCGTTGGGGGTGGTAGGATAAGTGTCAAGCGTACGACTGACCAGCGCGTTTCGGATTCATTTCGCGCGAACTTTTCCCCGTTGCAGCGACGTAGCACGCGGGCGCGCGCGGCACGGCCATGAGGCCCGGGAACCGTGTAGGCTGTGTCGCAATGGCAGATCTCCACGTTCGCGAGAACCTGATCGACGGACTGCGGGAGATTCACTTCGATCTGACGGTCGACGGGGAGCGCGTGCCGGGTCTGCTGCTGATGTCATCGAGCGAGGACAGCCGACAACCCCTGGTGTTGATCCAGCACCCGGGAATGAGCAGCAAGGACGATTACTTCGTGCGAGATGTCGGAATTGCGTGGGCGAAGCGAGGGTGGGCGTGTGCCGGGATCGACGCGCCGCTGCATGGCGAGCGCGATGTGCACGACCCGATGGCGTTGTTCCGGAGTCCAGAGCGATTCCCGGCAATTCGTGCGCAGTTCGCCAGAGAAGTCAGCGCGACGGTCGATGCCCTGGCGGAGGACTTCCCCATCGACCCGACGCGTCTGGGGTTCGTGGGGTATTCGCTCGGGAGCATGATCGGGCTGGCGGCGGTAGCACGGGACGGCCGGTTTAAGGTGGCTGCGTTCGGTCTGGTGGGCGAAGGCGGCCTCGCGGGGGACGCCAGCGGCGAGGAGTCGGACGTGCCCCGGCTCGAGGCTGTGGCCGTACGGATCATTGGCAAAGCCCAGGACCAGCTGATACCGAGGGCTGCCACCGAGGCGCTGTACGCGGCGTTACCGGGCGAGAAGGACATCGTCTGGTTGCCGGGCGGCCACTTCGAAATTGGGCCGGACGTCGTCAAGGCTGCGGAAGAATGGATTCACCGGCACCTCTAGAGCCGACGACAGCCCTGGCTCGACAGCGCCGTTCTCCGTTTTCCGGAATCCCGCGACCCGTGTGGGTGCTGAGCCTGGTGTCGTTCTTCGCTGACATTTCGAGCGAGATGGTGTACCCGATAATCCCCCTCTTTATAACGGGGACGCTCGGTGCCCCGGCGCTGGCTGTGGGAATTGTCGAAGGCGTGGCCGAAGGCACCGCGAACATCACGAAGCTGCTCACGGGCCGTTGGGGCGACCAGGTTCGCGCACGAAAACCGTTCGTGGTGGCGGGGTACGGGCTCGGTTCGGCAGGGAAAGTCGTCCTCGGAGTGGCATTCGCGTGGCCCGTCGCGTTGCTTGGACGAACGATCGACCGATTCGGGAAGGGGTTGCGAACGGCGCCGCGCGACGCCCTCCTCGGCGATTTTGCAGGCGAAGCCGACCGGGGCAGGGTGTTTGGGCTCCACCGGTCGGTCGACACCATGGGAGCGGTCGTGGGCCCGCTGATCGGGCTGGCGTTGCTGGAAGCGAATGCCCCGCTCAGGGCGATCATTCTGCTGGCCGTCGTGCCGGGCGTGGTGTCGGTGTTCGTGTTGCGGTGGCTGCCGCGCGGGCGGGAAGCAACCGCGCGGACCGACGCGCCCGATCTGTCGCGCGAGGGCGCGGCGCGTCTTCCCAAGCGCGTTCTACGTGTACCTCGGGATCACGCTCGTTTTCATGATCGGGAACTCGTCCGACGCGTTCCTGATCCTGCGGTCGAAGGACCTCGGTCTCAGCACTGCGCTCGTCGTGCTGGCATACGTGGTCTACAACATCACCTACGCAGGATTGTCGTTACCGGCCGGGATCCTGTCGGACCGGGTGCCGCGGGCGCTGGTGCTTTCGGCCGGATACGGCGTTTTTGCGCTGGTGTATGCCGGCTTTGCATGGGCTTCGACCGCGGCGGTAGTGTGGCCGCTGTTCGCGGTCTATGGAATGTACATCGCGTTCACGGACGGCATCTCGAAGGCGCTGGTCGCGGACCTGTCGCCGATCGAGCTGCGGTCGAGCGCGCAGGGCATTTTCCAGGGAGTGAACGGGCTCGCCGCGCTGACCGCCAGCATCGTCGCAGGGATCCTCTGGGACGCGGTCGCTGAGCAGGCCCCATTCGTGCTCGGTTCGGTGTGCGCAGCGCTGGCGAGCGGCGGACTGCTCGTATGGACGCTGAGCATGAGGGCCGGTTCCGCTTCACCGCCGGCATGAGTCAGGCGGCAAGCCCGGGTTTCCGCCGAGCCCTATACTGCGGGCACATCAAGCGGAACGAGGAACGCACTCCATGGGGAACATGATCGACGGTGGCGAGATCATCGCCAGGATGATCAAAAACGAGGGCGTGGGCCACATCTTCACGCTCTCGGGTGGCCACGTGCAGAACATCTACGAAGGCTGCCTGAACAACGGCATCGGTATCGTGGATACACGCCACGAGCAGTCGGCGGGGCATGCGGCTGACGGCTATTCGCGCATCACGTTCAAGCCCGGCGTGGCGGTCGTGACGGCCGGACCGGGTGTCACGGACGTCGTCACAGCAGTGGCGAATGCGTACCAGGCAGCGAGCCCGATGGTCGTGATCGGGGGCCGCTCGCCGCTGCGCCAGTACGACATGGGCTCGCTGCAGGACATCGAACTCGGGAAGGTGATGGAGCCGATCACCAAGTGGTCGCAGACGGTCTACGAGACGCGACGCCTCCCGTACTACATGGCGATGGCGTTCCGTGAGGCGATGACCGGGAAGTTCGGACCGACATTCCTCCAGATCCCCTCGGACGTGCTCTTCGGGCGGGTGGACGAAGACAGCGTGGAGTGGCCGACGCAATACCGGACGACGGGCGAGGTGATGGGCGACCCACAGCTCATCAAGCAGGCGGCGATTGCCCTGAAGAACGCGAAGAAGCCGATGGTCATGGCCGGATCGGGCGTGTTCTGGCACCGGGCGCACCGGGAGTTGGCGGACTTCGCCCGCGCGGCGGACGTGCCGGTGTACACAAACGCGATGGGCCGCGGTTCGCTGCCGCAGGGCAATCCGAACTTCTTCTCGCTCTCGCGCAAGCCGGCCTTCGAGCAGGCGGACGTGATCCTCGTGCTCGGGACGCCGATCGACTTCCGCCTGAAGTACGGGCGGTCGCCGGCGTGGAACGCGAACGCGCAGATCATCCAGATCGATATCGACCCGCGGGACATCGGGCGCAATAAGGACTTCAGCATCGGGATCGAGGCGAACATCCGGCAGGCGCTGCTGCAGCTCACCGGCGAGATCGGGAAGGGAGAGCATAGCGAGTGGATGACCTACCTCCGCGGGCTCGAAGGGAAGGCTGACTCGCAGCGGGAAGTGTTCATGAACTCCGACAGCATGCCCATCCACCCGCTGCGGCTGTGCAAGGAGATCGCGAAGTTCGTGGACGACGACACGATCGTGGTCGGCGACGGCGGCGACATCGTCGCAATTGCGGCAGGCGTGCTGCCCATCAACCATCCCGGTCAGTGGATGGACCCGGGTCCGTTCGGGACGCTGGGCGTCGGGTACCGGCTTCTGCATGGCGGCGAGCGTGGCGGCGCCAAACAAGAAGGTGCTGATGGTGAACGGCGACGGAACGTTCGGACTGAACGGGTTCGACTTCGACACGTTCGTGCGATTCAAGATGCCGGTCGTGTCGGTGATCGGGAACGACCGCGCCTGGCACCAGATTTACGTCGGGCAGAAGGCGCAGTACGGCGAGGGCCGCACGCCGGCGACGCTGCTCGGGGACAACGCGCGCTACGACAAGGTCGTCGAGGGGCTTGGTGGGCACGGCGAGTTCGTCGAGCATCCGGAACAGATCTCGGCGGCCATCGCGCGGGCGTTCGACAGCGGTAAGCCGGCCTGCGTCAACGTGCTCACGAACCCGAACCCGGAAGGCGTGAAGGGCGGCTACGAGTTCAAGTAAGACCACGGAGGAAGCCATGTCCGAGGATCTCGTCCGCTACGAAGTTGCCGACTACATCGCGACCGTGACGCTGAACCGCCCGGAGGCGATGAACGCAATCACGCGCGAGGTGTATGCCCAACTCGAGGCGTCCTTCCGGAACGCCCACTCCGATCCGGAGGTGCGGTGCGTTGTGCTCACCGGGGAGGGGCGCGCGTTTTGCTCGGGGGACGACGTCAAGCAGATCATGCTGGGCGAGGCGCGGGAAGCGACGGTGACGCGACTGCGCGACGTGCGGCCACGGCCAACGCCGGCGGCAGTGGCGGTGCTGGAGTGCGACAAGCCGGTGATCGCGGCAGTGAACGGCGCCGCTGTGGGCTGGGGAATGGACCTGGCGCTGTTCTGCGACATCCGCATCGCCTCCGAGAAGGCGAAGTTCGGGGAGCTGTTCATCAAGCGGGGATTGGTCGCGGACCTCGGCGGGCTCTGGCGGCTGCCGCGGGTGGTCGGGCCCTCGAAGGCAGCGGAGCTGCTATTCACCGGCGATCTGATTGAGGCGGCCGAGGCGGAACGAATTGGCCTCGTTTCGCGCGTGGTGCCGGCGGACGAGCTGATGCCAACGGCGATGGCGCTGGCAGGGAAGATCGCAGCCAACCCGCCGATCGCGATGCGCTACATGAAGGAAGGCCTGCGGAAGTCCGTGAACGCGGGCATGGAAGAGATGGGTGCGTACATCGGCTCCTCACTCGCCTACCTCTTCACGACCGAAGACCACCGCGAGGGCGCGCTGAGCTTCGTGGAGCGCCGGGAGCCGGTATTCAAGGGGCGCTAGCGCGAGCCCACCGTCGCCTGCAGGAGCCCACGCCAGGAGAAGCAGATGATCGTGATCGACGAAGCGCTACTGATGCTCGGAGATTGCGGCCCGGAGTTCGGGGGCGCCGGACTCTCGAACCACGGCCCGATGGCGGCCGAGGCGCTGATCGCGCTGGGCCGTGAGGATGCGGTCGTGCCATGGGTTGAGAAGTACCGGAAGCGATTGAGCGAGCGGCCCGCGAACGTCAGCCCGATCCGGAAGGGGTCGTGGACGGAGGCGCTGGGAGCGCTCGATCGTGTCTCGGACTGGCAGGATTTCTTCGCTACCGAAGTCGACTCGATGTCGTGGCAGGACGTGCTGGAGACGTGGACGCCGCGGTTGGCGCCGGGAATGATGAGCGGCGCGACGCACGGGTTGATCCGGACGGCGCACGCGGTGCGCAGCCTCGCGGCGGAAGACACCGCGGAACGGCGGTCGGAGTTCGTCGCGGGGCTGGCGTACTGGGCGGCGCGGTACCAGGTGCTCCCCGGCACGCCCCTGCCCGTGGAAGCGCGGTTGCCATCGGAGGTCATCGAGAGTGTGCCGATCATGCCGCTGCAGATGCGCAAGCCCCGGCCGACGAGCATCTTCAGCGCGGTTGCCGAACTCGACGGATTCCCAGCGTTCGAAGGCGTGGTGAACATGGCGGCGCCGGGCGAGGATGTGTCGGCGTTCCTTTCGGACCTCACATCGACGATGGCGTTCCGATACCTGCAAAACGCCGGCCCGGCGAGCATCCCCTACGTACACACCGTGACCGCGCCCAGCGCGCTACGGATGATGGCGCCGTACCTATCGGAGGCGACGGCGCGGCTGGCTGCGCGGTACGCGTGGCAGGCGTGCGCCGCTATCCACTCACGCGGGCACTACCCGAAACCGGTGGAGCTGCCCGAGGAACCGCCGGACCGCGACGAGTTGATCGACCGCGCCGTGTTTTCCGGGGACGAGCACGCGATCAAGTTCACGGAGGCGTGTTTGCGGGAATACGCGCTGAAGCCGGACCCCGCGTTCCTGGCGGGGCCGCTCGACATCAGCGGACGATACGGCAACAAGGGGTTCAACCCGGCGTAGGCGGCGGTTCGCCGGCGAGCGCGTTCAGCAGCCCGTCGCGGGACGTTCCGAGGGCCATGTAGAACATCGGCCCGACCTCGCCGGAGAGGATGGTCCCGGCGGCGAGGTGGCCGGCGGTGATCTCCGTGCCGCCAGAGCGACGAACGACACCAGCAACGAAATTGATCGCCTCCCGGGCCGAGGAACCGAACATCACGTTCGCGGAAAGCGGCTCGTCGCTTGCGCCCTGTGAGGAGAGGAGGGCTTCCTCCACGGCGGCTGCGAGCCGGCGCGCCGCTGTGGCCCTCGGCTTCGAGCACGGCGAGCGCCCCGGCGAGCACGTGCTCCGGGGCGACGATGGCGACGTTCATCTGGTAGCAGAACTCCTGCGCCGCCGTGAGCGCCTGTTCGGCGTCGGGAGTGAGGTGGACCTCGTCGCTCACGGTGCGATGTCCAGCGCACGGTGCTCGCCCGAAGGAGCGAGGTCGAGGACTTCCAGCTCGACCCGTTCATCCTTCCAGTCCCGCTTGAGCGAGTAGACGATGTCGATTTCGCCGGCGAGCTCGGCATCCGCCTGGCGGAAGGCAATCGCGGGCCAGGTAGCGAGCCCGTCCTTGAGCATGAGCTTCAGATGGCTGCCGTCAGCGCCGACGGTCTTCGCATCGAGGACACGGACGCGGCGCGAGAGGAGCACGGGCTTGCGATTGCCCTGGCCGCAGGGCTCGAATCGCATCAGACCCTTGATTTCCAGGCCCGTGAGGTCGCCGAGGGACACCTCGGCGTCGATATCGAAGACCGGCCGAAGCGTTTCGCGGATCGAGGAGCTCGGCCGCCGTGTTGATCAGGCGCTCGCGGAGGAGCGGGAGGTTCTCGTTCTTCACGGTGAAGCCCGCGGCTGCGCGATGGCCGCCGTGGCGCACGAGCAGATCGCGTTCCTTGCGGATGGCGGCGACGATGTCGAACGCGGGAATGCTACGAGCGCTGGCGCGGGCCTCCGTCGGCGTCTGGTGGAGGACGATCGACGGGCGATGGCGGCGGTCGGCGAGGCGCGAGGCGACGATGCCGACGATCCCGGCGTGAATGCGGTCGCTCGCGATCATGATGAGCGGATCGTCGGCCGTTCCACAGAGCTCTTCGGCCAGTGCCAGCGCCTCCTCCGTCTGTTCCTGACGCTGGCGGTTCAGCGAGTCCAGCTTCTCCGCGAGCTCACGAGCAACGAGACGATCGTCGGCGAGCATCAGGTCGAGCGCGATGTTCGCGTGGGCGAGACGGCCGGCGGCGTTCATTCGCGGGCCCATGGCAAAGCCGAGCGTCTCGGCGTTGAATCGCTCGGGAGTCGTGCCCGCGACGGTCGCGAGCGCTTCCAACCCCGGCCTGAGGCCGCGGCGCATCTGTTCGATGCCGGTAGTGACGATGCGGCGGTTTTCATCGAACAGCGGGGCGACATCGACGACGGTGCCGAGGGCGACCAGGTCGATGAACTCCGAGTCGTCGAGGGTTTGGCCCATCGCTTCGTAGAGGACCTGGAGGAAGCGGAAGGCCACGCCAACCGCGGCCAGCTCATCGAACGGGTATGGCGAATCGAGCCGCTTCGGGTTCACCGTCGCGAGGGCCGCCGGGAGCTCATCCGGCACCGTGTGGTGGTCGAGGATGATGACCTCGAGACCGAGCTCGTTGGCGTACGCGACCTCGGCGACAGAACTGATGCCGCAGTCAGCGGTAATCAGGAGACCGGTGCCCTGCTCACGCAGCTTCGCGATGGCACCGAAGTTGAGGCCGTAGCCTTCGGAAAAGCGATCGGGGATATACGAAATCGTCGAAGCACCGAGGTGGCGGAGAGCGAGGTGGAGGACGGCGACCGACGTGATGCCGTCGACGTCGAAATCGCCATAAAGCGCGATCGTCTCGCGGTCGCTGATGGCACGCTGGACGCGGGCGATGGCTTCGTGCATCCCGGGGAGTTCGAGGGGGTCGTAGTCGAGGGCGAGGTGCGGCTTGTAGAACAGGTCGGCCTGCGGACGCGTGGTGATGCCGCGGGCGGCCAATACCGTTGCGACGATGGGAGGGAAGCGAGGGATGCCGTTCTGGTAGGCATTGGGGTCGCGGAGCCGCCAGCGAGCTGTCGGGCGGCCCACGAGTGCGGTCATGCGCTAACTCGGCCGGTAGCGGCGGATGATGAGGCTGGAGTTGTGGCCGCCGAAGCCGAGCGAGTTCGTCATCACGGCTTCGAGGGATGCCGAACGGGCGACGTTCGGGACGTAGTCGAGGTCGCAGTCGGGATCAGGCGTTTCGTAGTTCGCGGTCGGCGGAATGACGCCGTGCTGGAGGGCGAGGACGCAGATCCCCGCCTCGACGGCGCCAGCGGCGCCAAGCAGATGACCGGTCATCGACTTGGTGGAGCTCACCGGCAGCTCATAGGCGTATTCGCCAAAGACCTTTTTGAGGGCGACGGTCTCCAACTTGTCGTTGAGCGGCGTCGATGTGCCGTGGGCGTTGACGTAGTCGATGTCGTCGGGTGCAAGGCCGGCGGCCGCGAGCGCCCGCTTCATGGCGCGAGCCGCGCCCTCGCCGTTTTCGTCGGGCTGCGTGATGTGGAAGGCGTCGCTCGTGGCGCCGTATCCCGCCAATTCGGCAAGGATGGTGGCCCCGCGTGCGAGAGCGTGCTCCTCGGACTCCAGCACGACGACGCCGGCGCCTTCGGCGAGGATGAAACCGTCACGATTGAGGTCGAACGGCTTCGACGCGGTCGCTGGTTCGGCGTTGCGGGTAGTGAGCGCCTTCGCGGCCGAGAAGCCTGCCATGACCAGCGGCGAGATCGCCGCCTCGGTCCCACCTGCTATGGCGATCTCGGCGTCGCGTCGGCGGATGATGTTGGCGGCCTCGCCGATGCTGTCGGCGCCGCTGGCGCATGCGCTGACGAGGCTATAGTTCACGCCCCTGGCGCCAAGCTTGATGCTGAGCTGTCCGCTCGACATGTCCGGGCAGCATCATCGGCATGAGGAACGGGCTGACGCGCGACGGTCCCTTCTCGCGGAGCGTGTCGTATTCGGCGACGAGGGTGGTAATCCCGCCGATAGCCGTGCCCAGGATGACAGCCATGTCGTCGCCGTCGCCGGCGGTACGCGGGTCGTAGCCGCTCTGTGCCAGGGCTTCCTGTGCCGCCACGAAGGCGAACTGCGTGACGCGGTCCGCGCGGCGAGCTTCCTTGCGATCCATGTAGGCGGTGGGGTCGAAGTCGGGGACTTCTCCGGCGACCTGGGATTCATAGGCGGCCGGATCGAAGAGGCTCGTGCGGCGGATGCCGGAGCGGCCGGCGACCAGCGCCTGCCAGTTATCGCACGCGTTATGTCCGAGCGCGGTAATCATCCCGATGCCGGTAACAACGACGCGGCGGGTCACGGGATGGTCTCGAACATGAGCATGTGCTGGCGGCCAGTGTACATCAGACGGCGGCTATGTCTTTGCTGACGCGCGGCAGCCGGGCCGCCAGATCGGAGGCGAGAAGGCCGGAGTCGCCCATCTCTTCACGCAGCGCCTCGCCCGTCGCGGCGTGCAGATAGACTCCGAGGCAGGCGGCTTCGAAGGGGTCGACGCCCTGGCCGAGGTAGGACCCGATCATGCCTGCGAGCACGTCGCCGGTGCCGGCGGAGGCGAGGAGCGGATTGGCGAACGGACTCAGGCGGGCGCGGCCGTCAGCTGAGGCGATGACCGTATGTGCGCCCTTGAGTACGACGGTGCAGCCGAAGCGGCGCGCTGACTCGCGGCAGACCTCCAGCCGGCGCGACTGGACGTCGGCCACCGTGGTGCCGAGGAGCCGCGCCATCTCGCCCGGGTGCGGCGTCAGGATGGCATTTGGCGGCACACGATCGGCGGCATCGACGAACGTGGCGAGCGCGTTCAGCGCGTCTGCATCGATGACGACTCCGCGGACGTCCTCACCGAGATCGGGAAGCGCGGCCCAGACAAAGGCTTTCGTGTCCTCGTCGGTGCCCATGCCGGGCCCGACGACGGCCGCGTCGAACGATGCCCACGACGGGCGCAGTTCGATGGCCGCCGCTCCGGGGATACCGCCGGCCTTCGCTCTCCTCGAGCGGAAGCCAGGTGGCCTCGGCGATGCCGGGGGCCAGCGCCGGCACCAGCGACTTCGGGCAGGCGATGGTGACCAGCCCGGCTCCGGCGCGATAGGCGGCCGTGGCCGCGAGCCTCGGGGCGCCGATGTATCGCGCGGAGCCTGCCACGACGGCGATGCGGCCGAAGGTGCCCTTGTTGGAGTCTTCTCCGCGCTTCGGGAGGGCGGTCCGCGCCCAGCGGGCGGTGAGCAATTCGAGCTGGACGGCGTCCTGCGCGGCCTTCGGGATGCCGATGTCGATGACCTGGACGCGGCCCAGCATGCTGCTCGCGGGCGCCTGGTACATGCCAACCTTCGGGAGCCCGAAGGTAACGGTTATGTCGGGCACGACCGTGAGCGGGTCGGCCGCGCCGGAGTCAGCATTGATGCCCGTGGGGAGGTCGACGGCGACGACTTTCGGAGGTGTATAGGACTGGCGCGCCTCGGCCAGCGCGAGCAAGGCCACGCCGAGCGGCTCTTCCGGCTCGAGCGGACGTTCCTGGCCGATGCCGAGAAGGCCGTCGATGACGAGGTCGGCGACGGAGAGCAACTCCGCGAGGCCGGCAGCGTCGGGGTCGTCTTCGCCGGCCTTGATTGACACGCCGCGCTCCATGAGCTCGGGATAAAAGGACTCGTCGCGGCGCTTGCGGGGCACGTAGACGGTGATGTCGGCGTCCCATTCAGAGAGATGGCGGGCGGCCACGAGTGCATCGCCACCGTTGTTCCCGGGGCCGGCGAAGACGACGATGCGCCGCCCTTCGAGCGTGCCGAGGAGCATCCATGCCTCCTGGGCGACGGCGAGGCCGGCTTCCTGCATGAGCTGCGCCTCAGTGACGCCCGCGGCGACGGCGGCAGCTTCGAGTTCACGCATCTCGGCGACTGTTACCAGCTTCATCGGAGTCCCTCTTCGGCAATGAGCCGCAGGGCGGCATCACCGCGGCGTGGCGTATCTTCCGCCTCGGTGAGCGCGCGTTCGCCGACGACGCTGGCGATGGCGTACTCCTTCGAATGCGTGAGCGAGATCTCCAGCCCGCGAAGCTCGATGTGCTTTGCGCGGGCCGCGCCGCGACCATAGAGGAACACAAGCGGCTTGCCGCGCCGGTTGGGCAACACCTCGATGTCGCGCCAGCTGACGCCGCGGACGCCCGTACCGAGAGCTTTCATGACGGCCTCCTTGGCGGCGAACCGCGCGGCGAGCTCGGAAACGCGGCCGCGGCAGTGTGTGATCTCGGCAGACGTGTAGACGCGCTGGAGGAAACGGTCGCCGTGGCGCCGGATGACATCCTCTACGCGGTCAATCTCGATGATGTCGATCCCGACGGCGAACTTTGTTGGCATCCGGCGATTTTCGAGTCAACAGACGCCGGTTGTCGATGTTGGGTCGTCGGCGGGCGGCGGACGCGGCAGATCGCGGATAGGGCAGGGGTCGCGATAGGCTACAGGCATGACGGCGAAAATCATCGACGGGGCAGCCACGGCGGCAGCCATTCGCGCAGAGCTTGAGCCACGGATCGCGGCCCTGAAAGCGCGTGGCGTGCAGCCCGGACTGGCTGCGATCCTGGTGGGCGACGACCCGGCCTCGGTGAGCTACGTGAGCTCGAAGGCGAAGGCGTGTGCCGAGCTCGGCATCGCGTCCGAGACGTTCCGGCTTGCGGCCGCCACGCCAGAACCCGAGTTGCTCGCGCTGGTCGCGCGGCTCAACGCCGACGCCAGGTTCCACGCCATTCTTCCGCAGCTTCCCGTGCCACCGCAGATCAACGAGCGCAGGTACGTGGATTCAGTGGCCGCGGAGAAAGATGCGGACGGGCTTCATCCGGAAAACCTCGGGCGCCTGCTTCGCGGCGAGACGGACGGCGTCATTCCGTGCACACCGCACGGCGTGATGGAACTGCTGCGCAGAAGCGGGAATGACCCCGCCGGGAAGCACGTTGTCGTCGTGGGGCGTTCGACGCTTGTTGGGCGGCCGCTGGCGGTGCTGCTGAGCAACAAGGCACAGGGCGCGAACGCCACAGTGACGATCTGCCACACCGGGACTCCCGACATCGGAACGCTACACGCGAACGGCCGACATTGTGGTGATGGCCGCAGGCCGGCCAAAGACGCTGACGGCGGACATGGTGAAACCCGGCGTTGTCGTGATCGACGTCGGCACGAATCGAATCGACGACGCGACGCGCGAGCGCGGCTGGCGGCTGGTTGGCGATGTCGACCGCGGGGTGCGCGAGGTGGCCTCGTGGATCACGCCGGTTCCAGGCGGCGTTGGCCCGATGACGATCGCGATGCTGCTCGTGAACACTGTGCGGGCCGCCGAGCGCGCGGCGGGCAACTGACCGTGGCGGACTGGGCAGCACGGTTTCCGCGGTCGGAGGGATACCAGGCGGCGTTCCTGGCCGAGAAGCCAATGGGCCCAAACGTCCTCTGGCTGACCGAATCGCTGACGGAGCGGATGTCCATCGAGCCGGGTATGCGGGTGCTCGACCTGGGCTGTGGCAAAGCGTTCAGCTCGATCTTCGTGGCGAAGGAATTCGGGGCGTTGGTGTGGGCGGCGGACCTTTGGATAGCGCCGACTCCCAACTTCGAGCGGATCCGGGCGGCGGGAGTGGCCGAACGCGTGTTCCCTGTCCGTGCGGAGGCACACGAACTGCCGTTCGCGGAGGGGTATTTCGACGCCATCGTCAGCATGGATGCGTACCACTACTTCGGCACGGACAACCTGTACCTGTCCTATCTCTCGAAGTTCCTGCGGCCGGGCGGACAGATCGGCATCGTCGTGCCGGGGCTCCGGGAGGAGTTGGACGACGGAGTGCCGAGCCACCTTGAGCCGTACTGGGACCCCGACTTCTGGAGCTTCCACAGCCCGGCATGGTGGAAGCGTCACTGGGAGCGGAGCGGCGCGCTGGCGTCAGTGACGGCCGACTTCGTGGAGGATGGGGCCGCATTCTGGCTGGATTGGCTGATGCAAGCAGGCGACGCCGGGTGGCCCGCCGAGAGCGAGGCGGCCATGCTTCGAGCGGATGGGGGCCGGTGCCTCGGCTTCACGCGTGTGGTGGGCACCCGCGCCTGAGCCTACGGTTCGATCAGCACGAGCCCCGGTATGCGATCGAAGTGGCGCCGGTTTCGCGTGAGCAGCGGGAGCCCGTGGCTGAGTGCGATTCCCGCGATCATCGTGTCGGCCACATCAAGCCGGATCCCCGCCGCGCGGAGCTCCTGGTCGATTTCAGCAGCACGGTCGGCGGCCGGTGCGTCGAAGTCGAGAGTGGGAGTGTCAGCCAGCAACTGAAGGAAGCGATCCCTTGTGCGCCCTGGGGACAGTCCTGACAGGACCTCAAAGCGAGACACCGTAGTAATCCGAAGTTCTCCGGCTGTCGCCAGTGTTTCCAGCAGGCCTGGGGTCGTCTCCCTTCCGCGCAGGTAGTCGATAACGACGTCGGAATCCGCTACGGCTGCCGCCATCGGCTCCTCAGTTCACGAACGTGCGCGTGGAGCGCCTCCGCTTCCTCATCGGAGATGCTGCCGAAAGCGGCAAGCGCGCGGCGCTTGCGCTCCTCGCGCTCGGCTTCGTCCTCCTGCTTGAGATAGAGCGCGATCGCCTCGTGGAGGACGTTCGAGTAGCCTTTTTCGCCGCGGCTGGCGGCGATCGCCTTCAGCCTGGCCCACTGGTCGTCGCTGATCTCAACGGTCGCTCGCATCGCGGAGCCTCCTGCATGCATATGCATGCACGTCCAGAGTACCACCTGCCGCAGGCGCCGGTTAAACTCAAGCCATGCACGAATACCTCGTCCGGGCGAACGAACTGCTGGCACGCATCTCCGACATCCTGGTGCGACTTTGACCTCGCCCACGATGAGGCGCGACTAGAAGAAGTCGAGCGGCAATCGGCGGACCCGGCATTCTGGAACGACGCCGACGCCGCGCGCACGGTCATGCAGGAGCTTGCCACGTTGAGGGCACGTGTGGAGACGTGGCGGGGCCTAGAGCGGCGCGTACGTGACGTGGTCGAACTGCTCGAGCTGGCCAGCGAAGAGGAAGACGATTCCGTCGTGGCGTCAGCGGTGGAGGAGATGAACGCGGTCGAGAAGCAGCTCGAGAAGCTCGAGTTCGAACTGCAGCTCTCGGGTGAGTACGACGCGCGCAATGCCATCCTCGCGGTACACGCCGGCGCCGGGGGGACGGAGTCGCAGGACTGGGCTGAGATGCTGCTGCGCATGTACCTGCGGTGGGGCGAGCGGCACGGATTCCAGGTGGAACTGCTCGACACGACGGAGGGCGAGGAAGCGGGGATCAAGAGCGCGACGATGGAGATCACCGGGCCATACGCGTACGGGTACCTCCAAAGCGAGCGCGGGGTCCACCGGCTCGTACGGCAATCGCCGTTCGACTCGTCGCATTCGCGCCACACGAGCTTCGCGAAGGTGGAAGTGATGCCGGAGGTCGAATCCACCGGCGAGATCGAGATCAACCCGGATGACGTCCGGATCGACGTGTTTCGGTCGAGCGGGGCAGGCGGGCAGAACGTACAGAAGAACTCGACGGCGGTGCGGCTGCTCCACATCCCGACGGGGATCATCGTGACGTGCCAGAACGAGCGCTCGCAGGGGCGGAATCGCGAGAGCGCCATGAAGGTGCTGGAGGCGCGGCTGCTCGAGCGCGAGCTGCTGCGGCAAGAGGAAGAAAAGGCGAAGCTCAAGGGGCAGCACGTGGACATGGGATGGGGCAACCAGATCCGCAGCTACGTGCTCCACCCGTATAAGATGATCAAGGATCACCGGACCGACTACGAGACCAGCGACACCATCGCAGTTCTCGACGGCGAGATCGATGGCTTTGTCGAGGCGTACCTGAAATCGAGGGTAGGGGAAGAGGATTGAGGCGGTCGCTGCTGGCACTGGTGGCGACGGTCGCGCTGGGTTGTGCTTTTGCCGGCGCGGGACTGCACACGGCTGCCGCTGACACGGTTATCGACTCGGCGACGATCCAGAACAACTATCCGGCGAACCTGGTGTTCAAGGTCACCGCGCATGCGGATACGAACATCACCGATGTAACGCTCTCCTACGCGATCAAGGGGAGCGGCACGAGCGCTATCGCCAAGCCCAAAGACCTCACTCCGGACAAGAACGTCTCCGCGGAAGTTCAGGTGCTCACCAACTCGGGCGGGCAGTACATCCCGGTGGGAAGCGACTTTCTCTATCACTGGGAGATCACCACCGCGGACGGCCAGAAGTTCGTCGGTCCGGACACGCCGTTCTTTTATCTGCCGACAGGCCAGGACTGGCAGTCGGTGAAGGGCGACTTCATGACCGTCTACTACCACGGCGACAACCAGGCGCTGGCGAACGCCTACCTGAAAGCGGGCGTCGAGACCTACGACAAGATGGCGGTGAAGCTGCTGAAGACGACGCTCGCGGTGACGCCGGTGAAGGTCATCCTCTTCGACGATGAAGCCGAAAGCAGCAAGGCGCGGCCGGGCACAAGCACCAAGTTCGACGCCACCACGACGACCTGCGGGACAAAGGTGACGCAGGACATCGTGCTCGTGATCCCGCTCTCGTGCGGCACTTCGGATCGCACGGACACACTCCGGCACGAGTTCACGCACATCATCAACCAGACCGCCGGCGAGAGCGCCTTTGGCAAGCTTCCGTCGTGGTTGGACGAAGGCACGGCGGTCTACGGCCAGTCCACCCCGGGTGACGGCTTTACCGGCGCCTTCCAATCGGCAGTGCGGGCAAACCGGCTGCTGCCCATCAGTTCGATGGGCATCGCGCCCACGCAGGCGAACAACGTCAACGTCTTCTACGGCGAGTCGTACTCGCTGGTGAAATACCTGATCGACACCTACGGCCCCGACAAGTACGCGACCTTCTTCGCGAACATCAAGAAGGGCGGCCGCTTCGACGACGTGATGAAGGCGACCTACGGCTTCGACCAGGCTGGCCTGGAAACGGAGTTTCGCGCGTCGCTGGGGCTCCCCCCGCTCCAGCAGCAGGCGTCGCCAACCACCGGCGCGCAGGCCTCGCCGACTGCGAAGGCGGCGGCGACTCCGCGGCCAACGGCGAAGCCAACCGTAGCGGCGGCGGCCAAGACGGATTCCGGAGGCGGAGTGAGCAAGACCGCCCTCGCGATCATCGGCGCATCCGTTGTATTCGTGTTGCTGGGCGTGCTCAGCCTCCTCGTCGCCATGATGCTGACGAACAACCGCAAGCAGCGGGAGGCGCGCATGGCCACCGCATCCCCGACCCCAACGCCCCCCGAGGACACCGGCGAAGCTCCGCACGCACCGGAGTGAGGCTGTGGTCTACGCTGCCGGCGCCGTACGGAGTCCACGCACGAGCATCGCGAAGCGCTGGATTGCGGTCGCGTTCGCGAGCACAGCGAGCACCCAGATCGCTACCGTGAGGCCGTTGAAGAGCAAACCGAGGGCGACGAGCGCCACACGTTCCTGGCGACGAAAGAGGCCTTCGCGCATGGAGAGGCCGGCGGCCTCGGCGCGCGCACGCATGTAGCTCACCGCCAGGCTACCGAAGAGTGCCGTGTAGGCGACGATGGTTTGCACGTTCTCCCCGCGTTCGGCGAAGTAGTAGGCGCAGCCGACGAGCACGAGTGCTTCGCTCGCGCGATCCAGGACCGAGTCGAAGATGGCGCCGAAGACGCTGGCCAGGCCGGTCGCCCGGGCGACGGCGCCGTCCACCAGGTCGAGCAGACTGAAGACGAGGTAGACGATACCGGCCCAGAGCAACGCTTCGCGGGCTACGAGATACGCGGCGAAGACGTTGCCCCCGAAGGCGAAGAGCGAAACCATGTTCGGGGTGACACCCAGCCGGCCGACGCTGCGGCCGATGCCGTTGCTCACGTTGGCGGGCAGGCGCTGCGGGAGAAGGTTCAGGCGGGGCACTGCCGGAACCTCGCTAACTGACCCGGGCAGGCGGACTTGATCACGTTCCGGCTGCGGGAGCGGCCTGGTCGCGTTTTGCGGCGGACACTTCCGCGACCTGGCGGTGTTCGTACAGCAGGCGCTCGTAGTAGGACATCACGCGGCGGGCGATGTTGTCCCAGCTGTAGTGGACAGCCTGCGCCTGGCCACGCGCGCCCAGGTCTCTGCGAAGCTGCGGGTTGCGAAGGAGACGGAGAATCGCCTGGGCGAGGGCGTCGCTGTCCTTGGGCTTCACCAGAACGCCATCGAGTTCGTCGGTGATGACGCCGGCAAAGCCTTCGATGTTGCTCGCGATGACGGGCAGTCCGGCGGCCATCGCCTCGAGCAGGACGTAGCCCTGGCTCTCGTTCCCTGTGTTGGGCGCACAGAACACGTGCGCGCTGCGGTGATAGCGCGGCAGTTCGTCGTAGGGAACGTTGGACCGGAACACGACGTCCTGGATGGGAGCCATGATGCGCTCGTAGCGTGTGAAGTCACCGGCGCCCACGACGATGAGGCGGGCGTTGGGCTCCAGCTGCTTCACACGAATGTAGGCCCGCAGCAAGTACTTCAGGCCCTTACGCTTCTCCGGACGCCCGACGAAGAGGATGTTCAGGCGGCCATCCATGAACTCCTCCAGCGGCTCGCGGTCCCGCCGAAAGTGCTCATAGTCGATGCCGTTGGGGATGATGTTGAAGTAGCCGGTGAAATAGCGGCTTACGAGCCGGGCGGCGGCCGGCGAAACAGCGATCTTGCCGTCGAGCTTGCGGAACCAGCGCCGCGTTATGCGCGTGGTATAGCCGTAGAAGCGGTTGCCGCCTTCCTTGGCTGCGTGGAACGTGCCGATGGTCGGCGATGTCGAGTAGCGCAGGAAGTGGTACGGCAGCAGGGGCATCAGCGGTTCGTGGAGATGGACGATGTCGAACTCGGCGGTGGCGAGGAGCGCCTTCACTTCCGGGGACTTCCACTCGAACGTGATGCGCGCGACGGATCCGCTTACGCGCATGGAGCGCGGCTTGCCCATGACCACGCACTCGCCCGCGACCTTCTCCGGATTCGACGCCGGGGCGAAAATGGTGACATCGTGGCCCCATTGCCGAAAGAAGGCGGCGAGGTTCGCGATGTGGGATTTGACCCCGCCGTCGACGCACCAGTCGTAGGGACAAACGAGCGCGATCTTCATGGCGTGCGCTCCCCCCGCCAGTTAACCCAACCGAACATCTTGCGCGGCGTGGCCGCATAGCCCCAGGCGAGACCCATCAACATCTTCCCATACCCAACCTCGCGCATCGAAGGATAGCGCGTCATCCGCGCGACAGTCGTGCGCTCCTCAATCGCCTTGCGCAGCGCGGCCGCCCCGCTCCCCTCGAATTCGGTCCACCCGGCGCCGATGTGGGCGAGGTGGTGCGCATCACTGCTGCCAATGGCGGCGAGCCGCCACCGGGCGGCGTTGAGGCGGCGCGCCTTGCGGCCCGTCTGCCGGCCGGCCGGGCTGGGGTTGGCGAGCTCGATCCCGTCAAAGGTGACGCCGGCTTCGGCCCGGCTGCAGATGCGATCGATGCTGCCCTGGCCGATTGAGCGCGTGAGCCAACTCATTGGATGCGGGACGATGGCGACCCCGTTCTGAGCGTGGACCATTTCGAGCGCGGATTCTACGCGGCGAAAGCTCTTGGGACAGGACTCGATGAAGAGCGCGAGCAGGTGCCCCTGGAGCGTCGTGACTTCAGCGCCGGGGACGACCTCAAAGCGGTAGTTCTTGCGGGCGGCGATCTCCCGGGCGCGGAGGCCGCCGGCGGCGTCTTCGTGGTCGGTGACGGCGATGACGTCGAGATCGGTGTTGTGTTCGACGTACTCGAGGACGTCCTCGACCGTGGCCAGCCCGTCCGAGACGCGGGAGTGGATGTGGAGATCGGCGGTGCTCATTGCGCGTCCGGCGTACAGGCGTGCACCCGCCAGAAGTCTTCGAGGACGACCCACTGGCCGGGGTCTGCGCGGAGGTGTGCTTCAAGGAGCACGGCGTAGTGTTCAGCCGCCTTGCGGAGGTCCGCCTCGGGGGCGTCACTGACATCGACCCGGAAGGCTTCACCGACGACGACGTCAAGCGCATCGAAGCGGCGGCGGCCTGCAAAAGATGGGCAGAACCAGCGCGTTGGTGCGCCGCGCGAGCTCCCATGGGCCGCGCGGGAGGCGTACCTCCCGGCCGGCCAGCGGCACGCAAATGCCCGAGTGCTGGATGTCGCGGTCGCCCATGAGCGCGAGCAAATCGCCTCGTCTTGAGCGCGTGAATGGAGGCCCGCAGGCCACCGAAGTCAGACGGGAAGAAGCGCCCGCCGGCAGAGGACCGCAGGGCGAGTATGCGGCGGGCGAACTCCGGAGGTTCGAGAGGCTGGACGAGCGCGACGAACCCTCGCCCACGGTGCGTGAGGGCCTGCACGGCGAGCTCCGCGTTGCCGGTATGGGCGCTGACGGCGATGAGCGGCCCGGGCTGCTCGAGGAGACGCAGTCGCTCTTCGCCGACGATGTGGAGGTGGTTCTGTTCGAACGTGGCTATCGGACGGCCGGGCAGGCTGAGGAGGTCGATGTAGTACTGGGAAACGTTCTGGAGCACGCGAAGGCCCGCGCGGCGGGCCTTTTTGCGGTCGCCGTCGAAGAGCGGAGTGAGGTTGTCGGTGACACGGCGTCGAACGCCGGGTTGGAGCCACCAGGCGAAGAACCCCACGACGAGGGCAACGCGGTAGAAGAATCGCGGGAAACGGCAAATCGGCGGCTGGCAAACCCGGAGGATCAGCAGCTTGATCACTGCGGCTGCCGCCCCGGCGTACGTTTTGCCGGCCACATCTCGCGGAACATGTACCACTGGTCGGGGTGCTCCCGGATGAACCGCTCGTGGACGTCCATGATGGCCTGCGTGAGCGACTGCACGTTGTGTGGTTCGTCTCGCCCGGGCTCATCGCAGAGGGCGAAGTCGGTGAGGGTGGTCACGTCGAGACGGCCGGGCGCAACCCGGGCGAAGGCGGCCGGCACGACCATCGCGCCCGCGCGCAGAGCGATCCGTGCCGGGCCTGCGGGGACCTCCACCTCTTCGCCGAAGAACGTGACGCGGACGCCGTCGCCAGGCACTGGCCGGTCGATAAGCAGCGCAAGCAAGCCGTTCTGCTTGAGTGCCCGAATGAGCGAGGGCCCGGCTTTTTCCATCTTGATGATCTGCATCCCGAGGCGGGTGCGGGAGCCCGCGACCATCGCGTCGAGCCTGGGGTCGGCGAAGGTCTCGGCGACTACGGTGACAGGGTAACCGCGTGCGGCGGCGGCGCCCGCGCCCAGGTCCCAGTTGCCGAAATGCATGCAGACGATGACCGCGCCCTTTCCGCGGACCAGCGCCTTGTCGAGCGCCTCGAAACTGGCGTCGCCGGCCACCTTGGCCCGGAGCTCGTCGGGCTCAAGGGAAGGGAAGCGAATGAAGTCGGCGAGGTAGCAGCAGTAATTGACGAGCGAGCGGCGGGCCGTCTGGCGGATCTGTGCCTCGGGGACAGGACCGAGCACGCGGCGGAAGTTGTTATGCATGGCGCGGCGGGCACGCGGCCAGCAATAGTAGGCGACGGTACCGACGACGTTGGCGACAGCGTAGCTCGCGCGCGGGGAGATACGCGTCACAGCGGCTGTGACGAACTGCCAGACCCTGTACTGAACAGCACCACGCACGCCGACGCTCAAGCCGCCAGCCTGGATACCCGTTTCGACCGTCGCCAGCTCACGGTCCTATCTTAGCGACCGGACCCGAACGGTAACGCTTAGTGTTCGGCGGCCCGTGCCTGTCTGGTCAGGCGAGGCAGCTCATCGCGAGGCTGGCGACGGCAGTGGTGCGCCGGCCCTGGGTGAGAACGTCCACGAAGCCATTCGTGCAGTAGCCGAGCGAGATACCGGTCGCGGGATCGCCGAACGCAACCTGGCCACCTGCGCCGGCATGGCCGAACGCCCGCCCCGAGGCGGTGTTTCCGAAGCCGCGCATGTTCGCCTTGCCGTCGTCGCCGGCGACGCAAACGGCGAGGGCGCGGTTGATCGGGTGACCGAGGAGCGGATCGACGTGCTTCTCCGTGGTGCGCACTTTGGTGGCGAACTCGATGGTCTCGGCCTTCATGACGCGGGTGCCATCGGCGGTGACGCCGCCGTTGACCAGCGGCTGGTAGAAGAGTGCGAGGTCGGCCGCACGCGCGATGCCGCCGCCGCCGGGGACGCCGACCGCACGAACTTCAGGCCGGTTGAAGTTCAGGATCGCGTCGGGCGTGACTTCGCCCCAGCCGCCGGGCGGGCGGCTCCGGGGGCACGACGTGGAGCACGTCGGCCACGCGGCTGTTGAGCTCCTGCGGTAGCCCAATGTAGAGCTCGTCGAGGCCCATCGGCTCGATGATGCGCTGGCGCGTGTACGTCCAGCCGTCGACGCCGGTGCGGCGCTCGATGATCTCCATCAACACCCAGTGCAGCGATGTCGCGTGGTATTCGAACTTCGTGCCCGGCTCCCAGTTGAGGCGCCACCGTTCGAAGGCGGCGAGCCTGCCTTCGCGCGTCGACCAGGCGGGGTGTCCCAGCGGCGCCAGCGGGAAGCCCCCGATGTGGAGCAGCGCCTGCTCGACCGTGACGACGTCCTTCCCGTTCGTACCGAACTCGGGAATGATGTCTGCCACCTTCTCATCGAGACGCAGCAGCCCATCTTCGAAGAGCGTCCAGACTGCGGCGGCCACGATTGCCTTCGTCGACGAAAAGATCGTGTAGAGCGTCTGGTCGGTGGCGGGCTTCAGCTCGCCGCCCTGGATCGCGTTTCCGAAGACGCGGAAACCGGCGAGCCGGCCCTGGCGCGCGACGGCGACCGAGGCGCTGGGCAGGATACCGTCGTCGACATCGCGCTTAACGCGGGCGAAAAGGGCTTCGAGCTTCTCGGAGCTGATGCCGAGGTCTTCGGGTCGAGTGGCTACAGGCGCGGTCATGCGGGCCTCCTTTACGTGCGCGTGAAGGATAGCGCCGGCGATTCCATTTGTCGCCTGCTTCACATTCGACGCCGGGCATCCGACTAAAGGTGGATTGCAAGCAGCAACGGACGGCCGCTAGGCTGGTTGCATGATGCAACTAACTCACTCCCAGACGGCTCTCCCAGTTGCTCGTGCGCTCCCCAACAAGTGGCTGGTGCTCGTCGCCACCGCACTGGGAGTGTTCATGGGCTCGCTCGACGTGACAATCGTCAACGTCGCTTTCCCGGCGATCGGCCATTCCTTCGCCGGTACGTCCCACGCGACCCTTTCATGGGTGCTGAACGGCTACACGATCGCCTTCGCATCGTTGCTCATCGTGGCCGGGCGCACCGCCGACCGGGTCGGCCGGCGGAAGGTGTTCTTCGGCGGGCTTGGCGTGTTCACGCTCGGTTCCGCACTCTGCGGTTTCGCCCCGACCATCGAAACGTTGCTCATCGGCCGCGTCATCCAGGGTGTTGGCGCCGCTGCAATGATCCCCGCCTCGCTCGGCCTCCTGCTCGCCGGCTTCCCTCCGACGCAGCGAGCGACGGCGGTGGCGTTGTGGGGCGTGTTCTCCGCTCTCGCGACGGCCGTCGGCCCGACGCTTGGCGCGGCCCTCATCGAAGGGCCGGGCTGGCGCTGGGTGTTCTTCGTGAACATCCCGGTGGGGCTGGCGACGTTCCTGCTGGGCCGCCGGGTGCTGGCCGAGTCCCGGGATGAGCACGCGAAGAGCGGCGCCGATATCGGCGGCGTTGCGCTGATCACGCTCGCGATGGCAGCGCTGGCGCTCGGCATCGTCGAAGGTGGCGAATGGGGATGGAGCAGCCCGGGCGTCGTCGGCGCCTTCGCCGCCACTGCGCTGCTCGTGCCGGCGTTCGTCTGGCGGGGACTGCGTAACCCGTCGCCGGTCGTCGACCTCCGGCTGTTCCGAGTCCGCTCATTCGCCGTCGCGAATTCGGTGATGGTGCTCTACGCCTCTGCGTTCTTCGCAATGCTGCTGAGCATGGTCTTGTTCCTCACGTCGGTCTGGCACTACTCGGTGATGCGCGCCGGGCTTGCGATCACCCCTTCACCGATTGCCGCGGCCCTGATCGCGCCGCTGGCGGGACGCATGGTGGCGCGCGTCGGCTTCCGGCCAGTAATCATGATCGGGCTCATCACAACGGGACTCTCGATCGCGTCGCTCGCCGTGCGAACAACATCGACGCCGGAATACGCGGCCGTTTGGCTGCCCGCCAGCGTGCTCGCCGGGCTGGGCGTTGGTTCGTGCTTCTCACTCATCTCGGGAGCCGCGGTCTCCTCGCTCGAACCTTCCCAGTTCGGCGTCGGCAGCGCGGTGAACCAGACGGCGCGCCAAATCGGCTCCATCGTGGGCGTTGCCACGCTGATCGCCGTCCTCGGGTCACCCACGAGCGCCGCCGAAGCCTTGACCAGCTTCCACAATGCATGGTGGATGGTGGCCGGGCTCACCGGCGCAGCCGCGCTGACCGCGACAGCTCTCGGCGGGCGTGCCCGGAAAGCTGCACTTGCGGCGGCAGAAGCCCCCGCGGACGCACCATTTGAAGTGCTCGCTGACGCCGCAAGCTAGTCCCATACGTGCCGGGGCCGTCCTCCACGGGTCGGCCCCGGTTACAATGTGTCGCACGCCTCCGTAGCTCAGGGGATAGAGCAGCCGGTTTCTACCCG